>CAYNCG010000023.1:0-26667 GCA_964395845.1 uncultured Isosphaeraceae bacterium | reverse complement strand
CCGCCACAGAAAGCAGAGCAGCAGCAAAAAGCCCAAGCGGCTGCGTTCTGCCACTGCTGTTCCGCTGTTCTCATCTGCTGCTCTCCTTCTGCTGCTCCCCCCACCACGAATCTTCAAAATCGTGAAGGTCCGCTCGCTGGGGCGTCGCTTGAGGGGCGGACATCCGGTTCGCGTCGCCATCGTGTGGCCCGAGCGAGCCCGGAGCCGTCTTGAAGAGTGGAGCATTGTCATGCGTCATCAAGCGGGCGCTTCGCCCATCCGTGTCGTTCGTCTGACCCCCGCCCTGTGCCTCGCGGCCGCTGCCGGAACGCTGGCGTTGGCATCGAGCGTGTCTGCCCAGTCCATCACGAGCGTCGGCTTGCCGCCGGGCAGTTCCTTCTCCGGCGCTTCCGCCGTGAGCGCCAAGGGCTCCGCCGTCGCTGCCAATGTCGATTTCGCCGTTGGATATCGCTGGACATCATCCGGGCTCGTCGACATCGGCATGCCTCGCGGTGCGTACGCGACCTCGGCGGAGGACATCAGTTCCGACGGCTCGGTGATCGTCGGCGGCATCTTCCTCTTCTTCCCCGAAGAGACGGCCCGTGCCCATCGCTGGACGGCCGCGGGCGGCATGCAGGACCTCGGCGTGTTGCCCGGCGGCGTGGCTTCGTCTGGCTCTGGCGTCAGCGGCGACGGCACCTGCGTGACGGGCATCTCATTCGACGCGGACTTCAACACGACCGCGTTTCGCTGGACGATCGACGGCGGCATGCAGTCCCTCGGCACGCTGCCCGGTGGCATGACCTCCGAAGGACGCAAGGTCAGCCGCGACGGCAGCACGATCGTCGGCGTGTCGGGCACATCCGAGGGCGACCGCGCCTTCGTCTGGACCCTGTCCGGCGGCATGCAGGATCTCGGTCTGCTCGCACCTGGCGATGCCGGCTCCAGTGCGTACGGCGTGAGCGGTGACGGGAGTGTCGTCGTGGGCTTCAGCGGCGCGCACGCGGTCGTCTGGACCGACGGCATCGCCCAGGACATCGGCATGCTCCCGGGCGCGACGAACGCGATCGCCTACACGGTGAGCGACGATGGCTCGCTCGTCGGCGGCTACAGCTTCTTCGGATTCGAAGCGACCGCGACGCTCTGGTCGCCAGAACTCGGCACGGTCGATCTCAACACCTATCTACCGACGCTTGGCGTGGACCTCACCGGCTGGGAGTTGGACTACACGCGCGACATCTCCGCCAACGGCACCACCATCGTCGGCGAAGGCGTGTTCAACGGCGAGCCCCGCGGCTGGATCGTCACGCTTCCCGCCCCGTTTTCGGTGTTGTCGCGGCAGAACACGCAACGGATCGACAGCGCCGCCGCCTCCGCGCCCCTGCACGATTAGGATTCGTTGGATGTCCTCCAACGAACCTCCCTCGGCCGGCGGTCCCGACCATCCAACGCCGCCCGCCACCACCGAGGACGCCACCGTCCTCATGGTGGCGGCGGCGAATGGCGACAAGGCTGCCGCCGATCGACTCCTGCCGCTGGTCTACGCGCAACTGCGCAGTGCAGCCCAACAGGGTCTGGCGGGGGAACGAGCTGGGCACACCCTCTCGGCGACGGCGATCGTGCACGAGGCATACATCAAGCTGTCGGGACCGCGCCAGGTGCCGTGGGAAGGGCGCGCACACTTCTACGCCGCCGCGGCGGAAGCGATGCGCCAAGTCCTGCTCGACCACGCCAAGGGCCGCTTGCGGCTCAAGCGAGGCGGCGGTGGCCCCGACGCCGAGGCCGCGCGACGACGCTCCGCGACCGATTTCGAAGATGTCGCCGCGCTCTCGCAGCAGGAGCCCGAACAGATCCTGCGGTTCGATGACCTGATCCGTCGCCTGGGAATTGAATCCCCCGACGGCGCGGCCATCGTGCGGCTGCGATTCTTCGCGGGCCTGAGCGTCGAGCAGACGGCCCAAGCGCTCGGGCTCTCGACGAGCACGGTGGAGCGACGCTGGGCGTTCGCGCGGGCGTGGCTGTTTCAACGCCTGCACGAGCAGGCATGAAGGATCGACATGATGGCCGGGAAGCTCCAAGAGATATTCGAGCATGTGATCGACCTCGCTCGATCCGAACGCGAGGCGTACCTCGCTCGTGTGTGCGGCGACGACGCGGCGCTCCGCAAGGAGATCGAGGCGCTCCTCCGCGCACACGACGGTGCGGCAAATTTCATGTCTTCACCCACGGCCGGCGCGCCCGTCGACGAGTCCCCCACCGCGGACTCCTCGGAGAGTCCTGTGCATTCCTTCGCGACAATTCGCGAAGGGCCAGGCACGCGCATCGGTCCATACAAGATTCTGCAGGCCATCGGCGAGGGCGGGTTCGGCTCCGTCTTCATGGCCGAACAGGAGCGACCGGTCCAGCGCAAGGTCGCGCTCAAGATCATCAAGTTGGGCATGGACACGCTGCAGGTCGTCGCGCGCTTCGAACAGGAGCGGCAGGCGCTGGCGATGATGGACCATCCCCACATCGCTCGGGTGCTGGATGCGGGAGCGACGGAGACGGGTCGGCCCTTCTTTGTGATGGAGCTGGTCAAGGGCATTCCGTTCGTCGAGTACTGCGACAAGAACAATCTGCGCATCGAGGATCGGCTTGAATTGTTTGCGCAGGTCTGCAACGCCGTGCAGCATGCCCATACCAAGGGGATCATCCACCGCGACATCAAGCCGAGCAACATTCTCGTGTCCACGCAGGACGGTCGGCCGCACGCCAAGGTCATTGACTTCGGCATCGCGAAGGCGACGGCGAGCAAACTGACGGAGAAAACGCTCTTCACCGAGCACCAGCAGTTGATCGGCACGCCGGAGTACATGAGCCCGGAGCAGGCCGAGGGCAGTCTCGACATCGACACGCGAACCGATGTCTACAGCCTCGGCGTGCTGCTGTACGAACTGCTCACCGGCACGACACCCTTCGCGGGTCAAGCGCTCCGCTCGGCGGCCTACGCCGAGATGCGACGGATCATCCGCGAGGTCGACCCGCCGAAACCCTCCACGCGTCTCAGTACCAACACCGACACCATCGCGAGCGTCGCGGCCCGGCGACACACCGAGCCGAAGCGACTGGGCACGCTGGTGCGCGGCGAGCTGGACTGGATCGTGATGAAGGCGCTCGATAAGGATCGCCAGCGGCGATACGAGACGGCGAGCGGCCTCGGTATGGACATCAAGCGTTTTCTCAGCGGCGAGGCGGTGCTCGCCGCCCCGCCGAGCGCGTCCTACCGCCTGAAGAAGGTGATTCGGCGCAACAAGGGTCCGGTGGCCGCGGGCAGCGCGGTGGCGGCGGCGCTCCTCATCGGCGTGGTCGCCTTCGCGTGGCAGTTCAAGGTCGCCAGCGATCAGCGGGATCTCGCCGTGCAGGCCGGGCGAGCCGAGCATGAGCAGCGGAAGCAGGCGGACGAGGCGCGGGCCGAGGCCGTTACCCAGCAGACGGAGGCGGAGAGACAGGCAGCCAACGCGAGGGAGCAGGAAGCCGAAGCGAAGAGCCAGGCCGCGATCGCCAGGGCGGTGGCGGCATTCCAGACGGAGATGCTCGCCGCGGTCGATCCGGCGAACCTGCCCAGGGATGCGGCGACTGGCGAGCCGCTGAAAGACACGGTCACCGTGGTGCAGGTGATGGAGGCGGCGATCAGGAAGCTCGATGCGGGCGAAGCGGAGGCGGGATCGCTCGCGGACCAGCCGCTGGTCGAGGCGAGCGTGCGCGACACGATCGGCAGAACGCTGCAGTCGCTGGGCCGTTACGCGCAGGCCGAGCCGAACCTGCGGAAGGCGCTGGCGATCCGCCGCGCGGAACTCCGCGTGGGGCATCCTGACATCGCCGCGAGCGTGAACAACCTCGCGAATCTCCTGTATCACCAGAACAGGCCCGCCGAGGCCGAGGCGCTCTTTCGCGAAGCGCTGGCAAGCTGGCGCGATGCCCTTCCCGCCGGGCACCCGCAGATCGCCACAGGATTGAACAACCTCGCGAGTCTCCTCGATGACCAGCACAAGGTCGCCGAGGCCGAACCGCTCTACCGCGAATCGCTCGCGATCCTCCGCGCCGCGCTCCCCGCCGGACACCCAGAGATCGCCCAGGCCCTCAACAATCTCGCCTCGTTTCTGCATGCCCAGAACAGACTCGCCGAGGCCGAGCCGCTCTACCGCGAGGCGCTGAAGATCCGCCGTGCGACCGTCGCCGCCGGGCATCCCGACATCGCGATCAGCCTGGACAACCTCGCGAAGCTGCTGCAGGCTCACAACAATCTCGCCGAAGCCGAGCCGCTCCAGCGCGAAGCGTTGGCGATCCGCCGCGCGGCGTTCCCCGCCGGGCACCCGGAGATCGCTCGGGGCATGAACAACCTCGCATGGCTCCTGTACGCGCAGGGAAATCTCACCGAGGCCGAACCGCTTCTCCGCGAAGCGCTCGTGATCCGACGCGCAGCCCTCCCCGCCGGACATCCCGACATCGCCGCCAGCCTGAACAATCTCGCGGGGCTCTTTCAGGCCCAGAACAAGCCCGCCGAGGCAGAGCCCCTCTTCCGCGAGGCGCTCGCGATTCGCCGCGCCGCCTACCCAGCCGAGCATCCGGAGATTGCCGTGAGCGTCAGCGGCCTCGCAGTTCTGCTGCAGGCCCAGAACCGCCTTGCGGAGGCCGAACCGCTCCGCCGTGAAGCGCTCGCGATCTGGCGTGCCGCACTTCCGGCTGGACATCCGAACATCGTCTCGGGCCTGAACAACCTCGCGCTCGTCCTGCACAACCAGAACAAGGTGGTCGAGGCCGAGGCGCTCTACCGCGAGGCGATGGCGATCGATCGAGCGGCGCATCCGAGCGGGCATCCGGATATGGCCAACGCCATCAGCCACCTCGCACGACTTCTGCAGGACCAGAACAGGCTCACCGAGGCCGAACCGCTCTTCCGCGAAGCGCTCGAGATCCGCCGGAGGTCTCTCCCCGCCGGACATATGCAGATCGCGCTCGGTCTCAGCAACCTGGCTCGCGCGCAACAAGGACTCGGCAAGACGCTCGACGCGCGAGCGGGGTGGGACGAAGCGCTCGTCATCCAGCGTCGCGTCACTCCCAACGGTTCACCGGACCTCGCACGCCTGCTGTGGCGCTCGGGCACGGCCCGGCTCGAGAACAAGGATCTCGCATCGGCGTTGACCGAGCTGGAAGAGGCCGTCGCCATGGCCGAGCAATCGCTCCCCGCCGATCATCCGCATATCAAAGAATATCGCGAGACACTCGCCACCTGCGTAGCGGCGATGGCGCGGTAAGCGAACGCTCAACCGACGGGCGCTGGCCGGATGCTCGTTCCGCGTCTTTCGCGGTGCTACCATCCGCGTATGCCAACCGTGGTCATAGCGGGCGGAAGCGGATTTGTCGGCGTCTCGCTCGCCGAGCATCTCGCGTCGAAAGGGTGGAGCGTGATCATCCTGTCGCGCACCGCACCGCGGGTCGCAGGCGGATGGCGTCATGTCGGATGGGACGCCCGTACGCTCGGGGCGTGGAGCGCGGAACTCGACGGGGCCGATGCCCTCGTCAATCTCGCCGGCCGTACCGTCGACTGCATCAAGACGCCTGACCACAAGGATGAGATTCTTCGCTCGCGCGTCGAGGCGACGCGCGTGCTCGGCGAAGCGGTGCGCGCCGTGCGCTCGCCGCCGCCTGTCTGGGTGCAGATGAGCACCGCCCACATCTACGGTGATCCACCGACGCTTGTCTGCGACGAGCGTTCGCCCTTCGGATATGGCCTCGCGCCCTTTGTCGGTCAGGCGTGGGAGGCGGCGTTGGCCGAGGGCGCGCTGCCCGGCCAGCGCACCGTCGCGCTTCGCACCAGCTTCGTCATCGGCCGCGACCGCGGCGCAGGCGGCGGGGCGCTCGCCCGACTCTCGCTCCTGGCCCGCCTTGGTCTCGGCGGTCGCGTCGGATCGGGGCGTCAGGGCATGAGCTGGATTCATGAGCTCGACATGAACCGGATCATCGAGCGAGCCATCATCGACGAGACGATGCGCGGCGCGTATGTCGCATCGGCGCCGCACCCGGTCGCGCAGGTCGAGTTCATGCGCACGCTGCGCCGAGCGATCGGCATGCCGATCGGACTGCCCGCCTTCGAGTGGATGGTTCGGATCGGCGCCCCGCTCCTCATGCGCACCGACCCCGAACTCGCCCTCTACGGCCGCTTCGTCGTCCCGACGCGCCTGCTCGAGGCAGGCTTCGAGTTCGCGTACCCGTCGCTCCGCGAAGCCCTCGCGGATCTCACCGCGCGTTGAGCGAGAACAATGCCAAGCCAGCGACGACGCGACTTCGGCCGACGATCGACCGTCTCACTTCGCCTCTCGCGGCACCAGCTCCAACGCATCCAGCGCCTCCATCACGATCGCAGCTCGGCGGGCGCGGCCGAAATCCTCGAGCAGCCGCTCGTGGGAGATGTTGAGGGCGAAGAAGAGCGTCTCGTCATCGTGTTCGACGAAGCCCACGAGCCAGCCGAGGGGCGTTCCGCCGTCGGGCGCGCTCGTGCCGGTCTTGCCGAAGAGCCGCGTCGTGCTGCCGTCGTCGTGGCGGATCTCGTCGATCAGCATGATGCTTCGCATGGTGAGCGCGGTCGCGTCGGCGATCGGCAGCTCGCCCCGCACGAACCGTTCGATGAAGTCAACCTGCTCGATCGCGGAGATGCGAAGTCGACCATCGAGCCAGAACCGACCGGTGTCGCCGGCAGGGATGCCGTCGCTGCTCTCGAAGGCGCCGAATCCGAGTCGCACGGTCCAGCCGCTCATGCGATCCGTTCCGATGCGGCGCACGAGCTCGCGATAGAACCACTCCGAGGAGTTGGCGAACGCGGAACGCAGCGTGAGATCCTGACGCCACGACTCCGGCGCCTCGTCCGAGAGTGGGTATCTCGTGGCATCCCACGCAATCGCGAACTCCGGGCCGTCGGCGACGCCCGTCTCGAGTGCCGCGATGGAGATCGGAATCTTGAAGGTCGAGGCGGGCACCATCCGCGTCGCCGCCCGCTCCGGGCGATGCGCACGCGTGCGGCCCGTCGAAGCGACGCGCACGACGAAGGTGGCATCAAGATCGGTGAACGCGCCTCCGAGGCTGACCTCCTCGACGGGCGCGAAGACCGTTGCAGGCCGCCCGAGAACGCCCGAGCCGCTCGCGCAGCCTCCCTGCCAGATGACGGGACAGCAGGCGATGGCGAGGAGCGCTGCCGCTCCAAGACGCCGGGCGGAACGACACCTCGCAACACGCATCTGACGAACGCGATCCACATGCATACGACACCTCCGTGCGACCGCGTTCATCGGCCGAAGATCTCGACATGCATGCTGTTTTGCGGCCCAATTGTGCGTCGCACCCGTCCGAGGAATCCACATGTCGATGATGTGCAGAAGCGGTGGATGTGATCGTGACGAATCGCCCACCCTGAACGGTCACCGCGTCGTCCGCGCCGCGGCGGTCGCATGCACCGCGATCTCGCTGATGAGCGGGCATGCCCGACTGTCGAGGATCTCGATGCGAACCCGATCCGCCTTCGTGACCGGAACGCGGACGATGCGCTTGCGGCCGATCGTCGTGCCTTCGGCGAGCGTTCGGAATGTCCGACCGTCGGGACCGGCGGGCACCACCACGCGGAAGGAGCGAACGCGCTGTCCGAGCCAGGTCGGCTCGCGCAGCACCACGCGGTCGAAGGCGACATCGTCCGGCAGGTCGATCTCGATCGACGCCGCCCGCGTCGCATCATTGGTTGCCCAGTAGGTCGCGGGGTCGCCATCGACGGCAAGCGATCCGCAGTAGGGATCCGGCTCCGACTTCACCTTCTCATACGCACCGAGCGCTCTCGAGCCGCGCATGTCGTCGACGCCGACGCTTCGCCGCAGCGCGATGTTCGTACCCGGCCCGTAGGTCTCGTCGATCAGGCGCCGCAGCCCGCGCACCGCCGCGGCGTCGTTCTCGTGGATGAGGCCGCGCCGATCCACCGGGAAGTTGAGATGGAAATTCGCGTTGTGCCCCACGCTCCGCTCCCAGAGATCGAAGAGCTGCTCGGGCGTCTTGACCTTGTCGTCCTCGTGAGCGTGATAGAACCAACCCGGCCGAATGCTCACATCGGCTTCGGCGGGAATCCAGGCCTCGCCATCCTCATCGCCCTCGGTCAGGCTCTTCGTCGGCGGCGGATTGTCGTTGCCTCGGCCATGTCCCTTCACCTTGAGCATCGCCCAGTTGGTCTCGCCCGCCCATCCCTGCTCGTTGCCGACCCAGCGAATGTCCGGGCCGACATCGCTGAAAATGACCGCGTTCGGCTGCAGCTCGCGGACGACGCGCTCGAAGCTCGGGAAGTCGTAGACCTGTCGCTTGCCGTTGGGGCCCTCGCCGCACGCGCCGTCGAACCAGACCTCGAAGATCTCGCCGTAGTTCGTCAGCACCTCGCGAAGCTGGTCACGAAAGTATTCGTTGTACGGCTCGCCCGTGCCGTACGCGGGATTGTTGCGGTCCCACGGCGAGAGATAGACGCCGAACTTCAGACCCGCCTCGCGGCAGGCGTCGCTCAGCTCGCGCAGCACATCGCCCTTGCCGCCGCGCCAGGGACTGCTCGCGACCGAGTGCGAACTCTTCGCCGTCGGCCAGTTGCAGAAGCCGTCGTGGTGCTTCGCGGTGATGACGACGCCGCGCATGCCGGCATCCTTCATCACCTTCACCCACTGCCGGGCGTCGAGCTCCGTGGGATTGAACACGGAGGCGGGCTCGTCACCGTGGCCCCACTCGCGGTCGGTGAAGGTGTTCGGGCCGAAGTGGATGAAGCCGGTGAACTCGAGGTCGTGCCAGGCGAGCTGGGCGGGCGTCGGAAGCGGACCGATCGGGGCCGGCGGGGTCACGGCGGAGGGAGCGGGTTCGGCTGGCGGGGTGGACGCCTGAAGGGCGTGTGTTTCGTGGCTCATGAGGATTGCACACAGAACGGAAGCGAGGCTGGACATGATCGGATTCCGGTGAATTGCGGTGTTCCTGCGAGGCACGCCGCCGCGGTGGCGGACGCCGAAGCCATACTGGCGTCATGATCGCCCGATTCGCCCTCGCCCTGATCGTGACACTCGCGTTGCGCTGCACATCGCCGCTGCGGGCCGAGCAGCCCGACCTCGCGCCCGAAGCGCTCCAGCAGCAGGCGTCCGTCATCGTCGTCGGAGCATGCACCCGTGTCGAGGAGAAACGGGCCGCATCCGGCGGATCGATGGAGGATACGACCTGGTTCCACCACATCACCGTCGAGCGCGTGGAGCGAGCACCTGAGGGTTCGATCCAGGTCGGCGACCGGGTCGTCTTCCTCTCGCAGACGCGACGATGGGTTGGCGAGGGATCGCCGCCCCCCTTCGGCTCCGGACACCGCAACCTGCCGACCGTCGGCGAGCGGCGCCGGATCTACGCGTCCGGTGATGTCGCGAAGCGGGAGGGCGGCGCCGCCTGGCTCTCCGTCGTGGGCCCGAACGGATGGCGATCCGCCGCACGGAGCGTGACGCTCGTCGGCGCCGACGACGAGTACCGCAGCGAGATCACGATGCCGCTTCTCGCCGATCTCCTCGCCCGCGACGCCGGCGTCGCGCCGACGGTCGCGTTCCCCGCCGATCCCGCGAGCGGACGCGTCGATCCCGATCAGCGCGCCCATATCGCTCATATCGAAAGCCTCGACCGCGCCGAAGTCGCGGTGTTCTACATGCGATGGCGCGAGCCGAATCCCGCGACGCTTGCCGCGCTCTCCCGGTACTTCGGCTCGGGACGCCCGATCGTCGGCCTGCGGACCTCGACGCACATGCTGCGCCCGACGGAGGGAGGAGCGCCGGCAGCGGCCGATGTCGAGTGGCCGACGCGGATCTTCGGAACGCGCTGGATCTCGCATCACGGCCACGAGTCGCGCACGCGTCTCCTGCCTCCCGAGGGCAGCGCACGCGAGCACCCGATCCTGCGCGGCGTCCGCGGCGGCGAGACCGTCCGAAGCTGGCTCTACGATGTCGAGCCGCTCGGACCTGGCTGCGTGCCGATCCTGTGGGGCGAATCAATCGATCGCGACGGCAAGCCCGGCGCGCGTCAGCCCGTCGTCTGGATCCGCGAGCGCTCCGCGGACACGCCGACGCCCTTCCCGACCGGCGGCACGCCGGCGCGGCGCATGGCCTTCACGACCCTCGGGCATCCCGCGGACTTCGAGTCGCGCGAGGTCCGTCGGCTCGTCGAACAGATGGTTCTCTGGGCGGCAGGCGACGAATCGCTCATTCCCGCGGAGGGC
Source organism: uncultured Isosphaeraceae bacterium (assembly GCA_964395845.1). GTDB lineage: Bacteria > Planctomycetota > Phycisphaerae > Phycisphaerales > SM1A02 > JAEUIT01. The sequence continues at coordinate 16,400 of CAYNCG010000023.1, read as the reverse complement.
GTCGCCGCCGAGCCGACGCAACCGTTCGTTGCGCCGCCGACGCGGTGAGCGCGACGGGCGCTTACTTGCCCGAACCGCCTGTCGAACCGCCCGTCGAACCGGCCCCCGGCATCTCGACCGGCTCCGGGGCATGCGACGCCCGCGTGTAGCCCTCCGGCAACGCGATCCGGAAGCGATCGTCGGCCGGCGAGGTGTTCGTGCGCAGATCGCGGAAGGCGGTCTCGATCTCCTGCACCGCCTTCGAGTCGGCGGATTGCTGGATGAGCGTCGTCTTGATGTGGCGCGGCAGGAGATCCTCGGCGCCGAAGGCGATCGTTGATTCGTCGCGCAGCGTCGTGTGGGTCGCGCCGTTCGCCGACAGTCGCGTCTCGCGCACGAGCCGCACGACGCGGCATCGAACGCCCCCCACCTCGCGGTCGGCCTCGAACGCAGCCTCGACGAGCACCGCCGGCGGCATGCCCGGGAACATCGCTCCGTCGCTTCGTTCACCGATGTACCAGAGGAGCGGCAGCAAGAAGGTGCCATCCTGCGGCATGGGCGGCAGACCGTCGAGATGAAGCTCGATCAATTGCTTGGTCGCCGGGGAAAGCTGATAAATCCGGTCGCCGATGCCGCTCACCGCGGTGCGCGGTCCGGTCTCGCCTTCCTTCGCCGGCAATTCATATCGCCACGCCTTCAGCGGGAAGCGTTCTCCGGAAAAGACGACAAGCGCATCCGCGCGGAAGGTCGACACCTCGCCGTCGGCGACGACGCGCGTCTCGACCGCCGCCGACAGGTCCTTGGTCGCCTTCGCCTTCTCGCGAGCCTTGGCGAGAAACGCGGGCGCATCGCTCTCCGCCGCGGCGGTCGCAGGCGGAACCGCTCCGGGTGCCGCCTGTCCGAGCGCCGAGTGCGTCGTGAGGAAGAGACCGGAGGCGAGCACGAGCGCGACGGCGGAGGAAACGGGACGATTCACTGGGGCACACTCCGAAATGCGATGCATGAACGACGCGGTCCGGGCGGGAAGCGGCGACTTTCGGGGCTTTTCCCGATAGCGCCGGACCCGGCTGGCCCGTAGCGTGCACGATATGCGTGGGACCCTCGCGACGATCGCCTGTCTGACCGCCGGCGCCGGATTTCTTCTGGCCGCGCCGGAACCGACGACCACCGCCGCCGCCCCCGCCTCGGCCGGCGCGCCGGCCCCCCAAGCGGGGCGCGTCGTGGAGCCCCTCCGATACGGCCGCGACATCCGGCCGATCCTCTCCGACCGCTGCTTCCTCTGTCACGGCCCCGACGCCGCCACGCGTCACGCGGACCTGCGGCTCGACATCCGCGAGGAGGCGACGGCGACGCGGAAGGGCGTGACCGCGATCGTGCCCGGCCGTCCCGAACAGAGCGAGCTCTGGCGGCGCATCACGAGTCATGATGCGAACGACATGATGCCGCCGCCCGACTCGAACAAGCGGGCGCTCTCGGAGTCGGAACGCGAGCTCGTGCGCCGCTGGATCGAGGAAGGCGCTGCCTATGAGCCGCACTGGGCGTTCGTCGCGCCGCAGCGGCCGGAGCTGCCGAAGGTCACCAACGAGGCGTGGGTGCGCTCGCCGATCGACCGCTTCACGCTCGCGACGATGGAGGCGGTGAGCGCGACGCCGAGTCCCGAGGCCGATCGCGAGACGCTCGTGCGCCGGCTCTTTCTCGACATCACCGGGCTTCCGCCGACGCCTGAGGAGATCGACGCCTTCCTCGGCGATGCGCGTCCCGACGCGTACGAACGGCTCGTCGATCGCCTGCTGACCGAGGAGCCCTACCGCACCCGCTACGCCGAGCGGATGACCGCGCCGTGGCTGGACGCGGCGCGCTACGCCGATACCTGCGGCATCCACATGGACGCGGGCCGCTCGATGTGGCTGTGGCGCGACTGGGTGATCGACGCCTATCGCGCCAACATGCCCTTCGACCGCTTCGTCATCGAGCAGGTCGCCGGCGATCTCCTGCCCAACGCGAGCGATTCCCAGCGCGTCGCGAGCGGCTTCAACCGCAACCATGTCACGACCGACGAGGGCGGCGCGATCGCCGAGGAATATCTCGTCGAGTACGCCGTCGATCGCGTCTCGACGACAGGCTCAGTGTTTCTCGGCCTCACGCTCGGTTGCGCCCGCTGTCACGACCACAAGTACGATCCGATCTCGCAGAAGGAATTCTTTCAGCTCTACGCATATTTCAATTCGATCGACGAGCCCGGCCTCTATTCGCAGGAGCCCGATCCGACCCGCGCGTTCGAGCCGTTTCTCGCCGTGCCGTCGCCCGCCCAGCGCGACCGGCTGACCGCGATCGGCGAGCGGCTCAGCGCGGCGAAGTCCGCGGCATCGACCGTCTCGCCCGAGGAAGAGCGCGAACGCGAGCGATATCTCGCGAGCGCCGCCGATGAGCTCGGCGTTCGCTGGACGACGGTGGCGCCCGTCGCCGCCGCGGCCGAGAGCGGCGCGAGTCTCGCGGTGCAGGCGGACGCGTCGCTTCTCGCCAGCGGCGCGAATCCCGCGCAGGACGAGTACACGATCACCTACCGGCTCGAGGGGACGAACCATCGACTCCTCATGCTCGAGGCGCTCACCGACCCGTCGATTCCGAACGACCGCGTCGGCCGCGCCGACAACGGCAATGTCGTCATGACCGGGCTGGCGGTGACGGCGACCTCGGTCACCGATCCGACCCAGACGCGCACGATCCCGCTCGGCTGGGCGTGGGCGGATGTCTCGCAGGTCGACGGCGACTGGAGCGTGACGAACCTGCTCGGCCCCGGCGCGATCGGCTGGGCCGTCGGTGGCCAGCATCTCGCCGGCGGCCGACTCGCGCTCTTTCTCGCGAACGAGCCCTTCGGCTTCGAGGGCGGCACCGATGTGCGCATCACGATGAGCTTCCGCTCGCCGTGGATCGGCCACGCGTTCGGGCGCGTGCGCTGGTCCTTCGCGAGCCCGCCCGATACGACGCTCGAGCGGCTGCCCGAGGCGGTGGGCGCGTGGCGCATGGCGGGTCCGTTCCCGGTCGAGCGACGCGAAGAGGCGTATGCGAAGGTCTTCGGCCCGGAACTCGACACGACGCTCGACCACACCCGCGCGTTCGAGGGCGAACTCCGCTGGCGTCCGCTCATGACGATGCGCGACGCCGAGGCGATCGCGCTCGATCCCGGCGTCGCGGCGCACTATCTCGCCCGCCGCGTGTTCTCGCCGAACGCCCGAACGGTGCGACTCTCGCTCGGCAGCGATGACGGCCTGCGCGTCTTCGCGAACGGACGGGAGATCTTCGGACTCGAGGTTGACCGGAGCGTCGCGCCGGACCAGAACCAGATCGATCTTCCCCTCCAGCCGGGGATGAATGTCATCACCTTCAAGATCGCCAACACCGGCGGACCGGCGGGCTTCTATCACCGCGTCCTCGATCGCGTCGGTCTCCTGGAGGACGCCCTCGCCGCCGCGGTCGCGCCGGCCGCGTCGCGACCGGCGCCGCTCGTCGAGCGGATGCGCACCGCGTGGCTGGAGCGCCAGTCGGAGCGCCGTCGCGAGCTGACGACCGAGATCGCGTCGCTCGAACGCGAGCGCGGAGCGATCGAAGCCGCCGTGCCGCGCACGATGATCATGAAGGAACTCCCGCAGCCGCGCGAGACCTTCGTCCTCAACCGCGGTCTCTACGACCAGCCCGATCGCTCGCGGCCGGTGAGTCGCGGCATTCCCGCAGCCCTTGGCACGCTCCCAGCGGAGGCCGAAGGCAATCGCCTGGGCCTCGCGCGATGGCTCGTCGATCCGTCGAATCCCCTGCTCGCCCGCGTCACCGTGAATCGGATGTGGGAGCAGGTCTTCGGCGAGGGCATCGTCCGCACGACCGAGGATTTCGGCCTGCAGGGCGAGTGGCCGTCGCACCCGGAGCTTCTCGACTGGCTCGCGGTCGACTTCCGCGAGGGCGGCTGGAACATCCAGACGCTCCTGCGGACGCTGGTGACGAGTGCGACCTACCGGCAGTCCGCGCGGGTGCGGACCGAGTACGCCGAGCGCGATCCCGAGAATCGCTGGCTCACCTACTTCCCGCGCGGCCGCCTCGCCGCCGAGCAGATTCGCGATCAGGCGCTCTTCGCCTCCGGTCTCCTCGTCGAGAAGGTCGGCGGCCCGTCGGTGAAGCCCTACCAGCCGCCGGGACTCTGGGAGGAGGTCGCGATGCTCCAGTCGAACACGCGCATCTTCCAGCGCGGCACCGGCGAGGATCTCTGGCGACGGAGCATCTATAGCTATTGGAAGCGGGCGGCGCCCCCGCCGGCGCTCATGGCCTTCGATGCGCCGACCCGCGAGTCCTGCGTGGTGCGCCGCAGCAACACGAACACGCCGCTGCAGGCGCTCGCGCTCTGGAACGACGAGCAGATCGTCGAGGCGTCGCGCGTCCTCGCCGCACGCACGATCATCCTCGCGAGCGACGATCGCGAGCGGGTGCGAAGCATGCTGCGCCGCTGCACCGGCCACGATCCCGACGCGGCGACCATCGATCGCTTCCTGACCGCGCTCGCCGCCTACCGTGCCCGATACGCCGCGGCCCCGCAGGACGCGGAACGACTCCTCGCCGTCGGCGACGCGCCGGTCCCGCAGGAGATCGATCCGGCGGAGCTCGCGGCGTGGACGCTCATCGCGAACGCGGCCCTCAATCTCGACGCAACGATCAGCAAGGACTGAACCCCGTCTCGCCTGTCTCGCCCGTCTCGAAAGAACCGCACCATGGATCCCCTTGAACACCATCTGCTCGACATGACGCGACGCCGCTTCTTCGGCCGCGTCGCATCGACGATCGCCGGCGGCGTTGGACTCGCGGCGCTCTCGCAGGTGATGACGCCCGCGGCGTTCGGCGCGCCGCTCGCCAGTGCTGCCCCCGCGCCGCACTTCGCCCCGAAGGCGAAGCGCGTGATCTACCTGCACATGGAAGGCGCGCCGAGCCAGCTCGATCTCTTCGACTACAAGCCGGGCCTCCGCAACCGCTTCAACCAGGACCTGCCAGACTCGATCCGCCAGGGCCAGCGCCTCACCGGCATGACCAGCGGCCAGGCGCGGTTTCCCGTCGCTCCGTCGATCTTCCGATTCTCGCGATATCCGAACTCCGAGGATGGCGTGTGGGTGAGCGAGCTCATGCCGCACACCGCGAGCGTCGCGAAGGACCTGTGCTTCATCCGCTCGATGCACACCGAGGCGATCAACCACGAGCCCGGCATCACCTTCTTCCAGACCGGCCATCAGCAGCCGGGGCGCCCGAGCTTCGGCTCGTGGCTGAGCTACGGACTCGGCAGCGCGAACGCGAACTTGCCGACCTTCGTGGTGATGATCACGCAGGGCTTCGGCAACATGCAGGCGCTCTCCGCCCGCTTCTGGGGGAGCGGCTTCCTGCCGAGCGAGCATCAGGGATGCAAGCTGCGCTCGGGCGTCGATCCGGTGCTCTACCTGCGTGACCCGAATGGCGTCACCCGCGACGATCGCCGGCGCATGCTCGATCTCGTGAACGCCCAGAATGCTGAGGAGTTCGAGCGCACGCTCGATCCCGAGATCCGCGCCCGCATCGCCCAGGCGGAGATGGCCTATCGGATGCAGACCTCCGTGCCGGAGCTTGCCGATCTCTCGGGCGAGGACGAGGAAACGCTTGCGATGTACGGCCCCGAGGTGCGCAAGCCCGGCAGCTTCGCATCGAATTGCCTGCTTGCCCGCCGACTCGCGGAGCGCGGCGTCCGCTTCATCCAGCTCTACATGCGCGGCTGGGACCAGCACGGCAACCTGCCGAGCGAACTCCGCGCCCAGTGCGCCGCGGTCGACCAGCCGCAGGCCGCACTCATCCGCGATCTCAAGCGGCGCGGCATGCTCGACGAGACGCTCGTGATCTGGGCCGGCGAGTTCGGCCGCACGGTCTACAGCCAGGGCGAACTCTCGACGACCAACTACGGCCGCGATCACCATCCGCGCTGCTTCACGATCTGGCTCGCCGGCGGCGGCATCCGCCCTGGCATCACCTACGGCAAGACCGACGACTTCTCCTACAACATCCTCGAGAATCCGGTGTCGGTGCATGACCTCCATGCCACGATGCTGCATCTCCTCGGCATCGATCACGAGCGGCTGACCTATCGCCACCAGGGACGCGACTTCCGGCTGACCGATGTCTTCGGCGAGCCCGTGCGAGGCATCCTTGCATGAGCACGATGGAGACGCTCATCGCCCTTGTCGGTCGCGCCCATCCGATGGTGCTGCACCTGCCGATCGGGCTCGTCGCGGCACTCGTGATTCTCGAGGCGGTGCGGTGGGTCCACCGGGAGCGCGAGCGCTCGTCGGCGATCGTTCCGCTTGCCTGGTGCAACGCCCTCACCGCGGCGATCGCGGTCGCGAGCGGACTCGCTCTCGCCGATGAACCGGGCTACGGCGGTACGACGCTCGACCGGCACAAGCTGCTCGGCATCGCGTTCGCGGTGCTGAGCGTCGCGCTCGCCGCGCTCGCGACGGCGGCCGCGCGCAGGCAACACGGTCCGAAAGCGCGCAGCGCTGGCCTTGCCTATGCGATCGTCCTCCTCATTTCCGCGATCGGTCTTGTGCCCGTCGGCCACCTCGGCGCCGAGATGACGCACGGCGCCGGCTTCCTCACCGAACCGCTGCGAGCTCGCGCCGCGGACGACGGCGACGACGACGCCCCGACCATCGCGCAGACGGTCGCGGCCGAAGCAGAAGCAGAAGCAGGCACCGGCGGCGACGAGGAAGCCCGCACGCTTCCCGCATCGGTCCGCGCGATTCTCACCTCACGCTGCACCGCCTGTCACGGCGAGAGCCGCACGAAGGGCCTGCTCGCCCTGCACACCGTCGCGGCGATCGAAGCCGGCGGCGAGCATGGTCCCGCGATCGTGTGGGGCAAGCCCGAAGAAAGCCTGCTCCTCACGCGGATGCTCTTGCCGCTCGACGATGACGACCACATGCCGCCCGAGGGCAAGCCGCAGCCCGATGCGTCGGAGATCGAAACGATTCGCGCTTGGATTCTCGCGGGCGCCGACGCCTCAGCGCTTGCCGCGAGCGCTCCCGCGGAACCGCCTGCCCCTGCGCCGGCTGTCGATGAAGTCCCGACACCTGATCCCGCTGCGATCACGAAGCTTCGTGATGCGCTCGTCCATGTGCAGCCGGTCGCGAACGACTCGCCGCTTCTCTGGATCGACTTCGCCGCGGTGCGGAGCGCCGATGACGCGCTGGTCCGTTCGCTGCTCGAACCGCTCCGCGATTCGATCGCCGACCTGAATCTGGCCGGCACTGCCGTCGGCGATGGAACCGTCGCGCTCGCCGCCACGATGAAGCGCCTCCGCCGTCTGGATCTCCGCGAGACCGCCATCACCGACCAGGGCTTGACGGCCCTGAAGGACCACGCGGCGCTCCGCGAGCTGATCATCGTCGGCACCAAGCTCACCGACGCCTCGACCGAGACGCTTCGCTCGCTCGCGGGGCTCGAGCGCCTCTTCGCGTGGCGAAGCGGCATCGGCCGCGACGCCCTCGTGGGCCTGCGGGCCGATCGGCCGAATCTCCGCGTCGATGCGGATGAGGGGGCGACCGCAACAGCGCTTGAGACGGAACCGGTCCTCACGCTGACGAGCGACGCCCCGATTCCGGGCGCTCCGGCGACGACCGCCACGCCGCCGATCGTGGCGATCAACGCCGTCTGCCCGGTGAGCGGCGCTCCGGTCAATCCGACCTACACGATCGTCTGGGAGGGCCGCCCGATCGGCTTCTGCTGCGAAAAGTGCGCGGCCCGGTTCTGGGCTGAACCGGCGACCTTCGCCGGTGCGATCCGCGCGAAGTGAGATTTTCCGTCGACTGCGCGTCCAAAGTCCTCCCGTCGGCGACTACTCGCTGGTGTGGGACGGAATTCGTGATCCCCACTCGCCGCATCCGTCGCGTGACGATGCGAGTCCGGATCACGCACTCCACATCCCCCGCCAGAGAGGACCGCATCATCATGCAGACCACGACGAATCAGACCGTCCGAGCGATCGCCTGCGCCATCGCCCTTCCCCTCCTCGCCACCAGCTCGGCTTCGGCCGGCGTCGAGAGCTTCGCCGGAGCCGGCGACGCAGCGGCCATTCAGGGCCCGCTCACCGCCTTCCGCACCTCGCTCGGACAGCTCAACGGCAATGTCCCCGGCTCGTTCGGAAGCGGCCGCCGCGAGATCAACTGGGATGCCGTCCCTGACGCGCTCTCCTCGCCGAACCTGTTCCCCGGCGACTTCTTCAACTTCACCACCGCCCCGCGGGCCCGCGGTGCTGCCTTCGCGACGGACGCGAACGCCCACTTCGAGGTGAGCGCCAAGACCGGCAATCCGACCGCCACGGCGGTGGAGTTCGGCAACATCGATCCGAACTATGTCGAGGCCTTCGCCGCGTTCAGTCCGCAGCGGCTCTTCGCGCCGGTCGGCTCGACGATCACGACCGTGCATTTCTTCATTCCCGGCACCGTGACCGCCGAGGCGGGCGTGACAGGCTTCGGCGCGATCTTCACCGATGTTGACCTCGCTGGCAGCACCTCGATCACCGCGTTCGACGCCGACGGCGATGTGCTCGGCACCGTCTTCGCACCCGCCGCCGCGGGCGACGGCCAGTTCTCCTTCGCCGCGATCACCTCGACCGGCTTCCAGAGCCGCATCGCATCGGTCGAGATCATCAGCGGCAACGCACCGCTCGCCGCAGGATCGATCGACGACGCCGGCGCCGGCATCGATGTCGTCGCGATGGACGACTTCATCTACGGCGAACCGACCAGCCTGAACTGCCTCGGCGACCTCAACGGCGACGGCGATGTCGGCGCCCCGGACCTCGCGATTCTCCTCGGAGCCTGGGGACCGGTCGGCGCCCATCCTGCCGACTTCAACGGCGACGGCGAAGTGGCCGCTTGGGACATCGGCTGGCTCCTCGGGGAGTGGGGCATCTGCGAGTGACTTGATCCCGCGGACTCCCGACCATCCATCACGCGCATCACGATCGGAGAGGGAGGCGACCGCCCCGCGCTTGCGCGGGGCGGTCGTACGCGCGTCACGCGCTGACCGACGGCGTACGGAGCAGCCGCGTCTCGCCCTCGGGCAGGAACGCGAACGACTCGCGCGGCGGCGTCGCGTCGTTCACCTGCTGATAGAGGCGAAGTCCGAAGACGCTGGTCACCGCGACGAAGTGATCGAGCATGCTCGACTGGAGCGTCTCGTACTCGCCGAGTTCGCTATCGCGATAGAAGCAGAGAACATCGACGAGCACGCCCGTCGCGCTCGGCTCGTTCTGCCGCACGACGACCGGTCGCGCGCGATCGAGGAGCGGATGGACTGCGAGGAAATGCTCGAGATACGCCCGGTAGAGCGAGAGATTCGTCACGATGGTGGCCCCGCCCGCTGCGGCGAGCGTCGCCGCAGCCCGCGTCATCGCGACCGCCCGAGCAAGCTCCGGCACCTGCTCGGCGGCGCCGAGCTCCGCAGCGGTGAGCTCACGCACCGATCGGTGATCGATGCGGATCGACCGCTTCATGCGCCGGCCGCCCTTCGGATTCTGCGTGCGGTAGTTGACGAAAATCTCGGAGACGAATCGATAGTTCGGCACGGTCAGCGTCGTCTCGTCCCAGTTCCGCACCCGGGTCGAGGTGAGGCTGATCGCCTCGACGCGACCGTCGAGCCCGTGCTGGCGCATCTCGATCCAGTCGCCGACGCGCAGCGTGTCGCCGGTGGTCATCAGGATGTTCGCGTACATTGAAAGCAGCGTGTCGCGCAGCACGACCGCCAGCAGGGCCGCGAACGCGCCGACGCCGGTGAGGAAATAGACGGGGCTGCGCCCGAGGAGAATCGAGATGATCGTCACGCCGCCGACGACCCCGATCACCGCGGTGACCGCCTGCACATAGCCGCGCAGGGCGCCGGGGCGCTTCAGTCGATCGCTGACGAGCCGATCGATGATCTGGAGGACGCGACCGGACGCGAGCAGCATGAAGCAGATGGCGATGCCGAGCATCACCCGTCCAAAGGTCTCGGCGAGAAACGGGTGCAGTTCGGGCCAGAGATAGATGCCGCGCCACGCGGCGAGGAACGGCACGATCCACGCGAGGGCGTTGATGAGTTTCGTCTCTCGGATCGCACGGACGAGTCCAGCGCCGTGCTTCAGCGTGCCCTCGCGACGCGACAGGAATCGCATGAGCGGCAGAAAGAGGATCGCCCGCAACGCGAGATAGAGAAGGATCGCCACCACGAGCGTGATGCCCGGGGCGATGACCTGGTAGAGCACCGGGTGGGCGCGCGTCCATTGGACGATCGGGTTCTCTTGAATCGTCGCCGCGAGCGTGCGTTCGAGCTCGGTCTGCTCGGCGGGCCGCGCGGTCGTCTCCGCGACGGCGTCGGCGTCGGATTGAGCAGACGCTGCGGCTTCAGACGCTGCCGGGGCAGAAGTCGAGGGGGATGCTTGCATGGGTAGCGGTCGCGGAGGATACGGCCTTCCGACCCGGTACGGACGAGGTCGCTCCCCGTCCGATGCACCGACATCCTTGCTTCGATGGGTCGGCGGAGCGGATACTGACGCGACCCTCCATGGCCGCCCGCCCGAACCATCGAACTGTCCGCGTGCGCGCGAGCATCGCTCGCTGGCTGTGCTACGGGGCACTCCTCACCTACCTCATCGCCGTTCTCAGCGCGGCGCTGACGCCAGACCACCCGGCTACCTTTGATGTGCCCGGCGTGTGGAAGCCTGGGGCATCGGAGCACTGGCGAGCGCCGCGGCACTCTCGGTGGAGGACAACCCCGTTCGTCGACACCTTCGAGTCATACGGCGACCCGCTTGACGATCCGGTGGGCCGGCCGTTCCAGCAGAGCGTGCAGTCTGGTTGGCCGTTTCGTGCGGTCCGGAGTTCCTGGTCCGGCATCCTGATGCCGCTGGAGTATCGGCCCCCGTGCGGCCCCATCGCCGGAGTGTCCCTGCCGGTCTGGTGGCAACCAACCGATCCCCCGCGATACCGACGCATTCCGCTTGTGCCGATGCCGATTGGCTTCGCCCTCAACTCGATCATTCTCGGCGCCCTCGCGGCACTGATCGTCGAGCCGTTCCTCTGGCTCATTCGCATCCTGCTCAAGCGCCGACATGGACGCCGCATCGCACTCGGCCTCTGCCCCACCTGCAAGCATCCGGGCTTCGACCCAACCGGCCGCTGTGCAGAATGCGGCAATGGACTGCCGGTCGTGTGATGTGCGATGTGCTTTCCTCCAGACATTCGTCAGTCGGCCCGTACCACATTGCAACTGGGCCGCTCCGATTCGCCGAGCGTCGCGCCAGATCACCACACCCATCCGATTGAATCGATCAGATCGAGTCGCCATGCAACCGATCCCACTTGATGATCTCGAACTCGCCCTCTCCTGGGTCTCCGCGGGTCCGCCATGCTCCAACTCCGCCGTGATATCCAAGAAGAGCGGTCGGATCTACTTCGGCTCCGAGGACGGCGACTGCGACGAGGATTTCCCCGTCGATGCCGATGACCGAGAGTTGTATTGGAGCGTGCCGCACACCCGCGATCTCGATCTCGGAAGCCGGCTTGTCTTCCGATTCACCGAACAGCGGCTACCCCGGCATGAAGACGAGGTGCGCGACATATTTCGCAGGAAGGGCGCGTACCGAGCGTTCCACGCACTGATTGATCGCCTCGGCGTTCGTGATGACTGGTACGCGTTCGAGGCAGCCGAGACCCGAGCGGCGCTTCTCGCTTGGGCGGAGCAAGAAGGCATACCTGTTGAGCGCTCGTCGTCGTGACTCCACCCTGCATCGATCCGCAGTCCGGGTCCGACATCGGCGGCGCGCATTGACCTCAGATGGCCACGCTGGCAGATCGACCGCGACCGCGACGGTTCCGATTCCGCGCGAGTATCGCTTGCTGGCTGCTTGAAGGGCGGAGCATGGCCAGCCGCATCTTCTCAACCGACGCTCAGGATCCGACGCCCGCGAAGACACATGCAAGGGGCAGCCCTCGCATAGTTTGGACGCGCCCACGACTCCAGCCTCTCCGGGAGTTCGAAGCAGCGGCACGACCAGCTCGCGAGGCACCTCCTCGCCGAGCGCTGTACGCCGACCCAGGCGAAGGGCATCAAGGTCGATGTCTGAACGGAGATCCCGGGCCGCGAGAACGACCTGTTCAGACTACCTCGTCGGCTGCTGCGTCGCGGCCTCGATCGAGGGCGTCGCGATCAAAGCCAAGAAGCCACCCCGCAAGGTGAGCCTCTCAGACCTCGAATGGGTGGGCTGACCTATGGCGAAGGCGAAACGACGAGCAGCGCCGCGGCGGGAGGAGCGAGAGGACGGCGGCGCCCATGACGCGACGCCCGAGCAGGGCTCGGGCCAGCCGACCGCCCGCGACCGACAGGACAGCAAGCCCGCGCCTGGCATCGAGTGTCGCAAGCGCGGATGCCGGCACTGGTTTGTACTGTGGAAGCGAGCGAAGCCGGGTTATGCTTGGCGGCGCTTGGAATGCCGCCACTGCGGGCATCGGATTACGACGCAGGAGCGACCGTTGACCGGGTCGCAGCAAGAGTAGAGCGGCATAAGTAGGCGTTAGGCTGACAGGCCCACGATGACCTACGACCTACATCTGCGGCCACGTGAGAATCCCGACGCGAGCTTGCGGGCGTACGCGCACGATGACACGGAGCTTCCGCCATTCAACCCCGGACCGATCGACGCCCGTCGTGAAGCCTGGAAGCGGCGCCTTCGCGATGCTCTTCGGGCGCACGAACCTCAGTTCAAGCAGTTCGCTTTCGACTGGTCGGAGATCGCTCGCGCAGCGTCGATTTCAGAGGAGGAGGCGAGGGTCAGGTACCGTCACATAGAGCTGAACCTCCCCGACGATGATCCCACCGGAATCCTGGTCACGATCTGCGACTACGACGTCTTTATCACTGTGCCGTATTGGCACCAGCGCGCTGCCGCCATAGCGGTGTTTGCTCGGGTGGCTCGCATCTGCGAACGGCTAGAGGACGTGGGTGATCTCGAAACGCACGACCCACAGCTCGATCGCGTAGTCAAGCTCAACGTCGAGCTCAACGAGAGTCTCGAGGAGTACATAAGGGTCGTGGCTTGTCTGCCCCAGATTATCGGATCCCGCACGCCCGCGCCCAAGCCGTGGTGGCGGTTCTGGTAGCGAACCGGGGCGGCACAACCACAGCATGCTGGCCACATTGGCCCGGAGCATCAGTCCGTCGCGGCACAGCGTCTGTCGCACTCGTAACGGTTGGTTCTGACGCCAGGCGGCATCAACGCCCACACTCCGAGCAGCGATCCATCCCGCCAGTGCTTTGCGTCGTCGTGATTCTTGCAGCCAGTCTCTTAGCCGGCGGGTCCGCCCAGCGACGCTCACCTTGGCTTCGGGCCGCTGAGAATCACGTGGCAGCCTAACGCGGCGCTCATGCCGACACGCACGTGCGTTACCATCTTCGCGAGGCCTACGGCCTCGGCCGCACGTGCGTGCGGCATAGCTCACGGTCGTTAGGCCGAACAATCGCGCAATGCACGATCAAGATAAGACCAACTGGGAGACTGTCCACCAGGAACTTCGTGCGTGCGCCGACGAGTTTTGCCGCCTTGTGAGGCTGCTCGACTCTGCATCAACTCGATCGCCTACCTATCACTCCAAGGCGGTCTTCTTCTTTGTCGCCGAAGACTGCATTGAATCTGGCAACGCAATCAAGCTTCTGTGTACCGAAGGCATGCTCTCCGCTTGCCGCCGCGAACTCCGGTTCTTGATCGAGACCTGCGTCAAACTCGTTCACCTTTTCGCCGACCACGAAGATCTCACAATCGAGGCCAGGATCAAGCGCCATAAAGAGCTCTTGGACTCCACCAATCTTCGATTTTCCGATCTGGACCTCTATTTCCTGCCCGATGGTGAACGGGCAGACTTTCGCTCGTCGCTCGGCCGTCTTTACGGAAAGACTTCGAAGTTCGTGCACCTGACCGAACACTCTGTATCGGAGCGCGTCTTGGCGATTCAATCCGGCCAAACGATCGGTTTCGAGTCCGCTGCAACCGCGTTGACATTAGCCGAGCTGGGGAGTCAGGTTCTCTCGTCGTGTGCCGTTTTGCTGTTTCACGCCGTCGATCACGCGACAGTGGGAGATCTCCTGGTAGGATCAGGTGACTCTTCTGCGCCCTTCCGTTTAGGGGCATCCAAGTACTTCGCGTCAGTTGATCGCTACTTTGACTACAAGGCCGAACGTCAGCCGTATCTGGCAAAGATCACCGCAGAGCGAGACTCGAGAATCAGGTTCTAGTCTCACAGGTCGGCCTGACGAATCGCTCATGCCCACAAACACGTGCCGCTGTACACTCCTCGCGAGGCTTTCAGCCTCGGCCGCATGTGTGTGCGGCATAGCTCACGGCCGTTAGGCTGAACCACAAGCATGGCTAACACCAAACCAAACGCACGCAAGCCGTTCTCTTCGGCTGCTCGCCTTCTGGCGATCCTGGAGGAAACGAGATCAATGCCCGGCGAGCTCCAACTAGGAGTCGGGCTCGCACGCATCCTTCGGATGCCTGAGCACCCTAGAAGCTCAGTGCTGGCAGTTGCGACACTGCTGACGCTTTGCGAGCAAGTCCGCCAGGATCTCGGGGCGATTGACGGGATTTCTCTCGATCTCTACGTAGCTCCGATTTCAACCCTAGAGTCACGACTCAGCAGCATCCATCATCGTGAGCAGTGGAACTCGGCTCGGCAGCACTTCGACGAAGCGCTGCTCACTGCCATGAGATTCTGCGCCGACACTCTCAACCACCGAGTGACCGAGCTTTCTCTGAGCACCGACGAGTTGGCGAGCATCAGTCAGCACATCGACCAGATCGAGAAGCACATCACGACATCTGGCATCGATGCCAAGCTCAAATCGATTCTTCTCCTGCGAGTTCACCAGTTGCGAGAGGCCATCGCACTCTATCGTGCTGGTGGTGCTTCGGCGATCGAGCAAACGCTCGACGCCCTGATTGGATCGATCGCTGGATTCGCCGCGAGGCCTCAGGACGCCACGCCGATTCCGACACCAGTCAAGTCCGCCCTCATGAGGGTGCTGGAGCAGGTCAAGCTCATTCAGGATGTACTCATAAACACGGACCGCCTAGTCTACGTTGCGCTTCCAGCAGCTCAGTGGATCGCACCGCTTCTCACTTGACACACAGCTGGTCAGCCTAACGAATCGCTAAGACGACACGCATGTGCGGCTGTACACTTGACGCAGGGTCTACGGCTTCGGCCGCACGTGCGTGCGGCGTAGCTCACGGTCTCTAGGCGGACGGGCAGCCACAGTCAATCACACACACCCCATTCGCCAAGCAGGATTGCAATGTCGGATGCGGAGACCAGCCCGGAGCCGTCGAGGTCGCTCGCAGAGCTCGTCTCTCCCCAGGCGCCGAGCATCGCCGCGAGATCGGCAGCGTCAACAAAGCCGCTACAGTCGATATCGCCCAGGCACGGTACAACGACTTCGATCTGAACACCAAAGTCTCCGTCGGGATCGCTCTGGTCCGAATAGTAGATGGCGGGCGCTGCGACGAACAGGTGCGTTGCCCCGGCCGGCACAACAACGCAAATGAAGTCGGGACCGGTCTGGTTTGCCTGAATCGCAAAGTCTTGCCCAATATCAGTTGTGAGCCCACCGACAGCGGTTGGAGCCGTAACAAAGTCAGGACCGGCATCGATGGCGCCCGGCACGCGATTGAGGACTCCGCCTGCAAGCAGGGTTGGTCCCGCGCTGAATACTGCTGACAGTGATTTCAGTTGATCTGGGCCACCGAACGCACCCACCCAATCGCCAATCCGCCGGAGACGAATCGACTGTCCGACTTCAACTCCCAAGTTGGCGAGAGAGATTGGCGTCGCGTCTATCGCACCCGGGTCTCCATTTACTCGCAGATAGGCTGCTCGCGGGTTGACCGGGATGAAGTCAGCGTGAACAACTGACGCCGACGTAGCTAGGACCACGCCCAGCGCACAGGGAACTTTTATTGCTGCTTGCATGCATCCGAGTCTACCATCAACGATAGCCAATGCAACACCGTCGCGCACAGATTTCAAAGCAGCCGCCCAACGCATCGCTCATGCCGACACGGCCGTGCGGCTGTACCATGGGCGCGAGGCCTACGGCCGCACATGTGTGCGGCATAGCTCACGGTCGTTAGGCGGAGTATCGATGACAAGCTGGGAAAGCGTTACCTTTGATGTTCCGGACCGTCTCTGGAAACTCTTCGAATCGATCGAGACCCAAGCGACTGCACTCAACGCAGATGTATCGCTGCTACTGGCAGTAGCCTCGATGGCGCTTGTTACGTAAGCGCTCAATCAGGCCTTCACCGCCCAAGGGCCAGCCGCTTGTCCGGATTT
>CAYNCG010000022.1:42885-81051 GCA_964395845.1 uncultured Isosphaeraceae bacterium | reverse complement strand
GCCCGGAATCGATGCTGTAGTCGCGGTCGGGAGCGATTGATTAGCGGCCTGCTAGGCAACTGCGACGGCGGGAGCATCGGGTCAGGGACCATGGAGGCGTGTTGCTTTGTGGTCGATTTCCTAATCGCTCGCCGGGTTATCGAGGAGGCGTTGCGAGGTACCGAGTTTGCGGACTACCGGCGCATCTATGACGGGACCGCCTAAGGTATCGCTCATGCCGACACGCCCGTGCGGCTGTACCATGGTCGTGAGGCCTATGGCCTCGGCCGGACGTGGGTGCGGCATAGCTCAAGTCGTGAGGCACACCAGAGCAAAGTGCCTCCAAACCCCCATCTGACCGCGTTTGGCCGGCCTCTCGCTGGGGTGTACACCGGAAATATGTCCGACGACACCGCCCCCAACATCAACGAGCTCGTTCACTCCGACCCGGAGATCATGGGCGGCACGCCGGTGTTCGTCGGAACTCGCGTACCTGCGGCCACTTTGGTCGAGTACTCCAAGGCCGGCGACTCACTCGACGAGTTCCTCGAGGACTTCCCGAGCGTCGGCCGAGATCGCGCGATCGCCGCCCTTGAGGTCCTTCGATCCCTCTTCGAGCGTCGTGCGTCGGCTGCTTGACGAGTGCACACCCCGCCGCCTTGCGGCATCGCTCGCACCTCACGAGGCCAGGCATGTTGTCGCGCGCGGCTGGTCGGGCATCAACAATGGCCGCTTGCATTCCGTGATGCGGCATGCCGGATTCGCGGGACTGATCACAACCGACCGGAATCGGGCTCAACAGCAGGCAGTGATCAAGACTTCCCTGTTCGTTGTGTCGTTCGGGCAACGCCCAACGCATCGCCAACCTGCAGCCGCTCTCTCCTGAGATTCTTCGCGTGGTCGCCTTGCGCAGCCGGGCCAAGTCTTTTCTGTGGGTGCCTAACGCATCGCTCATGCCGACACACACATGCGATAGACTCCCGCTTTGGGACCAACCACTCGGCCGCTCGTGTGGCATCGTGCACATCATGAGGCGGAACTGACGGCATCTCGGGCACCCTCCCATGACTCGCGTCGATGGACCTGTTGCGCACCTCGGACCCGCGTGTGAGGCGGTCCTCCGAACCCTGCCCGACTGGTTCGGCATCGAGGAGTCGCTCCTCGAGTACGTCGCAGACACCGCTCGGCTTCCCACGTTCGTCGCGTATGACGGCGACACCGTGGTGGGCTTTGCCACCCTCCGTCAGCATTTCGAGCGATCGTGGGAGCTCCACTGCATCGCGGTCGCCGCAGAGCGCCGTGGACGCGGCGTGGGTCGCCTGCTCGTGCTCGCGTGCGAGCAGTGGCTTCGGATCCGGCGTTGCCGATTCCTACTGGTCAAGACGATTGCCGCCACCAGTCCCGATCCCAACTACGCGCAGACGCGATCGTTCTACGATCGGCTCGGCTTTGAGCCGATCGAGGTCTTTCCGACGCTTTGGTCCGTTCGGAATCCATGCCTTCAGATGATCAAGGTGCTCTGACCACGGCCACTGGCTGCACCTCCGTCTCAGGGAACGCGCCCCCGACGAGTTGCTGACGCCGACACGCCCGTTCGGAGTAGACTCCTGTCGCGAGGCTTCCGGCCTCGGCCGCGCGCTCGTGCGGCATCGCTCAAGTCGCTCGCCAGACTCCTCATGGAGCCAACGCCGGACACCTTTCGTTCGTCGATCGATGGCCTCAAGTCCACCTTGGGAGCGAAGCGCTTTCTCTGTTTTGTGAAGACCCTCGACCGAGACTTCGGGCGACCTCTTCGGCCTTGGCAGACGCGAGCCCTCGATGTCGTCGATGCGGCGTTCGGACCGGTCCTTCCCCGGACGAATCGTGAGTTGCTCGAGCTTCTCGCTCCTCATCTCCCTGCGCCTCCGAGACTGGACCCCTCCCAGGTCCCAGAGTGGATACGAATCGACAGCTTGGGCGGCATCGCTCCCGTCCAGGGCGAGGGCGCCGTGCTCCCCGACAGCTACTGGTACTTCCGAGCCCGCTACAACGGATGGTCACTTGAGGTGTGGACCGGTGGCCCGCATGACGGGTTCCCCGGAGATTCCAGCAATGCATTCCACTACGAGGAGTATGGGCACCTTGATTTCGAAGCGAGTTGGATGCCGCTCGACACCGCCCTGTACTACATCGTGTACGCGTTGACACGATGGCGCAAGGGAGAGTCTCCGCCGCCCCTGCCACCGTCACCGTCACCGTCACCGTGGTAGGTGATCTGCCGCGTTGGCGCGTGAGTCGCTGACGCCGACACGCCCGTGCGGAGTAGACTCCCGTGCAAGGCCTACGGCCTCGGCCGCGCGCGCGTGCGGCATCGCTCAAGTCGTCAACCCGACCATCCCATGATGAACTCCGTCATTGATCCAGCACGCGTTGCCCAATCCCTGACCGAACTCTGGTCGCCCCGCGTGCTTGCGAGCGTCGATGACTACTACGTCAAGGTCGCCAAGCTCCAGGGCACCTTCGACTGGCACGCCCACGAAACCGAGGACGAGCTGTTCCTCGTACTCAAGGGTAGCCTGACCATCAAGATGGAACACGCTTCGGTGACGCTCTCGCCCGGCGAGATCTTCGTGGTACCCAAGGGCGTTCGGCACTGCCCTATCGCGGAGCAGGAGTGTCATGTCCTGCTGTTCGAGCGAAGCACGACCAAGCACACCGGGAACGAGGTCACCGAGCGCACGCGATCCATCGCCGACCAACTGCGCCCGATCGCCTGATCGTGACACTCCCGTGCGGGTCCTCCGGCCTCGGCCCCGCGTGCGTGCGGCGTAGCTCCAGCCCTTCGTCACGCAGAGAGACGCATGTCGTTCCACAGCAGTGTGAGCTTCGTCCGTTCAGGACCTCCGCCCCGTGTCGATTCCGCCACGCTTGCGGGCGTACTGAGGTCCGCCGCCGCACTCGGTTGCTTCCGGATCGCATCGCCAGTCGACCGCTTCCTTCGTGTCAGGTTCGGACATCGGGTAGACCGCGATCGCGAGGGCACATCACCGACATGCACTCGCGTGGTGGAGGGAGTTCCGATCATGACCGCGCTCCCCTATCCGTGGGACCTATCGATCGACGAGCTTGATGCCTCGAAGCTACTGAATCGCCCTCTGCAAGGTGTCTACCGCGCGGAGATCAGCCTGGGCTCTCTCACTCCGGAGATATGCAATCATCTCACAAGGAACTCGAGTCCCGAGAACGGCCAGCCTCTTCGGCTCGAGAGCGTCAGTATCGAGATCGGGCCCATCGAGGCCGCGACACTCGCGTCACCAGACCCGATCCATGTCGGTTGGGTCGCCCTGAGGGTCTCGGGTCCGGGCTATTTCTATCCGTGGACGCCGGAGGTAGCCATCGATCGCGTTCGCGCCGTACCGGACCTGATGGCCATCGCGCAGATGCTCGAGACCGCTTGGCCCAATACAGCAGCTCCTCCCGCGGCTCGCAGCCTTCTCGCGCGTGTCGGTGAGCTCGTGCGGCCGCGCGCCGCGTGGCGGTGGATCACTGAGGAGTGCGGATAGCAGGCACCGCCCATCGCAGCGCGGATGCCGATGCGCACGCGCCGAGTTACCATACATGCTGTATCACCCGCATCGGACGCTCGCGGCCACGCTGATGCCAACAGGTCCAACCGAGCGAGCTCGCCATCGACTACTCGATCTCATCCTTCGATGCGATTCCCGCTCGGTTCGCCGATGCGGTGGACGCCGGACTGAGCGAGTCGAATATGCGTGCGGTCCCGCTCCATGAAGTCATGCCGATCGGAGCGTTCGCACTCGGCCCGCAGGGCGCGGTCCTGGGTGGCGCGGTGGGACGCCGATGGCGTCACTGCTGCGAGCTCCAGCAGTTGTGGGTGGATCCGGACCATCGGCGCCGCGGTCTGGCGACCGCCCTTCTCGACGCGTTTGAAGCGCGTGCCCGAGCGCATGGCTGCACGCTCCTTTTCCTGGAGACTTTCACATTTCAGTCACCCGATTTCTATCGTCATCGCGGCTTCACCGTTCGCCATGAGCAACGCACCTATCCGTACGACATCGAGCGGCTCCACATGGTCAAGCACCTCGGCGCGATCGCCGGTTGAGTCGCGCTGGATGGGAGTCGCACGCGCGGACGGTGATCGGCGGAGTGGATACCGATTCCGCTGGCCATGAGCGGCTGCGACCCCCGCCCCCCCTCGAACGAGTGGCTCCCTCAGAAGCCGCTTTCTCAGCGTCGATGACGCTGCGATACGCACCATCCACGCCGTCGAGCACTCGACCGATCATGATGCCCGAATCCCTCTCCATCCGCATCGTGCAGCAAGACAATGCATCGCTGCTGGACCAGGTCGACGACGAAGTCTTTGACCATGCGGTTCAGCCAGCGCTCCTTGAGGCCTTCCTCGCAAGCCAATCGCATGCCATGGTTGTGGCGGTGCTCGATGATCGGGTCGTGGGTATGGCCACGGGAGTCAGCTATGTCCATCCCGACAAGCCACTCGCCATGTTCATCAACGAAGTTGGCGTCAGCCCGCGCATGCAAGGCAAGGGCATCGGAAAACGACTTGTCACGGCGCTTCTCGACGAGGCGAGACGTCGCGGCTGCTCGGAGGCGTGGGTGGCGACCGAGGTCGGCAACCGACCCGCGCGCGCCCTCTACGAGTCACTCGGCGGCGTGGAAGACAGTGAGCACGCCGTCGTGTATGTGTATCCCCTCGGAGCATCGGCCGGAGTATCGGAGAAGGGCACGTGAGTCATCCCCCATACTCCGGTACCCCGCGAGCCGACATACCGTGGCACTTCCGCTTCGCCGCCGTGTTCGGCTTCGCGGTCGCGTCTCTCTTTCTGGGACTCGCCTCCGCCTTCGCGCTCTTCGCCGGCCTGGTGGCGCCCACCGCAGCCAGTCCGGGGCCTTTCCTCATCGCTGCTTTCTCGGGCGGCGCAAGCATCATCTTCTTTGTCCTCTTCTTGATCTGGACTGTCGTCGCAATCTGCATGTGGCGAGGGCACCGATGGGCTGCAGTCGCCACGGTACTCCTCCATCTGATCCAGATCGTACTGCTCGAGATTCCAGGCTCGATCCTCTCCGGCTCGGCGAGCGTCGCTGACTACGGACTGGCGCTGTTTGCGATGCTCAGCATCTACGCCGTTGTCATGGGGACGATGCAGACAAGGCGACTGCGCAACGCTCCGATGCGCACTCCGATGCCGCCGTTCCCGCCGCTCATCGCGCCGCCATCGGCGCCTTCAACGGTCTCGACGGGCGCACCGCCTCTCGATGCGCCGAGCGTTGCGCCGAATCCCGTCGTGTATTTCGAGATACCGGTCTCGGACATGGCGCGAGCGAAGGCGTTCTACGAGCGGGTCTTCCTGACCAGGCTCGAGCCGACGGAGATCGACGGCAATGAGATGGCGCTCTTTCCCTCCGCGCAGGGAGGCGCAGGCGCGTCCGGCGCGCTCGCCCGCGGAGAGAGCTACCAGCCCGGAACCGCCGGGGCGCGAATCTATTTCTCGGTCGCCAGCGTGGAGTCCACGCTCGAGCGAGCACTGATGCATGGAGGTCGCCTGAACTATCCGCCCACATTCGTCGCAGGCTATGGATGGGTGGCGGAATGCATCGATACGGAGGGCAACTGCATCGCACTGTTTGCCGCCGCACGAGCGTCCCGCGAGTAGCAATATCGACAGGACCTGCCGGTGCGTGCCGCTTGTCCCGCTGACCAGCCGTCGCAGGGGGGCCCTCACGCCCTGATACACACGCGTGACCCTGCCCGACTCGAGTTCAGCCCCTCCTGCGAGTAGCGTGATGGCGCACGGACGATCGCGTTCCGTCGCCGGCGAAAGTGTTCGTCGCGATCGGCCGTCACGAGCGTCGGACAGCGGAGTGCCATGCGTCGCATCACCATCATCGGCATGTCCCTGCTCGCGGGTACGGGTCTCACGCTCGCAACGGCGTGGATACCGCCACTCATCGACCCGCCGCTCGTCCGCTTTCCGGGCCTCTCACTTGAGCCGGGTCAGTCGGTCCCCTGGATCGGAGCTCCCCATACCGAATGGCTCGGCGAGCCGGCATGGCTCGCGACGGAAGGGCGACCAGGCATCGGCGTGAGACGCTCGTTCGGATGCGTCGAGGCGGCCGACATCGCTCACGTGCCCTCGAGCGGACGGTGGTACTACCTGCTCGCGTCCGGATGGCCGATGTATGCCTTCCACGGCGGCGGCGTGCAGTATCAACGTCCTCCATCCAGCCCACCGATCAACGATCTTCGGGCGCCCGCCGCATTCCCGCTCCCGTCATGGGTGCCGACGCGGCAGAACCACCTCCCGAGCGTGCCGATCGCCCCGCTTTGGAAAGGCCTGACCATCAACATCGCATGGTGGTCGCTTCTCGCCGGAGGAACGATGCTGGGCGGCGCCGCACTCCGTCGAGGCCTGCGTCGCCGCGCGGGTCGCTGCGAGCGCTGCGGCTATTCGGTCCGCGGCATCGGAACGCGCTGCCCGGAGTGCGGGTTCGGGCACGCGTGATCGGCAACCTCAACAGTCGCACCAGTTCGGCCCGCTCCCGCACTCGACCTTGAGTGGCACGCGCAGATCCATGGCCCGCTCCATCTCGTCGCGCACGATCGCCTCGAGTGAGGGAATGTCCTCGGTCGGGGCCTCGAAGACGAGTTCGTCATGGATCTGGAGCAGCATCCGCGCCCGCGGCACGCGGTCCGGCAGGGTTCGGTAGAGACGAACCATCGCCACCTTGATGAGGTCCGCGGCGCTGCCCTGGACGACCGTATTGATCGCGATCCGTTCGCCGAACGCCCGTTCCTGCGGCTGTGCGGAGTGGATCTGAGGCGTCGCACGGCGACGGCCGAGGATGGTCTCGACAAATCCCTGCGATTTGGCCCGCTCGACGCACTGTGTCAGGAACGCGCCGATCCTGGCGAAGCGCGAACGGTAATCGTCGATGATCTGTTGGGCTCGCTGCCGGCTTGTCCCCCCGCCGAGCCGACGGGCGAGACCGAACGCGGTGATGCCGTACACGATGCCGAAGTTCACCATCTTCGCCGTGGTGCGCATCTCCGGCGTCACGCCGTCCGCCGCGACGCCGAAGACTTCCGCGGCGACGGCGGTGTGGATGTCCATCCCCTGCCTGAACGCCTCGATGAGCGCCGGATCCTCGGAGAGATGGGCAAGCATGCGCAGCTCGATCTGCGAATAGTCCGCCGCAAGCAACATCGAACCGGGCGGGGCGACGAACGCCTTGCGGATGGCCCGTCCCACTTCGGTACGGATCGGAATGTTCTGCAGGTTCGGATCGCTCGAGCTCAGCCGCCCCGTGGCGGTAACGGTTTGGTGAAAACTCGCGTGGATGCGCCCGGTCTCCGGGAGGATCGCTTCTTTCAGCGCCACGAGATAGGTGCCGACGAGCTTGGTGAGCTGCCGATACTCGACGATGCGTGCGGGCAGCTCGGTGTCGATCGTGGGATCGTCGGCGAGCTTCTCGAGCACCTCGACATCGGTCGAGTAGCCGGTTTTCGTTTTCTTGATCGGCTTGAGTCCAAGGCCCGGAGGCTCGGCGCCAGGTGCGTTGAACAGCACCGCAGCGAGCTGCTTTGGACTGTCGGGATTGAAGGGAACGGGCGCCATGCCCGCGATCTCCGTCCGGAGGTGCTCGATCCGCATCGCGATCGCGTCGCGCTGTCGATCGAGCTCCGCCGGATCCACGACGATGCCGTTCCATTCGAGTTCGGCGAGCACCTCGACGAGCGGCAGCTCGACATCGTCATGCAGTCGACGCAGGTGCATCCCGTCGATGCGCGGCGCGAGAAATCGATGGAGTCGGAGGGCGACATCGGCGTCCTCCGCGGCGTAGGGCACCGCCAACGCGAGCGGAGCGCGATCGAAGGTGCGCTCGCGACCGTCCGCGCTCGGCACGGCGTCGAGGACCTCCGAGATCGGCATCGTGCGATAGCCGAGAAGGTTCTCCGCGAGCGCATCGAGTCCGTGGCTCGACCGGGTCGCATCGATGAGGTAACTCTCGACCATCGAGTCGGCCTCGACGCCGCCAATGGCGAGTCCCGCGTTTCGCAGCACATTGCGATCGAACTTCAGGTTGTGCGCGACCTTGCGGACAGTCGGGTCGGCGAGAAAATCGCGAAGTGCTGCCGAGGCCGCCTCGGGTGTGCAATGGGTCTCCGGTTCGGGCGAGCGGAACGGCACATATGCGCCACTTCCCTCCGCGTACGAGAGCGATACGCCCGCGAGCCGGGCACGCCGCGGGATGAGTCCGTCCGTCTCGGTGTCGATCGCCACGCAGGGCGCCTTCCGGGCCTCCGCGAGCCACGCGGCGATCTCCTCCGGTGTGCGCAACGCCCGATACGCCCCCTGCGGGAGGGAACGCTCGGCGTGCGACGGATCCGCTGCCGCCCCGGGGTGCGCGGACGCGTCGTCTTCCATGCCGCCGAAGAGCGTGCCGACCGCGGAATCGCCTGCCGCCCGACGAGCGTCGGATCGCCCGTTGCGCGTTCGGCCCGCGGAAGCGCCTGACGCCGAACCGGCCCCTGCGCCCGCTGCGGGACTTGTTGAGACATCGGAATCGCCGGCGATTCCATATCCCTTCGCAAGCGTCTTGAGATCCTCCCGATGGCGACTGAAGCCGAGCTCGCGCATCGCGTCGAGCAGCCGATCGACGCGCATGCGCCCCGGATCGACGCGCATCGCGTCCAGCGAAAAATCCACCGGGCAGTCACGGCGCAGCTCAACCAGCCGTCGCGAGAGGGCGAGCGTGTCGCGTGCCGCGGCGATCGCTTCCCCCTTCTTGCCCTTCACCTCGTGCACGCGAGCGAGGAGCGTCTCGAGCGAACCGAACTCGGTGATGAGCTGCGCAGCGGTCTTCGGACCGATCCCCGCGACACCCGGAACATTGTCGACGCTGTCGCCCATCAGGGCGAGCATGTCGACGACCTGCGACGGCTTCACGCCCTTCTTCTCAAAGAGCTCCTCCGTGCCGAGCGACTGCCCCGTATGGACATCGTAGAGACGCACGGAATCGTCGAGCAGTTGGCCGAGATCCTTGTCCTTGCTGACGATCCTGATCTCGAGGCCTGGCGTCTCGCGACGGAGACGATCGACGATGGTGGCGATCACATCGTCCGCCTCCATCCCCTCACAGCCATAGGTCGGCACGCCAAAGAGCGGAAGAAGCGAGAGGCATCGTTCCACCTGCGGCGAGAAGTCCTGCGGCGGAGGCGGGCGGTGGGCCTTGTACTCCGGGTAGATCTGCGAGCGGAAGGTGCCGCGGTCGCCGGAGACATCGAGCACGACCGCCAGGTAGTCGGGGCGCTCGTCGCGGAGGATCTTGAGCATCATGCCGACGAAGCCGAAGGTCAGGTTCGTCGGTTCGTTCGTGACCGGACTCGTCAGACCCGAGCGGATCGCGTGATACGCGCGGAAGAACTGCGCGTATCCGTCGATCAGGTAGAGCTTCTCGCTCATCGCCGCGCTCCGCCGAGTCCATCGGCGCCCGCCGACGCGACGGCGGCATGCAATCGTTCGACGAGCGCCACATACGCCTCCGTCGGCTCCAGCGAGCGCCTGCGCATGACGGTCCGCATGACCTCGACGAACTTCGGCAGCGCGTAGCGCCGGGCGCCGTCGTCGGTGATCCACGCGAAGCGCTCGACGGTCGACGGCGGCGGCGAGCTTGAGGCGATCATCGCTCCCGTGCCGATCACCGTACCGGTCATCAGTCGCGTTCCGATCGCGCACTTCACATGGTCGCCGATGATCGCGCCGAGAAAGATGCGTCCGGACCGCTGCCGGGGCCCGTCGGGCTCGAGTCGCACCGGCACCTCGCCGTAGGTGTTGAGCAGATTGGAATTGTCCGTCCCCGCGCCGAGATTGACCCACTCACCGACGACGCTGTCGCCGAGGTGACCGTCGTGCGTCTTGTTCGAGAACCCCGCGATGCTCGTGCCGCCGATCTCGCCGCCGAGGCGGCACTGTGGCCCGCAGGTGGTGTTCGCCTTGATGAGCGAGCGGTCCGCGACGGTCGATCCCGCACCGATCGCGCAGGGACCGCAGAGGACGGCGAAGGGGCGGATCGTCGCCCGCTCGCCGATGAGGATCGGACCGGCGCTCGCGTCGAAGACGACGAAGGGGGCAATCGTCGCCGACGGGTGGATCAGAACGGGATGCGATCCCATCCGCCCCGCATGATCCGCCGGCAGTTCGCGATAGCCGGCGCCGTTGCCTGCACGCAGGCGGCGAATGTCATCGCCGATCGCTTCCCCGAGACCGTCGAGGATCTGCCACGGCGTCGCGAGGAGCCCGAGGGACGCGACGCGCCGTTCGACGCCCGACGGCACGGCTCCCGTCGCGAGCAGGCGCTCCGCGGCCGCATCGCCGAGATGGGCTGCGACGAACGATCCCTCGGCGGTGACGAGAACGCGCTCGGTCGCGTCGCCGAGGAGTTCGCGACAGGTCGCGACCTGCGCGGCGGTCGCCACGAGGCGAGCGCTGATCGCCAGATGCGGGCCGTCGCCGCGCACGCCGGCCGGCCACGCGTTCACGACGGGCCCGCCCAGAGCGGCGACGACCGCGGCGAGGCGATCCGGAACGCGGCGGGCGGTGATGTCGCACCCCAGCAGTTCGGCGAGCCGCTCGGCCTGCGTCCCGACGCCGGTGCGCAGCGCGCAAGCCGGTCGCAGGTCACAGAGCGGCCCAAACTGCCCCTCGCCGTCATCGACGAGAAGAAGCGTTCGAGGGGTCGCCCTCGGCGAGCGCCCGATCCCCGTGCCGTCGCGCGTATCAACCATGCGGGCACTCTACCTCAGCGTTCCTTCGCCCGATCACCAACCGGTGCGCCACGAGGGCTTCAGACGCTCCGCGGAACCGGCGACGCCCTCGAAGGCGATCGCCTTCGCGTCGTAGCGCAGCTCCCGTCCCACATAGGACGATGCGACCGCACCGACCGAGAGCGCCTCGCAGAGGAGGCCCGCGGTCTGGAACGGAGCGCGCGGCTGCCCGACACCGAGGCATGCGTCCACCCAGTCGTGCCAGTGATTCGTCGCCTTCTCGGTGTTCTCGAAATCCTTGCGCTTGCCGTCGAGGAACGCGTACGGCTCCTGATGCTGGATCGGAATGACGAGGACGCCGCCCTCGCCGACGAGGATGACCGCGCCGTCCCGAGGGAGCGGCAGACAGCCGTGCGCGTCCTTCTCCTTCCGGTCGCTCGGCGCGAGCGTCTCGGGAAGCCCGAGGGCCTTGAAGTCCGGGAGTCGTCCGCCGTCGTACCAGACGAGTTCGAGGCCTTCGGCCGCGGTGTGCTTCGTCGCGCCGAAGCGCATGCGGACCGTTTCCTGATTCGGGAACTGGTCGTCGGTCGAGTCGGGGGCGTCGCAGTGCACGGTCGTCGGATAGCCGAGGCCGAGAGCATAAAATGGCATATCCAAAATATGGCAGGCCATGTCGCCGAAGGCGCCCGTACCGAAGTCGCGCGTGCCGCGCCAATTGAATGCGTGATAGAGCCCGTTCTTGTAGGGGCGGTTCGGGGCCGGGCCGAGCCAGAGGTCCCACGCGACTCCCTCGGGCACCGGATCGCTGCCCTCGGCCCGCGCCTTGCCGCTCGGCCACCAGCCCGCCGGACGATCGGTCCAGGCGTGCATCGCCTTGATCTTGCCGACCACTCCCTGCTCGACGAGCTTGTAGGCCAGCCGCCGCTCGGGCGTCGCCGACCGCTGCGTGCCCATCTGGGTCATGATCGTCGGATGGGCCTTCGCCGCGTCGGCGAGCATGCGGTTCTCGCCGGCCGAGCGGGCCAGCGGCTTCTGCGTATAGACATGCTTCCCGAGCTCGATGGCCTTGAGGCTCGCGATCGCATGCGTGTGATCGGGCGTCGAGATGCAGACCGCGTCGACGCGGTCGCCGAGCTTCTCGAGCATCTCGCGCCAATCCTGGAACTTCGGCGTGTCCTTGAAGGGATCGTTGCCCTTGTCATCCTTGCCGGCGCGATCGAGGATCCCGCGGTCGATGTCGCACAGTCCGACGATCGCAACCGACGCATGCGAGGCGACCTGGCCGAGATCCGAGCCTCCCATGCCGCCGCAGGCGATCTTGGCGACGGCGAGCTTGCCGTTCTTCGACGGCCCCTGTCTCGACCTGCGGGGCCCGGCGGCGGCGATGGCGCCGAAGGGGCCTCCGGCGAGCGTCAGGGCGAGCGTGGTCTTGAGGAAGTCACGACGGGGAGCGTTCGAAGACATGACCGAAGCGTACCGCGCGTCTCCCCCGCCCGACCTCCGGCGGCTACCCGCCCCCGCGCAAGAAGATGAGTCGCCGGAGACCGCGGACGGGGTGTACGCTTCCCGCGTCGATGGCATCCCCCACGCAGCAGTCTCCGGCCGCACCGATCCGCCTTCCCGTGCTTCAACACGCGGGCTCCGCCGCTGGTGGGTTCCCCAAGGAAGGTTCCGCGGACCGCGAACGCGCGGCCCATCGGATCGCGGAGGATCTCCGCCGGCTCGGCCTCGACGATGTGCGTTTCGGCCGGCAGGAGCGCATGCTCTATGCGACCGAAGCGAGCATCTACCAGGTCGAGCCGATCGGCGTCGTGGTGTTGCGATCGCCCGCCGATGCGGTTCGGGTCATGCGGTATGCGGCCGAGCGAGGACTGCCGATCCTTCCCCGCGGAGGCGGGACCAGCCTCAACGGCCAGACGGTGAACGAGGCGATCGTCCTCGACTTCTCGGCGCATTGCCGCGGCATTCTCTCCGTCGATGTCGGCGGCAAGCGATGTCGCGTCGAGCCGGGCGTCGTCCTCGACCAGCTCAACGACCATCTCCGGCCGCTCGGCCTCATGTTTGCGCCCGATCCGAACACCGGCGGCCATAACAATATCGGCGGGATGATCGGCAACAATTCGGCGGGCGCCCACTCGATCCTGTATGGGCGCTGCGTCGAACATGTCCTCGGGCTCGATGTGGCCTTTCCCGACGGCAGCACCCACCGGCTTGAGGAGGGTTCCTGCGAGCGCGATCCCGCCCAGCGCGCGATCGCCGAGGCCATGGCCGCGATCGCCCTCCCGCTGCGCGAGGAGATCCGGCGGCGCTTCCCGACGATCGTGCGACACGTCGACGGCTACAACCTCGATCTCTTCCTCGATCAGCTCGAGCGTTCGACGCCGGGAACCTTCGATCGGGTGAATCTCGCGACCTTCGTCACCGGCAGCGAGGGGACGCTCTGCACGATCCTCTCCGCGGAGCTGCGCCTCGTGGACGCGCCGACCCAGACCGGGCTCGCCATCGCCGGCTTCGACTCGGTGGACGCGTCGCTGGATGCCCTGCGGATCATGCTCTCGACGGAGCCCGCCGCCGTCGAGCTCGTCGACGACACGATCATCGGACTCGCCCGGCAGAACACCGAGTATTCCGGCTATGTCGGCCTCATGCCGCAGCCCCGCTCCGGACGCCCGCTCGGGGCGGTCATGTATGTTGAATATTTCGGTCATCGCCCGGGCGATATCGAAAGGAAGTTCGCCGAGCTCGCGGCGAAGCTGCCCGACGCCCCGATCGAGTGCATCACCGATCCGGTCGCGATGCGGAAGGCGTGGACGCTGCGCCGGGCGTGCGAGCCGCTCCTGCACGCACTGCCGGGCGACCGGCGCCCCGTCGGCTTCGTCGAGGACACCGCCGTCGACCCGCGCGAGCTGCCCGAGTTCATCCGCAGCTTCAAGGCGATTCTCGCCAAGCACGGGACCTTCGCCGCATACTTCGCCCATGCGAGCGTCGGCTGCCTGCACATTCGCCCGCTCCTGACCCTCAAGAGCGCCGAGGACCGCGCCCGCATGGTGGCGATCGCCGAGGAGATCACCGATCTCGTCGTGCGCCACAAGGGTGCGCTCTCGGGCGAGCACGGCTCCGGACGATCGCGCTCGTTCCTGGCCGAACGCTATTTCGGCAAGGGGCTTTGCGATGCGATGCGGGCGATCAAGCGGATCTGGGATCCGACGAATCGCATGAATCCCGGCAACAAGGTCGACTGGACCGATCCGTCGACGCTCACCGAGCGGCTCCGCGTGAAGCCGGGCAAGGAAATCGCCGACGGCTCGAGGGCCGACGGCTCGACCTACTTCACCTACGAGCGCGAGCATGGCTTCGGCCACGCGGTCGAGATGTGCAACGGCGCCGGACTCTGCCGCCGCATGAGCGCCGGCACGATGTGCCCGAGCTATCAGGCGCTGAAGGACGAGCGCCACTCGACGCGCGGCCGCGGCAATCACCTCCGGCTCGCGGTGACGGGGCAGTTTTCGCCGGACGGCGCAACTCCCTCGTGGAACGATCCCGAGGTCTACGAGACCCTTCGGCTGTGCCTGAGCTGCAAGGCGTGCAAGGCAGAATGTCCGAGCAATGTCGACATCGCCAAGCTGAAGGCCGAATACCTTGCCCAGCGCTATCGAAAGGAAGGGCTTCCGCTGCAGGCCCGCGCCTTCGGGGCGATCCGGACCCTCAATCGACTCGGTTCGGCGCTGCATCCGATCGCGAATCTCGTGGCGAATCTCCCGCCGGTGCGGGCGATGCTCGCGTCCTTCCTCGGGATCGATCGCCGCCGGAGCCTCCCCCCCTTCGCCCGCTCCGCTTTCGCCAGCCGTCGCAAGGCCGCCGCGCCGGGCGAGCGGCCGACGGTGCTTCTCTTTGCCGACTGCTTCTCGACCTACAGCGAGCCGCACATCACCGAGGCGGCGATCGAGGTGCTCGAGGCCTTCGGGTACCGCGTCTCCATGCCCGATGTCGGCTGCTGCGGTCGGGCGATGATCTCGATGGGCGACCTCGCCGGCGCCGCCACCCTCTGCGGCCGGACCGCGACGGCGCTCCTCGCCGCGGTCGAACGCGAGCGGGCGGTCGCCGTCCTCGGCCTCGAGCCGAGTTGTCTCTCGGCGATCAAGGACGACTGGCAGGAACTCTCGATGGGCATCGACCGCGAGCGCCTCGCGCGGCTGAAGTCGATCGCGTTCCTCGTCGAGGAGTTTCTCGATCGGCGATGGAACGACCACCCGACCCGCCCGAGTTTCGAGGCGAGCGAGGGCCATCTTCTCCTGCACGGCCACTGTCACCAGAAGGCCCTGTGGGGGGTCGAGAGTTCGGCGGGAATCCTGCGACGGATCTACGGCGCGAAGCTCGATGTCCTCAAGACCGGCTGCTGCGGGATGGCCGGTTCCTTCGGCTTCACCACCGACCGGTACGACCTCTCGATGCAGATCGCGGAGCTGCCCAACGGCCTCGGTCTCCTGCCGGCCATCGCCGAGGATGCGAACGCCGTGGTCTGTGCGCCGGGGACGAGCTGTCGCCACCAGGTGCTCGACGGCGCTGCCCGACACGCGAAGCATCCGATCGAGATTGTGCGGGCGGCGCTCATCGCGCCGCCCGCGCCTGCGTGATCGCGTCACGGCCGGTGCATCAACCCAACGCCGTCTTCAGCCACGCTCGCGCCGCCCGCCAATCGCTTTCGACGGTGCGCTCCGAGACCTGCAGCGCGCGGGCCGTCTCCTCCACCGACAGCCCGCCCAGGAAACGGAGTTCGACGACCTTGTAGCGCCGCTCGTCCGCCTTCTGGAGCGCTTCGAGCGCCTCATGCAGGGCGACGAGCCCGTCGCGATCGCCATCGTCGGCCGCGACACCCACCGCGATCGCCTGGTCAAGCTCGAGCTTGCCTCGGTCGCCTCCTCGCTTCACCGACTTCCTGCGTCGGGCGTGATCGGCGAGGATCTGTCGCATCGCGGTCGCCGCGATCGCGAGAAAGTGCTCGCGGTCATGCGCGGGCTCGGTCATCTGGAACAGGCGGAGGTATGCCTCGTGCACCAGGGCGGTCGGCTGGAGGGTGTGCTCGACCCGCCCCTGCAGATAGGAGCCGGCGAGCGCCCGCAGGCGACCGTAGACCATCGGCAGGAGCTTCTCGGCGGCGACCGCGTCACCGCTGGCGGCGGCCTTGAGGAGAAGCGTCGCCTCGTGCGGATCGGGCAGGCTCATGGCAGCGGTCCTCCGATCATCCGCTCGGAAATGATCCGGAGGGCGATCCGCCAGTCGGCGGCGTCCTCGGCGGTGAAGGCCGGGCTTCCGACATCGACCATCGCCCCGACGAGCTCGTCGATGACGACGAGATAGTGCTCGGGCTTCGCCCCGTAGCCGACATGTCGTTCGCCGAGTTCCTTGAGATCCTTGGTCAGCCCGTCGGCGTTACGCATGTTCAGGACGACATGCTCAAGCGTCTGACTGAGCTTCTCTGACTGCTTGGTCAGGTCCGCGGAGAACATCCCTCGGATCGCCGGGACCCGGGCAAAGAGCCGCTCGTAGAAGCGGCGGGCGAGGCGTCCGGCCGCTGCACCCCCGTCGGTTCCGCCGGAGGCTGCCGTCCCGCCGGAGGCTGGCGTGAACGGGCCGCAATGGGCAGCGCTCGCCGCGAGCCGGTCGGCCAGCTCGAGGTCCGGGCGAAGCCCCGGCGCGGCCGTGGAGGGAGAGAGCGGATGCCGACGGATACTCATGCGCCTGTCGTCCACGCGGTCGGGCCTGCCGAGGCGCAGCCGCGATCCGGCATTGTTGCGATTTTTTCGCCGAGACCACTCAGGGGGAGGCAGACACCCGCCCGCAGGTGTGGATCGTCGGCTGGCCACCGCGGACCGACCGACAACGGTCGAGAGCCCCGCGCGAACCCGCGTCTCCCGGCTGGAACCCGCTCGGAACGGGAGTACCGTATCGGCTCGTGGAATCGGCCTCCAGCCAACCCGCCGCCCAGCGGACCCAGCATGTGCGGGCCGCACTCGATCTCTTCCTCGAGGTCTGCGACGCCGAGCCGGCGGAGCGCGATGCCCTGCTTGCGGAACGATGCGGCGGCGATGCGGTGCTTCGGGCTGCCGTCGAACGGATGCTCGCGGAGGACGCGCCCGGCGGCACCCGCTCTGCTCTGGCGACCGGCGCTGGCGTGAAGGCCGCCTTCGATGCCGCGAGCAAGCGCGGTCCGAGTCGTCTCGACCGCCCCCCGGTGCTCCAGGGGCGCTACCGCATCATTCGGACGATCGGCGAGGGGGGCATGGGCACCGTCTACGAGGCCGAGCAGGTCACACCGCGCCGGCTCGTCGCCCTCAAGGCCCTGCGGGTCGGGTCCGCGGACGCCGATGACGCCCTCCGACGCTTCGCCCTCGAGGCCGAGGTCCTTGCCCGTCTCCAGCATCCCGGCATCGCCCACATCCACGAGGCGGGCTTCGGCGACGAGATCGGCGAAGGTCCGGCGTGGATCTCGATGGAGCTCGTGCGGGGCAAGCCGCTCGTCGCCGCGGTGCTCGAGCGGGCGATGGATCGGCGCGATCGCCTGCGGCTGTTCCTCCAGGTCTGTGATGCGGTGAGCTTCGCCCATCGACGCGGCGTGATCCATCGCGACCTGAAGCCGAGCAACATTCTCCTCGCCGATCCAGAGCCCGACGCGACGGGCGAGGCGGCGCTCGGCCGACCGAAGGTGCTCGACTTCGGCGTCGCCCGCGTCCTGGGCGATGCCTGGGATGCCGCGACGGTCCTGACGAGCCCGGGACAGCTCGTCGGCACGCTCAGCTACATGAGCCCCGAGCAGGTCTCCGGCGACCCGGACGCCGTCGATGTCCGCACCGATGTCTACGCCCTTGGCGTCATCTTCTACGAGCTCCTCACCGGTCGCCGTCCCTATGAACTGAAGAACAAGGGACTCGCCGAGGCGATCACCGCTCTCCGCGAGGCCGATCCGCCGGCGCTCAGTTCGCTCGATCCGACGCTGCGCGGCGATCTCGACGCGATCGGTCGCACGGCGCTCGCGAAGGAACCCCGGCGGCGCTATCAGTCCGTCGCCGACTTCGCCGCCGACATCGAGCGCCACCTGCGCGGCGAACCGGTCTCGGCCCGGGCGGACGCGACGCTCTATGTGCTTCTTCGGCAGGCGAATCGCCATCGTTGGCCGCTCGCCCTCGCGGTGGTCGTCCTCGCCGCGATCGTGGCCATCGCCGTGCGCTCGACGATCGAGGCCGGTCGCCTCACCGAGCTGGCGAAGCGCGAGTCCGAGGCGTCGGGTCGCGCCGAGCTCGCCCGCCGTGATCTCGCCATCGAACTCGATGCGAGTCGATTGGAGCAGGCCCGACTCCTCGCCCGAAGCGGAAGCATCGCCTCCGCCGAGGCGATCCTCGCGGTGCGGAGCGGCGAGAGCGCCGTCGACGGCATCGATGTGCCGTTGCGTTGGGCGCAGCGCGAAATCGCCGCCCGTCATCCGCGTCGCATCGAGTGGATCGCCCAGGACGGCGACATCACCGGACTCGCGTTCGTGCCGAGCATGGATCTCGTCGTCTCCGCGAGCGTGGACGGGTGCGTCACGGTCAGCGATCTCGACGGTCGTTTCATCGCCGATCGCCTCTTCGCCGACGGCGCTCAGACGATCGAGTGCGATCCGGCCCGCGACCTCCTCTTCGTGGGCGGGCACACCGGCACGGTGACCTGCGTCGCGCTCCCCACGCTCGAGCCGGCGAGCGCCATGCGTGGGGAGGGCACTGCGCAGGGCACCGATCTCGCACCGCTCCGCCAGCGGATCCGGGATATCGCCATCCGCGGCGATCTCATCGCCCTCACCGCGGAGTCCGGCGAGGTGACCGTTGTCGATCGCCGTTCCGGCGAACGGTGGACCATCGTCCAGAACCGGACCGCGAACCGGGTCGCGTTCATCGACGACGACCATGTGCTCGTCGGACGGGCGGACGACCAGATTCACAGCGTTGCCTTCCGAACCGGCGCGGTGCGAACCATCGGGCGACATTTCGGCGGTGGCATCTCCGCGCTGGCCGTCCATCCGAACGGCACGCTCGGCTACTCCGTCGGCGGTGAGCGACTCATTCGGATCTGGGACCTCGAGACGGGGCTGGAGGCGGGCTCGATCGACGGCATGAACGGAACGCCCCGCGAGGTCGCCGCTGATCCGCGCGATGATTCGATTCTCCTGAGCGGATGGTGGACGATCGACCGCTGGGACCGCCGCACGCAGACCCGTCGTCGCATCGGCTCGCACCCCGACGGCAATACGCAGACGCTCTTCGTGCCGGAGCGTGAGCTCGCCCTCAACGGACATCCGGGCGGCGTCGTGCGGATCTGGGCGATCGATGACCGCGCGGGCGGCGTGCCCGGCCCGCCGCTCGATGGCCGCAGCGCCTGCGAGTTCAGCCCGGACGGACAGACGCTCGCGGTCGGAGACGGCCTCGGCCAGACGCTCCTTCTCGACGCACGAACCGGGCGGATCCGGGCCCGGCCTCCACAGCACACCGAACGGACCAAGGAACTTGGCTTTTCCCCGGATGGCAGCCTCTTCGTGAGCGCCGCCGACGATGGGCGCCTCTGGCTCTCCGACGCCGCGAGCGGCTCCCCGATCGCGACCTTCACCGGCGTCGATCCGACCTCGTCGCAGAGCGTCGTCTTCTCCCCTGACGGGCGCCGGCTCGCGGTCCTCTGCCGCGACCGCTCCGCGAAGATCCTCGATGTTCCGTCGCTGGCGGTGCTCACCACGCTCCAGTTGAGCACGGTCTACCAGGCGATCAGCGTGAACTGGTCGCCGGACGGCACCCGACTCGTGACCACCTGCCGCGATCGGATGATCCGGGTCTGGTCGGTCGACGGCACCGAGCTGAAGGCGCTCTCGACCGAGAATGCGACCCCCTGGTCCGCCGAGTACAGCCCCGACGGCAAGACGATTGCAATCGGCTCCTGGCTACGGTGGGTCGAGCTGCGCGATGCGGAGACGCTTGAGGTGCGCGGCGTCCTCCAGGGCGCCTTCGGACTCATCACGCGCGTCGGCTGGATGCCGCGCGAACCAGGTACCAATCCCCTGCTCTACGCGTCCTCATCGGATGGCGCGGTGCGGGTGTGGGACACGGTCACGAAGCGCGTGCTCTTCGAATTCAATCCCTTTCCCTCGAGCGACATGACCGACGCGGCGCTCTCCCGAGACGGCCGCTACCTCGCGGTGACCGGCGCGTGGGGCGAGTGCGTGATCTGGGATCTTCTTGAGTGGGATCGCTGGTCCGCGCGGCGCATCCCTCCACCGACGCCGACCGCCGCGCTCGGCGGACGCCTCTGACGGACGGTGACCGCATGCCGTTCGGGGAGCGAGCCCGCCGCGGGGCCCCCCTGCGCCGTCGGCAGATCATGCTTTGGCGCAGATTCCAGCGCAGCGCGGTCGTGCCGCCGTCGTACACTCGCGGCATGGCCAAGGCGATTGTCGATCCCCAAGAACTCCGTCGTTTCGCGCACGACCTGAAGAAGTTCAACACCGACCTTCAGGGCATGACCTCGATGATCTCGAACCGCATGGCGACGCTCGCCCAGACCTGGCGCGACCAGGAGCAGGCGAAGTTCCAGGAGGAGTTCGATTCGACCATCAAGGTCATGCAGAAGTTCATCAAAGCCTCCGAACAGCACATTCCCTTCCTCCTCCGCAAGGCGGAGCGGATCGAGGAATACATCAATCAGCGCTGATCCGAACGACGCTCCGCTTCGCCCAGCATGACGATTCAGGCCCACATCACCTCGGTGCATGTCCTTGACGAGTTCAAGGCCGCGCTCCTCAAGTTCATCGAGGAAGGCGGTCTTGCGCTGAACGAGTCGGAGGGCGAGATCGTTCGCACGCTCGATTGGATCCAGCGCGACTGCCAGACCCACTGGACGAAGGTCATCCGCAAGAAGCAGGAGGAGGTGACGATGTGCAAGTCGGCCCTCTTCCGCAAGCAGATCACCCCCTCGCCGAATGACCAGCGGGCCTCGGTGGTCGACGAGAAGAAGGCCCTCGCCAAGGCCCAGACGCAGCTTGAGGAGGCCGAGCGCTGCCTGAAGGCGGCCAAGCGCTGGGCGATCGAGCTCGAGCGGCAGTACGCGATCTACAAGGGCGCCGTGCAGCCGCTTGCCGCGGCGGTCGAGCGCGACCTGCCCAACGCGGTGCTCAGGCTGTCGCGGATGGCGCGGGCGCTCGACGAGTATCTGCGCATGCCGAGTCCCGATCTGCGCGACCTCCTCGACGGCGCCCGCACCGCGATGGCGACGACCAGCATGCGTCGCTCGGGCGAGGATCTCCCCGCCGAGGCTGCGACGGAAGCGGCCGCCGAGAAGAACGCACCTCCCGAGGAGACCGCGCGATGAGCGTCACCGGTGGCCGCATCAAGGCCCAAGTCGCCCTGAAGGACCTCCTTCAGAAGTGGGACCGCGTCACGGAGTGCTGGAACGACGATGTCGCCAGGCAGTTCCACGAGACGACCCTCGAGCCGCTCGAAGGGCAAGTGCGCTCAGCGATCACCGCGATGGACAAGATGCGGGAGATCATGCATCGCATCAAGGTCGAGTGCGGGGACCGCCGCATGATGGGCGGGTGACGCATCCATCAAGCTCGCGACGCCGCCAAGCAGCCCTTCGCGCCCTCCTGCGCGCTCCCTTATCGCCCCTCACCCCCCGTCGTTCTAATCGGTTGCGCTCGCCGACTCCGCACAGACATCGGGACCGCGCTGGCTGAGTCGAAATGCCCACAATCGTCACCGAACGACTGTAGCGCTGTCCGTGAGTGACCGATGAGCCACACTCGTGGATCCACTTGTCTCGCGCTCGGGTGTGGCCGACGCGGGGCAGCGGACGCTCGAAACCGGCGGTTCAGGGCGACGCACCCACTCCAGGGTTGCGGCGCGACGATTGCCACTCCTGCCATGCCCAGCCCTTCTCACGCTTCGTCGAGCGATCCCACCGATCCCTCCCTGAACGACCGCGTTCTCATCGACTCCGTCGATGCCGTCTCGTGGGTGTTCGACGCGTCGGAGTCCCGCTTTTCCTTTGTCTCGCCGCAGTGCGCGGCCTTCGGCTATCCGCTGTGGGCATGGCTTGAGAAAGGATTCTGGCCGCGGATTCTCCACCCCGAGGACCGTCATGCAAGCCTCGTCCCGGACGACGCGGCCGAGTCGACGACGGGCGGGCGGAATGTGCACTGTCGGATTCGCAGTGCGTCCGGCGCGTACCGCTGGGTCGTCGCGATCATGAGCCGTCCCTCGACCGCGAGCGGACGGACGATCCTCCGCGGCATGCTCGTCGACATCACCGACCGGGTCGAGGCGGAGCGTCGCTTCGCCGCCGAGGAAATCGAGCGGTCGAGGCAGGCCCGCGAGGCGATGGCCCGGACGCTCGACGAGCTGCGCGAGACCTCGGATCGGGCCAGCGCGATGGCCCTCGAGGCGGCGATCGCGAGTAGCGCGAAGTCGGCCTTCCTCGCGACCGTGAGCCATGAGATCCGGACGCCGATGACCGCGATCCTCGGCTACGCGGATCTCCTCGCCGAGGAGGGCGACCGCCTGCGGGCGCCGGTCCAGCGGCTTGACCATATCGATACGATCAAGCGAAACGGCGAACATCTCCTCGCGCTCATCAATGATATTTTGGATCTCTCCAAGATCGAGGCGGGCAAGATGACCGTCGAGCGGCTGCGCGTGCCGCCGGCGCGCCTGCTGCAGGACCTCTCGCTTCTCATGTCGGTGCGGGCCCAGGCGAAGTCGATCGCCCTCGATGTCGCCTGCGAGACGCCGATTCCGGAGACGATCGAAAGCGATCCCCTTCGCCTGCGGCAGATTCTCGTGAACATCGTCGGCAACGCGATCAAGTTCACCGATCGCGGCGGCGTGCGGGTCCGGCTGGCCCTCGAGCGCCGCGACCAGGCCCCCTTCCTCCGCTGCACCGTCGAAGACAGCGGGATCGGCATGTCCGCGGAACAGATCGCTGGGCTCTTCCAGGCCTACGAGCAGACCTCGCTGACGACCGCGCGGGAGCGCGGCGGGACGGGACTGGGCCTGACGATCAGCCGTCAGCTCGCCCGACTCCTCGGCGGTGACATCACGGTCGAGAGCAAGCCCGGCATCGGCACCCGCTTCACCGTGCGGATCGCGACCGGAGCGATCGATGGCGTCCGACTCATCTCCCCCGAGGAGGCAGCCGGCACCCTGCTTGAGCGCCCGGAGCTCGTATCGATCGAAGGGCGACCGCTCGAGGGTCGCCGCATCCTCCTGGTCGAGGATGGCATCGACAACCGACGGCTCATCGAGCATCTCCTTCGGAAGGCCGGCGCCCAGGTGACCACGGCCGAGCATGGCAAGGCGGCCCTTGGATACATCCCGGATCGCCTCAGCCCGGACTTTCACCCGGGAAGCGGTCCGCGCGAGCCTTTCGATGTGATCCTCACCGACATGCTCATGCCCGAGATGGACGGCTACGCCCTGACCCGCGCGCTCCGCGAGCGCGGCTGGACGGGGCGCATCGTCGCCCTCACCGCGAACGCCATGCAGGGCGACGCCGATCGCTGCCGCGCCGCCGGCTGCGACGGCTATGCGACGAAGCCCATCGATCGCGCGGAACTCATCCGCCAGTGCCGATTCGATGCCTTGCCCGCCGCCGCCGCGCAGCAACCCGCGGCCGGGCGGGACGCGCTTCCGCGGCAGGCGGCGTAGCACGACCGCGTCCCGCCGCTCTGATACGGTGCGGCGGTGATGCGCCGCGTTAGCTCATTCATCGCCTTCGCCTCCACCATCGCGGCGTCGCCCGTCGCGTGGGGAGCATCCGGCGGTGCGGCCTCGAGACCCGCG
Source organism: uncultured Isosphaeraceae bacterium (assembly GCA_964395845.1). Classification (GTDB taxonomy): domain Bacteria; phylum Planctomycetota; class Phycisphaerae; order Phycisphaerales; family SM1A02; genus JAEUIT01. Next base: position 57,432 of record CAYNCG010000022.1, on the reverse strand, counting down.
CGTCCGGACGACCAACCGACGCGGGTCGTCCTCCGCGCCGACGCGCCCGGCGCGGTCATCCCCAAGTCTCTCTGGGGTCACGCCCTGCCCGGCTGCCCGGCCGAACGCGAGGCCTTCTTTCTCGCGGAACTCCTGCCCAATCGCTCGTTCGAGGCGTGGCCCGAGGATGCCGCGACGGGCGATCCAGCGGCAGCGCTCCCGGCGGATGGACTCATCGGATGGGAACGGGGCGACGGTTCGATCGTCACCCGCGTGGCCGGTCCGCAGTTTCGAAGTCCCAACGCGATTCGACTGCATGGCACGCTTCGCTCGATCGGCGGACTCGCAACCGCTTCGCGCCCGCAGATGGAAGTCGTCGGGCGCCGAGGATTCGCCGTGGAGGCGGGCGTTCGGTTGCTCCTGCGGGTCGACGCGCGGCGCGAAGGCGAGGCATCGCTTCGCATCCGGTTGCTCGGCGACGATGATGCGGTCCTCGCGGAGGCCCACATCGACCGCGATGACCTCACACCGACGAACGCCCGCGATGCCGCCGCCGCATCGCGTTGGCCGCGGCTCGGCGTGCCGCTTGCGCCGCGGGCGCGAGCGAGCGCCGCGCGACTCGAGTTGACGACCGAAGGTGAGGGCGATGTCCTCATCGATCTCCTTTCGCTCGTGCCCGCGGGCACCTGGCGCGGCCACGGGCTTCGCAGCGATCGGGCCGAACTCGTGGACGCCCTCCATCCGACGCTCCTCGCCCTCCCCTGGTCGCGCGCGACGGGAGACGATCTCGAGGGCTCCTCGACGCGGCGCTGGGCCGCGACGGTCGGGGACATTGCCACGCGACATGGACATCGGGTGGCCGTCCCTGCCGCAGCGGCTGGTGACCGGACGGAAGAGGAAGCGTCCGAATCAGCTCCGTGGTCGATCGACGGCCTGGGTCTGTATGAAACCCTGCAGTGGGCCGAGGATCTCGACGCCGAAACGCTCGTCGCCCTCGATCCACGGTTCATCACCCACGCGGCATCGCTCATCGAGTTCGCCAACGGCTCGCAGCAATCGCCCAACGGCGCACTCCGCGCCAACGACGGCCACCCCGCCCCCTTCGGCTTGCGATACGGGCTCTGGATCGATCCTGGCGCCGCCGGACGCTCGCCCACCGAGGGGCTGCTGCCGCTCGCGGCCGAGTCGGCGGCGGAGGCAAGTCGGGCGCTGCTTGCCGAGTTGCAGGCCCGGGGTCTCCGGACATCGGACTTCCAGCCCGTCGCCCCGCCGCATGTCACGGTGCGGAGCGCAGTCGGCGACCTCGGGCTCCTCTGGCAGCGGGCTCGCACGCTCGATCGCGAGAGCCGCGACGGGGCGCCACTGGCACTCGTCGCCTGGGGCGTCAACGCGCCAGAGGCCACGCTCGAAGTTGCCCTCGCCGAGGCGGCCTTTCTCGCGAGCCTCGAGCGCGAGTCCGGCCGGATCGCCCTCGCCGTGCACCACCGACTCCTCGGCCAACATCCGCAGCGACGGGATGCCGCCGGCGCGGCGAGCAGCGGGCAGGCCGGATTGCTCCTCGCCGCGGAACCGGCCGCAGAGGTGGAGGCCGGTGTGCCGAGCGCCTCGCGCACGCTCACGACGCCCGCGTATTGGGTGCACGCGATGCACGCGCTCCACCGCGGTGATCGCGTCGTGCCGGTTGAGCTTCCGCCGCTCCCGCTCGTCGCCCCGACCGGCGGCGTCGGCATCGGAGCGCGCGGGCTCGTTGCCGAGTTCCGAAGCGTGCGATTGACGCTCCCGGCGACAAGCGCCTCCACGGGAGCGGCTGAGGAGCGCTCCCTCGACCGCGCCCAGGCCCAGCCGATCGCAGGCAACTGGACGCGACGGGAGAGCGATGGCGTCCAGGTCGTGGACGCGACCGGCGACGAGACTGCACTCACCCTCCTCGATCTTCCGGCCCTCGCCAACGCACGCGACTACACCCTGCGACTCGAGGCCCGCATCGCCGAAGCCACCCCCACCGACGGCGACGGGAGCGCCCCGCCCCCCTCCGCCGACGCTGGGCTCATCGTCGCCTTCCACGCTCGCGACGGCGACCATCACACCGCGTGGGTGCTTGCCGGCGCCGCTCCGGGCGATGACCGCCCGCGCAGCCACGCGATCGAACGCAACGACCGCGGACGGCTGCGACTCGGGACAGGCGTGCCCGTTGGCGATGGATCGGCAGGCGGACTCTCGCCGCCGGCACTCGAACCCGGCCGTTGGTATGCCCTCGAGATCGTCTGCGAGGCGGGGCGCGTCCGCTGCTCGATCGATGGGCTCGTCGTCCACGATCTCGACGAGCGACAGGCGCCGCGCATCGCCTGTTCCGCGGCCCTCGTCGAACGGACGGGCGAAGTGCTTCTCTGTGCGGTGAACGCCACCGCCGATCCGCTCGCCTGGGCGATCGAGGTCCGCGGCATCAACCGCATCGCCCGCGGCGAGCGGACCGTCATCAGCGGTCCCGATCTCGACGCGACGAACATGCTGTCGGAACCCGATCTCATCCGCCCCGTTCGCAGTGCCCTGCCCCCGGGCTCGCTGCCCCTGCCCCTCACGCTGCCGCCGCGCTCCGTCACCTTCCTCCGCCTGCTTCCGGCCGAGGGAGGCTGACCGCGGACGACGGTCGCCCGCAGGTCACCGGCACACGGGCCGCCGGACAGCCCGCGTAGCGGCCGCCCGCGGGGAGCGACTCGCGCTTCATGACGACGGCGTGCGGCTCGACGACAGACGCTGCGCCGATGTCCGCGCCGTAGAAGAGAACGGCGTGATGCCCGACCGTCGCCCCCGCGCGCACCACGAGATGGTCGATCTTCAGGATGCGATCTTCGAACGTGTGCGCCTGGAAGTTGCACGACACCGTCGCGCCATCCTCGAAGGTGAGCATGTCCGGATCGACGACCTGGGCGAAGCCGTCCCCCAGGACGACATGGCGACCGATGCGCATGCCGATCGCCCGCAGGAACCAGGTCAGGAAGATCGTTCCCTCCAGCCGCTCGAGGAGGGCCTTCGCATACATGCCCCACGCGACGAAGAGGAAGTCCCACCGGCTGCACCAGCAACTCCACAGGGCATGCTGCCCGGGACGCACCCGACCGAGCAGCGCCCACTTCAGGACGAGGATTGCCAGACACAGGCTTCCGAGCGCGGCCAGCGTCAGGAGCGGCAGGGTCACCACCATGAAGAGGGCGCGATCGAGCAGGCTGCCCGCGGCCGCGGTGGCGGCCGCACGGCCGACCGCGCCGAACCACGCGAGAACGACCATCGCGGGCAGGACGGGTAGCGCGAATCGCAGCGTCTCCCAGCTCACCCGCGACACGAAACGCGGAAGGCTCGGCTCGTGGGTGAGGCTTCGGTCAGCGTCGACGACCTCGCGCCGCGGCAAGCGCATCGGCGGGTGGCCGAACCACCCGCTGTTGGGCGTGGCCCGGACCGCGTCCGCGACCGTCGCCACACCGATGAACATGCCCTCCGGATACCGCCCGCCGGCGGGCACGACCGCGTGATTGCCGAGGAAGGTGCCGCTTCCGATGGTCGTCGGCGCAACGGTGATCGTGCCCCGATCGACCACCGGGGAGCAGAAGTAGATGCCGTCGGCGAAGAAGCACTCGTCACCGATCGTCACCGACTCGGGGAGGACATCGATGATGGTCGAGATCTCACAGCCGCGCCCGATGCGCATTCCCGCAAGCCGCAGCCAGATCGGCCAGTAGAGCGTGCCGCTCAACCAGCGTCCCGCGCTGTCGACGGCGGCGCTCTTCGTCTGCACCCGCAGCGCATCGAAACCCCAGCGACTGAAGGTCCCGGGTTGCACGCGTCCCATGCAGCGCAGGACACAGGCCTGGGCGATGAGCCCGAGCGGCACGCAGAGGAAACTCAACGCGGTGAGCGCGAGCGCTCCACGCACCGACAGCTCGCCCGCGTAGAGCCACGCGACGAGCTCGACCGCTTCGGCGAGTCCAAGGACCGAGAGGAGGATGAGTGCCGCGGCGACCGGAACGCCAAGCCACGCCGCATGGACGACGCGCAAGCCGAGCGTGAGAACCCCATGGGCGACCGGATGCATGCCGCGATCCCGCGGGTCCGGTGGCACTGGCCGCGCGCCCGCCGCTGCGGCGGGGACGCCATCCCATCGTTCACCGGGGGGAACGGTCGTGCCGGGGCGCACGAAGGAAAGCGCGTCCACCATCGCCCCAGGTCCGATCGTCGCGCCACCGCCGATGCCAGCCCGCACACCGATCGTCGCGCCGGAGCCGATCACGATCGGGGCAAGCACCATCGCCTGCCGCTCGTAGTCGATCACCTGCAGCGACGCCTCCTGCCGGAGCGTGACGGCGTCCCCGATCGTCAGGAGATCCCAGGCCCCGCGACCAAGCTGGACGCCGCGATGGACATGGACGCCGCTCCCGACCTTCGCCCCAAGCGCCCTGAGCGCCGTGCCCACGAAGACCGTTCCCTCGAGCAGGCTCCAGGGAATGAGTCGGGCGCATTGCTCGACGATCCAGAAGCGAACATGGCGGGCGCTCCAGACGGGCACGCGGCCAGGGACGGTCCGCCCGATCAGCACGCGGTGCGCGCAGGCGGTCAGGAGCACCGCAACCGGCGCAAACAGCACCACGGCGAGCGCAGCGACGGGCGGAGCGAGGAGGGCGACGGCCACCGGCCCGAGCGCCTCGAGCGCCCACGGGGCGAGGTGGAAGCCGATCGCGTACCAGATCCAAGCGCTCACCGCGACGGAGAGGAGGAGAAACGCAGCCTGCACCAGCGAGGCGAGCAGATGACTGACGGCGCCGCCCGCGGGCACCGCGTTCAGCTCGGCGTTCGGCTCGGCGCTCGCCGCGAGCGTCTCCTCCGAACCCGCCGGCGATGCGCTTTGCAGCATGTCGACGATTCGATCGCCGACCGCGGCTGCGGTGCGACCTGCGTAGATGTCGCGGGCGGTCAGGCCGATGAGCGCGGGATCCCGGCGGAGGTCACAGAGCACGCCGACGACGCTCAGGGAGTCGCCGCCGAGATCGAGGAAGAAGTCATCCTCGATCGAGATCGGCGCACGACGCCGCAAGGCCTTCGCGAAAGCCGCGAGGACGAGCGCATCGGCTTGGTGGCGAGCCGGGCGGATCGGACGGGAACACTCCGCGTCCGCCGGCTCCGCGGCGATGCGCGGCAAGCGTTTGCGATCGAGCTTTCCCCCCACGCTCGTCGGGAGGGCCGCGATCGGCGCGATCCGCGCCGGAACCATGTACACCGGCAATCGCTCGCGACAGTGCCCGCGCAGCCCTTCGGCGTCGAGCGCCGTCGCGTCGGCGGTCAGGACGCAGTGGGCGACGAGGACCGGAACGCCGTCCTCATCCTGCACGCAGCAGGCCGCCTCGCGCACCGATGGGGCCGCGGCGAGCACCGCCTCGATCGCCCCGAGCTCGATGCGATAGCCGCGCACCTTCACCTGGGCGTCGATGCGTCCGTGATACTCGCAGCAGCCATCGGCTCGGCGCCGCACGAGATCGCCGGTGCGATAGATCCGTCCGAACGCGGCGTGCTCAACGAACCGCTCCGCGGTCTGGGCCGGGGCGTTGCGATAGCCGCGGGCGAGACCGACGCCGGCGATGCAGAGTTCGCCGAGTTCGCCGTCGGCCACCGGGCGGAGTTCCTCATCGAGGATGTGCGCGGTGTGGCCCGGGACGGGATGGCCGATCGAGACGGGAACACCCGGCTCGATCCGGGTCCGCATGACCGTCACCGTGCACTCGGTCGGGCCGTAGCCATTCTCGAGCCAGCGGTTCTTCCCCCAGCGATCGGCGAGATCCTGCGGGAGCGCCTCACCGCCGACATAGAGAAGCCTGAGCGCCGGCAGTTCGCGCTCGGGATCGAGACAGCCGGTGGTGCGGAGAAGGGTCGGTGGCGGGCAAAGAACGGTGATCCGCTCCCGCTGCAGCACCGGGACGAGATCGGGGCCCAGCCGCACCGTCTCATCGTCGAGCGGAACGAGCGTCGCGCCGGCGGCGAAGGCGAGCCACGCTTCCTCGATCGAGGAGTCGTACGCCGGCGACGAGCACTGGGCGACGCGATCACCGGGGCCGAGGCCGAAGAGGGTCCGATCGCTCGCCACGAGATTGGCGATGCTCGCGTGCTCGATCTCGACGCCCTTCGGACGGCCGGTCGTTCCCGAGGTGTAGATGAGATAGGCGAGGCGACCGCCGTGCAGCCATTTCGGCCGTGGGCGCAGCCGAGCGGGCGTCGTGTCGGCGGACGCGCCGGCGACGATTCGAGCGACCTCGACCGCATGCCGTCCACCGGCCGCCTGTCCAACCGCCGCAAGCCCATGGCTCGCCAGCCAGCCGGCTCCGGCGGCGTCCGTCAAGACCACGCCCACGCCGGCGTCGTCGAGAATCGCGCGGACATGCTCGGGCGGAAAGGCCGGATCGACGCAGGTGAACGCGGCGCCGAGACTCATCACCGCAAGCTGCGCCGCGTAGAGGTCGGGATCGGAACGGCCAAGCCGGATCGCGACGATCACCTCGTCGGGCTCAATAGCCTCGTCGCCTCCGTCGGGACACCAGCTCTCGATGGCGTCGGCGATCGCCCGGGCGTGACGGGCGAGCGTCGCGTAGGAGCGCGGCGCAGCCCCCTGCTGCCCTTCGATGGCGAGTGCGTCGGGGGTCCGCGCCGCCCAGTCATCGAAGATCTCGGTCAGGAGCGGATGCGACAGCCGCGCCGCCCGCCGCCCGCGGGCGACGGCTGCTTCCCCGGACGCGATCCCGGAACGCGGTTCGTCCCGCGCCTCGTGAGCGACTTCGCGCATGTCAGGCCGTCGCGCCCACCGCGCGAGCCTCGCTCCGCACCTCGCTGAGGGTTGCATCCGCCGCGGGTGCGCAGAGATGCTTCGCCGTCCACGCCCGAATCCGGGCCCGGTCCGCCGGAGCGAGATGACGATGGCCTCGAATCATGCGCCCGTCGCAATGCCCGCAACGGCACGCGAAGGGCTCGGCCATGGTCGCTTCGGTGGTGTTGTAGTCGAAGGTGATCTCGTCCCCGGCCTCGAGCGCGGTGAGGGCCACGAGCACGGGACCATCGAAGGCCGCGTTCGGTCGGCAACTGTGGTTCAGGAAGCGCCATGCCGCGCGCACCGACTCCTCAGGGATGCCCGGCGCTGGGACCACATGGAGGTTCGGCCCGACCTGCACCGAATAGCGCGAGGGCGTGGCGCTTAACAGCCCCTCGAGCACAAGGATGATGTCTCCGGCAGCGAAGGGCGCTGACGCTCGGAGGCAACGGTGCTCCGTCGACACATCGATCGACAGGCTCCGCCGGGCGCGGAGCACGGTCTTCGTGGAGGGACGGACGGATGGAGAGCCGCTCAGTGGGGTCGCGTCGGCCGCGTCCGGCCGGAGCTCGCCCTGCCGCCGCGCGTCGCGCGACGGGGTTCCCTCGAGAGGGGGACGGGGATGCATGCATGCACTCGCAGGTTGAACCGGTTCGGGAACCAGCCCGTTGCGCCCGTCGAAACGAGGCAGCGGGAATACGTCGGAGTCTCCGTCAGGAGCGTCACTGGCCCACGAGACGAACCGTTGATCTCTGGTTATCAACGCTTCTTTCCTGAAGCTTGTCAAGCGGGATGCCGACGCTCGACCGGCGCGGGACCGCGCCGCTCGCGCCGAATCGGTCCGCATGCGGGTTTCTCCCGCCGCATCAGCATGCGGTTGCGGGGGTGCATTCCCGTATCATCGCGGCTCTCGGCTCGCCCCGCGTCGACGGTCAACCGTCATCCTCGTCACCCCCCATCCACCTGCACGGAGTTCCCTTGATTCGCCTGCCACCCGATCAGATGCTCGCCCGAGCCGAAACCGCCTACCGCAGCCTGCAGCTCGGGTTCGCGGAGAACGCCTGCCGCTCCGTGCTTGCCGTCCAGCCACAGAATGGGGTCGCGTGGCTGCTCCTCGCCCGGATCGTCATGGAAGCCTCGCGGCTCGAAGAGGTCGAGGAACTGCTGCGACGGGCGGAGCGTTGGCAGGCCCCCGGCGTCGAGCTCATGCAGTCGAAGGCCTCGCTCTACTGGCGACTTGGCCGCGACGAGGACTGCCTGCAGGTCTGCCGCGAGGTCCTCGCGATTCGACCGGGCGATGAGGAGGCCACCTGTCGCATGGCGAGTTGCGAACGCCGCCTCGGCCGCCCGCAGGATGCCCTCACCCGCGTGAGCCGCTACAAGTCCGGCCCCGTCGGTGCGGCGGTCTCAGGCTGGGCGTTTCTCGATCTCAAGCAGTACGAGGATGCGATCGCCGCGGCCATGCACGGCCTCGAGGCGCCCAACATCAACCCGGTCCAGCGCGGCAACCTCTGGCATGTGATCGGCCTCGCAAACGAGGCGCTCGAGCGCTACGACGCTTCGATCGAGGCCTATGCGAAGGCGAAGGAGGACTACAAGGGGAAGCTCGACGAGGCGGCGATGCGGAAGAACTTCTTCCACATCGTCGAGGTCTTCTCGAAGGAGTTCCTCCACTCCGCCCCGGTCTCCTCGGTCCGCTCCGAGCGGCCGGTCTTCATCGCGTCGATGCCCCGCTCGGGCACGACGCTCCTCGACCGCATCATCGCCGCCCACCCGCGCGGCGCCGGAGCGGGGGAAACCCGGGCTCTCCGCGGCCAGATCTCCGAGTGGGGCACGCCCGACGGCACCGTCCAATGGGTGGACAAGGTCCCGACCCTCACCGTCGATGACCTCGACCGCATCGCGACGCGCTACCTCAAGGAAACCGACCCGTTCGGCAAGGACGCGCTGCGGACCGCGGACAAGCACCTCATGAACTGGCTCTCGGTCGGCCTCATCTCGATGGTCTTTCCGGGAGCCCGCGTTATCCACCTCCGGCGCGATCCGGCGGATGTCGGCATCTCCTGCTTCGAGCGGCTCCGCCCCGTCGCCGTCCCGTGGTCGGCATCGCTTCGCTCGATCGGCATCGCCATGAAGGCCTGTGATGTGATGATGGATCACTGGAAGAAGGCCGCCCGCATTCCGATCCTCACCGTCGAGTACGAGACCCTTGTCCGCGAGCCGGAGCGCGAGACCCGCCGGATCATCGAGTTCCTCGGCTTGCCGTGGGACGACGCCTGCCTCGCCCACCACACCCGATCGCCGAAGGGCACCGGGCGAACGGCCGACGGCGCGATGCTTCCCCCGCCGACGCTCTCGAGCGAGCAGGCGTCGAAGCCGATCACCGACAGCTCGATCGGCCGTGGCGCTCGCTTCGGCGCCGCCCTCGATGTCCTCCGCGCCGCGTACGCCGAGCCACTTCTCGCGAGCTGATCCGAACCCACCCTTCCGCGTCTCCGCGCCCCTGCCGATTGGACTCCCAGCATGTTCCCGACCGCCACGAACCAAGGTCCCAACCAGATCCAGCCCCTCATCCAGCGCATCACGACCGCCCTGGTGCGCGGGCAGCTCGCAGCCGCCGAGCAGGATCTGGCGATGCTTGCCCGCATCTCCCCGCAGGGAAGCGAGACCTATCGCCTCCGTGGCCAGCTTCGCACGATGCAGGGGCGTTTCGCCGAGGCGGAGCGATCGCTGACCACGGCTCAGCAGGCAGCGCCGAAGGACCTTGGGATCCTCCTCGCGGTCGCCCAGCTCCGCTTCCGACAGGGCCAGTTCGATCGCATGGTCGAAACCCTCGAGCAGGCCCTTAAGATCAAGCCGAACCATGTGCCGGCGATCGGGCTGCTCGCCAATGTCCGGCGCCGCCAGGGTCAGCCGCGGCTCGCACTCAAGCTCCTCGAGCGGATCCCGAAGTCGCCGGCCTCGTCGATCAGCGCCGCCTGGTGCCACTACGACCTTGGTGAGTTCGAGCGGGTGATCGAGGTCATCAATCCGATCGTCGCGATGCCCGAGGATTCGGCGGAGCTCGGACCGGTCAACCGCGCTCAGGCCCACCAGATCCGCGGACTCGCCCTCGAGAAGCTCGGCCGGTACGAGGCCGCCGTCGCCGCCTACACGGCTGCGAACGGCACCATTCCCGTTCGCTTCGACTTCGAGCGGTATCGGTCGTGGATCGCGGATGTGAAGGCCACCTACAGCGCCGAGGCGTGGCCTGGACTGGCCCGCTCGACGAACACCTCGGAGCGACCGGTCTTCATCGCCTCGCTGCCGGGCTCGGGCATCGGTCTCATCGAGGCGATCATCGCCGCCCACCCGCAGGCGACCAATGCCGGCAATGTCGAGATGATTCGCCGGCAGGTCGAGGGGTTCATGAAGCCGGAGCTCGCCGACTCGTGGCCAGCGATCACCAAGGAACTCATCAGCGTCGATCTTCTGAACGGCGTCGCGAGTCGCTACCTCGAGGCGACCAATGTCTTCGGACCGAACGCCCTCCGCACCGCCGACAAGCAGCTCTACAACTGGATCTACGCCGGCCTTCTCGGCCAGGTTTTCCCGAAGGCCCGCATCATCCACATCGACCGCGATCCGGTGGATGTGGGCATCTCCTGCTTCGAGCGCGTCGCGGCCACGGTCGCTCCGTGGAGCGCGACGCTCGAGAACCTCGGCGGCGTCATCCGCGTCTATCGGGAGCTGATGGACCACTGGAAGGCGGTGCAGCCGCTTCCGATCCTCACCGTCTCCTACGAGCGACTCCTCCGCCAGCCTGAGGAGGAGACGAAGCGGGTCATCGAGTTCATCGGCCTTCCGTGGGATCCCGCCTGCCTGAACGCCCTCTCCGCCCTGCGCCGCTCGGCGGACGCGTCGGGCGGACGGTTCACGACCTCGCCCGAGGATGGCGATTCTGGCTTCCAGCTCGATGAGTCCTCGATCGGCCGCGGCGTGCGCTTCGGCAAGGCCCTCGACCCGCTCCGAAAGGCCCTCGCCGGCGAAGCGTGACCGGGCGCGAGGGCGAGATGACCCTGCCCGCCTGATCCATCTGGACCGGCTGTGCGACCGGCCCCGCCGATCGGCTCGCGCGCCTCGGCCCGCGGGCCTCAAGGCGGCCGGGCCCCGTGCCGATCCCAGACTCCATGTCCGACATGCGCACGACCTCGGGGCGCGCGGCTCACGCTGCGCCGATGGCTTCCCGCACGACCATTGAGCCGGTCGACGACCGAGCCGCCCACCGCTACACGCTCGGCGGCGCGGTGACCTGCAACGCAGGCAAGATCGTGAACCTCTCGACCACCGGCGCCCTCGTGACGAGCCGCAAGCCGCTCGGCACCGAGCTCGCCTTCACGATCAGCGACGGCGCGGTCCGCGTGACCTGCACCGCCCGCGTTCTTCGCACCTGGCGACTCGGCGAGCACCGCCACAACTGCGCGCTCGCCTTCGCCGACCTGACCCCCGAAAACGAAGCGGCGCTCGAGTTCATCATCGCCCGCCACCACCTGCACAGCGACCAGCTCCGCCGCGAAGCCGCGTAAAGCGAAGAAGCAGAAGACAGGCACGGCGCGCCACCGGCAACCGCCAGCGGCGGATTCACTCCGCCGCGCCCGGCGCGCCACAGCGAGTGTGCGCCCGAAGGGCGCTACGGAGCGCTCAAACAAGCTTCGCTACGGAGCGCCGGTACCACCTGCAACCGCCAGCGGCGGATTCACTCCGCCGCGCCCGGCGGACAAGAGCGAGTGTGCGCCCGGAGGGCGCTACGGAGCGCTCAAACAAGCTTCGCTCAAGGCTAATAATGCAAATCCTTCACCCGCCCCGCATGCACGCGATCCACCGGCATGAGGTAGAGGGCGATCGATTCCGCCAGTCGTTTGCCGAAGCGCATCGACTGGGCACCATGCGACGCCCAGCCTGATGAGACCTCACCCGCTGCCTCGGCCGCGGCCAGCTCCTGATCGAGCCACCACTTGTGCTCGAAGCCGAAGGTGAAGACGCCGACCGCGAAGGAGCGTGTCGCCGGCTTCGCACCAGCCACCGCCGTCGCACCGTACGGCGTGCCACCCTCCGGCAGCTTCGCAATCGACTCACTCTGATGGATGACCTGCGGAAGCGTCCACGGGATGCCCTTGTAGAGCGGATCCTCGCGGCCCGGGAAGCTCAGCTTGAGATCGCGCCATCCGGCGTCGCCGCCGCTCGCGAGCTCTCCGCCGAGTGCCTTGGCGAGCACCCGAGCGCCGAAGCCCAGCCCGCACATCGGAATCTGCCGCGCATGCGCCTGCCGAATGAGCTCCATCTCGCCCTCGGCCCATGACGGAGCGTTCGCAAGGAGCCTCTGCGGGCCGTCGCCGATGACGATGGCATCGACATCGTCCAGGTCCGGCGGGAGCGCATCCCCGCCGGCGAGGCGGGCGACGCGCATGCGGTGACCGTACTCACGAAGGGTCTCGCCGAGGAGTCCGGTCGAGCCCGGGCGGGATCCATGATCAAAGAGCAGCGTGGGCATGTCGCGATCCTGCGGGTGCTGTGGAGACGCTTACGCCCGCGGTCCTGCGGCGCGCACTTCGGGGGTGACCTGGAACTTGCCGTCGTTGTCGCGGAACTTCTTCGCGAGTTCCTTCGCCTTCGCGTCGTACGCGGCCTTGTCGGCCCAGGTGTTCCGCGGATCGAGCACCTCGCTCGGGACGCCCGGCACCTCGGTCGGCATGCGGAGGCCGAAGATTGGGTGCTCGACATACTTCGCGTTCTTCAGGCTTCCGTTCAGGATGCTGGTGACGAAGGCCCGCGTGTAGCTCAGCTTGAATCGGCTGCCGACGCCGTAGGGACCGCCGGTCCAACCGGTGTTGAGGAGCCAGACATCGGTGCCGTGCTTGCGGATCTTCGCGGCAAGCTGTTCGGCATAGACCATCGGGGGCCGCGGAAGGAAGACGCCGCCGAAGCAGGCGGAGAAGTTCGGCTGCGGCTCGGTGACGCCGGCCTCGGTGCCGGCGAGCTTCGAGGTGTAGCCGTTGATGAAGTAGTACATCGCCTGCTCGGGCGAGAGCTTCGACACCGGCGGCAGGACGCCGTAGGCGTCGGCGGAGAGGAAGACGATGTTCTTCGGGTGGCCACCGACCGACGGAATCTTCGCGTCCGGCACATAGCTGACCGGGTAGGTGACGCGGGTGTTCTCCGTCTTCGCCTGCGAGTCGTAGTCGGGGGTGCGGGTCGTGTCGTCGATGATCACGTTCTCGAGCACGCTGCCGAAGCGAATCGCGTTCCAGATCTGCGGTTCGCCCTCCTTCGAGAGCTTGATGCACTTCGCGTAGCAGCCACCCTCGATGTTGAAGACGCCCGCGTCGCTCCAGCCATGCTCATCGTCACCGATGAGGGCCCGGTGCGGATCGGCCGAGAGCGTCGTCTTGCCGGTGCCGGAGAGGCCGAAGAAGAGGGCGACATTCGTCGGATCCTGCTTGTCGACATTCGCCGAGCAGTGCATCGGGAAGACGCCGCCGCCGACGGTGCCGGCGTCCTTGCCCATCGCGGGCAGGTCGTGGTTCATCGCGTAGAAGATCGACTTCTTCATCTCGCCGGCGTAGCGGGTGCCGAAGATGAGCACCATGCGGCGCTCGAGCGACTGGGCGATGCAGATGCCGCTCTTGATGCCGTATTCGGCGGGATTCTCGATCCGCATCGCACCGCAGTTCACCACGAGCCAATCCGGCTCGAAGCCCTTGAGCGCGGCGGGCTCGGCGTTGATGAAGAGGGTCTTCGCGAAGAGGGAGTGCCACGCCTCCTCGGTGATGACCGAGACCTTCAGGCGGTAGGTCGGGTCGGCGCCCGCGTAGCCGTCGAAGCGATAGAGCTCCTTGCGGCTCGACATGTATTTCTTCGCGAGGGCCTCGAGCTTGTCGAAGGCCGCCGGGGTCACCGGCTGGTTCACCTTGCCCCAGTCGATGTTGCCGTGGATGCCGGGGGTGTCCTCGAGGAACTTGTCGTTCGGGCTGCGACCGGTGCGGTCGCCGGTGTCGCAGGTGATGGCCCCATTCGAGGCCAGGCGACCCTCGCCGCGGCGAACCGCGTGTTCGACGAGAACCGGCACGGCAAGATTGGCGTGAACGGTTCCACCGGTGATCGAGGCGAGGAACTCAGCGGCACGAGAACGAACGGCAGTGGCCATGGTGCAACTCGGGAGCAACGATGATGATGAACGAGGGTGGCCGTCGCCACGCCCGCGGGGCTCATCGCAGTGCTGCGACTCCCCACGAGGCGGAGGCTCCGGCAGCGGGTCGAGCGACGACTGGGGTGGCATGGAGGCCGACGCCCCGGAAGCCGCTCAAGCCCCGTTGAGAGTGAGATCGGAGTGTACCCACGAATGCCCGCCCAGAAGGCCCACCCAGAAGGCCTACCCAGAAGGCCCGCCACGAAAGCCCGTGATGAAGTCCCATCACGCAGCTCCAGCTCGCCCGCGGCGGCTGCGTTGACCGACCACCGGTGCCTCGGCTATGCTGGCCGCCTGCGGCGAGGTCAACTCCCGCACGGTGCACGAAGGTCCGGCCATCGGCCTTCAGGAACCCGCTGGACGCACACGGGCACAGAGGCGATCTCTCTGCCTTCCCCCAGCCTCCGCACCCCGTCGGTGACCGTAGCTCAGTTGGCAGAGCACCGGGTTGTGGTCCCGGACGTCGCGGGTTCGAGCCCCGTCGGTCACCCTGCGCCCGACG
>CAYNCG010000022.1:0-42785 GCA_964395845.1 uncultured Isosphaeraceae bacterium | reverse complement strand
GTTGTGGTCCCGGACGTCGCGGGTTCGAGCCCCGTCGGTCACCCTGCGCCCGACGCGGGTCGGGCGAGAGAGCGGTAAGCGGACAGCAGACAGCAGTATGAAAAGAGAGCCAGACGGGGCTCGAACCCTCGGCGAAGCCGACTCAGGTTGTATCGAGCCCCGTCGGTCACCCTGCGCCCGACGGTTGTCGGGCGAGAGAGCAGTAAGCGGACAGCAGACAGCAGCCGGACACCAAGCCAGACGGGGCTCGAACCCTCGGCGAAGCCGACTCAAGATGCTTCGAGCCCCGTCGGTCACCCTGCGCCCGACGGTTGTCGGGCGAGAGAGCCGTAAGCGGACAGCAGACAGCAGCCGGAGAGAATCTCAGCGATCCGCGGCCGCATCCGCGCGGGATCGTCGGCGGCGGGTCCAGCCTCGGCCGCATTCTTGGCAGGCGTCGCTCTTGAAGGGTGGGCGGGTGTGGCCGCACTGGAGGCAGGCGAGGCGGCGCATCGCGAGACGGCGAGGGCGGCTCAGCAGGAGGACCGAGGCGGGGCCGACCAGCCAGATGACCGCGAGGATGCCCATCGTGAGGCCGAAGAAGGCCCCGGTCGCGCAGTAGCAGTCCTTCTGTCTCCGGGTGATTGCATCGATCGGCAGGAGCAGCACCATGCCGATCACCGTCGCTTGCAGGAGCGGAAGGAGCATGCGATCGACGCCGGCGGGATCGGCGGCGTGACTCATGCGAAACAGGAAGCGTCCCCAGAGCACCCATGAGACGATGAGGACGGCGGCGGGAATGAGGAAGAACGCGCCCGAGAAGAGGACCGTGTCCGCACGGTCAACCGCCTCCTCCTCGCCGAACCCGACTTCGAGCAGGGCCCACGCCAAGCCCGCCGTGACGACCGCGGCGACGAGTCCGAGCATGACAGCCGACTTCCGCAGGCTTCGCCCGCGCCGCGATGCCGCCGGCGGTCTGTAGATCGGCAGGAGAAAGATCCCTTGGAGAGCGACGATGCCGGCCGAGAGCCCGACGAACCACGCATAGACGACGAGGTCACCGCTGACGAGCGCCTGGAAGAGCTCGCCAAAGACATCGCGAAAGGCGTCCGGCTCGCGTGGGATCAACACCGCTATCCCGAGGAACAGGAGCGCCCAGGTCAGGGCGAAACTCACTGCGAGATAGCGGAGGAGGGGCCACCACCGTCGCGGCGCGCTGGGTGGGCTCGGCCGCCTGCCCGCTTCATTCCGCTCGCCATCGGCTCGGATGCGGGGTGCAGATGGATCGCCGCCGGACGCCATGGACTCGGGACGATACCGACCGGCGGACGCGAGCGAGCCTTCGCGCGCCGTACACTTCAGCGCGATGCTGCTCGCCGCACTCCAGTACGACATCGCGTGGGAAGATCCGAACGCCAATCGACGCGCACTCGCCGCACTCCTTGACCGCGCGGCGCTGCCGTCAGGTTCGCTGGTCCTCCTCCCGGAGCTCGGCGATGTCGGGTTCTCGATCAACCTCGACGCCATCACCCCCTCCTCCGCGCCGGACTGGGCGGCCGACGAGGCCCGCCGCCGGGGACTCTTCATCGCCTGCGGCTACCCAACGCGCGAGTCGGACGGTTTCGGACGCAACCGCTGCGTGATCGCTCGGCCGGACGGATCGCTCTCACACCCCTACGCGAAGGTCCACCCCTTCGGATTTGGCCGGGAGACCGAAGCCTATCGGGGCGGCGATCGCCTCACCCTCGTCTCGGTCGGGCCCTTCACCGCCTGTCCGCTCATCTGCTACGACCTGCGATTTCCGGAGCTCTGGAGGCTCGCGACGCTCGCTGGCGCCGACCTCTTCCTCGTCGGGGCAAGCTGGCCCGCTGCGCGGCAGCACCATTGGCGATCGCTCCTCATCGCCAGGGCGATCGAGAATCAGGCCTTCGTCGTGGCCTCCAATCGCATCGGACGCGATCCGACGCTCCTCTACGCGGGCGGTTCGATGGTCATCGCCCCGACCGGGGAGGTGCTCGCCGAGGCCGACGACCAGGCGACCGTCATCACCGCCGCAGCCGATCACGCATCGCTTTTGGCGTGGCGCGAGCGGTTCCCGGCATTACGGGACCTCCATCGCGATTTGCTCGGTTCGATTCCGGTCGAACGCGAACCGTCGTGAGCGCCGCTGCCGCCGACGCGCGTTGTCGCAGGTCACGGTGAGTTACTTGCCGGAAACGCAGTTCGTTGACGAACCGCGTTGACGCCCAACTCCCCACCCATACACTGCGGCCGCGTTGCGGGGCGACCGCGCAAGGACTCGCGAAGCCGCGTGAACGAATCGGTGTGTGGACCGCAGTCGGTCGCGCACCGCCGGACCACTCGCAGGAGGCGGAGATGCCGGACGATGCCTGCCCGGAGGATGGGTGCGACGGAATGCCGAACGAGGCCGCGTGTACCACGCTCGGTCGCGCCACCGCACGGCGGGCGATCGACCGAACGCTCTGCGACCGCGTGCGACGCGAGTTTTTCGCTCGCGCGTCGCTGCCTGCCGAGCGCTACGGCGTCACCCCCGATGATGTCTTGAGTCATCTCGAGCATGCCCATCTCGGCGACGCTGCTGGTGCGGCCCGCGTGCTTGCGAATCTCGAGGATGTCGCGATCGCGGTCGCCTCGGTGCGCGGCCATCCGCGGGCGTGGTCAGACCTCTGGGAGCGCCACGAGTCGCCGCTCATCCGAGCCTGCCACACCCGGCTCGATGATGCCGACGCGATCATCTTCACGCGACGCTTCTGGGTCAGCCTCTTCACCGCGACCGTCACCAACCGCGAGCTGCTCGGCCACGGGGAACGCGCTCCGTCCGCACGCCTCACGCACGATCAGCTTCCGGCTGGAGGCCAGCCCGAGATCGTCCCGATGACCGCCTATGTCGGCGTTCGTCCGCTCCGGGTGTGGCTGACCGACCGCCTTCTGGGACTCCTGGAGGCAGCCGTGCAGCGGGCCCGCGAAGCGAGTGCGGCAAGCCGACCGAGCGTCGAGCCCGCCTCGGCCGCGGCGAACCGTCCGAGCGAACTGCGCTGGAAGCACGAGGGCATCGTCTTCCGGGCGATCCGCCGCCGCGGAAGCGGGACCCGCTCCGATATCCGTCTACGGCTCGTCGACTAGCTTGCCCGACTGGCCGCTCGAGTGGGCCCACGCCGAACCGAGCGAACTCGGCCGACCTTCGCGGACAGCGCTTGACAGCCCGGCGAAGATTCGTACCCTACCGATCTGCCTTCCGGCAACTTAGCTCAGTTGGTAGAGCACCGCATTGAAAATGCGGGTGTCCGCGGTTCAAGTCCGCGAGTTGCCATTGTCAAGCGTCCCTCGGCCACCCTTTGGGAAAATGCGGGTGTCCGCGGTTCAAGTCCGCGAGTTGCCATTGTCTCCGCCGCATCGTGCACCGTTCCCACCGAGAACGGCAGATGGCTCACCCCGAACGGGGCGGGCGCACCATGCCCTGAGGTTGTCGAGGCGAGGCTGCATCGAGAAGGCGGACGAGAAGCGTGTTGCCCCCGCGCGACCTATCTCCTCATTCGTCTTCTCTGTGCTACCTCTGTGCCCTCTGCGCCTCTGTGGTTCTCTGGCGGAATCGTGCAGGATCCTCCCCCGCTCACGCGGCCTGAAAGCCGCGGCGGATGATGTCCGCATCCATCCCGATCATCGGGAAGCGGGCGGTCAGGTGGGCGGCCAGTTGCTCGGGCGTCACCAGGACGAAGAAGACCGGTGACGCGATGTGCGTCGTTGCGAACCGAAGCGCCCGCGGCAACGCCGGAACGCAGGTCGCGATGACGAGATGGTCGTCCTCGTAGCGAAGCGGCGCGCAGCGGAACTGCCACGCTTGCCGGCGCGTGACGATCGACTCGGCGGCGGGATCAACCTGATCGAGCCGGGCATCGACGGTCGCGACGAGCTTCGCGTACTGCTCGGCCCATGCGCCTTCGACCACGCGAGGATGCACGCCGAAGAGGCGCTCGCAGACGACGCCGAAGGGCTCATCACTCTCCCGCTGCTCGGCGACGGCGCGGTCGACCTGGGCTTGGGTGAGGATGCCGTTCTGAACAAGCAGTTCGCCGATGCGCATGGGGAAGTCCTCGCGGAATGGGTGCCGTCCGATCGCCGGATGGGACCACCCCTCTCGATCGGCCAATTGGGGCGGTAGGAGTCGCGCCGGCTGCGCGGATTCCCCGGCCCACCCCCGCTCGCTCGGTCCAACCGGATGGGTTGCGCCGTCTGGCGCGGGAGGACGGATAACGATAGAATCGAACCGGTGAGGCGAGCCGGATCGAGCTCCGAGGAGAGTGACGCGGACGACGAGCGCACGCGGCTCGCGGATCGGCTGCGCGGCGATCTCGTCGAGCGTCTTGCCCAGCGTGGCGGCGATGCCCACACGCAGCGTTCGCTCCGCCAACTGCTTCACCTGGTGCAGGGCGAGGAGGGGCCGGAGCGCACCCGGAGCGCGATCTGTGAGGCAGCCATCGCACTTCGACTGGTGGCGGCAGGCGCCAAGATCCAATTCGAAGCGCCGACGCCGCGCGGACACACCGCCGATTTTCTCGTGCGATTGGACGACCGTTCCTTCGCGCTCCATGTCAAGCGCTGGACGCCTCCGCGCGAGCGCCGATCGACGACCCTGCGCGTCCCGCGCGCCCTCCGGCGACTCGAGCGCATCCGCCGCCCATACCTCGTCGGCGTCCGCTGGCCGGCCGATGCGGCACTCCTCGAGCCGTTCCTCGCCGAGGCAAGCCATTTCATCCATCAGGCAAGCGTCGGCGACGAGTGGGTCTACCGAAACGCTGATGACATCGGCGTGGGCGGCGTGCGCATCATCGCCCCCTGGCCCGGCGACCGCGTCATCCTCAGCGTCGGCCTTGATGTGGCCCTGGAGGAAGAGCTCCAGCGCGTGCAGCGACTGCTGCGGAAAGCCCACGCCCAGTTTCTCCCCGGCGTCCCGAACATCATCCTCCTCGTCGGCGGCGGACGCGAGGACGAACGGCTGCTCGATACCGCGATCTTCGGGAGCCACATCGAGCGCTGGGACTTGTTTCCGCCGCGCGGCCATCGCGTCGCTCATGGCCGCGCCGACGACGGCTTCTGGTCCGGCGAGCGCTACAGCGACGCTCACATCATCGCCTGGCACGCGTGGACCGACGAACGCGGCCTCGGCGCAACGCGACTCTGGTTCCGCACCCGACGCGACGCCGACCCCCGCTGGCGCGCGATCCTGCGCGGCTAGCGCGAGTCACCGCGCAAGCCCCGACGCGATGTCCACGATCATCACCGCGAGGAGCGCGAGGGTCGCCACGCTCAGGCCGACCGCCCACGGGCGCTCCATGCGGAGGTAGTCCCCTGCGGCGGACCGCCACCACCATGCGAGGTAGGCGACCGAAGCGGCCAGGATCGGCAGGTCATTCCATTCGGCGCGAAAGATCCTGCCGGCGGGCGTACTCCATGGTTGCGTCAGGGCCATGTTGCAAGCAAAGAACAGCGCGAGGATCGGAATCCCGCCGAGCAGAAGATAGGCCGTCGCGCGGAGGAGGTGAGCGACGCGCACCTTTGCTCGCCGGCGTGCGATCGGAAGGAAAACAAAGGAAACAACCGACAGCAAGACCGCCAACCCTGCGAGCCGAACGGGAGGCGGAAGTGCCGACCCGCGCGTGCGCCAACAGTCGACGGGCGAGACGCCGACCGTATAAGGAATGAGCATGCGTTTCTCGACCAAGGGCGGCATCGGCTCCATGGAGGCCACGGCGTGTCGCGCCGCATTCGTCCATTGAGGCGGCGGCAGGGTCGCGTACACCGGAAGAAGGAGTGACCGCTCATCGGTCGGCCGGGTGATGACCGCGAGCGTGCACTCGACGATCGCCGCCATTCCGACGGGCTCATGTTGCACCTGTCGGGCGTCGAGTTGCGTCCCGTCGGCGGTTGGATACAGCCCGTGCACCCTGACCAGCGGTGCAACCCGCATCGCCGCTCGCATCGCTTCGGTCACCGCGAGACTCGTTTGCGCGAGCAGGACCAGGAGGATGATGAGCGGTCCCCCCCAGAGCAGGCGAAGCCAGCGGATCGGGTGTTCCATCCGCAGGCGGCGCCACAGGGGGCGACTCGCGATCGCGGCGAACAGCGTGAACGGCAGGGCCTTCCAGAGCTGTCGTTTCTTCGAATACTCGAGCAGAGCTTTCGGCGCGTTCGCGATCCCGCCGAAGAGGTCGCCCCAGCGGAAGGCGCACCCGCACTCGGCACAGCGGCTCTCGAGCGGCCAGCTCGAGGCCTCCGCAAGAAGAATGGCCCCGACGGAATACCCGCAGCGGGGGCATTCGAGGGCTGCACGGCGGGCCTCTCCGCCATCGCCGGTTGGCACTGGGCCGGAGGGGCTTGGGTCGCCTTGGGAGGGCCCGATCGGGTGCATCGCCTTGGAAGGGTATCGAAACCGGCGGACCCTGATTTCGGCTCGCAAGCATTGTGAACCAAATTCAGCCCGTCCCTGAATCCAGCCGTTCGCGTCAGCGATGAGAACGCGTTCTCATGTCTTCGCCCTATCCGCCTGCGCGGACCTGGGCCCCCCTGTCCTACAACCTGTGAGGTCACGATGACTCTGTTCGCTCGACGCCTTGGGCGTCTCCCCGCTGTCGCTGCGCTCGTCACGCCTCTTCTCGCCTCCGCGGTCGTCCACGCGGGCGGCGGCGACTGCTGCACCGCCAACGGCACCCCGGGCTGCAACCAACCGGCCTGCGAGGCCGTGGTGTGTCCGCAGGATCCCTTCTGTTGCAACATTCAATGGGACTTGCTCTGCGCGAATCTCGCGGCCCAGCTCTGCGACTGCGACAACCCGAGCGACATCTGCGGCATCTCGACCAACGATTGCTTCACCGTCGCCAATGGCCCGGGATGTAGCGATATCGAGTGCTGCACGCTCATCTGTAGCGTGGACATCCAGTGTTGTACGGTGTCGTGGGACGCTGGCTGCGCGTCCAACGCGACCCTCTTCTGCGAGGGCGGCCCGATCGACCCGCCCCCGCCCTCCGGCTGTGGCATCGCCGAAAACGACTGCTTCGAGTCTGGCCCGGTCGCTGGCTGCAGCGACGCCGCCTGCTGCGCCGCGGTCTGTGCGATCGACCTCTTCTGCTGCAACACCCAGTGGGATCTGCTCTGCGTGAAGGCGGCCCTCGACCTGTGCGAGCCCGGCGAGTCCTTCGAGAGCTGCGTCGACGCCACCAGCGACTGCTCGATCGCGAGCAACACCCCCGGCTGCTCGGACGCCGACTGCTGCTCGAGCGTCTGCTCGATCGATCCGGCCTGCTGCGTGATCGGCTGGGACACCACCTGCGTGCAGACCGCCCTGGACCTCTGCGGCCTCGCCCCGAGCTGCGGAACCTCCTCGAACGACTGCTTCCTCCCGGGAACGGGAAGCGGCTGCTCCGACGAACTCTGCTGCCAGCAGGTCTGCTCCTTCGCCCCCTCCTGCTGCCAGGTCGAGTGGGACCAGTTCTGCGCGACCGTTGCGGTCTCGATCTGCGACGGTGCGCCGGTCGAGCCCTCGGGCTGCGGCATCTCGACGAACACCTGCTTCACGACCTCGCAGAATCCCGGCTGCGCCGACGAGAACTGCTGCGAGGCGATCTGCGCGGCGGATCCCTTCTGCTGCAACATCGCATGGGATCTCCTCTGCGTGCAGGCGGCCGAGACCGGCTGCGAGGGCGGAGGCCAGCAGCCTCCGTCGGTCTGCGGCACCGCGACGAACGACTGCCTTGAGGTCGGAGGCCCCGGCTGCTCCTCCGCGGCGTGCTGCCAGTTCGTCTGCGCTCAGGATCCGCTCTGCTGCCTCGTCGCATGGGATGCCCTGTGCGTGAGCGCCGCCGAGGAGTTCTGCGTGCCCGCGGGCCAGCTTGAGAGCATCTGCGGCGCCGCGACCCATGGCTGCGCCGAAGTCGGCGGCCCCGGCTGCGCCGACGGCGACTGCTGCGCGGCGGTCTGCGACTTCGCGCCGGACTGCTGCATGGTCGCCTGGGACGCCATGTGCGTCGAGCTCGCCTCGCGGAGCTGCAACTCCACGCCGACGGCCGATCTGAACGCCGACGGCTTCGTGAACGGCGCCGATCTCGGCATCCTCCTCGCGAGCTGGGGCGTCTGCGCGAACTGCGACGCTGACCTCGACGGCAGCGGCGCGGTCGACGCGGCGGATCTCGCGGTGCTCCTCGCCGCCTGGAACGGCTGATCCGCACCTCATCTCACTCACCCACGCGTCCACCGGCGCAGGCTTCGGATTTCCGACTCTCCCCTGATCATGCAGGGTGGATGACGGATCCCGGGCCTGCGCCGGTGGTATGTCTCGTTCGCGATGCTACTCTATGCAAACGCATTCCCATGTGCAGGAGAGCCATCCGATGACCGCCGTCCGCGACGACCAGCAGCCGAGGGGATCCGCGCCACCGGCCTCAGCGCCCCCGAGCCGACTTCCCGTCACCGTCCTGTCGGGATTTCTCGGCGCGGGCAAGACGACGCTCCTCAGCCATGTCCTCAACAACCGTGAGGGCCTCCGCGTCGCCGTCATCGTGAACGACATGAGCGAGGTGAACATCGACGCCTCGCTGCTGCGCGGTTCGGTCCAGCTCAGTCGCACGGAGGAACGGCTCGTCGAGATGTCCAACGGCTGCATCTGCTGCACGCTGCGCGAGGATCTCATCGAGGAAGTGCACCGACTCGCGGCGGAGAAGCGCTTCGACTACCTGCTCATCGAGTCCACCGGCATCGGCGAGCCGAAGCCGGTCGCGGCGAGCTTCTATGTCCAGGACGCCGCGGGACGCATGCTTGCCGATGTCGCCGATCTCGACACGATGGTGACCGTCGTTGACGCCCGAAACTTCCTGCACGACTGGGACAGCTCGCAGCAACTGAAGGACCGCCGGGCGCTCCAGGCCGACGGCGACGAGCGCATGATCGTCGACCTGCTGAGCGATCAGGTCGAGTTCGCGAATGTCATCGTCATCAACAAGTGCGATCTCGTGGACCGGGCCGACGCTGATCGACTCGAAGCGATCCTCCGTCAGCTCAATCCGAAGGCTCGCTTCCTCCGGACCGATCACGGCCGCATCGCCGCGCGCGACATCCTCCACACCCGCACCTTCGACTATGAACTGGCCCAGGCGAGCCCCGGCTGGGTGCAGGAACTCATGGGCCATCACACGCCGGAGACCGAGGAGTACGGGATCGCGAGCTTCGTCTATCGGGCCCGCGTGCCCTTCCATCCGCATCGCCTCGCCGACCTGCTCGAGCGCGGCCTGCGCGGCGTCGTGCGCTCGAAGGGCTTTTTCTGGCTCGCGACCCGCATGGAGGAGTGCGGATCCTGGGCCCAAGCGGGCTCATCGCTGACGCTCGGGCTCGCCGGCCGCTGGTACGCGACGATGCCGCGCAGCCAATGGGAAGGGCTCGGCGGCGTGGCGGAGTGGGTGCGCTCGAACTGGGAAGAGCCCTTCGGCGATCGACGGCAGGAGATCGTCTTCATCGGGGCGGGCATGGACCGCGAGGACCTGACCCACCAACTCGATGCATGCCTGCTGCGCGAGGCGGAGTTCGCCGCCGGCCCAGCGGCGTGGGGGCGACTGCGCGATCCCTTTCCGGCGTGGGAAACGGAGGACTGAGTCGCCTCGGGCGCCGCATCGCGGGCGAGGGCGCCCCCCTACCCGTGACTCTTCGAGAGCACGCGGAAGCCGGCGGCCTCGAGGGTGCGGTGCACCTGCAGCGTATGGTCGGTGTTCCGCACCTCGACGGTGCAGTCGACCTGCACGGTCGAGATGTCCGGACCGCCGAAGGCCCGCTCGTGCTGGATCTGCTTGACGCTCGCGCCGGTTTGGGCGAGCACCGCGGTGAACGCGGCGAGTCCGCCCGGACGGTCGCGGATGACCGCGGTGAAGCGGGTCAGTCGCCCATCGATCGCGAGACCGTGGTCGATCACGCGGGAGAGAATCGTCGGATCGATGTTGCCCCCGCAGAGGGTGAGCACCACGCGCTTTCCCTTCAGGTGCGAGAGCTGACCGCAGAGGAAGGGGGCGAGCGTCGACGCACCGCCGCCCTCGACGACCCCCTTCTCGAGTTCGAGCAGGCGCAGGATCGCGAGGGAGATTTCCTGCTCATCAACCTGCACGACGCGATCGACCTTGTCGCGGGCGATCGCAAAGGCGCGGTCGCCGACCTCTGGCACGGCGAGACCGTCGGCGAGCGTCGGTGAACTCTGCACGCGCACCGGCCCGCCGACCTTGAGGGCTTCGGTGTAGCTCGCGCAGCGGCGCGGTTCGACGCCGATGATCTCGGTGGATGGGCTCAGCCGCTTGACCGCCAGGGCAACGCCGGCGATGAGGCCGGCGCCGCCGATCGGAATCACCATCGCGTCGATGTTCGGGACCTGCTCGAGCAGCTCGAGCCCGAGCGTCCCCTGCCCGGCGATGATCGCCGCATCGTTGAAGCCGTGGATGTAGGTGAGCCCCTCGCTCGCGACGAGCTCATCGCCGCGCACCTTCGCCTCGGCGATGTTCTCGCCGTGGAGGAGCACCCGGGCCCCGAGCCGCTCACACTTCGTCCGCTTCACGAGCGGAGCGAAGGTCGGCATGACGACAGTGACGGGAATGCCGAGTTCGCGGCCGTGAAACGCCAGCGCCAAGGCGTGGTTGCCAGCGCTCGCAGCGACGACCCCCCGCTTCCGCCGCGTCTCATCGAGCAGGAGGAGCGCATTCCGCGCCCCGCGCTCCTTGAACGAGCCGGTCCGCTGCTGGAACTCATGCTTCGTCCAGATCGCACAGCCGGTCAGCTCGCTCAGGTCCATCGACTCGCGACACGGCGTGACGACGATCCCGTCGGCAATCCGCGCCCGCGCTGCAACGATGTCCTCAAAGGTAACGCTAGCGGCGAGATGCGAGAGTTGGGTCATAGTGGGTCTTTCAGACGAGCTCGTCTCGACCGCCAGAGAACCACAGAGGCACAGAGGGCACAGAGGTAGCACAGAGAAGAGCAATCGAATGTTCAGAAGGCCAATCGTGTCGACTCCATCGCCTCACGAAATCCGCCTTCGCACCCCCGGCTCTTCGTCCGCAAAACCCCTCTGCATCATCTCCTCTGTGCATCCTCTGTGCCCTCTGTGCCTCTGTGGTTCTCTGGCATTCGCCAACCTCGGCAACCCCATCAATGCCCGCCGGATTTGAGCCAGCGTTCGATGTAGTGGATGTCGTGCGTGCCGTTCACGAAGTCGGGGTGATCCATGATCTTGCGGTGGAGCGGGATCGTCGTCTTCGCCGGGCCGATCGTGAACTCGTCCAGGGCGACCTTCATCCGTTCGATCGCCGTCGCTCGGTCCTTCCCGTGGACGATGAGCTTGCCGATCATCGAGTCGTAGTTCGACGGGATGCGATAGCCCGGTCGGACATGGCTGTCCCAGCGGACGCCCGGGCCGCCCGGGGCGACGAAGGTCTCGATGAGACCCGCCTGCGGCATGAAGTTGCGGCTCGGGTCCTCGGCGTTCACGCGAACCTCGATCGCGTGGCCGTTGACCTTGATCTCATCCTGCTTCACCGAGAGCTTCTGACCTGCGGTGACCTTGATCGTCTCGGCGACGATGTCGACACCGGTGATCATCTCCGTCACCGGGTGCTCGACCTGCACGCGGGTGTTGACCTCGAGCATGTAGAAGTTCTGATGCTTGTCCATCAGGAACTCGACCGTCGCGGCGCCGGAGTAGCCGGCGTTGCGGATAAGTTCGGCCGCTGACTTGCAGACCTGGTCGCGCTTCTTCGGGTCAACGCCCGGCGCGGTCGCCTCCTCGACGAGCTTCTGGTGACGACGCTGGCTGGAGCAGTCGCGTTCGAAGAGGTGCACGGCGTTGCCGTGCTGGTCGCCGAGGGTCTGGACCTCGAAGTGGCGGGCGTTCTCGAGGAACTTCTCGACATAGACGCTGCCGTTGCCGAAGGCGGCGGTCGCCTCCTGTCGCGCGGAGTCAATGCCCGCGCGAAGCTGTTCCTCATCGCGGGCGACGCGCATGCCGCGGCCGCCGCCGCCGGCCGCCGCCTTCACGATCACCGGATAGCCGATCTCCGCCGCGACCTTCACCGCCTCGTCGATGTCGTCGATCGCCCCTTCGGTGCCGGGGAAGATCGGCGTGCCCGTCTTCTTCGCCATCCGCTTGCAGGAGACCTTGTCGCCCAGGAGCGCCATCGCCTCGGGCGAGGGGCCGATGAAGGCGATCTTGCAGTCACGGCAGACCTCGGCGAAGTGGGCGTTCTCCGAGAGGAAGCCGTAGCCAGGGTGGATCGCGTCGGCGTTGGTCACCTCGGCCGCGGCGATGATCCGCTCGATCCGCAGGTAACTCTGCGGCGAGGGCCCGGGACCGATGCAGACCGTCTGGTCGGCGTACGCAAGCCACGGCCCATCCTTGTCGGCGGTCGAGTAGACGCAGACGGTCTCGATGCCGAGGCTCTTCGCCGCACGAATGATGCGAAGGGCAATCTCACCGCGGTTGGCAATCAGGATTCGGTTGAACATGCGAGGATGCCAGAGAACCACAGAGGCACAGAGGGCACAGAGGTAGCACGGAGGAAACCATCGGGTCAGCGGCTGAGCAGCGAAAGACGGTGAGCGAGAAGAAAGGGAAAAGGGATCGCTTCGAAAAAACGACTGCCCCTTCATGTTCCCGTCTCTTCATCTCCTCTGTGCTTCCTCTGTGCCCTCTGTGCCTCTGTGGTTCTCCGGTCCACACGCATCAATCCGGTCGGATGCGGAAGAGCGGCTGGCCGAACTCGACCGCTTGGCCGTTCTTGGCGAGGATCGCCTCGATCGTGCCGCTCGTCTCGGCCTTGATCTCGTTGAAGATCTTCATGGCCTCGATGAGGCAGACGATCGTGTCGGGCGTGACCTTCGAGCCGACCTGCACGAAGACCGGCTTGCCCGGGCCTGCGGCGGTGTAGAAGGTGCCGACCATCGGGCTCTCGATGTTCTTACCGCCGTCGTTCGCGGCTGCGGCCGGCGCTGCGGCGGCCGCGGGGGCAGCCGCTGCGGCGGGGGCGGGAGCCGGGGCCGCCGCGGGTGCGTGATGCACCGGTGGGGCCACATGGTGCACCGGGGCCATCACCACCGGGGCGGCATGCGGGTTGGCCCGCTTGATGGTGACCTGTTCGTGCTCGTCGCGGACATCGAGTTCGGTGAGGTCGCTCGTCACCATCAGGCGAACGAGTTCCTTGAGCTTGCGGATATCGATCATCGAGAGGTACTCATGCTGGGTGCGCCGTCCGAGAGCGGGCCGGCACCGGAGCGACCCGCATCATGAAGCGGGCCTCATCCTCACTCCCCATGCTCGAACCGAGTCCACGAGCCCCGGGGAGCGGAGACATGGGCGGAAGTGTACAGCGATCCGCGCCGCTCGCGCAGGGCCCCTTCGGCGCCCGATCGCCCCGGCTCGCCAGCCCGTTCGCCGAGGATGGCGCCGGATTCGCGGGGGAACCGCTTTCGGTCAGCGGCGGGTGCGCTTGGCCCCCGCAGCCTTCTGGTTGGCCTTTGGGGTGGCCTTTGCGGTGGCCTTGGGGGTGGCCGCCCTCGCCCCGCCGCGGGCCTTCGCCGTCCGGCCGCTTCCCTCGAAGACTTCGCTGAGGAACCGGTAGACGAGCTTGGCGGCGAGCATCTCGCTCGCCCACTGTCCGGGCGCCGGCAGGAGCTCGACGACATCGAAACCGATGACCGTCCGCTCGGCGCAGAGCCGCTTGAGCAGCGTGTTGACCTGTCCCCAAGTGAGTCCGCCCGGCTCGGTCGTTCCGGTTCCACCGACGAAGGCCGGATCGAAGGCATCGAGGTCGATCGTCACATAGACATGCTTCGACTGCTGCTTGATGACCTCGCTCACCCACTGGTCGGTGAAGCGCTCGTCGAAGCGACCGTGCAGCGCATGGCCCCAGAAGACCCGCCGCTGGTCCATCGCCGGGTACTCCTCCGCGTCGATCGCCCGGATGCCGACCTGGGTGATCGGGAAGAGTTCCCGCGCCCGAGCCATGACGCAGGCGTGGTTGTACGCGGAGCCGTGGAAGCTCTCGCGGGTGTCGCCGTGGGCGTCGATCTGAAGGATCGAGCAATCCGGCACGCGGGTCGCAAGCGCCTGGATCGCCCCGATCGAAATCGAGTGCTCGCCTCCAAGGGTCACCGGGAACTTGCCGTCATCGAGGATCCGACCAACCGCCTTCTCGACCTTCGGCGCGAGCAGTTCCGGCTTCCCGCGATGGGCGATCGCCGGCAGCGTGTGGATCCCGCGGCGATAGACCTCCGACTCGGTCTCGATGTCGAAGAGCTCCATGTTGGCGCTCGCCTCAAGCAGCGCGGCCGGACCGCGATCGGCCCCCTTCTTCCAGGTGCTCGTCCCGTCGTACGGCACGGGCAGGACGGCGATCGCACTCGACGCGTACTGACGGAACTCCTTCGGCAGATCGCCGAAGCCGGTCTTGGAGGCTGATTGGGCCATAGGGCGGCGGAGTGTAGCGACTCAGCCTGAGAACCACGCGATGACGGCAGCGGACCGGGCGATGAAGCCAGAGAACCACAGAGGCACAGAGGAGATGGAAGTGGCAGGAACAGGGAGAACGGACGCGCGTCGTTCCAGAGTGACCCGACTGTTCCAGGGAATCCGATTCTCTCGTTGACTCCTCTGTGCTACCTCTGTGCCCTCTGTGCCTCTGTGGTTCTCTGGCTGGCTGGTACCCCGGTTGCCTCACTCGCTGTCCCGCGTCACCCCGCGGTGAAGCCTCGGCTCACTTCGCTCCAGTTGACGACATCCCACCATGCCTTGAGGTAGTCGCCGCGGCGATTCTGATAGCGAAGGTAATACGCGTGCTCCCAGACATCGCAGCCGAGGAGCGGGCGGCCGATGCAGTCGACGATCCCTTCCATGAGCGGGTTGTCCTGGTTCGCGGTCGAGCAGACGGCGAGCGAACCGTCGGCCTTCTGGCAGAGCCACGCCCAGCCGGAGCCGAAGCGGGACGCGCCGGCGGCGGCGAACTGCTCCTTGAACGCGTCCATCGAGCCGAAGGACTTGGCGATCGCCGCGGCGAGGGCGTCGCTCGGGCGCTGGCTCTCAGCGGGGCCTCCCACCGGACGCATCCACTTCCAGAACATCGCGTGATTCCAGTGACCGCCGCCGTTGTTGCGAACGCTTGTGCGAATCGACTCCGGCAGCGTCGCCACGCGCCGGCAGAGATCCTCGAGCGACATCGTGCGCAGCTCGGGATGGGATTCGAAGGCTCCCGCAAGCGTCTTGTTCAGATTCGTGACATATGCGTTGTGATGCTTCGTGCGATGGATGTTCATCGTCGCCGCGTCGATCACCGGCTCGAGGGCGTCCTCCGCGTAGGGGAGCTCCGGCAGGGTGAAGCCGGCGGCGGCCTGCTGGGCCCCGAAGGCGGGACCCCCGAAGGTGGACCCAGTGACGAGGGTGCCGACCGCACCCAACGCGACCGTTCCGAGGAAGGCGCGGCGGGAGGGCTGCGGAAGCGACGGTGAGAGGGAGCGATCGTCGGAAGCGTCGGACATGGGGGACTCCTGAAGGTGGGAGGAGCGTAGCACCGCTCGCGCTGCCGAAGCGGCGTCCAGCCCCCGGCGACGCCCCTACTTCCCCTCTCGCCGCCGGTCGCGTTCGACCGTCATCCGTCGCACCACCTCATGATCGGGACCGAGCGCCGCGGCCGCTTCCTCGACCGCTTGTTCGAGAAGCGGAAGCGCCTCATCGCGCCGACCCTGGAAATCGACCGCGATGGCGAGGGAATAGCGGGTCATCGCGATCTGCCAATGCCCCGGAGGCATCACGCCCTCGAGTGCGGCCATCAGCTCGCGAAACACCGGTTCCGCCTCGGCGTATCGCCTGAGATTCGAGAGCGTCACCGCGTAGTGGTTCGTCGCGGCGAGCACCGCCGCGTGGGTGGGCGGGAAGCTCGCCTTGGTCTGATCCAGAACCGCCTTCGCATAGGGCAGCGCCTCTTCGTCGCGCACCTGCGCGCCGAGGCTTGCAACGAGCGACATACGGGCCTTGAGCAACGCTTCGTCACTCGGCGTAGCGAGTCGCTCCATACGCTCGATCGTGTCGCGCAGGAGCGCGTCGGCCTCGGTGTAGCGACCTCGCTTCTGGAGGATCTCGCCGAGGCTGCCCTTGATGCGGAGCGTCAGCAGGTCATTCGGACCGAGGGCGGACTCCATCGCCTCAGCCGCCGGCCGCAACACCGCCTCCGCCTCCTCATCGCGCCCAAGCTCCCGCAGCGCATCCCCGAGCGTGACCTTCGCGTCGATGGTGTTCGCGTGCTGCGGTCCGAGTTCGCGCTCGAGCGCGTCGGCTGCCTCACGCAGCGGATTCACCGACTCCGGAAGCATGCCGATGTCGCGAAAGACACTGCCGATCGCGTACTTCACGCGCCCCGAGAGCGCCGGCTCATGCGCGAAGCGAGCATCGACGCGGGGAATCGCGTTCTGCATCGCCTGGACCACGGTCACGGTGTGCCCGTCACGATTGGTGCCGGCCGCGCCGAGCAGGTCGTCCACCAGGAATCCGTTGACCGCGACCGCCTGGTCGCGGGCGAGCCGCAGATTCGATTCCGCCTGCACCGCCCGCTGGAGCGAGAGGGTCGTCATCACGAGCCCGATGCCCAGCGAGAGGATGATGCCGCCGACCGCGACGACGCCGATGCGATGCCGGCGCACGAACTTCACGAGGGCGTAGAGCGAACTCGGCCGCGCCGCCGAGACCGGCTCATGGGCGAGATGCCGCTCGAGATCGGCGATGAGCGCACCCACCGAGTCGTAGCGACGGCTGGCGTCCTTCTCGATCGCCTTCAGCGCGATCCAGTCGAGATCACCGTCGAGACGGCTCCGCAACCGACGAGCGTCGGTTCCGCGGGCGGAGGCGACATCCGCCGCGTCGCCGCCGAGCGTCGCGACCTGCGCGGAAGGCCGCTTCGGCTCCTCATGGCGAATGGTCTCGGCGATCGCCGACGGCGAGAGCCGCCCGCGCGACGCGAGCCCGAGCGGCGTGCGCCCGGTGAGAAGCTCGTAGAACATCACGCCGAGGGCATAGATGTCGACGCGCGTGTCCGCGCCGCGCCCGCCCTCGACCTGCTCGGGACTCATGTAGTCGGGCGTGCCGATGAGCTGCGACTCAAGCGTCAGCCGCGCCGCGTCCTCGAGCGAGGGGCCGATCGCCCGGGCGATGCCGAAGTCGATGACCTTCACGATCGGCCGCGGATCGCGCTCCTCGACGAGCACATTCGAGGGTTTGATGTCGCGATGGATCACCCCCTTCTGATGGGCGTGTTCGACGGCCCGGCAGACATCGACGAAGAGCGCGATCCGGGCCTCGATCGGCAGGCGTCGCGCGTCGCAGTACTCGGTGATCGGGTCACCGACGATCAGCTCCATCACGAAGTAGGGACGCCCCTCGGCGGTCGCTCCGGCGTCGAAGACCTGGGCGATGTTCGGATGCTGCAGAAGGGCGAGAGTCTGACGCTCGGCCTCGAAGCGGGCGACGACGCTCCGCGTGTCCATCCCGGGCTTGATGACCTTGACGGCGACCTCGCGGCGAATCGGCGCATCCTGCTGGGCGCGGTAGACGCTGCCGAAGCCACCTTCGCCAAGGAGCGTTCCGATTCGGTAGGGACCGATCGTCTCCGGTGGCGCGACGCCGCCTGCGTCTGGATCGGACAGAAAGGGCGACCCGTCGAGCGTCGCGGGCGTCGCGAGAAACGCCGGCTCGGCGGTGTCGGCGTCGAGCATGCGGAGCACCTTCCGCCGGAGCATGGCGTCCTCGCCGCAGAGCCGCAGCAGCTCCCGCGCCCGGTCATCCGCGTTGAGCTCGCTGACCGCAAGGTACACCTCGCGCACCTTCGCAAAGGACGCCCCCGCATGGTCAGTGGATCGATCGCTCCTCATCGTGGGTCAGATCCGCGCTCATCCGATCGGTCGTCCGGCCCGCCGGCCAGCTCGTCGTAGAGCCAAGCCCGCGCGCAGGACCACTCCCGTTTGACGGTGGATGCCGAGAGGCCGAGTGCCTCGGCGGTCTCCTCGACGCTCAGGCCGGCGAAGAAGCGCAGCATGACGATGCGGGCGCTGCGCTCATCCTCCCGTTCCATGCGTTGGAGCGCAGCGTCGAGGGCCACGAAATCGACGGAATTGTCCACCGACGCAACATCGAGATCGGTCAGCGGAACGCGATGCCGTCCGCCGCCACGCTTCGCGGCGTGGACACGACGAGCCCGCTCGACCAGGATCCGCCGCATCGCGAGCGCCGCCGCGCCGAAGAAGTGGGCCCTGTTCTCCCAGGTCGGCGTGCCGTCCCCGATGAGGCGGATGTAGGCCTCGTGCACCAGCGCGGTCGCCTGCAGCGTCTGTCCGGGCGCATCCCGGCCGAGCCGCCGCGCAGCAAGTGCCTTCAGCT
The DNA here is from genome assembly GCA_964395845.1 of uncultured Isosphaeraceae bacterium. Taxonomy (GTDB): domain Bacteria; phylum Planctomycetota; class Phycisphaerae; order Phycisphaerales; family SM1A02; genus JAEUIT01. Next base: position 24,352 of record CAYNCG010000022.1, on the reverse strand, counting down.
CGTCGTAGACGAGTGGAAGCAACTCCTCCGACGCCAATCGACTTCCCTGGCCGGCCTCCGCGAGGAGGCGCGTCACCTCGGACGGCTTGTGCTCGTCACCACGCGGTTGTTCGCCGGATGCCGCCTCCGTCACGCAGGCTTCCTCCTCTGGTCCGGCAGCCCGCGGACGGTGGGCTGGCCGGCTCTGAATCAGACCAGCGTACCGCCCATGAGGGGTGGCACCGCATGGCAAGTCGGCCAGTTTTTTTCCTACTCGCGCGGCATGAGCAGGACGGCGATGTCATACGCGGCGTGCACCCCAACCACGATGCCAAATCCTCGGAAGGCAAACACCGCCCCGAAATAGCATCCGATCACAAGGTAGGCGACGGCCTTCGGCCAGTCGATGGCACCGCCCGCGTCGCGGAGCGGGTGATACAGAGCGAAGGCAATCGCCGCGAGCAGGATCGAGAGGGTGATCGCGGGCCCTTCCTTCCAGCGAAGGAGATCGACGAGAAGGGTGTGGAGCACCGCGATGAGTGCCATTCGAAAAATGAGCTCCTCGTAGAGCCCCGCTCCGATCGAGACCGCAAGCCGTCCGAGCACCGGCAGCTCGGCGAGCGACACCGGAGCGGTGGCCGCCGCCGCCGGGGCGACCCCAGCGGCGACATCAGGGGCGACCCCAGGCGCGAAGGCCTGGACGACCAACTGGGCGAGGACCACGAGCGGCACGGCGAGCAGGGCGCTCTCCAAGGCCATCAGTCCCACGGTGCGCAGATCGACCTGCCAGCGTCGCCTCGAGAGCGCTTGCCAGACGAGCAGGATCACTACCAGCAGAATGCCCGGCAGCGAGAGGACGGGAAGGCTCATCGCCTCCGCATCGATGCCGACGGCGTCGAAGATCCGACGGATCGCGTCGTGGGCCTTGTTGTCGAGGACCATCCCCTCGAAGCGCAGGATCGAGAGGAGCCCGATCTCGTAGAAGATGACGAGGGGCAACAGAAAGAAGAGGATTTCAAGCGGCTGTTGGGAGCGCAGCACATAGCCGGCGTCGGCATCGGCCGCGCCGGCCATGGGTTTCGCTTTGGCGCCGCGACGGGACACGAGGGCATCACCTCATCGCGCCAACCTGACCCCAATCCGCGTCCAACCTGACGGTTGCCCCACCCCGATCGGGAGGAGGCCCAAGCGTCCCGCTGCGGGCGGGACGCTGCGGTCGTCAGGCCTTCGACTTCTTCAGCGAGTTCAGGCGCTTGGCGAGCCGGCTCTTGCGGCGGCTGGCGGCGTTCTTGTGAATGGTCTTCTTCGACGCGATCTTGTCGAGAATCGCTGCGACCTTGCGGAACTCGACCTCCGCGGCGGCGGCATCGCCGGCCACGATGGTCTTCAGGAAGGCCTTCGTCTGGTCCTTGATCTGACGCTTCCGCCAGTTGTTGAGGGCGTTGCGCTTCTTGGTCTGTCGGACCCGCTTCTTGGCAGATTCGGTATTGGGCACGGGGTGCGTTCCTGCGAGGTCAGCCGAGCCACCCGTTTCCGTTGGGCGTGGCCGGAGAAACGCGGGAGTGTGGCAGAATGGACCCGATCCCGCAAGGGGTTGGACGCACCGGCTCCCCACATTCGCGATCCGGCGACCGCTTCTCGGTGCTCGCGGAGTCCCCCGGCCCCCTTCTCCGCCCGACCGCGGCCCCCCTTCCCACAGCCGTTCCGCTGCGTGGCCCCGGCTTCGGACCGGCGGGGATGCGACAATTTCATCGCCTCGCGGGCACGAGCAGCCGCTACCCTGTCGGAGACCGACGCCGCGTCGGCCCCAGCCCGCCCGATGCCCCTGCCCTCCTCGCCGACCCTTGCCGCTTCCGCAGCGGTCTCGACCCACATGGACACCCGCACCGCGGCCCTTGAGGTCGCGACGAAGCTGGTGCGCGGTCTTGCCTCAGACGGGTCGGAGGAGCCGACCGCCGCGGCCCGCGCGGACGCCGCCGCCGATCTCGTCCTCCTCTTCGGCTCGTTTCATCACCGCGCAGCCCTGAGCGAGGCCGCGGGACTCGTCTCGAAGCTGCTCGAGCCGGGCTGCATCGTCGGCCTCACCGCCGAATGGGTCGTCGGACCGCGCCATGAGGTCGAAGGCGGTCCGGGACTCTCGGCGCTCGCCATGCGGCTGCCCGGCGTGGCGATCGATCCGGTGCGGTTCGATCCCTTCGATGGCCCGACGGAACACTGGAGCGACGAGACGATCCGCGAGAAACTCGGCGCCGGCCCTGACGCCAAGGCGACGCTCCTCTTCGCCGATCCTTTCTCGCTGCAGGCTCCGGTCCTCCTGCGGCGCATCGCCGAGGCGACGGCGGACCATCCCTTCCCGATCATCGGCGGCCTCGCGAGCGGCTCGAGCCAGCCCGGCGCGAATGTCCTCGTCCTCGACCGCACGCTCACCGCGAGCGGCGCGGTCGGCGTCACGCTGAGCGGACCGATCACCGTCGATCCGCTCGTGAGCCCCGGCTGCCGTCCGGTCGGTCGTCCCTTCATCATCACCAAGGCGAAGGGCAATGTCATCGAGGAGCTCGGCGGTCGGCCGGCGCTCGAAGTGGCCCGCGAAACGATCGGCGCCCTGCCCGACGACGAGCGCGTCGCCGTGCGCGAGGGACTCCTCGTCGGCTTCGCCGTGAGCGAGTATCGCGATCGCTTCGGTCGCAGCGACTTCCTCCTCCGCGGCGTCCTCGGCGCCGACACCAAGCGCAACACGCTGATCGTCGGCGATCGGGCGAAGGTCGGACGGACCGTGCAGTTCTTCCTCCGCGACCGGGCGACCGCGATCGAGGATCTCGATCTTCTGCTCGATCGCGAGCAGGTGCGCGAGCTTCCCTTCGCGGTGCTCATGGCGACCTGTGGCGGACGCGGGCGGAAGCTCTTCCGCGCTCCGCATGTCGACGCCCGTCACTTCGCCCGCCGGCTCGGCGACCCGCCACTCGCCGGCTTTTTCGCGGCCGGCGAAATCGGCCCGCTCGGAGCGTTTCCGTCCGGACGGCATGGGCAAGCGGACCGTGATCAGTCTCCGTCGGGCGGCCCCTCGCGTCCGCACGCCCTCTCGCAGTCGTGGCTCCACGGGCACACCGTCGCCGCAGCGCTCTTCCGCCGCGAGGATCCCGCGGCGGGCATCTGACGAACCGCCGCGATGAGCATCGAAGCGATCCTTCGCCAGCAGCGTCTCCTCGAGCCGAGCCAGCTCGAGCGTGTGATCGAGGAGCACCGCCGCACCGGCGAGCGCATCGACCAGGCCGCGGTGCGGCTCGGCTTCGTCCCGCCGAGGGCGATTCTCCAGGCGATCGCCGAGCAGTTCGATCTTCCGGTCGTCGATCTCGACGAGATCGATCCCGATCCCCTCACCCTCCGCAGCCTGCCCGCGAAACTCGTCTTCAAGCTCCGCTGCGTGCCGATCGCCCGCGTCGGTCCGAACGAGCGGACGCTGCGGGTCGCGACGAGCGATCCCTTCCATCTGCACGCGATCGACGAACTGCGGCTCGCGACGGGCATGTCGGTGGACCTCGTCCTCGCCGACGACGCCGACATCGCCAAGTTCATCCGCCGTCACTTCGGCGTCGCCGGCGACACGCTCGACGCGCTCTCGGGCGACGAGCGCACCGCCACGACCGACGAGCACGCCGGCGGCTTCGAGGCCGGCGGCGAGGATGACGCCGAGGAAGCGAGCGTCATCAAGCTCGTGAACGATCTCCTCGTCGAGGCGATCCGCGAGCGGGCGACCGATGTCCACATCGAGCCCTACGAGCAGGAACTCCATGTTCGCTACCGCATCGACGGCGTCCTCGCGAACGCCGGCGTGCCGCCGACGATCAGCCGCTTCCGCAACGCGATCGTGAGCCGCCTGAAGATCATGGCGAATCTCAACATCGCCGAGAAGCGACGCCCGCAGGACGGCCGCATCACGCTCCGGCACAAGGGCACCGAATACGACCTGCGCGTCTCGATCATCCCGATGCTCTTCGGGGAGGGCGTCGTCCTCCGCGTCCTGAACAAGGGCGCGGTGATGATGGGACTCGAACAGCTCGGCATGCCGCCGGATATCCTGGCCCGCTGGGACGACCTCATCGCCCGACCGCACGGCATCCTGCTCGTGACCGGCCCGACCGGCAGCGGCAAGAGTACGACGCTCTACGGCTCGCTCGCCCGCATCGTGAGCGACGATGTGAAGGCGATCACCGTCGAGGATCCGGTCGAGTACCACGTGCCGGGGGTCAATCAGATCCAGGTCAACGCTGGCGTCGGGCTCTCCTTCGGCGCCGGCCTGCGGGCGATCCTCCGCCACGATCCCGACATCATCATGATCGGCGAGATCCGCGATCAGGAGACGGCGAGCGCCGCCGTGCAGGCCTCGCTCACCGGCCACCTCGTCTTCTCGACGCTCCACACCAACGATTCCGCCGGCGCGACCACGCGACTCCTCGACATGGGCGTCGAACCCTTTCTCGTCGCAAGTTCGGTCGAGGGAATCATGGCCCAGCGACTGCTGCGCCGCCTCTGCATCCACTGCCGCAAGCAGGTCACGCCGGCGGCGGTCGATCTGCCGAGCGATTTCCTCTCGACGATGCGACTCTCGACGCCGCCCGAACTCTTCGAGGCCGTCGGCTGCCGCGAGTGCCGCCAGACGGGCTACCGCGGCCGCGTCGGCATCTACGAGCTCCTGACGCTCACCGAGCGGACCCGCGAACTCATCATGCACCGGGCGAACGCCAGCCGCATCGCTGCGGCGGCGATCGAGGATGGCGACCTCACCCTCCTCCGCGACGCCGCCTACCGAGCGGTGCTCTCCGGAACGACAACGATCACCGAGGCCCTCAGGGCGACGAAGGCGTAGGCGGCACATTATAGGACCGCACGTCCGAAAGAACATCTGCATAAGTAGCCACTTCTGACCCCTTATCGTCATTGAGACGATATAGTGGCCAGAAGAGGCACCTATGGCACAGCTCGATGGCCTATCCGATGCGGCACTCCTCATTGAGCTCGGCGATCGCCTGGCGCGGCAGCGGCTGCAGCGCAATCTCACTCAAGCCGAGCTCGCCCGTGAAGCGGGGATCTCGAAACGGACGCTCGTGCGACTCGAGAGCGGCGAATCGAGCCAAATGACGAACCTCCTGCGCGTTCTTCGGGCGCTTGGGCTGCTTGGCAATCTCGACGCCCTGCTACCGACCCCGGTGACGAGCCCGATCGCCCAGCTTCAGGCGAGTCGGGGTAGACGGACGACCGCTCGCGCGCGTGAGAGGCGTCGGGCATCACCGCGACGAGCGAACCTGCAGCCGCCAACGCCCCCCAAGCCGTGGACCTGGGGCGACGAGGCTGATCGGCCGCCGCAGTCCGGAGGCGCGTCGTGACCACCGTTGCCGAAGTGCAGCTCTGGGGACGCACCATCGGCGCTGTTTCCGTCGAAGGTGCGGGACAGATCGCGACCTTTGAATACACCGAGGACTTTCGGCGGAGCGGCATCGAGGTCGCCCCGCTCATGATGCCGCTTGCCCGATCCCTTTACTCCTTCGCCGATCTCCCGCGCGGTTCCTTTCACGGTCTTCCGGGGATGCTCGCGGATGCCCTCCCCGACGCCTTCGGCAATGCGGTGATCGATGCCTGGCTCGCCGCCCAGGGACGATTGCCGCAAGAGATCGATGCCGTCGAGCGACTCTGCTACACCGGGACGCGCGGCATGGGGGCGCTTGAGTTTCGTCCAACGAAAGGACCGCGGGAGACGACGACGAAGCCGCTCAAGGTCGGCGCCCTCGTCACACTCGCCTCGGAGATCCTGGAGCGGCGAGCGGCTCTGCGCACAGCCCTCCCGCTTGCGCGAGGGACGGCGAACGATGGGGACGAGCGTCGCGAGCACGCCCTTCGCGAGATTCTTCGGGTCGGCGCATCGGCGGGCGGAGCGCGGGCAAAGGCGCTGATCGCTTGGAATCCTGAAACAGACGAGGTTCGATCGGGACAAGTCACTGCGCCACCCGGCTTCGAATACTGGCTCATGAAGTTCGACGGCGTCTCGCGGAACGGCGATCGCGAAATCGCCGATCCCCAGGGCTTCGGCGCGATCGAGTACGCCTACTCGCTGATGGCTCGGGCCGCGGGCATTCGCATGTCGGCATGCCGGCTCTTCGAGGAGAACGGCCGCCGACACTTCATGACGCGGCGGTTCGACCGCCTCGCCGACGGATCGAAGCTGCACATGCAGTCGCTCGGGGCGATCGCCCATTTCGATTTTCATAATCCCGTCGCCCATTCCTACGAGCAGGCGCTCGTGGTCATGCGCCGACTCTCGCTTCCGATGGACGACATCGAGGAGGCATTTCGTCGCATGGCCTTCAATATCGTCGCCCGCAATCAGGACGACCATGTCAAGAACATCGCCTTCCTGATGGATCGCAGCGGCCGCTGGTCGCTCGCCCCGGCGTTCGATGTGATGTATGCATATAACCCGAGCGGCGCGTGGACCGCGCACCATCAGATGAGCGTGGCCGGCAAGCGCGACGACTTCAGCGTGGATGACCTCAAGTCAGTCGCCGCCAGCGCGTCGATGCAGCGTGGCCGGGCCGTCGCGATCACCCGCGAGGTCACCGACGCCGTCGCCCGTTGGCCGGAGTTCGCCGCCAAGGCTGGAGTCGCGGCTGAGCAGGTCGCCATGATCGGTGCCGTCCACCGGATGGGGCTGCTCGATGCGTAGGGACTGAAGCGAAAGAGCTTTTCGATACCGACCGAGCGGTGCTCTCCGGAACGACGACGATCACCGAGGCCCTCAGGGCGACGAAGGCGTAGGCGCGGATTCCTCGCTCGCGTCCGCGATCGCGGCCTGACATTCGGCGGCCTTGGCGTCGTGGCCCTTGCCAGGCTCCGCGGCATTCCAGGCCGTGTGCAGGGCGATCAGGGCCCTGAGGCATTCGACCACATCGGGATGGCGCCCATCGCGTGCGCTACGAAGGAGCGCCCGCGCCTCGACGAGCTGGGCCTCGGCCTCGGGGAAACGGCCCGCGTCATGTCCGAGGCCGACGCCGGCGCTTCCGAGCGCGACGAGCATGGTGGCCAGATGGCCGCCGTAGTCCCCGACGAGCACGCGTCGCGCGAGCGGCTCGATCGAATCGAGCAACGCGATCGCCTCGTCAAACCGTCCAAGTCGAGCGAGGACGCGGCCATGGAACGCCTGCATGATGAGGGTCGACGGGTGTTCCGCACCGAGCGTTCGATTGCTCTTGTCCGCCGCATCGCGGAGGAAGGGCTCGGCGCCGGCGTTGTCGCCGCGGGCCGCCAGGAGCGAGCCGAGGCTCCCGATCGCGAGGATCGTCTCGGGGTGGTCCTCGCCCTGCAGCCGACGCCTCAGCTCCAGCGATTCGCGGAGGTACGGCTCCGCCTCGTCGAAGCGACCGAGTTCCTGCAGCAGGAATCCCAGGCTTCCGATGGTCGCGACGGTGTTCGGATGCTCGTCGCCGAGGACACGGCGGAGGGACGCGAGCAGACTGCGGAGCGTGCCTTCGGCGTCCTCTCGCTTGCCGCTTGCATGCTGCACGAGGGCGAGGCTGTTCAGCGCGCCGAGGGTGTCCGGATGATCCGGCCCAAGCACCCGCTGCGAGGTCTCCCACGCTTCCCGAAACGGCTGCTCGGCGCGATCGATCCGACCGGTGAAGAACAGCAGGTTGCCGTAGTTGTTCAGCGCCGCGAGGGTGTTCCGGTGATCCGATCCGAAGACGCGGCGCGAGGCCTCGACGAGGGCGAGGAGATGCGGTTCCGCCTCCTCGTACTTGCCCTGTGCCTGCAGGAGGACGCCGTAACTGTTGAGCGAGCGCAGGGTGTCCGGATGATCCTCGCCGAGCGTGGCGCGACGGGTCGCGAGCGCCGCCATCTGCAGCGGCTGAGCGGCCTCGAAGAGCGCGATCGTCTCGTAGACATCAGCGATCACCTGCCGCAACTCCGCGTCAACGAGCGGCTGGTCGCGGAAGCTGCGATCGATCGCGGCGACCGCCGGCGTCAGGATCTCTCGGTCGATCAGGGCCGCGGCCGCATCGGTCGCGTTCACCCGATCGAGCTCGGCCTGAAAGGCCTCGACGCGTCGCGTCCGCTCCGACGCATCGGGCTCGGCGCGGGCGAGCGCACGCTCGTGGCGCTCCCGCAGGTCCCGGACGAGTTCCGCTCCGGCGCGGGTGCGGTCGATGCGGCCGAGCATCTGCGACTGGAACGACGCGACCTGCCGCAACTGCGTCGCCCGCTCGCGCTCCGCCTCCTCCGCCCGCTCCGCCGCGGCGGCCCGTTCGTCGGCCCGCGATCGCTCGACCGCCTCGGCCTTTCCGGCGTCGATGGCCGCGTCGCGCTGGAGTGCCGCCTCGTTGGCCTGCCAGAGCGTCGTCGCGAGTCCGCCGATCAGCGCCGCGGAGATCGCGGCGACGGCGCCGACCTGCGCCCGATGCCGTCGCACGAACTTGCGAAGGAGGTAGCCGCGATGCTCGGGCGCCGCCTCGAGCGGTCGGCCATCGAGATACCGCCGCACATCCGCGCCGAGGGATTCCGCGCTCGCGTAGCGTCGGTCTCGGTCCTTCCGCAGGGCCTTCATCGGGATCCACTCGAGCTCGCGACGGAGTTCGTTCGCGATGCGGGAGCGCTCCTCCTGGCGGGCCCTGGCGATCGTCGTGCCGGTCCGCTCGTCGAGGGTGACGAGTCGGGCGCTGGGCCGCGGCGGATCGACCTCGCGGATGATCCGCTGAATCTCCGCGTATCCCGCCGCACGGAGGGTCTTGCCGTCGAAGGGACGCGTTCCGCTGAGGAGTTCGTAGAGGACGACGCCGAGCGAATAGACATCGGTTCGCGTGTCGATGTCGATCGTCCCCATCTCGGCCTGCTCCGGGCTCATGTACTCCGGCGTGCCGATGATCTGCCCGCGCTCGGTGAAGATCGTGCGATCGACCAGCGTCTGACTGATGGCCTTGGCGATGCCGAAGTCGATCACCTTCACGAGCGGCGTGCGCGCCTCGCCGACCTCGGCGACCAGAATGTTGCTCGGCTTGAGGTCACGATGGATGATGCCCTTCATGTGGGCGTGCTGGATCGCGTCGCAGACGGGCAGGAACAGCTCGAGCCGCTCGCGCATCGTGAGTCGCCGCCGATCGGCGAAGGCGGTGATCGACTCGCCCTGCACGAGCTCCATCACGAAGTAGGGTCGCCCGGAGGGCGTGACGCCGCCGTCGAGCACCTTCGCGACATTCGGATGATCCATGACCGCGAGCGCCTGCCGCTCCTGCTCGAAGCGGGCGACGACACCGCGCGAATCCATGCCCGGCTTGATGACCTTGAGCGCGACCCGCTGCACCATCGGCTCGCGGCGTTCGGCGAGGTAGACGACCCCGAAGCCTCCCTCGCCGATGACCTCGAGCAATCGAAAGGGACCGATCGACTCGCCGGTCTGCTCCTCCGCTGCGGCATCCTGCCGCGCGGCGCCGAACGCGCGGGCCATCCCGTCATGCGCTCGACGCGCCACGGCCGACTCCGCGGGCAATCCGCCGGTCGGACCGTCGCGGTCCGCAGACCCCGCTGGCTCGAGAGGATCAATCGACCGATGGGGTTCGAGCGGCTCGCTGGTCATCGACGCAGTGTCACCGGATGAGCGATCGTTCACAAAGAACCCCGCGCACGACGCTTGCGCGCGGCGACGCCTCACGCATCAGCTCGTTCCGGCCTTCCCCGCGTCGTCCGCGGGCGCGCTCGCCGCATCGAGCGTCTTCCTCCACTCCGCGGCCTTCGCGTCGTATCCCTTGTTGGGTTCCGCGGTGTCCCAGGCGGTGTAGAGGTCGATGAGTCCCTGCCCACACGCGAGCGTGTCCTTGTGCGTCGGGCCGCGGCTCTTTGCGGCGAGGCAGATGCCGTGGGCTTCGAGAAGATGGGATTCGGCGAGCGCGAATCGCTCGGGGTCGAAGCCGAGCTTGGACCGGGCGCGGCCGAGGGTGGTGAGCACGCTCGCAAGGCGCGGCGCGTTGGCGTCCGTGAATATGGATCGCGTTGCCGGCAGCAGGTGCTCGAGGAGATCCACGGGCTCCTGCCACTGGCCCCGAGTGAGGAGGAAACTCGCCAAGCTGTCGGCCGCGATGATCGTGTCGGCGTGCTCCGCCCCCGACACGCGGCGACGCTTCTCCGCGGCCTCGCGCAGGAGGCTCTCGGCCTCATCGAGCCGCCCCAAATCCCTCATCAGCACGCCCTGGTTGCCGATCAGGCTGAGCGTGTACGGATGATCGTCCCCGAGGATCCGCCGGCCATGTTCAAGCGCCTGCCGCAAAAAGGGCTCCGCCTCGGCGAACTTTCGCTGGAGGCGCAGGAGGCCCCCGACATTGTTCATCGCCACGAGCGTGTCCGGATGATCGCTCCCCCGCACGCGCTTGGAGCGATCGAGCGCTTCCCTGAAATAGGTCTCAGCCTCAGCGAACTTCCCTTGGGCATACATGGCGCCGCCCATCTGGCCGAGCGCACGAATCGTGTCCGGGTGATCCTCGCCGAGGACGCGCCGGTACTTCTCGAGCGCCTCCTTGAGGAATGGCTCCGCCTCCGACGGCCTGCCGAGTCCGAGCAACAGGCCGCCCATGTTGTTGAGGGCGAGTAGGGTCGAGACATGTTCCTCCCCGAGCACCCGTCGGCACTTTTCAAGCGCTTCCCGGTGCAGCGGCTCCGAGCCGAGCAGGTTTCCCAGGTTGATGATCGAGGTAAGGGTGTTCCGGTGATCCTCCCCGAGCACGCGCCGACTTCGCTCGAGCGCCTCGCGGTAGTACCTCTCGGCATCCGCCGGCCGCTGCAGCCCGCCGGAGAGAACGCCCATGTTCATGATCGAGACGATCGTGTCGCCGTGATCGTCTCCGAGCGTGCGCCGGCGCGTGGCGAGCGCCTCACTCCAGTAGGGCTCGGCCTCCTTCAAACGCCCCTGTTCCCGGAGTATGCCTCCAATGCCGTTGAGCGAGACGAGCGTGTCAGGATGCGCTTCGCCCAGCTCCCGCCGTCGCGTCGCGAGCGCGGACTCTTGCAGGCGAAGCGCCGCCTCGTACATGGCGATGGATTGGTACCGCTCCGCGAGCGTCTGGCGGAGCTGGGCGTCGACGAGCGGCTGGTCCTTGAACCGTTTTTCGATCGCCACAACCGTCGGCTGCATGATCGTCCGATCGATCATCGCGGCGGCGGTGTCGGTGGCGTTGACCCGAAGCAGTTCCTCGCCCAGCGCGTCGACCCGCGCTCGGCGCTCCGACTCGGGAACGCCGGCTCTCTCGAGTGCCGAGACGAACCGCTCGCGAATGTCCCTCATCAGATCGAGTCCGGCGCGTGTGGTGTCGATCTGGCTGAGCACCTCGGACTGAAAGTCCGAGACCTGCTTCAACTGGTCCGCACGCTCCTTCTCGGCAGTCTGGGCCGCGAACGCCGCATCGCGCTGTCGCGACGCCTCGCGAGCCTGCCAGACGGCGGTTCCGAATCCCACCACCAGCGCCGCCACGACCGCGCCGGCCGCGGTGACCTGCACGCTGTTCCGCCGCACGAACTTGCGGAGGAGATAGGTCCGGCTCTCGGGCGCCGCCTCCAGCGGCTTGCCCTCGAGATACCGCCGAATGTCGGCGGCGAGCGACTCGGCGCTCGCGTATCGGCGCGCTCGGTCCTTGCGCATCGCCTGCATCGGGATCCACTCGAGCTCGCGGCGCAGCTCGCCGGCGATGCGCTCGCGGTCTGCCTGTCGGGCCTTCGCGATCTCGGTGCCGGTGTCCGCGTCGGCACTGCTCAGCTTCGTGCTCGGCCGCGGCGGCTCGACCTCGCGGATGATGCGCTGGATCTCCGCGTACCCTGCGCTTCGCAGCGTCCTCGGATCGAAGGGGAGCGTGCCGCTCAGGAGTTCGTACAGGACGACGCCGAGCGAGTAGACATCGCTTCGGGTGTCGATGTCGATGCGGCCAGATTCCGCCTGCTCGGGGCTCATGTACTCCGGCGTGCCGACGAGTATCCCCTGCTCGGTGAAGATCGTCTTGTCGGTGAGGGCGTGGCTCATCGCCTTCGCGATGCCGAAGTCGATGACCTTCACGACATGCCCGCGGCCGGCGCTCGCGTGGGCCACGAGAATGTTCGAGGGCTTGAGATCGCGGTGGATGATGCCCTTCATGTGGGCGTGCTGCACCGCGTCACAGACCGGCAGGAAGAGCTCGAGCCGCTCGCGAATCGTGAGCCGATGCCGATCGGCGAAGCGGGTGATCGACTCGCCGCGCACGAACTCCATGACGAAGTACGGACGACCGCCGCCGATACCACCCTCCCGACCGTCGCCCTGCGTGACGCCGCCATCGAGCACCTTCGCGACATGCGGGTGATCCATGACCGCGAGGGCCTGCCGCTCCTGCTCGAAGCGGGCGACGACCGCCCGCGAATCCATGCCCGGCTTGATGAGCTTGAGGGCGACGATCTGCACCATCGGCTCCCGCCGCTCGGCGAGATAGACGACGCCGAAGCCCCCCTCACCGATGACCTCGAGCAGTCGATAGGGACCGATTCGCCCGAGGTCCGCGTGCTTCCCGGAAGCTGCCTCCGCCGCCCCAGCAGCAACGGCACCACGCTGCGGGCCGGCCAGAGGAAGATCCCCCTGCAGCGCTTCGGTTTGGAAGACGGTTCCCTCGACGGGCGCATCGCCGCTCGTCCGATCGGAGGGAGTCCCCTCCGCCCCGCCAGGATGATCTGACCGGTCCGATGGTCCCACGATGCCAGCTCCTTTCGACCGCCCTCCGCCGAGGACGGGTGCCATCATGGGCCATGCGAACCGGACGGCGAAGCCAGTATCATCGATTTTGGCCGCTGCGGACCGCTCTAGGCGCTCCGCTCGGGCGCTGCCCCAGTGTTCCGCGCTTCCCATGGTGACGCCATCCGAGGAGCGCAACCGGCCTCGCCTGCGGCGTTCGCCCACGCATGTCTCAGCAGCCCGCACCAACTCCCTCCCACTCCCGAGCCGCTGCGGCCGGAGCGGTCTCTCCTCCCGCCACGCCCGCGCTTCCGCCGGAGGCGGTCGAGGAACTCCGTCGCGTCGCTGGGATGCTCCTGCGGAAGGAACGCCCCGGACACACGCTTCAGCCGACCGCCCTCGTGCATGAGGCCTATCTGCGGTTGGGGGCTCGACTCGGCGACGCATGGCGGGCCTCGCTCGGGGAAGCGGCCTTCCGCGTCTACGCAGCCCATGCGATGCGGCAGATCCTGATCGACCACGCCCGCAAGCACACCGCCGGCAAGCGCGGCCGCGGCTGGCTGCGGGTCGAGATGGTTGACACCGCCATCGACGCTCCCGACGCCCTCGAACTGCTCGCCCTGAACGACGCCCTCGAGGAGCTCGCGACGCTCGATCCGCGGAAGGCCCGCGTCGTCGAGCTGCGCTTCTTCGGCGGGCTGACGCTCGAAGAGGCGGCCACCGCCCTCAACATCGCCCGCAGCACCGCCGACGCCGACTGGTCGATGGCGCGGGCATGGCTTGCCCGGCGCCTCGCAGGCAACGCAAACCAAGGCGGCGACCAGCGCGGCGAGCCGAACGCTGCGGATCGATCCCGGAGCAACGCATGAGGTGAGTGACGCGCCCGACAACGCTCTCGGTGACGACCCCGGAGGCCCCGACGCGACGGCGGGCGCGGCGACGAATCGCTTTCGTCGCGCCGCCGAGATCTTCGAGGTCGTGCGTCATGCCGCGCCCGACCGGCGCGAGCGCCTCCTGAGCGAACGGTGCGGCGACGACGCGGAGCTCCTTCTCGAGATCCGCTCGCTCCTCTCCTTTCACGACCGTCCCTCGGAGACGCTCGACACGGCCATCCTCCGCACCGGCATCGGTGCAACCATCGGCCGCTATCGGATCGTCGACCTCCTCGGCGAGGGCGGCATGGGCACCGTCTACCGCGCCGTGCAGGAGGAACCGGTCCGGCGCGAAGTGGCCCTCAAGGTCATCAAGCTCGGCATGGACACGCGCCAGGTCGTCCGCCGCTTCGAGGCGGAACGGCAGGCGCTCGCCCAGATGGAGCACCCGAATGTCGCGCGCGTGCTCGACGGCGGATCGACCGCCGACGGTCGCCCCTACTTCGTGATGGAGCTCGTGCGCGGGCTGCCGATCACGCAGTTTGCCGACGAGCGGCGCCTCGCGATTCCGGCGCGGCTGGAACTCCTCCGCGATGTCTGCGCAGCCGTGCAGCACGCCCATCAGAAGGGCGTCATGCACCGCGACCTGAAGCCATCGAACATTTTGGTCGCGGAGATCGACGGTCGCCCAACGGTGAAGGTCATCGATTTCGGCATCGCCAAGGCGCTCTTTCGCTCGAGCGGCGAGGGCACGATGACGACGACGATCGGCATGCCCGTGGGAACGCCGGACTTCATGAGTCCCGAGCAGGCCGCGGGCGGCGATCTCGATGTCCGAAGCGATGTCTATGGGCTCGGGGTGATCCTCTACGAGCTGCTCGTCGGCGTGACGCCGCTTCGGGCTCGCATCCGCAGCGCGGCCCGAGCGCCGGCCGCTGGCGATGCCCACGATGCACCGGCCCCGACGCTCGACGAGATGCGTCGGAGCGTGCGCGATGAGGAGCCGCTCCGTCCCGTCGTTGCCTTCGCCGCCCACGCCGCATCGCCGAGCCAAGCCGGCCGGGACCGCGTCGCGGCCCTCCGCGCCACGACCCCCACCGCCCTCGAACGCCAGGTCCGCGGCGATCTCGAAGCGATCGCCCTCAAGGCCTTGGCCCTCAGCCCCACGCGGCGCTATCCGACCGTCGCAGCGCTCGCCGAGGATCTCGATCGCCATCTCCGCGACGAGCCCGTCTCGGCCCGCGTACCGTCGGTGGCCTACTCGCTCGCGAAGCTCGCCCGCCGACACACCGTCGGTCTCGTCGCCGGCGTGCTCGTGCTGCTCGCGGTGTTCGCCGGACTCGTGCTGGCCCTCATCGGATTCGGTCAGGCTCGCACCGACCGCGATCGGGCGCTGACCGCACAGCGGACCGCGACCGCGCTCGCCGACGAGGTGCGCGACGAGCTCTTCCGACGCGACATCGATCGCGGCCGCCAGCGGATCGGCGAGGGCAATCTTATCGAGGGGCGCGATCTCCTCTGGACCGCGCACCTCAGCCGATCCTCGTCGGTGCAGGCGCTCTGGGCGCTGCGTGAGATGCAGTGGACGCGCGGTCCCTTCATCTACCTGCCCCACGATGCCACCGTCACCTCGGCGGCCTTTCTGCCGCCGCGCCGCGCATCTCCTTCCTCGGCGGCGGCGACCGACGGCGACGCTTCGCCGCGCGCGTTTCTCGCACTTGCCGAAGGGCAGCCGCGCCTGGCGCATCCCTTCGAAGGCACGAGTCGTCCGCTCGAGGGCCCCTCGATCGAAGGCATCTCCGCCGATGTGAGCCCCGACGGCCGGTTCGGCGCGGTGGGCGACGGCGACGGCGGCGTGACGCTGTGGGATCTCGATGCGATGCGCTGCCTCGGCTACCTCCAGACGCTCGGTCGCGGACGAACGCATGTCCGTTTCGAGCTGGAAACGCCCTCGGGATCAGCCGCCCGCCATTCCCTGCTCGTTCTCGGCATCGACGGCCTCCTCCGCCGTCTCCTTCTCGACGCGGCCGGCGTGCTTCTCGGCGAAGAGACCCTCCTCGATGCCGGCCCGAGCGCGACCCACGCGATGACCGTCGGCCCCGAGCGACGCATCGCGATCGGCATGGGCGATGGCCGATTGCTCGTGATCGACCCGGCCGATGCCACCGACGGCAAGGTCCCGCAGGTCGCCTATCGATTCGCGCGCGGCGTGATCGGCATCGACTTCAGCCGCGACGGTCGCCTGCTCGGCGCGACATCGGCGAGTCGCGACTATGTGATCCTGGCCGCACAGCGCTCTCCCGACCAGCGGGCCCCAAGCTGGTCGCCGATGATCGAGGATCGGATCAGTCCGGGAGCCGTTCAGGACATTCGGTTTTCGGCGGACGGAAGCAGCGCGTATCTGCCCGGATGGTGGGACACGCTTGAGCTGCACATCGCCACCGGACTCCGCCGCTCCGCGACGCCGGTTCTCGGCGCCGAGATGGATCTGGACGAGGACGGCACGATGCTCCTCTTCGCCAATGCCGGAAAGACCTGCGCGTTCCTCGCCCTCGGCGGCCCGCATCATCCGATCAGCGTCACGGACCTTCCGGACACGCTCACCCCCCATGCGGTCGGTCTCGAGGATGGCACGGTCCTCGGCGCGATCCTCTGCGCCGACGCCGACGGCATCTGTGCGGTCGGCTTCGACGGCAGCACGCGCTGGCGCGTCGATGGGCCCCGCCCGCGTCACATGATCCGCTCCCCCGACGGCCGGCGCTTCGCGGCGATGATGCAGAACCGGATCATCGATGTGCACGACGCCCTGACCGGCGAGCGACTGGCGCGGGTGACGAACGCCCATCCCGGCGAGTACGGCGCGATGCGCTTCGATGCCCGCGGCGAACGGCTCGCCTTCGTGACGCGCACGCAGGGCGTCGATGTCCTCGATGTCGCGAGCGACACGACCTGTCCGGCGATCGACGCCGGCCCCTCGGAGATCCTGAGCGTTTCCTTTCTTCCCGACGGCACGAGTCTCCTCGCCTGCAGCCGGGCCGCCGAATATCGCATCGTCGATCTCGCCACCGGCGCGACCCGCACGCGCGAGGGCCCCTCCGGCGCGTTCTCGGCGGCCGTTGCCGCCGACGGAGCGACCGTCGCGCTCGGACTCTGGCAGGGCGACTACCTCGTCTGGCAACCGGATGGGCATCTCTCGGGCGAGCCAGACGAGTTCCGCATCGCTCGCGGCCACAGCGCGTTCGCGTCGCGCTCGATGCCGCACCCGATCGACCCCGCGCTCTGGCTCAGTTGCTCCGACGACGGCACCATCCGCATCTGGCACCGCGACCTGAACCAGGATCTCGCGACGCTCGCTCCCTATGGGCCGCGCCAGGCGATTCGGCATGTCGATTGGTCGCGCGCGGGCGATGCCATCCATGTCGTCGGACCGGATCGGGTCCTCCGGACCTATTCGATCCCGCTCACGGACCGCTGGATCGACGCCAGCCGGGAGAACGAACGGACCCGCCTCGCGACGCCGCTCCGGCGATAGGCGGGTGACGGCCCCCACTTTTTTCAATCAGGCGTTTGACATCCGGGCGGAGCGCGGCCATACTCAAACAGTCGTTTCAGAACGGCCGTTTGAATCGCCGCGCCCGAGCCGCCCTCGCCAGCATCGCAGCCGATGCCGTCCCCCCGTCCACACACCACCCCGACTCCAGCCGCGCCGAGCGCCCCCACCTCGGGCGACGCGACCCGCGAACGGCTCATTCAGGCCGCAGGCCGCGAGTTCGCTCGGCGCGGGTTCGAGGACGCGAGCGTGCGGGCGATCTGCACCGCGGCCGACGCGAACATCTCGGCGGTGAAGTACCACTTCGGCGGCAAGGAAGCGCTCTACCGCGCGGTGATCGAGACCGGACGCTCGCAGATGTGCGGAGGCGTCGCCCCACCGGTCATGTGCGAGACCGACGAGCCGACCGTCGCCCTGGAGCGGTGGCTCGCCTGGTTCCTCCGCATGATCCTCCTGACCGAGACGAACCACCCCTGGATCGGGGAGATCATGGCCCACGAGATGATGCGCCCGACCGCCTGTCTCGACGACTTCGTCGAGCACACCGCCGGCCCCGTGCGCCTCGAACTCGTGCGCATTGCCCGCCGACTCCTGCCGCCGCGCACGAACGAGCAGACGGCCCAGCGACTGGCCAACGCCGTCATCGGGATGTGCGTCGCCCAGAAGCACGGCCGCGAGATGTTCAAGCGCTTCGGCTATCCGCCGCCGCGCGAGCCCGGTGAGATCGAGGATCTCGCCAAGCTCTTCGCCCGCTTCGCGATCCACGGACTCCGCCACTTCGCGCCCAGCGAACGGCCATCGAGGAAGTCGTCATGATCACCGTCGCCCTCCGCATGCTGCTCGGCGACCGAACGAAGCTCATCGGGCTTCTCTTCGGCGTCGCCTTCAGCACGCTCCTCATCTGCCAGCAGGTCTCGATCTTCTTCGGCCTGCTCGGCCGCGCCTCAAGCGTCGTGAACGATGTGCGCGAAGCCGACATCTGGGTCATGGATCCGGCGGTCAAGACGATCGATGTTCCCTATCCGCTGCGCGACACCGAACTGCCGCGGGTCCGCGGCATCGAAGGCGTCGCGTGGGCCGTCCCCTTCTTCAAGAGCATGGTCCAGGTTCGGACGCCGGCGGGGAAACTCGAAAACGCCGTCATTCTCGGCATCGACGAGGCGACGCTCGTCGGCGTGCCCGACACCTTCCGGCTTGGCTCGATCGAGGATCTCGCCCAGCCCGATGCGATCGCCGTGAATCCGGCCGGATTCCGGCTGCTCTTCCCGGGGGAACAGCCCGATGTCGGTCGCCTGCTCGAGCTGAACGACCGGCGGGCGCGCATCGTCGCGATCGTCGACGCATCGCCGGCCTTCGCGGCGAACCTCACGATCTTCACCCGCTACAACCTCGCGACGCAATATACGAATAACGGCCGCAACGCCCTGAGCTTCATCCTTGCGAAGAGCGCCGAGGGAAGCGACCCGACCGTCGTGGCGGCGGGCATCGCCGCGGCGACCGGCCTGAAGGCGGTGCCTTCTTCGGTCTTCCGACTTGAATCAATTGCCTACATCCTGTCGAACACCGGCATTCCCGTGAGCTTCGGTACCGTCGTCGTGCTCGGCGCGATCATCGGCGTCGCCATCGTCGGCCTGACCTTCAACCAGTTCATCATGGAGAACCTGAAGCAGTACGCGGCCCTCAAGGCGATCGGCGTCCGTAACGGCAGGCTTCTCATGATGACCTTCGCCCAGGCTGGCTTTGTCGCGGTGCTCGGCTACGGCTTCGGACTCGGCGCCGCCGCACTCTTCTTCCACTCGACGCGCGATATCGACGCCCTGCGCGGGTTCTACCTGCTCCCCGAGGTCGCTCTCGGCGTCGCGCTCCTCGCCATCATCATCGTCTTCCTCTCGACGCTCTTCAGCATGCGTCGCGTCCTCGTCGTCGATCCCGCCACGGTCTTCCGCGGCTGACCTTTCCGCCACCTGCGGCCCATCGCACGCCGCACATCCTCCCGTCCACCATGGTTTCCAACGCTCCCACGCGGAGCGCTGCGGCGGCCGTCCGCTGTCAGCGCATCGAAAAATCCTTCGGCGAAGGCCAGACGCGGGTCCGCGTGCTGCGCGGCACCGACTTCGAGGCCCTGGAGGGCGAGATGACCTTTCTCGTCGGCCCCTCCGGCTGCGGCAAGACCACGCTGATCTCGGTGATCGGCGGGATCCTCTCCGCCGACGGGGGCGCCACCGAAGTCCTCGGTCAGGATCTCGGCGCGCTGCGCAACGGGCGCCTCGCCGACTTCCGGCTTGCGAACCTCGGCTTCATCTTCCAGCAGTTCAATCTGCTGCCCGCGCTGAACGCAGCGGAAAACGCAGCGATTCCGCTCATCGCCCGCGGCATGTCCACCTCGCGGGCAGAGAAGGCCGCTTCGGAGCTCCTCGCCCGGCTTGGCCTCGATGGCCATCAGCGCAAGGTGCCCGCCCAGCTCTCGGGCGGCCAGCAGCAGCGCGTCGCGATCGCTCGAGCGCTCGTGCATGACCCGCGACTGATCATCTGCGACGAACCGACCGCATCGCTCGACGCCGAGTCCGGCCATCGGGTGATGGAACTCCTCCGCGAGATCGCCCTCGCCGAAGGCCGCGCCGTCATCGTCGTCACCCACGACAACCGCATCTACAGCTTCGCCGATCGGATCGCCTGGATGGCCGACGGCGTCATCGCCCGCACCGAACAGACCACCCCGAGAACCGCATCATGAGCCGACGATCTCCCCTTCTCGCCTGGGGCCTGCCCATCGCAGGTCTCGCCGCCCTGACCGCCGGCAGCATGATGGTCATGGCCAACGCTCCCCAACGGCCGCCTGAAGTGCCGCCGCGCCAGCCGCCGACGGCGCCGACTGAGGCCGCGAGCGCCGTCGCCGCCAGCGGCCGCAAGCCGGTCTTCATCGGCGCGATCGGCATCACCGAGCCGCCGGGCGAAGCGGTTCAGATCGCTTCCCATACCGCGGGTGTCGTGGAAGCGGTGCTCGTCACGCCGGGAGCCACCGTCGCCGCGGGAGCGCCTCTCTTCGTGGTGGACCAGCGCACCGCCAAGGAGGAGATCGCACTTCGCACCGCGGAGCTTGCCCTCCGTCGCGCCGAGGTCGATGCGCTCCGCGGCGTGATTCCGACGCGGATCGCGGAAGTGGCTTCGGCCGAGGCCGCGCTCCTCGCCGCCGACGCCGCGATCCGTGCGGCGTCCGTCCAGCGCGACGACGCCGCGAATCTCCTCCGCATCGCCGAGTCGGTTGACGATCCGCGCGCGATCGCGACGGAGGAAGTCGATCGCCGGCGCTTCGCCCTCCAGGCGGCGGAGGCATCGCTCGCTGAAGCCAGCGCCGGTCGCGCTCAGGCGATCGCGACCCGTGAGCGGGCGCGGGCCGCGCTTGCCCTTCTCGTCGACCCGAATCAGACGGGCGAAGGAGGCGGCGACGGACCGGATCTCATCGCGGCCGAGCGCGGCGTCGAGCGAGCAGCGGCCGACCTTGCTCGCGCCCAGGTCGCCTTGGATCTCCTCACGGTGCGGGCACCGGTCGACGGCACGATCCTTCAGGTGAACATCCGTCCGGGCGAGTTCGCACCGGCGAAGGAACTCACCGAGGGGCTCGTCGTGATCGCCCGATCGGGTTCGATGCGGGTGCGGGCCCAGATCGACGAGGTGGACATCCCCCGCTTCCGAACGGACGCAAAGGCGTGGGCCTCACCGCGCGGCGCGCCGGACCAGCGACTTCCGCTGGTCATCGACTTGGTCGAACCGATGGTCGTTCCGAAGCGAGCCCTCTCCGGTCGCACGAGCGAACTCATCGACACCCGCGTGCTTGAGGTCGTCTACGCCCTCGATGGCGATGCCCGCGGCATCGCCGTCGGCCAGCAGATGGATATCTATATCGAAGCGCCCGATGCGGGAGGTGCACCGTGATGACTGACAGACGCAAGCGTTCGTTCATCCGACGGTCCCCGTCGCTCGCCACGATCCTCCTCGCGCTCATGGTCGCGGGATGCCGGGTCGGGCCCGATCGTCCGGACTCCGCGCTCGCACCGCGCGTCGGCGACGAGTGGTCGATCCCCACCTCCGCTGTCGACGAGGCCGACGCGGAAGCGATGCGGACCTGGTGGCGCGGATTCAACGATCCCGAGCTGACCTCGCTCGTCGAGGGAGCGTTGGAGGGCAACCTCGGCGTCGCCCAAGCCGCCGAGCGCGTCGCGGCCGCCCGGGCCCGCCGGGGGATCGACGCATCTCAGGCGCTCCCGAGCGTCGACGCGACCGCGGATTACCGATACTCCGAAGCGGGCCCGAACGCGGCGTCGCTCAACGGTCCTCCACCCGGCACGGAAAGCGAGCTCACATCGGTCGGACTTCTTGCCTCGTGGGAGCTCGACCTGTGGGGACGCGTCGCCCGTCTCGTCGAGGCGGCCGATGCCGAGATCGCCTTCGCGGTCGAGGATGTCGCTGCGGCACGCGTCGCGCTTGCCGCCGAAGTCGCGCTCGAGGTCGTCGGGATCCGCACGCTCGACGAGCGGCGTCGCGTCGTCGAGCGCACCATCGCCTCGGATGAGGCCTCCCTCGCGATCACCGCGTCGCGGGCCCGCGCCGGGTTCGCCACCGATCTGGACCGACTGCGCTCGGAGCGTTCGCTGGCTGCGCATCGGGCCGAGCTTCCGGTTCTTGCCGCTGATCGACGGGCCGCCGAGTGCCGCATCGCCGCACTCCTCGGACGTCCCGCCGGTGCGGTGAGCGTCTCGGATCAGCCGCTGCCGAGCCCGCCGCGCATGCCGCGGCTTGGCGTGCCGGCGGAGCTTCTCACCAGACGCCCGGACATCCGTCGCGCCGAACAGGCCTTTGCCGCGGCCCACGCGCGCATCGGCGCGGCGGTCGCCGAGCGCTATCCGAGGGTCACGCTCGCCGGAACCTTCGCCCTGAGCGCCGAGGAAGTCGGCGATGTGTTCGACGCCGATGCCCGCACGCTCGGCCTCGGCCCTTCGATCACCCTGCCGCTCTTCACCGGCGGACGCATCGAATCGACCATCGACGCCCGTGAGGCGGAGGCCCGCTCGGCCCATCGGGCACTCGAGGAGACCGTCGTCCGCGCGGTGGCCGAAGTCGAAACCGCTCTCGCCCGCCGGGCGCGCGCGGGCGAGCAGGTTGGCGAGCTGGAACGGGCTCTGACGCTCGCCCTCGATGCGGAGTCCCTCGCGAACTCGCTCTACCGCTCTGGCCGAAGCGACTTCCTCAATGTCATCGAAGCCCAAGTCGAACGCTTCGCGATCGAGGAGCGACTCGCCGTGGCCCGGCAATCGCTCCTCGACGAGTCGATCCGCCTGGTCACCGCCCTCGGCGGCGGATGGGCGGCCGAGACGAGCGACGCCCGCGTAGCGATGCAGATCCAACGCTGAGGTCCCGCAGCCCACGCGCTACGCTGACGCTTTGGGCGCAGGCTTCTGGTCGACTCGCGTTGCTTTCAACACAGAGGCCCAACCCGAAAGAGGCGGACACAGAGGGCCACAGAGAAGGCAACGAGCACGGAGTAGAGTTCAGTGGCCGAGAGAAGGCCTAGGCTGCGAAAGTCTGGCCTTCGCATTTTGATGCAAGAGAGCCAGCACTCCCGCTTGTTCGGATACTCTCCGTCCTCGGCGAAACCGCGTGATGCGGATTGCTGCTTGATTCAGCGATGATCGCATTCTCTGTGCATCCTCTGTGCCCTCTGTGCCTCTGTGGTTCTCTGTCGGACTCGCGCAGGATCCTGACCACCGTGCGGTGCCTTCCTTCCATCTTCACCAGCGTGTGCGTCGCCTTCACCCTGGCGCTTGGCGGCTGTTCGCAGTCGCTCTTCTTCCGCCCCGATCGCGTCGATCGCGGGAGTCCGGCTGAGCGTGGCTTGCGTTTCGTCGAGTCCGACTTCGCGAGCGCTGACGGAACGCCCCTGTCGGGCTGGTTCATTCCGACCACCGAGGTCGCAGATCCCCGCATGGCCCGCGGCACTGTCGTGCACTTCCACGGCAACGCCGAGAACATCACCTCGCATTGGCGCTTGCTGTACTGGCTTCCCGGGCGCGGCTTCAATGTGTTCGTCTTTGACTACCGCGGCTACGGCCGGTCTGGCACGACGGCCGGGGCCCAGGCGACGCCGACGCCGGAGGGGCTCGCAGCCGACTCCGTTGCTGCGCTACAGCATGTCGCATCGCTACCAGAGGTCGATCCCTCGCGCATCGTCGTGTTGGGTCAGAGCCTTGGCGGCACCAACGCGATCGTGGCGGTCGCGCACCCGGGGTCCCCGCCGGTCAAGGCCATCGCTATCGAAGCGACCTTCCGTTCGTACTCGTCCATCGCCAACGAAAAGCTGCCGTTCGCCGGTTCAGCGATGGACGACACCCTGAGCGCCGAGCGCCACATCGCTCAACTGCCTTCGATTCCGATCCTGCTCCTCCACGGCGAGGATGACCGGACCATTTCGGTCAGCCACTCCCAGCGGCTCTACGCGCTGGCCCGCGAACCCAAGCGGCTCGTCATTGTGCCCGACTGCGGACATCTCGAAGTCTTCCACGGCCCGTTCGCGGACCAGAACCGCTCGCTGCTCGAGGAGTTCTTTTTGCATGCGCTCGATGACACCGGCGATGTCGAGTCGTCTTCGAACTGACCCGCAGTGGTCGCTGTGATGGCGCGCACCTGGCGCGATTGAGATGGCCGCCCATTCGGGCGGCCTTTTCAATCGAGAGCAGCCGCCACAGAAAGCCGAACAGCAGCACGAAGCCAATGCGGCTGCGTTCTGCCACTGCTGTTCCGCTGTTCTCCCCTGCTGCTCAACGCCGCCCTCAGCCCGTCGAAGCGCGCCCATTAAATGACTCGCCCTGACCGCGTCGAAGATTGCCCAACCAAGGGCACACTCCCCAGCCGAAACCGACACCCGCAGACACAACGGTGTCAACGAGCTCTTCGAAAGCGACTGGCAGCCCACCTTTTACAGCCACATTCTGATGGCTGACCCACCCCGAGCATCGAGATCTGATGCCCCCGCCCGCACGCCCGCCCCCAACTGGGGAAGATGGGGACACTGCCGGCCCCTCCGCCACGAGCCCCTTGTGGATAGCGGCTGTGTCCATTTTCAAGTCCTCAAGCGATCTTCGGGGACCGCGTCGCGTCCCACTTCGTGCCGGTCTTCAAGAGCGCGTTCAGGATCGTGAAGAGCTTCCGGATGCAGGCCACGACTACCACCTTGAA
>CAYNCG010000021.1:0-81300 GCA_964395845.1 uncultured Isosphaeraceae bacterium | reverse complement strand
CGCGACCACCGATCGCCGTCGCATTCTCGCCGGCGGCGAGGAGGGATCGTGGCTCTACACGATCGGCGACGAGGTCGCCCTCGTGAACCAGCCGGTGCCGGTCGAGAGCGGTACGCGGATGAGCGCCGCCGGCGGATGGGGCCGGGCCACCATCGCCGCCGACCAGCGAAGCGTGACCATTCGTCCGACCGTCGCGGCCCCGCCTCCGCGCGACGGCGAGACGAAGCGGGCATCGGCGCCGTCGGATGCGACGGGGGCAGCGCCCAACGCGACGGGCGAGTTCGTCTGGAGTCCCACGACCAAGGGAGAGGTCTACGGCGTCGAGAGCTTCGACGGCAAGCTCTGGATCTGGCATCAGGACGGCATCGATGTGCTCGGCACCGAAGGCGGCACGGGCTTGGGCGTCGGCCCGCTTCGGCAGGTCGGCGCGTTCCGGATCGAAGGTCCGGTCCGCTACCTCTTCCCGCAGCGCGTCGGCGGTGCGGTTGCCTATGTGAGCGAGTTCGGCGGCTTCGGCGTCCTCGACTTCATCGATCGCGACGCCCTGCCGTCGACCGGCGGTGAGCGCCTCGTCGATGTCGATGCCGACGGCAACGCCGATGTGACGCTGACGAAGGCGGAGATCGACGGCGCATCGACCTCGCTCACGACGCCGCGCATCAATGTGCCGACCGGCCGCGACCGCACGGATATCGACGCGCCGAGCCGCAAGAACTGAATCGCGTGATCCGAGCGACCACCATCTTCCGCGGCCGGGTGCAGGGTGTTGGCTTCCGAGCCACGACCCTCCACTGCGCCCGCGTTCACCCCGTCACGGGCTTCGTACGAAACGAGCCCGACGGCACGGTCCTCTGCGTCATCGAGGGACGCGCCGAGGATGTCGACGCGCTCCTCGATGACATCCAGCACGCCATGCGCTGCAATATCGCCGCGGTCGATACGACCCACGGTCCCGCGACGGGAGAGTTCGAGGGCTTCACGATCCGGCGGTGAGCGCCACGGGCCGTTATCCCCACGACCCAAGCAGAAGGGCGATATCCGCCGGTCCGACATCGCCGCTCAGGTCGAGATCGGCCTGGCAGCAGAGGTCGGAGCAGGCGCCCCACGAACCGAGGAGCAGGGCGAGGTCCGCCGGTCCGACGAAGCCGTCGCCGTTCAGGTCGCCGAAGATGCCCGTGTCTTCGCCGTAGACATAGACCGCCTGTGTCGGCGTGTAGAAGAGGTCCGACGCCTCGCAGGTGGTGAGGCCCGCGAACTGCCCGATCCGGGCGCTGCCATCAGCGAGGACGACCTGGTCGCCGGCGATCGGCGTGTAGCCGGGGCCATTCGACACTTGGGCGATGCCCGCGAGCGTGATCAGGCCGCTCGCGTCGACGATGATCTGGCCGGCGGCGCCGGTCGCAACGGTCAGAACGCCCGTTGCGGCGTGCGTGAACGCGCCGGTCACCGCGAGCTTGCTCGTGCCGCTCACGAAGAGGAAGCCCTCATTGACGAGCGTTCCGACCGCCGGCTGCGCGGTGAGGAGTGCGCCATCGAAGAGTCGGAGGATCCCGTCGGTCGCGATCGATTCGAGCTTGCCGAGATCCAGGATCTTCCCGTTGCGTCCGGTGAGCACGACCTCGACGCCATCGAGCTCCCGAATCGGCGTGCCCTGGAAGAGGGTGCCGAAACGGATCGTCGCGTTGTTCGCCTTCCAGACGCCGCCCGAAAGGACGCCCGCAGCGCTGAGATTGGTCGCGGTGCCGACGACGAGCGTGTTGCCGTTGATCGCCTCGACCGTGCCCTGATTGGTGAAGGAGTCACCGACGTTCAGATTGAGGTCGAAGTTCGCTCCGGCGGTGTCAGCGCGGAGGAGTCCGCCGTTGACGAAACCGGAGTTGCCGCCCACGAAGACCGCAGCGCCGATCTCCGCCCAGCCGCCCTCGATGGTGATCGTCGGGGCGGTGGTGAGCACCGAGCTGCCTTCGATGTTGATGCGCGCCGGGTTGAAGTTCGCTCCAGCGAGCTTGATCGTGCCGTTGCCCGCGATCGTCTGGGTGCCCTCGACGATGAGCCGCGGAGAGGTGCCGTTCAGCGTGAGCGTGCTGTTGAGCGTGAGGCCGTTGCGGATGACCAGCCGTTGGTTTCCGCCGACGACGAGGGGCGAGAGGATCGAGATGCCGTCGAAGACCGTGTTCGATCCGGTGAAGATCGGAGCGGAGCCCGGCGTCGCGGAAATCGATCCGTTCGAGATGGTCGTGCCGTCGAAGGTCCAGATCCCGGTGGTGGCGTTCAGGTTGAGGGTCGATCCGCCCAAGGCGAGCGAGGCGGTGCCCTGCAGTCGGACCACGCCCGAGACATTGCGGATATCACCGAGGTTTGCAACGGTCAGCGGGCCGTTCAGGGCGAGATCACCGGTGGTGAGCGCCCGCATGAGACCGGTGTTCACGATGCTCTGCGTCGGCTGGACCGACAGGAAGCCAGCGGTGACCTCGGTCGTGCCGGTGTTGGTGAACTGCTCGCCAGCGAGCTGGAAGGTCGCTCCGGCCGTGTCGGCGCGGAGGACACCGCCGTTCACGAAGCCGGAGATGCCGGCGACGAACACAGCGCTGCCGATCTCCGCCCAGCCGCCCTCGATGGTGATCGTCGGGGCGGTGGTGAGCACCGAGGTGCCTTCGATGTTGATCCGGGCGGGATTGAACGCGCTGCCGTCCAGGTTGATCGTGCCGGTGCCCCCGATCGTCTGGGTGCCCTCAGCGATGAGCCGCGGATTCGCGCCGTTGAGCGTCAGCGAGCTGTTCAGCGTCAGGCCGTTGCGGATGATGAGCCGTTGGCTTCCGGTGATGACCAGTGGCGAGAGCGTTGTCACGCCGTCGAAGACGGTGTTCGATCCGGTGAAGATCGGAGCGGAGCCTGGCGTCGCGGAAATCGATCCGTTTGAGATCGTCGTGCCGTCGAAGGTCCAGGCGCCGGTGGTGGCGTTCAGGTTGAGGGTCGATCCACCAAGGGCGATCGAGGCGGCGCTCTTCAGCCGAACCACGCCTGACACATTGCGGACATCGCCGAGATTCCCGACGGTCACCGGACCGTCGATCGTGAGATCGCCGGTGGTGAGGGCTCGCATGAGTCCGGTGTTCACGAGGCTCTGCGTCGGCTGGACGGAGAGGACGCTCGCGGTGACTTCGGTCGTGCCGGTGTTCGTGAACTGCTCGCCGACAATCTGGAAGAGCGCTCCGGCGGTATCCGCGCGAAGGACACCGCCATTGACGAAGCCGGAGACGCCGGCGACAACGAGGGCGTTGCCGATTTCCGCCCAGCCGCCCTCGATGGTGATCGAGGGCGCTGTGGTGAGGACGGAGGTCCCGTCGATGTTGATGCGGGCGGGGTTGAAGGTCGCTCCATCAAGGTTGATGGTGCCGGGGCCCGAAATGGTCTGGGTGCCGTCGATCACGAGTCGCGGATTCGCGCCGGTCATCGAGATCGATCCGTTGAGCGTGAGTCCGTTTCGAAGCGTCAGCCGATCGCCTGCACTGAGCGTCACTGTGCCGTTGACGGTCATCGCATCGAAGATGGTGTTCGCACTGGTGAAATCCGTGGTTGCGCCCGGCTGCACGGTGAGCGAGCCATTCTTGAAGCTCGCACCATCGAAGGTCAGCGTCCCCTGGGGTGCGCTCAGAACGAAGGTCTGCCCGGCAAGATCGAGCGTCGTGGCGTTCAACACGCTGCCGCCGGAGTTGAAAATGCCCGCGTAGGAGGCGAGGTTCGTCTGTCCCTCAAGCCGCAGGGTTCCGCCGGGGAACGCGGTCATCGTGCCGGCGTTCGTCCACGGTTGCGTCAGGAGAACGAGCAGCGTGCCAGCGGTCACCTCGACCGTTCCATTGTTCGTGAACTGCTCGCCGACGATCGAGAAGCTCGCTCCCACGGTATCGACGCGGAGCGTGCCGCCATTGACGAAGCCGGAGACGCCTGGCGTGGAGGCGGGGGCGCCGATCTCGCCCCAACCGCCTTCGATCGTGATCGTCGGCGCCGTGGTGAGGATCGAGGTCCCCTCGATGTTGATGCGGGCCGGGTTGAAGTTCGCCCCATCGAGGTTGATCGTGCCGTTGCCCGAAATGGTCTGGGTCCCGTCGATCACGAGGCGCGGATTCGTACCGGTCATCGAGATCGAGCCGTTCAGGACGAGTCCATTGCGCAGGGTCACTCGCCCCCCATTGGCGATGTTCAGCGGCCCCTGAATCGTCGTTGCGTCAAGGACCGTACTCGATGCGGTGAAGGTCGGGGAGAAGCCCGGCGTGATCGCGATCGTGCCGTCGGAGATCACCGGGCCGTCGAGCGTCCAGATGCCGGTGATCGCGTCGAAGAGAAGGGTGCCGCCGTCAAGGTCGAGCGAACTCTTCAGTCGGATCGTGCCCGAGACATTGCGGACATCGCCGAGATCCGTCGCGAGCGTCGGACCGCTGAGTTCGACGACGCCACCGGTGAGCGCTCGGACGAGTCCGTCGTTCACCGACGACGCCGATGGCGCGACGAGGAGCGTGCCGGCGGTCGCTTCGACGGTACCGGTGTTCGTGAACTGCTCGCCATTGATCGAGAAGTTCGCGCCGTTCGTGTCGCAGCGGAGCGTGCCGCCGTTGACGAAGCCAGAGATGCCCGTCGTCGAAAACGGGTTCCCGATTTCGCCCCAGCCGCCTTCGATGGTCACGCTCGGGGCGGTGGTGAGGACGGAGGTCCCTTCGATATTGATGCGCGCGGGGTTGAAGGTTGCGCCGTCGAGCAGGATCGTCGCGTTGCCCCCGATCGTCATCGAGGTCTCAACGATGAGCCGGGGATTCGCCCCGTTCATCGTCAGCGTGCCGTTGAGGGTCAGGCCGTTCCGCAGGCTGAGCCCGCTATTCGTCGTGAGCGAGATCGGTCCCGTGAAGGTCAGCCCGTCGAGGCGATTCCCTGAACTACCCGAGACGATGAGCCCGGTCGCGGCGGTCCAGCTTCCGCCGGTGAGTCGGCCGTTCGCAAGCGTGATGAGTCCCGCGTTCGAAGCGTTGCCGGCGACGGTGAGCGTGCCGCCGCCATTCACCGTGAGAGCCTCGTTCGAGGTGAGGCTGAGGATCGAGGCGTTGCCCCCGAGGGTGATCGTGACATCGCCGGGGACATCGATGACGACATCGTCACCCGGCCCGGGGAGCACATCGCCGGACCAGTTCGCCGGGGTCAGCCAGTTCAGGTTGCCGCCGCCGCCGTCCCAGGTGATCGTCGCGGCGGATGCGGTTCCCGCGAGAAGCCCGGCGACCGTTGCCACCGCGAGAAGAGCGGCTCGGGGGCAGGGCAGGCGGGAAGGGGAGGGAGTCGATCGGGAGAGGCTCTGGCGGCGGGAGGCTGGGGTGGTCGGATGCGTCATGGTTCGGTGCTCTCTGGACGGGTCCGCTGCCGAGGCACAGCCCCTCCTCCTACTCCTTCAGGACCGCACGGGCGTGCACTGGTCTGCGGAGTGGGTCGGTGGCGGCGGCTCGGGCTGCGCGGACTCCCCTGACGAGGCGCACGATACGGAGCGTGCATCCGCGATGAGCGCGCGAAAATCGTGATTTCCTTCCGGTCACCCGGAGCGAGCAGGTTCGGAGCGCGGAGGGAGCCGTCGCGCGGCCCTCCAGAGGGGTGCGCGTCGCGCCGTCGCAGGATGATCGGACTCTCTCAAAGCTCGGACGCGGGGAGGGCCGATCAACCCACCCATGCGTTCACCGGCGAATCACCAGGCGTCCTTCACCCACTCCTCCGGAGCCTCGGTCAGCTCGCGCGGTGGAGCCAGTCCCCATACGGAGCGTGCGTGGCGGGCGACCCGCCTGCTCGCGGTCACGGCTGTCGGGGGAACGATCCTCGCGGGGTGCCACTCCGCGACCGAGACCTTCGCCGGTCGGCCTGCCGACCAGGTCTGGACGGCCATGGTCACCGCCGCCGAGCAGCCCGCCTATGCCGACTGGCATGTGATCGAGAACGATGTCTGGGCCGATGAGACGAGTGGCCGGATCGAGGTCTACCGGCTGCTCCGCCGCTACAAGGATCCGCCAGGGCAGTGGGCGCGGATGGAGGACCAGACTTGGAAGTTCTCGATCCAGTTCCAGCCGACCGACCCGGCGTCGGCCCGCTTCGATGTCCGATCCTGGTGCGTGCCAAGCCATAGTTGGATGGAAGGGGACCGGTACTTCAACCAGGTGTGGGGGCTCCTCGGCGGTCGTCCAGTCATGGACGAATCGGCCGCCGCGCCGGCCGCCGCGGTCCCGGGAGCGGCGCCGAGCGGCACGCAGCCCCCGGCCGAGGGCACGACAGCCCCGGCCGAACCGGCCCCTGTCGAGCCTCCGCCGGTCGATCTTCCGGACTGAGCCGGGCCGGCGGAGGGGAGGAGCGTTGAGCGGACACATTTTTGTCGCCGCGATGAGGGAGCGGCGACCGGGCTGTCGCATGGGAGCGGTCCGAGCGGTCTGAGCGGTCTGGGGCGTCGACGCAGCGTGCGTCGGGCCTCGGCGACCGACTCGATCCTCGATCCTCTTCTGCGAGAACTCCCATGTCCGCCCGTCTCATCTCCGCCTCGTCGATCGCCCCCTCCATCGCCCGCACGATCCTCGCCTGCTCCTGCACGACGCTCGTCGTCCACGCGACCGCGTCCGCCGCCACGCTACAGGTCCCGGCCGCCTTCGCGACCATCCAGGATGCGATCGATGCCGCGGTGCCCGGCGACACCGTGCTCGTCGCCCCCGGCACCTATCACGAGCGCATCGACTTCCTCGGCAAGGAGATCGTCGTGAAGGCCTCGGCCGCCGATCCAACCCTGACCGTCATCGACGCCGATCTCCTCGGCACCGCGGTGACGATCGGCGGCGGCGTCGGTCCCGATGCCAAGCTCATCGGCTTCAGCATTCGGGAAGGCTCCTCGACGGGCGGCGGCGGACTCGACATCACCGGCTCGCCGACCATCCGCTCCTGCCGCTTCACGCTCAACGACGCGACGAGCGGCGGCGCTGCGTTGGTCAATGGTGATGCCAGCTTCTTCGAGTGCGTCTTCGTCAACAACGACGCGACCGGCGGCGGGGCCATCTCCGGAATCGGCAGCATCACCGTCGACGGGTGCCACTTCGAAGCGAACAACGCCACCACGGGCGGTGCGATGCAGATCATCGGCGACATCGTCCTGACCGACTCGACCTTCGTTGAGAACACCGCGACCGTCGCGAGCAGCCTCGACCACCGGGATGGTCTCGCCCGCATCGACCGCTGCAGCTTCCACGATCCGCTGGAGACCGTCATTCGCACCTTCGCGTCGCTCGCGATGGCAAACTCGCTGGTCAGCGAGGGAAGCACCGCGATCGAGGGGAGCACGTCCCTGCGCGATGTGGACATCGCGCTCTCCCTCGTGACCCTCGTGAATCCGGGGAACCAGTCGATCCGGCTCAGCGATGGCGGCAACGACGCGACCCTCGTCGTTCGCAACGCGATTCTTCGCCAGTCGACCAACGCCATCGTGGTCGCCGGCTCGGGGAGCGGAACCGAGACCATCAGCGTTGCCTATTCGAATGTCGCTGGAGGCGCTCCCGGCGCCGGCAACATCGACGCCGATCCTGGCTTCGTGGCCCCCGGCTCCGGCGACTTCCGCCTCGCGAGCGGCTCGCCCTGCATCGACGCCGGATCCAATCTCGCCGTCCCCGCCACGAGTTCGCTCGATCTCGCCGGAAACGATCGCTTCCGCAATGACGCGCTGGCGACGAACACGGGCGTCGCGGGCGGAGCCGGCGGCGTGATGATCGTTGACATGGGCGCGTACGAGGCCCCGAACCGCGTGCGCTATGTGAACGCCGCCGCGACCGGCGCGAACACCGGCCTCACCTGGGCGGACGCCTACACCGACCTGCAGGATGCCCTCGCCGA
The DNA here is from genome assembly GCA_964395845.1 of uncultured Isosphaeraceae bacterium. Taxonomy (GTDB): domain Bacteria; phylum Planctomycetota; class Phycisphaerae; order Phycisphaerales; family SM1A02; genus JAEUIT01. The sequence goes on along the minus strand of CAYNCG010000021.1, from coordinate 73,410 downwards.
TGCCGCGGCGATCCCCGCGATTGATGGGATCCTCGTGGCCTCCGGCGTCTACCAGCCCGATCGCGGCACCGGCGACCGGACCCGCAGCTTCGAACTCGTCGCCGACTGCCGCGTGCAAGGTGGCTTCGAGGGAACCGAACAGGATCTGAGCGAGGCGCAGCCCGATGTCTTCGTCACCACGCTCAGCGGCGCGATCGGTGCGGCTGGCGTCGCCGACAACTCGCTGCATGTCGTGCAGGCGAACAATGTCGGCGCTGACGCCGAGCTCCACGGCTTCGTCGTGCAGCGTGGCTACGCCGACGGGCCCGCTGCGAACTTCGCCGACAGCGGCGCTGGCATGCTGATCGTCAACGCGGCGCCGACGGTGCGCGACTGCTGGTTCCGTCAGAACGAGGCGATCGCCGAGGGCGGTGCGGTCTACGCGTTCCAGGGCGATCCGAGCTTCGGCGAGTGCCGATTCAACCTGAATGTCTCCGGCGGCAACGGCGGCGCCCTGGCGTTCGCAGGCGGATCGCCGTTGCTCGCGAACTCGCTCGTCCACGGCAACGACAGCGGCGGCGCCGCCGCGATCATGGTGGCGATGGGCGCGAACATCCTGATCGCCAATGTCACGGTCGCCGACAACGCCGCGACCGGCGGCCTCAGCGGCGGCCTCGCGATCGACGCCGGGTCGGCGGCCGTCGTCCGCAACGCGATCCTCTGGAAGAACCAGGGGCTCGCCGCGGTGCTCGAAATCAACCAGATCGCCCCCATCGGCTTCCTCGACATCGGTTGGACGACCGTCGACGGCTGGTCCGGCCTCTTCGGTGGCGCTGCGAACAACGGCTTCAGCCCGAACTTCGTGAACCCCGTCGGCCCAGATCTCATCGCCGGCAACGGCGACGACGACTATCGCCTGAAGTCTGGCTCGCCCGCGGTCGACTCGGCGAACGCCGCCTGGCTCTCGGCGTCGTCCTTCCCGGTCGATCTCGCCGGAACGGACCGCTTCATCGACGCTCCCGGCTCGCCCAACCTCGGGGCCGGTCCGGTCGCCTTCCTCGACCGCGGGGCGTTCGAGTTCGAGCCCTTCCCCTGCCCGAGCGATCTCAACGGCGACGGCCTCACCGATGCCGCTGACCTCGCGATCCTCCTTGGTGCGTGGGGCCCCGGCGCGGGTCCTGCTGACCTCGACGGTTCGGGCGGCGTGAACGCCGCGGACCTCGCGATTCTCCTCGGTAGCTTCGGACCGTGCTAAGACGGCCGGCGACGAGCCTTCGCAGAACGCGACGATCACGGGCCGCGCGCTCACCCAGGGAGCGCGCGGCCCGTTGCGTTCACGAAGGCGTTGCCGTCGCTCAGTCCCACGCTCCGAGCAGGATCGCAAGGTCGAGGGCATCGACCGCGCCATCGCCGTTCAGGTCGGCGGCGCAGCCGGAGCAGGGGCCCCACGCGCCGAGGAGGACGGCGAGATCGGGTGCGTTCACCGCGCAGTCGCCGCCGTCGGGCGAGATGTCGGCGATCGAGCCCTCTTCGAGCGTGAATGCATATCCGCCAACATCATTTGCGTCACCGCCGACGGTGATGACATAGACGCCGGTTTCGGGCAGCGTGAAACGACCTGGGTTCGGACCGCAGAATTCGCTGGCGAAAAGCACCGCGCCGCTCGGCGTCGTCGCCGTCCATCCGAGGACGCACGAGCCGCCGTTCTCCTGGAAGCAGACGAGCGTGCCCGCCGTCGCCGAGACGAGGTACCGATCGATCGAGTAGGGTTCGGCGAGCGAACCCGCGCCACGGCCGGGCAGTCCCCGCGCGACGGTATCGCCGACCGCGATGACGAACTCCTGCGGCTCGTCGCGGAGAAGCACGCGGAAGCTGTAGGTGCCGACCGCGCTGCCGGATCCGAAGACCCGTACGCGGTAGATGCCGCTTTCCGCCGCGGTGAAGAGGCCCGCCGGAAAGCCCGTGCAGAGGGTGTCGTTCTCGAAGATCACCGCGCCGCTCGGAGCCTCCATCGACCAGCGCAGCGAGCAGGAGCCCGAGAGGGCGAGCGGAATGAACTCGTCGCCCGCCCCGATCGCGATCTCATACTCGTCCACCGAGCCGGCCTCCTCGATCGAACCGGCGCCCGGCGCCGGCACGCCGTCCGACACGGTCTGCTCGAGCACGATCGAGAAGAGCTCGGGCGGATTCACATCGACGAGCGTGAAGGAATAGGACCCCGTCGCCGCATCGTTGCCGAACGCGGTCAGCGTGTAGGTCCCGATCTGCGAGAGCTGGAACTCGCCTCCGTCGAGGCAGAGGAACGTGGTGAAGAGGACGCTTCCATCCGGCGCGGTCAGCCGCCAGCGAAGGGAACAGCCTCCGGCGAGCTGATCGAAATACACCGTCTTCGGGGTGCCGATCGGGATGAGATAGACGTCTTCGGCGCCAGGCTCCTCGATGACGCCGGCGCCGACCGATGGCACACCGTTCGAGACGGTGTCGCCCACCGCGATCGGGAAGACCTCCGGATCGTTCAGCGCATACACGATGAAGCCGTAGCTTCCGGTGGCGCCGTTCACCCCCTCAACCCGGACCGTGTAGGTCCCGATCTCCGTGAGATCGACGATGCCCGAGGCATCGAGGCAGAGGAAGCTGGCGTTCACGAGCGTGGCACCCGACGGAGCCTCGAGCCAGAGCCGCAGCGAGCAGTTGCCCGAAAGATGGTCAAGGAAGATCGTCGTCGGCTCGGTGATCGTGAGTTCGTAGCGGTCGATCGCGCCCGATTCCTCGAGGACGCCCGCGCCGGCGGCGGGCACGCCCGCGGAGACCGCCGACTTCAGCGCGATCGGGAAGACCTCCGGCGGATTCAGCTCGTAGACGATGAAGCCGTAGGTGCCGGTTGCGCCGCCTGTCCCTTCGACGCGCAGGGTGTAGGTGCCGATCTCGGCGAGCGCACGCGCGCCGGGAGGCGTCGTGCAGATCGCCGTGTCGTTGAAGATGACCGCACCGGATGGCGCCGTGAGCGACCAGCGGATCGCGCAGCCGCCACTGGTCTCCATCGCAAAGATGCTGAGCGGAGCGGCGATCGAGAAGGTATAGACATCGACCGCGCCGGGCTCCTCGATGTTGCCGGCACCGGGGCCGGGCACGCCATTCGAGACCTCACTTTCGAGCGTCAGCGGGAAGGACTGCGGCGCGTTCAGCTCCCAGAGAATGAAACCGTAGGTGCCGGTGGATGATCCGCTCGCAGCGACGGTGACGACATAGGTCCCGATCTCGCTCAGCGTGCGCACGCCGGGATCCGTCGTGCACATCGCCGTATCGCTGAAGAGCGTCGCGCCGGAGGGGCTCACGAGCTTCCAGTTAATCGGGCAGCTGCCGCCGATCTCGTCGGCGTAGATCACCGTGGGTGCGGCGATCGTGAAGGTGTAGGTGTCGGTCGCTCCCGCGACCTCGATGTTCCCGGCGCCGGGGCCCGGGTTGCCGTTGGAGACGGCCTGTTCGAGGGTGATCGCGAAGCTGTCCGCGAGGCCGGCGCTCGCCGGCGTGACGGCAAGCAGCGTGAGCAGCAGTCCGACCAGGCGTGCGAGGGGCGGGGCGGACCGGTGCGACGGCGCGCCCGCGCGACGGATGGGCATGTCCTTCATCGGGTTCTCTCCTCGGATCGCGTCCGCTCGAGGGACGGTCCGGACGGCGAGTATCCCGCGCTCGCCCTCTCGTGTCGGGAGGAAATGGCCACGATCCCGCGGATCGCCGGTCGGAGCGTCCGCGAACCGCATCGAAAGCCGTACACTGGCGGCCTTTTCGCTGGTCCCGAGGCGTCCGCCGCGATCGCGTTGAGGGCCCTCCGACCGGCGGCTCGAGGAGATTCGCATGTCCACCCAGCCCACGATCATCTACACGCACACCGACGAGGCGCCGATGCTGGCGACCTACTCCTTCCTGCCACTCCTTCGGATGTTCACGAACGCGGCGGGCATTCGCGTCGAGACGAGCGACATCTCCCTCTCCGGCCGCATCATCGCGTCCTTCCCGGAACGGCTGCGCCCCGAGCAGCGGATTCCCGACTGCCTCGCCGAGCTCGGCCAGCTCTGCCTCAAGCCGGAGGCGAACATCATCAAGCTGCCGAACATCTCGGCCTCGGTGCCGCAGCTCAAGGCGGCGATCGCCGAGCTGAAGGCCCAGGGCTACGACCTGCCCGAGTATGTCGACGAGCCGAAGAGCGACGCCGACCGCGACGCTCGGGCCCGCTACGACCGCGTGAAGGGCAGCGCGGTGAATCCCGTCATCCGCGAGGGCAACTCCGATCGGCGCTCGACGAAGAGCGTGAAGGACTACGCCCGGGCCAATCCGCACAAGATGGGGGCGTGGGCGTCCGATTCGAAGGCCCATGTCGCGTCGATGGCCGAGGGGGACTTCTTCGGCAACGAGGTCTCGGTGACGATGCCGGCGGCGACGACGGCGCGGATCGAGTTCGTCGGTCGCGACGGTTCGACGACCGTGCTGAAGGACGGCCTCAAGCTCAGCGCCGGCGAGATCCTCGACGGCACCTTCCTCTCGACGGCGAAGCTCGTGGCCTTCCTCGAGCGCGAGGTCGCCGACGCCCGCGCGAAGGGCGTCCTCTTCTCGCTGCACATGAAGGCCACGATGATGAAGGTCTCCGACCCGATCATCTTCGGTCATGCCGTGCGGGTCTTCTTCAAGAGCGTCTTCGCCAAGCATGCGGCGACGATCGCGCGGCTCGGCGTCGATCCGAACAACGGATTCGGCGATCTCATCGCCAAGCTCGCCGCGCTGCCCGCCGGCGAGCGTGAGGCGATCGAGGCCGACATCCGCGCGGTGTACGCGGCCGGCCCGGCGATCGCCATGGTCGACAGCGACAAGGGGATCACCAACCTGCATGTTCCGAGCGATGTGATCGTCGATGCGTCGATGCCGGCGATGATCCGCGAGGGCGGCAAGATGTGGAACGCCGAGGGCAAGACGCAGGACGCGAAGGCGGTCATTCCCGACCGCAGCTACGCGGGCGTCTATCAGGCGGTCATCGACTTCTGCCGCACGCACGGGGCGTTCGATCCGCGCACGATGGGCAGCGTCCCGAATGTCGGCCTGATGGCCCAGAAGGCCGAGGAATACGGCTCGCACGACAAGACCTTCGAGCTGAAGGCCGCGGGCACAGTGCGGGTCGTGGACGCCTCCGGCGCCGTGCTCATGCAGCATGCGGTCGAGGCCGGCGACATCTGGCGGGCCTGCCAGACCAAGGATCCCGCGATCCGCGACTGGGTGAAGCTCGCCGTGACGCGGGCTCGGCTCTCGCAGACGCCGGCCTGCTTCTGGCTCGACGCCCAGCGTCCGCATGATCGCGAGCTGCTCAAGAAGGTGCATGCGTACCTGAAGGACCATGACACGAGCGGTCTCGAGTTCCACATCAAGGCGCCGGCCGAAGCCTGCCGCTTCTCCTGCGAGCGCATGCGAAAGGGGCTCGACACGATTTCGGTCACGGGCAATGTGCTGCGCGACTACCTCACCGATCTCTTCCCGATTCTCGAGCTCGGCACGAGCGCGAAGATGCTCTCGATCGTCCCGCTCATGAACGGCGGCGGCCTCTTCGAGACCGGCGCGGGCGGATCGGCGCCGAAGCATGTCCAGCAGTTCGTCGCGGAGAACTCGCTCCGCTGGGATTCGCTCGGCGAGTTCCAGGCGCTCGGGGCGAGCTTCGAGCATCTCGCGAACCGGACCGGCCACGCGAAGGCCGCGGTGCTCGCCGAGACGATGGATCAGGCGATCGCGAAGTACCTGATGGCCAACAAGGGGCCGGCGCGCAAGGTGGGCGACCTCGACAACCGCGGGAGCCACTTCTATCTGATCCTCTACTGGGCCCAGGCGGTGGCCGCGCAGTCGAAGGACGCCGCGCTCGCCGCGGCGTTCGCACCGATCGCCCGCGAACTCGCCGCAAGCGAGTCGGCGATCGTCGGCGAGCTCAACGGCTGCCAGGGGAAGCCGACCGACATCGGCGGCTACTACCACCCGAACGAGGCCAAGGTCGCCACGGCGATGCGTCCGAGCGCAACGCTCAACGCGATCGTCGCAAAGGCAGGCCGTCCGCTCGTGGCGGTCTGACCGCGAGGCGGGTTGGTGGATTCAACACAGAGGCACAGAGGACACAGAGGGCCACAGAGAAGGCAAACATCGCTGAATCACGCAGCAGTCCGCATGGAAGAGCTTTGCCGGAGATGAGAAGCACCCGAACAAGCGGGGCTGCTCGCCTTCTCGAATCGAGCTGCGAAGGCCAAATTCAAGCAGCGGATGCCTTCTCTGTGCCCTCTGTGTTGCATCACTGCCACACCCGGATCGCGTGGACGGTCAGCCGCGGAAGCGCGCCGCGACGAAGGTGACATCATCGTGAATCGGGCGCTCGCGGCGATAGGTCGCGAGCGCCCGCTCGATGCTCTCGACGAGCTCGGCGAGCGGCCGGTCGCGGTGGGCTCGGATGATGTCCCGGAGTCGGTCCTTGCCGAAGAGTTCGCCATCCTCTCCGGGCGTTTCCCAGATGCCGTCGGTGCCGAGGAAGAGGATGGCGCTGGCCGGGAGCGGCGTCGTCGAGGTGAACTCCTCGAAGGTCGCGTTGCCGTCGATGCCGAGCGGGATGTCGCCCCCCTCGAGCTCGAAGAAGGCATCGGTCTCTGGGTCGTAGACGATGGCCGGATCATGGCCAGCGCTCGCCCAGCGTGCGATGCGGCGCACCGGGTCCACGAGCAGGAGCGCGAGCGTCATGAAGCGTCCGGCCTTCGCGTCGGCGCTGAGGACGCCGTTCACGCGGGTCAGGAGCGCCGCGAGGCTGTCGTGCTCGGCGACATTCGAACGGAGCGCAGCCCGCGCCGAGGCCATGATGAAGGCCGAGCCGATGCCATGTCCCATCACATCGCCCACCGCGAGCAGGATGCGATCGGGCGCGATCGCCGAGACATCGATGAAATCGAAGTAGTCGCCCCCCGTCTCGTCGCAGTAGCGGCTGCGGCCGGCGAGTTCGAGGGTGGCGATCTCCGGCGGCGCTGCGGGCAGAAGGCTCTGTTGCACCTCCATCGCCACCGCGAGCGACTGCTTGAGTTCCATGCTCTGCCGAAGCCGGGGCACCATCGCGTTGAAGCCGCTCGTCAGTTGGGCGATCTCATCGTGACCGCGCACCGCGACATGCGTGTCTAGCTCGCCCGCGGCGACGCGCTGGGCGGCTCGCGTGAGGGCGAGCACCGGCTGCACGATCGAGCGGGCCCGCCAGAGCGCATACGCCGCAGCGACGAGAAGGATCACGCCGACGGTCCAGCCCTGGGAACGCGCGAGTTCGAGCATCGGCGCGATGAACTCCGCGCGCGGGAGAATCACGCTGACGGTCCAGTCTCGGGTCGCAAGCGGCGCGAAACCGGCGATGAGCGCCTCCGCGCCGGCGGCCGCCCGACAGTCGACCGACCCCATCGTCGTCGCCCCGACGACCGCAGCGGCCAGCTCCGGCATGTCGGCGCTCTCGATCGAGTCCCGACCCCATCGGGTCTTCGGATCGATCGCGCTGATCTCGTCGCCGCGGAGCGGACGAAGGCTCCGATAGAGCGTTTCCTTGTCCGGCTGGGCGAGGATGATCCCGTCGCCGTCGGTGAGGATCGCGTGGCCGCGGGCGCCGGGACGCACGCCGTCGATGATCTCCCAGATGCGCTCCCCCTCGAACTTGATGACCGCGACGCCGACGATGCGCCCGTCGCGCGACACCGGACGCGAGAAGTAGATGCCCGGTCGCGCCGATGTTTTGCCGACGAGGACATCGGAGATGTGATGCTCCCCGTCGCGGGCTCGCTGGAAGTATTCGCGGAAACCGAAGTCGAAGCCGATGTTCGTCGCTGAGGTCGCGGCGATGCCGATGCCCTCCAGGTCAGCGAGGAAGGCGGACTCGAGATCGGGATTGCTCCGCACGACGAGGGCGAGCTGCTCCGTCGCAGCGCCGGCGAGCGGCGCGCGCGCCGCGGCGTCCGGTGCGGCGCAGAGGGCGATCACGGCAGGCTGCTCGGCGAGCGCCGCGAGCGAGCGCTGCGTGTCGATGAGCAACTGGTCGAGCTGCGTCGCCGTGACCCGAGCGAGCAGCTCGACATTCTGGCGGGCCTCGGCCTCGAGGGACTTGACCGCCCGACCGGAGGTGATCACCACCGCGATGGCGAGCGGTGCGACGGCGGCGAGCAGGAGATCGACCGCCATCTTCACGGCGATCGGCCACCGACCCGGGTGGAGCGAGGCGATCATCGTCGCCATTCTCGGGCGACGCGCGATTCTGGCAAGTCGGGTGGGCACCGACGCGGGCGGGCCGCTCCCTCACCGCCTCGCTCGTCCGTCGGAATCATGAAAGAAAACCCCGCGGGCACCGAAGCCTCGTCGGCGTCGGTGCCCGCGGGTTCGTTGCGAATGGGTGCGCGTCAGCTCCAGTTGCCGAGCAGGATCGCGAGGTCACCCGCGTCGACGATGCCGTCGCCGTTCAGGTCGGCCGGGCAATTCCGCGGGTCGGCGCAGGGGCCCCAGGCTCCGAGCAGCAGGGCGAGGTCGGCCGCGTCAACGAAGCAGTCCGCGACGAGATCGCCAGGCGTCACGCCGCACAGGGGATCGACCGCGTAGATCGAGACCGTGCCGGAGATCTCGTTCGCCGCGACGAGGAGCGCGCCGCCGGTCGGCGAGTCCTCGGCCGCGATGAAGTGCAATCCCTCGACGCCGAGGTCGCCCGCGAGCGGGCTCGACGGGCTCTGGGCGAAGTTGCGGGTGTTGATGTACTGCTCGAACTCCGGCTGCGCGGGGTTCGTCAGCTCAAAGGCGAGCACGCCGCCGATGCGCTCGAGGCCGACGAAGACATAGGGCGTGCCGTTCACGCGACCGATCTCGATCGCTTCGGGCTCCGGTCCCTTGTTGCGGCTGCGGCCATCGAAGCTGTTCGAGGTGTTGCTCGCGTTGAAGTTCGCCGGGAAGGTCGCGGCGGTGATCTGCTCGAGCAGGTCGCCGCTGTCCCAGAGGAGCGAGCCGTCGGCGGCGCGGACGCTGAACGAGCGGCTGCCGTAGGCCCAGAGGAGGTCAAGATCACCGTCGCCGTCGAGGTCGCCCTGATCCTTGATGAAGCGCAGGCGCCCGAGGCGGCTGTTGGCCTTGAGCCAGCTCGCCGCAGGGAAGGCGTTCGGGTCGAGGTTGAGGGTCGAGCCCGCGACTTCCTCCGCGTAGGCGGCGTACTCGCGGGCGTCACCCTCGTTGGCGAGCACGAGGTACTCGGCGCCGTCGATCTCGACCGCGTCGATCGAGTCGGGGCGGTACTGACCGAGGATCGGCCAGCCGGCGATGCGGATGCCGCCATCCTGGTCGCTCGGATCGAGTCCCTGACCGGTGAAGGTGATGAATCCGAGCACCGAGGGAAGGGCGTTCGGATTCGGCGGCAGGAGTCCGGTGACCGGATCGAAGGTCGGCGGCATGCCGAAATCGTTGTCGCCGATCACGAGGAGACGGCTGGGATCGACCATCGCGAGACCTTCGACCTTGTCAGCGACATTCGCGTATCCGAGGGCGGCGAGATCGACGACGACCTTCTTCGTCACGGGCACGATGCCGTTCGAGGCGAGCTGGGCCTCGGTCATGAGCTCGAGCGTGCCCCCCGGACCGGCGATCGCCGGACTGAGCGTGCTCAGATCCGTCGCGTTCGTCGTGTCGATCTCGAAGATCTTCTTCTTCTTGTTCGTGCCAAGACCGTCATCGCGCTCGACGACGAGGAAGCGGTTCGGACCGATGGCGACGGCGTCGCCCATCTTGTCGCTGCCCGAGCCTTCGATGCGATAGAGATACTCGGCGACGACCGTTTCGGTCACCGGATCGAACTGCAGCATGCGCACGCTGCGCGACGCCTTCGAGCTGTTGTCGTTGGGCAGGTCGGGATTGTCGATCGGGCTCTGGATCCACGCGAAGATCTGGCCGTCGTACTGGGCGATCGCCTCAAAGCCGCGGTTCGCGCGGCGCTGGGCGTAGACCGCGGGCAGGGCCTCGATGCCGGTCGTCGCGCCGAAGCCATTCGATCCGGCGGGAACATAGCGGCTGATGAGCGTGCCGTCGGCGGCGAAGCGCACGATCGACGGGCGATACTCATCGCCCATCCACCACGACCCGTCGGGCGTCTTCACGAGCCCCTCGAGATCGAGGCCCATCGGATCGAGGGCGATCGGCTGGCCGAAGAGATCGACCGGCTCCTCGTCGGTGTAGGCGAGTCCGGCGCTCTGGCCGAGGATGTTCGGCAGGCCGGTGAGCGGCGTGCCGTCGGTGTCCTTCAGGAGGATCTCGTTGACGAGGGTGAGCGTGCCGGCGGTCGGGTTGTAGTCGAGCCGCACGAGACGCGGCTGGAAGCCAGGCAGGGCGAAGGGCCGCTCGTTCACGCCGTCGTTGTCGATGTCGACAGGTTCGCCGTTGGGGCCGCGATCGGTGTGGGTGACGACGCGGATGACGCCGGTCGCCGGATCAATCGACTCGAACCACAGGCCGGAGAAGCCGCCGAGGGCGATCGACTGGCCGGAGGCGGTGAGGCCGAGCGACGGGGGATTCTGAAGCGTCGCGGTCTGGAGGACCGGCGTGCCGCGGCCGTGTTCGGCGCCGCCGAGCCACTTGACGGCGGTGAAGCTCGCCGAGGTGATGTCGAGGATGCCGACCGCGTTCGCTTCCTGGATGGTCACCCAGGCGGTCGTGCCATCGGCGGAGACGGCGATGTACTCGGGCTCGAGATCGCTTTCCATCGTCGCGTTCGGGGCCCGCACGACGATCTCCGGATCGACGGCGACGCCGGCGAAGCCGACATGCGTTACCTGCGCGGCGGTCAGGCGACGCACGCCGCCCGAGAGGTCGATGATGCTCACGCTGCCCGGCGGATCGATCGTGTAGCTGTCGTTCGGCTCGCCCTCGTTCGCGACGAGCACCTTCGAGCCGTCAGGGGTGAAGGTGAGCATGTCCGGCAGCGCACCGACCGGGACCGACGCGAGGAAGCCGCCATCGACATCGAAGAAGGCGACGACGCCCGGATCCTGCTTGACGACCGCCTCGATGGCGACGGCGACGATGCCGTTCCGCACCGCGACGCTGTTGGCCGCATTGCCGTAGGGGGCCATCGGAATCGTGCCGATCAGCGTCGGATTCGCGGGATTCGCGATCGACAGAATCTCGATCGACTTGTTCCCGCCGTTCACGACGAAGACCCGCTGGCTCACCGGATCGTGGGCGCTGATCTCGGCGCCGCCGGCGTTGTAGAGGCCGCTCGACCAGCGGCCGAGGAAGGTCAGTTCGATTGACTGATCACAGCCAACCGGAGCGGGGGGGCAGCTGCCCGCGAGGGCGCTCGCGGCGAGGAGCGACGGAGCGACGCCCATGAGGGCGACGGTCAGGAGCGATCGGGTCGCCCGCAGGGTAGGCGAAGCTGGCTTCTTCAGCATGGACATCCTTTGCATGAGGGAACTGGACAGGATGAAGCGGGCGCCCGAAGACTCTCCAACCCCCGAGCGCCCGCCGCTCCTGCCTGACGGAGATGACGAAGAAGACTCCGGGATGCAGGTCAGGATCCTGCGTGCGGCGTTTGAATGTCCTGTGAACGGTGTGTGAGGAGAGCCGGGCGATTGCCCGATCGACGAAGGAAGTTCTTCATTCGCGTTTCGCGCGATTGCGCGTGCGGCTCCTGAATCAGCGGAGTCGGCAGGCCGATCAGAGCGTCGACGAGCAGCTCGTGACTGGAGGTGCATGTGCGACGAACGAGCGTGACGCCGACGGGCCGCGAGGTCACCTTCGGCGAGGATGAGATCATCGTGAGCAAGACCGATCGCGCGGGTGTGATCACCTACGCGAACGAGGTCTTCCTGCGCGTGGCCGGATATGAGGAATCAGAGGTGCTCGGGAAGCCGCACAACCTGATTCGCCATCCCGAGATGCCGCGCTGCGTCTTCCGGCTGCTGTGGCAGGCGATCGAGCGCGGCGACGAGATATTCGCGTATGTCCAGAACATGGCGAAGAACGGCGATCACTATTGGGTGTTCGCTCATGTCACGCCAAGCGTCGACGCCCAGGGCCGCATCGTCGGCTATCACTCCAATCGGCGCGTGCCCTATCCGGATGCGCTTCCGAAGGTCAAGTCGCTCTATCGCGAGTTGCGCGGCGTCGAGCGGGCGGCGTCGGATGCGCCGAGCGCGATCGCGGCCAGTTCGCGCCTGCTCGCCGAACGCCTCGCCGCGCTCGGCACCGACTATGACCGATTCGTCTTCTCGCTCTCCGCGCAGACGGTGATGGAGTGCACGGCATGATGCAGGCTGAAGGAACGCGGCGTTCGCGCACCCTGACGATCGATCGGGAGGCGCTCGAGCGGCTTGTCGCGGTGTGCAACCGTGCGGCGGTCGGCGATCTCGAGGCGCGGGTCACCGACATCGCTCGCCTCGGCGAGCTCGGGACGCTCGCCCTGGCCATCAATCAGTTGCTCGACATGGCCGATGCCTTCGTGCGCGAGGCTGGCGCTGCGATGCGCCAATGCAGCGCTGACCGATTCCACCGACCGGTGCTCCTCCGCGGGATGCGCGGGAGCTTCCGCCACGGGGCGAGGATCATCAACGAGGCGGGGATGAAGATGCGGGCGAGCTCGGAGCAGTTGGCGTTCGTCGCCCAGCTTGCCGCCGAGAACGCCCAGAGCGTCGGTTCGGTGGCGGCGGCCTGCGAGGAGCTGAACGCCAGCGGTTCGGAGATCGCGCGGCAGGTCAGCGACTCGGCGGCCCAGGGGCGGCAGGTCGTCACGACGGTGGACTCGGCCGAGCACGCGGTCCGGGACCTGTCGGACGCCGCGGCCAAGGTCGGGCGCATCATCCGCGTGATCACCACCATCGCCGAGCAGACCCATCTCCTCGCCCTGAACGCCACCATCGAGGCGGCCCGGGCAGGGGAGGCGGGCCTTGGCTTCGCCGTCGTCGCCAAGGAGGTCAAGGATCTCTCCCGCAACGCCGCCGAGGCCACCGAGCAGATCGGGGACCAACTCGTTCGGATGCATGCGACCGTCGGTCAGGTCGCCGAGCTCGTCCAGGCCGTCGACGGGGCGGTTGACCGGATGGCGGCGAGCACCGACGCGATCTCCCGGGCGGTCGCCGAGCAGGTGACGGCGACCAAGGAGATCGCCCACAGCATCGGCGGGGTGACCGAGAACAGCCGGAAGGTCTCCGACCGGATCGCCAGACGGGCAGGCGAGGGAGCCTCTGGGTAAGGTCGGATTGGTTCTCGGACAAGATTTCGCGAGGAGCGCGCGTCGTCGGCCTTGTCGGACGGGCTGAGGCCTGCGATCATCCCCGCCGTCGGATCGGCGAAGCCCCCACTGACGGGCCGGTGTTGCGGTTGACCTTCCTCCGGGTCCCGCCCTCGGCCGTGGGGCAGGTCGCCGAGCCGCAGCACCCATGCCTGCTCCCGAGCGCGGCCCATTTTCTCGAGAGAACCCCCAGCGGGATGCTGGCGGGACTTCCGGCTCGCTCGCCGGGGCCATTCGGTCTGGACCGGGCCTCGCGCCGTTGCGGCTCGCCCCCCAGTCCTCCGCTGCCGGAGCGAACGCTGCCGTGGGTGACGCCCCCGCAGCCCTCCCGGCCGGGGCCGGCTCGGGCGTCGCGGACCAGCACAACCCACTCCGGATCGATGCCTATGCGGCGATCGCCGCGACCCTCGATCCGACGACCCGCGCCCTCTTTGAGGAGGCGGTCGCGACGCTCAAGGCCCTGAAGCTCGGGCGCGAGCAGGTCGAGGCGAAGCTCAAGGAAACCGGCCGCGAGGACGCGATCCGCGCCGTCACCGGCACCTCCGCCCTCGATGCGGCGATCGAACGGACCGAGGCGATCATCCGTCACCTGGGGCAGATGCGGCACCTCGCCGACGAAGCCGAGCGGGTCTGAGGCGTCCGCTGCCTCGCTCAGTCGAGCTTCTCTGACTCGATCGACGCCGCTTCGCCCTTCAGCTTCTTCTCTGCGTAGCGGCGGACCCAGTTTTCCCAGCCCTTGCCCGCCGCGGTGTCCTTGCCGGAGAAGCTGAGGGACGCGATGTCCGCGTACCGCACGGTGACCTTTTCCTCGCCGGAGGAACTCGTCGAGTTCGAGGGGATCAGCCGTACGACCGAGGCCTCGAGCGTCGCGCCGGTGCGCCGATCGAAGAGGTAGCCTTCGATGACCGCGCCGGAGCGAAGGGTCAGGGTGATGTCGCCGCGGTAGTCAAACGCGGCGTCGAGCGCCCGACGGAGTTCGTCCGCAGCGCTCGGATGTCCGCTCATCGCGGCGTCGATCACGACCCCTTGCGCATAGCGGTCACCGCCGTTGGCGGCATCGGCGGACGCCGAGGCGTTCGCTTCGAACTTCTGCTTGGTCTCTTGCGGCATGCGATGAACGGGACGAACTGCGTGGGGGAAGCGGCGGGTGCCGTGGCGAGGCGGTCAACTCAGCCGCAGCTCGCGTCCCGAGAGCGGATCGAGCAGCCGCCAGTGGGTGCGGTGGGCGATCGCTCGAATGACATCCCAGCCGACATCGTCGTCGGTGAGGCGGAGGAGCATCTGCGTGACCGGATCGAGCCCCGGCGGCAGTTCGATCTCGACCCCCGGACCGTACAGCACATCCTCGCCCGGAGCCTGCGGTGCGGTGTTCAGCATGCGCAGAATGCCGAGGATCTCCCGTCGCGTTCCGATCGGCGTCATGCCGCCGCCGGAAGGCGGAGGCGAGGGGGAGAGAACGACGAGGCTGCGGGGCATCAGGGAGTTCAGATCAGCGGCGGGCGTCGATCGCGGGCGAAGGCCGGAAAGTGTACCGGATCCCGGGGCCCCGCAGGACCGGTGCGGGGCGCTGCCGTGCTGACCGATCAGGTTCCCTCGCCACGCCGGTGCGGATCGGCGGCGATGAGTTCGCTGGCCTTGGCCACGAGACGCTGGAGCGGGACAGGCTTGAGGAAGTACGCCCCGACGCCAAGGCTCTCGGCATACGCCTGATGCCGGCGTCCCTGGTTGGCCGTGACCATGATCACCGGGGGCGGAGCAGGGAGCTCGTGGAGCTTCTCCATGACGAGAAACCCCGACGCTTTCGGCAACATCATGTCGAGCACGACGAGGTCGGGCCGCTCCTCGTTCACGGCACTCACCGCGGTGCTCCCGTCCGGGGCGGTGCGGGTCAGCGCCCCGGCCGACCGAAGAGCCAGCTCGATCGAGCCGAGGATGTCGGCGTCGTCGTCAACGATCAGGATGCGGCGGCCTTCGAGCGCTCCGGTCATGCCCGCAGGATATCCCCGCCTCCCGTGCGGGTGTGGGCGCGGCGTGCGTGCGGGGCGCCGAGTCGGTGCTGGGCGTTATCCGAGCGGCTTGGCGAGCTCGGCCATCAGGTCCCCGTCCATCCACGGCAGCGCGGCGAGCTTCTTCTGCAGCCGCTCCGGCATCGGGGCCCCCTCGCGCTCGTGCTTCGGCCGGCTCTTCCAGCGGCGGTGGACCCAGAGATACTCCTCTGGGGCATCGCGAATCATCCGCTCGATCGCCCGGTTGTAGCGGGCGGTGATGTAGTAGAGCGGATCCTCCTGCGACTCCCAGTCGGCGGGTCGGATGATGTCCGTGGCCGAGACCTCGAAGCGGAAGCGGTGTCCGACGCGATGGGCGACGCCGGCGACGATCGGAATCCGATAGCGCATGGCGAGCAGGCCGACTGATTTATAGCTTGATGCGAGACGATTGAAGAATGGAACGAACAGCCCATCGTCGCCGGCATTCTGATCGGCGATGAAGGCGATCTTGCCGCCGCGCTGCACGATCTGCTGCAGTTCGTCGGTCGCCCCCCACTTCGTGAGCACGCGAAGGCCGCTCGCCTCGCGGGTCTTGAGGAGCCAGTCGTAGACGAGCGGATTGTCGAGGGGCCGGGCGAGCGCCGTCATCCGGAAGCCGATGAGGGCGAGGAAGTAGCCGAGGAACTCCCAGTTGCCGACATGGCCGGTGAGGAAGATGCAGGGCTCGTCGCCGAGCAGAAGATCAAGCGCGTCGCCGAAGTCCGACAGCGTCGCATAGCGCTGCCAGCTCCACTCGCGCACCACCTTCGGCATCACCACGGCGTCGACGAGGAAGAGCTCAAACATGTGCCGCACGCTCTCGACGGCGATCCGTTCCGTCTCGTCGCGCGGGAGTGCGGGAAAGCAGCGGGCGATGTTCGAGCGGGCCCGTTCGATGCGACGCTTCGAGCAGCGGGCGTAGAGCGACGCAAAGGCCCGCGCGGTCTGGATCGACTGGTCCGGCGGATAGGGTTCGAGGAGCGCGCAGCTCGTGCGAAGCGCAAGGTACTGCGACCAGTGGGTGAGTCGCGCGCGCAGGCTGACCGTGTCGATGTCGGGAGGGGCGGCCACGAATGACGGCCACTGTAGCCTCTCTCACGCCGCCGCGCAGCGCGTCGCGCGGGAGCGCTCGCTCATCCAGTCGAAGACCACGCGCCAGCGGGCCTGCCAGCCGTGATCGCGCTCGGCGCGGGCGCGGGCGGCGATACGGATCGCCGCGCGGCGGTCGGGATCGTCGAGGAGCGCGCGGGCGATGTCGGGCAATTCCTCGATGGAGCGATAGCCAAGGGCTTCATGCGGGAGCCGAAGGGCCTCCCGCAACGATGGCGTGTCATTCGAGATGAGGACGCCAGCCGACGCGGCCACATCGAGCACGCGCATGTTGAGTTCGTCAACGCCCGCACGGCTCACCACATTGACGACGGCGGCGGCATGGCGGAACGCCGCGGCGCTTGCGGCGCGGTCGATGAGCGGACCGCACCAACTTCCCTCGGCGGGCGTCCCGGCGACGGCTGCGCGCCACCGCTCGCACCCGTGGATGCGGAGCGGGAGTCCCGCGCGGGCCAGGAGAATCGCGGCGGCGCGGCGCTCGAGACCGGTGCGGGCAAAGGCGAGCCCTCGACGGAGGAGCAGTCGCTCCTCGTCGGTGTCGGCGAGGTGATCGCTCGCGTCGGGGCGGCTATCGCCCGACGCTGCGATCGACACCAGCGCATCGGCGTGGAGCGCGAGCGTCGGCGGCAGCACATCGCCCGGCTCGGGCAGGTGGCCAACGACGAGGATCGTGTCGCAGCGGCTTTCGTCGGGCGGGTTCTCCCGGCAGGGGTCCGCAAGCCCGCTCGCGAGCGGCAGATGTCTCGCTTCGATGCCCCGCTCGGCGAAGTGGGCGATCCATCGTCGGCTTGAGACCGCGACGAAGTCATCGGAGGAGAATCGCATGGCGTCGAGCGGGTACCGCAGCGGGTCGCTCGACCAGTAGCTCAGGGTCGGAATGCCGGCGGTGAGCGCGCCCCAATCGCGATCGCGACTGGCGACAAAGGAAAGGAGACAGTCGGGAGCGGCGCGGAGCAGCGCTTCGAGACGCCGCACCGGGCGAAAGGGATCGCGCTGATGATCGAAGGCATGAAACTCGGCCCGCACGCCGAGCGAGGTGACCGCCGCGGCGAGTTCGCGGCCGAGATGCTGGAGGGCGGTGGTCGATGCGTCGACGGCGCCGAAGAGCGACCGCGGCGGCATGCTGCGATGCGGCGCTCGGGCGATGAAGCGCTGGCGGAGCGTCGCGAGTTCGGCGAGTTCGGCGAGATGGTGGGCCCGAAAGCCCTCCGCCCAGCGCCGCCCTTCGGCTGCGGAGAGGTCGGGATCGCCGACCACGAGCGTCGCGCCGTGGATGCTTGTCGGCGTCCATTCCGGGAACGCACGATCGAGGACCGTGGCAGGATCGTCGTCGAAGGCGAAGCGGACGCGGTGTCGGTCGATGTCATCCCATGCGCCGCGCTCGACGCTCGCCTCGAACGCGGCCCGCTGTGCGCCGGGGACGATCACGACGATCGGTTGGCGCTCGCTGCCCACCGGTGCGTCGAGCAGGGCTCGCAGCTTCGGCAGACAACCGGCCCCAAGAAGCAGGATCGGGGGGCCAGCGCTGATCGCTCCCCGGCGGGGCGGGGCGGTGGCGCCGAGGCCGCCAGGTGGCTGCTGGCTTGATGGCTGGGCAGACGACGGAGACATCCGCAGCGGGGATCGGCCTGAACGCTCTGGAGGATGAGTGCGACCTGGAGGATCTGGATCGATTGTCCGATGTGTGCCGGTCAAAGGGTCTGTGCCGGTTCTGTCTGCCGGGCCCCGTTGACGGCGTTTCGATACGCTCACGGCCCCGATGCCCCGCGATGACTCCGACGCCCGACCGCAGCACGCCCCCGACACCGCCACGCCGCCGCTTCAGGCGGAGGGCTCCGCGGCCGGGGGGGCCGTCCGCCTGGAGGGGCGGGCGAAGTATGTGGCGACCCCGCTCCTCGTTCTCTGGTGTACGGCCCCTGGCATTCTGGGCTTCGTCGCCCTCGGCTTCATCGCCTCACTGAACGATTGGATCCGGGGATTCGGGCCGCAGGCGCTGCTCGTCTATGTCCTTCTCTTCGCCTGCTGCTCCGGGCTTGGGATCCTCCCGACCTACGCGATGTCGCTGATCGGCGGCTGGATCTTCGGCGTCCAGCAGGGGGTCGCGGGCGCACTCCTCGGCTTCATCGGCGGCGCGATGATCGGCTACCTCGTCTCGACCCTCGCCGCCGGTGACGGCTACCGCCGCTGGCTCGACGGCAAGCCGAAGGCGAAGGCGATTCGCGAGGCGTTCGTCGAGCAGGGATTCTGGCGTTCGCTTCTCGTCGTCACGCTGCTGCGCTTCCCGCCGAACTCACCCTTTGCCCTGATGAATCTCGCGATGACCGCGGCGGGGGCTCGCTTCATTCCATATGCGATCGGCACCGCGATCGGCATGGCCCCGCGCACGATCGTCGCCGTCACGCTTGCGGCGGGCGCCGCGGCCGCGGGCGAAAAGAATTTCACGGCGCTCTTCGCCAAGCGACCGGTCGAGACGATCGTCGGCATCGTCGTCTTCCTCGTCGTTCTCGGCATTCTCTCGCAGATCGGGAAGCGAGCCCTCGTGAAGGCAGGACTCGGCGGATCGGTCGCCGCGGAGGGCTGAGTCGCGCGGCAGTCGATATCCTGACGGTCGATGATGGGGCTTTCGATTGTCGGCCTCCTGATCGTTGGCGCGATCGGCCTGGGGAGTCTTCTCCTTGCCCTTGGGCTCATCGGTCGTCGCCACGGCGACGAGCCTCGCTGCAGCCGTTGCGGCGCCGATGTGCGTGCGGCGGTCTGGAGCGAGCCGCTTCGTTGCGCGTGCGGTGAGAGTCTCGAACGCTTCGGTTCGGTGCGGACGGGACGATGGGGGCGCTCATGGCGCTCCGCGATCGCCGGCATCGCGCTCCTCGGGCTTGGTGTCGGCGCGACCCGTGCGGCGATGCAGAGCGAACGCGATCCGGCGTGGTTGCCTGGCTGGGCGCCGTGGTGGCTCGTCGACTGGCGGCTTGGCGCGGGCGATCCGTGGGCCGTCGCCGAGACCGCTCGAAGACTCGAGGCCGATGCACTCTCGACGGCCCAGGCGACCAGCCTCGCGTTGGCGATCGACTTCCGGCGGCGTGCAGGCCTTTCCGCGACGAAGGCGAGCGAGACGGAGCCGATCGAACGGCTCGCGCTGCGCCGCGCGGACGCCACCGATGAGCGGCTGCACGAGGCCGCTGCCAACGCCATCGCCGCCGCCGCGACGGGTGGCACGGTGATGCCCGAGGCGGACGACGATGCGCAACTCATCCTGATTCCGCTTCCCGACGCTGGTCCGCCGATGCACGAGGCGTTCCTCCTCCTGGACCAGGTTCGGGTGAACGGGGTACCCGCTCGATGGAGGCACGCCGACGGCAAGCGAGCGTTTGGCGAGACCGTCGAGGAATCGGCGTTCAAGCATCTTCTCATCCGGGGTGTCCGGATCGCGGTTGAACTCCCTGAGCGCCACGGAGCGATGCCGGTTGGCACGCACACGCTCGCGCTGGAGGGCATCTACGGTCGGATGATCGTTGGCGAGCCCCTCCTCGTCGCCGCGTTCGCCCGCGATCCCGCGCGCCGCAGCCTGCCCGCATCGTGGGGGCTCCCGGCCTTCGGCGCCCGGCGTACCGTCGAGATCTCCTTCACCGTCGAGCTGCCGGAAGAAGCGGAGGGGGTGCCCGATGATCGATGAGATCCTGCTCTGGCTCTTCGGGGATCAATGGGCCTTCCGACAGCTCGTCTGGGCCAGCATCGTCGCAGCCGCCGTCGGGGCTGCGGTGGCGCCGGCGATCGCCGCGGCGCGCTGGGCAGCGCGCGGTCGGACGCGACTCGTCCGCCCGTGCTGCCGTCGATGCGGAGCGACCCTCGCGCCGATCCACGCCTCGGCGATCGCCGATCGCTGCGCGGAGTGCGGAACCGTGACATCCGCGCCCCGAGCCGTTCGCTGGACCGAGCGTGGTTCACGGGTGTTCTCGCTGGCCGCGACGCTGCCGACCATGCTGTTCGCTGCAGTCGGCATCGGGTTCCTCGTGGCGATTTCGGTGAGCCACTGGATTGCGAAGCGGGAACCGATTCTCGCGCAGCGTCGGAGCGAGCGAGCGGTCGCGACGAGCCGCAGCGAGCTTCTCGCCCGCTTGGACTCGATCGAGCGCGGCGAGCCCACGGCCTACCTGGGTTCGCTCGCCGATCGGCTGCGAAACGCCCATCCCCTGGCATACACCGCGTATGGCATCAACGGCTTCCCGCGCGATGACCCCTTCTTCGTCGAGGTCCGCGACCGCGTCGAGCGTCTGCTTGCAGAGCCCGACCTGCGCATCCCGCGACGCATGCCGCCGCCCGACGCGGGCGAGATCGCGTGGGACCTCCTGCCGCTCTTGCCGTCTCTCGCCCTCGACGAGGCGGCGCGCCTGCGTCTCGTCGGGCCGGTTCGAGTCACCTCCCCGGCCGAGGTCACGATGGGTGTTCCCGCGCCGCTCATCGTCGAGAGTGCGCGCTTCGCCAGCCAGCTTTCCTTCCTCGTCGGGTCGGTGTCGGTCGACGGTGAACCGGTCGTCGCTGAACGGGATTTCATGGGTTCCGTCCGCTCCGGCTGCCTCTGGACGCCGCCGCTCCTCGCCGAGGACGAACCGCTGCGCGAGGTGACGCTGACGGTACGGGGGCGCCTCGAGCTCCTCGGTCCGTGGGCGGTGATCAGCGTCGAGCAGTCGATCCCCGTGCGGATTGCCCGCCGGACATGGCCGCGGATCGTCGAGGATCCTCACGATCCTGCGAGCGTCCCCGATCCCTTCAGCGCGGGGAGCGGCAGCGTCGAGGCGGCCTGCATTCCCTTTGATGGCGTCAGCGTCGGCTGGGTTGTCCTCCGAGCGGCCGAGGGGCTCGGCGTCATCGGCACGATCGAGGTCGAGGAGGAGGGCAACTGGGTCCCACTCGTTCGCGTCCATCAGCCGAGTCGGATCGTGACCGCCCAGTGGCTGCGCGCGACCGCCGTGCCGCCCACGAGCATCCGACTCCGCGTTCGTCCACAGCTCGACGGGCCACCGGTGATCGGCGTCGGGCGCATCGTGGCAACGCCGGTGCACGAGCTGCGGCGGGGCCTCTGGACCTGGGAACTGTTTCCGCTCACCGGCGAGGACGCACGCCTCCGCCGTGTCCCGGTCGGAGATGTGAGCTACCTCGGCCGCGTCACGCCTTCCGCGAAGTGACGGAGAGATCGCACGCGGTTCGTGGGGGCCGCGATTCGCTGGCACACGCGCCACGGCTGCTACACGCGAACGATCGCGTCTTCGCGCACCCAGCCCTCGGTTCCGTCGCCGAGGCGGATGCGAAGCCATCCCGGCCGTTCCTCGAGCACCATGCACTCGACGCCGGGGGTCAGCTTCTCGGCGATCTGCGGCGCGAATCCCTCGCCGTTGCCCTTCCGGAGCACCACATCGCTTGTGGTGATGACCGCGAGGTGTCGGGTCGCCGCGAGCCATCGATCCGCGCCGACCGAGAGCCCGGCGAGGATCGCGACGATGAACGCGATGGTGCGACAGGCCCGCAGCAGGCGCGGACCGGCGCCTGTCCCAGCGCCCATCCCAGTACCCGTTCCAGCCCGCGCGATCGTTGGCCGGAGAAGCGTCACCGCGACGAGACTCCACGCGAGGATCCACGCGACGATCGCGAGTGTCCGCCGCGTCGGCTCGGCGATCAGTCGCCACCAGGCGTACTGGCTCCCGTCCGAGAGGTTACTTCCGCCGCCGACGCTCGCTCCTGAACTGGATCCCGCGCCGGCGCCCAGACCGGCATCCGTCCGCGCCGAGGCGAGATTCGCAAGCACATGCGGCGCGAAGGGCGTGAGCTGGCGGGCTCGGAGATAGCGGGCGATGCCGCGGCCATAGTCGCCAGCCTGCACATAGGCATTCCCGAGGTTGTAGTGCACATCGCTCGTGTCGGCGCCGGCGTCGACGAGGCCTTGGAGGAGCGACGCGGACTCCGCAAAGGCCGCCTTCGCCTCGGCGGGCTTCGTACTCACGAGCTCGATGCCGCGGTCGTAGGCGGCCTGCGCCCGCTCGAGCGTGGCGAGGTCGGCGTGCGCCGTGCGCAGCGTGCCAAGCGTGACGAGGAGGAACGCCACGAGCGTCCGAGTGATCGCGATCATCGCGCGACCTCCCGCTCGAGGGCGGTAAGCGTCGCGTCGGCCTCTGCGCTGTCGGCGGTGGTCGACTCGGCGGGGGCGTAGCGAGCGCGCTCGCAGGCCGCGAGGAGTCGATCGACCCGTTCGATCAAGGCTGGATCGGTGTTCCGGGTGCGCAGCGCTTCGATGCACTCCGGTCGCGTGCGGGCGCCCTCGGCAAGCCCGCAGCGATCGGCGATGAAGCCGGTGATCGCTCGGAGCGTGCCGGCGGCGGAACGATCGGCAGCGAGCGTCTCGCGGGCGACGGCGCCGGCCCGGCGAGCGCGTCGGCGAAGCGGGTTGGCATCGCGAGCCTGCTGCACGCGACGGAGGACGAGGAGGCCGAGGCAGGCGAGCGGCGGCAGAGCGAGCGCGCTCGCAACGAGGGGGCTTCCGCTGGTCGGACCGCTCGTCGCGAGCATCGCCTGCGACGGCGGCATGTTCGCCCGCAGGCCGCCGACGACGGTGGTGCGCTGGGCGCTCGCGGAGTCCCCGACGCTGCCGCCGACGATCTGCGAAAGCTGCAGGCGCTCCGCGGCGCGGACCGTGATCGGGATCGCCTCGGTCGTCACGACGCGATAGGTATCGGCCTCCGGGTCGAAGAAGGCGAAAGGCAATGGCGGAATCGCGGTCACGCCGTCATGCAGCGGCCGGAAGGTCTGGGTGAACTGCTTCTCCCGCTCGCGCACCGTGCCGCCGAGCTGATCGCTCGGAATGCGGAAATCCTTGCTGAGTTCAGGCAGCGAGGCGAAGGGCGGGGCCTGGAGCACCTCGAGGGCACCGAGCGCCCGCGGATCACGGCTCTGGGTCTTGACCGTGTACACGACGGTGATCGGATCGCCGACGGCCACCTCCGTCGGTCGGGCGGCCGCCGTGACGGTGAAGTCGCCCACGGCGCCGCTGAAGGCGAGCGGACGGCCCTCCTCGGGGAGGGGGCGTACGACGATCGAATCGGCCGTCGCCTTCGCGAGAAGCGGTCGGGCTCCGGTGAGTTGGGCCTGATTGCGCCCAAGGAGGTCGCGCACCATGCGGGCCCCGGTCGGCCAGGAGGCGCGCACCTCGACGCCGCTGAAATCCGCAGCGCCAGGCTGGGCGGGCGTCCAGGTGTCCTGCAACTCGAAGACGACATACGAGGTGTCGCCGCGCATGCGCTCGCGATCGGCCGGACGCTGCCGGCGGCGCTCCAGTTGGGTGATCGCGTTGCGGAAGGGGCCCCACTCGGTCCGTTCGAGGTCGAGCAGGCTCCACATGTCACCGCCCGAGAGGACAAGATTGATGCTCGGATCGCGGAAGGGCTTGAACCAGATGCGGAGGGTGATGAGCGTCGGCTGCCCGACATAGGGTGATGCCGGATTGGCCACGACCTCGGCAAAGAGAATGTCACCAGTCTCCGAGGGCTTCACGACCAGCGTGAACGGCTCGCTTCGATAAGTCTGGCCGTCCACATCGATCGAGATCACCGGAACCGTGTAGCGGCCTTCGCGTTCGGCAACGATCTCGATCGCGATGGTCTCGGTGGTTGACTGGCGGGTCTTGCCGTTGATGATCGTCACGCTCGTGGCCCGATGCTGGCCCGCTCCGATCGAGAAGGAGAGTCCCGGGACCGTCGGCAGCGCGGGCACCCCGACATCCGACGCGTCGCGCACCTCGAGCTGCAGGACGGCGGGCACGCCCACATAGGCCTCGCGCGGTGGCGTGCGGAACTGCACCTCACCAGCGAGGAGCGGTCGCACGCACGCGAGGATCGCGAGGATCGCGAGCGCATAGGCGACGACGGTGCGTCGATGCGGAGCGCCGATGGAAGTCGTTGGCGAGCGTTGCATGGGTTCACCAATCGCGTTGCACGGGCGGCTGCTTGCCGCGCTCTCTGGCCAGGATGGCAGCACGCCGCTGCTTCTCCTTGTCGCGGACCATCTGGAGAAGCCGCTCCGCATCCTGCTGTGAGATGCGCTGCGGCTGTTGTTGTTGCCCTTGTTGCTGCTGCTGCTGCTGCTGCTGCTGTTGTTGTTGTTGTTGATTGGGGCTCTGGGGCTGATTGTCGTTGCCGCTCTGGCCCTGTTGCTGCTGTTGCTGTTGCTGGTTCTGCTGTTGGTTCTGCTGCTGCTGCTGCTGACTTTGATTCTGCTGGTTCTGCTGCTGCCGCTCTTGCTCGTTGCGCTGATCTTGATTCTGGTTCTGGTTTTGGTCTTGGTTCTGATTCTGATTCTGATTCTGGTTCTGATTCTGATTCTGGTTCTGATTCTGGTCCTGGTTCTGATTCTGGTCTTGCTGGTCGCTCTGCTCTTGATTCTCGTTCTGATTCTGATTCTGCTGCTGCTGCTGATCCTCAGGAGGCGGCAGCAGGCTCTTCAGATCGCGCAGGAGTCGCCAGGCCTTCTCGCCGTTGACACGAGCGTCGATGTCCGAGGGATCCGCACGAAGGGCATCGCGGAAGTGCACGAGGCTCTCTTCGAGGAATGCAATCGCCTGACGGATGGCGTCTGGCGTGAGCGACGGCATGTCCGGATCGCCTGGAGCCGGCGTCGGTGGCGGTGCCGCCGGTCCGCCTTCGCGGGCGATCGCCGGACCGACCGTCGCAAGGGCTCGCAGATAGAGCGTCGTCGCCCGGTTGTACATCGCCTGCGCTGCCAGCTTCGCTGCGCGGTCGGGCGAGAGCCGCTCGCCCTGTTCGCCCGTCGCGCCGGCGGCGTCGACCTCCGACAGCGTGGAGCCGGATGCGAGAATCGCGGCATCGCGAAAGAGGTCGGCCGCCTCTTCTGACTTCGACTCGAGCGAGCGAATGATGCCGAGGTTGTAGACCACCTCGGCGTCCTTCGGCAGACGCGTGCGAAGTGCCTCGTAGATCTCGGTCGCCTCAGCGAGCCGCTCGCGGTTCTCCTTGGAGAGCGAGGCCGATTCGGCGGCGACCGCCGCGAGGATGCCATCCGCGCGACGGCGAAGTGCGGTCCACCGCTCGTTCACGAGCGCCTGCTGCGCCGCCGTCGCCGGATCGGTCGGATTGTCCGCTGCCGTCTCCGCGGCCGGCGCCGCAGGAGGCGGTACAGGAGGCGTGGAACGCGCGCTCTCCGCGGCGCAGAACACCGCGATGGCGACCACGCCCGAGCGCATCACCCTGCTCGTCGATTCGTTCATCGTGTCGCCTCCCGTCCTCGTCCGCCGCCGCTCACGCTCGACGCGACGAGCAGGGCGAGGGCGAGAACCGCACACCATTGAAAATAGGGAATCGTCCGCTTCGTCGCGGTCGTCTCGAACTCGCGGCGGCCGACGCGGGCGACCGCCGCCTCATAGACCTCGCCCATGTCGACAAGCTTCGTGCCCGCCGGAATGAACGCGCCGCCACCCGCGAGCGCCGTCTCGGTCAGGAGTTCGGGATCCATCTTGGACCACACTTCCTTGCCCTCGTGCAGGAGCCAGGTGCGCTCGCGATTGCGTCCCGTCACGCGCTCGACCGGAATCCGCGCCCCTTCGCCGCTGTCGCCGAGCCCGACGGCGTAGGTGCGGATGCCGCGTTCTTCGTAGGCGCGTCGAGCGGCCTCGACCGGGAAACTCTCCATGTCCTCGCCGTCTGAGAACACGATGATCGCCTTGCCGCCCTTCACCTCATCGGTGAAGGCATCGGTGGCGATGCGGATCGCGTCACCGAGCAGCGATCCGCCGCGGGCGGAGTCCTGCGGCGTCAGTTCCTGCAGGGCGAGCTTGAAGGCACCGTAGTTCAGCGTGAGCGGTGACTTCAGCACCGGCGTCCCGGCAAAGGCGATGAGCCCGGCGCGGTCGCCGGCCATGCGATCGACCGCGTCGCCGATGAACTGCTTCGCCCGCTCGAGGCGATTGGGAGCGGCGTCCTCGGCGAGCATCGAGCGCGAGACATCAAGGACGAAGATCACATCGATCCCGCGCCGCTGGACCTCGACGGGAACGGTGCCGCCGCGCGGATCGGCGAGGGCGAGGCTGAGCGCGGCCGCCGCACCGACGGCGAGCGCCGCCCGAAGCATGTTCGTGCCGGGACGAAAGCTCGGCGCGAGGCGCGCAAAGAGCGCCGCGTCGGCCCAGCGGCGGAGCGCAGCCCGCTGCCGCTGCGCTGACCACCAGAGGAGCACCGCCAGCGCGGCGACGAGCCAGAGCCAGTGCAGGGCAAGCGGTTGTTCGAGGGTGAGGTCGGGCACGGCAGGAGATCCGGTCAGGTCAGCGAACGGAAACGCGTCGCGACGAGGAGGAGTTCGAGGGCGAGGAGCAGGAGCGCTCCCGCGAGGATCGGCGGCAGGCTGAAGGGACCGATGTCCACGGTTTCGACGGCGAAGTCCGCGTAGGAAAGGTAGCGGCGGGACTCCGTCTCGGTCCGCTCCAGCCGGTCGATCTCGGCGTAGATCGAGGCGAGGCTCGCGGTGTCCGTCGCGCGGAAATAGGCGCCGCCGGTGCGCTCGGCAATGCGCCGCAGGAGCGCTTCGTCGATCGTCACCGGCACGCGCTGGATGAAGCGCCCGGCGAAGGGATCGTCGATCGGAAGGGGTGCGAAGCCGTTCGTGCCGACACCGATCGTGTAAATGCGGATGCCAAAGGTCTCGGCGAGCTTCGCGGCGTCCTCCGGATCGATGTCGCCCGCGGTGTTTTCGCCGTCGGTGAGAAGAATCAGCACGCGGCTCCGCACGATCGTGCCCGCATCGCCACCCTGCGCGTCTCCTTCGCCGCGCACGCGGACATCCTTGAGCCGCTCGACGCCGAGGGCGAGGGCGTCGCCGATCGCCGTGCCGTCCTCGTCGTTCCCCGCGAACTGCACGCGATCGAGGGCTGCGACGAGATGATCGTGGTCGAGCGTCAGCGGTGAGATCCCGTCGGCGTAGCGGGCGAAGGTCACGAGACCGACGAGATCGTTCGGGCGTCCGCCCAGCGAGCGCGTGGCGGTCTCGTCGGTCTCTTCACCGAGGACGAACGCGCGGGCAACGGACTTGATCGCGGTGAGGCGGTCCACCTGCGCACCGCGCAGCGTGAAATCAAGCGCCCGCATCGACCCGGAGCGATCGACGAGCATCTGGATGGCGATGCCCTCGACCCGGACCCGCGTCTGTTCGTCGGCCTTCACCGGTCTGGCGATCGCAACGATGAGAAGGAGGACCGCCAGGCTCCGGGCGAGCGGCGGGATCCAGCGCAGTCGCGCTGCGAGACTCGAGCCGGCGGCGTGCGCTGGCCCGAGGTCGGCGTGATCGACGCGGACCTGGGCGCGGCGATGGCGCCAGAGCGGCAGGAGCGCGAGCGGCAGGAGCACCAGCCACCAGGGCTCGAGGAGGAGGATCGTCATCGGCGGACCTCCTCGGCGGAGGGCACCGTCTCGGTGACGAATGCGCGGGCCGAGGCGAGGCTTCCCTCACAGCTCGTCGCGTCGGGCCGCACGCCGCCGAACTTCACCCGGTCGGCCGCGGTGAGAAGCTCCGCGAGACGGCGGCGCTGGTCTTCCGTGAAGGCGTCCGAGGCGCGCGCCTCGGCGAGGAACTCAGGCGTGGTGCGCTCCGGCGCGCGGATGCCGAAGCGATCTTCGATGTAATGCCGCACGATGTCGGTGAGGCGCACATGGAACTCGTGCACGCGGCCCGTCGCGGCGAGTCCATCGCCGGCGAGCGCGTCGAGCGCCTGCAGGGCGACGGCATGCGCCGGCGGGGGCGGACCGGGGCGGAGGAGTCGACGGAGGAGGAGGGCGACGGCGCCGAGGCACAGCGCCGCGACCGAGGAGAGTCCGACGATGAGAGGCCAGCGGCTGACTTCCTCGATCCGCTCGACCGGCGGCTTGAGCGGTCGGAGATGCGTTGGGACCTCATCCCACTCATTGAAGAGGCTCGCGACCGTGATGGTCAGCGGCTGCGAGGCGAGCGTGCGCACGCCCGTCGGTGCGGCGTCCGCGGCATCGGTTGCGGGGAGTGCGACGACGAGCGGCGGGAAGACAAGCGGCCCCGATCCGAAGGTCGTCAGGCGATAGCGGGCGACGAGGACATCGCCTTCGATGCGCGGCCCGTCGATCCGTTCAACATGAAAGTCGCCGAGCGGCTCAGCGAGGTCGATGACGCCGTCGAGGGCGCTCGACGCGGGCCGGCCGACGCTCGTGCGCAGCGCGAGCGTGAGCGTGAAGGGCGTGCCGACCTCACCGGCGCCTGGCTCGACGCTCACGCGGAAGGTGAAGCCAGCGGCGGAGGTCTCGGAGGAGAGCGTCGCGGCAGCCGCCTGTTTGGCCGGCTCTTGGGCGGGCTGTTGGCCGGGCTCTTGGGCGGGCGGCGGGGTGGGCGGCGTCGCTGCGTGCAGGTCCGGACCGGCGACGAGCAGCACGCTGGCGACGGCCGCAACGCCCGGCCGTCGGTGGCGATCGAGTTTCGTGAGGCGAGGTCGGATCACGACGGCGCGCCTCCCGCCGCGCGTCGCCCCGCAGCGCCTCGGCCAGCCCTGCCGCGGCGGCTGAAGTAGCGATGGAGCGGCTCCGCGAAGTCCTCGCCGGTCGTCAGTTCGATCGGCTCGAGACGCATGCGCCGAAACGCCTCGGTGCGAGCGACGCGGCGCCGCAGCGCCGCCTCGGCGTAGCGACGGCGCACGCTCGGGCTGAGCGTATCGAGCACCGCGACGCGACCGGTCTCGAGGTCCCTGATCGGGACGAAGCCGACCTTCGGAAGCTCGCGCTCACGCTCGTCGTCGACGACGATCGGAATGACATCATGGCGGCGCGAGGCAAGCCGGAGCGCCCGCTCCCACGGCGCGCTATCGAGAAAATCGCTCAGCACGAAGACGACCGCGCGGCGCTTCTGCACGCGACCGATCTCGTCGATCGCCGCGGCGATATCCGTTCCGCGGCCCTCGGGACGAATCGAGAGGATCTCGCGGATGATCCGAAGCACATGCCGCGAACCCTTGCGCGCGGGCACCGTCCGCTCGATGCGATCGCTGAAGCAGAGGAGGCCCGCCTTGTCGTTCGAGCGAATCGCGGAGAAGGCGAGCGTGGCCGCGACCTCGGTGACGAGTTCGCGCTTGCGCTGTCCGCGGGTGCCGAAATCGAGCGATCCGCTCACATCGACGACGAGGAGCACCGTCAGCTCACGCTCCTCGCGGAAGAGCTTCACATGCGGGTCGCCGATGCGGGCCGAGACATTCCAGTCGATGGTGCGGATGTCGTCGCCGATCTGATAGGGGCGCACCTCCTCGAACTCCATCCCGCGGCCCTTGAACGCGGAGCGAAACTGACCGCCCAAGGCCTCGCTCACGATGCGCGAGGTCCGGATCTCGATGCGCCGAATTGTGCGGAGGATGTCCGCGGGGAGCATGGTGCGTGGTGCCGGTGGGGAGTGCGGGGAAGCGTCGGGCGTCGTCGTCAGGGCACGGGCACATGGTCGAGCAGCGTCTTCACGAGTGCGTCGGCGGTCTTCTCCTCCGCCTCCGCCTCATAGCTGAGCGTGATGCGATGGCGCAGGACATCCGGCGCGACATCCTTGATGTCCTGCGGAACGACATAGCTGCGGCCGTCGAGGAAGGCCTTCGCCTTGGCAGCACGCACGAGGTTGAGCGTCGCCCGCGGAGAGGCGCCGTACTGAATGAGCCCGGCGAGCGGCGTGCGGTAGGCGACCGGATCGCGCGTCGCCGCGACGAGGGCGACGGCGTAGTCGCGTAGCCGCTCGTCGACGAAGATCTCATCGACGATCGCTCGCGCTTCGAGAATCGCCTCGGGCTGGAGCACCGGCTGGACGCTGGGCGTCGAGGTCGTCCGCACCATGCGATCGAGAATCTGACGCTCCTCGCGCGGCGTCGGATAGCGCACGATGAGTTTCAGCATAAAGCGGTCGACCTGCGCTTCGGGCAGGGGATAGGTCCCTTCCTGCTCGATCGGATTCTGGGTCGCGAGGACGAGGAAGGGATCAGGCAGCCGGAAGGTCTCCGCGCCGATCGTGACCTGTCGCTCCTGCATCGCTTCGAGCAGGGCGCTCTGGACCTTCGCCGGTGCGCGGTTGATCTCGTCGGCGAGGACGATGTTGGTGAAGAGCGGCCCCTTCTTCACCGCGAAGTCACCGCTTGCGGGGCGATAGACGAGCGTGCCGATGAGGTCCGCCGGGAGCAGGTCGGGCGTGAACTGGATCCGCTGAAAGCCGGTCCGGATGCCAGCCGCGAGGGCGGCGACGGCCGTCGTCTTCGCCAGGCCCGGGACGCCTTCGATGAGCAGGTGACCGTTCGAGAGGAGACCGATCAGCAGCCCCTCCAGCAGATGCTCCTGCCCCACGATCACCCGCCGGATCTCCTCCCGAAGGGCCTGGAAAGGGGCGCTGGTACGGGCGACCTCGCGGGCCACTGCGTCGACATCCTGTTGGGTGTAGGTCGTCATGGATGGGGGAGCGTACGGGTTTGGTGCGGGCTCGGGTCGGATGCCGCAGCGGGCCGGATCCGTCGGCACCGCCGAAGCGTCGAAGGATGTACCGTTACCGCCATGAGCCTGACGGGATCACGCGAAGCGCCGGACCGACCCAGCAGCCCCCAACCCAGCAGCCCCCACGATGCGCCGCTCGGCACGATCGGATTCATCGGAACCGGCGTGATGGGCCTCTCCATGGCGAAGCACCTCCTCGCCGCGGGCTACCGGCTTCGGGTGATGACCCGGACGCCGAGCCGAGCGGAGCCCCTGAGCGCACTCGGCGCGACGCTGGTCGCGACGCCGCGGGACGCGGCTGAGGGCACCGATGTCGTCTGCTCGATGGTCGGGTTCCCGAGCGATGTCGAGGAGGTGCACCTCGGGCCGCAGGGGACGCTCCAAGCGACTCGGCGGCCAAGGCTCCTCATCGACTTCACCACGAGCCAGCCGGCGTTGGCCGAACGGCTCGCCCGCGAGGCAGGGGCGCTCGGCGTCCTCGCGTTGGATGCTCCGGTCTCCGGCGGTGACATCGGGGCCCGTCAGGCGACGCTCTCCATCATGGTGGGCGGCTCGAACGAGGCCTTCGCGTTGGCGGAACCGATCCTCCAGCGGCTTGGGAAGACGATCGTGCTCCAGGGAGGGCCCGGAGCCGGTCAGCACACCAAGATGGTGAACCAGATCCTGATCGCCGGCACCATGCTCGGCGTCGTCGAGGGGCTCCTCTACGCGGCGAAGGCGGGCCTCGACCCGGAGCGGGTGCTGGCGTCGGTCGGCGGCGGGGCGGCCGGGTCTTGGACCGTCGCCAACCTTGCCCCACGGGTGCTCCGCGGCGATTTCCGGCCGGGCTTCTTCGTCGAGCACTTCCTCAAGGACCTTCGGATCGCCCTCGAGGAGGCGGATCGGCTGGGGCTCGACCTGCCCGGGCTCGCCCTCGCCCGGCGGCTCTACGCGGTGGCGGCGGAGGAGGGGCACGGGAAGCGGGGAACGCACGCCCTCTACCTCGCCTTGGCCAGGCGGCATGGGATCAAGGTTCCCGTCGCCGTCGAGTAGTCTGTCCGAGTTGGCGACCGGCGGGCCTGCGCTTCTCGGACTTCCCCCGTCGGCGGCTGCCTGCCCTTGGCGTGAGGCGGGGTCTCGGGTATCTTGCCCGACTCGCTCGACGGGTCGCCCGGCGGGCCGCTTTGCGCGGTCTCCTTCGCGGCGTCGATTCCCGTCCTTCCGCCTGTCGTTGGTGCCGTCCGTTGGTGCCGCTGGCTAGTGCGGAGTTTGGGCCTCGGCCCGATGCGTGTTCAACCGGCAGCTCCGCACCGTCGTCTGCCATCGAGTCTTCCCATGGCCACCACCATTCCCGCGACCGGCAAGGTCACCTTCCAGATCTCCAAGCTTCCGTCGACCCCGGCTGCGAAGAAGACCATCACGCGTCTCCTCCGGATGAACCCGAAGACGCAGCGGACCCTCAGCCGCCTCGCGAAGGATCGTGTCACGAACCTGAACGAGCGTCGCCCGCGTGCAGGCCGCATGTGGCTGACCCGCGCCCGCGCGACCCGACTCGTGACCCTTGCGGTCGGCGAGAAGTTCACGCTCACGATGACGCCGCAGATCATCAACGATGTGAAGAGCGTCGAGCAGTTCCTCACGCGGATCTGATCGCGCTCGCGGCGCTGATTCATTGCGGCGTTCGCTCAACACAGAGGCACAAAGGCCACAGAGGGCCACAGAGAAGACCAAGAGAACAGGGCTGCGCGACCCGGCTGTGGTACGCAGCCCCTTCTCTTCCTCTTCTCTGTGGCCCTCTGTGCCTCTGTGTTGAATCTGAGTCGGCAGTTCGCTCGCTACTCCTGCGTCGCGCCGGGTCGGTCAGCGACCGCCTCGACCACGACGACCCATGTCGTTCCGTCGACGGGGCCGCTTGCCAGCTCGATGACATCGGCCGCACGGTTCGCGTCGCCGCTCAGCGACGCTTCGGCCGAGGCCTTGCGGTCGCCGCGGGTGATCTCGATCCGCACCATCGCGCCGAAGGTGCGGGCGATGCGATCGAAGGAGGGCCGTGCGACGCAGCGGGTGAGCACATCGGGCCCACTCGATTCGATCGTCGCCGACTCGCCGATGAGCGTGGTCGTCCGCGGCGAACTCTCGATCACGAGGCCATCGATAGCTTCCAGCGCCGAGCGTGGTCCGACGCCGTTCGCATGTCCCTTCTGCATCGCCGCCCGCAACGCGCCCACCTGGCCGCTCGGCACGCGGGCGATCGTCCAGGTGATCGTCGCCCGCGTCGGCGCCTGTGACCGAAGCGAGGCGAGGAACGCGGTCAGGCCGCGATGCGTCGCCGGCGTCGCGCTCACGATGAGGCGTCCGGCCTCGCTGGTCATCCGGCCGCGGCTGCCGCCGGTGTCGATCCATCCCTCGGGATCGATGTGCTCGCTGATGATCTCAACGAGCCGCTCGGCCATGGAATCGAGCGGCGTTTCGACCGCGACTCCTTCGCTGATCGGTGCATCCTCGTCGTCGCCCGCTGGTGCCGCCACTGCGGCCGGTGCGGCCTTCGCCTCCAGCAGCGTCGGGTCGGCCAGAATGTCCGCGATGTCGTAGATCGCCGTCTCACGCAGGGCAGCGAGGCCACTTGGCGAGGTGAGGACGAGCTGACCCGAGCAGGCGTCGACGACCGGCTGGTCGAACTCCGCCGGGATCGCCGCGGCGATCGCCCTCAGGGCCGCGAGCGGGGGCACATCGCGGATGTGGAAGTCGATGCGGTCATCCTTGGCGATGCCGAGTCCCGCGAGACTCTCCCAATCGATGCGGAGCGGGAGCGACCCCCGCGACTGCACCTGTTCGAAGAGTTCGACGAGCGTCGCGTCCTTCACATCGACATCGATGCTCCCGCGCTCCGCCGCAGCCAAGGCGCGAAGACTCAGCGAAAGCGCGTCGCGAGCAATATCGGTCTCCCCCGCGGCGGGTGCCGCCTGAGCTCCCGCGGCGGGCCCAGGATCGTGGGCGAGCGGGGGAGCTGAAGCAAAGCTGGTGGCGGCGAAGAGGGCGGACGCGACGAGGGGGGCAAGGCGAAGCCGAGGCATAGCAGTCCGTGGCGAAAGTGCTTTGGAAGCGAGGATGAGCAGAATGGCCGAGTTCCCCTTCCATGTGGGGGAGGTGCAACGAAGCAGTATCCGCAGTGATACGAGCGAGTTGCGCCGACGAAGAAATCGGCCATTCTGCTCGTCCGCAGCCCACATGACTTTCGCCACGGGCTGATAGGCGTCGCCTGTTACGGCCGGGCGAGGATCGCGTTGCGGATCGGTACCACGATGTGCGGAATGACCCGATGCTCGGCGAGGCGCTCGGCGTGGCCGCAGAGCGACGCGAAGATGGTGCCAAGATCCTCGAGCGAACGGACGCCGCCCGCCTTCCGGACGGTCAGGAAGACGCTGATCGGATCGCCCTCGGTCGGAGGCAGTTCTGGCCGCGGACGCGAGCGGACCTCGAAGCTCGCCATGAGATCGCCGGTGATCGACAGCGAGATGCCCACCGCGGGCTGCACATCGATGAGGGTGTCCTGCTGCCGATCGACCAGGTCGGCGAGCGGCGAGTCCGCGTAGAGGGCATCGAAGATGATCTCGTCGCGTGGGAGATCGGTCTCGAAGTCGAAGCCGAAGACGAGTTCGAGGTGATCGACATCGATCGGCGAGATCGAGAGAAAGTAGGGTGAGACCTCGAGGATGCGCTTATGGAGGGCATAGGCGTCCTCGAGCGACGCCGGATTCACCGCCCCGCTCCGAAGCGAGGTCTGCCGCATCGCGACCCACGCGAACTCCCGCTCGGACTCGGCGCTCTCAAGCGCGATCTCGCCGTCGAAGCGGCGAAACCGCTCCAGCTTCGGGAACTCCTTGCGGAGTCGATCGAACATGTCGAGCACCGGCTCCCGACGATCGGGGAGATCGAGCTTCAGCGCGAGCTTCTGATTGACATAGAAGTCGGTGCAGAGCGCGGAGAAGTTGGGAGCGGCGGGTTCCGCGGGCATCGGCGACTCACACTACCCGTCCCTCCCCGCGTCCAGCGTCGTCGGGCAGGTTGTCCACCGGGGTACGAGCCAGAGGCCACGCCGCGCTCACTCGAACCCAAGCCGGCTGCCAAGCCGGCCACCAACCCCACCCGCACCCCTTGGTAGCCTCCGCAGATCGTGAGCGATCCGCAGCATCCGATGCCCCCCGCGCGAGTTGATCCGCCGGATCACCTGCCGAGTCTGGACGGACTGCGGGGGATCGCCGTGCTGTTGGTCCTTCTGACGCACCTGTCGTTGTCCGAGGCGGTTCCGGCGCTTGAGGCCTTCAAGAACGCGATTCGGGCTGGCTACCTCGGCGTGGACATCTTCTTCGTGCTGAGCGGGTTCCTGGTCACCCGCGTCCTTCGGCACGATCTCGGATCGGGCAAGACCCTCGGGCGATTCCTCTGGCGGCGATCGCTTCGCATCTTTCCGGCCTACTACCTGCTCCTCGCGATCCTCGCGGTCGTGGCCCCGGGGAGCTATCTCTGGTCCTGCCTGCTCTATGTGAGCAACTTCGTCGATGCGGCCCGGCCGGCCGTTGAGCATCCGATGCGGCACGCCTGGTCGCTTGCGATCGAGGAGCAGTTCTATCTCGTCTGGCCGCTCCTCTACTGGTGGCTCGGTGACCAGCGGGCGCGGTGGGCGGCCTTCGTCGGCATGCCGATGGTCGCTCTGCTGACGCTCGCCGGACTCGCCGTCGCGGCGTTGCCGGCGTTTGGCGGCCACGATCTCGGCGACTGGACCTATCGGCTCCCGACCACCCGACTCCTCTCGCTCTCGCTCGGCTGCTCCCTCGCCTTTGCGGAAGTCTGGTTGCGCGCGATGCCGCGCCGTCTGCTCATCGCGACGATCGCCGCCGGCATGCTTGGGCTCGTCGGGCTCGCCGCGGGTGCGGTCGTTCGGTTGAACGGTGCGATCGCGACGGTCGGCTTCGCGTGCGTCTCGCTCTGCACCGTGCTGGTGGCATTGCGTCTCGACGCGATTCGGTCGCCGCTGGGATCACCGCTTGGGGCACTCCTCGCAAACGGACCGCTCACCGCGATCGGTCGGATTTCCTACGGCCTCTATCTCTATCACTTCCCGATTTTCATAGCCCTGCGCGTTCGATATGCGGACGACGATCCGACGATCGGACGCGTGCTCCTCGCCGTCGCACTCGCCTTTGCCGTCGCGATCATCAGCTATCGATGGATCGAGCGGCCCATTCTTCAGGCCCGCGACCGCATCCCGACGCCAGCGGCGTTGTGGCGCCGCTGGCGTCGGGCGTGAGTCGTGCGGCGGGGGCCGCTTGCTTGCCGCTGCTCCAGTTGTTGCCGGATCAGCCGCCGCTCGGGAGGGTCGTCGAGCCGCTCGCTGCGGCGGCGTCGAGGAGGCGGACGGCCTCATTGAGCTTCGACTGCACCGTCGAGGCGGAGCCGCCAGCGGAGGAGAGGAGCGGCTGGACGGCGCGAACGCCGTCGGCGGTCAGGTCGTTGGCGAGGAGCAGCCGAATGTCCTGGATGTCAGCGATGAAGACATCGTAGGAATCCTTGAGGTCGCCCATCGCGAGCGTCACCGCCCGCATCACGCCGTCGAAGCTCGCCCGTCGCTCCGCGGCAGTCGCCTTAGCCGCCTCGCTCGTCAGGTTCGCCGACTCGCGCTCCCAGGCGGTGCGGTAGGCGTCAGCGCGGGAGGTCAGACCGGCCCAGCGCGAACGGACATCGGCCGCGACCTTCTCGAGGGCGTCGACCGACTTCGAGAACTCCGCGTAGCCCCGCTTGAGATCGGGCGTCGAGCCGATGGCCCGAGCCGAGGTCATCACGCGATCGACCTCGCCGCCGCCGCGGACCAGCATCTCGCGCGTCGCGTTCATGCTGGCTGTGGTGGTGTCGATGCGCTTCGGGCCCGCGGCCTCGCAGCCGACGAGCAGGGTCGAGGCGGCGAAGGAAAGCGACAACGAAAGGGTGAGGGCGAGCGAACGAATGGTCATGGAGGAGTGCATGGTGGTCATTGGGTGTGTATCGACGGGGTGTATCGAATGAGCATCGAAGCGCTGCGCCTGGCGCGGCGTTCACGACAGCCTCGATGCTATCCGCGCAGCGGCCGGTGTGCCGACGCTGCGCTGATCAGGATCGCGACGAGGCATCCTGGAGGTGCCAGAGCCGTCGGATCGCCGCGAGCAGCCGTTCGATGACAGGAGCATCCACACCGCGCTTCTCGAGCACCGCGCGGGCGATGGCGACGCCGGTTTCCCCCTCTTCGACGATGACCGTATTGGCGCCGGCCTTCTTGAGGACATCGGACTCGGTCAGATAGCGGGCGCGAATCGTGATGTCCACGGTCGCGTTCAGTTCGCGGGCGGTGAGGACGAGGTCGGCTCGTCCCTCGGAGTGCGGCAAGGTGACGACCAGCGCCGCGGCCCGCCGAATGCCCGCGTGTTCAAGCACCTCGCGTCGGTTGGCGTCGCCATAGATCGCGTGCTGGCCGGTCGCGGCGAGCGAGCGAATCGTGTCGATGTTCAGGTCGATCACGACGACTTCCATGCCCGCATCGCGGAGCATGGCGTGGACGAGTCGACCGACCGGTCCGTAGCCGACGATGATGGCAAGCGGCTTGGCTCGCGGTGTGCCCGTTCCCGTCTCCGTCGCGGCGTCCGTGACACCGTGGGCCGCGATCGCCTCGACGGAGGGATTGTTTAGAGCCGCCCGCTGTCGCGCGTGGCGGGCGTCGAGCATCCGGTGGAGCCAGCCGATGCCCTCGACCCGCCGTTCGATCCGATCGATCGAGCGGAAGAGCAGCGGATTGATGGCGATCGAGATGATCGCCGTCGCGACGAGCAGATGCATCCCCTCGTCGGAAAGCAGCCCGTGATCGCGGGCGAGATGGGCGAGGATGAAGGAAAACTCGCCGATCTGCGAGAGTCCGATTGCGACCGTGAGCGCTGTCCGCACCGGATAGCCGCAGATCGCGACGAGGGCGAGGGCGGCGATCGGCTTGAGGATGAGGACGACGCCGAGGCCGGCGGCGACGAGATGCGGATGGGTGACGAGGAAGCTCGGGTCGAAGAGCATGCCGACCGAGACGAAGAAGAGGACCGCGAACGCATCGCGCATCGGCAGGGCGTCGGCGGCCGCCTGATGGCTGACCGGCGACTGTGCGACGACGATCCCCGCGAGGAACGCCCCGAGCGCGACCGATGCGCCAAAGAGAACGGCCGAGCCGACGGCGATGGTCACGCTGAGGACGAGCACCGTGAGCGTAAAAAGCTCGGGTGAGCGCAGCTTCGCGACCCGCGTCAGGACCCACGGGACCACCCGCGAGCCGATGACCAGCACGACCGCCACCATGGCCGCAAGCTTCGCCAGGGCGATGCCGACGACGAGCGCACCGCTCCAGACGCCTCCCTCGGGCGTCGCGCCAGCCTCGGTCGCGACGGCGATGGCCTCGCGCCGATCGGCGAGGAGCGGCACCATCACGAGGAGGAGAATCGTCAGGATGTCCTCGACGATGAGCCAGCCGATCGCCACATGACCGTGCGTCGTGTTCACCATGCCGCGGTCCATGAGAACGCGGAGGAGGACGACGGTACTCGCGACCGACATGGCCATGCCGAGCAGCATGCCGGCCTTCAGATCCATGCCGAGCACATAGAAAATGCCCATTGCTGCGAGCGTCGCAGCGAGGCTCTGTCCGATCGCGCCGGGAATCGCGACGCTCCGGACCCGCCAGAGGTCGCGGAGATGGAAGTGCATCCCGACCCCGAACATGAGGAGGATGACGCCGATCTCGGCGAGCTGCTGGGCCAGGGCGACATCGCCGATGAACCCCGGCGTGTGCGGACCGATCACGATGCCGCCGAGGAGGTACCCGACGATCGGCGAAAGACCGAGCCGCTGGGTGAGCAGACCAAGAAGCCACGCGGCGGCGAAGCCAGCGGCGATGGTCGTGAGAAGCGGGAACTGCTCGGGCGACGCTCCGACCACCAGCGGCAGCGGCAGGGCGTCAAGGATGGTCGATGGTGCGTGGGTCATGGCCGTCGCGGGGACAGCATTGTGCGCGATTCTGGCTCTGCAGAATCGAGAGGATTCTGCGCAATTCGGCCAGAGAACCACAGAGGCACAGAGGACACAGAGGATGCACAGAGAAGGCGAAAGAGGAGGCAGGTCGCGCGATGATGGGGAGGTGCTGGTGCCAGAGGGACTTGAGGAGTGCAAGCGCCGGGCACGGTGAGAAGTCTCGATCCAAGTCAACTCCACTCTGCGCATACGAGTTTGCGCGACGAGTTCCCTCTTTCTGTTGGCTTCTCTGTGCTACCTCTGTGTCCTCTGTGCCTCTGTGGTTCTCTGTCGGAACTCTGAAGAATGCTGTCACGACGAACGCCGCCGCGTTGAGCGAAGCCGCTACGCCAGCAGCCAGGCTTCGATCGTGTCGATGTCGGCGAGGGTCTCGACGACGAGGTCCGCGCCGGTCTGGCGGAGCTCGTCGACGGTGAAGTCGCCGGTTGCGACGGCGATGACGCGGCAGCCGTTGTGCTGGGCGCAGTCCACATCGAGCGGGGTGTCGCCGATGATGATCGTGCGGTCCGGGCGCGGGGCGTAGCCGGTCTCGCGGGCGCAGCGGTCGATCGCGACCGGCGGCAGCGATCGGCGGTCCGGGCCGTCGCCGGCGAAGGCGCCGATTCGGAAATGCTCGGGGGTGAAGCCGGCGGTGCTGATCTTGAGTCGCGCGGTGTCGGGCCAGTTGCCGGTCAGGAGTCCGAGGACGCTGTCGTTGCCGGTGTGGAGCCGCTCGACGAGTTCGAGGACGCCGGGCATGCGGCGCACCGTCGCGGCGTGCAGCCGCTCGGCGAGGAACGCCTTGTAGCGTTCGCGGAAGCGGGGGAGTTCCCGCTCGTCGGGCTCGAGGCCGCCGCGACGCATGACATCGGCCCAGATGAGCGTGTCGAGCCGCCCGGCGACGGGAATGCCCTCCATGCGAAGATTCCGCTCGGCGTAGATCGCGTCGAAGGCCATCTGCATCGCGGAGACGCCGACGCCCTGGGAGCGCATGAGCGTTCCGTCGATATCGAAAAGAATGAGCGGCTTCATGCTCGTGTGGTCAGGCGACCGAGGCGCACACCTTCTTGGCTGCGTCGGTGAGGTCCGTTGCGGTCTGCATCGACGGGATCTCGGTCTTCGCGGCCTCGAGGATCGTGCGAGCCTCGGCGACATTCGTGCCTTCGAGCCGCACCACGAGCGGGACCTGGAAGCCGACGGTCTTGGCGCTCGACACGATCGCCCGGGCGATCTTGTCGCACTGCATGATGCCGCCGAAGATGTTGACGAGCACGCCCTTGACCGCCTTGTCGCCGAGGATGATCCGGAAGGCCTGGGTCACCGCTTCCTCGCTGGCCGAGCCGCCGACATCGAGGAAGTTGGCCGGCTCGCCGCCATGCAGCTTGATGATGTCCATGGTGGACATCGCGAGGCCGGCGCCGTTCACGAGGCAGCCGATGTTGCCGTCGAGGGCGACATAGCTCAGGCCGTAGGTGTGGGCCTCAAGCTCCGCCGCGTTCTCTTCGGTCGGATCGAACATCGTTTCGATCGACTTCTGGCGGAAGAGGGCGTTGTCGTCGAAGTTGAACTTCGCGTCGATCGCCAGCACGCGGCCTTCGGGATGCGCTGCGGTGGGCGGCGTGACGACGAGCGGGTTGATCTCGACGAGGCTCGCGTCGGTGTCGCGGAAGAGCTTCGCGAGCTTGAGGAGGAGGTCCGCCCCCTGCGAGGCGAGCTTGCCGGTGAGTCCGAGGGCGAAGGCCATCTTCCGGGCCTGCCACGGCTGCATGCCGAGGATCGGATCGAGCGGCTCCTTCAGGATGGCGTTGGGGTTCTTCTCGGCGACGGCCTCGATCTCGACGCCGCCCTCGCGGCTGGCGATGAGGGTGTTCGTGCGGCGAGCGCGATCGACGAGGACCGCGACATAGAGCTCCTTCGCGATGTCGACGCCGGCGGCGACGAGCAGGCGGGTGACCTTGAGCCCTTCGGGCGGCGTCTGCGGGCTCACCATGCGATTGGTGAGCATGAACCGGGCGGCGGTCTCCGCTTCCTCGGCGCTCCGCACGAGCTTCACGAAGCCCGCCTTGCCGCGGCCGCCGGCATGCACCTGGGCCTTGATGACGACGAGCGACTCGCCCGTCGCGAAGATCCGCTTCGCTTCCGTCACCGCCGCTTCGACCGTCTGCACCATGGCGCCGGCGGGAACGGGAATGCCGGCATCGGCGAGCAACTGACGGGCCTGGTATTCGTGAATCTTCATGGGGTGCGTGCGCTTCGGGTGCTGCGGTCGCCGCCGGGGGAGCGGGCGGGCGGGGAAAGTCGCGGAGAATAGCCGATTCCGCGTGGCGGCGTGACGCGCTCAGTTCCCGCGATGCTGGTCGATGAGCCCCTTCACGCCGTAGGGATCGGGGATGTCCTTGATCGAGATTTCGGTGGACATCCGCTCGCCGGTAGCGGTTTCGTAACCGCCGCCCCCGGCCGACTCGATCTCGAAGTCGCCCAGATTCATGAGTCGCTGCCAGACGCTCTGGCGGATCCGGATGTTCACCGCGTGGCTGTGCAGGACTTCGGAATGCCGGCGGGTGATGAAGCCGCGCTCGTCGACGGTGCGCCGATCGGTGATCCGCAGCCGATACCAGCGATGGCTGAAGACGAAGAGCTTGAGGAAGCCGCCGATCGCGAGGAGGAGCATCACCCCTCCGACGATCGAGATCGGCCAGCCCGCGACGCTGAAGATCGGAAGGACCGCGACGACGAGCCCGGCGAACGCGCCGAGCAGCAGCCCTCCGTAGGCGAGGGGATGGCCGCGGAACAGGGCTGGGTAGACGACGAGGAGTTCGCGCTCGTCGGCGATCGAGCCGCGCTGCGGCTTCGCGCTCGCCGCCTGCGGAGCGGGCTCCGCGCGTGGAACGCGCGGACCGACGCGAGCGACATCACCGCAGAGAGGGCAGGTCGCCCGGCCGCTGGCGTCCGGTTCGGCGTCGAAGGGCTTCCCGCAGGCGTCGCATTCGATCAGGGGCATGGTCGCGGGAGCGTACCCGCGGCGATTCGGCGCCGCGTCCGGTTTGCGTCAGACCCCGCCCTCGGGAGCGTCGCCGGCCTCTGTCTCGCGGGCCTTCCGCACCGAAGCCCGCACGCTTTCGACGATGCTCCGGACAACCGGTTCGACCAGCATCGTGCGGGCCCGGATGCGGTTCGGCGGGGCGACCCGCTCGAGGAGTCGCTCGACATCGGCGCGGAGCGCCTGCTGCGAGGCCTCGGCATGCAGCATGCCCTCGAGGGTGGCGAGCTCGCGTTCGTCAAGCGGGGCGTCCGGCGGAACGCCGGCGGCCGGATCGCCGGGGCGCGCGCCGGGTCCGACGCTCCCGGGCACGAGCCAGAGGGCGAGCCCGGCGACGACTTCGCCATAGGCCCAGTCGGCGTCGGGGATTTCATCGGGCGCGAGCGGAATCTGACGCGTCGCGACCTTGAGGGCGATGAGTCGATCGGTCGGCAGCCAGAGCATCTCGTCGGCGCCCGCCTTCACCGCCTCGGCGACGATCCGCGTGTCGCCGATCATGGCGATCACGAACTCGACGACGGCCATCGTCGCCTCCTGCGTCGAGCGTTCGAACTCGTTGATCGTCCGCACGAGTTCGTCACCCGAGCGCTGCTTGAGCATCGCCCGGACCTCCTTCGACGGAGTCGAGAACGCGTGCACGCCGATGCCGCGCGCGCCCTTGACCGTGCGGATCTCGCCGCCCATGAAGGCGTAGGCCGCGGCGCTCGCGGCCTCGCGCATCCCGCCTTCGACGACCGTCTCGAGCTTGCGCTCGCGGATGAACCGGCCAAGGGCGAGGCCGGTCGCCAGATCGCCGCCGGGGGAGTCGATCGAGATCCGCTTCACCGCGGGATTCGCCCCGAGCATGCCGCGCAGCGTGTCGGCGTCGCCGCGCACGATCGGGCCGTCGAGGAAGAGCGTCTCGCCCTCGACCCGGAACTCGGCCGCGAGGGTCGGTCGGGGAGCGGTGATCAGTGCGACGAGCGCAACGAGGAGTCCCGCGGCCAGGCGGGGAAGGCGACGGGCGATGGACATGTCCGCATGCTACGCCTCCGCACCGCGGAAGCCGCCGCCGGGAGCGATCCGGTCGTCGTCAGTGCATGAGGAACACCGTCGCGGAGGCGAGGTAGATCGTCGTCGCGAGGATGTCGGTGACGGTGAGGGAGAGCGGACCCGCGGCGATGCGCGGGTCGAGCCGCAGGGCGTGCAGAATCGTGGGCACGGTCGCGCCGATCGCAGCGGCGAGCACCATCGAGCAGGCGATCGAGCCCATCAGGATAAGGGCAACGCCCACGCCGCCACCGAAGAGCATGCTGGTCCCGCCGACCACCGATCCGCAGCAGATGCCCAGGAGGGTCGCCGTGCCCGCTTCCGTCTTGAGCCGGCGCCGAATGAGCCGCCAGCGGACTTCCGTGCCCTGCAGGACCTCGAGCACGAGGGTCATCGACTGCATGGCCACGCTTTCGGCGAGCGTGAGCACCAGCGGAATGAACATCGCCAGCACGATGAACTCCGTCAGCGTCGCGTCAAATATCTTCGCGATGATCGCGCAGGCCGTGCCGCCGCCGAGATTCCAGCAGAGCCAGGGCATGCGGCTGCGGAAGCCGCGCCACGGTGACCGGTCCCGCGCCTCGCGCACCGAGACGCCCAGCATCTGGAAGAGCTGGTGGACGCGCTGGGCTTCGGCGAGTTCGAAGGTCTCGTCGGCGTAGATCTGCACATCGACCGCGCCGAGCAGGCGCCCCTCGTCGTCGACGACGGGGAGGGCGAGGAGCCGGTACATCGCGAAGGCCATGAGGGCGTCGCCGACCGTTTCGGTGGCCCGGATCGTGACCGTGCGGGCGGTCATGACATCGCGGATCGCTGCCTTCGGATCGCCGAGGAGGAGGGCCCGGATCGGCACCACGCCGACGAGCCGGTCGAGGTCGTCGATCGCGTAGACATACAGGATCGGCTGGGTCACGCGCCGGGAGCGCAGCTCGCTGACGGCTTCGCCGACGGTCATGTCGACGGAGACGGCGGTCTGCACGGCGGACATCGTCTCGATGACCGACTGCTCGAGATCGATCCGCTCGGAGGTGCGTGAGGTCATGCGGGGAGGCGGGAGTATAGTGGCGAACTTCATGAACGCAGCGGACGCCAACCCTTCCAGTGCTGATGCGAACGCCCCGCGCGGCGCGGGCGCCCCGCGCAGCGACAGCGCCCCTTCGGGCTCGGCCGCTCCGCCCGCGCCGATCCGGCTCCTCGTGCTCGATGTCGACGGCGTCCTCACCGACGGTGGGATCGCGATCTCCGACCATGGCGTCGAAACCAAACGATTTCATGTCCATGACGGCTGCGGCCTGCGGATGTGGAAGGAGCTTGGCGGCGAGGTCGCAATCGTCACCGGGCGCGTCGGGCTCGCCCTTCGCCATCGCGCGAACGAGCTCGGGATCCGTCACCTCGTGAACGGCTCGAAGGACAAGGGACGCGACTTCCTCGCGCTCTGCGAGCGCCTCGGCATCGCGCCTGCGGAAACCGCGATGCTTGGTGATGACCTGCCGGATCTGCCGATCCTGCGACGCTGCGGCTACCCTATGGCGGTGCGGAACGCGGCGCCCGAGATCCTGGCCGCGGCCCGCTATGTCACGGGACGGACCGGCGGCGACGGCGCGGTGCGCGATGCGATCGAGCATCTGCTCCGGCGAGCGGGGCGATGGAGCGAGGCGCTGCGCCTCTTCGATCGCGAACGAACGAATTGAGACGAACCATGCGAGACGCGCGAAGGCACCATCCTGCGACCGACCGATACGCCCTTCGCGGCGGACGCGCGGCGTCGCGCGGCGTGGGACGCACCGGCGTGCTCGTCGTCGCCGGCATTCTTGCGGGCGGCGTCCTGCTGCTCGTCGTGAGCAAGCTCGACTCGACCCGCAGCGGCGGAAGCGGTGATGGCGCTCCGCGCATTCGGAACGCGACCGATCTCGTCGGCGCCGACGGCGGCACCGCCCGC
Source organism: uncultured Isosphaeraceae bacterium (assembly GCA_964395845.1). Classification (GTDB taxonomy): domain Bacteria; phylum Planctomycetota; class Phycisphaerae; order Phycisphaerales; family SM1A02; genus JAEUIT01. The sequence goes on along the minus strand of CAYNCG010000021.1, from coordinate 28,421 downwards.
ACCCCGGGCGCCCTCTCCGACGCGGAGCGTCGGGCAAGCGCTGAGACCTTCACGCGCGCCCAGCTCGAGGAAGGTGCGTGGGTCCAGGTCGCAGACGAGAACGGGCGCCTCGCTCAGCAGTACAGCGCCCGCTCGCTCACCCCGCTCCCCGACGGGGAGTTGGCGTTGGAAGCGCCGCGGGCGATGCTCTTTCGCCCCGATGGCCGGGTCATCCAACTGTCGGCGGACTCGGGGCGGGCGCGGGTGCCGCGACAAGCCCTCGAGAGCGGCACGCTCACCGGCCATGTGCTCATTCGGATCTTCCGGCCGCGCGAGACAGCCCCCGGGCAGCCCGCGGTGCCGGTCGATGTGGAGCGCGATCGCCCGGTCATCGAAGTGACGGCGACCGACGCCCGATTCGACCAGTTGGAACTGCGCTGCGACGGGGCGATCAGCCTCGTGAGCGACATGGGCACCTTCGACGGCGAGGGGCTCTCGATGATTCTCGATGAGCGATCCGGCGAGATGCGCAGCCTGATCATCGATCGGTGCACGAAGCCGATCGTCTTCGTGCGCGGCGACGACGGACGAACGCGCCCCGAGGGGTCGCGGAGCGCTACGCCGGACTCAGCGGCGGCCCCAACGCTGAACCAGAACGCGGCCGCTGCGCAGCCCCCGTCGCCGACGGCGACGCAACCGTCGAAGCCCGCCGCCGCAGCCGCACCCGCTCCCGCAGCCGCGCGCTTCTTTCAGCTCGATCTCGAGGACGAGGTGGTGGTGACCCGCGAGAAGGGGGGAACCACGACGACGCTCAAGGGCGATCTCCTGACGGCGATCTTCGCGATGGATGGGGACGCCGGCTTCGTCGAACCGCGAGCGAGGGCCGCCACGCCGAACCCGTCTGCGTTCCCCTCGGACCCCGTGCGCGCGGCCGGTGCCCTCGTCTTCGCGGCCCAAGCGGCGGCATCGGGAGCGCCTGCGGCGGCTGGCGACGCAACCGAGCGCATCACGATCGCCTACACCGGCCGGCTGCTCCTTCGCCCGGCGGAGCAGACGCTCGCCACCGCCGACGATGTCGCCGTCGAACTGCGCAGCGATGCGGGGCGTCGCGTCAGGCTCGAAGAGAGCCGCGCCCAAGCGGTCGTCGAGTGCGATCGCGTGGCGTTCCGCAGCGACACCGATCTCGTCGAGGCCTTCGGCTCGGCGGATCGACCGCTCACCGTCCGCAGTCCGCGACTCACCGCGAGCGGCGAGCGCTTCTGGCTCAAGCAACTCTCGGGGACCGGCGGGTTCACCGGCCCCGGCGTCGTCCGGCTCGCGAGTGGCGGCGAGCGCTTCGCCGCGCTCATGCGACACGATCCGACGCTCGCGTCGCCGACCGCGTTGGTCATGCACGATCCGCACGCCGCCGACGCCCTCGTCGCGACGGTCACGCTGGCCGCGTTCGATGCCGCCGGCGCTGAGCCCGCGGCGGTCGCGATTCGGTGGACGAAGGCGCTCGATCTCGCGTTTGCGGGCAAGGGTGACGGTGCCAGCGGTGCGCCGATCGAGACCGATGGACTCCGCTCCGCGATGTTCCTTGGCGATGTCGTCGCCGAGGGTGACGGCTTCCGCTTGAGCGCCGGCTCGCTTGAGGCGAGCTTCGCGTCGGCCCCCGGCGGCCAAGCCGCGGATCAGGATGGAGCGCTCGAGCGGCTGCTCGCTCGCGGCACGGAGGCTGTGCCGGCGCTCGCGGAACGCCTGCGCGGCGATCAGGTCACCGGTTCGCTCAGCGCTCGCTCGCTCGACCTCTCCCTGACCGTCGATCCCTCGGGATCCAGCCAACCCGCGACGCTCATCGCTCTCGGCCACGGTGGCGAACGACGCGGAGGCGTGCAAGCGCGGGATACGGGCGACGGACGGGCGGGTGAACGATTGGCCGGCCAGACGCTCTGGACCTCCGCGCTCACGGTGCAGTTCGTCGCCGCTGACGACGCCGCGGCGGGCTCGACCGAGCGCTCGGGGCAGGCGACGAATGACCTTGCGAACGATGTCGCCCGCGAGATCGCCGCGGTCGAGGGTCGCGGCGGGGTCCAAGTCCGACTCGACGGTCGCGGGTCGGGGCCTGACGCTGCCGGACGCTCGTCCGCCGAGCCTGCGTGGGTCTACGCCGATGCCCTCGATGGCAATGGACGCACGCGCCAACTCGCTGTCACCGGCGAGGATGTCTGGGTCGTGCGCGAGACGATCGTCGCCGATCGCCTCCGTGAGATTCGCTTCGACGAGACGAGCCGCGTGGCGGAATCAGCGGGTCCAGGTCGCGTGCGGGCCTTTGCGAACGCGGTTGCGCCGACCGCCGATGCCGCGGGCGACGGTGGTGAGCCGCCGGCCCGGCCGACTCTTCCGGACCGGCAGTCGATGCTGGTCGAATGGACGAAGCAATTCCGTTTCGAGGAAGCGGCGGGGGGAGCGATCGAACTCACCGGCGATGTCTCAGTGCGGAGTACGCCCGACCGGGCGTCAACGGATGCGGTGAATGCTGCGTGGATGCGCGTGGAATTGGCTGACGCGGATGCATCCGCAGCAGCGGCGAAGGCCGGCATCCGTCGGATCGTCGCCCGCGGCGCGCCGCGCGGCGGCACGGATGGCGCTGGCGGGACATCGGCGGAGGGATCGCTCGCGGTCTTCGCGAGCCGTCGCTGGGCCGACGAGAGTCGAAGCGGCGATCCGCGCGTTCTCCAGCTCGAAGGCCCCGACATCACCTACGACCTGGTGACCCGCGAGGGGGCGGTGGCGGGAGCCGGCAAGCTCCTCGCCCATGTGCCCGATGGCGTGCGCGATGCGGCGGGAGCGACCGCTGCGGATCGTCCCGAACAGGCGGGCGAGACGACCTTGGTCGGACGCCGGCTCGGCTTCGGGACCACGGGCACGACGCGATTCACCTGGCGCGATCGACTCGATCTGCGTTCGATCGGCGGGGATCGCTTCCGCGTGGATCTCCAGGGCGGCGTGCAGATGGTCCATGCCGATACGAGCGGCACGGCCGTTCCGTCGCTGCTGACTGCGTCTCGCCTCGAGGCGGAGTTCGAACGGCTCGACGAGGCGGCGCATGGTGCGACCGCGAACGCGGGCGTCGAGACCGGTGTCGATCTCACCGGAACCGCGAAGCTCCTCGCCGTGCGGGGCTTTGGGGATGGCGCCGGTCGCGTCCAGTTCGATACCGGAGAGTTCGTCGTCGAATGCGACGCGTTCCTCTATGACACCCAGTCGCAGATCGCCACGCTGACGGCGACCGACGGGCGCTCTGTGGTCGTCGTCGGGACGAACCCGCCGGGACGCCGGAGTGCCGAGAGCGTCGAGTGGAATCTCGCGACGGGGACAATCCGCATCCGCAACGCCCGCGGCTCCTGACGCCCCGTCCGCGACTGCCTGCCTGCAGCGGGCCGGTGGGTACAAAAGGCCATCTATTGCCGAATCCTTGGCCGGGATGTCCTTCGTCAACTTCTCATCATTCCGACTGAGAGAGGTCGCCGCCTCGTTCGCATTCGGTCACAATGTTGGCGCGTCGTGACACAGTTTGTCGCGTCGCACCGGCACACGCGACGGAGCCTTCTTTCCGCTCCGCTCGGAAGCCGGGTCGGGTGGCTCCCGGGGGCGTCGGCTGGCGTTTGGATCGGTGCCTGCGGTCGATGGCGTTGGGGGCTCTCGCGGTCGCGTTGGGCGGCTCCGGAGGTTGGTGTCCATGGTGCTGGTGATCGATGACGACCTGTCGCTGGCTCCGCTCGTACGCGGGCTGCTGTCGGCTGGCGGCGAGGGCGGACTGGATGTCACCGAGGCACACTCGCTCGCGGAGGGACTCCAGCTTCTCCGTGACGCTGACCACTGCGTCGTCCTGCTCGATTTGCGTCTGCCCGATTCCGACGGCCTCCAGTCGCTTGAGGCCTGTCGTGCGAACTGTCGCTCGGACACGCCGATCGTCGTCCTCACCGCCGAGGGCGATCGGGCACTCGCCGTCGCCGCGCTGCGTGAGGGTGCGGACGACTTCCTGCTCAAGACCGAGCTCACCCCGTCGTCGATCGCGCGGGTGATCCGCTACGCCATCGAGCGCTCCGGCTACCGCGAGGCGCTGAAGGCGGTCGAAGCTCGGGCCCGCGTGGTCGTTGAGTCGATCGACTCGATGATCGGCGTGGTGGACGAGCGCGGTCGGCTGCTTGAGGTGAACCGGACCTGGCGGCAGTTTGCGGAGCGGTCGAAGTGTCCGGTGATGACCGTCGAACCGGGCGTCGATTTCTTCGTCCACTGTCGGAACTCCGCCCATCCCTTCGGTCTGTCCCTGGTGCACGAGGCGAGCGAGCTGCTTGCGAGCGGCCGCGAGCGTTTCGAGGCGATGTGGGAAGGAACCGCCTCCTGCGGCGCCCATGTCGCCCTGCGGCTCCGCGGCGCGATCATCGACCTGCCGATCGGGCGCGGCGTGGCCTTCGTCATCGATGATCTCTCGGAGAAGCGGCGGATCGAGCGCGAGCTCGCGGCCTACACCGAGCGTTTGGCCCTCGCGGTCGAGGCGGGCCATGTCGGCGCGTGGGACTGGAACATGCGCACCGGCCTCGTGGTCGGCACCCCCTGGCTCTACCGGATCTATGGGAGCGATGATCGGGTCCTGCGCACCGCCGAGGATTACATCGCGTCGATGCCGGCGGAGGATGCTGCGGCGGCACGGGTCGAGCTCGATCGCGCCCGGCGCGATCACAACAACTATGTCATGACCCATCGCATCATCCGCCCGGATGGCAGCGTGCGGCTCGTCGAGGCGGAAGGGCGGTTCTTCTACGACGAGCGAGGCGAGGCGGTCCGGATGTGCGGCGCGCTCGTCGATGTCACCGAGGAGCGTCTCGCGAGTGCGCGGCAGTCGCTCTCGCAGCGGCTCGAGGCGCTTGGCGAACTCTCCGCCGGCGTCTCGCATGACCTGAAGAACACGCTCACCCTCGCCCACGCGGCCCTTGCGACGCTTGAGGCGGCGAAGGGTCTCGATGACGCGGCACGCACCGCGGTTGCCGATCTGCGCCTGGCCACGAACCAGGCAGCCCAGCTCGCCGGCTCGCTCCTCGCGTTCGCCCAGCCGCAGAGTCAGGCCGGCCCCAGCGTCGTCGATCTGAACGAAGTCTGCCTTGGATTCGTCGCCTTCCTCCGCCGCCTCCTGCCGCGCACGCTGCGGATCGCCGCCGAGTGCGGCCGCGAGCCGGCGCTCGTGCGCGTCCCGGCGGTGAGCGTCCAGCAGGTGGTGATGAACCTCGTCCTGAACGCCCGCAACGCGATCGAGGCGGCCCGCGGCGGTGACGGCGAAGTGCGCATCCGCGTCACCCCCTCCCGACTGTCCGCCGGCGAGACGACGCACCTCCTCGAGGTCGCCGACAACGGACCGGGCATTCCCGCCAACAGTCTCGACCGGCTCTTCGAACCCTTCGTCTCGCTCGGCCCGACCGGGGCTGTACCGGGGGCTGTCCCCGGCTTGGCGACCGGTCGCGGCACCGGGCTGGGCCTCGCGATCGTGAAGACGATTCTCGAGACCACCGGCGGAACGGTGCGCATCCTCTCGGAGGCGGGCAGGGGAGCGACCTTCCAGATCCGCTGGCCCGCGGCCGACCCCGAGCCGGTGCGGGTTGAGGCGAAGTCGCTCGCCCGCGCGAGTCTTGAGGCCAAGACGCGGCAGACCATCGCGGTCATCCAGAAGGGCGAATACGCCCGGCGCATCCTCGCCGATGGTCTTGGCGAGGCTGGCTTTGCGATCTTCGAGGCTGCCTCGCTCGACGCCGTCGCCACGGCGGTGGAGCGCGGCGACCTCCAGCCCGCGGTGATCGTGATGGACGACGCCCTGCTCGAGGCTGGCGAGCCCGCAGGCGTCGACGCAGGACGCCACGCAGCCGGTGGCGCGGGCGATCGAGCGGCCGCGGTCCATGCGGACACCAACGGACAGAGCCCCGCAGGACGAGCGGAGGATCGGCGCCGTCATGGCATCGAGCGGCTTCGCCGCGTCGGGTCCCGGGCACCGGTCATCCTGATCACCGGCGAGGAGTGCGCCGATGGGGCGCTCGAGTCCGACGATTTCCTCGCGATCGCCCAGCCGGTCTCGGTCGGGCAGGTCTGCGCGGCGGTCCGCGCGGTTTTGGAGGAAGATGATGACTGTCCTGATGACCCTCTCCAGTCGTGATCGACGCTCATCTTCCGTATGCATCTCTCTCCGCATCGTGTCGCTCGCGACCGGTGCGTGAGCCTCTCGGGCCAAGCCCGTTGTGACGCGGGCTGAGCCTCCTCCTCCAACTTCTTCAGAGAACAGATCCATGGTCGCCCACCGCCAGAGACTCGTGTACGCCGACGATCACGCCTGCCTGCGTCGCGCGACCGCAGAGTGGATCGAGCGTTCCGGCGCGTTCGAGATCGTCGCCGAAGTCGGTACGGCGACCGAGGCGCTCGACGCTGCGATGCGGCTGAAGCCTGACATCGTCGTGCTCGACATCGACATGCCCGGCAGGAGCGCCTTTGAAGTGGCCGACGAGATCCGTCGCCTCTCTCCCGAGTCGAAGGTGATGTTCCTGAGCGGCTTCTGTACGGACCGCTACATCGCCGACGCGATCGCCGCGAAGGCCTCCGCGTATGTGACGAAGGGCGACTCGCCAAGCAACATGCTCGCGGCGCTCACGCGGGTCGCCGAAGGATCGACTTACTTCTCGCCGCAGGTGCGCGAGCGGCTGGTCATCGACGGGGCGAGCGTGCGCCTTGGGTCCGCGCCGCAGTTGCGATCCGACGCGCTCTCGGCGCGCGAACGCGAGGTGCTCCGCCATGTCGCGACCGGGCTGACCAAGCGCGAGATCGCGAAGATGCTCCATCTCTCGCCGCGCACCGTCGAGCGGCATGTCGCGAACATCATGCAGAAGCTCGGGCTCCACGACCGCGTGGCCCTCGCCCGCTTCGCCATTCGCGAGGGAATCGTCGCGGCCTGAGCCGTGGCGACGCAGGCGGGGCACTCCCGCGCGCCCGGGGACCGGCCATCGCTGGCGGAATCCGCCGCGGGGACCGATACTCGCGGCATGAACGGCCCGTCGCACGCTTCCGCCCATCCCGCCGCGCCTGCGGCCTCCGGCTGCCCCTTCGGCGCCGAGGTCCGCCCCGAGACGCCACCCGCCGAGCCGGCCCGTTCGGGCTCGCTGACCTACGGCAGCTATCTGAAGATCCCCGAGCTCCTCTCGCTGCAGCGGCCGCTCTCCGACGGGCCCGAGCACGACGAGACGCTCTTCATCATCATCCATCAGGTCTACGAGCTCTGGTTCAAGCAGCAGTTGCATGAGGCGGACTATCTCGCCCGGCTCCTCATCGGCAACGATCCGGTCAGCGGCATTCCGAACGCGACGGCGACGCTCAAGCGCATGCTGACCATCCTCAAGACGATGGTCGCCCAGATCGATGTGCTCGAGACGATGACGCCGACGAGCTTCACCTCGTTTCGCTCGCGGCTCTCGAACTCAAGCGGATTCCAGTCCTCGCAGTTTCGCGAGTTCGAGTTCCTCCTCGGTCACAAGCGCGCCCAGGCCGTCGGCTGGCAGCCGGAGGGCTCGCCCGAGCGGGCAGCGCTCGAGCGGCGCCTGCACGAGCCGAGTCTCTGGCACGCCTTCCTTCGCTTCCTGAAAGCGCATGGCCTCGCGATCCCGCAGGAACTTCTCGCCCGCGATGTGACGCTGCCGACCGAGGCGAACGCCGCGGTGCAGCAGGAACTCATCCGCGCCTATCGCACGATGCCGCAGGTGCGACAGGTCTGCGAGATGCTCGTCGATCTCGACGAGGGCATTCAGGAATGGCGCTATCGCCATGTGAAAATGGTCGAGCGCACCATCGGCATGAAAATGGGCACCGGCGGCTCGGCCGGCGTGGACTATCTCCGCTCAACGCTCTTCCGCCCGCTCTTCCCAGACCTCTGGGACATCCGCGCGTCGCTCTGAGCGGCTGGCGCTCTCTTGCGCGATTCGCCCAGAGAACCACAGAGGCACAGAGGGCACAGAGGGTGCACAGAGAAGCCAATGGAAGGCGGAGGACCGTCGCACAGAATCGTCGGCACAGGATGCAATTGACTTGGGTCGGGCCTTTGACCTAGCCCAGCGCATGCACTCCTCAAGTCCGTATGGCACAGGCATGTCGTGGCCAACGCGCGCGACCCGTCTCCTCATTTGCCTTCTCTGTGCATCCTCTGTGCCCGCCCCCTTCGGGTCGGGCCTCTGTGGTTCTCTGGGTCACTCGTACGGAACGCCGAGTCGACCGTCCCGCGGGGAGCTCAGGTTGCCGCGAGCGAGCGGGGGGCCAGCGTGCCGGTTGTGCCGAGGGGAGAGGGGCAGCCGACTTCGTCGCAGAGGAGCTTCGTCGTGATCTCGGCGCTCAGGAAGATGACCGGCAGGCCCGATCCGGGGTGGGTGCCGCCGCCGACGAGCCAGAGGCCGTCGAAGCCCTGGAGGCGGTGATGCGGGCGGCGGTGGAGCATCTGGGAGAGCGAGTGGGCGAGGTTGAAGGTCGCGCCGTGGTTGATCCGTTCGGCCTGCCAGTCGGCGGGGGTCACGAGGTGCTCGCAGACGACCCGCTTGCGGATGTCCGCGATGCCGAAGACCCGCTCGAGTTGCTGATAGGTCCGCTCGCGCAGCTCGGGCTTTGCCGCGTGCCATTCGATCGCGGCCTGGGCGTTCGGCGTCGGCACGAGGACATAGAGCGCCGAGTCACCCGCCGGAGCGAGCGTCGGATCGATGCGCGACGGATTGCAGACATAGGTCGACGGATCCTCGCTGAGCGTGCCGTGCACGGCGATCTCGTCGATGTTCGCCTTGTAGCGGGTCGAGGTGTAGATCGTGTGGTGCGGCAGATCGACCTCGCCCTCGACGCCGAGATACATCATGAAGGTCGAGCAGGAGTAGCGCTTCGCGTCGATCGCCTCGTCGGTCCAGCCGCCGCGGAGTTCCTGCGGGATGAGGTGCTTCATCGCCCAGGTCGCATCGGCGTTGAGGACCATGTGGTCATGACGATGGACGGTGCCGTCGATCACCGCGCCGACGCAACGCTTGCCTTCGAAGACCAGCCGTTCCACCGCGGCGTTGCAGCGGATCGTCGCGCCGTACTCCTCGCAGACCTCGGCCATCGCCTTCGTCAGGGCGTTGCAGCCGCCGCGCGGATGCCAGATGCCATACTCGTACTCGATGAAGGGAAGGATCGAGAAGAGGCTCGGGCACTCGAAGGGCGACATGCCGAGGTACTTGCTCTGGAAGCTCAGGGCGAGCCGGATCTGCTCATTCTTGAAGTACCCGGAGAGCAGGTCGTAGAGCGACTTCCACGGCGTGAGCGTGGGGGCGACGCGGATCGCGTCCCAGGTCATGAGATCCGCGAAGGAGCGGATCGGGCGCCGCAGGATCGGCGTCATGAGCTCGAGCTTCCGGCGGTTGTCGCGGATGAAGCGGAGGAACGCCGGGCCGTCGTGCGGTTCGATCGCGCTGAGCTGCGCGGCCATCCGATCGAGGTCCTGGGTCGCGTCGATGGTGATCGGCGACTGGCCGTTCGGCCGACCCATCAGCAGGCGATACATCGGGTCGAGGCGGGTGAGCTCGGCATAGTCCGAGAGCCGGCGACCGCTCGCGGAGAAAATCTCCTCGAGCACATAGGGCATCATGAAGAAGGTCGGACCGCAGTCGAATCGGTACCGACGATCGGGCTGCGACGCGGGGGCACATTCGATGTGCCGCGTCCGCCCGCCGACGATGGGCTGGGCCTCGTAGATCGTGATGTCGAATCCGGCGCGGGCCAGCATCATGGCCGTGGCGAGACCACCGGGGCCGGCTCCGACGACGCCGACGGAGCGTCCGCGACGCCCGTCGCGATGACCACCATGCGGCCCACTGGCCCGCTCCTCCCGAACCTGCGTGGACGGCAGCGGATCGCTCGATCGGGTGCGCGGAAGAGCGGTGGAGGGGGTCGGAGCGATCATGGTGGGCCTGTTTCGGACGGTGGCTTCAACCAGATTCCCGCGCCCCGCGAATGTCGCGGGAGGTTCAGGGATCGGAGGCGGCGCGCGGGGAGATGCCGAGGACTCGGTTCGAGCGATCGGCGGGCGCCAGCGGGGGGATCGTCGCCGAAGTATCCTGATCGTGCATTCACCCTTCTGGGCAATCGCCCATCCGGAGGGTTCATCCGTCGGGTGGGGGCATCTTTTCAGGATCCCGCCCCTCGTCGGACGAATCCGCCGCGAAATGGGGGGCGAAACGCACCCGACTCCCGAACTCGCACTTCGTGGGGTCGACTTCATGCCACTCGTGTCGCATCCCACCAGAGGTCTGCATGACGCGGACCCGTCCCGGGAGTCGTCGTCGCGCACCCTTGAGGCAGAGATGCCGTCAAGGTCCGCGAGCGAGCGCCCGGATCACGCGTCCGCCCCCGACGGCTCCCTATCGAGTCGAGCGGCGGAGGCCGTCTGCGCGTCATCGGCGACGGCTGAGACCGACCTCGGGACCGCCCACGGGCTTGCCCATGGGGTCGCCGATGCGTCGGGCCGGGGGCACCCCGAGGCTCCCCTCGGCGCCAGGCTCCGGTGGCTTGATGCGCTCGCCAGTCTGCTCCGGCGCGATCACGACCGGATCGTCGAGACGGTGGGGGCCGAACTGGGCAAGCCCGGCTGGGAGACGACGCTGACCGAGGTGCTACCGCTTCTCGCGAGCATCGCGTGGCATCGCAAGCACCTTGCCGGTCTCGTCGGGCCCCGCAGGCTCGGAGGAGCGCCGTGGTGGCAGCTTGGGGATCGGGTCCGCGTGATGCGGGCCCCGGTTGGCCGCGTCCTGATCATCGCGACCTGGAACTACCCGATTCAGCTCGCCGGCATCCAGATCGTCCAGTCGATTTCCGCTGGAAACATCACCTGGGTCAAGCCGAGCGAGCGATCGCCGGCATCGCAGGCTCTTCTCCTTGGCGTCGTGCAGGAGGCTTTGGCGGCTTCTGGCCTGCCGTCAAGCCTCCTGCGCGTCGCGGCTCCCACGCGGACGGAGGGGGCGAGGCTCCTCCGCGAGGTCTCCTTCGACCATGTCCTCTTCACCGGATCGACGGCCGTCGGACGGGCGATCGCAGAGGCCACGGCGAAGACGCTGACACCGACCACGCTTGAACTCTCCGGGCAGGACTCCGCGATCGTCCTCGACGACGCCGACCCCCGTCTCGCAGCGCAGTCCATCTGGCAGGCGGTCACCATGAATGCGGGCCAGACCTGCATGGCCCCGCGCCGGGCGCTCGTCGGCCGCCGCATCATGCCCGCGTTCCTCGATGCGCTCGCGCCGCTCGTCGCAGCGGGACAGCCGCTCCGGCTGGTGGACGAGGCGAGCGCCGCCCATGTCGAAGGACTCGCCCGCGCGGCCGTTGCGGCCGGCGGTCGCTCGCTCGTCGGACACATCGAAGCCCGTCAGGGCATGCGGCTGAGGCCGCTCGCGATCGCCGACTGTCCGGTCGACACCGCGCTCTTCGCCGGCGATCACTTCGGTCCGGCGCTCGCGATCGCGGGCATCGACGACTTCGATCACGCCCTCGCGCTCCACGCGGAGATCGGGCAGGCGCTCGCGACGAGCGTCTTCACCCGCTCGCCGCGCGTGGTTGAGGCGCGGGCTGCCGAGTGCGGAAGCTCCTTCGTGACCATCAACGACTGTGTGCGGCCGACCGCCCATCCCGCCGCGTCGATCGCCGGTCACGGTCCGAGCGGATGGGGGGCGAGCCGTGGCCGTGCGGGCTTCGACGCGCTGACCCGTCCGGTGACCGTCACCACGCGCGGACGCATGACCCCGCCGGCCGAGACGCCGAGCCCCTCGCTTCTCGCCTGGATCAGGCGCTTCGCCCGACTCTCGTCGTCCGCAGGCCAGCGTCCTCGCTAGCCGTTGCGCACCCTCGCCCGCTCCCCTGACCGCCTTTCCTCCTCCGAGTTCATGCCGATGCCGACCACCCAATCGAACCGCTCCTCCACGCCGCACGCGATCGTGATCGGGGGAGGCCTCGCCGGTCTGGCCTCCGCGGCCGAGCTGCGCTCGCACGGCGTGCGGGTCACGCTCGTCGAGCGGAACGCCCACCTCGGCGGGAAGATGAATGTCCTCACCGATCGCGGCTTCACCTTCGACATGGGGCCGACGATCCTCACGATGCCCGATGTCCTCCGCGGCATCATCACCCGCAGCGGTCGGCGGGTGAAGGACTGCATCGATCTCGTGCGGCTCGATCCGCAGTGGCGCTGCATGTACGAGGACGGCACCACGATCGACCTCCTGGGCAATGTCGATGCGATGGCCGCGGCGATGGACCGGCAGTTTCCCTCCGCGCCAGGCATCGGCGCCGGCTGGAAGTCCTTCGTCGAATACAGCCGGCGCATGTATCGATTGAGCGACCGGGTTTTCTTTTATAAGGATCTCGGCGGCGTCGCGGACATGATGCGGACGAAGCCGCCGGCGGAGCTTGGTCTCCTGCGCGACATCGCGGCGATGCGCATGCACTCGACGATGGCGAAGACCGCGAAGCTCTGGCTGCGCGAGCCCCATCTCCTCCAGCTCAGCGAGCACTTCCTGCAATATGTCGGCTCGAGTCCCTTCCTCGCCCCGGCGATCCTCACGCTCATCGCCGCAGCCCAGGTGGACCACGGCTGCTGGTACGCGATGGGCGGCACGCGGATGGTCGCCCGTTCGCTCGAGCGGATCCTGCGGGAGAGCGATCCCGCGGAGTGCGAGATCATCACCGGCACGGGCGTCGCGCGGGTGCTCCACGACGGCGATCGGGCCGCTGGCGTCCTGCTCGACGACGGTCGGCGCATCATGGCCGATGCGGTCGTCTCGAACTGCGATGTTCAGCGGACCTACCGAAGCCTCCTCGGCGATCCGGCCTCGATGCACGAGCAGCGCCGCATCGCGAAGGACTTCACCCCGGCGTGCAGCGGCGTCGTTCTCTACCTCGGCCTGAAGCGCCAGTACGACCACCTCCTCCACCACGACTTCCTCTTCAGCCGCGACTCGAGCGTCGAGTTCGGCGAGATCTACGGAAAGGGCGAGCCGACGAGCGATCCGACGCTCTACCTCTGCGTGCCGAGCCGCACCGATCCGTCGCAGGCGCCCGAGGGCTGCGAGTCGCTCTACATCCTGGTGCACGCCCCGTACCGTCGATCGCACCACGATTGGGACAACGAGTCGCAGGACGGGCTCTTCGCCCGGTACCGCCGCCTGATCCTCGACAAGATGAAGCGTTTCGGCATGGAGGACATCGAGAGTCAGATCGTCGTCGAGCGGCGGCTCACGCCATGCGACATCGACCGGATGTACAACGCCGAGGGTGGAGCGATCTACGGTCTCGCCTCGCACGGACGGCTGAAGGGCGGCTTCAAGCCGCGGAATCGCAGCCGCGTGCTCAAGAACCTCTATCTCGCGGGCGGCAGCGCGAACCCCGGCCCGGGCGTTCCGATGGTGCTGATGAGCGGCGTCACCGCGGCGTGGTCGCTGCTGGACGACAACGGCGTGCGGGTGAACCGTTCGGCGACGCACGGTGAGGAACTCGCCGAGGCGGTCGCGGGCGCATCGAGACGGGAGGCGGCGTGGATGTCCGGCGCGACGAGCTGATCGAGGCGACGCCGTCGCCTGGCGTGCAGCGGGTCTTCGCGTGGTACGCGACCCGGCTGCTGCGCAAGCGGTTCGCCGCGGTGCGCTGCATGCCCGGCACCGCCGAGGCCCTTGCGTCGCTCGCTGCGGAGGACGCGACCGGCGTCTCGACGCCGCGGTTGCTGGCGATGAGCCACGCCTCGTGGTGGGATCCGATCGTGATCTCCTTCGCCTGGCGATCGCACTTCGCGGAGCGCTCGGTCTTCGCGCCGATGGACGCCCGGGAGCTTGCCCGATTTCGCTTCATGCGGAAGCTCGGCATCTTCGGCATCGATCCCGACGATCCGCGATCGCTTCCGGCGATGCTCCGCTATCTCGAGCGCGTGACCGCGGACCATCCCGGCGCCGTCGTCGCGATCACGCCGCAAGGGAAGTTCACCGATCCGCGCGAGCCCCTCGTCATCCGCCCCGGCGCGGCCGCCGTTGCGGCGCGGCTCGGCGTGCAGCGGGCGGTCGTCCTCGCCGCGGAGTACGCCTTCTGGAACGACGCGAAGCCCGAGGTCTTCTTGCGGGCCGCGACCGTCACCGCACCCACCGCATCCTCGACAGGTCGCTGGCAGGCGACCCTCGAGGAGGCGATGACGGCGAATGGGGCCGCACTGGCGGCGAGCGTGCGTCGGCGCGAGCCGGCGGCGTTCGTGGACGCGATGGCCCGCCAATCCTCGGTGCACCCTGTCTACGACCTCTGGCTCCGGATGACCGGGCGGGGGGGAGGCATCCAGACCGCCCACCGGGAGGATCGCACGGCAGGAGGCGTTCCCATGCAGGAGCTTCGATCATGAACGGACCCGTCGGTTGGCTCGGCGCATCGCTTCTCTCTGCGCCGCTGGTCGCTGCGCCGGCCCTCTCGTCGGTCGAAGATGGTCCGGGCATGGCCGCGTGGACGCTCGTCGTCGCGCTCGGACTCGGCGCTATCTTCGCCCTCCAAGCCGCGATCCTCGGCATCGTGAATCTCTCGCGCTACCGCCGATCGGCGACCGACGCGACGCCCGCCGCGCCGACCTCGATCACCGTCTGCATTCCGGCCCGCAACGAGGAAGCGAACATCGAGGCCTGCGTGCGCTCGGTGCTTGCGAACGCACCGCGCGGCGCTTCCGACGACGCGCCCGGGACCGAGCGGCTCGCCGTCGAGGTGCTCTGTTACGACGACCAGTCGACCGATCGCACGCCGGCGATCCTCGCCCGACTGGCGGCCGAGGACAGTCGCGTGCGGGTCGCCCAGACCGTCCCGCTCCCGCCGGGTTGGAACGGCAAGCAACACGCCTGTTGGCGACTCGCCGGCGAGGCGCGCGGCGCGTGGCTGCTCTTCACCGACGCCGATGTCCGTTTCGAGTCGGATGCCCTGCGCCGCTCGGTGGCGGAGGCCGAGCGGCTTGGCGTCGCGCTCCTCTCGACCGTCCCCCGTCAGATCGTCGGATCGCTCTCGGAAGCGCTCGCCGTTCCGATGATCCACATGCTGCTTCTCTCCTACTTGCCGATCGGCCGCATGCGCACGACCGACGATCCCGCAGCGAGCGCGGGGTGCGGCCAGTTCCTTCTCGCGAGCGCCGATGCCTATCGCGCGACCGGCGGGCACAGTCGCTTCCGCGACTCGATGCACGACGGCATCCGCATGCCGCGACTCTTCCGCGCCGCAGGCCTTCGGACGGATCTCTTCGACGGCACCGATCTCGTCTCGGTGCGCATGTACCGTGGGCTCGGCCAGACCTGGCGCGGGTTCGCGAAGAACGCGTTTGAGGGGTTGGGCAGCGTCGCGCTCCTGGTCATGCTCACCATCATGCATGGCCTCGGTCATGTCCTTCCGTGGGCGTTCCTCCTCTGGTCGTTCGCGACCGACCGTCCGACCGACCTGGCCACCGCGCTCGCCGGCGCCGCGGTTGCCTGCGCGATCGTCGAGCGATGGATGCTTGCGACCCGCTTCCGCCAGCCTCGGTTCATCGCGTTCCTCCATCCGATCGCGATCATCATGATGACCGCGATTCAGTGGCATAGCCTCTGGCTCGCCCTCCGCGGACGCCGCTCCTGGAAGGGACGGACCGCCGAGGCGTCGCCTACGCCGGCGTGATGCTGGGAGCGCGGTCCGACCGTCGGGCCACGACCACGATGTCGCGGTAGGCGCCGCCGATGCGCGCCGTGCGCTCGATCGTGAAGAGACCTTCGGCGACGAGCAGGCGGTTCAGCTCGGCCTGGGTGAACTCGTGGGCGTGATGGACCGGGTCGCTCATCGCGCCGTAGCGCCACTCCGGGGTGGAGAGCAGGAGCGGCGCGCCGGGGGCGAGCACTCTCGCGATCTCGCGGAGGGCGCGCGAGGGATTGTGGAGATGTTCGATGACATCGAGAAGCATCGCTCCGGCGAGGGCGCCTGCGCCATGTCGCAGGCCGTAGACGGAGCTCTGCTCGAAGGACGCAGGCCGCGCTTTGGAAGCGGTCGCCTCGCGGGCGACGCGAAGGCCTTCCTCGTCGAGATCGGTGCCGATCACGCGCAGCCCCTGATCGACGAGAAGCTGCGTGTAGAGCCCGTCGCCGCAGCCGATGTCCAGGATCGGCGCGTGGCCGCCATCGGCAAAGCATTCGACGGCGAGACGGACGAGAAAGCCGGCGCGGGCCCGAAAGGCCTCGTGCTCATGGTAGGCCTGCCAATGGAAGGCGCCTCGCTCCTCATATTTTTCAAATGCCGTCGGGCCACCGAAGAAGCGAACCTGCCAGCGCAGCGGAGCGAGTTCGGCGCGGGCCGCGATCGCATCGATGTCCGGGGCGAAGGGATGAAATCCGAACCGAGCGACGAAGGCATCAAGCTCCGGGCGCCCGATCGGCATCGGATCGACTCCGGCGGTCCACGCCACATCGGGCACGGCGACGATTCGGCCTCCGCGGAGGCGGGCCTCGAGACACCACTGGAGGAGCCCGAAGCTCCCGGCCGGCGCCGCAAGTCCTTCGACGAGATGGCGCGGAAAGGCGGCGACTCCGTCCATCGCGCCGTCGACCTCCTCCGGGAAGCGATGGGCGCCGCGCGGCAGTCCATGTCCGATCGAGTGCAGTCCCTTCGGATGGACCACGATCTCACCCATCGCGACGATCGAGCCATCGCTCGCGATGCGCTTGGCGACCGTGACGGCGCCGGGGCCGTGGCGCTGGGCGGCCCGCATGAGCGGCTCGCGCCAGTCGCTCGGTGTCGTGACGGCGGGCATGCCGGTTGAGACGAGCACGAAGTCGCCCGCCGGCGCCGCGCTGGTGGCTGCGACGCTGGCGGTCTGGAGCATCCAAGGAATCGACATCGGAGATCGCTCGACGCGAAGGGAGGAGGCGAGGGGCGAGGCGCGAGGCGCGTTGGGTCACTCGGGAAGCGGCGTGATGAGGGTCTTCTCCGGCTTCGAGAGCTTCACCGTCCACTCCACCGTCATCGAGGAGGGACCGCGCTCCGCGGTCGCCGCCGGCATCGTGAGCGACCACTTCAGCAGGCCCTGGTTGCGCTCGTTGGCGAGGTAGGGGCGGTCACTCGCCAGCGCCGGACTCACCTCGCGGAGCGTCACCGTGATCTGCTCGTTGCGGGCGACCGGCATGCGATCCCAGACCTCGATCGCGGTGGCCGTCGGGATCGCGTTCTTGAGCGTCACGCGATATTGCCATTCGATCTCGTCCGCCTTCGAGAGCAGTCCGGTGGTCGAGGTATTGCGGCTCACGAGCTTGCGCTCGACATCGATGCGCTTGTCGGCGCCGAACCAGAGGTCGAACTCGCCGCCGGGTGCGACATCGGCGAGCTCCGCGACGCCGATCGAGTCGCCGCCGAGGAAGACCCGCGCCCGCCCGGCGAGCAGTTGGTAGGGGCTCGTGTTGCGCGTCGTCCCGCGAAGATATGCGGCGGCGTCGAGGGCAGGACGGGTCACATAGGTGTAGCTCGGCGTGAGGTCGATGGTCGCGATGCGCGTCGTCTGATCGCGGCCTGCGTCGCTCGCGATGGTCGCCGTCCGGCTGAGCGTAAAACTCGCCGCGGTCGCGTTCTGGGTGACGATCGGTTCGGCGATGGCCCCGTCCGCGTCGCCGCTCGGTCGCTTGCCGGGCATCGCCACCGGCGGCGGCGGCGGCGGCGGGAAGCCTTCTCTGGGTGCTGCGACGCTGTAGGCCGCCGACTCCTCGTTGCGCAGCAGATCGACCGAAATCGGCTTGAGCGTCGGCGGCTCCGCGGCCCGAGCGGGTTGGGCGGTCGAGAGAGTGAGGGCCACATCCTTCCAGCTCTCGCCGGTCGCCTGTCTGATCACGGCGTCGTACTCGACGACGAGACCGCTCAGGTCGGCCGCGGCGCGGATCGCGTAGTTCGGGACCCAGGTCGCCTTCGAGACAAAGTACGACAGTCGGAGATCGATCGGCGCTGAGGCACCGTCGCCGGCGGCGCTGGGCATGGCGATCAGCAGCGTGCCTCGCCGCCGCGTGCGCGCCTCGCCGCCGAGGGATTCGATCCGCTCGCGCAGCTGACGCTGCGCGTCCTCGAGGGAAGCGATCGAGCGCTGGGCCTCGCGAAGGGCGTTGCCCAGTCGCTCGCGCTCCTCGGCGAGAGCGCCGATCTGCTTCAGGAGCGCAGCCGGATCGAGCGTGCCTCCGAGCTCCTTGGCGGCGCCGTCGCTGAGCCGCGTCGCGACGGCGTCCAGCAATCGCATCGAGGCGCTGATCGACTCGACCCGCGACTGCACCGAGCCGCTCTCGATGAGCGATTGCTTGAGGGCTTCGGCGAGACGGAGCGTCTCCGGGTCATTCGCCGATCGCGCCGGCAGCCTCTCTTCCTCAAACCGCACATCGAGGAGTTTGGCCGGCGCCGAGACCGTCGCCTGCAGCGAGTCGCGGAAGGCCGACTCGGGGAGGTCGTCGAAGTGGACTTCCCAGACACCCGGCGCGACCGACGGCGTCGCACTCCGGGTCACCAGGGCGCGGCCCTGATAGAGCGTCACGGCGCTGATGCGGGCGTCGATCGGCAGTGGCTTCGGATCGACGATGACGGGGTCAGCCGCCGCCTGCCCGATCGTTGCGGCACGGGCATGCGTGGGCACCGGCGAACTCAGCGTCGCGATGAACGCGGCGAGGGTGACAACGGAGAGCGAAAGGGATCGCAATGGCAGGGCCTCCATCGGCGGGTGTGCGGTCACTGTGCGGCGACCATCGTCGCAGATTTCGCCAGCCGCGCCCGTGTGGCCAGCCCCACTCGTCTGGCAGCAGGGGGCAGGACCGATCAGCCGCGATCGCCCGCACGGCGCTTCGCCTCGCGCAGGCGGTCGAGGCGACTCTCCGGCTGCTGCGTCGGTGTGGGCGATCGCGGGGCGGTGTCCGCAGACGCCGACTGGGATGACGCCGGTGTCGTCGGTAGCGTCGGCGGATGGCGCTGGTTGTCTCCATCGCCAACGGACGCCTCCTGTGCTGCGGTTGTGGCGATCGACGCCGGCTGCGCCGTCTGGCGGGGCTTGAGCGCGGCCCGCAGCCGTGGGAGGAGTTGCCGACCCCAGAGGCGACTGCGGGGATCCATGAGTCGGCGAGCCGCCGCGTCGCAGAGGAAGAGGAGCGCGGCGAGCAACGCGAAGAGATCCCACATCGGACGCGTCCAAGTGGGGAACCGGACGCCGCTCGGATCAAAGAGATTCGACGGCAGTTGGAGCGGCAGCACGCGTCCGCCGGTCAGGGCTGCCACGCGGCGGAGGATCGCCTCGTCCGCTTCGGCGTGGGCCGACTCACCGAGCGAACGGGTGACGAAGCCGCGGCGCAGCATCGAAACCGTCGGCGTCGGGTCGGTGGCGTCCGGTTGGCTCGTCGACTGGGCCATCGTCACGACGACCTGGCCGATCGCGTTCTGCGGAATCGCCACGACGCCTTCGAAGCGACGGGCGCCGACCTGCTCGAGCGCCTGCTCGCCAGCCGAACCGGCGGCGGTCACGACGCGCACCCGAGCGACGGTGGGGGGTGCCTGTCCGCCAACGGGGGGGTCAAGCGAGAGGACGACCCGATGCGCCGCGCGTCCGGGGCCGTCGCCCGCGGTCGTTTCGAGCGTTGGTTCGAGATGGACACGGGCGCCGATGGCGTTCGGCTGGCGTGTCGTCCAGCGGGCCATCTGCGTCCAGAACGCCGCTCGGTCGGACCAGCCTCGCCACGCTGCTCCCCAGGGACCGAGCGGATCGCTGGTGAAGACCGCCACCCGCCCAACGCCGCGGTTCCACGCCACCGCGATCGGGTCCGACTCAGGGCCGCGCAGGCCGACGATGACCGGTGCGTCGCGATCGGCGACCACGCCGTAACCGGTGATCGGCGGGAGGTTGCGGGCGGCACCGGCCAGCGCCGCGAAGGGGCCGCTGGTGGAGGTGAGGGCGAGTTCGAAGGGCTCCCCCTCGCGGATCGGGGCACGCCGAACGAACTCCGTCTCGCGCCGGAGCACCTCCGGCAACGAGCGGGCGAGGGCGGTCGATGTGATCCGATGAAATCGGCCGCCGCCGGCGTTCGCGAGACGGGCGAGCAGGGCATCCGCGGCGCCGTCGCCGATCGAGACGGTCGAGACGCTGATGCCGCGTCGGCGAAGCTCGTCGACGCGTCGGACACCAGCCTCGTGATCGCCCGCCGAGTTGCCGTCGGAGAGAAGGATCATGTGCCGGGCCGTCACCGGCGCTCCCTCGAGTTCCGCTGCGGCGGCGTCGATCCCACGGAAGGCGTCGGTGCCGCCGCCCGGCGTGATCGAGCGGATCGCCGCGGCGATGCGGGCCGGATCGTCGTTGCGGCGAAGCGGGACGACCGCGCCGGCGGCATTGTCGAAGGCGACGACCGTCACGAGATCGAAGCGGGTGAGGACGCCGAGGGCGGCGATGGCGGCGTCGGCCGCGAGATCCTGCTGCGAGCGACCGGTGGCGCCGACGATCGAGCTCATCGAGCCGGAGCGGTCGAGCACGATCGCGACCGCGCCGCGCGACGGGAGGCGATGCTCGGGCAAGCGGAGGCTGACCGGGAGAAGCGGCTCGAGCGGTCCGTCCTGCCAGTCGCGGGCAAATCCGAATCGACCGCCGGTGACGAGCAGTCCGCAGCCGAGATCCTCGACGGCGATCGCGAGTTGCTCCTGCGCCGCCCGGCCAAGTTCCTCGGCGGAGACGCCGGCGAGGACGATGATGTCGTAGGCGCTCCACGCCTCGAGTGAGACCGGCGCATTCGCCGGCGTGGCGACATCGACGCGCAGCTCGCGCGAGGCGAGGTCATCGATCAGCGGCTGAGGGTCGGCGTCGGCGGGAGCGATCACCAGCGCGTGGGCGTCACGCTCGACGATGGTGAGGGCGGTGGCCCGCAGGGCTGCCGGATCCACCTTCGGCTCCGCGTCGGGCACGAGTCGGGCGTCGAAGCGCTGCATCGGAGCATCGCCGACGGTGACCGGAATGCGCAGGGTGAGGCGGCCGCCGTCGAAGGTGATCGGGACCTCCAGCGCCGTCGGTTCGGCCGGCGTCAGCTCGCCAGCGTCGCCGACGAGACGGTCGTTCGTCACCGAACCCAGGATCCGCAGCGTGCCCGTGAAGGGACCGTCGCTCTCGACCTCGACCCTCGCATCGACGGTCGATCCGGGACGGGCGTATGCGGGCATTTCGAAGCTGCGGAGGATCGACCAGGGCGACCGTGACGCGGGCAGCGGGAGCACATCGACCGGCACCGAGCGAGCGGCGAGTTCGCGGGCCCGCTCGAGCAGCGAGCCGCCGGTCTCGTTCCCGTCGCTTGCGAGGAGGATGCGAAGCCCCGCGCCGGGCGAACGAAGCGACTCCGCGGCGGCAACGCCATCACTCAGCCGTGAGCCGCCCCGCTCGATCCCCGTTGCGATGCCAGCGCTCGACCATGGGGCGAGCGGCGCGGATTCGGGACGCCGACGGATCTCGGCCTGCTCGGCGACGATGACCTCGCCGAGCCGCTCGCTCCGATCGGCGCGGGGCGCGGGCATCGCGGCGAGCGTCTGATCGAGAGCCGCGGCACTCGAGGCCGGAATCGACTCGCTGATGTCGCGGACGAGGACGACCTCCGTCGCGCGGGCCGTCCAGGTCCACTGCGGCTGGGCGAGGGCGATGCCTGCGAAAAGGATGACGAGGACCCGCACAAGCAGATGGACCCGATCGGCATCCGTGAGGGTTCGGGCCTGTCCGGTCGCCGGCCGCAGGAACGGGATCAGGATGAGCGCGATGAGGATCGGGATGGCGAGGAGCCAAAGCGGCGCGTCGAAGCGGATGCCGACATCCGCGGCGTCCCACGCTTCCCACCAGCGACGGAGCGAACCGTCCAGCGTCGCGACCTGGGCGAGGGCCACTTCCGACAGGATCCCATCGAGCGAGATCAGCATGGCGGGAGTGTAGTCACGCCAGTCCGACGGGCGGAGCCTCTCGCACGAGTTGCGCTGACCGGGCGCTGAATTCTTCCAAAAACCAGATCGCGCTTTCCGTACTCAGCTCTGGGTGAAGCGGGTTGGCTTCGCCCGTGTTCGCCGCCGATCGCGCAGTGAGTGAGTCGGCATCCGGACTTGGTCCGCGTTTCATCCGCATCTCATCCGCTTTGGGAGTTCACCATGTACGCAAGTCTCTTTCGTCGCCCTGTCGCGGCGGGTCTGTCGCATCGTCTCGTTCGAACGCACCGCGTCGGAGATCTCGCCAGAGCCGTCGCAGCCGCTGCGGTTCTCCTCTCCGCGACGGCACAGGCGGAAGAGGTCGACTTTCGGGCGGTGAGCTATGCCCAAGCGATCGCACCGATTGCCGATGGCGTGACGCCCTTTGATCAGTGGGCCCGCGAACTCGCATCCGATGGCAGTCGACTCATCGTCGGCGCACGGTCGCCCACCTTTGGCATCGGTCTCTCCTTTCCCACCGGGGTCGCAGAGATCTGGGAGTTCGACGACGCCGTCGCGACGCGTGGCTGGCGGCGTGTTGCTGATCTGCTGCCGCCCAACGGCATCCTTGCCAACGATCAATTCGGCGCCGCCGTTGCGATCGAGGGTGATCTCGCCGTCGTCGGTGCTCCGCGACGGGCCGTCGGAGGCACCGCGCTCGCCGGCACTGTCTTCGTCTTTCGGCGAGGAATCGATGGCGTCTGGTCGCATGCCCAGACGCTCCAGTCAGGCTCGGTCGCCACGAGTGAGTTCTTCGGCGCGGCGGTCGCGATCGACAACGGCGTGCTCGTGGTCGGCGCACCCGGTCGCGCGGGCGGTGGCGGAGCGACCCTCTTTGTGCCCGATGCCGGCGGGAGCTACGGAGCTGGCATCCCGATCGCCGTCCCGGGTTCCGTCGACGCGGGCGACTGGGGCGAGGTGGTCGCCATCGATGGCGATCTGCTGCTCATCGGCGATACCGAGTCGGCGGTCGGAGCGGTCAGTGGCGTCGGTGCCTTGGCGAGCTTCGTTCGAGATCCGCTTGGCAGTCCTCTCTTCGAAGGCTTCGTGACGCCGCCGCCCTCGGACATCGCGAGCGGCGTTCGCTTCGGCCTCTACCTCGACTGTGACGATGGGCTGCTCGTGACCTCCAGCCCGAGCTTCGACGCGGGAAAGGGTGCGGTCTACTGCTTCCGCCGTACCGATGCCGGATGGACGCTTGGACCGAAGATCGTTGGCGAGTCGAACAACGCGCGGCTTGGTCGCGTCGCCGTGAACAACGGGCTCCTCGCCGTCGGTTCGAACTGGGATGCGCTCAGCACGCCTCCGGCGCGTTCGTCGCTGTATCGCGTCGATGCGAACCAACTCGTGCATCTCGCGACGGTGACGCAGACGGCGCAGGGCTCGGGTTTGGGCTCGGCGGTGGCTCTTCTCGACGAGTGGTGGCTGGTCCGTGAGCGAGCGACGAGCGGACTTGAGACGACGCCGCGTCTCCTCGGGCAGCGTCTTGGGGATGTCGGTGGCGACTGTGACGGCGACGGCATTCCGAACGCCGTCGAGGTGATCGCGGGCGGCGCGGCGGATTGCGACGATGATCTCGTCCCTTCCGGCTGCGAGCCTGCCGACGCTGACTGTGATGCGGACGATGTCCCCGATGTGTGCCAGGTGGCGCCGGTGATCACGCAGTCGACGAACAACCCTGAGGTCGGGGCGGCCTTCTTCAACGGGGCGACGCCGCTGGCGATCTACCTCTCTCGCATCGATGCGCCGCTTGACGCCGCGCAGCTTCTCGCCATCGGCGGCGAGACCTACGCCCTGCTCGGCACAGCCAATGTGCGCTCGTACGCCGCGGTGTATGTCGATCTGACCGCACCGCCGCCCGATGCGGGGCCACCGACGGATCTGACGCTGCTTGGCGCGTGGGAGACGCGATTCCCGAGCGCGAGCGAGCCGTTCGAGATCGCAACCGATCCGATCCCCGTGGTTCCCGGCGGCGTCTACTACATCGCCTTCGCGATTGAACCGGCGAATCAGAATATTGCCCCGCTCTTCCGTTCGCGCGGCAATCCCTATGTCCCCGGGTACTCCTTCATCGGCGAAGCGCCGAGCGCGGACTTCGATCCGGCGTCGATCGGCGAGAGCGTTGAGTTCAGGGAGGTCGACGAAGTCACCGGTGTCGCCCGCAACTTCCGGGCATTCGCCCGCTTCGCGACGCTTGCCGATGCCGATCTGGACCGCCTGCCCGATGTCTGTGCCTGCCCGAGTGACCTCGACGGCGATCGTGAGGTCGGGCCAGCGGACTTGAGCATCCTGCTCGGAGCATGGGGCGGCAGCGCAGGTGATCTCAACGACGACGGCACGACCGATCCGAGTGACATCGCGATCCTCCTCGGAAGCTGGGGGCCGTGCACGGGCGAATGACGCTCGTCATTCGCCGGTCGTTTGGTCCAAACGGCGCATCTCCCGTGTGGTGCGTCGGGCGGTGCGTGGCGCGGAGTCCTTCCGCTGCGACGCACCGCCCGTTCGATTCGTGTCGTCTGCGTGTCGGGAGCGGCGCACGCAGGTCAGCGAGAGATACCCGACGCTCCCCGGACAGTACTGCGATCACCGGAGTCTTGCGGCCTGATTGCGCTCGATCGTTGTGAAGACGCGTCATGAGATTGGGATGAAGCGAGCGATTGCGTGTCGTTTGGCGAACCACATCGGACGCGGCTCAGCACATCTGCGCGTGGCGATCCAGTGTCCGCGAGGGGTGGTAAGACCGCGGAGGCGACTTGCTGCGTCGGCCCCAAGGTCCTACAGCGATCGGGTCGCGTCGCCGTAGGTCGCGTAGAAGGTCCGGAGGATCTCCATCAGATCATCGTCGAGCCGTTGGGCGACCTCGCTCCTGATCGCGTCGGAGATCCCGCGGCCGCCGCCCTTGCCTTCGCCATATTCGTAATAGGCCTCGGCGACGGCGCCGGTGATGCAGGCGAGGGTATCGGCGTCGCCGCCGAGCGAGATCGCATTGCGGATCGCATCCTCGAACGAATTCGAATCGAGAAAGGCGATGAGCGCCTCCGGCACCGTTCCCTGGCAGGAGACATCGAAGGAGTATGTCGGCCGAATCTGGTCGACGGTGCGCGAGAGGTCGTAGCCGAAGCGCGTGGCGATCGTCGTGCGGATCGTCTCCCGCGCGGCTCCATCGCGCGCAAGGCGAACGGCGAGCGCCGTCGCCTGCGCGCCTTTCACGCCCTCGGGATGGTTGTGCGAGACGATGGCGGTCTGCTCGGCTTCGGCAAGGACCACCGCGTGATCGCCGAAAGCGAAGCCGACGGGAGTCACCCGCATCGCCGAGCCGTTGCCCCAACTGTCATAGGCGGGCGCGTCGTCCTCGGCGAGCCAGCCGATGAACCAACCCCCGTAGCCGGCGTCGGGGTATGCCCGGCCCAGCGTGCGCATCGCGCGGGCGTAGGGTTGCTTGGTGAGAATCGCGAGCGCCACCGCCGCGGTCATCACCGAATCGTCGGTGAACATCGACCGCGCGACGAAGAGCGGAAAGTCCTTCGTCTTCGTCGAACCGAACTCATGCACGCTTCCGATGATGTCGCCTGCGATCGCGCCGAGCATGATGGGCTGCTTCCTTTCGTGACGAAAGCGGCAATGGAACAATGGAACGGGCCGAGATCATCCTCGGCCCGTTCCGTCCATTTCGCAAGTCCGCTGCTGCCGTCGTCACGCTACCGGCCATGATCGAGCGGGCCGCGTCATGCGCACGGACCCCATGCCCCGAGCACCATGGCGAGGTCAGCGCCGTCGACGACTCCGCTCCCGTCAAAGTCAGCGCTGCCGCTCGTGCCCCACTGGCCGAGAAGCAACGCGAGGTCCGCGGCGTCGACCAGCCCGTTGCCGTCGAGATCGCCATCGCATGCCGCTGGTGGCTGGCCAAGCGCTTCATGCCAGGTGGTTGCGACGCGGATTTCGTCCGTCGAGAAGCCGCCGTCGTTGTAGAGGACGAGCGCAGCGGGAAGGGCGGAACCCGGAATCGTCAGCGTCGCGTCCGCCATCGAAGGTTCCGCCGCATCGGTGGAGGGATTGACATGCAGGCTCCAGGTGATCGTGTCGTTCGCGTTCCTGTGGGCACGGGCGACGAGAAGCGCCGTCTCGTTCTGTGCGACCTGCGTCGAGCTCAGGCTCGACGGTCCCTGGAAACCCGAGAGGCCGAAGTGGCCGCTGCCGGGGATGAGGCCGACGATCATGCCGTTGTCCCAGGTGCCGAAGGCGAGACCGCCGCCGACGCCGAAACCCGCGTTGGGTCGGAAGAGGAACGAGATATACACCGTGTTGCTCGGCGCGGCGTACGGCGCGATCGCTCTCGAGTATCGCGTGTAGTCCGCGGACGGATACGCGGCGGTGAATGCGCTCCCTCCCGCAGGAATCATGCCCGGCGATGCGAGGCTATCGAGCGTGACGCCGGTCGGGATCGAGCTGAGCTTGAACCATGCGCTGCCCCAGCCCGTGCCGCCGTTGGCGCCCTGGAGATTGGCCGAAGCGCCGTAGCTGAAACTCTCATAGGCAACTTGGTCGGCGCGCACGGTTGCGACAGCGAATCCCAGTGTCGTGACGAGGGCGGTGCGAGCGAGAAGCGTTGTTCGCGTGTGCGTGGTCATGGGAGGTCCTTCAGGTTGGTCGTGGTCGGTGTGATGGATGGAAACGCGCTTGATCAGGAACAGGCACCCCATGCGCCGAGGAGGATCGCGATATCCGCCGCGTCGACCGTTCCGTCGTCGTTGATGTCGCTCGCGCCGGAGGTGCCCCAGGCGCCGAGGAGCGATCCCAAGTCAGCCCCGTCGACCGCGCCGTCGCCGGTGAGATCGGCGGGGCAGGGGCTCGCCGGACTTGCAAGCACGAGCGCGCGGCCTTCGGGAAGCGCCCAGAACAACGGACCGTCGCCGCGAAGAAACTGATAGGACTTCGTGCTGCCGCCCGTTCCCTTCGACCACTTCCACTCCATCCACGGCTGCGCGGTGAGGCCGACGATGTTGATGAACCAGCGCGGGTTGACCGCGGTGTTCGCGGGCACATCGATCGGCGTCGCGAGATCGAGTGTGTAGTGGGTCAGTCCGCCGGGTCCAGCCGAGACCGTATGGGCGGTGGTATCGAAGGTGATGAGCGGCTCGGCGGTTTCGACGCCGCCGTAGAAGAAGAGGCCGTAGGGCTGGTATGCGATGGTTCCGGGATCCTGCTTCCAGATCTCGATGCGGAATCCGAGTTCGCAGGCGCCGTTGCCCCACCATTCAATGTGGTCGATGATCGTGGCTTCGCCCACGGTGAAGTCCTGCCAGCACACGGCATCGCTCGCGAGGTCGTTCTCGTCCGGACCCGGATCCTGCCAGAGTTGCGAGGAGCGCATGACGCCGCCGCCGCTGACCGGAACCTGATTGACGAAGACATCAGCGCGGGTAACGCCTGTCAGGATGAGGAGTGACGCCACGGACATTGAACGGGCATGTGCGATCTGCATGGTGGATTCCTTGGGCATGGCCGAAGCGGATGTCGCGAGAGGCGTCAAGGCACCTCCCGCAACCCAATGCACATCGTGGCTCGCAGGGCGGGCGCCGCGATAGCGGGGTTTTCCTGCGACCTTCCTCCGGCGTGCCGGGGAATCCCCGGCGGATCGCGACGCGCGATCGGGCGCGGCGTTCACGACATCCGGCGCCAAGGCGCGGAAGCAGCCCTCTGGCGCTAGGTGATGGCGTGTCCTGTCAGGCGCTCCCGCTTCGTCGTTGCCGATCGGTGGATCGGATGGCGGCGCTCAGGTGTGGGTGGACGATGGGCGCGCGCTGACACGATCGGTGCCTCTCATCGCCCGCCGTGGCGCCCATCATCCAGCCGCACGGTCACCTTGCGGCCCTTCAGCGTCGCGTTGCGGAGGGCGAAGATGACCTACCGGGCGAACAGGGCACCGAGCATGCAAAGAGCATGGACTTGCTTGGCTGGGTCGCGCAGCCCGTTTGCTTCATCCCGTCAGTGCTCTTTATGTCGAAGGAGCAGCGCGAATGGTGCAGAATGCTGGATCTTCAGAACACCGCTTTCCAGATCGGGCGCGATTGAGCGGCCCAAGAGCGAAAGATCTCGCCTCTCGCGCGACACTGCACCCCCGAGCGAAGGCACATCACAAGTTGACTGGTCTGCATCATGACCGGTCATTCGGAGACAACGCATGCGATTCGGGAGTCTCGAACCACGAGCGTTCTGCAAATATCGATCCTATTCTCTGAACAACCCTTGATTCGTCCGATACCGAGCAGTAGGTTGGAGAAGCGGGCGAGAGTTGTACTGCACACGATTCCTCCGCCCCGCATCCTCAATCGCAAGGAAATGGCATGACGAACTACCCCCCCCCCCCCCCCCCCCCCCCCCCCCCCCCCCCCCCCCCCCCCCCCCCC
>CAYNCG010000020.1:0-81735 GCA_964395845.1 uncultured Isosphaeraceae bacterium | reverse complement strand
AGCAACGCGAGGCGAAGCGCCTTGCCGCGGCGAGCGGGGTTGGTTGAGCGGACACCACATTCTGGAGACATTCTGTAGAACCGGGGGACAACCCTGGGGCCGTTGAATTTGGACAGCCACATTCGGGAGGCAGGATTGGACGAGATTGGACAGGCACCAGTCGGGAGGCACCAGTCGGGATGTGTCGGCCTTGGCGTCGTCTCGGCCGCGGTCAGCGACAAGCGGCTTCAAGCGAGTCGGGTTCATTCGCGAATCGAGCTGCTGGCCTTCTCGTCGCCGAGCATCCTGCCAAGTGCCCGATGGATCAGCCTCAGCACGCCGTCGCCATGCTCGCGATAGGTGCGGCAGGCGTTCGCCGCCAGCTCTGGCTCGCCGTCGGCTTCGAGATGGGTGACGCGAACCTCATAGACCTTCACGCCGCCAGTGCCTTGGCCAGTGTTCGTGAGGGATATGCGGACAAGGGTGCTCCGCCGCGTCGCGTCGCCGCCAGGGAGCTTGTCGATCGTCAGTTCGAGCATGGAAGGTCATCGGGGACTGCGGCGAGGAGCTTCGCGGCTCATCGACGCTCAATCTTCGGTGTCATTCTGGAGAAATTCGGGAGGACCGGGGGGCAACTCTGGATTTCTTTCGATTCTGGACAGCCACATTCTGGAAGAATTCTGTAGGGCCGGGGGGCAACCCTTCGTGGAGCTGATTTTGGACAGCCACATTCTGGACACATTCTGGAGACGCGTTGGCGACAGCGTTGGGGGTTGTGCCGGGCGACATGAAGATTGGATTAGCATCTCCTTGAGCGCTTTCAGGCGCCGAGGGGGACTGATGCGACTCACCCGGGCCAGGGGAAGCGGACGGACTTCGGCTCGGCCGGCGAGCCATCGCCCTTGCGGAGTCGGAGGAACATCTCGATCTCGGTCGGGGCTCCGTCGGCGCAGTGGACGCGGAACTCGATGTGCCGCGGATCGTCCGCGGCCGGTTCGAAGGTGTAGCCCCAAACGAAATGTGGGGCGTTGGCGTCGCTCGCCTTCAGGGCCTCCCGCTCCATCGCGGTCGGTTCGAAGACCGCGCCGGCGGTCTGGGAACCGCGGATCCTGACCCGCCACGATCCGTCGGAGTCGGTCTCCCGGTAGGCGAGGTACTCGTAGGCGAGATGCAGCACGCCGTCGCGGGCGGCGATGTCGGCGAGCTTCTCATAGGTGGTGAAGCCGTTGGACGAGGGGATGTCGAGGGTCGAGGTGGGCATGGTGCTGGTCCTTCGCCAGAGTGCTGGCAACCTGGGCGAGCCGCTCGCGCGAAAGCGAGATGCGTACGGCCGTACGATCTCAGCAACGCAATCCCCGCTCGCTGGGCGCAGTGCTTCTGCTTCCGACCTCAGCTAGTACACCTCAAGCATGCACCGATGCGTATTCCGCACGCGTCGCTTGATCTGCTCGGTCGTCCACTCGGCGGGCGGCACCGGGGCCAACTCCTCGTGCACGCTGAGATAGCCCTCGCCGAGTCCGTGCTTCGCGAGCATCTGGAAGAGGCCCACCTGCATGCCGGCAAGTCCGCAGACATAGATGAGCGTGCGCGGCGACGCGAGCAGCGATCGGAAGGTGTCGTTCAGCCGGCGCTCGACATACTGATGCACATACTCGCCGCGGCCGCCGTCGGGCCGCGCCTCGCGGCTCACCACGGTGTGGTAGGTGAAGGTCGGGTGGCGCGCCGTGAGCTCGCGGAAGAGATCGTCGTAGAGAAGGTCCGTCGTGTAGGGCGTGCCCATCACGAGGTGGATCCGGCTCGTGCAGGGCTTCCACGAGGCCCGCGCCGGCGAGCCCTCGGGCGGCCCCTGCAGCAGCTCCATCGCGAATCCGCGGAAGGGCGCGATGCCGGTGCCGGTCGCGAGGAACAGGTAGTCATGGGCGTTCGGATCGGCCGGCAGGAGAAATCGCTTGCCGTTCGGCCCCGAAACGAGAATCTCGTCGCCCGCGCGACGGTCGCACAGATAGTTGCTGCACACGCCGACGAAGAGCGAATGGTCGTTCGGATCGTCCTTCGCGCTCTGCGGCTCGCGTTCGGCGAGGACGCGCTTCGGCGTCGTGGCGATGACCCGGCCGTGACCGTCCTCGCCCCAGGTCGGGCTCGCCAGCGAATAGAGCCGGACCTTGTGCGGCTTGCCGAAGGCGTCGTTGCCCGCGGGGATGACGCCGAAGGACTGGCCCGCTCGGAAGGACCCCTCGAGCGGCGTGCCGGCGATGTCGATCTCGACATGGCGGACGAAACTCGCGGACTTCCCCTTCATGCAGAGGCGCGTGCCGGCGACCCGCGCGGTCACCGGCGCCGTCGGCATGACGACATGCATGCGCGCTTCCGGAAGCTGGACTTCGTGGCCCGCCGAACCATTCTCTGCCGCTGCTGCTGCACTCATGGGGGCGGAGTGTAGGCGCTGGTGGCGATGACGCGCGGCCGACCGCCCCGCGCTTGACGCACAGGCGTGCGGAGCGCGGGGCGGATCATCGGCCTTTGCGGAGCGTCGGGCCTCGCGGTCACGGACCGAGCAGGTAACTCTGCAGGTTGGAGAGCGGTGCGAACTGCGCCGTTGCGGGGTTGCGGGGCAGCACCTGCATGTTGTGGCGCACCGGCGTCGTCGGGAGCGTGAGAAGGGTCGAGAACGCGGCGCCCGGGCCCGGAAGGGGAATGTTCACCGGTGGGATCCAGGTCGCCGAATTAATCCAGAGCAGCCCGAAATTCTGGTACTGGATCGCCCTGATCGTGCCGCTCGGCCGAACGCCCGGGAAGGCCTGCGGCAGCCACGGAAGGTAGCCCGTGTTCGGGCCGATGCCGGTCACGAACATGCCGCTGAGCGGACTGCCGAGCGGCACGCTCGGCGTGACCCATGTGGTCGCCTGGTTGTAGACATTGCCGAGACCGTCGGTGCCGAATCGAGTCGTGTTCGGGATGTATCCGGCGATCAGGAACTCGCCGAGTTCGTCGGCGCCGATGTCGTACGCGCCGCGCTCGAGTCGCAGGTTTCCGTATTCCTCGCCGTCACAGTCGCGAATGCTGACGCCGCACGGGAAGACGGCGGTGGCGGTCGTGCCGTTCGGAACGCTCAGGCTCGTCGTGCCGACATCGACGGTCGGCGCCTGCGGGATCTGGCGGAAATCGTTCGATGTGACATTCACGAACACCGTGTCCGGCGTGAAGGACCCCATCGCCAGCGCCGAGATCGGCGTCGACTGGGCCGTCGAGAAGCCGCAGGCGTCGGTCGTCTCGAAGGCGACGGCGTTGATGTCCTTGTCGTCCACGCCCTCGAGATCGGAGCAGGCGTTCGGCCAGACGATGCAGTTGATGATCGCCGACCGGGCCTCCCCGACGCTCGGGCCCGCTCCGATGGTCTCGTCGAGGATGCCTATGTCGTTGTGGGTGATCGTGCAGTGCACGAGACGCGGCTCGAACTCGATGTATCCGTCGTTGTCGGTGTCGTCGAGGGACTGGTCCGGCCCGAGGAAGAACGCACTCATCCGCACGCCGACTCCGTTGTTGGCGATGACGCAGTTGGCGATCGTCGCGCGGACGGTGCTGAACTCGTCCTGCATGAGGATGCCGACTTCGGCATTCTGAAGCGTGATGCCGTCGACGACGGTGTGGGCGAACTTCTTCGAGGTGACCGAGGAGTTCTGGAAGAGAAGGATGCTCGACGCGCTCCCGGCGCCGTCAAGCACGGTGTTGAGCACGCTCGTGCCCTGAATCGAAATATTGTCCTCCATGGCGATCGGAAAGCCCTGCGGATTGACCGGCGAGGCTGGCGAATAGACGCCGGGGAGGAGGATGAGGACGGCGGGCTTGGTGAGTGACGCGACCGCCATCGCGTGGCTGATCGTGCCGAAGGGTGCGGCGAGCGTTCCGTTGTTGGTGTCGCTGCCGTTCACCGGATCGACGAAATATCGAAAGCAATAGGGAACGGCGATCGCGGGGTCGGCCGGGCCGACGGGAACGCTGACGAGATCAGCCTGGGCCTGCGGCGCGGGGAGCGCCAGGGCAAGGCCGGCGGAAAGGATGGCACCGGCGGCGAGTCCGCGGACGGGTGCATGACGGGAGATGGCGCGAGAGGACATGAAGCGTCTCCGAGAGGCGTTGGTGGATGCCGCCGCCGAGCGAAGGCGCGCGACAGCCACGCCTTCATGCGTGGAGCGGTCCGAGGATCCGCATCGAAGATGGTCGAGTGGGGCGCGCGTTTTCCATATACTCGGGTCGCCATGGGCGAGAGCGAAGGCGGAGCAACGATCGGGGCCGGTGGCGGCGCGGATCCCGCGGGAGGCGCCGGACCGGGACGCTCCGTCGACGAACTGCTCCCCGAGGTCTACGCGGAGTTGCGGTCGATCGCCGAGCGCTCCATGCGGGCCGAGCGGACGGGGCACACGCTCCAGCCGAGTGCGCTCGTTCACGAGGTATACATGCGCCTCCGCGGCGGGGGCGACCGTTTCGTCAACCGGGCCCATTTCTTCGCATCGGCGGCGGAAGCGATTCGTCGCATCCTCATCGAGCATGCCCGACGGACGCGGGCGCTGAAGCGAGGCGGCGCGGGCACCCGCATCGCTCTCGACGATGCGGTCGGGCTCGTCGGACAGGCTGATGTCGGGCTGCTGGAGCTCGGCGACGCGCTCGACGATCTCGCTCGCAGCGACCCGCGACTCGCGCGGGTCGTCACGCTGCGGTTCTTCGGCGGCCTCTCCGTCGAGGAGACCGCATCGACGCTCGGACTCTCCAAACGCACCGTCGAGAGCGACTGGACGCTGGCGCGGGCCTGGCTTCGGCGCGAGCTGACCGCGTCCTCGGAGCGAGATCCGACGGAAGGCAGCGGATGAGCTCGCGTCGCCGCGATCGGTGGCCCGAGGTGCGGGCGATCCTCGAACGCGTGCAGGCGGTTCCCGCGGCGGAGCGGATGGCACTCATCGAGCGGCTCTGCGCCGAGGACCGAGCCTTGCGCGACGAAGCGCTCGCGATGCTTGATCATCTGGACGCGACGGACGGATTTCTCGAGCACGCGCCGCTCGGAGGCCTGCTCGCCGCGGCGGTCCGGGCGGAGGAGCTCCCGGCCGGGGCGTCGGCCGTCGAACCCGATGGCCCCGCTGCGGTGGCGGGAGCCGGGCGGGTCGGCCGCTATCGGCTGATCCGCCGACTCGGCGAGGGTGGCATGGGCATCGTGTACGAGGCTGAGCAGGATCAGCCGCATCGGCTCGTCGCCCTCAAGATCCTCCGCGCCGCGCAGGCCGACGGTGAGTCGCTCGAGCGCTTCGCACGCGAGGCCGAGACGCTCGCGCGCGTGCGCCACCCGGCGGTCGCCGACATCTACGAGGCTGGCTCCGAGCCCGACGGCACGCGATGGATCGCGATGGAGCTGGTCGTCGGTCGCACGCTTGACGCCTGGCTGCGTGAGGAGCGCCCGGAGCTGCCGCGCATCCTCAGACTGTTCGCGTCGCTCGCCGACGGCATGCATGCGGCGCATGTCCGCGGGGTCATCCATCGCGATCTGAAGGCGAGCAACATTCTCGTCGAGGGCGATGATGCGCCGCGGATTCTCGATTTCGGACTGGCCCGCTTGCGCGAGGGTGAGGGGCCGACCGGCGCGAGCGAGTCCCACGCGATCACCCGGACGGGGCGCATCTTCGGGACGCTCAGCGCGATGAGCCCCGAGCAGGCGTGCGGGAAGCCTGACGATGTCGACGCTCGGACCGACATCTACGCCCTCGGACTCCTGCTCTACGAGGCGCTCACCGGCGTCCCGCCCTATGACATCGGATCGCTGCCGCTTCCTGACGCGGTCGCCGTCATTCGTGATGCGATTCCGCGATCGCCATCGTCCGTCGCCCGGGCGCGGCCCGAGCTGAGCGGCGACCTCGACACGATCGTGATGACGGCCCTCGCGAAGGAGCCCGCGCGGCGCTACCAGAGCGCGGCTGCGCTTGCCTCCGACCTGCGGTCGTGGATGGCCGAGGAGCCGATCGCCGCCCGCCCGCCGACGACGGGCTACCTCCTCCGCATGCTCCTTCGCCGGCATCGCATGCTGGTTCGTGGCTCGCTCGCCGTTGCGGTGGTCCTGCTCGTCGCGCTCGCTGCGCTTCTCGTGCAGAACCAAGCGCTGCTATCGGCGCAGCGGGGCGAGCGGCAGGCGAGCGAGCGGACGGGTGTCCTCCTGTATCGCAGTCAGGTTGCCCATGCGGAGCAGCTCATCGAGAGCGGACGGACCCACGAAGCGCGGGCGGTGCTCGAGCGGTGTGCGCCGGCTCGCCGCGGCTGGGAGTGGCACTGGCTGCGGGGCTCGATCCCGTCGCCCGTCCACGCCGTGCCGCTCGGGGAGCGCCGCGTTCTGGATCTGCGCGAGGTGGAGTTCGAAGGAGTGGTCTCGTTCTGGGCCCTGACGGCCGATGCGCTCGGGGCCGAGGCCCGCCCGGTCGGCGGTGCGATGCCTGCGGCCCTCTCGCCCTCGACGAGCGTTCGGTCGGCTGCCGGTCAGATGATCGGCGGCGCGATCCTTCCGGGGGGCGACATCGTGCTCGCGGTGCGCGACGAGCGCGATCGGGTGCTCCTCGAACGCCATGGTGCGGAGGGCGTGCGTTGGCGCCTGGAGAGCGGTCTCGAGGGCGTCGAGGGCATCGAGATCGATGCGAGCGGCACGCTCGCCGCGGTCACGGAGACGACCCGAGACTCCTCGCGACTGGCGGCGATGGATCTCCTCATCGTCGATTGCGAGATCGGGCGCATCACCGCTCGCGCGCCGGACATCGGCTTCGCGACGGCGCTCGCGTGGCATGCGAGCGATCCGATCGTCGCGGTCGCCACCATTCGGCGCAGGCTCGTCACCATCGATCCGGTGCGCGGCGAGCGGAGCGAGATGCCGCTCACGACCTCCATTCGAGCCATGGTCTGGCCGGCCGCTGCGCCCGGGCCCGACGGACTCCTCATCGCGCCGACCGGCAACATGATCCGCGCGCTCCGGTCGCACGAGGGGGGCGTGTGGCGAGGGCCCCTCCGCAACGGCGTCTCGGGGCTCGCGGCGAACGGCTCGTCCGACGCTTCCAGTCTCATCGCGGCGGCCTCGATGGGTGGCGAACTCGCCGTCTGGCGGCCGGACGGACGCCGCGCGCTGATGACCTCCGTCGCAGGCGAGGGCCCGACGGGCGTGCGGCTTTCCGCGTGCGGAACCCATGTCTGGTCCTATCGCCGCGGCGGGGCGATCGAGTGTTGGTCCATCGACGAGGATCCGCGCCGGTCGGCCGATCCCGGCGCGACGGTCGCCGGAGGCGCCGCCTCGCTTGCCCCACGCGGCGACATGTTCCTTCGAGCGACCGCGGAGGGAGTGACTTGGATCGACGCGCGGACCCTCGAGCGGCTAGAGGGGATCGGCCGGGCGGCGTTCGCCGACGCGGGTGCGGCGGTGGGCCCCGGCGAGGTCGGGCTCGGGTCGATGCTCGCCCTCGACGCGTGGACCGCCCTGGTCGCGAGCGGCGCATCGCTGTTCGTGACGCGCGGCGGAGCGGTCGAGCCGCTCGTCGCGTTGGACGATCCGATCGAGTCGATGGCGCTCCTCGCGGGCCGAGGCGATGAACGGATCATCGTGACGGTCGAGCGAAGCGGCAGGCTGCGGCTGTGGGACGCGCCGATGGTCGCGGATCGCCGCACGCCGATGATGCTCGCCGAGCGGACGCCAACGGTGGTTCGCGACGCAACGGTCGTCGCCGGCCGCGGCGACCTGCTCGTCGTCGGTGATCGAGCCGGTGACATCCATACCTTCCGGCTCGTCCTCGATCGCACCGACCGCAACGCTCCCGCCGCCTCGCTCGAGCGGCGGGGCCAAGCGACGGTCTCCGAGCATCCCGTGAGCGTCATCGCCTTGGGCGATGGGGGCAGGATCGTCTTCGGCGATGGTGTCGGGACCATCGGCCTTGCCGTCGCGACCGGCCGCATCTGGGCGGTGCGGGCACACGATGCGCGGGTCACCGGGATTGCGATTGGCCTCGCGGTCGGCGGAGGCGGGCCGCGGGTCGCCTCCGCGAGTCTCGATCGGTCCCTGCGTCTCTGGGACGCAGCGGATGGGGCGGCGCTGGCGGTCGTCGACGAGGGGGTTGATCTCCTCCTCGGCCTCGCGATCGACGAGTCCGGCGGCGCGATGCTCGCGTTCGGCGCCGATGGACCGCGCCGTCATGCCGCGCTCGCATCGGGGCACTCCTGGCCGCCGCCCGTGGGAGAGCAGGGTGGCGATCACTCGCCGAGCGAGACCACCGCGGGCACCGGATCCGACTCGACCGGCTGGTAGAGCGGCGGACTGGACTGGATCGGGGCGAAGCGAATGCCCCAGCAGCCGTCCACGCCCGGGAGGAAGACGAAGCCGTCGAGCACCGGTGGGTTCGTCACATAGTCCTCGATGACCACGAGGAGCAGGTCGTTCGGCATCTCGACGAAGGTCTGGAAGGGATCGCTCGGGTCGGGCTCGAAGGAGCAGATGCTCATCGACGAGCTGGGATGCGCGAAGTACTCGAGCGGCGTCGAGAGCGGCGCCCAGAGCGTGGACTGGAACTTCGTGGCGACATCGTCCCACTGCAGGATGCAGAAGGAACTCTCGAGACCGGTCATCGCCGCGAAGTCACCGTAGGTCTCGATGACCATCGCGGCGCCGCCGCGGTAGATCCGCGTGGCGGTGAATGCCGCGTCCATGTCGTTGAGCGGAAAGACGATCGGGGAGATGCCTGCGGCGTCCACGAACTTCGCGTTCAGCACGATCGGATCCCCGAGCGTGCCGATGTCCATCGTGCCGGAGATCGTCCGGCCAGGCCCCAAGTCAACGATGAAGGTCTTGATGGCTGCGTCCGCTGCCTGCGTCGGCAGGAGGAAGCCGGCGGCGAGAAGGGACAGAAGGAAACGGCTCGGGCAACGCGGCGTGAACATGGGAGCGACTCCGTGGGTCCGTACCCTCATGCGCAGCGTCGCCGCAGAGTCCGCAGCATGCAAGCACATTTTTCGGTTCGGTCGTCGGAGGGCCCGGCGTTCCGCGCGGTGTACCAACCGACACCCGCCCCCCCGACAAACCCGGCAGCCCGGCGCCTCTCGCGAGGAACCGGGCTGCCGGGGGGGTGGGGTCGATCAGTGGGGCGGACCGCGGTCAGCGCGACCGCGTCGGACTCAGTCGAAGGCGTTCGTCACATTGGGGATCTGCACCGTCTCGAGCTTCAGGTTCGTGGTGATCCGGAAGTTCGACTGGGTGCGGTGGCGCTCGGCGAAGAAGAAGTCGAGCTTGTAGTTCTCGCCATCGACGAGTCCGAGGCGATTCAGCTCGATCTGCTGCTCGATCGCACCGTGGACGCCGCCCAGGTCGATGACCAGCTTGCCGTCGATGAAGACCCAGACGTCGTCGTCACCGCGGAAGGTGAAGACCTGATTGTCGGCCTGCCGGTACAGGAACTCGGTGTGGAGTTCGAAGGTGAAGTGGAAGTTCCGGTTCGGCGAGCCGCCGGGGTTTCCGAAGAGCTCGTTCTCGATCGGGAAGAAGCCGTTCAGGGCCTTGTAGGTCGGGTCCGTCTGGCTGTCGAAGACATAGGTGCCGTTCGACTGGCGGACGAGGGTGATGTCAAGCGGCTTCGAGAGGTTCGTGCCGAGGACATCGTTGAACCAGGCGTAGAAGCTCTCCGAGCTGTTGATGCCGCCCGAGGAGACGACGCTGTCCCAGGTGCCGGCGACATCGCCAAGGCTGGCGTTGAACTGCGCCCAGCAGATGTTCTTGCCGGCCGAGTTCGTCCACTGCTTGGTGATCTTCTTGCCGCCGCCCTTGAAGACCGGCTTGCCATCGGCACCGAGGGTCGTCTCGATGTTGTTGCCGTAGTGGCCGAAGCCGCGGCTCGGCTGGTTCTCGAAGTCGGGGTGGCCGCCTGGCTTCGACTTCTCGCGGAAGTCGCGGACGATGCCCGTGAGGACGATCGTGGCCGGGGCGTCGTCGGAGGCGACCGGCTTCGGGGCTGCGGAGGTCGCGGCGCCAGGCATGAAGAACATGGTGCCCGCCGCGAGCGAGGCGAGCGCCATCGAGGAAACGATTCGGTTGCGGCGGTCCATCAGAGACTCCTTGCCCATGCGTGGGCGTTGTCCATCCAGTCATCCCCAGTCATCGCGGTTGCGTCCCGACTCCGCCCAGACTTGGCTGGGGCTCGGGAAGGGGTGGCCGGGGGTGCGGCGATGCCGACTTCAATCCAGTTGAACCAACGCTACGATTTGGCGGTCGGCCGCAAAGCCAAAGCTGCGCGAGAGTGGGGGGCGGGCGTGAAGCGGTAGGGGTTGTGCGGTCTCGGCAACGGAGACTCGCTCGCTCCGGCTTGCCGGGGTCGAAGCGCCCTTCCCGAGGGACGCCTCGGGACGCGTGGAACCGCGTCCGCAAAGTGCAGCCGGAGCGGCGCAACCGCCGATTGTTGGAGCCGCTCGACGCAGCGGACCGGCGCGTTCGGGCGACAGGCGTCCGTCGCCTGCCGCACGCCGGCAATGCCCCTTCTGGCCGCTCCTGGCCTCAGCTCTCGTAGGACAACCGATGGACTTCTTCCGGATTCAGGGTGGTCGTCGTCTCGCAGGTCGGGTCGCCATTGAGGGATCGAAGAACGCAGCGCTGCCGCTCATGGCGGCTGCGCTCCTCACCGATCGCCCGGTCACCCTCCGGAATGTCCCGAACCTCTCCGACATCTCGAACATGGTCCGGCTCCTGAAGGAGCTCGGCGTCGAGGCAAGCGGCGATCACGGTACGGTCAGCCTGACGAGCATGGACGAGAACCAGGTGCACGCCCGGTACGACATCGTCCGGACGATGCGGGCGTCGATCTGCTGCCTCGGCCCGATGCTCGCCCGGCGGAAGCGGGCGGTGATCGCGATGCCCGGCGGCTGCGCGTTCGGCTCGCGGCCGGTTGACCTCCACCTCCGCGGCATGCAGGCCCTCGGGGCGAAGGTCGAGCTGAACGGCGGCGACATCGTGGTGAGCGCCCAGCGCCTCAAGGGCAACACGATCTTCCTCGGCGGTCCCTTCGGCTCGACGGTGCTCGGCACCGCGAATGTCATGAGCGCCGCGACGCTCGCGAAGGGACGCACGATCATCGAGTGCGCCGCCTGCGAACCCGAGATCGTCGATCTCGCCAACCTGCTGAACGCGATGGGAGCGAAGATCCGCGGCGCAGGCTCGCCGCGCCTCATCATCGAGGGCGTCGAGGAACTCGGCGGCGCGGATCACATGGTCATGCCTGACCGCATCGTCGCCGGCACCTACGCGGTGGCCACGGCGATCACGAACGGCGATGTCATCCTCGACCAGTTCCCCTACGACAGCCTCCTCGCGGCGATCGATCGCCTGAACGAGATCGGCGTGCATGTCGAGCGGCTCGATGCGGGCGAGGACATGACCGAGGGCATGGCCTGCTGTTCGGTGCGGGTGACGAGCGAGCGGCTGCTGAAGCCGACGACGATCACCACCCAGCCGCACCCCGGCTTCCCGACCGATCTGCAGGCCCAGTTCATGACGCTCCTGTGCCTCGCCCAGGGCAACTCGATCATC
This sequence comes from uncultured Isosphaeraceae bacterium, assembly GCA_964395845.1. Taxonomy (GTDB): domain Bacteria; phylum Planctomycetota; class Phycisphaerae; order Phycisphaerales; family SM1A02; genus JAEUIT01. The sequence goes on along the minus strand of CAYNCG010000020.1, from coordinate 70,181 downwards.
ACCGAGAAGATCTACCCCGAACGCTTCATGCATGTCGCCGAGCTCAGCCGCATGGGGGCGAAGCTCTACCGCCAGGGTCCGACGGTCATGGTCATCGGCGGCACGCCGCTTCGCGGTGCGCCGGTCATGGCGAGCGACCTGCGTGCGAGTGCGTCCATGGTGCTCGCCGGTCTCGCCGCCGAGGGCGAAACGATCGTGAGCCGGATCTATCACCTCGACCGCGGATATACGCGCATGGAAGAGGTTCTCAACCTGCTCGGCGCGAAGATCGAACGCTTCCGCCCGGAGGCGGACGAGGCGAAGCGGATAGAGAACGCGATGTCCGGCGCGGAGTGAGGTGCTGGGGCGGTTGGTTCAACACCGTGGATGCGGGATCCTGCGCGAATCGCCCAGAGAACCACAGAGGCACAGAGGGCACAGAGGTAGCACAGAGAAGGCAAAGGAAAGAGGGGAATTCGTCGCACAAACCTGTAGGCGCAGAGTGGATTTGACTTGGGTCGGAACTTCTCACGGTGCCCAGCGCGTGCGCTCCTCAAGTCCCGCTGGCCCCGGGACGCCTCCGTGAACGCGCCCAACCCGCCCGCTCTTGTGCCTCCTCTGTGCACCCTCTGTGTCCTCTGTGCCTCTGTGGTTCTCTGGGTGAATCGTGCCGGCCGCTGACTGAAAAGAGCGGAAATTCCCTTGTGGCAGCCCCGGTGACGGTGGTACCTTCGTGGTGGAAAGGGAGGGCATGTCACATGGGCAAGGGAATCAGGAAGGGGATGCTTGTCGTCTGCGCTGGTGCTGCGGTCGCTACGAGTGCGTCCAGCGCGTCGGCGGGCTTCGTGGGACTTGAGGTCGGCGGCGGCTGGATCAACGGCAAGTTCGTCTGCCGCGTCTACGCGAAGTTCAATTCGGCCAACGATGTGGTCCTGAGCGTCTTTGGCATTCAGGGCTTCGGCGGAAGCTCGTGGAATCAGTCGGACTTCGTGGGCGGTAGCTGGAACCCGCAGTTCACGATCGATCCCGTTGTCGATAGTTATGTCACCATCGGTGGCTCGACGGGCTTTGCCAACAGCACCGCGGCTGACCCGAACTGGGGTGTCCTCGGCTTCAGCCAAGCCGGCATTCCGGACGGGGCCGGATGGTTCAACTCGAATCCGCCGAACCTCCAAGGGAAGGTCGACGAGAGTTTCCGCACGCTCATCGCGCAGTTCGTCTATCCGGGCGCGCCGACGCAGGCCTTCGTCTCACCGCTCACCGTCTCCTTCAACCAGGGACTCGGCACGGCAACCCAGTTCACGAGCGGGGCGAGCTTCAGTCTGCACATTCCGGCGCCGGGAGCGTTGTCGCTCGCTGCGTCGATCATGCTCGTCGGTGCCCGCCGCCGTCGGCTCCGCTGAGCGATCGCCTCTGCCGGACCCGCCCATCGGACTCGCCGATCAGGCATGGAAGGGAGCAGCCTCATGAGGATTCCATCGTGCGCTCGTGCTGGTAGCGCGGCGCTCATCGCCTGCGCGTCGGTCGCCCATGCTGGTTTCGTGTCCCTGCAATCCGAGAAGACCATCGTCGCCGGCAAGAATGTCTGGCGGGTCTACGCCACATTCAGTTCGGCGAATGATGTCCTCATCAGTTGTTCGGGCCTGCAGGGGCTGGGGGGAACCTCGTGGAACGACAGCGACTTCCTCAGCGGGAGTGGCGGCAGTTGGAACCCGCAGTTCACGGTGGACGCTGGCGTCGATAGCTATGTCACGATCGGTGGGACGACCGGCTTCGCCAACACCACCGCGGCCGACGCGAGCTGGGGGGCACTCGGCTTCAACCAATCCGGCATTCCGAACGGGGCCGGATGGTTCAACGCGAATCCCGACAACGAGCAGGGCAAGGTCGATCAGGTCACGCTGCGTACGCTGATCGGCCAATGGGTGTACACGGGCCCTGAGCTCTTCAATCCCTTTTCGTCCCTGACCATCGCCTTCAACCAGGGACTTGGCACGCCCACGCAGTTCGCACAGGGCGTCTTCATCTTCTTCCCCTCACCGGGGGCGATCGGCGTGCTGGGGCTGGCCGCGATCACCGGGCGGAGCCGTCGGCGGGCGTGATGTCGCGCCCGCCATCCCGCTCCGTCACATCCGCCCTCCTGACATCCTGCCAGAGGCTCGGGTCTCCCTTCCGCTGCATCCAGTTGCCCTGCGGCACGGGCTCGTAGCCGAACTGGGCATAGAGACCGTGGGCGTCGCGCGTCGCGAGCGCGTGGCGGCGGATGGTCTGGAGGTCGGGATGCGCGAGCACCGCGGCAACGAGCAGCTTGCCGATGCCCCGACCGCGGAAGCCGTCGAAGACGACGACATCGCAGAGGTAGGCGAAGGTCGCGCGATCGGTGACGACGCGGGCATACGCGACCTGCTCGCCGCTCGTGTGGTCATAGGCGCCGAGCGTCAGGCTGTTCGCCGCCGCGCGCTCGACGAGGTCGCGTCGGATGTTCGGCGACCAGTAGCTTGCGCGAAGCGCGGTGACGACGCGATCCATCTGGAGCCGCGTCGAATCCCAGGAGAGTTCGAAGGGCCCGATCTGGTCCGGCTGGTCGGTCACTTCTGGTACTTCCAATGTCGGCTCTTGCCGTCGGCGAGTTGTTCGAGCATCTGTGCCACCCGCTTCTCGCGCGTCGCGTCGGTCTTCGCCTCCGTGATCCACTCGACATACTCGCGCTTGTGCGACGGCGAGAACGCCTCCCAGGTCGCGAGTGCGGCCTTGTTTCGCCTGATCGCGGCGAGGATCGCCGGCGGCACCGTGAGCGGCGGCTTCTTCTTCGTGACGCGGGCGACCGTCACGCCATCCTCGTTGAGTCGGGCGGCCTGGCGGACGAGCTCGGCGAGCACCGCCTCCGCCGGAAGCTCCTCGATCGCCGTGATGCGCCCGAGGTGGCCCATCGCCGTGCGCCCGATCGTCTCCAGCGTGCCGCTTGGATCCTCGAGCAGCGTCGCCTTCCAGAAGCTCACGGTGCAGTGGGCCTTGAACGCGGCCATCGAGCACATCGGGCCGTGATGATCGAAGCTCGGCATGCCCCACTTGATCGTTTCGACGCAGCCCGGACAGCCCTTGTGGACCGCGCGGCGCAGCCGCTTCAGGATCGGACGGGCGAATGGCTGCGCCTGCTCGATGTAGGCGTCCACCGCGGGATTCTTCGTCGGGGCCTTGGCTGCCATGACCGCACACGGTACCGCGCGGCAGGGTCAGTCTCGCCGCGCCGATCGCTGGTGGAGGGCGATCGCCGCGGCCACCGCGACATTGAGCGAACGGGCCTCGCCGTCCTCGTCCGGCCCCGCGCTTGGGATCGCGAAGGTCGCCTGACAGCGGTCGAGGATCGTCGGTGCGACGCCATAGGTCTCGCTTCCGACGACAAGCGCCACCCGACCGCCCGCGGGCAGCTCGACCAGCGGACGGGCGCGTGGGGTCATCTCGATCGCGAGGGGCGCGATGTCGAGATCGGCGAGTCGCCTCAGGTCATTCGCGAGGTCACGACTCACCGCCCACGGGATGTCGAAGACGCGACCCATCGAGAAGCGAATCGTCTTCCGCAGCAAGGGATCGGCGCAGGCGTCGTCGAGGAGGATGCCGGCCGCACCGAAGCAGGAGGCGCTGCGGAAGATCGCGCCGATGTTGTCGACTTGGACGACGCCTTGGGCGACGACCAGCGTGAGCGGTCCCTCGCGATCGAGCCGCGGCAGGAGCGCGTCGGTTGACGGCGGCCAATAGGTCCGTTCGCCCAGGGCGAGGGCGCCGCCGTGCAGGCGGTAACCGCTGAGCTCGGTGAGGGCGTCGAAGTCGATCAGGAAGATGGCGATCGGTTCGGGCCGCGCCGCGACGAGCGGCTCGATCGTCGGCCAGACTTCGGGTGTCACGAGGATCGAGCGACAGCGCCACGACGCCCGCAGGAAGCGCCGCACGACGCGCGGACTCTCGACGAGGAAGAGCTCGTCGATGCCGCGCAGGTCGCGGTCGCGGGCGCGGGTGAAGCGGGCAAGCTCGGCCTCGTCGGCCTCCCGCCGCGGCGCGCCCGGCTCGATTCGCTCTACCGTTGCGATCGCCATCGCGCCTCCGTCAGCGGTCGCCCGCCCGCTCGATGCGAAGTCGGTAGAGCGCGTCCTCCAGGCTCCCGAGCCCCTCGAGCATGGCGCCGAACCGATCGAGTTCCTCGGCGATCGCGCGGAGCTGCTCGCCTTCGTCGAGGAGGGTGCGCAGCGTCTCCTGGGCTCGCTTCGCCTCCTCCATGCCGGTGAGGATCGCCCGCGCGAGCTCGTCCCGGGCCCGCTCGACGGCGTCGTCGCGGCTCGCGTTCGGCACGAGCGCCCGGAGCGCGGTGCCGACGCCGCCGCCGGTGAGCCGGGCGAACTGGTCTGCGGCGATGGTGAGATCGGCGAAGGGCTCGCTGAAGCCGAGTTCGTTTGCGAAGGCTCGGAGACGGTCGCCGAAGGCGCCGGTCCGCTCGGTGAGACGCGCCCAGGTCGTCCGGATGCGGCCGACGATCGCGACGAGTTCGCCCCATTCCTCGCCGACGGCGGCGCTGCCGTCACGGAAGGTCGCGATCAGGGCGCTCACCCGTTCCCACGAGCCGCCCTCGCCGAGGAGGGTCCGCACCGCCGCGAACTCGTCGGTCGTGCGTTGCCATTCCTCCTGCAGGCTCTCGAAGGGCTCGCTGAGCGCGGCGAAGCGGGCCCGCAGGGTCTCGAAGCGCTCGCCGTAGCGGTCGATGTCATCGCCGATCGTCTCGCGCAGCGAGGCGAAGTCGTCGCGGACGGCTGCGAAACGGGCCCGCGCGCCATCCGGCCCGTCCGCGGCGATCGGGCCCCACGCCTCGCGGGCCCGCTCGATCGCCGCCCAGGTGTTGTCGTAGGAGCGCTGTGCGGCCGGCGTGAGGAAGAGCGAGGCGTCGCCGTCCTCGGTGTTGCGGATGATGTCGTTGCCTGGAGCGAGCCGCGTCTTCCCGTCACCTGGCGCGCCGGCGCGGACGAAGTCGACCTGCGTGCGGCCCGAGACGATGTCGCGCACGAAGCGGACGCGGGCATCGGAGTAGATCGGCGGATCGGGCTCGATCTCGATGGTGATGACGAAGGCGGTGGACTCGTCGGGCTGCGACCGGTCCTCGACGCTCACGACCTCGCCGCGCACGAATCCGGCGATCGACACCGGCGTGCCCGGCGCGACGCCGGTGATGTCCTCGCCGGCGGGGACGCTGATCTGGTACTCGAGGAGCGGCGAGCGCAGCAGGCCCGGCAGCAGCGTGCCCGCCAAGGCGAGCGACGCGATCGTCGCGAGCGTCGCCACGCCGACGCCGAGATTGCTTCGCTCGTCGGACCGTCGGTTGCGCTGGGAGCTGAAACCGAACACGCCGGGTCAGTTCCGTGGGGAGGGGTTGCGGGACGCGTCGCCCGGAGCGGGTTCGTCGACGAGCACGCCATGCAGACGCCGCTGCGTCTCCTCGTAGCGACCGAGGGCGTCGAGGAGCGAGGACTGGAGACGGGAACGGAGTTCGTCCCGTTCGAGCAGATCCGGACGCACGCGGAGGAGTTCCTCGAGTCCCTCGGCGGCGGTGCGGAGATCCGCCGACGCCGCCGCGAAGGCCCGGGTCGCCTCGTAGAGCTGCTCGTTCTCGAGCACTTCGGTGGAGGGACGATAGAGCAGGCGCCACGGGCTCCTGCGCACCTCGATCGTCGCGAGCTTCAGTTGCGAGGCCGCGACACGGACATCGCTCATGAAGGAGCGCAGGTCGGGCATGCGGGCCGCGATCTCCCCGTCGAGGCGATCGAGCATCGTCGCGAAGTTGTCGACCGAGGCCTCGCCGGCGTTGAGCACCTCGGCGATCTTCGGGATCGTCTCGGTGCGGATAGTGCTCACCGCCGCGTTGGCGCCCTTCGCGGCCGACTCGAGCTCCGTGATCGCGCTGCCGAGCGTCGGGCGATTCTCGGCGAGCGTCGCCCGGGCCTCGGCGATGAGCCGGTTGGCGTCGGCGGTCCCCTCCTCGAGGTTCTTCGCCGCGTTCTCCGCGCGGGTCAGCGCGCTCTCGACCGACGAGCGCCACTTCTGGTAGTCGTCGCGCAGCGCGGTGATGGTCACCCGCGCGGCTTCGAGCGAGGGCACGATCTGCTCCTCGTAGTCCTTCGGCGCCCGCTCGAGGATCTCCGTGAACTTCTCGGCGCGGGAGATGATGGTGACGATCTCCTCCGCGGACTTGCTGCCGGCGATGTTCGCGAGGAGGCCCGGGGCCTCGATCGCGACGAGCTCGCCGCCGATCGGGAGGAGTCCCTCGTTCGACTGGATCTCGCCATCCTCGTTCTCGTCGAACTGTTCGCCGAGGCTCGTGAAGTTGATCCACGCGGTGTTCCCGAGGAGCGGAGCGACGCGCACCGCCTTCGCGTTCCGGTAGAGGCCGAGCGCCGCGTCGATCTCGAACTCGACGAGGATGTCCGAGAGCACGCCGTTCTTGGCGTCGGTCTTGATCGAGAGGATTCGACCCTTCCGCAGGCCGCCGACGCGGATCTCGCTGCCCGGGCTCAGGCCGGTGATGCCGTTTTCGACCTTGAAGCGAAGCGAGTAGGTCGAGCGGGCCGACCAGGAGACCTTCTGGAGGGCGACGAAGGTCCCGATTCCCAAGGCCAGCGCCACGGAGACGAAGAGTCCCGCGCGGAGGTAATCCCGATTGCGATCCGTGCCTTCGGACATAGGGCTTGGATCATACCGGTGGCCCTCGCGGCGCGTCGGGAGGCGATCGGTCAGCCCGCCACGAGGCGATCGTTCGTGTCGAAGCGCCCAAGTGCGTTCAGAAGCTGTTCGATCTGCACATGCGGCGGGACGGCGAGGAGGCGTCGTCGGAGGGCGGTGATGGTCTTGAGGGCCTGTTCGCCAAGGAGCAGGTGCTCCTTGCGGGTCCCGCTGGCGGCGAGGTTGATGGCCGGGAAAATCCGCTTCTCGGCGATGGTCCGGTCGAGGACCAGCTCCATGTTTCCCGTTCCTTTGAACTCCTCGAAGATGATCTGGTCCGCGCGGGAGCCGGTGTCGACGAGGCAGGTGGCGATGATCGTCAGCGAACCGCCTTCCTCCAGCCGCCGGGCGGCCCCGAAGAGCTGCTTCGGGACTTCCAAGGCCCGCGAGTCGAGGCCGCCGGACATCGTCCGCCCCGAGCCGCCGAAGGAACGGCTGTTGTTGAAGGCCCGTCCGAGACGGGTCAGCGAATCGAGCAGGACGACGACATCCCGCCCGGTCTCGACCATGCGCTTCGCGCGCTCGATCGCGAACATGCCGAGGGCGAGATGGCGCTCGAGATCCTCGTCGTTGCTCGACGCAAGCACCTGGGCCGGGACATGGCGGCGGAAGTCGGTGACCTCCTCGGGACGCTCGTCGATGAGGAGGGCGATGAGCTCGACCGCGGGGTGGTTGCGCTTGATGCCGAAGGCGATGTTCTGAAGGAGAATCGTCTTGCCGGCCTTGGGCGGCGCGACGATGAGCCCGCGGGTTCCGAATCCGATCGGACAGAAGAGGTCGATGAGCCGGCAGGCCGGAGGACAGCCCGGATACTCGAGCGTCATGCGCGGAGCGGGATCGACCGGCGTCGCGTCGGTGAAGGCGAGACGGCCGCGTGCGTCCTCGCATGACCGCCCCTCGATCGCCAGCACGCGGCGGACGCGCCGCGGAGCGTGCCGTGCGGCCGGATCCGCGTCGCTCTCCACATCCACCTGCACCTGCATGCACTGGCGCAGGCCGCACTCCGCGATCATCGACGCGGGCACGATCGGATCGCCCGGACGCTCGATCAGCGGATCCGCGGCGGAGCGCACCCGCCCGTCGGCGGAGGCGGCCGCGCTCGAACGCTGTCCGCCGCGCGGACCGCCGAAGGGTTCGCCGATCACCAGGATGCCGTCCACCGACGCGACGCCCGAGGGGGCGGCTTCAACGGAGGGTCGTTCGTCGGGTGCGGACGCCATGGGCGGGAGGAACGCGTCGCTCGGCGCGACGACGATCGGCGCGCGGCGGGGGGACGGGGCTGCGTGACGGGTTGGAACGGCGGCAGCCTCATGCGCGGACGAAGCGAAGCGAGGTTCGCGCGGCGGGAGAGGTGCGTTCCGGCGCGGATGCACGGGAACGAAAGCCGAAGGCTGCGGGGAGGAGTAGACCCGCTGCGGGAGGGCATGTCAAGCCGAGCCGTTCACCAGCTTCGGATCCGCTCGAGGTGCCGGGTGAGTTCGGGGGAGGGTTGCGAGGCCTCCATCGCGCTCAGTCCCGCGGCGATGAGCCTGCGGCCCTCTTCCTCGCGTCCGAGTTCGATGAGCGCCTTGCCGAGCATGCAATCACAGAAGCCGACCCGCCACGAGCTCGTCCCGAACTGGGCTGCGCCCGCGTCGGCCGCGGCCCGCACCGTCGGCGCAAGGCTGAGGATCTCCTCCCAGCGGCGCAGCTCGAGGCTTGCGCGGAGCGCGCTGATGCCGGTGATGATCGAGCCGCGCGCGGTGGTCCCGAGCACCCGTCGATGGCGCTCGTGGCAGTCATGGGCCATTCGTCGCGCGGCCTCGCGCTCCTCTTCGGTCGTCGCCACGGCGAGGGCGAGATTGGCGCAATTGGCCTCGACCGTCAGCGTGCTCGGATGGTCCGGTCCCTGCTCGCGGGTGCGGAGTTCGACGAGTTCGCGCAGGATCGCGAGCGACTCCGCCGGCCGCCCGAGGCGCTGGAGGGCAACGGCGAGGTTGTTGCGGGTCGCCGCGGAGGCGAGGGACTTCGGTCCGTGGCTCGCGTCGTCGATCGCGATCGACTCGCGGTAGAGCGCGACGGCTTCCTCGTCCCGTCCCTGACCGAAGCGCACGCGCCCGAGCTGACCGATGGTCGCGCCGGTGCGCCGATGGGTGCGCCCGAGTCGGACGGTGCGATCGGCGAGGACGCGCTCGAGGATCGGTGCCGCTTCGTCGCCGCGCTTGAGCGAGTGGAGGAGCAGCGCATAGTCGCTGCGGATCACCTCGCCCGGATCGCCCTCGCCCTCCACGATCGCGGTGTGCTCGGTCAGGAGCGCCGCGTAGCGGGCGAGCGCAGCGTCGCTCGCCCCGCGGTCGCGGGCGATGCGGGCGAGCGTTCCGAGCATCGCGACCTCGCTGCGCTGCCGCGCGGCGGCATCGCCCGACCGAACGAGTCGCAGGTCGTCGAGCCCGCCCTGCACGAGGCGTTCGGCATCGTCGAAGCGGCCGACCGCGAGCATCGCCTCGCCGATCGCGTAGCGGACCGTCGAGCGGGCGATCGGCACATCGGCCAGTTCCTCGTCGGCGCGCTCGGACCACTCGTCGAGCTCGCTGGCGATGGTGCGGAGCGCGATGCCCTCGTCGAGGTCCTCGTTGGCGATGAGCGAGCGGAGAAAATCGGTGACGCGGGTCAGCTCGACGACCCGTGCGGCCGCGGCCGCCTCGGCCCGCGTCGTGCGGACAAGGCTCACCGCCATCGCCGTCGCGCCGACGAGAATCGCGGCGGTCGCCACGCCGGCGCCGATGACCGCGGCGCGATGGCGTCGGGCGAAGAGCGCGACGCGACGGGCCGCGGAGGGAGGTCGGGCCTCGATCGGCTCATGGCGCAGCACATGGAGGACATCGCGGCGGAACGCCTCGACCGACCGGTAGCGGTCGTCCGGTGACTTCGCGAGCGCGGTGAGGAGGACGAGCGAGAGATCGGCGCCCGCGCGACGCGGCGGCGCGGGAGCGCGCTCGGTGATCACCGCGAGGGCGTCCGGGAGGGGCAGCGTCGCGAGGTCGAGCGGGGGCCGCCCTTCGACCAGCTCGTAGAGGAGCGCACCGAGGGCGTAGACATCGCAGCGAACATCGACGCTGCCGCGCTGCGCGCCGCGGGCGCACTGCTCGGGACTCATCGCGACGAGCGATCCGACGAACTGTCCGTCGAGCGTGGCCCGCGCCGTCGCGTCGGTCAGGAGCGCGACGCCGAAGTCGATCACCTTCGGCACGCCATCGGCGCCGACCAGCACATTCGCCGGCTTCAGGTCGCGGTGGACGACGCCGCGGCCGTGGGCGTGGGCGATCGCATCGGCGATGTCGGCGAAGAGCCGCAGGCGGGCCGTCCGATCGAGCCCGGCGGCATCGGCGTGGCTGGTGATCGGCACCGCCCGGTCGATCCACTCGAGGGCGACGAAGGGGGTTGCGTCGCCGTCGCGGTCGAAAGTGCCGGCGTTGTGGATCTGGGCGATGTTGGGATGCCGCAGGCGTCCGAGCGCTCGGATCTCCTGCTCGAAGCGGGCGATGGCGGAGCGCGCGGGACGGAGACCGCGATGCGGACTGCGGATGACCTTGAGGGCGACCTCGCGATCGGGCGAGCGCTGCCGCGCGCGATAGACCTCGCCCATGCCTCCAACGCCGGCGAGGGCGAGGACGGTGATGTCGCCGATGGTGCGCCCGACGAGCGAGTCGGGCGTCGGCGCGCTCGCGGTCGTCCCTGCGGCGGGCGTCGTCGCGGGGGCAGCCGATGGGGGCGTCCATGGGGGCGTCTCGAGAAATCGATCGCTCGATGCGACCGCTGCGAGGAGCGCTCGGGCGGCGGCGCGCAGCTCCGGATCTCCCTCCGTCTCGGCGATCACGAAGGCCTCCCGCGCATCCTCCTCGCGGTCGAGGGCGGCGCGCAGGATCGCGTGGGCGCGCCCCGCCGTCCTCGGATCGCCGCTCATGGCGTCACCGTCTCGTCGTCGCGGAGCTCCTGCCAGAGCCACGCGCGGGCGCAGGCCCACTCGCGATCGGCGCTGCGCCGCGCGATGCCGATGAGGGCGGCCGCCTCGTCGAGCGTGAGTCCGCCGAAGAAGCGCAGCTCGACGAGTCGCGCCTGCCTCGCATCGATGCCGCGCAGCCGCTCGAGGGCCTCGTCGAGGGCGATGAGATCGATCGCGTCGGGGCGGCCGCTCTCGCTCGAGGCGATGTCCCGCATGCCCAAGCCGTCGTCGGCGCCGATGCCGACGCGGGCTCGGCTGCCGCCGCGCTTCTCGGCGTGGCGGGCGCGGGCGTGGTCCACGAGGATGTGACGCATGGTGGTCGCGGCGATGGCGACGAACTCCTCGCGCGACGCGCCGAACTCGGCGACGCGCGGGGCGAGTCGACACCACGCCTCGTGCACCAGGGCCGTCGGCTGCAGCGTGTGGTCGGGACGCTCGTGATGGAGATATCCGGCCGCGATCCGACGCAGATCGCCGTACACGAACGCGAGCAGGGCTCCCGCATCCTCACCCGGGATTCGTGGCTGGCCGGCGGGATCCATATCGCCGTAGCTTCGCAATCGGTATCCTCTCTCGCAATGGGGAACTCACGAACGAGCGGTTTTCGCCGATCCTGAGACCGCAGCGCCAAGCGATGCCGCTCGTGTTGAGAGGACGCACGGCCGAAGGAGGACGCTCATGCTGCGTGGACATCGTGCGCTCGTCTGGATCGTCGCCGGGGTCCTGCTCCTCGGCGGTGCCCTTCACGCCGCGGGAGCGGCGCAGGATGCCCGCCAGGGGGCTGCGCAGTCGAAGAAGTCGGTTGCGGACGCGGGACAGGCGACCGGCTACGCGGTCGACGAGAGCGGCTTCGACTTCTACGGGAACTCCGCAGCGGACGGCCACCTGATGTTCTCGAAGGAGGCCGAAGGTCGGGTCTTCTTCGTCGCGGGGAAGCGCGATCTCGTGATGGACGCGATGGCGGAGGACCGCATGTGGGCGCGCCTCGACGCGATCGCGTGGGAGCGGAAGCAGGGCAAGCACGCCGATCGTCGGGAGAGCCAGAAGCGCCCGCCGCGCAACGGCAAGGGTACTGATCGGGGCAACGCGAAGGGCGACGCCAAGAAGCGCACCGCGCCGGAGCCGCCCGCCGGTCCTGCCGCGCACGAGGTCCGCGAGGAGGCCAAGCGCGACGCCCTCGAGCGCGAGGCCGTCTTTGCCCGCCAGCTTCTCGCGAAAGAGGACCTCGGCATCATCGAGCTCACGCTCTGGGATGGCGTCGCGAAGGAGTGGCGCACCGCGGTCTGGAACGACGGCCTCCGCGCCGTCGTGCGCGATGTGCAGCCCGGCGACTATGTGACCTTCGATCGCTTCGGCTCGATCGTCTGGTACTGGACGAGCGACTTCGACCAGAAGCGCGGGTGGCGCCGCTGGCCGATCGGCGGAGGCGTCCGCAAGGTCGCCCGTCCGGCTGATTTCGCCGATCCCAATGTCCTCACCGCGCCGTGGTGGGTGCGGCGCGACGAGACGGCGAGCGGAATCGTCGCCGAGGAAATCCCGTCGGACGAGCCGGTCCGCGCCGTGCGCGTCTGGGGCTTCGACGAGTCGGTCGCCGCCGTCGAGATCACCGTGCTCCACGGGCCGGCGGAGCGCGATCGGCAGGGGCGCGTGAAGGCCGATGTCCTCATCGACGGCCAGCGTCGTCCGCTCATCTTCCAGCGTCCGCGCGACTGGGTCTCGACGCACCTGCGCGTCGAGGGCACCTTCCCGAAGCCGATCAAGTACGAGATCGGCGCCCGCTTCGTCTACACCCGCGATCCGCGCGGGGCCTTCGTCGCCCCGCGCATGCAGCTCGCGCCGGGACTCCAGTTGCCGATCCTCGATCTGCCCAAGTCGACGACGCCGATCTCGTGATCGTCACGGCAGCAGGGCGATCGCGAGTCGCGACGCGATGTGGGCGTTGTGCAGGAGCGCCGCGACATTCGCCCCGACGGATCGTCCGCCGGTTCGTTCCGCGACGCGTTGGAGGAGAAACGGCGTGACCGCCTCGGATCGGACCCCGCTCGCGGTCGCCTCGCGCACGCTCTCGGCGATGATCGTCTCGACCTCCTCGTAGCCGAGGGCGAAGCGGGCCGGCGGCGGGTTGGCGACGAGGACGCCGCTCGGAAGGTCGAACTCCTCCCAGTGGGCCCGACAGGCCTGGGCGGCGACGGCGACCGACGGCACATCGCGCTGCACGCGGAGCGGGGGAGCCCCGGCGGTGAGGAAGCGCGGGAACCACGGTGTTTCGAGGCCGAGGACCGGCACCCCGAGTGCGTCGAGGGCTTCGACCGTGGCGGGCAGGTCGAGAATGCTCTTCGCGCCGGCGCTGACCACGCAGGCGGGCGTGGAGGCGAGGGCGAGGAGATCCGCGGAGATGTCGGGGGTTGCGGTCCATCCGCGATGCACGCCCCCGATGCCGCCGGTGGCGAAGACGCGCAGCGGAATCTTCGCGCGTCCGATGAGCATCCGGTTCGCGAGGCGCATCGCCGCAAGCGTGCCGGCGACCGTCGTTCCGCCGCAGGCTCGTTCGGCTCGGGCGATGCCGAGATCGCGCGTCGAGAGCTTCACGACATTCGTCTCGGCGCCGAGTCGGGCGAGTTCCTCGTCGGTCATGCCGACGATGAGTTCGCCGTCGAGCATGCCGACGGTCGCAGGCGTCGCGCCATGAGCCCGCACGACGGCCGCCATCGCGCGGGCCAGTTCGAGATTCGCCGATGCGTGCTCGATCCACGGATGACCGATCGCCGTGAGGAGGTCATGCGCGCAGGGAGGCGCCGCCATCGGTGCGCGCGGCAGGCCGTGGGTCAGCACCGCGGTCTCGAGCGCCACGACCGGCTGCCCGAGGGCGAGCATCTCCCGAACCTCTTCACCCACCCGCAGCGCCGCCGACCCGCGATGCACTATCGCCCGCCTCGCGCGGTGCGGATGCGGCCACCCATGCGCTTGTCCGGCATGGCGATGGGCACCATGCCGTCCGGGAAGGCGTTGGCATCCACCTTCTTCACCATCTCCTCGATCGGCGCTGGCTGATGCCGGTTGCGCTGCGAGGCAAGCTCTTCCTTTCGCTTCGCCTCCGCCTCGCGGCGCTCAAGCACCGAGCGCGGAATCGGGCCGGGGGTGAAGTCGGGGTATTCCTTCTTCGGAATCTCGACATTCGCAAGCTGCTCGATGTTCGAGAGAAGCTGGCCCTGGTCGGGGCAGACGAAGCTCCAGGCGATGCCGTCGCGGCCCGCGCGGGCGGTGCGGCCGATGCGGTGGATGTAGGCCTCGGGATCCTCGGGCATGTCGTAGTTGATGACATGCGAGATGTCCTCGACATCGAGGCCGCGGCTCGCGAGATCGCTCGCCACGAGGACCTTGAGGTCGCCGTCGCGGAGCTTCTCCATGACCTTGTCGCGCTTCGTCTGATACATGTCGCCATGCATCGGGAAGGCGTCGATGCCCTTCTCCTTGAGGTATTCGTAGACCTCGTCGACGGTGCGCTTCATCCGGCAGAAGACCACGGTGAGACCGGGTTCCTCGTGCTTGAGCAGGTGAAGGAGCAGGCGCCGCTTGTCCCAGGGCTCGACCGGGAGATAGCTCTGGTTCACCCGCTCGACGGTGAGGCTCTTCTGCACCGAGACGATCTTCTCGGGGTCCTTCATGTAGGAGCGGGCGAGCCGCTCGATCTCGGGCGAGATCGTCGCGCTGACGAAGATCGTCTGCGGACCCTTGCGAAGGGCGGTGAGGATCCGCTTGATGTCGTCGCGGAAGCCGATGTCGAGCATCCGGTCGACCTCGTCGAGGATCGCGAAGCGGATGTGCTCGTAGGGGAGGAGCCGTCGCTCGTTGAGATCCATCACGCGGCCGGGCGTGCCGACGACGATCGCCGGCTTGTGGCCGCTCTTCGGATCGAGCTTGACCATCTGCTTGCGGATCGGCTGCCCGCCGTAGACGGCAAGCACGCCGACCTTGGCGAAGCTCCCGAGGTCGGTCAGCTCATCGGCGACCTGGACGGCGAGCTCACGCGTCGGCACGAGGACGAGGGCCGAGAACGCATCTTCGGGATTCAGGAGCTGGAGGAGCGGCAGGCCGAACGCCGCGGTCTTGCCTGACCCGGTCTTCGCCTGGCCGAGGACATCGCGGCCCTTCAGCGCCGCAGGGATGAGCGAGGACTGGATGTGCGTCGGATGGACGAAACCCTTCTTCGTGATTCCCTCCAAGAGCGCGTCCCGAAGGCCGAGGTCCGCAAAGGTCTTGGTGAGATCGAAGACATCCTGCATAGGTGATCCTGTCGGGGCTGCCCCTTTCCGATCGCCCCGCGTCGGCGGTCGCTCGGACTCCCGAGACGCCCGGGCGAAAGGTCAATGGTACGGGCTGGAGGAGGTCGATACAAACGGGTCTGCGAAGGGTTGTCGTCGCGCGTCCCGATCGGGGCGCCGTCGGCGAGGTCCGTCGCGGAATTTCCCCTCCTTTTCATCCGCTCCCAACGCGAGGCGACCGCCATAATGCGGCGGTCCGATGCTCATGCACGAGCCGAGTTGCGTCGAGGTCAACCTCACCGCCATCGATCACAACATGGCGGCGATCCGTCGTTTGGTCGGCCCGGAGTGCAAGCTCTGTCCGATCGTGAAGGCCGACGCCTACGGGCTCGGCGCGAGTCGGGTGGCCCGACGCCTGCTCGCCGCCGGCGCAGACCTGCTGGCCGTCTACTCCCTGCCGCAGGCGGCGGAGCTGGCCATGGGTTTGGCGACCGGTTCGGGCGCGGGGGCTGGCGCGGGTTCGGGCGCGGGTGTGGGCTCCGAGTCCGCTGCCGCCGGAGGACCGGCGATCCTCGTCCTGATGCCGGTCGCGGACATTCGGCCCGGCGACGAGGCCAGCCGTCTGCTGGTGAGCGGTCGGCTGCACCTCACGGTTCACGATCTTGGCCAGCTCGAGCTGCTGGTGTCGCTCGCCGACCACTATCGAACCCGGATTCCGGTCCATCTGGAGGTCGATTCGGGACTGAGTCGGGGCGGGGCCCGGCCGGATGAGGCTGGCCGGCTCCTCGAGCGGATCAGCGGCGACCCGCGGTTCAGCCGTCATGTCAGCCTGCGCGGCGTCTTCACCCACTTCGCCAACTCGCGGGTCGATCGCGAGGCGACCGACGGCCAGCTTGCCTGCTTCGACGCCCTCCTCAGCCGCTACGCCCACACGCTCGCTCCCGATACCGACATCCATGTCGCGAGCACCTACGCCCTCTTCCGCCACCGCCGCTACCACCGGTCCATGGTGCGTTTCGGACTCGCGTGGGCCGGTTACGGCCTCGAAGAGCTCGACGGCGGCGAGATGGAGCTGCCCGATGATCTCCTCCGCCCCTGCGTTCGCTGGCGGAGTCGGGTCGTTCAGGTGAAGCGCATTCCGGCCGGCACCGCGGTCGGCTACGGCTCGCGCTGGACGGCGTCGCGTCCCTCGACCATCGGACTCGTGCCGGTCGGGTATGCGGATGGCTTCCCGGTGTTCCGTCCGCAGGACGCCGACGGCTCCGGCGGCCAGCAGAAGATTGCCGTCCTGCGCGAGGTGACGCGCGGCGGCAGGACCGAGATCGTCCGCGATTTCGCTCCGGTCATCGGTGCGGTCAACATGGACCAGATCACCGTGGACCTGACCGACCTGGATTGCCTCACCCAGCGCGATGGTGGCGTCGGCATGACGGTCGAGATCGTCAGCCCCGACGCAGGCGCCCCGAATCATCTCCCGCGGCTGGCCGGGCGCTCCGGGATGATCCCGCACGAGATGCTCTGTCGGATCCATCCGAAGATTCCACGGCTCTATGTCGTTGACGGGGAGATTGCCGAGGAGCCGACGGCGGCTCCCGTCGCACCCGGCGTGCGGGGAGCGGGGCACGCGGAGTCGGGCACGGGCACCGTCGGTCGCGTCGCGGTTGGCTGAGTCCCTTCCCCGCGCCTTTTCCCCGTCGGGCGGCGTCGCGGGCGTCTACGCTTCGTCCCGGTGGAGGAGCGTGAAGCGATCATCATCGGAGGCGGTCCGGCTGGCGCGGTGGCCGCGTGGCGGCTGGCGGTCGCCGGCTGGCGCGTCGTGATGGCCGAGCGCCGGGCCGACGGCGCGGCGAAGTGCTGCGGCCATTGCCTGCATCCCGAGGCGTTCCGCATCCTCGATGCGATGGGAGTCGGCGACGCGGTGCGCCGGGCGAGCGTCGGCCAGACCCGACGCGGGCGGGTCCTCGTTGACGGCGACCGCGATGTGATCGATGTCCGCTTCACGCGCGGGGCGTCGGGCGGCGGATGCATCATTCCCCGTCGCACCTTCGACGCGCTCCTGCGGGCCGCCGCGGCGAGCGCCGGCGCCGAGGTGCGGACCGAGGTCGCGGCTCGCGTGGTGAGCGTCGGCCGAAGCGATGGTGCCGGCGCCGTCGTTGACCTCCGCTCCGCCGCCGACGCGGACGGCGAGGGCGAGCGCTTCGAGGCGGCGCTCCTTATCGGCGCCGACGGTTGTGGAAGCAGCGTCGCGCGGGCCGCGGGACTGGTGGACACCGCGGGCGTCGGTCGGAAGTTCGGCGTCTCGATGGACCTTGCACTCGAGGGGGAGGCAAGCCTTCGGGCGGCGCGGCAATTCGACGGGACGATCACGATGTTCGTCGTCGAAGGTGGCTACCTCGGCGTCGTCCGCGAAGGGGCTGACCGCGTGCACTGCGGCGCGCTGGTCGCGGCCGACGCGCCGATGCCGACGAGGCCGCGCGAGGCCCTCGCGTGGTTCGTCGAACGCTCCGCGAGTCTGGCCGAACTCATCGGGGATCGCGGCCCGTCGGACGAGGGGTGGGAAGGGCGCATCGCGAACATCGTCGCGAGCGGGCCGATGCCCTGGCGGACGACATCCCGAACGGCCGATCGCGTGGCGCTCGTGGGTGATGCTGCCGGCTACATCGAGCCCTTCACCGGCGAGGGCATGCGGTGGGCGATCGAGTCGGCCTGGGCGCTTGGCGAGGCGATCGGCGAAGGGCGATGGGACCAGGCGGCGCGGTCCCGCTACGAGCGCGCGTGGCGCGAGCGGATCGCGCCGATGCATCGCCGCTGTGCCCGCGTGGCCACGCTGGCCGGCGCGTCGCGCGTCCTTTCGGGCATCGGCACCGCTCGCGGATGGATGCCCTCGACCCTTCGCACGCTCGGGGATCGGGCGCTCGGACCGCTCGTGCGGGCGCTGGTGCCGCGATGAGCGAACCGGGCGCAGCATCGCTCGCATGGGCTGCCGCGACCCTGCGCGGAATCGGCCTCGCCGTGCCGACGGCGCGCTCGCAGGCGGAGCTGGCGACGGTGCAGGCGGATGCGTGGGGGCTCTCGGGCGACGAGCGATCGCGCTGGCGTCGCATCGTGGAGGGGTCGGCGATCGAGCGTCGCCATGTCGTGGCCGATCCGCAGCGTTGGATGCGAGCGACGACCGCGGAACGGATGCTCGGCTTTGCGGAGTTCGCGCCGCCGCTCGCCCGGGAGGCGGCGGCCCGGGCGCTCGCCGCGAGCGGCGTGGCCGCGGAGCGCGTGACGGATCTCGTCCTCGTGACCTGCACGGGTTTCGCCGCGCCGGGCGTCGGCACATCGATCGCTCCCAGCCTCGGCCTCTCGGATGGCGTGCGCCACACGCAGATCGGATTCATGGGCTGCTTCGGCGGCATCCTCGGTCTGCGGGCCGCCATCGGCGCGGTCGCCGCGGAGCCGGGCGGCGTCGCACTCGTCGTCTGCGTCGAGCTCTGCTCGCTTCACCTGCGGGCCGACCGGTCGCCGCAGAACCTCGTCGCCTCGGCCCTGTTCGCGGACGGCGCTGCCGCGGCGGTCGTCGCCGGCGCCGGCATCGCGGACATCGACCCTCGGGCGCGCATCGGCGGCCCGCTGTCGCTCGGTCGAAGTCGGCTGATCCGCGAGGCCCGCGATGAGATGACCTGGCGCATCACCGACGACGGCTTCGCCATGACCCTGACGCGCGAGGTGCCGCGCGCGCTTGAGCGCGAGATCGCCCGCGGCGTGTGCAGCACCGATGTGCGCGGTCTGGTCGTCCACCCGGGCGGACCTGGCATCATCGATGCGGTGGAGCGCGGCGTGGCCGGTTCGTTCGCCGCGGATGTGATCGACGCTCGCTCCTTCGCGGCGAGCCGGGCCATCCTGCGCGAGTTCGGCAACATGAGCTCCGGTTCGGTGCTCTTCGTGCTGGATCGCTATCTGCGCGACGGAGGAGTCGCGCCGCTCGAACTGATCGCCTTCGGGCCGGGCGTGAGCATCGAGACGCTGGGCGTGCGGGAACACCACACGAGGACACCGCCGTGAGGCCGCCGGCGGCTTCGCTCACGATGGCCAGTGAAGGAGCGCGACCGGAAGCTTGGGCACGAAAGCCGAGGTTTCGTGCGTGACGCGGATTCGCTCCTGGGCGCTCTCGCCCACGGTGTGACCGTGCGCGATCTGGAGACCGTTGCCGATCTCGTACTGGGCGATGTCGGCGAGTCGGCCCATGA
Source organism: uncultured Isosphaeraceae bacterium (assembly GCA_964395845.1). Classification (GTDB taxonomy): domain Bacteria; phylum Planctomycetota; class Phycisphaerae; order Phycisphaerales; family SM1A02; genus JAEUIT01. The sequence continues at coordinate 50,964 of CAYNCG010000020.1, read as the reverse complement.
GATCCCGCATCGGCACCGCGCACTCGCGGGCCTCAAGCTCGCGAAGGCCGAACCACGCGAGCCCGTAGGTGTAGGCGCTCGAGCGTCCAGGTGCGCCTCGCACCGGGCAGAGGCTGATCCAGGACAGGAGAGGCATCGCGGATGCGAGCGCCATGGCATCCGTGAGAAAATCCTTCGCGCTGCGGACAAGCGTCGCGTCCCCCACATAGACGCCGAAGGAGGGATGCGTCGCGAGCAGCGATCCGACGAGTTGGGTGTGCAGCAGGCGGAGATGAAGGGGGGAGAGCGACGCCGACTGCACGATGCACACGACATGTGACCGATGGGCGGCGATCTCCTCGGCGGCCTTCTGCCAATGCCACGCGAGAGCGATCGGGCCCTGCAGCTCCGGCGAGGGAATCGGCATCTCCATGTGCATGAGCGCCACCGAGGCCGCCGCCGACGCCGCGACGGCGGTCGACCCTTCGCCCTGGATCGTGCCCAGGAGCGGCGAGTCGACCCAGGTCCGACGGGCATGCTCCGCGATCGCGGCGGCGTCGAAGGTCACATTCGGCCGAAGCATGACCATGGCGAGGGCGGTGCCGGAGCGTTCCGGCTCCTTCGGCGCCTTCGGTGCCCGTCGAAACATGTCGAATATTCCCATGACCGCAGGATACGGAACACGGTAGGAATGTCCACCTCGAAAGGAATCCCGCGCGAAGTTGGCGATGGAGTGATAGGCTTTCCGCCATGACTCGATACTCAAACAATCAGGGCGTTCTGGAGCCCCGTTGGGCGCAACACGAGGCACTGAGCGCCGCGGACGCGTCCGTTTCGGACCGGGTCGACTTCATTCGCCGAACCTATCTGCACCTGGCCGGCGCGATCGTGGCGTTCACGCTGCTGATGACGCTCATCATGCAGTTGCCGGTGACCGAGCAGGCCGTCCAACTGCTCGGCTCAAGCAAGGGAGGCATGCTCGTCCTCGTGATCGGATTCATGGCCGTCGCCTACGGCGCCCAGAGGCTCGCCGAGAGCGAGGCGTCGCCGGCCCTTCAGTATCTCGGGCTCGGTCTCTACATCGTCTTCCAGGCGGTCCTGTTCACGCCGCTCATCTTTATCGCCGCGAAGTTCGGGCCTCCGAATGTGCTGCTGACCGCGGCGGGGGCGACCGGCGCGATGTTCCTCGGCCTCACGGCGGTCGTCTTCGTCACGAAGGCCGATTTCTCCTTCATGCGGATCGCCCTCTCCCTCGGCGGCATCGCCGCCCTCGTGGCGATCCTCGCGAGCGGCATCTTCGGCTTCTCGCTCGGCATCTGGTTCACGGTCGGGATGATCTTCTTCGCCTGCTGCTACATTTCCTACGACACATCGAATGTGCTCCATCACTACCGGACGACGCAGCATGTCGCCGCGTCGCTGGCGCTCTTCGCCTCGGTGATGCTCCTCTTCTGGTACATCCTCAGGCTGTTCATGCAGCGACGCGAGTGAGCGGCCCGAGTCGCCGAGCGGGCACGGCGTCGATTCAGCGGCAGCGCATCAGGACGAGCGTGCGATCATCCGTCGCCGGGGCGTCTTCCGTGAATAGACGGACCGCATCTTCGATGCGCCGGACGCAGGCTGCGGGATCGTCGTGCGATCCGGCGCGGATCGCCTCGACCAGTCGCGACTCGCCGAAGAGCTCGCGTCGGCCGCTGGCGTCCGCGGGCGCCATCGCCTCGGTGACGCCGTCCGTGTAGAGCACGAGGAGGTCACCGGGTTCGAGCTGGAAGAGCGACTCCGCGTACTGCTCCTCCGGGGCAAGTCCGAGCGGAAGGCCCGCGTTCCCTTCGAGGGCCATGGTCTTCGGGCCGCGGATGACGAGCGGCGGATTGTGGCCGGCGAGGGCGAAGTGAAGGCGCCGCCGCTCCGGGTCGAGCGTCGCGTAGAACGCGGTCACGAAGGCGCCGTTCGTGGCATACGACCGGGCAAGGTGGCCATTGATGTAGCTGAGCAGGGGACCGGCGGGCACCGGCGTGCCGGGTCGGGTCCGGGCGATCGCGTGGGTGATGGCCATCAGGACGGCGGCTGGCGTCCCGTGCCCGGAGACATCCGCGATGAAGAGTCCCCAGCCCTCCTGCTCGCTCCCCTGCGCTCCGAGCGGGAAGAAGTCGTAGTAGTCGCCTCCGGCCTGCGCGCTCGTGGTGTAGCTCGTGGCGATCTCGAAGCCGCTGATGCGCGGCGGAGTCGAGGGGAGGAGCGATCGCTGGATTTCGCCGACGACCCTCATCTCCCGATCGAGTTCCTGCAGCGCCTGCGTCAGTTGCTTGCGAAGCACCAAGCCCTGCGTGCCACGGCCGAAGAGGCTCGCTTGCCAATGGAGGATCGGAATCGAAGAGCGATCGACCTCGACGCCGGGCGGGAAGAGCGTGATCCCGACATTGAGGCCCTTGCCGCCCTCGTACTGCGGAAACGCAAAGAGCGACTGGAAGCCCGCGAGATAGGGAAAGCCCGGATCGTCCCGCGTCAGCTTCGCCGGAAGATCGTCGATGAGCATGGGGCGATCGGCATACGCGATCTCACCGAGGATCCCGCCCGAGAGCTTGGGTAATCGATGACGCGACTCCCAGGGGTTGATCGGCTCCGGGAATCGCGATGAGCGGGTGATCAGGAAGTTCGGCGGCTCGACACCTCGTCTCGACAGGGCGAGGTAATCGTCCATCGGGATGAGCTCGGCGATGCCGTTCCAGTAGGCGTCGACCATCTGCTCGGGATCGGAGATGTCCGAGACCGATCGCATGACCCGATCGATGATCGCGAGTTCCTCTTCCCAGGGACGACGCCGGTACAGCATGCCGTGAGCGTAGCAGGGACGAAAGCGAGCCAGCGCGACCGCATCCGTCAGGGGCTGAAGAGCACATCGCGCGCCCGCACCGCTTCCGTCCCCGTCGTCACGATCGTCCCATCGGCGGCGCCGCGTGTTCCCGGCGCGCTCGCGACATATCCCCGCGGGAGCATGCCACGGAAACGGTCAAACTGCTCGGGGCGGTTGAACTCCACGAAGAGCAGCGGCCGATCCTGCTCGACGGTCTTTCGAGCGCCCTCGAGCACCTCGCACTCGTGGCCCTCGACATCGATCTTCACGAAGTCGACGCGGCCGATCTCGTCGGCCATGCCGTCGAGCGTCCGCAGCGGAACGGCGATCGAGGCGTCGGCGGCCGACGCATCACCCGCTCCACCGATTCGATTCGCGCCGCAGTGGCGCTCGTTGATGGTGAAGCGCGCCTCGCCCTCGCGGTTCGAGAGCGCGCATCGCTTCACATCGATGTGGCGAAGCGCGCTCAGCATGATGTTCCGCTCGAGTCGCGCGGCCGTCGCCGGCGTCGGCTCGAAGGCGATCACGCGCCGAAAGAAGAGCCCGGCGGTGAGGGCGTGGAAGCCGGCGTTCGCGCCGATGTCGAGCATGGTGCGCCCCTTGCCCGCGAATCCGGCGAGCAGGTGGGTGAGACGGACCGTCGGGTTCCGCAGGATGTAGCCGCACTCGGGGCTCTCCGTGAGGTCCAGCTCCATCGTGAAGCGACGCTCCCCGAGGCGGAACTGGACCCGCTTGAGGCAGCGGTCGCCGAGTGCCCGTGCCGCCGAGGCTTCCCAGAGGATCGACCAGAGCACGCTCGGAAGGCCGGGGTCGCGCTCCTCCTCGGCGAGCTGCGCGGTGAGGTCCACGACGAGGCCATCGGGCAGCGCCCGGAGGAAGGCGAGATCCGTGGCGGTCAGGTGGTGGCCAAGCATGCCGGCCACCATGCCGCGGAAACGCGGGGTCTGCATCGCACGCTCGAGAAGCTGGCGGAGAAGGCGTCGCACGGAGATGGCATTAGAATCGAATCATGCCCCGAGCGGCTCGGTATGGCGTGTCGGCGTTCGAAGAGCTCGAAAGGCAGTTGGCCTTCGCGCCTCCCGACGCACGGCACCGTCAGATGGAGGCGGCCGAGCGCCTCGCCCGCGAGGTGGCGGATGACGCCACCTATCCCTTCGAGTTCGTGCTGTGGCGCATCACCGGGTTTCGGGCGACCAACGCCGATCTGACGGTGGTCGGAGGTCGGCGGCTGCGGGCCGACCTCGCGACCTTCGTGTTGCATGTCTCGGAGCGGCTCGCGCTGTCGCCGGACGACCGGCCCGGTGGAGCATCGCCCGTGGCGGAGCTTGCCCAGGAGCTCGGTGTCACCGAGAAGACGCTCCGCCGTTGGCGGGGGCGCGGCCTGCTCGTCCACAGCGTCCGGTGGGCGGACGGACGGCATCGCATCTCGGTCTTCCGCGAGGAGTTGGAGCGGTTTCGCCTGCAGAACCCGGCGCTCGTCGACGAGGCGAGTCGCTTCTCGCGCATGGACGAGGCGACGGCGCGTCGTGCGCTCGCCCGCATTCGAGAGCTGGTCTCGGCGGGCTCGACGCCGAATCTCGCTGCGAAGTCGGTCGCCGAGGAGCTGGGCCGATCGCATGAGGCCGTTCGTCAGCTTCTCCTGCGCGCTCCGATCGGGACGCTCCCGCAGCGTTCGACATCGCGCAGGCCGTCGTCGGCCACCCGTCCGGCCGGCCGCGACCGATCGCTTCGGGATCGCGAGCTCGCGTATCGGGCATGGCGATTCGGCGTGCCGATGGAGATGCTCGTCAAGCGGCTGGGAGCGCGGCCGGATGCCATCCGGCGGCGGATCGACGCCGCGCGAGCCGAGCGACTTCGGGCGCTCCGTCTGGAGTGGATCGAGCTGCCTACCTTCGAGCGGGCCGATGCTGCCGCGACGATGCTCGGCTCCGCGCGCGCGATGACCGATCTCGCGCCGCGGTGCGATCCGCTCGACGCCGTCGGTCTCCTCCGCGCGCTCGCGGCGGACCGGGCTCGCGTGTCGGTCGCTCGCGACGAGACGGCCGAGGAGTCGATGGTCGCGATCCTGAACTTCCTGAAGCGACGGGCCTGGCGCGGCATCGAGGCCCTGCAGCGCACGCCCGAACGGAGCGCACTCGATCGGATCGAGACGGACCTGCGATGGGCGAGCCGAATCCATCGAAGGCTCGTCGAGCGGCTCCTCGGCGTCGCGATCCTGCGCGTCGAGCAGGCCTTGGGCGGACCGCTCGAGCGTCGTCCCGTCGACGAGATCCGGTCGATCCTCGCCGGGAGCGTCGCCGTCATCGGTGAGGTGATTCGCGGCGTGGATCCCTCCAAGCGGCAAGCCCCGCGGAGACTCGTGGCGCTCGAGACCGACCGCATGATGGCGAGGCGATCGGCATCGACGGCGCAGCGCGCCGGCCGGGCGAGCGTGCGCCACGAGCCGGGAAGCGTCGCGATGCCGGCGCTGTTCGCGCATCTGCTTCCCTGGGAAGCGATGCTGGAACCGTTGGCGGGCTGTGAGCGCTGGCTGTCGGCGATGGGCGAGGAGGCGGCTCGCGTCCTCGGCAACCGATATGGATGGCTCGGTGGTCCGCCGCGGACGCTGGAAGAGCTGTCACAGGCCGAGCGAACGACGGTCGCGCGGGCGACGGCGCGGGTGCTGCTCGCGGAGCGAGCCGCCCGCGCCCTGCGTCGCCGCGGCGGATGACGGAGGGAAGGTCACTCCGGCATGACCGGCGCATCGCGCTTCGGTTCGCTCGCGCTCGGCCCGGGGGCGTGGCCTCCGCCCGAGAGGTTGAGCCCGACGACGCCAAGGACGACGAGCGCCAACGACGCGAGCTTCACGAGCGTCGCTGGCTCGCGGAACCACATGATCCCGATGACGGCGATGATCGCCGCGCCGCTGCCAGCCCAGATCGCGTACGCGGCGCCCACATCCATCCGCTTCGTGGCGAAGGCGAGGAACACGACGCTCAGCAGGTACATCAGGATCGTGGCGGCGGTGTACCACGGTCGGGTGAGGCCTTCGCTCAGCTTCATGGAGATCGCCCATCCGACCTCGAACAGAATCGCGAGAGAGAGCCAGAGGTAAAGCATGGCGAGAGTATCCCGCGAGTTTCGGAGATCGGCGGAGGCGGCGAAGAAAAACGGGCCCGCGCGATGCGCGAGCCCGTTGGATGATGCGAATGGCGATGTCGTTCGGCGGCACGCAACCCCAAGCGGGGTCGCGGCGATCAGCGCTTGCTGAACTGGAAGCGACGGCGGGCGCCAGCCTGGCCGTACTTCTTACGCTCGACCTTACGGTCGTCGCGGGTGAGGTAGCCGTGCTCGCGGAGGATCGGCTCGAGGTTCGAGTCGTAGTTCAGGAGCGCACGGCCGAGGCCGAGGATCACGGCGCCGGCCTGACCGGTGAAGCCGCCACCGTTGGCATTCACCTCGACCTGCACCGAACCCTTCAGGTTGGTGCGCTCGAGCATGCCGTTGATGTTCTTCTGATCGCGCTCTTCGGTGAAGAAGACGGCGAGTTCCTTGCCGTTCACGTTGAACGAGCCACCGCCGGCCTTCACGCGAACGCGGGCGACGGCGGTCTTGCGGCGACCGGTGCCCCAGAACCATCCCTGGGCGTCGGGGCCGCGGGAGACATACGGGGTACGGACTTCAGTGGTCGTGTCGGGCATGGACAGGGTCCTGACGGTCAGCGGAAGAGGCGGGCGGCGCTGTTCGTGGCCGCGTGTGGGTCGTGGATGCGGAATCAGTTGGCGTCGGCCGCAACATGCGGGGCCGAGGGCGTGTCGAACGCGATCGGGCCCTGCGCCTGGTGGGTGTGCTCGGCGCCGGCGAACACGCGGAGACGCGTGGTGATCTCGCGGCCGAGCCGGCCGCGGGGGAGCATGCGGATCACGGCCTGGAAGACCACGCGCTCCGGATTGGTATCCATCAGCTCGCGGTAGCTCTTGACCTTCAGGCCACCCGGATAGCCGCTCCAGCGGCGGAGGGTCTTCTGATCGAGCTTCCGGCCGGTCATCACGACCTTGGCGGCATTCGTGATGATCACGGAGTCGCCGGTGATGACATGCGGCGTGTACTCGGGGCGGTGCTTGCCCATGAGGACGGACGCGACTTCGGTGGCCAGACGGCCGAGCGTCTTGCCGTTCGCGTCAATGTGCCGCCAAACGGTCTTCACTTCACCTGGCTTCGCGAGAAAGGTCTGGCGGGGCATATCGTCGTCCGATGGTCGAAAGGTGCGAGGGAACTGGCGCTGATCTCCCCGCGGCTGCAATCGCCGTGGGCATCGCCGAGCGTTCCGATCACGCGTCGGGCAGGGCTGAGCGATCGACATCGCCCGCGTCGGCCCTCGCGCGGAGAGGAAGAACCCCGGTGCGGATCGAGCCAAGCCCGAGGGCGGAGCTTCGAAAGCGCGGTGGGGAATCGCACAAGATAGTGATCCCTTCAGCAGTGTCAAGGTTCGGAGTCGATCGATGGGGCTCGGCCCCACGGAATCGCCTCGAGCCAGAGTGCTTCCGGTCCGGGCGAGCGGTGGATGGATTGTGCGTGAAGGGGCGACAGCGGTGGGGCGGAGCGGGGATGGCCCGACCGGTGGGGGCAGTCCGCCGATTCGGATATATCGGACCATCGGTCCATCGGCCGGTCTCCGCGTGGCGACGCCATGGGCCCGATGGTGTGATGACGAATCCGAAAGGGTGGGCGGCAGTACGCTTCGGGCCGACCTAAAGAGGACGCATGCAGCAACCAGACTCCACTGATCCGTCCGCCGCCGCGGGGCGTCCACCATTCGGTCCACCCACGCAGTCCACCGTGGGCAGACCGGACGGATCGTCTCGGGGGACCAGCGGCGGGCCTCCCTTCGGACCGCCTGCCGAGCGCGACCAGCGATCGCCGGCGAATCCGTCATCGGGTCAGCCGCCTCAAGGGCCGACGGATCCGATGCAGTCAGAACAGCCTGGCTCGGCGGACGGCTCGGGCATGCTGCGAACGCTCATCGCATGGCTCATCATCCTCGGCGTCGCGGTGGGCTATGTCGCGCTGAGTTCGGTGCGTCATCCCGACGAGATCGTCCCGGCGGGCAGCGAGCGGGTGTCCCTTCCATCCGAGATGAACGGGAAGCTGATGCGAAGCCTGGGGCAGCTTGCCCGCGACTTTGGTCAGCCACAGGCGGTCGATGGCACGCAGCTTGAGTCAGCGGCCCCTCCGCCTGAGAGTCCCTGGATCGATCGGCTCGCGTTCGCGATTCTGAAGGCCGAGGTGGTGGGCCCAGACGAGGGCCTGGCGGAGCTCGACAACACGCGGTTGCCCCCCGACGCTCCAGCCGCCGACATGGCGTTGCGCGACGCGGTCGAGGAGCGACTGGTCGCGTGGAGAGATGGTGGCGCGCGTGCCCCGTTGCCGCCCGAGCAGGCGTCGCGACTCGGTTGGTACGCGCCGGTCCTCGAGGGCACGGCGGCCCCTTCGCGCGTGATCATCGGCGTCATGCTGATCGGGCTCCTCATGGGCTGCTTCGCCCTCGCGGGCGTCGTCCTCCATATCGCGGGGCTCATCCTGTTGCTGCTTGGCTCGCTGCGATCGGCGATCGCCGTCACGCCGGGCACGACGCGTCGCGGACCGCTCTACGCGGAGACCTTCGCGGTGTGGTTCGTGCTGTTCGTCGGTGCGCAGCTCGGCGCTGGGATTCTGGTGCAGGCGAGCGGATTGGGTGAGCGCACCGAAGTAGCGCTCGGGGCTGCGTTCGTCGCGTTCTTCCTCAGCCTGCTGGCGTTGGCGTGGCCGGTCGTTCGAGGGGTCGCGTGGAGTGTCGTCTGCGATGACATCGGACTGACGCGCGGGAAGGGCGTGATTCGGGAAGCGCTCGTCGGGCCGCTCGTCTATGCGGCGGGACTCCCGATCATGTTCGCGGGGCTCCTCCTCTATCTCGCGCTGCGGGCGTTCTTTCCCGGCACGGAGCAAGCGTCGCACCCGATCGTCGAGACATTCGGAGACGGGGGCTTGGGGGTTGTCGCGGTCTTCGCCGTGGCGTGCATCGCCGCCCCGATCGTCGAGGAGATCGCCTTTCGCGGCATCCTCTACCGGCACCTGCGCGAGAGCGAGGTATGGCTCGGGCGCGTCGTCGCGGTCGTCCTGTCCACCGCGATATCGAGCGTCATTTTCGCCGGCATCCATCCGCAGGGACTCCTCTTCATTCCCGTCCTTGGCGGCTTGGCGACCGCGTTCTGCCTCGGTCGAGAATGGCGCGGATCGCTGATCTCCGCGATCGTCGCCCATGCGATGAACAATGCGGTCACCCTGTCCCTCGGCGTGACGATCGCGGGCGGCTGATCGGCCCCCGGCGGGCCCGATCGGCCAAAGCCGCCGATCGCTGCCGCGTCCGGTACCCAGCCGGGCCGTCCGACCCCGGCGGTTTTTCGCAGCCGGCGGCTTCCGCCGCGGCGGTTCGGGGGTGAGAATGCGGGCTCGTGCTCTGGCGGCGGGGGCATCCTTCCGACGCCAGCCTCCCGCGCCACTCGCCGCGCCCACCGTTTCGGCGCACCACGCCATGCAGTCCGTCCTCGCCTCGACTGACTTCTCCCGTCGATCGTCGCATCGCGTCGCGGGGAGCGTCGCGCTCCTCGCGCTCCTCGTGACGGGAGGCATCGCGAGCGCTGCCGATACGGTCGCCACGCCGACCGTCGTCCCCGCGCCGACGGAGTGGTCCGCGGAGCATCTCTTCGAGCAACTCGTTCAACGCTATCGCGGCCTTGTTCTCTACAAGGACTCCGTCCGTCTCGCCCATCGAACCGTCACGGTCGCCGCCGCCGAGGATGCGAACATCCACGGTCCGGTCGAGCGTTCGCCGGTCGATCGCGATCGAACGGCGTCGGCGGAGCATTCGCTCGGCGTGACCGTCGAGGGATCGACGCTCGCGGTCATCTCGTCGGCGTTCGGGCTCGGTGGATCCTGCGACTCGCAGGACGCCTCGCCGCTCGCCCGCGTCGAGCTCGCCCGGCAGCTCTGGTCGCTCCCACACCTTGCGCTTCGATTCGCGGACGAGCCGCTCGCCTCGCTGCGCGGCGGATGTGGCACGCTCGTGCCGACGATCGTCGAACGGGTCAGGATCGGCGATCGCACGCTCCTTCGGCTTCATCTGGAATCGCCGGTCGAGCGCGACCGTGCGCGCGAGACGCAACCCGCCGTCGCGGAAGGCCACCCGGCATCGGCGCCTGGCGCGTCGGCGGAGCGGGTGTCCCGCGGTGGGTTCTCGGAGGGGAGCGAGAGCGACGGATCGGTGGGGGCCGAGCCGTTCGCCTGCGGTCCTTCGACGATGGATCTCTTCGTCAATCCCGAGTCGCTCCTCATCGAGCGCGTCGAGCATGTGCGCGAGATCGCCGAGGGCGTCCGGTACGAGGCGACGCTCGAGATCACCCCCGAACGCGCCGTCGCCGCACCCGCGACCGGTCCGGAGCAGCAACCCGCCGCACCGCCGGCCGCGGCGAGCACGCCCCCATCATCGGCCGCGTCGGCGCCTTCCGCCCCCGCGGTCGGGCGACCCTCGATCACCGTCCAGTGATGGCCCCGCTCGGGGCGCCATGGGGAGGCTGAATCGGCGACGGATCGTGCGTCAGGGAGTCCGCGCCGCAGCGCTCCCCTGCGTCGCTTCACAGGCCGCATCGACGGCGTCGAGAAAGGCCCGCACGCCGAATGGGCGTGAGAGCCAGACGGTGCCGGGATCCTGGGGATGCAGCACCGTCGTCTCATGTCGCTCGGTGGTGAGGACGATCGGGGTGCGCAGGCCGCCCGCGCGGGCGACGCGCACGAGTTCGAGCGTCTCGATGACCGAGGCGCCGTCGGAAGCGACGAGCAGCGCGATGTCGGGATGGTGACGGGCGAGGGCGGTCGCGAGCGTGCGCTCCTCGACGATCGCATAGCCGCGGACCTGGAGCGCCGCCTGCACGAGGTCGCGGACCGCTGGCTCGCTCTCAGCGACGAGCGCCAGCGGACGCTGCGTGGGCGCGGCGGGAGGACGCTCGGTCGCGGTCATGTCCGGTCGCGCTGCGAGGATCGGCGATGCGTCCGTCTCGTCCTCGTCGGGCACCGGGTCGCGGCCGCGGAGCGGCAGCGCCGTCATTCCGTCGAAGCCGCCGCGCGAAGGATCGCTCGTGCCATCGCGCGCCAAGGGCAGCCGAATCACGACCGTCGTTCCCTCGCCCGGTTCGCTGCTGATGACGATCGATCCGCCGAGCCGCTGGGCGATGCCGAGCGCCGCGGAGAGACCCAGCCCGCGACCCAGACCCTTCGTCGTGAAGAAGGGCTCGAAGGCCCGATCGAGCGTCGTGTCATCCATGCCCACGCCGTCATCGACGATCTGGACGACGGCGTCGCCATCCTCTTCCGTCGCACTCACCCGCACCCGCCCGCCGGCGTTGGCGAGCGCTTCGACGGCGTTGGTCAGGATGCCGACGAACATCTGCCGAAGGTGCTGCGGATCCGCATCGACCTCGAGGTGCCGCGGAATGCCGAGCAGTTCGAGCCGCGCGTGTCGCGGCGCCGATGTCCCGGCGATGTCGGCGGCCTCGCGAAGCGATCGGCTGAGCTGCACGCGCTCGGGGGCGAAGGGACCGCGGCCGGCGTAGGCGAGCAGGGTCGAGACGAGATCCGCCGCCCGCTCGCACGCCGCATCGATCTGCTCCGCGCAGGCCCGGACGCTTGTCGGGTCCTCCTCGCGCATCCGCAGGAGGCCCGCGTTCCCGCGGATCCCCATCACGATGTTGTTGAAGTCGTGGGCCACGCCGCCGGAGAGGACCGCGAGACTCTCGAGACGCTGGGCCTGGAGGACATTGGTCTCGAGTCGCAGCCGCTCCGCCTCGGCGCGGCGCCGATCGGCGAGATCCTCGACCGCCGCGATGACGCCGCGGCGCACGCCACGATCGTCGATGAAGACGCTCAGGTGCAGTCCGAGCCAGGTGGTGCCGCCGTCGTCGCGGAGGCACTCGACCTCCAGGTCGCACGCCTCGCCGGCGAGCGTTCGGTCGATCGCCCGCTGGAGACTCGTGCGGTGGGAGGGGAGGACCACATCGAAGATCGAGCGGCCGCGGAGCGCTCCCTCGCTCGCTCCGAGCATCGCCTCCAGCCGACTGTTCGCGAGCGAGGTGCGCATCGCGGTGTTGAGCTGCCAGTAGCCGAGCTTCGCCGCGTCGACCACGATCCGCAGACGGCCCGCGACGCTCGCGATCTCCGCGGTGGCGCGGCGATTCGAGGCCACGCTGACGCCGAGGAGGACCGCCATCGCCTGCAGCGCGAGCACGACGCCCCAGAGTCCGAGCGCGCGCCTCGAGGTCTCGTCGGAGAGAAGCGGATCGAAGGGCCCGTCGCCGGTCACGGCCGCGACGAGCAGCACGCTCGCCCCGACGAGGCCGATCGCCGCTGCGCCGAGCCGGTCGAAGCGAATCGCGATCGTCACGGCGATCGGCAGGGCCGCGAGCGTCGCCAGCGGCCCGAGCACCTTCATCTCGGGGGCGACATAGGTCGCGGTCATCGACGCCAGCGTCAGCACCGCGACGAGGGCGATGAGTTCGGTCCATCGGCGCTTGCTGAGCGCCCGCATCGGCACGCTCCAGGCGAGGAGCATCGCCGGGGTGAGGATGGTCGCGCCGACCGCCTCGGCCAGCGTCCATTGCGTCCAGAGCGCCGCGGCGTCGATGTCCCGATCGGACGCGATGCGGAACGCGGTGGTCACGCCGAGCGCATCGAGCGCGCTCGTCAGCGGAATCGCGACGACGAGGACGAGACCGAGGTCGCTGACGCGATCGAGCGTCGCGTCGAATCCGGCAAGCCTGCGCAGGCCCCACGCGACGAGTGCGGGCACGCCGGCGCTCGTCGCCGCGGCGAGCAGTCCGCCGCCGACGGGAATGACCGCGAGCCAGGAGAAGGCCGCCCACGCCGCCGCGAAGATCGCGGGCAGGAACCGCAGTCCGCCGATGAGGAAGATCCCGAGCGCGAATCCGACGGGTAGCCAGACGAGCGGCTCCGTTCGGTTGGCCGCATCGGTGCGCAAGCCGATGATCGCGACGCACAGATAGGCGGCGCACACACCGATGTGCAGGAGGATCTCGCGGATGATCCGAAGCATCGTGTGTCGAGTCGGTTGGTGAGCCGTCGGGTGGAGGGCCGAGGCGGGAGAGGCGGTCGATCACCGAACGCCGCGCCGCCATCGGCCGATCCACCCATGCGCCCGTCCGTCCGTCAGCCCTGCGGCGAGAGGCCCATGAACTCCTCGCGGACGATCTTGCCCTTCTCCACGGTGTAGACGCCGACCTCGCGCATGGTCATGCGGGGGCCGCCTGCGCGCGGCGAGATCTCGATCGAGAAGTGCACGGTGAAGCCGGTCGCGCCGACGAAGGGTCCTTCGGCCTGGGCGGCGTGCATGTCGTAGGCGCCGAACCACCAGGCGTTCTTCTCGGCGATGCCCTTCGCGCCGAGGAAGACCGTGCCGTCGCCTTCGATCGACTCGATCTTCTTGTGGTGCCAGAGGCGCTCGACCTCGTCTGACTTGCCCTGATTGAAGAGCTGCACGAGGCTCGCGCCGATCTCCGCCGGGCTCGCGCCCTTGCCGGTCGTGAGCCGCTTCTTCGCGACATGCTTGAAGGCGGGCGTCGCGGGCTCGCCCGCGGCGGGCGCCTCGGCCTGCTTGGCCTTCTTGGCCTTCTTCGACTCCTTCGCGTTGGCGGCGAGCTTCTTCGCCTTCTTGTCCTTGCCCTTCGCCTCCTGCGACGAATCGGCACCCTTGCTCTTCTTGTCCTTCCCCGCCTTCTTCGCTTCCTTGGCCATGACGATCCCCTGCGTCGTATGCATCGCGCAGCGCGACGGCGCTGCCGTGGCATCGAGGCCGAGCGTCAGTCGCTCAGCTCGACCGTCCAGTACGCCTCGTCGAGGAACGCCTTCCACGACTGGTACTTCGGACTGCCGAGGCGGATCGTAATGGCTGGATTGCGGCGCGGCTTCACCGGCACGCGAATGAGACGCATTCCCGCCTGTTCCGGCGTGCGGCCGCCCTTGCGGGCGTTGCACCGAACGCAGGCGCAGACGAGGTTGGTCCAACTGTTGTCGCCACCCTGTACGCGCGGGAGCACATGGTCGAGGGTGAGTTCCTTGCTCGAGAAGTGGCGGCCGCAGTACTGGCAGCGGCTGCCGTCGCGGGCATAGATGTTCCGCCGGTTGAGCTTCACATGCTCGCGCGGGAAGCGGTCGTATCCGAGCACGCGGATGATCTTGGGGACGGCGATCGCGAAGCGGGCGGTCATGACCCAGTCATGCTGCTCGCGCTCGTGCTCGCGCTGAAACCCCGCCGCGTCGGCCCACGAGCGAAACGAATAGCCGGAGTAGCTTCCGTTCTCGATCGATATGACCTCGGCGATGTCCTTCACGAGCATCGTGAACGCGCGGCGGGCATCGATGACGCGCACCGCCGCATAGACGCGGTTGAGCACGAGCACCTTCGCGTCGAGCGCTGTCGCGAGATTGGCGGTCGGTAGGTCGGACATCCTGTGACCCAAGAACCGCAGCCGCATGACCTTCGCCACGGACTGCTTGGAGCGGTCCTGCCGCGAAAGGATGGTAACGATCAACCTCGCCGCGAGGCAACGGTTGCGCATAAAGGATGTGAAGGTTCCCCCTCATCGACCTCCGACGGTCGCTACAGGCGGCACATCCCGCTCGGTCGGACGGGCCGCTCAGAGCCCGAGCCAGTCAACCTGCCGCTCGGTCGAGCCGGGGAGGAGGACGACGGGACAATCCGGGGGAAGACTCCCGCCCAGCAGGTCGCGGAGGAGCGATCGAATCGGCTCTCGGTTCAGGCACCCTGCCTCGTCGGAGGCCAGCGGCACCGGGCGCAGGCGATCGCCGTCGGGCACCGCATCGTGGAGGAGGAGCATGGCGGCCCGTGGGGCGAGGGTCGGGACGATCCGCCGCAGGTGGTCCTCGAGGTCGGGCAGCATGCTCGGCGTGAGGAGGTCGGTGATGCCGACGGCGATGCCGAAGGGCTGTCCCTCGCGTTCCCGCAGGAGGTTCACGCAGCCCTGCACATCGCTCAGGACATGCCGGGCGTGCGGGCGGAACGCAAGGGTTCGCCCGCGGGCGACCAGCGTCGGCGCGGCCGCGTCGCAGAAGTCGCGGAACGCCTGATGACCCTCGCGCATCCAGGTGCGCGGCTCGTCGCCGAAGAGATCGTCCGCGAGGGTTCCGCTCCAGCAAACGATATGGTCGCCGGGCAATTCGATATCGAGCGCCCATTCTTCGGAAAGCGGATTGCCGTCCGCGAAGGACGCGAGCGGCTTGCCGGCGAGCGAGCCGTGGCCGACGAAGATGCCCTCGCAGCAGGGGTGCGACATGCCGACGAGTCGTGCGAGCGCCTTGGCGTCGTGATGGATGTAGAGTCGCATGGATCGTCCAAGGGGCGAGCGCCGACGCCAGCGCGTCAGCCGCGATACTCGCATCGCGTCGTACAGGTCTCGTGCACGATGACCGTCTCCAGAAGCGGGACGGTCGGCTTCAGCCGATCCCAGATCCACTTCGCGATCATCTCGCTGGTGGGGTTCTCGAGGCCGGCGATGTCGTTCAGGCAGTAATGGTCGAGCGCCTTCTCGATCGGCTCGGTCGCCCGCTTGATGTCGCCGTAGTCGACGAGATAGCCCTTCGCGGGATCGACCTCGCCGGCGACGACGATGTCGACCCGGAAGGAGTGCCCATGCAGCCGACGACACTTGTGTCCCTCAGGAAAGCAGGGCAGCCAGTGGGCGGCTTCGAAGGTGAAGCTTTTGGCAAGTCGGACGTGCATGGGGGAGACCGGAGAACCACAGAGGCACAGAGGGCACAGAGGGGGCACAGAGGGGGCACAGAGGAGAGGGGCGGATCAGGCAACCGGGCAGCAGGGCAACCGGAAGAAGAAAGGGGGAAGAGGTGCGGTCTCGCGCCTCTTCCCCCTCTGTTGCCTTCTCTGTGCACCCTCTGTGCCCTCTGCGCCTCTGTGGTTCTCTGGCGGAATAGTGCAGATTGCTGTGGTTCTCTGCTCGAACTCAGCTCTTCGCGGTCTCTTCCTTCAGGCCGCGGCGCTGGTCGCGGAGGCGGCGGCTGCGGCCGGTGCGGTCGCGGAGGTAGAAGAGCTTCGCGCGGCGGGCGTCGGCGCGGCGGACGAGGTCGATCTTCGCCAGACGCGGCGAGTGCAGCGGGAAGATGCGCTCGACACCCTCGTTGGCGACGATGCGGCGGACCGTGATGGTCTTGTTGATGCCGCGGCCCTTCTCGGCGATGAAGACGCCCTGGAAGACCTGGATGCGCTCCTTGTCGCCTTCGATGATCTTGTAGTGGACATCGATCGTGTCGCCGATCGTGAAGCTCGGGAACGCGTCGCTGCCCTTGAGCTGGTCGGCGACGACACCTTCGATGATCTGGGTCCGGTTCATGAGAGTCAGGTTCCTTGGGCCGGTTCCGGCGGGTGGATCCGCGGGAGGGTTCGTTGGCCCGGTTGTCCCGCCCAGCGTGGCCTGTCGCCCTCGTTCGGGCGGAAGGGCCATAGGCCGGGAGGTTCCGCGACTTGAGGCGTGTGTCGCCCGGAATCGCTCCGGTCGGCACGGTCGCTCAGCGGTCGCCGAGTGTCAGGTCAGGTGAGCAGGTCCGGACGGCGCTGACGCGTTCGTTCGAGCCGCTGCTCGTTTCGCCATCGGGCGATCGACGCGTGGTCGCCGCTCAACAGCACTTCAGGGACGCTCCGGCCTCGCCACTCGCGGGGCCGGGTGAAGTGCGGACAGTCCAGAAGGACCGGTCCGCCCTCGGTCGGCGCTGCGAAGGAATCCTCCGCCGCAGACGCCTCGTGGCCGAGCGCTCCGGGTTGGAGTCGCACGACCGCGTCGACGACGAGCAGGGCAGGCAGCTCGCCGCCGGAGAGGACATAGTCGCCGACCGAGAGTTCGAGGGGTTGGAGTTCCTCGATCGCACGCTCGTCGATGCCCTCGTAATGGCCCGCGATGATGAGCAGACGCTCCTGCCTCGCGAGCCACTCCACCCTTCGCTGTCCGAGGGGTTCGCCCTGCGGAGTCATCAGCACCCGGATGGGGGGTGTGGGGTCCATCGCCTCGACGGCACGCACCGCGTCGAACACCGGCTGGCACATCATCACCATGCCCGGTCCGCCCCCGAAGGGACGATCGTCGACCTTGTTGTGCTTGTTGTCGGCCCACCCTCGGATGTCGTGCACCGCGAAGCGCACGATTCCGTTGGTGGCCGCCCGCCCGACGATGCTCGTGGCGAGCACCGGCGGGAACATCTCCGGGAAGAGCGTGAGCAGATCGATGCGCATCGGTGGGCCCTCGCGCGGACCGCTCACGACCTCGGCCGGAGTGCCGAGGCGTTTGCGTTCTTACTTCTTCGTCTTCTTCGAGCCCTTGGCGGGCTTGGTCTCGACGCCGACCTTGCGAAGCAGGTCGCGCACGGTGTCGCTCGGCTGGGCGCCGACCGAGAGCCAGTGCTTCACCCGCTCGGTGTCGAACTTGATCTGCTCACCGGCGGCGATCGGGTCGTACCACCCGAGCTCCTCGATGACGCGACCGTCGCGCGGGTTGCGCTTGTCCATGGCACCGAGACGATAGAACGGGCGATGGGCGCGGCCCATGCGCTTCAGACGGAGTACAACCATGAAAGGGTCCTCGTCAGCGCTCGCTTCGATCCCGTCGCACACCTGTGCGACTCGGCGGATCGGGCGGGCCGTGGAGCGGGGCGACGAAGCAGGACGCTGCGTCACGCACGCGCTGTGCGGCTCGCCTTCAGCGGGCGGTTGCGAAGCGAGAAGGGTAGGGGAATCCGCCGCAGACCGCAACGGCAGGGGTGATTCCGGTGCGGGACGCGGGTTATCGGGGCATGCGGCGATGCCTCGCCTCGGCCCGTCACCGGTCAGCCGGCGTTGCCGAGCCCGGGTCCGACGAAGCCCGACACAAGCCTGGCGAGCAGTTCGGCATACACCAATCCGCCGCGGATGCCGACGCCCATCACGAGGCCGCCGATGCCGGTGGCCAGGATGACGATCAGCATGAAGAACCCGAACTGCTGCATGCCCGGCGAGTTGTAGAGCCGGTGGGTGAAGGTCGTCAGGCCGGCGATGATCGCACCGCCGTCAAGCGGCGGAGAGGGCAGGAGATTGAACGCGAAGAGCGCCGCGTTCAGGGCCCCGCCAAGCACCAGCGCCTGTAGCACCTTGTGACCATCCCTGAATCCCTCGAGCGGACTCACGCCGATCGAGGCGCCGACGACGCCGGCGGCGGTGAGGAGGAGGAGTGCGAGCACGAGATTGACGAAGGGGCCGGCCGCCGCGACCCAGACCTCACCCCACCGACCCCAGCGGAATCGCGAGGGATTGATCGGCATCGAGCCCCAGGTGATGCCGAAGAGCGCAAACGCGACCAGCGCGAACCAGCCCATGTGGACGAGCGGGTTCAGCGTCATCCGCCGATAGTCGCGCGGGGTCGAGTCTCCCTGCTGCAGCGCCGCGTAGCCGTGGCCGAGCTCGTGGAGGCAGATCGAGGCTATCACGAAGAAGCAATGGCAATAGAGAAGCCAATAGTCGCCCTGGTCGAGATAGCGTGAGACCCACCAGTTCATAGGCCCGGATCGTAGCGGGGAACCGGCGCGAGGCTGGTCGGGATCGCGCGCGGTTCCGCAGCCGTCCGGCCCACGGCGAGTCCCATTCGATCTCAGCGTCGCTGGCGCCGGGCCGCGGCGGGTCCACCGGAACCGCCCGTGGGACCGCCGCGCCGCGGCCGCCTCGTCGTGGCGGGATCCCCGAGATTGGCCGCCTCGGCGTCGGCGTCGCGGACGAAATCGATGAACCGTTCGGCCGAGGGGGATGCGCTGCGGTCCTCGAGTTCGATGATCGCGAAGCTCCGGCCGAGCCAGGGGGCCTCGATCGGCAGCGTGACGAGCGTGCCTGCCGCAACCTCCCGAGCGATGAGCGAGATGGGCATGATCGTGACGGCATCGCACTCCATCACGATCGACTTCATCATCGTGGGCGAATCGCATCCGATCAGGGGAAGCGAGCGCTTCGAGCCTGCCGCCTGCAGCAGGTGCGACAGGAGATCGGGCGGAATGCGGCTGGTGAACGCCAGCGGAAAGCGCAGCGCGTCCCGCAGCCGCGGCTCGCTCGTCGACGCGAGCGGATGTCCGGCCCGAACGGTCAGGTGGCCCCGGTGCCAGGAGAGGGGCGTGACCCGCAGTCGCTGCTCGGCTGCGGCGGTCTTGAGATCGCCGATCGCGAAGTCGATCTCACGGCGGCGCAGCATCTGGAGGAGGAGATCGATGCCGTTGGAGACGGCGCTCACCTTGATCGAGGGATGCTCGCGGGTCATCCGCGCGATCGCCCGGCCGACGAACATCTCGGCCGGGTAGACGCCGGCGCCGACGCGCAGCTCGCCGATCTCGACGCCCCGCAGCAGGTGCATCTCGCGGGTCAGGTCGGCGGCCTCGGCGAGGAGCGTCCGAGCCTTCGCGAGATAGACGCGTCCGACATCCGTCGGCTCGGCGCCGTCACGGCTGCGCGTGAAGAGGGTGGCGCCAGCCCGCTCCTCGAGCGTCTGGATGCTGCGGGAGAGGGCCGGCTGCGAGATGCCGACGGCCCGCGCGGCGCGCTGGAAGTGACGGTGCTCGGCGAGCGCCACGGCATGGCGATGGTGGCGGAGGTCGAGGTCCATGCATGGATCGTATCGACGCGACAATCACCATGCATTGGACGCATGCGCCGCGTCGTCGTAGCGTCCGCTGGCCGGCTTCGTCGTGGAGCCGTGGCTGCCGAGAGGGATTCGACCATACACAGGGGGCTCGCGTGCCAGATCAGTCGAGACATCGCATCTATCGCATCGCCGCCATCGTCATCCGGACGCTTCCGGCGCTCGTGGCCTCTCTGGCCGTCGCCGTCGCCTCGCCCACCAGCGTTGCCGCAGCGCCCTCCGAGGCGCGGGCCGCAGCGGCGAAGAAGCCGAACATCCTGGTCATCTGGGGCGATGACATCGGGCAGTTCAATGTCAGCGCGTACAACATGGGCATGATGGGCTACAAGACGCCCAACATCGATCGCATCGGCCGCGAGGGGGCGATCTTCACCGACTGGTACGGCCAGCAGAGCTGCACGGCCGGTCGCGCGGCCTTCATCACCGGCCAGTCGCCGATCCGCACCGGACTCACCAAGGTCGGCCTGCCCGGCGCGCCCGAGGGCATGCGCAAGGAGGATCCGACGATCGCCACGCTGCTCAAGGCGCAGGGCTATGTCACCGGACAGTTCGGCAAGAACCACCTCGGCGACCGCGACGAGATGCTGCCGACCATGCACGGATTCGACGAGTTCTACGGCAACCTCTATCACCTCAACGCCGAGGAGGAGCCGGAGAATCCCGACTACCCGAAGGACCCGGCGTTCAAGAAGCAGTTCGGCCCCCGCGGTGTCATGCACAGCTTCGCCGACGGCCGCGTCACCGACACCGGACCGCTGACCCGCAAGCGCATGGAGACCTTCGACGAGGAGGTCAACACGAAGGCGATGGACTTCATGGAGCGGGCCGTGAAGGACGACAAGCCCTTCTTCATCTGGTGGAACTCGACCAAGATGCACATCTTCACGCACCTCGCCGACGGCGTGGACGGGAAGACCGGACTCGGCGTCTACGCCGACGGCATGGTCGAGCACGATCGCCAGATCGGCCTGCTGCTCGCGAAGCTCGAGGCGCTCGGGCAGCTCGACAACACGATCATCATGTATTCGACCGACAACGGCGCCGAGACCTTCACCTGGCCCGATGGCGGCACCACGATGTTCAAGGGCGAGAAGAACACGCAGTGGGAGGGCGGCTACCGCGTGCCCTGCGTGATCCGCTGGCCGGGCGTCATCAAGCCGGGGACGGTCATCAACGATGTCGCCGCGCACGAGGACATGCTGCCGACGCTGCTCGCCGCGGCGGGCAATACGACGGTGGTCGAGGACCTGAAGAAGGGACAGAGCGTCGGCGGCCGCGACTACAAGGTGCACATCGACGGATACAACCTCATCCCGGCGCTGAAGGGCGAGGGCAAGTGGCCGCGGCAGGAGTTCATCTACTGGACCGACGACGGCAGCGTCGCGGCCCTTCGATACGGCAACTGGAAGGTCACCTTCCTCGTGCAGGAGGCCGAAGGTCTTGAGGTCTGGCAGCAGCCCTTCGTCGAGCTGCGCGCTCCGCTCCTCACCAACCTCCGCATGGATCCCTTCGAGCGGGCTCGCGAGGAGAACGCGATGGGGTACCAGCGCTGGTATCTCGAGCGCATGTTCATGATCGCTCCGGCCGGCGCGTATGTCGGCCAGTGGCTGCAGAGTTTCCGCGAGTTCCCGCCGCGCCAGAAGCCCGGAAGCTTCAACCTTGAGCGCGTGATGGAGGCGGTGAGCAAGCCGCAGGGGCAGTGACGATCGGCGCTCGTCGCCTGACCGCGCACGCCCTCGGCTGTGCGCTCGTCGGCTGCATCCTCGCGCTCGTTGCGGGCGGCTGTGCGGTGGGGCCGGGGCGCGCGGCGGTCGAGGCGCGAGGCGCGGCGTCGCTCGCGTCGTGGAGCGACGGCGGTGCGCGGGCGGCGATCGAATCCTTCGTCGCCCGCGTCACCGATCCGCGCCATCCCGACTTCGTGCCCGAAGCCGAGCGGATCGCGGTCTTCGACAACGACGGCACGCTGTGGGCCGAGCAGCCGGTGTACATCCAGCTCGCGTTCGCGATGGACCGGGTGCGGGCGCTCGCGCCGACGCATCCGGATTGGCGCGAGACCGAGCCCTTCGCGTCGGTCCTCCGCGGCGACGCGAAGGGGCTTGCCGCACAGGGCGAGGAAGGCGTCGCTCGCATGGTCGCAGCGACCCACGCGGGCATGACGCCAGAGGAGTTTCGGGCGATTGTCCGCGCGTGGCTTGCGGAGGCTCGCCATCCGACGACCGGCCGGCGCTACGACGAGATGGTCTATGCGCCGATGCTCGAACTCCTCGCGTACCTTCGGGCGCACGGGTTTCGGACCTCCATCGTCTCGGGCGGCGGCGTGGACTTCATGCGTGCGTTCGCGGAGCGCGTCTATGGCATCCCGCCCGAGCAGGTCATCGGAAGCGTCGGCGGACTTCGCGTCGAGACGCGCGACGGCGTTCCGGTGCTCGTGAAGCAGCCGTCGGTCGATTTCGTCGACGACAAGGAAGGCAAGCCGATCGCGATCGAGCGTTCGATCGGGCGACGGCCGGTCATGGCCTTCGGCAACTCCGACGGAGACCTCGCGATGCTCGCATGGACCGCGGCGGGTGAAGGCCCGCGCTTCGCAGCCATCGTGCATCACACCGACGCGGCGCGGGAGTGGTCGTATGACCGTGCGTCGCACATCGGCCGACTCGACAAAGCGCTCGACGCGGCGCGCGAGCGTGACTGGACCGTCATCGACATCGCCCGCGACTGGCTGCGGGTGTTTCCGTAGCGACGATCAGGGCCGCTTGTCGGGCGCGCCGGTGGGCGGGGCCATCTGCGGAGCCGCCCCATCCTTCACGCAGCGGAATCCGATGTGCTCGGTGCCCGTGTCCGGCGGCATGCCGCGACGAGCGGTCGCTCGATAGCTTTCGCAATAGCTCGGATTGCAGAGATACGAACCGCCCTTCGTGACGCGCTGCGGCGTATCGACGATCGGACGGGTCGGATCGAAACCCTGCGACGGGCCGCGCGGATTGTGGCAGCAGCCGCTCGGAGAGGCCTGCGCGGCCCGCAGGCCCTCATCGTGCGCGTCGGCGCGATAGATGTCCGCGGTCCAGTTCCAGACATTGCCGACCATCTCGAAGAGACCGAAGCCGTTCGACGGGAAGCTTCTGACCGGCGCGACCAGGGCGAATCCGTCCTCGGCCGTGTTGCGGTGCGGGAACTCGCCCGTGAAGGTGTTGGCCATGTGCTTGCCCGCGTGCGGGCCGCTCGTCGGGATGAAGGCGTCGCCCCACGGGTAGCGGGTCGCAGCGCCGCCGCGCGCAGCGAACTCCCACTCCGCTTCGGTCGGCAGGCGCTTGCCCGCCCACTTCGCATAGGCGACGGCGTCTTCCCAGGCGATGTGCACGACCGGCCAGGCGTCCTTCCCCTCGATGGTTGAATTCGGTCCCTGCGGGTGCCGCCAGTTCGCCCCGATCGTCCATGTCCACCAGTTCGACATGTCGCGCAGGTCAACCGCATGCGAGGGCGGCGTGAAGACGAGCGAACCTGGCTGCAGCATCTCCTCCGGAGGCTTCGGCGTGCCTTCGGGGACCTGCTTCTTGAGTTCCTCCCAATCGACCGCCCGCTCCGCGACGGTCACATACTTCGTCGCCTCGACGAACGCGCGAAACTGAGCGTTCGTGACCGCCGTGGCGTCCATCCAGAAGCCATCGACGCGGACGCGGTGCCCGGGCCGTTCGTTCGGAAAGGACCGCGGGTCATCGGTGCCCATGACGAACTCGCCACCGGGAACCCAGACCATGCCGTCCGGCGACTGGGCCTGCGGCGCGGCTGTGGGCGCATCCGGCGTCGCGGTTTGAACCGGTCCGCCGGCAAGCAGAATCGACGCGACGAGGAACGAGGAGAGGCACATCACGGCGGATGACTGTACGACGAATCGCGGCGTGCGCGACCGTCCAATTCCCCTCACTTCGCCGCTTCCCGGGCTACCGGGTCACGCGGCGGGTAGCCCGTCGCGTGCCGTGGTGCTTCCCCCCATGATGGTCATCAGCACCCGCGGTCGTTGCTTCACCCAGTCGCACGCGTAGGGGTCGCGGTCCAGCACCGTCATGTCGGCGAGCTTGCCGGTCGCGAGCACGCCGGCATCGATGCCCAGGCACTCGGCCGCGCCGCGCGTGTAGGCGTGGAGCGCATCATGCACGCCGAGATTCTCCTCGACGCGACAGGGCTGTCCGTCGACATCGAGTCCGGTGATCGCGGCCGCGAGGCCGAGGATCGGGTCGGGGCTGACGATCGGCCAGTCGCTGCCGAAGGCGAGCCGCGCGCCGGCGTGCCGGAGCGAGCGAAACGGGAAGAAGCGATCCATCCGATGCGAGCCGAGCCGCGTGGCCGCGCTCCGCGCGTCGTAGGCCTTGTGGAGGGGCTGCATGCTCGCGAACCGCCCCGCGAAGCGGACGATGTCGGCGCGAGCGAGGGTCTGGGCGTGCTCCACGCGGGCCGGCGGCGCGCCCGGTTCGTCGCTCTGGTCGATCGCGTCGAGGGCGATGCGGGCGGCTTCGTCGCCGATCGCATGCATCGAAGGGGAGAGTCCCGCTCGGCGCACCTGACGAATCCAGTCCGTCAGCACGCCGCGCTCGGCGAGTTCGACGAGCAGCCCGCGATTCTCGCGGTCATCGTCGTAGGGCTCGAGCATGCGCGCCGTCCGCGAGCCGAGCGTGCCGTCGATGAACGCCTTCATGCCGATGACGGCGAGCCGGTCGTCGTTGGCGAAACGGGTGGCGAAGCCCGGCATGAGATCGGGAGCGAACGGCCAGTCGCGGTCGAGGAGCGTCACCCGCATGCGCACCGGAAGTTCGGCGCGAAGCGGCTCGATCGCATCGCGCAGCACCGCGGCATATTCCATCGAGCCGACGCAGGTGAGGCCGAGCGCGGCGAGGTGGGCGTGGGCCGCGCGCACGGCCGCTCGCCGGTCGTCAAGCGAGAGCGACGGGAGCATCGGGTTGACGAGCTTCCACGCCGCGGCCTCCTGGAAGAGCCCGGTCGGGCGACCCGCGGCGTCGCGTTCGATGCGCCCGCCCGGTGGATCGACGCTGAGGTCGTGGCGCTCGGCGAGGAGGGCGATCGCCGCGTCATTCAGGACGCACGCGTGGTGGTCCATCCGCCACGCCACCGCAGGCCTGTCGCCGGCGCCTCGCAGCCAGGTGCGATCCGGCGTCGTTCGCTCCTCGAAGGCGTCCTCGTTCCACGAGCGGGCCGAAAGCCACGCATCGCGGGGAAGCGTCGCCGCCCGTTCGGCCACGAGTCGCTCGAAGTCCGCGCGGCCGCGGGCCGCCGAGAGATCGAGCTGCAGAAGCGTCTCGCCCCCGAGCGCCAGGTGCAGGTGGGCGTCGATGAGGCCCGGAACGACGGTCGAGCCCCGCAGATCGATGACCCGACCGGTCCGCGTCGGGGGGTCGATGGCGAGGATGCGGCCGCCGGCACAGGCGATCGAAGCGGCGAAGGGTCGCGCGGGATCCATCGTGTGGATGCGCGCGTTGACGAGCGTGATGGCGGACGCCGAATCCTCAGGCATGCGGCTATCGTACGGCCCGCGTCGGCACGCCCGCGCGTCGCGCCCGGGGCCGCATGACCGTTCGAGCGCAGGGCCGCATGGCCCTCTCGAACTCCCTCTCGATATCCAGAAGGATCGCTTGTGCTCCACCCAGCCCGCATCGCACGCTCTGCATCGCCCTTCCTGATCGCTTCGCTCCTGGTCGGATGCTCGGAGAAGCCGAAGCCGAAGCCGCCAACCCCGCCGGTCACCGCCCCCTCGGCGCCGTCGCCAGCGCCGTCGACCCCCTCCGCGTCGACGCCGGCCGCCGCCGAGAGCGCCGGCGCAGCCCCGTCCGCGTCCGCGCCGGTGGCGCCTCCCGCGGCGCCCGTCGATCAGTCGAAGTGGAAGAACTCAACGGCGACCGACGATCCGAACAAGATCGAAGTCGCCGGACTCGAGATGCCCAAGCCCGCGTCCTGGGTCTGGACGCAGCCGACGATGCAGTTCCGCACGCTCCAGTACACGGTGCCCGGGCAGGGCGGATCGACGGAGGCGGCGGAACTCGTCGTCAGCCTCTTCATGGGCAATGACGGCGGTCCCATCGAGCAGAATGTCTCGCGCTGGGCGAACCAGTTCCGCGACGCCGAAGGCAAGGCCGCGACGCCGAAGCGCGAGGATCGTGAGATCAACGGCCTGAAGGTGATCCTGGTCGAGCTGAAGGGTGCCTACATGGCGATGGGCGCGACCGGCCCGAAGGAAGGCACGCTGCAGCTCGCGGCGATCGTCCGCGCGCCGGAGCGCACCGTCTTCATCCGCCTCAACGGCCCCGAGAAGACCGTTGAGGCGGAACGAGACAATTGGAACAAGCTGGTCGAGGGGCTGAAGCAGTCGGGCGGCTGACGCGCGACGGCGTCCGCACCGACCGATCGGTCACGCGCCGAAGCGGCGGTTGACCTCATTCCAGTTCACCACGCTCCAGAACGCCGCGATGTAGTCGGGGCGGCGGTTCTGGTAGTGGAGGTAGTACGCGTGCTCCCAGACATCGAGTCCGAGGAGCGGCGTACCCGTGGCGTCGGCGACGCCCTGCATGAGCGGGTTGTCCTGGTTCGGGGTGCTGGTGATGGCGAGCGAGCCGTCGGCCTTGCGGATGAGCCACGCCCAACCCGAGCCGAAGCGGCCGGTCGCGGCGGCGGCGAACTTCGCCTTCATCTCGTCCATCGAGCCGAAGGCCTTGGCGATCGCCGCGTCGAGGGCAGCGCTCGGCGCCCCGCCCTTGCCGGCCGGAGCGAGGATCTGCCAGAAGAGCGAGTGGTTGTAGTGACCGCCGCCGTTGTTGCGGACGGCCATGCGGACCGCCTCGGGCACCTGCGTGATCTGGGCGCAGATCTCCTCGATCGACTTCGAGGCCCAGTCGGCGTGGGTCTCGAGCGCCTTGTTCAGGTTGGTGACATAGGCGTTGTGATGCTTCGTGCGATGGATGTTCATCGTCTGGGCATCGATGTGCGGCTCAAGGGCGTTCTCGGCGTACGGAAGCTCGGGGAGCGTGAAGGGCATGGGTGTGGTCTCCTAGAAGGGGATCCGCAGTGTAGGAGCGGTCGGCCGTCGCGTCAGCGAGCGTGGCGCTCGTCACGCGACGCTAACGGAGGACGAGTCCGTCGAAGGCCAGCGACATCGACGCCGGCAAGCGCGGGTCGAGGTCCGCGTGTCGGATGTCGTGGGTCATGTGGATGAAGTAGGTGCGCTCGGCGCCGATCCGTTCGGCCGCGCCGATCGCCTCGTCGACCGTGAAGTGCGTCGGGTGGGCGCGGTAGCGGAGCATGCCGAGGGCGAGCGTGCGGAGTCCATCGAGCAGCCGCCACGAGCCCGGCGGGATCGCGCTGACATCGGTGCAGTAGGCGAGCGGGAAGGGGCCGGGCTGCACGCCGGCCACGCCTCCGTCGGCGTCGAGGGCGTCCATCCGGAATCCGAGCACGGGAAGCCGGCCGTGCAGCAGCGGCACCGGCGTCACGCGCACGCCGAAGAGATCGAAGTGGGCCCGTTCGTCGATGCGCCGCGGGATGAGATCCGCGACGAAGGAATCGTTGATGTTCTTGTGCCGCTCGAAGATGTGGCGATAGACGCGCTTGAGGTGATCGAGCGTGTGTTCGTCGGCCCACACGTCGATCGGCCGCTGCATGATCGCGTTGTAGCGGCGCACATCGTCGAGGCCGAAGGTGTGGTCGACATGATTGTGCGTGTAGAGGATCGCGTCGCAGCGATCGAAGCGGTGGCGGAGACTCTGTTCGCGATGGTCGGGAGGGGTGTCGACCAGGAGCAGTCGCCGTTCGCCCGCCGCGTCGACATAGCGAATCGCTGCGCCGCAGCGCAGCCGACGGTCGCGCGGATCGTCGCTCGTGCAGACCGCGCAGGCGCATCCGATGACGGGGATTCCGGCGCTCGTGCCGGTCCCGAGGAAGAGAAACTCCGCGTCGCGCAGGCTCATCGCCATGCCTCCCGAAGCGCGTTCACCACCGCGTCGGGGCGCTCCGCGCCGCAGACGCAGGAGCTGACCGCGACGCCGAGACAGCCCGCTTCGACGAGGATCGCGATGTTCTCCGGCGCGATGCCGCCGATCGCGAGGTGCGGCACGCGGGCCGCGCGCGGATCGGCGAGATGGGCGCGCAGCCGCGCGACGCCCGCCCGCTCGGCGTCGGGCTTCACGCTCGTCGGGAACATCGCTCCGACGCCGCAGTAGTCGGCCCCTTCCTCCATCGCCCGCGCCGCCTCCTCCGCGTTGTGGGTGCTCATGCCGACGATGAGCCGACGCCCGAGGAGTTGTCGGACGCGCGTCACCGGAAGGTCGCGCTGCCCGACATGCACGCCATCGGCGCCGCAGAGGATGGCGATGTCCGCCCGATCGTTCACGATGCTCTGCGCGCCGACGGCGCGGCAACGCTCGGCGACCCACGCAGCGCGGTCCAGGAGGTCCGCATCGTCGAGCCCCTTCTCGCGGAGCTGGATCGCGTCGGCGCCTCCCGCGAGGGCCGCCTCGACGACCTCTCGCCACGGCCGACGGCAGAGCGACTCGGTCACGAGCACGCAGACCCGCCACTGCCGAGCGAGCCCCGGCATGCGCAGGACGAGCGCCGACGCGATGTC
Source organism: uncultured Isosphaeraceae bacterium (assembly GCA_964395845.1). Taxonomy (GTDB): domain Bacteria; phylum Planctomycetota; class Phycisphaerae; order Phycisphaerales; family SM1A02; genus JAEUIT01. The sequence continues at coordinate 22,748 of CAYNCG010000020.1, read as the reverse complement.
ATAGCTCGCGTACCGCACCCGTTCGATCTGCCGCGCGAGGGGTCCGCCCCGATCGGCGGGGAGCGTCTTCGCGCACTCCTCGATGGATCGCAGGGCCTCGGCGAGTCGGCTTCCGGCCGCGCCGGCGATGTCCGCGAGCCCCGCCCGGGCGTACTCGCTCGGCGTGGCATGCCCGGTTCCGACATCGGTCTCGGTCGAGCGATGCGCCGGGAGCCAGCCCGCGGGAACCATCCGCAGGGCGGCCTGCAGGGCGTGTCGAAGGTCCTTCAGACGGCCGGAGAGGGGGCCATCGTCGAGGGCGAAGCGGGCGAGATCCTCCAGGGTTCGGAGGGCTTCGGAGGCCCGGTTCGCGTTGGCGTCAATGATCCGGGCGACCGGGTCCATGGGAGACCCGCATGCTACGCCCATCCGGCGGGGTGGCGCGGACCCCCAAAGGCGGGGGCGGCCAAGGCGGGCCCACAGACGGACCCAAGTGGACCCCGGCGGGGGGCTTGGCGGGCTGAATTGTGGCCACTCTTCTGCTATTCTCTCGCCCCCTATGGCCCAAATCCGCGAGCTCAAGAAGCGCATGATCGCCGTCCGGACGATCCAGCGCATCACGAAGACCATGCAGATGATCGCGACCGCGAAGTTCAACGCGGCGCTTCAGCGGGCTCGGGCGTCGCGCCCGTACACCGACACGATTCGCAAGCTCGTCGAGGAAGTCTCGGCGGCCGCGGGCGATGTGACGCACCCGCTGCTCGAGCGGCCGGCGAAGCCGACCGGCGTCGAGACCGTCCTGGTGATCACCAGCGACCGCGGTCTCGCCGGTTCCTTCAACGGTCAGGTGCTTCGCAAGGCGGAGCGCCTCATCAAGGAACTCCAGAAGTCGGGCAAGAAGGTCAATCTCCTCGTGGCGGGCAAGAAGGGCGTCGCGTTCTTCCGCTTTGCCCGGCTCCCGATCGCCCGGGCCTTCAGCTTCGGCGACAAGCCGAAGTTCGAGGATGTCCGCGTCCTCGCCGACGAGTTCATGAGCGAATACGCGGCCGGCAAGGTCGACGCGATCCACATCGTCTCGATGCGCTTCGTGAGCGCCGCCAAGCAGACTCCCGAGCAGGTGCAGGTGCTGCCGCTCTCCGCCGCGGCCGCCGCGCCGACCCCCGGCGCCGCAACGGCTCGCGTCTCGTCGCTCGAGTTCAGCCCGTCGGCGGTCGAGATCCTTTCGGAACTCCTCCCGCGGACCGTGCGCATTCAGGTCTTCCAGTGCTTCCTCGACGCGGTCGTGAGCGAGCAGGCGATGCGGCGCGTGGCCATGAAGGCCGCGACCGACAACGCCTCCGGCCTCGGTCGCGTTCTCAAGCGGAACTTCAACCGCGCCCGTCAGGCGAAGATCACGACCGAGCTCACCGAGATCGTCTCGGGTGCCGCGGCCCTCAGTTGAGGCCGTCGCCCTGAGTCGAGCGAGCGGCCGGGTTGGTCGCTCGGAGGTTCCGACGCTGACGCGATCCGTCGCCGTCAGCCCTTGTCCGTTGCGTTGCCGTCGCGCTTCCACGCCTTCAGGCCGCCGCGCAGGACATAGACATCGCGATAGCCCAAGGCCAGCAGCTTCTTCGCGGCGGCCATGGCGATCGCATTGTCCGACTCGGCGTCGTAGACGAGGATCAGGTCCTTCTCCTTGAGCGCGACCATGTGCTCGGCGTCGATTCGGCCCAGCGGCAGGTGGATGGCGCCGGCGATCCGCTCGGCCTTGAACTCCGCCTCGGGCCGCGGATCGAGCCACGCCGTGCGGGGCGTGCCCTTGACGCCGAACGCCCCTCGGGGCTTCGAAATGATCTCCATCGCGGAGGCGGAAGTCTCCAGCCACTCGATGTCGCCATCGTCGGTCTTCGGCTCACAACCCACTGTCAGCGAGAGCGATGCGATCGCAAGCAGCCCGCCGAGCAGGCTCCGTCGCATCCGGGAAGTGGACAGGCATCGAAGGGAGGGGGCCGAAATCTGAGTCGGGGTCGGGAATCGCACGAGGAACTCCGTGTCGGACGCGGTTCTGGGGTCAGCCGGCCAGCACGCTGGTTCGATCTCTGAGCGGAAGATCCGCCCGCCCGAGACCGTTCCCTCCGTGTCCAGTCGGCGCCGTGAGGTCGGCACCATGATGCCGGAAAGTCGCGTGGCGCGGGGCCGATCGCCGACGAACCTGTCGGGAGCTCGCTCCGGGATCCGCCTACCCTCCTGACCCGCGTCGCTCCGCCAGCCTCTCGACCCGTCCCGTTCGCTTCCCCGTCTGCTCCCTCGCCGTATGCCGAATCGCACGCTTGGCAGTCTCGTTCTCGCCGCTCTCGCGCTTGCCGGTGCAGTCGCACACGGCGGGTCGGCTGCAACGGCCCCTGAGGCCTCGACGCTCACCAACGGGCAGCGGACGGCGACGCAGGCGCAGATCGCCGCCCCGGCCGGTGCCGCACCGCGGCGCGAGGAGTCGGGAGAGTCGCTCGTCTCGACGGATCTCGTCGCCCTCGATCGGGCCATCGAACCCGGCAAGCCCTTCGCGCTTGGCGTGCGATTCACGATCGCTCCGAAGTGGCACATCTACTGGAAGAACCCGGGCGATTCGGGCGGGCCGCCCGGCATCCTCATCGAAGTGCCGAAGGGCTTCACCGTCGGCACCGTCGAGTACCCGCGCCCGATCATCCTCGAGAAGCCGGAAGAGGTCACGATCGGATACGAGCGACAGGTGATCTACCGCGTGATGATCACGCCACCCGCAAGTTTCGAAGGTCTGCCCTCCGCGATCACGGTCGTCGGCAAGCTCGATTGGATGGTCTGCCGCGAGCGATGCCTGATGGGGCGCCGCGAGGTGAAGGTCGAGCTTCCGCTGCAGGCGACGATTCCCGCCGAGCTCACCGCGACCCCGGGCGAGTTTCCCTCGCCAGCCACGGCGCTCGGCATCGCCGCTTCGCTTGAAGGCGAGACCCTCGTCATCACCGCCCCCACGCTCGCGAAGGGGCGTCTCCTTCGCTTCATTCCCGATGTGACGCCGGGCGTCAGCTACGGCGCGACGGTGCCGCCTGCGGTCACGGCCGCGGAGGGCGGCGCGACGCTGCGGATCCCGCTGACCGTCAAGCCGCAGAACGCCCTCGGCCAGCCGCTTCGCGCCGCCGGACTCGTCACCCTCGCCGAAGCCGACGGCGCGCCCGCGGGCTCGGCGGAGATTTCGCTCGACATCGTCTCGCAACCAGGCACACAGACCCCAACCGGCGGAGCGATCCGCTGAACGATATGTGAACGGCATTCACGCGCCCGCATCGCCCTCGCCAATGCCGATTCCGGCGGCAAGGGAAACGCGGGCCTCACGATTCGTCCCTCTTTCACCTCTCATTCAGGAGCATGTCCATGAAGAAAGCATTCTCGTTCGTTCTCGCCTCCGCCCTCGTCGCTTCGGTCGCCGTGACCGCCTTCGCCGATGACAAGAAGGCTCCGGCCGCCGTCGACACCAAGAAGGTCGAGGTCACCAAGGCCGAGGTCGGCAAGGCCGCCCCGAACTTCACCCTCAAGACCACCGACGGCAAGGAGTGGAGCCTTACCGACGCCGCCGGCAAGATCGTCGTCCTCCAGTGGTGCAACCCCGAGTGCCCGGCCTGCGTCAACGTCTCGACCGACGGCACCGTCGCCAAGATGATGACCGACCTCAAGGCGATCGACTCGAACGTCATGGTCGTCTACATCAACTCGAGCGCTGCCCGTCCCGAGAGCCTCTCGGCGACCGCCGGCTACCTCAAGGAGCACAAGATCGACGTCCCGGCTCTCCTCGACACCGAGGGCAAGGTCGGCATGATGTACGGCGCCCGCACCACGCCGCACTGCTATGTCATCGACGACAAGGGCGTCCTCCGCTACCAGGGCGCGATCGACGACGCCAAGGGCGGCAAGAAGGGCGAGATGAACTATGTCGTCAACGCCGTGAAGCAGATCAAGGCCGGCGAGACCGTGTCCCCCGACACGACCAAGCCCTACGGCTGCTCGGTGAAGTACAAGAAGTGATGCCGGCGCGTCTGCGACGCACCGACTCCCCGATTGCATGACACAACGAAGCCGGCCGCAGGAACTCCTGCGGCCGGCTTCCTTTTCTTCGCATGAACCTCGCGGTCAGGTGAGGCTCACCGGCATCACGACATAGAGGAAGTCGGAGCCGGCCTTGATCACGCCCGGCTTGTTCGGGGCCTTCAGCTCGATGATCACCTGCTGGGCGTCGATGACCTTCAGCACATCGGTGATGAACTGGGGATTGAAGCCGATCTCGATCGGCTCGCCCTCATACTTCTCGACATCCACCTTGATTTCCGCCTCGCCGAGCTCCGGAGCGCGGCTCGAGAGCACGAGCTGGTCGCCGCCGAAGGCCATGCGGACGCCCTTGCTCTCCTCGTTCGTCAGCAGGGCCGCGCGGCGCACCGCGCTCGTCAGCTCGACGGCGTCGAAGGTGACGCGCTTGTCCTGTTCCTTCGGAATGACATCCTCGAAGGGCGGGAAGCTGCCCTCAACAAGCCGCGTCGAGAGCACCGCGGCATCCGCTCCCTCGCCGACGCGGAAGAGCACGAGGTTGTCCTCGCGGGCGACCGAGACGAGCTCGTCGGGATCCGAGAGCAGCTTCGCGACGATGTTGAGCGCCTTGGTCGGGATGATGCAGGAGCTGTCGTGGTCCGCGGCCCGCGAGCACTCGCCCTTCGCGAGGGCGAGGCGCCGGCCGTCGGTCGCGACCATGCGCAGTCGCTTGGCCTTCCGCTCGAGCTGGACGCCGTTGATCGCGTACCGGCTGTTGTCGACCGCGGTCGCGAAGAGCGTCCGATGGATGAGACGCGAGAGCGTTCCCGCGGTGGTCTCGAAATCCATCTTGTTCGCCGGATAGCCGTGCACGCCGGGGAAGTTCTTCGGGTCCTGGCCGAAGATCTTGAAGGTCGAGTCCTGCCCCTTGATCACGGCGACGCTGTTCTTCACCTCGATCGAGAGCGTCGAGTCCTCGCTCGCCCGCACGATCTGGTTGAGCTTGTCGGCCTGGATGAGCGCTTCGCCCTCATCGCTGATCGAGACGCTCGCGACGGGGACGCTCAGCCCGACCTCGGTGTCGGTCGCGCTGATCGTGAGCACGCCGCCGCGGGCCACAAACTTGATGCAGAGCAGAACCGGCGACGGCGTTCTCGACGCCACCACGCTCCCGGCGAGGGCAAGGGCGTCGAGCAGTGCGGAGCGATCGCAGACGAGCTTCATGGCGGAGTGTCCTTTGGGCGCGGTGTCGGACGCCACCCGTGTGGCGTTCGCCCCTCTCGGGTGAACCACTGTCGGTCGCCCTCGGCGGGCGCCCGAGCGCGAGTGGTGGGAGGGGAACCGATCGGGGAGTGTACGGCAACCCGCACCTCCGGCGGGCTGGGAGGGGTGTCGACGCCTGAGAACCTGAGCCCGTTCGGGGTCGGAGGCGGCTCCCGACGCGAGCGGCGCATACCATGCCCCCCATGCTCTACCGGATTGCCCGAGCGGTCGCCGAGGCCTTCAAGTTCGTTGCGTTTGGCGGCTTCATCGTGGCCTTCTTCACCGCCTTCGCCTTCGTCTTCATCCTTCCGATCGTTCCGCTCTTCCTGATCATCTCGGCGCCCTTCGTGCTGGTGCTCTGCTGGATCACGAGCGACATCCTGAGCAATGTCGAGAAGTACCTCGCCCGCCGCGCCCTCCGCGCGGACCGGTGCCCGGCGTGTGCGTCGTCGGTGGAGCGATTCGTGGTGGGCAAGGAACTGGTGAGCGAGTGTCCCGCCTGTCGGCGCCTTTACGAGGCCGACGGCGACATCTGGCAGCAGGATCCCGACGCGACGGCGACGGCCGCCGGCGGCGTGCAGGGCGAGATCCGTCGCGGCCCGGATGACGGGATCGAGTTCGCGGCCCGCTGACCAGCGTCAGACGCGTCAGGCGCGACCGGCGTCCTCGTCCGCTTCGGGTTCCTCGACGCCGAGATCGACCGCCGACCAGTCGATCGTCGCGGCCTCCTCGCGCCGACGGCGGATCGCCTCTTCGGCGCGCGAGAGATCCTCCTCGTGCACGAGAAGCTTCACGCGGCCTGGGGCTTCAGCCCGGAAATTGCCGGTGTAGGCACCGGCGATGACGCAGCGGATGCCCTCCGAAAGCAGGGTTTCGCGCATGAGTGCGGCCTGCCACTCGTCGTTGAAGGTCGCCGCGACGACCTCGCGCGGATCATTCGTGGGTGGCACGCGAAGCGCTCCCTCCGGCGACGCCGTGGAGGTAATGCAGGGCCGCGTCGCGCACCTGGGCCGCGACCTGCGGATGCGCGACATCGATGCGGATCGGTCGGCCCGGTTCGACATGGGCGATGAGCCGCTGGCCGGCCGCGACGATCGCGATCGACGCCGCCGGATCCGGCTCGCCGTCGGCGAGAAGGACGCGCACGAGCTCGCGCAGGGTGTGGAGATCGCGCGGTCCGCAGGCGAGCGGATCGCGGGTGTTCTGCTCGAGACTCGCCTGCGAGTCGATCTCCTGCCACGCCTCGTTCGAGGCGAGTCCGAAGCTCACGCGGTCGAGAATCGGACGCCATCGCGCGTGAGGAAAGATGTGCAGCGGCGCGAGATGGAGCTTGTGCAGGATCGTCTCGAGCGTCGGCGCGAGATGCTCCGGCGGACAGTGAACGGTGTGGGTGTCGCACGCGGCCGGCCGCGCCGGTGCGGCGGGCGAGGGGTCGAGCGTGACGACCACCGGAGTCCTCCCACCCTCCATGACCAGGGTGATGCCGCCGTCCGCATCGGGTGACTCCACCACCCCGCGAGCCTTCAACTCGGAACGGACTTCGGCGATGTCGACGAACTCCACAAGGCCCTCCTGGAGGCAGGTCACGCCCTTGGCCGCGGCGAGGACTGCGGTGGCCCTCGCTCAGGACATGACGATACCTCCCCGATCCGGTCGCTCAAGAGGCAATCTGCGGCTCCGTGTACGATCCCGGTCCGAATGCGAACGGTTCTCTTCGTCTGCACAGGCAACACCTGCCGCTCACCGATGGCGGAAGGCATCGCGCGGCTGCTGCAGAAGCAGGGGAAGCTCCCGGCGGACCTCTTCTTCGCCTCGGCGGGAACGGCCGCTGGTGATGGCTGGCCGATGAGCGCGGAAACCGCTGCCGTCCTCGAGCGGCTCGGAGCGACGCCGGACGGGCACTCGAAGCAATTGACGCAGGTGATGGTCGAGCGGGCCGCCCTGGTGCTGGGCATGACCAGAAGCCATGTCGCCCAGGCTCAGGCGTTGGTCGATCGGTCGGTCTCGGACAAGATCCTGCCGATCGATCCCGCCGCGGACATCCAGGATCCGATTGGACTCGGGCAGGAGGTCTACGACGCGGTCGGCCAGCGACTGCTCGCGCTCATCCCACAACGGCTGCATGAGGTGTTGAAGCCATGAAGATCGCACTCGGAAGCGACCATCGCGGATTGGTCGTCGCGAACGCGCTGGTGAACCATCTTCGGGCCGAAGGCCACGAGGTCGAGGTCCTTGGCGAGTGCAACGCGACCAGTTGTGACTACCCCGATGTGGCATGGCTCGTCGGGCGGGCGATCGCCGACGGACGCGTCGATCGCGGGATTCTCATCTGCGGCACGGGCATCGGCATGTGCATCGCCGCGAACAAGATCCAGGGGATTCGCGCGGCGATGGCCCAGGACGAGCTCTCCGCCCAGTTGAGCCGCACGCACAACGACGCGAATGTCCTGTGCCTCAGCGCCGACCTGATCGGCCAGACGCTCGCCAAGCGCGTCGTCGATGTGTGGACGAAGACCCAGTTCGAGGGCGGACGCCACCAGCGTCGCCTGAACAAAATCGCCGCCATCGAGCGCGGCGAAGACCCGGTCGTGGTTCGCGCGTGAGTCGCGCTATTCATCCAGAGAACCACAGAGGCACAGAGGGCACAGAGGCAGCACAGAGAAGCCAATAGAGAGAGGGGCTCTGTGGCGCGTTTGGCGAGCTGTGCGATTCTCTCGTCGAGAGAATTCTCACTCTGGTCAGCGAGACACTTCCATGGAGGAAAGCAACTGCGTCCGCGCGTCGAGTCGCGCGACGGACTCCCTGTCATGTTGCATTCTCTGTGCTACCTCTGTGCCCTCTGTGCCTCTGTGGTTCTCTGGAGCGCTCGTCCCGAGCGTCAGCCGCTCAGGTGAAGCTCTTCGCGATGTCGTACAGCAGTCGCACGCCGAAGCCGGTCGGGCCGGGAGCGCCGTAGGGATCGGCCGCGCCGTCGATGTTGGCGACGCCGGCGATGTCGACATGGGCCCACGGGATGCGTTCGTCGACGAAGAAGGAGAGGAACGCGCCTCCCTGCAGCGGGTGGCCGAGGCGGCTCGGATTCGAGTTGATGATGTCCGCGTGCTGGCTTCGCATGTGCTCGCGATGCTCGTTCCACAGCGGTAGGTGCCACAGGCGATCGCCGGTGCGTTCGCCCGAGCGCTCGACGCGGGCGCGGAACTCGTCGTTCGTGCACATGAGGCCCGCGCACCAGGAGCCGAGCGCCGTCACCACGCCGCCGGTGAGCGTCGCGATGTCGACGATATGCGTCGGCTTCAGCGTCTTGCACGCCCACGCCAGCGCGTCGGCGAGCACGAGTCGTCCCTCGGCGTCGGTGTTCGTCACCTCGACTGTGACGCCATTGAAGAGCTCGATGATGTCGTCGGGCCGGTAGCTGTCCGACGAGACCATGTTCTCGGCTGCGGGCAGCAGCGCCGTCACGCGCACCGGCAGCTTCGCCGACGCGATCGCATGCATCGCGCCGAGGACCGCCATGCCGCCGCACTTGTCGTACTTCATCCCCTTCATGCCGTTGTTCACCTTGAGCGAATAGCCGCCGGTGTCATAGGTGATCGTCTTGCCGACGAGGCAGAGGTGCACATCCTTCGCGCCGCGGGCGACCTTCGTCGGACGCCAGTCGAGCATGATGAGACAAGGCTTCGCCTCCGAGCCCATGCCGACCGCAACGAGACCGCCCATGCCCAAACGCTTCGCTTCGGCGAAGCTGATGAGTCGGTAGCCGAGCCGGTGGCTCTTCGCGAGGCGTCGGGCCTCCGCGGCGACCCACGCGGGCGTGCAGACATTCGGCGGCGTCGCGGCGGCCGTTCGGGCGACATTCACGCTCTGGGCGAGCGCGTAGCCCGAGGCGAGTCCGCTCGCGAGATCGCGATCGGACGAACCGAGGGCCAGCGATCCCGACGGCTTGCGGCGCGTCGTCGCGCTGCCCTGAAACGCGCCGAACTGCCAGTTCGCAAGGCCGATGCCCTCGCCGAGCGCGTGGCCGAGCTCATGGACGAGCTGGGCCGGATCGGCATCCTTGGCGAAGGTTCCGTCGCTGACCGCGAGCGACGCCGCGGCGATGTCGGCCCGCTCCAGGGCCTTCACGAGCCGTGCGCCGGCGATGCGCATCGAGTGCGCCGAGATCGCGCTCCGCTTGCCGACGCCGAGGAGGACCGTGCCGGCATCGATCATCCGCACCTCGCCGTTGTCGGCGAGGAACCCCGGCGCCGCGCTGTCGCCGGCCTTCGCGCGGCCGCCGCGCGCTCCGTCCTTCAGGATCGTCCGCAGGGTGCGGTCCGCATCATCCGATGCGACGAGATGCACGATGGCGTGGGTGCGGGGAAGCTTGGCGGGGAAGGCGATGGTTGACAGCACGGGAAACCTCGGAGGAAGTCACGGACGATACAGCGCGGCGAGCGGATACGCTCGGCACATGGCCTCGATCACCCGAACCGCGATCGCGCTCCTCCTCCCGTTGTGGCTGCTCGTCGTCGGCGCTCGCGCCGATGAGCGTGCCGCGCCCGCGATCCGGCCGCCCGAGCTCGTCACGGTGCGCTTCGACGTGAGCGTGCCGTCCGCCACACCCGCCGACGGAACGCCGTTCATCGCGGGATCGCCGGCGCAGTTGGGCGGTTGGAAGCCGGACGGGCTCGCCCTGCGCCGCGAGGGCGATCGCTTCGTCGCCGAGCTGCGGCTGCCGCCCGGGCCCTTCGAGTGGAAGGTGACGCTCGGCGCGTGGGAACGCTGCGAGACGAACGCCGACGGCGGCGAGCGCGCGAATCGCGAGGCCATCGCGGCCGAGGGCGCGGTGCTGCGCGCCGAGGTGCTGCGTTGGCGGAGCGGTGAGGAGAAGCCCCCGAGCACCATGACGGGTGATGTGCGCGTCGTCGGTCCGGTCGGTGGACCCCGCGGGGGCGAGGAGACTCGCGTCGAGCCGCGCATGCTCACGATCCGCGTGCCGAGCGGCTATGTCGATCCGGCGAACGCCGAGCGACGCTATCCGGTGATCTATTTTCTCGATGGACAGAATGTCTTCGACCGGGCGACGAGTTTCTCCGGCGTCGAATGGGGGGCCGATGAAGCGCACGATCGACTCGTCGCCGAGAAGGCGATCGAGGCTGCGATTCTCGTCGGCATTCCCAACTCGCCGAAGCGCATGGACGAACTGACCTTCGTGCGCGACGCTTCCCGCAACGCCGGCGGCGAGGGCGACGCGTTTCTCCGCTGGCTCGTCGACGAGGTGAAGCCGACCGTCGACCGTCTCTATCGCACACGCCCGGATCGGGCGTCGACGACGCTCGTCGGGAGTTCGCTCGGTGGACTCTTCGCCCTCGAGGCGACCGCCCGGCGCGGCGATGTCTTCGGCCGGGCGATCGCGATGAGTCCGAGTCTCTGGTGGGCCGACGAGGAACTCCTCACGCGCTGGTCGGCGCCGGGCTTCTCGCTCCCCGATCCGATCGCCCTCTGGTTCGACATGGGCACCGCCGAACAGCGCGCCGTGCCCGACGGACATGTCGAGCGTGCCCGCCGTCTCGAAGCGCTCTTCAAGGGCCGCCCGGGCATCCGCTCGGTCATCGACGAGGGCGCGAAGCACCACGAGTCAGCGTGGGCTGCGCGCTTGCCGGAAGCGCTTCGCTGGACGCTCGGAGAGCGCAGCGCGGCTCGCTGAGCACGCCGCGCCGTCACGCGACCGCGGCGATCACCATCGATGCGTAATATTGGCCCCCGAAGCCGATGGCGTTACAAAGAATGGCCTTGCCCCGCGCGATCGGACGCGGAGCGCCGCGGACGATGTCCACCGCGCAGGCCGGGTCCGGTCGATCGCAGTTGACGGTCGGCGGCAGCAGTCCGTCGCGGCAGGCGAGGGCGGCGGCGGTCACCGAGAGGGCAGGTGTGACCGCACCGGTCTGCCCGAGTCCGCCCTTGATCGAGAAGACCGGCGGCGCGTCGTCGCCGAAGAGGAGACGGATCGCCTCGCATTCGAGCGGGTCGTAGAAGACGCTCGCGCTGCCATTCGCGCTGATGCCGCCAATGTCCGACGGGGCGATGTCCGCGTCGCGGAGCGCTGCCCGCATCGCCCGCACCATCGGCGTCGGATCCGCAACCGGATGGAAGGGGTCGTAGGCCGGCCGCGCGCCCGAGCCGAGCGCCGCCCATCCAAGGACGCGGGCGATCGGTCGCGTCGTCGGCTGGGCGGCGCGGTCCTGCTCGTTCTCGCGCTCGAGGACGAGGCAGGCGGCTCCCTCGCCGGCGATGTTCCCGCCGCGATCGACATCAAAGGGCCGGCTGGCGATCGCGGGGCGATCGTTGAAGCGCGTCGAGAGGGCGCGCGCCGCCGACATCGCCGCCCAGAAGGAAGGCGTGATCTCCGCTTCGGCGCCGCCGGTCAGGACGCGGTCGGCCTTGCCGAGCCGGATCCAGTCGACCGCGAGTCCGATGGCGTCGAGACCGGAGTTGCATCCGCTCGAGACCGTCGCGACCGGTCCGCGGGCATCGTTGCGGCGCACCAGTTCGCAGGTGAGCGAATGGCTGAAGCCGCGAAACGCGGCGACGGGCGAGGTCGGCGTGCGCGCGACGCTGCGGGCGCAGAGATCCTCGACGAGATCCGCCATCCCGACGCCCGAGCCGATCGCGACGCCCAACCGATCGGGATCGCCGGCGAGCGCGGCCTGGGCCGTCGCCTCGGCCGCCGCGTGCAGCCCAAGCTGCATCGCCCGCGGTTCCGGCTGGAGCGGATGCAGCGCCTGATGCACCGGCGTGCCGACCTGCGCGGCGACGCGGCACTGACCGGCCTGGACGGCGAATCGGTCCATCGCGGAGAGTCCGCTTCGACCGGCGCGGAGCGCGCTCCAGAGCGTGTCGGTATCGGCGCCGAGCGCGGAGGCGCTGCCGAGCCCGGTGATGACGATCGACGGGCGGCTCATCGGCCACCTCGCGAAGTCAGCGCCGGATCGACCAGCAGCGCCGCGAGGCGATCGGCGAGACTGCCGATCGTCGTGATGCCGCGAAGGAGCGCCGCATCGAGGGACTCGTCAAGCGTCCGCGCACCGCTCGAGCGGGCGCGCTGGTCGAGCTCGCTCTCGAGCTGCGAGAGGAACGCGACGGTGGCGAGCGAGTCGATCGCGAGCGCGTCGAGTCGGCTCGTGCAGGTCAGCGTCGCGGCGGGCTCGTCCAGCTCGAGGAAGCGGGCGTCGGCGAGCGCTCCGAGCGTGCTGCGGATCGCGTCACAGATCAGGCGGCGATCGAGCGCGCCGGGGGCTGCCTCGGGAGCGTCACACGCGGGCGATTGGCAGGCGTGAGGGGAGATGGTGGTCATGAGGGGCATGGCATGGGTTCGGCGTGGGGCGAGAGCGGCGACTTCGGGCGACCGCTGCGTGCGAGTGAAGCGGACATCGTGGGGCTGCGTTACGCGCCGATCGTCAGAGTTCGTTCGCCTCGTATCGCCGTCGCGCCTCCCGGCGCTGGACCTTGCCGCTCGTCGTCCTGGGAATCGCCCCCGTCGCCACGAAGGCGACCCGCTGGATCGCAACGCCGGAGCCGTCGAGGGCCGCGGTGCGCACATCGCGCTCGAGGCGGTCGCGCTCGGCCCCCGGCGCGAGTCGGGTCTCGACCGCACAGACGATCTCGTTGCCGCGCTCTGCGGTGCTGTCGGTCTGGAAGACGGCGAGTCGGCCCGGGCGAATCTCGGGCAGGCGCTGGACCGCCTCCTCGATCTCGTGCGGATGGATGTTCGCGCCGCCGCGGATGATGAGGTCCTTCGCGCGTCCGCTGAGGAAGATCTCGCCGTTCACGAGAAATCCGAGGTCGCCCGTGTCGAGCCAGCCGTCGCGCAGCGGTTGGTCCCCGGGCGCGACGCCGAGATAGCCGCGCATCACCGACGGGCTGCGCACCCAGACGCGACCCACCGCCCGATCGCCGAGCGCTTCGCCCGACTCGCCGCGAATCTCGATCGTCGTACCGGGAACGGCGGTGCCGCAACCGACGGCGAGCATCGCGTCACGGGCGTCCTGGTCGCAGCGCTCCGCGATCCCGTGATCGCGCAGGCGCCTGCGGTCGATGCACTCGACGACGCGCGGCGCATCCGGCTCCGGCATGCTCACCGCGAGCGTCGCCTCGGCGAGTCCGTAGCAGGGACGGATCGTCGTCGGACGCAGGCCGCAGGAGCGGTATGCGGCCTCGAACGCCTGGATGACCGGCTCGAGCACCGGCTCGGCGCCCATCCATCCGTAGCGCCATGCCGAGAGGTCGAGATCCGCGGGTCGCCGGCGAGCGAGCAGGCCGCCGAGGAGCTGATACGCGAAGGAGGGATTCGGCGAGAGCGTGATGCGATGCTCCGACATCGCCTCGAGCCACGCCATGGGCCGGGCGGTGAAGCGCTCGGTCGGCATGAGTACGAGCGGCACATCCAACAGCAGCGGTACGCAGAAGCCGCCGATGAATCCCATGTCGTGGTGCATCGGGAGCCAGGCGAGGAAGCGGTCGCGCGAGCCTTCGATCATCGCCCGCGCCGCGGTGGCGAACGCGTTCTGCACGATGCGGCGATGGTCATGGATCGCGGCGCGCGGAAGACCTGTGGTGCCCGAGCTGAGCTGAAGATGGGCATCGAGCGTCGCGTCGTCGAGCCAGGTGGCGAGGGTGCGGCTCGAGGCGGTCGCCTCCGAGGCGAGGACCTGCGATGCGCGGCTCGCGCCCTCGAGCGTCGCGAAGGTCGCGAGCGACGCCTCGTCGCCGACGATGGCGTTCGGCCGGACGGTCTCGAGCATGTTCGCAAGTCGGTTGCGCACGGCGCGCGCACTGCGGTCCGCGCTCTCCGCGGAGACGGGGACGGTCGCAGCTCCGAGCATCCAGGTCGCGAGGAAGGTCGCGAGCAGATCGGGCCCGGTCGGAAGGGCGATCGCGACGCGCTGGCCGGGGCCGACGCCGCGATCCTGCAGCCAGCGGGCTGCGCGGGCCGCGCGATCGAGAAGCTCCTCGCGCGTCACGAGCGTCTCCGACCCGTGATCGCCGGCGAGGAACCGGATCGGCGGTCCGTCCGGGTTCCGCTCGAGCGCCCGCAGCACGCTCGCGGGAAGGGGGGCGTGTGAACTGGCGCGGCTCGTCGGGGTGAGGTGGGGGACCTGTTGCATCCTGCGTTCTCCTTGCGAGGCACGAAATCGGCCTCGGCTTCGCGTGAAGCGGCGAGCGACGAGCGGCGTTACCGCGTCGGGGATCCCGGCTCGCGGATGTTCCAGGCGAGTCCGAGGCGGCCGAGGAGCAGGATGAGGGCGTAGGTCAGGTCGATCTCGAACCAGCGATGGCCGTGTCGCGCGCTGCGCTGGTCGGCGTGGTGGTTGTTGTGCCACCCCTCGCCGAAGGTCAGGAGGGCGACGAAGAGGTTGTTGGTCGAGTCGTCCGGCGTTTCGTAATTGCGATATCCGACCGCGTGACCAAGGCTATTGACGCTCCAGGTCGCATGGAAGATGACGACGCCGCGCACGCAGACGCACCAGACGACCCATGTCAGGCCATCGCCGCCCAGCGACTCGGCCGCCAGGTAGACGGCGCCCGCGAAGAGCAGGTTGAAGCCGCGCGAGGAGCGGTCGATCCAGCGGTGCACGGGGTCGCGCAGGAGATCCTTCGTCAGGCGGAGCGAATCAAACTCCGGCGGATCCTTCCAGAACATCCAGAGAAGGTGCGACCAGAGCAGGCCATGGTGCGGCGTGTGCGGATCGGCCGGCTGATCCGACTCCGCATGATGGAGCCGATGCTGTCCCACCCATCGCAGCGGCGTCGCTTCCCAGTTCATCGCGCCGAGGACGGTGAGGCCATATTCGAGCCACTTCGGACAGGCGAATGAACGGTGGGTCAGGAGTCGGTGATAGCCAAGGCAGATGCCGACGCCGCCGAACAGCCACCAGAGGAGCACGCTTCCGAGGATCGCGCCCCACGACCAGTGTTCGACGGCGAAGAGGGCGCCGACATGGATGACGAGAATGCCGATCAGATTCGGCCATTCGATGCGTCGAGCGGCGGAGCGCCAGTTGAAGCGGCGGGTGGTCGGCGTCGCTGGCGCGAGCGGCTCGATCGGTGGCTGGCTGGCATCGGCGGGCGGGGTCTGCATAGGGGATCTCCTCGCCCGCCAAGCGGCGAGCGAGGAGATCCGTTACGGCCCCGGTGTCGTGCGGCGCATGGCCGCACCCGAGCGGGTCAGCCCCAGGCTCCGAGCATGGCGGCGAGATCCGATGCACCGACGAGGCCATCGCCATCGAGATCGGCGGCGCAGGCCCCCTCGCAGGTGCCCCACGCCCCGAGGAGGAGCGAGAGATCCTGCGGTCCGACCGTCCCGTCGCCGTCGATGTCACCGAGGATGCCTTCACCGGTCACGCGAAGCACCGCGATGCCGCGACTGAGGCAACTCATCCAGAGCTCGTACCCGTTCGGAACGATCTTGACTTCGACATCCTTGATCGCCGCATGGGGCAGGCCGCCCCACTGCGGTTCGCCGTTGGTCGGCGCGGGGAAGGTGCCGACGGTCGTGCCGTCGTACCAGCAGAGCCCGAACTCGAAGTTCGGGAATCGCCCGCCTTCGTAGGAGAGCCAGAGCTTGCCGTCGGGCGTCACGACATGCGGATAGACCGCTTCGCCCGGGAAGGGCCAGCCCTCGAATGACGACATGAGCTCGGCGGCACCGGTCGCGCCGTCGATCCGAAGCAGTCCGCCGCCCGCTTCGCCGACGCGGTTCAGAACGCCGCAGCCGACCCACGCGCTGCCGTTGGCTTCGATCGCCAAGCCCTGGAAGAAGGGGCCCGCGAACGCGATCGCCGGAAAATCCTCGACGGTTCGCTCGAGCGTCTCGACGCCGTCGGTCCGCACGAGCTTCCAATCGAGATTGGCCCAGACGCTTCCCGATCGGCTCGGGTCGGCCTCCAGTCGAAGGCCCCATCCGCCGGTCGCGACCTCCTCGTACGAGCCATCGACGAATCGACCGAGTCCGCCGTAGTGACCGATCGCCCACATCCGGCCGAGCGCATCCTCGGCGTATTGCGCGATCTGGTCCGGTCCGCCGTCGAGCGGAGTCCACACGGGAGTCTCGCCCGACCAGCTCAGCGCGGATGTGAAGTGGGCGAAGGGGTTGACGATCACGCTCCCGTCGGCGCTTCGCACGCAGACCGCTTCGCTGTTGTCGGTGTCGAAGGGCCACTCCACGCCGAGGCCGTAGGTGTGCTGGTTGAAGCCGGTCCATCGCGTGCCGTCGAAGCGCACCATGCCGCCGAGCCCCGTTCCCGCGTTCGCCGTGGCGTACACATCGCCGGAAACCGGATCGACGGCGAGGTCGTTCGTGAAGCTCTCGAACTGGCTGGTGTTGGTGATGCGGTACCGCTGCCAGACGCCGGTGAGCGGATCGCGACGGAACGCGCCGCCCTCGGAGAGTCCGCAGAGCCACACCGTGCCGTCGGGAGCGATCTCAAGGTCGTCGATGAGACCCGAGTAGGGGACGGTGCCGAGATCGGTCCACGAACGGCCGTCGAAGCGCTGCAGCGTTCCAAAGCCATCCACCATGATCGCCTGCATCGATCCGAAGGCCCGGAGCGCGGCGACGGGAACCACCGGATGCAGCGGCGGCAGCGGCGGCGAGACCCAGGTGCCGTTTGGCCGCAGGCAGTCGAGCGTCACCTCGCCTTGCGAGCCGACCCACCGGAGCATCCAGACATGTCCATCGTCGTCGACGGAGTCGGTGGAGATGAGCGCAGCCGGCTGTCCCGCCGTGGTCGGATAGGTCTTCCACTGGGCGGTCGAGCTGTCCCAACGCTGCATGCCGTAGGTGCCCGCGATGCCGGCCCACAGGAAGTACCCGCCGCCTGGCTTGGCCTGCGCGGCGATCTTGCTTCCGCCGTGATTGGGGATGTGTGTCCACGCGTTGGTCGCGGGCTGGAAGCGGCTCAGGCCTCCGCTCGCCCATGTCGTCGATTCGGCTGAGACCCAGATCGTGCCGTCCGGGGCAAGGGTCATGTCGCGGGTGAGTCCGCCGGGAAGTGCGGAGTCGCCGGGTGCCCAGCGCGTGAGCGAGGAGGGCCCGACCGTCGGGTCCATTCGCAGGACCCCGCGATAGGTACCCATCCAGAGGTTGCCGCTGGCATCCCGAATGATGTCGGTGACGCGCGAGCATCCGGTCTCCTCGGGATGCCCGATCACCGGGAAGTCGATGTTCGAGATGTTCTCCCAGCGGTTCTCCGCGACGATGAACTTCGCGACACCGCCCTCCTCCCACGAGGCGGAGTAGCCGCCGATCCATGGGTTGCCGTCCGGGTCGATGGCGATCGCCTCGTTGAAGTCACCCTGAATGCCGGTGTTGCCGGCTCGGTAGTAGCGCCAGGAGAAGGTGTCGAGCGCGTGGACCGGGACGGCGAGGCCGCAGGCGGCGAGCGCGACGGCAGAAACGAGTTTGGTTGAACGGGGCATGAGCGGGGGGCTCGAAGAGGTGGCTGGAGGGGCGGCGTGATGCCGCCCGATGTGCGAGCGGAGCCCTCAGTCGAGGGTCAGATACGGATATACAGGTCCGGATTGTGACATTGTGCGAGGCTCGGGTCCACGAGGCATCCCAAAGGGGCTCCAGGAACCAAGCGTCCGGATTGTTCTTGACCTTTGGGGGAAGCGACGGGTAACCTCATGCTTTCATCCGGATGGACGGATGAATAGCCGATAGGCTTTCCGCGAGACCGCCTCGGCTCGCCTCCTCCTCATCCACCAGTCCCTTCGATCTCCGCCCATGGCAGCCACCATCAAGACCCCCAAGTCCCCCTCATCGAGCAAGTCCAACATGGCACACAAGACCAAGTCGGCCTCCGCCCCCGCAGCTCCTCGCACCGGATCCACCTTCATGGACACCGGCCTCGACCTCTGGGCGGACATGCCCTTCAAGGTCAAGGACCTCTCGCCTGAGACCGTCCGCTTCGGCCGCAAGGAGATCGAGCTCGCCGAGCACGAGATGCCCGGCCTGATGGCGCTCCGCAAGGAATACAAGGGCAAGAACCCGCTGAAGGGCGCGCGGATCACCGGCTCGCTCCACATGACCGTGCAGACCGCGGTCCTCATCGAGACGCTCGTCGAGCTCGGCGCCGAGGTTCGCTGGGCCTCGTGCAACATCTTCTCGACGCAGGATCACGCCGCCGCCGCGGTCGCGATCGGACCGAAGGGCACCATCGAGAAGCCGAAGGGCATCCCGGTGTTTGCATGGAAGGGCGAGACGCTGCCCGAGTACTGGTGGTGCACCTTCCAGGCGCTGAAGTGGCCCGGAAACAAGGGTCCGACCCTCATCCTCGACGACGGCGGCGACGCGACGCTCCTCGTCCACAAGGGCCTCGCCTTCAACAACTCCGGCAAGGTGCCGAGCGCGACCGCGAAGGACTCCGAGGAGTACGCGATCATCCTCAAGCTCCTCAGCGATCTGCAGAACGCCGACGGAAGCTACTGGCAGCGCACCGCCCCGGCCATCCGCGGCGTCAGCGAAGAGACGACGACGGGCGTGCACCGCCTCTACCAGATGCAGGAGCTGAACCAGCTTCTCTTCCCGGCGATCAACGTGAACGACGCCGTCACGAAGTCGAAGTTCGACAACCTCTACGGCTGCCGCCACTCGCTCGTCGACGGCATCATGCGCGCGACCGACATCATGCTCTCGGGCAAGGTCGCGGTCGTCTGCGGCTACGGCGATGTCGGCAAGGGCTGTGCGCAGTCGCTCCGCGGCCAGGGCTGCCGGGTCAAGATCACCGAGATCGACCCGATCTGCGCCCTCCAGGCGTGCATGGAAGGCTACGAGGTCGTCACGCTCGAGGATGTGATCGATAGCGCCGACATCTTCGTGACCGCGACCGGCAACTTCAACATCATCACCGCCGATCACATGCGGAAGATGAAGGACAAGGCGATCGTCGGCAACATCGGCCACTTCGATAACGAGATCGATATGGCCGGCCTCGCCAAGATGAAGGGCGCGAAGCGCGTCAACATCAAGCCGCAGGTCGATGAGTGGCAGCTCCCGAACGGCCGCTCGATCATCATCCTAGCGGAAGGCCGTCTCCTGAACCTCGGCTGCGCGACCGGTCACCCCTCGTTCGTGATGAGCTCCTCGTTCACGAACCAGGTCATGGCCCAGATCGAGCTGCACCAGAACGCCGAGAAGTACGGCAAGCAGGTCATCACGCTGCCGAAGCACCTCGACGAGAAGGTCGCCCGACTCCACCTCGAGAAGCTCGGCGCGAAGCTGACCAAGCTCAGCAAGCAGCAGGCCGAGTACATCGGCGTGCCGACCGACGGGCCGTACAAGCCCGATCACTACCGCTATTGATCCTCCAGCGAGGCACTCGCCTCGCCTGACGAGACACTCTTCCCATCCCTTCGGGAATCACGGCCCCCGCGCTTCGGCGCGGGGGCCGTTGTCGTTGGTGCGGATTCCTTTCCCAACGGCGGCACAATCTGGGAAGCTCCGCACTGGTCATCGCCTACCGTGGGCCTGTCCACGCACCGCTGGAATGGAGTCGCACGCATGTCACAGTCACCGAAGTCAAAGCCGACGGCGTCGCCGAAGTCGGCATCACCGCAACGCCCAGCGCCGAAGGACGGCGGGTTGACCTCACACTCCGGCGCGCCGGCGAGCAGCCTTGGTGGGAACGCCCTTCAGGGCGGTTCACTCGGCTCGACGAGCCCCTCGTCGGGCCTGATGGGCGGGAAGGGGACGCACGGTCTTCCGAGCGCCAAGGGAACGGGGCTGCCCAAGTCGAACATCGCGGCGAAGCCCGGCCAGAAGCCGGGCGGGAAGCCGACCGGCGTGCCGCGCCGCACGGCCGGTTGAGCGCCGTCGGCGGATCCGACGCTCCCGCATCGTCGAGACGATGCCGTCTCGTCGTCAGCCTGCGATGAACACAACGGGCCCCGCATTCCGGCGGGGCCCGTTGTCGCATCATCGCTTCTCGCGCACTCAGAACGCCTTCGCGCCCGCTTCCGCGACCGCGTGATCCTGAGCGCCGGAGCCGCCGCTCACGCCGATCGCGCCGACGACCTTGCCGTCGCGCTTGAGCGGAATGCCGCCGGCGAAGACCATGATCTTCCCGTCGTTGCTCGCGTGGATGCCGAAGAACTGCTTGCCGGACTGGCTGTGCTTGGCGAGATCCTTCGTCGAGATGTCGAAGGCCCGCGAGGTGTAGGCCTTCTTGATCGAGATGTCGACCGAGCCGATCCATGCGCCGTCCATGCGCACATGGGCGACCAGGTTGCCGCCGGCGTCGGCGACGGCGATGTTCATGGGCTGCCCGATCTGGGCGGCCTTCTTCTCCGCGGCGGCAATGATGCGGCGGGCGTCTGCGAGCGTGACCATGCGCGAAAACCTCTGTGAGGGTGCGTGAGACGGCGGGCGATCTCGTCGAACGCGACGAGGGAGCGGGATGCTACCGCGGATCGCGATCGAACCGTCGGATGGGGTTGATGACCCGTCCGTGCGCGGGGCCGGCGGATTTCGCCATGTCGAGGAACCGCCGGTCCGGTCCGGGCGACAGGCGCTCGTGCATCTCCGCGCGCCCGCGCATGATCGCGAGCCGAATCGAGCCGAGAGCGCGGGCGCTTACCGCTCGGCGCCCGTGGCGGAGAGCGTGCCCTCCACCGGAACGGCCTTGCCGCCCCGCAGCTCCGTGAGGAAGACGGCGTCGCTTCCCTCGTTGTCGTTCTCGCCGTAGGTCACGCTGAAGCCGCCGAGGTCGATCGTGCCCGCGTTGGTCAGCGCCTGCAGGAAGGAATCGCGCGTGGGCTCTCCCTCGATCCGCGCGAGCGCCGCACAGAAGAGCTTGCCGGCGAGATATCCCTCGAGACTGACATAGCCGATCTGCGCCTCGGCGCCGGTCGCCTTCATCGCCTCGAGATACTCGCGCACGACGGGCAGCGATGCGTCGGACGGCGAGGGCACCACCTGCGAGATCACCAGGCCGTCGCCCTCCGAGCCGAGATCGCGTCCGAGCGCTTCGGTGCCGACGAAGGAGATCGTCGCGAAGGTCGCGGCGCTCGTGGCGTCGTCCTTCCGAGCGCCGCGGACGAACGCCGCGCAGGGGCGGTAGGGGCCGACCATGACGATGGCATCGGGCTTCGCCGCGGCGATCGTGGAGAGCCCGTCCTTCACCGCGACGGTGTTGCGCTCGAAGCTCGCCTCGGCGACGAGCTGCATGCCCCGTCGCTCGAGCGCCGCCTTGATGCCGCTCAGCCCGGCCTGCCCGAACGCGTCGTTCTGGAAGAAGCACGCGACGCGCTTCAGCGCCTTGCCGTCGACGAGATGTCGAGCGAGGACCTCGGTCTCCTGGTCGTAGCTCGCCCGCAGATGCACCGCGTAGGCCGAGTGCGGCGAGCGCAGCACCTGAGCGCCGGTGAACGGCGCGAGGAAGGGCACCTTCCGGTCGATGCAGATCGGGAGCGCGACCTTCGAGGTCGGCGTGCCGACGGCGCCGATCATCGCGAAGACCTTGGTCTTGTCGATGAGCATCTGGGTCGCGACGGCCGACTTCTCCGGTTCATAGTCGTCGTTGACGCTCTTCAGCTCGATCCTTCGGCCGTTGATTCCGCCCGCGGCGTTGCTGCGGTGGAATGCAGCCTGCAGTCCGGCCTGCATGCCCTGGCCGAGCGCCTCCGCGGCACCCTTCAGGGCGGCAGCCTGGCCGAGGACGATGGTGGAGTCGGTGACGCCGTCGCGAGCCTGTAGCGCTGGTCCGACCGCGCACAGGCTCATGAGGAGGGCGGTGGCGCGAAGCGACCATGCGGACACGGTGGGAAGGCGAAAGGTCATGGGAGGAAGCTCGCGGTGCGTGTGGGGTGTCGGGGCGGGGCGATGCGCTCGGACGGCCGATGGCCGGCGATGTCGCGTGCAGACCCGTGCATTCCCCTGTCGTTGGGACCGGCGGTATCGACCGCCGGTGACCCCGTGTTCAGGCGAGCCGATGTGCCTGTTCAAACTTGACGGAGGGGTGGCCGCAAACCCGGAACAAGGTTCGGACATAGGCGGACAGATGCTGCGATCGCCGCAATCGGGGTCAAAAACGGCCCTATTCTCGGGCCTGTGGTTATCGTGACTTCCGATCGGCGCCGCCCATCCGGCGCCCCGGAAGGCCGGGTGGACACCGCGTTGTCCCACCCTGGGCGGCCTTTCCTCACTTCCTTCCCCTCACTTTCGGGAGACCAATCACATGTTCGTTTCTTCACTAGCCCTCGCCTGCGCGTCGTGCGTGGCGGGCGCCGCGAGCGGTCCGCCGTCCACGGCGGACGCCCCGAGCGCGGAGGTCATCGAACTCCGCGAGCGCGTCGCGCGACTGGAGGGGCGCCTCAGCGAGATGGCTGCGGCCGATGGCGAGCGGTGGCTCAGCGAGGAGCGAGCCGCCGACATTCGTGACCTCGTCTAGCACTACAGCGCCCCTTATTCTCTCAGACATCGCCGCATCCGCGTCAGCCAA
>CAYNCG010000019.1:0-83140 GCA_964395845.1 uncultured Isosphaeraceae bacterium | reverse complement strand
GCCCGGAATCGATGCTGTAGTCGCGGTCGGGAGCGGTTGATTAGCGGCCTGCTAGGTCCTCGAAGTAAGTGCAAGCACTGTTCCAAGCGCCGAGGAGGATGGCCAAGTCGGTTGCTCCGACGTTGTTGTCACAATCCAGATCGGCGACACAGCTCGTCGTGCCTGGACAGGTACCCCACGCACCCAAGAGGATCGAAAGGTCGGTCGCGTCGGTAATCCCGTTCCAGTCCAAGTCAGCGGGACAATGGTCTGGAATCAAGAGCACTGCCTGCTTGAACGGAGCATTCGTCATTTGGGCAGTACCGACGATCCATCCCCAGCGATTCACGTCATTGAATTCAATAATCTTGGAGAACCCAAGTCCCGGCGGAAGCGCCAAACAGAGCCCCGACGCTGGAATCGCCGTAAAGAGACTCGATGATGACGGACGCCACCAGAGATAGCCCTCGGCATTGAGGGCGTCTGTTCCCACAAGCGCGAGCGCTCCGCTCGAATCTGCTGCCGTCATGCCCCGAACCTCGGTGTCCGAGCTCGTCGGTATCGGTGAGAGAAACCCGAGATCCACCGGCGTGCCTCCGACCCATGCTAGCGCTCGCTTACGGCAATCCGAGTTCTGCCTCCGCCATCCGGCCTGGTCCCCGTCCGAGTTGACCGCATTGGCCACAGCCTGCCAGTAGCTCATGTCTGACGGATTCGCGGAATCCTCGACCAACTGAGACACGGTCGTCGAAGTCCCGATTGTCCACGCGATCGCCTCATCGACATGGAGGTGGCCGCAAGGCGGATTCGGGAACGGCGTGAACCCGATCGACCCACCGACCGCGAGGGGCGGCCCGGAGTTCGGAGTGCTCACATCGAAAGCGGAGCTCTTGCTGTCGCTTGGAGCGAGTGGAAGATTGGTGATCGTCCCGGCGGCGCTGACGCGCGACCGGAATGCGGCATAGCTCGCGCCTAAAGGCACATCAGTGGAGCCGACCATGAGCGGATCGGACTCGTTGTTGATGTCATGCGCCTTGCCGTACCAGGTCGGTTGGGCTGCGAGCACAGAAAGGTCCCGTGTCGTCTGCGGCGGGATGCCGTGCGAGTTCCCCAAGTAGCTGTAGTAAGAGGGGTGCCCGTCGCACGCGGTGTGATCGAGCTCGACGAAGCCCGTGACCTCGCCGCAATCATTCAGGCCAAGCCCCACCATCTCGGCTCGGTACGAGCAACTGTCGTCCGTCGAGTACGGCACGAACACAACGCGATACCGAGTCGCCGTGGGGTCAGGAAGCGATTGTGCGTTCGCGCTCCCACTGCCCGAGACCGCGATAACCGCCGCCACGATCCAAGTGAGTGAGTGAGTGAGTGAGTGAGTGAGTGAGTGAGTTGTTATCCACCCTCATGCCCCTTTCGATGGCCCGTGCGATCTGTTCGGAGGGCCGACGCTGAGCCCAAGGAACGAATACGCGATTCGCGTTCACCGTATCCGGAAATTTTGGGCCGTCAATCATTTTTCTCAGCTCCGCGACGCAATCAAATGTTCGGACTCCGGCGGTAAGGCGCGCGGCGCGACCGCTCACACCAAGCGAGCGATCCTCTACTCGCCCGACTTCGTCGCCAACGCCGGCGGCCTCATCCGTCTCGCCGGTCTCTACCTCGGATACACCGAGGCCCAGCTCGACAAGAAGGTCGAGGAGATCGAGCAGACCACGCTCGCGGTCTTCGAGGAATCGAAGTCGCAGCCCTCGACCTCGGCCGCCGCGATCGCGTACGCGAAGCGGAAGATCGCAGCGGGTCCGGTGAAGAAGCCCGCGATGGCTGGGGCTCGCTGAGCGACGGACTGCATCGTCATCTCACACAACACGAAGGGACGACGCCGGACGAGCACTGTCGTGCTGGGCGTCGGCCCTTCGCTTTCATTCATCGACACGGCTCTTGTCAGAAATACTGCTGCACGAAGCGCTCATCGGCGGCATCGAGCGGATTCGCGCCGGTCGACATCGCGACCGAGGGGAGATGATGCTGCTGCGACTCGGGAAGCTCGCTGAATCCGAAGGTGCGATAGAACGCCGGCTCGACCTCGGAGAAAAGCAGGAAGTGGACGGGGACTTCGTCCTGCGAGCGCATGAGTTCCATCACGGCGCGCATGAGCAGGCTCGCCCATCCCCGCTTGCGGTGCTCGGGCGCCGTCGCGACCGACGCAATGCCCATGAGACCGCGGCGGAACCTGAGGGTGTTGAGGTTGCAGAGCGTCTCGCCCCCACTCGGGTCGCTCGGGTCGATTGACTCAAGCAGGTAGCGCGTGCCGCGCAGGTGGTTTGGGTTGTCGTCGTACCGGCGAACGAACTCCTCGACGGGCTCGCCCTCGCCCCACGTGTCATGGCCGAACCGAAGGACGATCGCGTTCTCCTCCGGCTGCACGATGCGCATGCGGGCGATCGGCTCGAATCGCCGTCGGCCGTCGTCGGTCATGCCGTGAAACATGGTCGCGGGCCGCACCCAGGTGCTCGCCCGGTCGTTGTCGTAGAGGCAGCGATAGACGACAAGCGATTCCCCGGTCTCGGAGTGCAGGGCCGTGCCGAGTCCGAGATACGGCTTGCCCTTGGAATGACGGTAGAGAATCCAGCTCATGGGAAGTGACCGCAGCATACGGTCGTGCACGAAACCGGTCCCCCTCTCACTCGCTTTGCGTATGGCACCCCGGGTATGGTGATGCCCATGTCGACCGGGACGCGGGAGCATCTCGAAGAAGACGCATCGCTCGATGTTCGCGTGGCCCGCGAGCCGTGGGAGTTCGAGGCGATCCATCGCCTCAACTACGAGACCTTCGTCGAGGAGATTCCGCAGCATCCTCCGAACGCCGAGCGTCGCCTCGTCGACCGCTTCCATCACGAGAACACCTATGTCATCGCGACCCGCGGCCCGCGACTGGTCGGCATGATCGCGCTTCGCTCGAAGCGGCCGTTCTCGCTCGACGGCAAGCTGCCCGATCTCGATCGCCATCTGCCGCCAGGCTGCAGTCCATGTGAGATTCGCCTGCTTGCGACCACACCGGACAGCCGACAGGGTTTCGTCTTTCGCGGCCTCGTCAGCACGCTTGCCCGGCATGCGCTCACGCTGGGCCACGACATCGCGGTGATCTCCGGCACGACGCGGCAGCTCCGGCTCTACCGGCATGTCGGATTCGAGCCGTTCGGTCCGCTCGTCGGCACCGCCGAGGCCCCGTACCAGCCGATGCGACTGACGCTCGCGACCTTTGCGGAGCATGGTCGCGCGTTTCTCGCCGAGCCGAAGCCGCTGGACAGGCGGCACGCGACGCCGGCCCCGCTTCGCTTCCTCCCCGGACCGGTGACGCTTCGGCCCGCGGTGCGCGACGCGATCGCCCGCGAACCGATTTCGCATCGTTCGGCCGAGATCGCCGCCGCAGTCGAGCGCATCGCGTCGCGCCTCACGACGATGACGGGGGCCCACGCCGTCCACCTGATTCCCGGCTCCGGCACGCTCGCCAACGATGCCGTCGCCCAAGTGATCGCCGGCTGGCGCGTTCCGGGCCTCGTCCTGACGAATGGCGTCTTCGGCGATCGTCTGGTCGATCAGGCGCGTCGCGCCGGACTTCGTTTCGATTGCGTGCGAGCACCGTGGGGTCAGCCATTCGATGCGGCCACCATGGAGGCCGTCTCGCACGCCGCGGGGCCTGTTGGCTGGATCTGGGCCACCCACGGCGAGACCTCGACCGGTGTGCTGAATGACCTCGCGACGCTTCGCTCGATCGCAGGGCAACGCGGCGCGCGACTTGTGATCGACGCCATGAGTTCGCTCGGCGCCGCACCAGTCGACCTGCGCGGCGTGAGTCTTGCCGCAGCGACGAGCGGCAAGGCGCTCGGAGCGCTCCCCGGCGTCGCGATGGTCTTTCGCGACAACGCTCCGTTACCCGCGCTTGAGAACGCACCGCGGGCGATCGACCTCGATCTACACGCCCGTCTCGGAGGCATCCCGCACACCATCTCCTCGACGCTTCTCTTCGCCCTCGACGCGGCGCTCGCGTCGATGCCGGACGCGGCGTGGCGAGCGCGCTACGAGCGGACCGCGCGGCTTGGCCGCCGCGTGCGCGACGGCTGCGCCGACGCCGGGTTCCGCGTGATCGCCGACCGCGGGCACTTCGATGCCGTCACGACCGTCGAGCCGCCGGCGGGCATCGCGAGCGTCGAGCTCGGCGAGACGCTGGACGCGCGCGGGATCGAGCTTCACTACCGCACCCGCGAGCTGCGCGAGCGAAACTGGCTCCAGATCGCCCTGATGGGCGAGCAGACCGACGCGGAGGTCGAGCGGCTCCTGGGGGAGCTTGCCACAGCAGTCCGCCGGTTGCCGGGCCGCATTTCTCCGGAAAATCGGCGCTGACGCGCTGGCGGCGCACGCCCCGTCGGCTACCTTCGTGGCATGCCCCGACCTCTCGCCCCGCTCGCCGCCGTCGCCTCGATTCTCTCGATCGCCGCCACCGCCACCCTGCACGCCGACTGGTCGAACCTCGGCGGCAATCAGGGGCGCAACGGTCTCACCACAGCGGTCGGGCCGACCGCGCCTGATGTCGCGTGGTCTGGTGCGCCGAACTCGGTTATCGCGTGGAATCCCTGCGTCGAAGGCAATCGCATCTTCGTGGTGCGCCAGACCGGCTTCGTGCCGAGCGGCGTGCCGAACGAGTCGCGGGTCTACGCCCTCGACCTCGCGACGGGTCAGGTCCTCTGGCAGTTCTCCTGCCCCTACGCCCCCGGCGACTGGACGACCAATGTCTATGGCGTCAACAACGGCCGCGTCTTCGTCGGGCGCGGCGGCAACGGTTCGAGCGCGAGCGCCCCGGTCTTCTGTCTCGATGCGGCGACCGGTCAGGTGCTCTGGAGTTCGGCCGAGGAAGTCGCGACCGGTTCCTACGACGGCGTCGTCTTCACCGACGATGGCGACCCGATCTTCGCGACGCACTTGTACATCCGTCGGCTGAACCGACTGACGGGCGAGACGGTCTGGAACACGGTGCGAAGCTGCTCGGTGAGCGGCGACTGCGGGCCGGCGCTGAGCGGCAACTCGATCTACATCGACGAGGTCGGCCCGGGCGGACAGCGCCTCACCCGCATTGATGCGGCGACCGGTGCGAAGCTCTACTCGAGCCCGATCATGCCTGGCTTCCTGTCGCAGAACACGCCGATGTGCGGCCCCGACGGGCGGGTTTTCTACGCTCGCACCCAGTCGAATCCAGCGGTCGACTTCATGTACGCCTGGCGCGACACCGGAAGCGCGTTCGAACTCCTCTGGCAACAGCCCGCGGTCGGCGGCGCCGGTTCGCAGCACGGACTCACTGCGGACGGCGGCATCGTCATGGTGAGCTTCGACGGACGGCTGGAGATCCGCGACCAGGAGACGGGCGTTCTCCGCCACAACACGCCCTTCACGGTGACGGCCGCGATCACGCAGTCGCATGTCGCGGTGGACGGCGACGGCAAGATTTTTTATGGAAACGGCGGCTTCCCGGGGACGATTTACTCGTTTGATCCTGATCTCTCGCTGCGCTGGTCGCTCACCGTCCCGAACCTGAATCAGGGCGGCCCGGTCCTTGCCGGTGACGGCACGCTGCTCGTCGCCGGCAACAGCACGAATCTCGTCGCCTACCGCACCGAGCCGGCGTGCGCGGACGCCGACCTCGACTGCGACGGCACCGTCGGACCGGCCGATCTCGGCCTTCTGCTCGGCGCTTGGGGCACCCGCGACGCCGACCTCGACGGCGACGGCGTGACGGGAAGCTCGGATCTTGCGATCCTGCTCGGCGCATGGGGATGACGATTCCGTTTCGCTGCGAGCGTTGCGGCTACGACCTCACCGCGGTCGCGGGGACCGACACCTGCGCCGAGTGCGGCACGCCCGCTTCGGAATCGCTTCCATCCGCGCGCCCTGGACTGCCCTGCCAACGACGGGTTTCCTTCGGGGCATGGCTCGCGACGGCGATTCGCTATTGCCTTCACCCGCGGCTCATCTATCGGGAGGTCCGACTCGAGACCCGCGGACTCCGTCGGCTCGCATTCCTTCATTTCGCGCTCGCCTTTCTCGTTGCGCTCGCGCCCTTCGCGATCGTCGCCTGGTTCGGCGAGCGCACCCTCGTCACCACGCCCGGACCAGGTTCGTTCCACATCCTGCACGATCCGCATCCGACGATCACGACCTTCCTCGTCGGGATGACCGCGGGGATCGGCCTGCCAGCGGTGTGGGCGACCGTTCGCTGGCATGCGCCGCGGAGGAAGCCGCCGATGGCCGGTGCGGCGGTCTGGGCGAGCGCCGCGCTGACGAGCCTCGGCGTGCTCATCGGGGCGGTCATCGCGAACGGCGCGTGGCTCCTGCGCTACGCGATCATCCCGAGCGAGCCGATCGTGGCGGCGTCACCGCCGACCGGGTGGATCCTCGCGATGGTTGCGCCGACGCTTCTCTTCTTGCTCCTTCTCATCATGGCCGCAGTCATCGACCTCGTTGCGAATCGCTGGAATCGCTTGGCGAATAGGATGGACCGTCAATGACCCGATCGAGCGCCCCGAAGGACGAAACCCGCTGCCCCTGGTGCGGCAGCGATCCGCTCTATGTCGCCTATCACGACGAGGAGTGGGGCGTGCCGGTCACCGATGACGCGGCGCTCTTCGAGAAGCTCATCCTCGACGGATTTCAGGCCGGGCTCTCTTGGATCACGATCCTGCGGAAGCGCGAGTCCTTTCGCAAGGCGTTCCATCAGTTCGATCCGGCGCGCGTCGCCCGATACACCGAACGCGATATCGAGCGGCTGCTCCAGAACGAAGGCATCATTCGGAGCCGACTGAAGATCGAAGGCACGATCAAGAACGCGAAGCTCTATCTCGAGATCATGAATGACGGCGAGGGGTCCTTCCGCGACTACCTCTGGAAGCATGTCGGCCACGCCACGCGCGTCAATCGCCTTCGGCGGCTCGCCGACTGTCCGACCGCGACCGACGAGAGCACCGCGATGTCCAAGGAACTCAAGAAGCGCGGCTTTACCTTCTGCGGCCCGACGATCTGCTACGCCTTCATGCAGGCGGTCGGCATGGTGAACGACCATCTCGTCGACTGCCCACGACATGCGGCGTGTGCGAAGGTCGCGCGACGGTCCTGAACGCCCACACGGGTGGACGCCGAGCGCCTTCGGAGCGATGCTGCCCGCATGCAGTCCACCGCGTCGAACTTCGACTGGTCGCTTCCCTATCCCTCCAATCGGCAGCCGGTCCTCGGCAGCGCTGCGGTCGCGACGAGCCAGCCGCTCGCGGCGCAGGCCGGTCTTGAGATGCTGCGGCGGGGCGGGACGGCCGCCGACGCGGCGGTTGCGACGGCGGCTGCGATGACGGTGCTCGAGCCGACCAGCAACGGGATCGGCGGCGACGCCTTCGCCCTCATCTGGGACGGCACGACGGTGCACGGGCTCAACGCGAGCGGGCGGGCGCCGGCCGCGCTCTCGCCGGAGCGATTCGCCGGCCAGAAGGTGATGCCGCGGCGCGGCTGGGATCCCGTCACGGTGCCCGGCGCCGTCTCCGGCTGGGTCGCGATTTGGAAGAAATTCGGTTCGCTTCCCTTCGCGCAATTGCTTGAACCTGCGATTCGATATGCGGAGGATGGCTATCTCGTCGCCCCGGACACCGCCTCTCTCTGGCAGCGGGCGTTTCCCCGGCTCGAATCCTTCGCGGAGTGGAAGCGGGTCTTCTCGATCGAGGGTCGCGCGCCCCGCGCGGGCGAGCGCATGCGACTTCCCGACCACGCCGCGACGCTGCGGGCGATCGCCGCGAGCGAGGGCGAGAGCTTCTATCGCGGCGACCTCGCCAAGCGCATCGCCGATGCGGCCCGCGCGGAGGGTGGCGCGATCGACGCCGACGACCTCGCGGGGCATTCCGCCGACTGGGTCGAGCCCGTCTCGGTCGCACACGGCTCGGCGCGCATGCATCAGATTCCGCCGAACGGACAGGGAATCGTCGCCCTCATCGCCCTCGCGATTCTGAAGCGCCGCGACATCACGCAACTCGAGGTTGACTGTCCCGACGCGCACCATGTCGCCATCGAGGCGATCAAGCTTGGCTTCCGCGTGGCGCACCGCGAGGTCGCCGATCCGCGCTTCATGCGCGTGACCGCGAAGGACCTGCTCGATCCGGCCCGGATCGACGAGCTCGCGGCGATGATCGATCCCGCGAAGGCCCAGGACTTTGCTCACGGCCCACCGAATCCGGGCGGGACGATCCTGCTCTGTACCGGCGATGCGCAGGGGCGCATGGTGTCTTTCATTCAATCCAATTATGAAGGCTGGGGATCCGGCATCGTG
The DNA here is from genome assembly GCA_964395845.1 of uncultured Isosphaeraceae bacterium. Lineage (GTDB taxonomy): Bacteria > Planctomycetota > Phycisphaerae > Phycisphaerales > SM1A02 > JAEUIT01. The sequence continues at coordinate 74,811 of CAYNCG010000019.1, read as the reverse complement.
GTGCCGGGCACGGGCATCGCGATGCAGAACCGCGGGGCGAATTTCACCTTGGAGGAAGGCCATCCGAACCAGGTCGCCGGCGGCAAGCGCCCCTATCACACGATCATCCCCGGCATGATCACGGCTGAAGGCTCTGGTTCTGGTTCTGGCGTCGGCCCCCGCTGCCATGCCGCCTTTGGCGTCATGGGCGGCTTCATGCAGCCGCAGGGACAGCTCCAGACCTTCCTGCGGATGACGCTTCACCGCCAGAACCCCCAGGCGGCCCTCGACGCGCCGCGATGGCAGGTCATGTCGGGACTCAAGGTCACGATCGAACCCGGCTTCGAGGCCTCCTTCTACGAGGAGCTTCGGCGGCGCGGTCATGAACTCGACATCACGCCGCGGCGCTCGGTCAGCTTTGGGCGCGGCCAGGTCGTCTGGCGGCTCAAGGAGGGCTACTGCGCCGCGAGCGATCAGCGCGCCGACGGCCAGGCCGTCGCGCTCTGAGCCCAATAACCGCACCGCGGCGGCGCCTCCACGCGGCAAGTTCCGCAGGCACTTCCCCCACCGCTTCGGCTATCCTCCGGAACTCGCGGATCCCGCGCGGCTGGCCGGAAAGTCCGGACCTTCGCGCTGGTCCGACGCCTTCCGTTCGCGAGCCCCTCGATGCCGCTCAAGACCGTCTTCTCGACCGAGATCCAGCATCTCTCGATCCTCGATGAGCATGGCAAGTTCGACGCCAAGCTCGGCAAGGACCTGATCCCCGACCAGGATCTCGTCACGCTGTACGAGCACATGTCGATCTGCCGCCACCTCGACGAGGTGGCGTTCAAGCTCCAGCGCTCCGGCCGCATGGGCACCTATCCCCAGAACATGGGGCAGGAGGCGACCTCGCTCGGCGCCGCGTACGCCCTCAACAAGAACGACTGGCTCGTTCCCTGCTACCGCGAGAACTGCGGGCTCTTCTACCGCGGCCTTCCGATGGAGTACATCCTCCTCCACTGGATGGGCGACGAGCGCGGCAACGCGATTCCGCGCGAGCACTACATCACCCCGATCGCGATCCCGATCGGCACGCAGATGCTGCACGCGACCGGCCTCGCCTGGGCGGCGAAGTACCGCGGCGAGAAGCAGATCGCCTGTACCTTCTTCGGCGACGGCGCGACCAGCGAAGGTGACTTCCACGAGGCGGCGAACTTCGCCGCGAACCTCGACATCCCGGTCATCTTCTTCTGCCAGAACAACTACTGGGCGATCTCCGTGCCCGGCAAGATCCAGTGCTCGGCCCCGACCGTCGCCCAGCGCGGTCTCGCCTACGGCATGGACTGCTACCGCTGCGACGGCAACGACATCTTCGCCGTCGTGAAGACGGTGCGGGACGCGGCGAAGATTGCCCGCGAGAAGTCGCGACCCTGCTTCATCGAGGCGGTGACCTATCGCCTCGGCGACCACACCACCGCCGACGACGCCCGTCGCTACCGCGACCAGGCCGAGGTCGACATGTGGAAGCAGCGCGATCCGATCCTCCGCGTCCGGGCCCTCCTCAAGGAGAAGGGCATCTGGAACGACTCGAAGGAAGCGGCCCTGAAGGACCGGGCGGAACGCGAAGTCACCGCCGCCGTCGAGCGGGCGGAGACCATCACCCCCCCCGAGCGGTCGGAGTTCTTCGACCACATGTACGCGGAGCTGCCTGAGGATCTCCGCCTCCAGCGCGACACGATGCACACCCACTCCCTGGGCGAGGATCCGTCGCAGATCGAGTCGACCTCACACGCGTCCAGTCACTAAGCGTTTCGCACCAGAGAACCACAGAGGCACAGAGGGCACAGAGGATGCACAGAGGAATGCAGTAAAGAAAGCCGGAGGCCGCGGGACCATACTCCCGTCGCATTGCCTTCCCTGTGCTCCCTCTGTGCCCTCTGTGCCTCTGTGGTTCTCTGAAAGATTGAAGCCATGGCCAATCTCACACTCGTCCAAGCAATCAACCTCGCCCTTGTCCAGGAGATGGAGAAGGACGATCGGGTCATCATCCTCGGTGAGGATGTCGGCGCGAACGGCGGCGTCTTCCGCGTGACGGAGGGGCTGCACAAGCGGTTCGGCGGCCATCGCGTCGTCGACAGCCCGCTCGCCGAGAGCGGCATCATCGGCACCTCGATCGGCCTCGCGATGGCGGGCCTGCGTCCGGTGCCGGAGATCCAGTTCGACGGCTTCCTCGGGCCGGCCTACGACCAGATCTGTTCGCACGCGGCCCGCATGCGGACCCGCACCCGCTCGGCGTTCACGGTGCCGCTGACGATTCGCGTCCCGGTCGGCGGCGGCATCCACGCCCCCGAGCTGCACAGCGACTCGCCCGAAGCGATCTACGCCCACACGCCAGGGCTCAAGGTCGTCATGCCGAGCTCGCCCTACGACGCGAAGGGACTGCTCATCGCCTCGATCCGCGATCCGGATCCGGTGATCTTCTTCGAGCCGAAGCGCATCTACCGGGCCTTCCGCGAGGAGGTCCCGGAGGACGAGTACACGCTCCCGATCGGCAAGGCCCGCACCGTCTGCGAGGGCGACGAGATGACGATCGTCTCGTGGGGCGCGTCGGTCATCCAGTGCATGCAGGCGATCGAGAAGAGCGGCAAGTCGATCGAGCTCATCGATCTTCGAACCATCTACCCCTTCGACATGGACGCCGTCGAGGCGAGCGTGAAGAAGACCGGTCGCTGCGTGATCGTCCACGAGGCCCCCAAGACCTGCGGCTTCGGCGCGGAGATCGCGGCGAAGATCATGGAGAAGTGCTTCCTGCACCTCGAAGCGCCGGTCCAGCGCGTGGCGGGCTTCGACACGATCATGCCGTACTACAAGCTCGAACTGGAATACATGCCCGACTGCGCCCGCATCGAACGGGCGATCGCGGACATCGCGGCGTACTGACGCTTCGCCCAGAGAACCACAGAGGCACAGAGGGCACAGAGGCAGCACAGAGGAGAGGGTGATGGGGGAGCCGGGACGAATCGCCAGGCATGCGGATCTCACCGAGGCGATCATCGGAGCCGCCATCGAGGTCCATCGGGAGCTGGGTCCCGGCTTGCTAGAGTCCGCGTATGAGAGCTGCCTCTGCCATGAGCTTCACCTGAGGAACATCGAATGCGAGCGACAGGTCGAGCTTCCCGTTCACTACAAGGGCGTCGAGATCCGGCCCGCCTACAGGATGGATCTCGTCGTCGACCGCCGAGTCACCGTCGAGATCAAGTCCGTCGACTGTTTCGACCCTATTCATGAGGCTCAGCTCCTGACCTACCTCCGACTGTCGGGACTCTCCGTAGGACTTCTCTTCAACTTCAAAGTTCCCTTCCTTCGTGACGGCATTCGCCGACTCTCTCACTGACTTCTCTGTGCATCCTCTGTGCCCTCTGTGCCTCTGTGGTTCTCTGGGCGGAAACTCACCATGGCCGGACTCAAGCAACCCGCTGACAAGTCGCACTTTCTCCTCCCTGACCTTGGCGAGGGCGTGCACGAAGCCGAACTCATCAAGTGGCGCGTCGTGCCCGGCCAGGTCGTGAAGGAAATGGACATCCTCGCCGAGATGGAGACCGACAAGGCGTTGGTCGAGGTCCCGAGTCCGTGGGCCGGCACCATCAAGGAGCTCTGCGGCAAGGAGGGCGAGATCCTCCATGTCGGCAATGTGCTCGTCCGCTACGAGGTCGGCGGTGCTGCCCCCGCGACTGGCGCGAAGCAGGCGGCGGGTGCGAAGCCTGCCGCCGCCAAGGCCGCCGGAGCCGCGAAGGAAGGCGAAGACGCTGGCACCGTCGTCGGCAATGTCTCCGGCACCCTCACCGTGAGTGACCGCTTCGCCCGTCGTGCTGCCGAGCATGTCGAGGCCGCGACGACCAACGGCAAGGCCCTCGCGACGCCGGCCGTCCGGCGCATCGCCCGCGAACTGAAGATCGATATCAATCGCGTTCCCGGCACCGGTCGCGGCGGCCGCGTCACGGCGGGCGACATCGAGCGTGCGGCGAGCGGCAAGGCTCCAGCCGCAGCGCCGGCCGCCCGTCCCTCCGCCGCCCCGGCCGAGCGCTCGCCCGCGCCGGCACCGGTCATCTCCGGCGACGGCATCTCCGCCCGCATTCCCTTCCGCGGCGTGCGCCGCAAGATCGCCCAGGCCCTCGACCTCTCGGTCAAGACCGCGGTCCACTTCACCGTCGTCGACGAGGCCGATGTGACCGCGCTTGATCGCAAGCGAAAGGAATACTCGACGGTCCTCGGCCAGAAGCTCTCGCTCCTTCCCTTCATCATGCTCGCGGTGACGAAGGCGCTGAAGAAGCATCCGACCGTCAACTGCAATGTCGACGACGCGAAGGAGGAGATCCTCATCAAGAGCGTCGTCAACCTCGGCTGTGCGGTTGACACCGACCACGGCCTCATGGTGCCGGTCATCCACAACGCCGATCACCTGAGCATCGTCCAGCTCGCCGACGCGGTGAAGGATCTTGCGGCGAAGTGCCACAACCGCACCGTCGCCCGCGAACAACTCTCCGGCGGCACCTTCACGATCTCGAATGTCGGCAGCTACGGCGGCATGTTCGCCACGCCGATCATCAACTATCCCGAGATCGCGATCCTCGCCGCAGGCCGCGCGAAGGAAAAGGTGCTCGTGAAGCACGGCCAGTTCTACGCCGGCCATGTCCTGCCGCTGTCACTCTCCTGCGACCACCGCGTCATCGACGGCGCCGAGGGTGCCCGCTTCCTCAACACCGTCGTCAAGCTGCTTGAGGATCCGGCGTCGCTCGTCGGGTGACCGCGCCGGACTCCGGCGTCGCTCAACCCGTCCACTCCCCGAGCAGGATTCCGATGTCTGGCGCGTCCACCGCGCCACTCCCATCGAGGTCGCCCGCACCCGAGCGGCCCCAGCCGCCGAGCAGGATCGCGAGGTCCGGACCGCCGATCGTGCCGTCGCAGTCAAGGTCGCCCAAGGGCGGCTTCACAGGGGTCAGACGGACTGCAACATCGTCGTTCCTCGAATCGGTGGCATAGCCGGTGATGCGCCCCTCCGAGTCGATGGCCTGCGCGAGCTGCAGCTCGAGCCCGGAACCCGGAAGCAGCAGGTCGTTCAGGTCGGACATCACGCCGTCGCGCCACACGAACGCGGTACTGGCGTTGCTCGACGCAGCCGTCTTCCAGCATTGGCCCACCACGACGCCCTCGTCGTTGATGTCGTTGGCTGCGCTCCGCATGAAGCCCGGCAAAGGCTCCAGCACCTGCATCGAACCCCCTGCCCAGACGATTGCTCGGGTGATCGTCGACCCGTCGGATTGTTCCGCGATTCCGAAGCCGACGATGTCGCCGCACTCGTTGATCGCCGTCGCGGCACCGGTTCCGTCGGGAAGGTGACCGAGGTTGGTCAACTCGCCGGTGTCGAGGTTGAGCGCGTACGCGTCGGACTGGAAGGTGGGCACCACGCCCATCCAGCCGACGACGTGATTGGCCTCGTTGATGTCTGCTGCCCTGCTTGAGGAAACAGCGGGCAGAATCTGTGTTGGCACGCCTCCCACCCACACCGTCGCCTCGGGGGCATCCGGCTGGTAGGACTCGCCAACGACGATCCCCGCGTCGTTCACCGACCAGGCCTTCGAGCCCGCGAAGCCAGCTGGCGTCTCCAGCACCTCCGTCACGCCTCCAGAGCGGAGGAACGCGAGATACTCGCCCGCGCCCGTCTTCGCCCATCCAACAATCTGACCTACCCCGTTGATGTCCTCCGCCTGCATGTCCACGGTCCCGGGAATCATCGGAAGCGTGACCATAGCCTGCCCCGGCGCCGCCACGAACGCCCGGTCCACCGCGGAGATGCACGTGCTGTAGTACCCGACCACGGTGCCGCCCGACACTCCGTTTCCTTGCGTCACCGGATACAGGCCGAACCCGCAGAACGGGGCTTGGATGACGTCGACCGAATATCGCACGCAGGTTCCCGAGTCGGCCGAGCCCGGGCCAGCGCAGATACCGGCTACGACTGCTCCAATCAGCAGGTGGGGGTTCAGGTGTTGCATGGCATTGAGCCTACGGCGCACTTCCCCCCGCTCACAATCCTGCGGGCACGATTATCCCGAATCGGACACTCGTGCCCGCGCGGCGTGGCCGCCGACTCAGAAGATCCGCTGCGGGCCCCGACCGTTGCGAGGCCTGCCGCTCTCGCGCTCATGCGACCATCGTGTGATCGACGGCGCGGAAGGTGCCCGCTTCCTCAACATCATCGTCAAACTGCTCGAGGATCCGGCGTCACTCGTCGGGTGACGAACGCTCCGCAGCGCCGCCTTCGAGCAGCCGAACATTGCCGTCGGAGGATGGAATCGCGAGATATCGCCCGTCGGGGCTGAAGGCGAGGCGACGAATCGTTCCCCGCGCGGCTCGGTAGGTCATCACGATCTCCTGCGCCGATGGATCGATGAGAGACACGCTGCCGAACCAGCCGGCGGCCGCGAGGCGCGTGCCTTCGGGTGACCACGCGAGACTCGTCACGAACTGACCGATTCCGTCGATCACCCGCTCGCTGGCGCCGGTTCGTGCGTTCCAGACGCGCACCGTCTGATCGCGGGATCCCGTCAGGATGCGCTCGCCGTCGGCGGTCCACGCGACAGCGAAGACATCCCACGCGTGCCCGCTCAAGCGCACGAGCGGCGAGCCCTCCGCGACGCTCCAGATGCGGGCGGTTCCGTCGCGCGACGCGCTCGCGAGTCGCGTTCCGTCGGGGCTGAAGAGCACATCGGCCACGCGGCTGAGGTGACCGCGCAGGACGCCGCGCTCGGCACCCGTCGCGAGATCCCACAGCCGAATGGTCGCGTCCTCGCCGCAGCTCGCGAGCAGCGAGCCGTCCGAACTGATGTCCACTGCCCACACGCCGCGCTCGTGACCGGTGAGCACGCGCTCGAGAGCGAACGGACGATCGCCCGTCGGTGACGCGAGCCAGACGCGCAGCGTGCCGTCGGCCGACGCCGAGACGATCCGTCGGCCATCGGGTGCGTAGCAGACATCGAAGATCGTGCCCGTGTGGCCCTCGAGCGCCGCAATCTCTTCGTAGTCCCCGATCCTCCACAATCGCAGCGTGCGGTCGACGCCGCCGGTGACGAGACGATCGTCCGTCGGCGAGAACGCGACGCAGTTGGCGCCACCCTCATGCGCCGAGATCATGAATCCCGCGGCCCCGCCCGTGGCGCGCGGTTCCCACCAGCGCAGCGTCCCGTCCCACGAGGCGGTCGCAAGCCGCAGACCATCGTCGATGAACGCAATGCCGGCGACCGCTTCCTCGTGGCCGGTGGCGGCGTACAGCAGTCCCGTCCCCGGAAGTTCGACGAGCGTGATGGCACTGTTGCCCTGGCCGATCGCGATGCGCGAGCCCGAGGCGTCGAAGGCGATCGCGCGGACGAGACTGAGACCGTCGCGCATCTGGAGCGTCGTCAGCTCCTCCCTCGTGCTGATCGAGAAGATCGAGACGATGCCGTTCGCCCGCCCGACGGCGATTCGGTCGAGATCCGCCCGCACCTCCACGGCGCCGATGTCGCCGGGCAGCGCCCAGACATGCCGCTCCGCGAGCGTCGATCCGTCGAGCACGACGATCGACTCCTCCGCATCCCAAGTCACCAGCGTGCTGCCATCCTCGGCGAACCGCGCACCGCGAACGGTGCGACCGCCGACATCGATCGCCCTGGGCCCCTCCGACCCGGGCTCAAGAAGAAGCAGACGGCCGTCGGCGGCAACGATCGCAAGTCGCCCATCGCGATCCTCACTGAGGCCGACGATCTCCCCCGAGGCGAGCGGCTGGATGCCGCAGACGACGGTCGGCTCCTGGCCCGCCGCGCCCATGCGAAGGAGCGTGCCGTCGCCGGTTCCGACGAGGATCCCGCCCAATCGGTCGAGGTGAGCCGCCGTCGCGACGCTCGCCTCGGAGCGCCACTCGGCGAGGAGCGTCCCCTCACCGTCGCCGCGCGCGAGCCGCCAGTGACGCACGACGCCGTCATCGTCGAGCGTGACCGCCGTCGAACCGTCCCGCGCGACGCTCCACGACCGGATCGCCCGTTCGTGCGCGACGACCGTACGGGAGCTCATGTCCGAGACCCCAGCGAGGAATCCCCACTCCCAGCCGCGATATGCAACCGGTGCATCGCGCATGTGACGACGCACCTGGCCCATCTCGCCATACTGAAACGCCGCAACGGCGGCCGAGACGCTCGCGAGATAGCTTTTGCGAAGCGCCGTGTCGCGCTCGCGATTGGCCCGTTCGTCGGCGAGCGTGCGCTGGCGCAACTCCTCGGCGGCACGCAGCGCGGAGCGCACGCTGATCGCCGTGGCCGCGATGAGCGCGACGAGCACGAGCGAGGCGGCGGCCACAAGTCCGCGGTTGCGGATCGCGAAGAGTCGGGCCTGATGGAGGAGCGACGGCGCGCGGGCCTCGACCGTCTCGTGGGCGAGATAGCGACGCAGGTCCGCGCCAAGCGCCGCGACGCTTCCGTAGCGCCGCTCCGGCTCCTTCGCCATCGACTTCAGGAGAATCGCCTCGAGGTCGCCGCGCAGGCGCGGTTCGATCGAACTCGGCCGGCGCGGTTCGACCGACTGGATTCGCCGGATCGCCTCATGCACCGGCAGCGCGTCGAGCTCGTGCGGTGACGCGCCGGTCAGCATTTCGTAGAGAAGGACGCCGAGCGAGTAGACATCGGTGCGGGCGTCGACCGCGGCCCGCGGCGTGCACTGCTCGGGGCTCATCGCGTGGAGCGTGCCGACGACCTGGCCCATGCTCGTCACGCGCTCATGCCCGCCCTCGCGGGCCGCACGGGCGATGCCGAAGTCGATGACCCGCGGCTGTCCGCGCGCGTCGACGAGCACATTGGCCGGCTTCAGGTCGCGGTGGATGACGCCGTTGAGGTGGCCATGCTGCACGGCATCGCAGACGCGGATCATGAGTTCGATCCGAGCCTCGAGCGGAAGAGCCTCGGCGACGCAGTACGCGGTGATGGTCCGCGCCTCCTCGACGAGTTCCATTGCAAAATATGGAATCAGACCGGCGCCGTCGTCAAAGGTCCCCGCCTCGAAGATCGCGGCGATGCCCGGATGCCTGAGCTTTGCGAGGACCTCGGTCTCGAACTCGAAGCGACGAAGGGCATCGGGTCCGGCGACGCTTCGCCTGAGGATCTTGAGGGCGACGCGACGGCGCGGCAGTTCCTGCGTCGCCTCGTAGACCGCGGCCATGCCGCCGACGCCGATGAGTCGCTCGATCGCGAAGCCGGGGACCGCAGGCAACACATGGCGCTCGGGTGTCGCGGCTGCTTCGCGGAAGGCCGCGCCGACCGGGCGCTCGAGAAAGTCGTCGGTGCGCTCGAGCGCCGCAAGGAGCGCCCGCACGCGGGTGAGGGTCGCGGGATCGTCGCCGCAGAGCCGCTCCGCCTCGACCAACCGATCGGCCTCGTCGAGATCGATGAGCCGCTTCAGGATCGCATGAGCGCGCTTCTCGACCTCATGGGCCATCGGTTCCCCCGCCGGCCGACGGTCCGAGTCGATCGGCGAGCCACGCCTTCGCGCAGGCCCACTCGCGATCGACGCTGCGGCCGCTCACGCCGAGGTATTCGGCGATCTCGTCGATCGAAAGCCCGCCGTAGAAGCGCATCTCGACGATCTGTGCCTGTCGCTCGTCGAGCTCGGCGAGTTCGACGAGCGCTTCCTCAAGGGCGAGGATGTCGAGGTCGCGCGACGCCGCGCGATCGGCGACCGTCTCACCGACGGTGTCGAGCGGCACGCGCAGCCGCTCGCCGCCGCGCTTGAGCGCATCGCGGGCCCTTGCGTGATCGATGAGGACGCGGCGGATGACGCGGGCCGCGACGGCGAAGAAGTGCAGGCGGTCGCGCCAGTCGGTCGAGCGCTGGTCGATGAGGCGGATGTACGCCTCGTGCACGATCGCCGTGGCTTCCATCGTGTGGCCGCGCCGCTCGCTCGCCATCTGATGCGCAGCGAGCCGACGCAGGTCGTCGTAGATCGCCGCCAGCAGCGCATCGACATCACCGCGCTCGCCGCTTGCGGCGGCGCGGAGGAGCCTGGTGATGTCGCTTGCGCGTTCGCTCATGGGACGATCCACCCCGCACACCGACCGCGGCGCCGACGCGGAGGACCATCGCCATTGTGACGCTCGGCGGTCAGGCGGTCCACGCCCCGAGCAGAACGGCCAGATCGAGGGCGTCGGTGGTCCCGTCGCCGTTCAGGTCGGCCTCGGGCGTGTTCCAGGCGCCAAGGAGAATCGCAAGGTCGGCGGCATTCACCACACCGTTCCCGTCGAGGTCCGGCAGCGGGGTCTGGCAGGCGTCGGGCACGAAGTCTCCATTCTGGTCGGTCGCGCTCTTCGGCGCGACGATGACCGCGTTCGCCGGTCCGGCGTCGACGCCGTACGAGCGGTAGGTCCGCTCAAGATAGCCGGAGTTGATGTTGTAGCCGTTGAGCGTCGAGGAGCTCGCCGAACTCGTCGCGAGATAGGCCTTGCCGTTGCCGCTCAGGGCGACGCCGGAGGCCCGGCTCAGGAGGCCGTTCGACTGCACATCGAAGCGGCCGAGATAGGCGCGGGTCTTGGCGTCGAAGCGCACGAGCCCGCCCTGGGCGCGGCTCGCCACGATGATGAAGGCGGCGTCGGGCGACTCGATCACGCCAAAATAGTCATGACCCGCATTCGTGCCGTCGAAGCCGGTGCTTGGCGTGCCGTTCGCGAGGAACTGGCGGATGCGCCCGTCGGCCGAAGTCACGAGAATCCGTCCGTCGGCGCGGACCGCAACATCGCGCGGCGTCGGCGCGGCCTGCTTGTTGCCGCCGATCCAACCGAGGAAGGTTCCGTCGGTGGAATAGCGACCGACGCCGCCGAGCGAGTGGGCGACGAGGAGCGATCCGTCGTTCGCGAAGGCGAGGCCGTGCGCTGCGCCCGAACCGACATCGACGATCGCGGGCAGTGCGACCGCGGTGGTGCGATCGACCGGCCGGACGAAGCGACCGGAGCTTGCGTAGAGAAGCCCGTTCGGGCCGATCGCGAGATCGAAGATCTCCGCGCCGAGATCCACCGCACGGAGGAGAACGCTCGAGCGCGGGTGGAGCTCGCGGACGAAGCCGTCCTGTCCGCCGGTCCAGACGCTGAGGCCGCCGGCGAGCTCGACGAGATCGGTCACGCCATCGCCGTCGCAGTCTTCGCAGGCGTCGAGAATCCCGTCGCGGTTGCGGTCGAGCGCCATGTCGAGCTGGATCTCGGTGAGATCCGAGACGCCGTCGCGGTTGCAGTCCGGCTCGCACTCGTCGGGCACGCCGTTGCCGTAGGCGTCGGTCGAGGTGCCGCTCGCGATGTCGAGCGCGTCAGGCACGCCGTTGGCGTTGCAGTCGGGCTGGCAACCGTCCGGCGTTCCGTCGCCGTCGGCGTCCGCGGCGATGCCCTCGGCAATCGCCTTCGAATCGAGCACGCCGTCGCCGTCACAGTCCTGGCACGCGTCGGGGATGCCGTCGCCGTCGGTATCGGCCGCGCCCGCGGCGATCGCGTCCGCGTCGTTCACGCCGTCACCGTCGCAGTCGCTTTCCATGCACTGCGGCGCACCGGCGATGAAGCTCTCCATCTCCTCGACGCAGACCGCATGGAACTCGAGATCGATGTTCGCCGACGCTCCGCTGTTGATGTGGCAATAGGACATGATCGAGCCGCGCTGCACCGCGCCGGCGTTGCACGCGTCGAGTCCGTAGCTGTGGGTGTGGAGCGAGGCGACATTGTGGCCGAGCTCGTGGGCGATGACGTTGATGTCCCAGTTGCCGGGATTCGTCGCCACCGGATCGGCGAAGCTTCCGATGATGTAGCCGTTCACGCAGTAGCCGAAGTCGGTGCAGCTCGCATCAAGCCACGCGACGCCGCCGTAGGGCAGGTTGCGCCGACCGGTGACGAAGTGGGCGAGATCGCGATCGACCATCGTCATCGTCGCGTTCCAGTCGTCGCGGAACGGATAGAGCGGATCGGCGTCGTTGTACAGATCCTCGGGCACATCGAAGAAGCGCGTGAAGACGATCTCGACGCGGGCACCGACATCGCGCTGATAGATCGCGCTGACCGCGCCGTAGACGCTCGCGATGTACTCGGCGGCGTCGATCACATTGCCGAAGATCGTGAAATACTCAAAATCGGTATCGATCGCGATCTCGATGGTCGGAACCGCCCCGGGCGGAATCGTTGCGTTGCCGGCGACGCCTCCTTGATTCTCACCGCGCTCGCCGCGCACGCCGCCGCACATCGGGACATCCGGCGCGCTCGTGCCGGTGGTGCGATCGAAGCGGCCCGCGCCGCGCACGAGTCCCGCCTCGGAACCTCCGACCGGGCGCAGCGTGTAGCGCTCGCGGCCCGGTCCAAGGTCGATCGTCGCCGCGGCACCGCGGTCGCTCACCGCGAGATAGACCGAGGATTTCTTCGCCCCGACGACCTCCCCGCGAAAGTGCTGCACGGCCCGCATGACCTCGGCCACGCCGGGCACCCCGCTGCGCCCGATGCGCGTCTCGATGTCGTGGGCGACGACCTTGAATCGCTCGAGTTCGAGGGTCACGACCGATCCGTCCGCGAGCGTCACGCCGGGCAGCGTGACCCGCGGACCGGCGCCGCGCATCCGCGCGGCGAAGGCCGCGTCGAGGGTGAGGACGCTTCCCTGCTGGACGAGAGCGACGCTCGGCGCGGCCTCGGCGGCCGGCGCCGGATCGATGGCACTCGCGGCGTTGGCGAGAAGCGCGACGGCGAGCAGCGAAGCGAGGTGAGGACGAACGCGGGCCATGCTGACGAACTCCTGGAGAACGGTCGGCCGACGACGCCCCGGGGCGAACCGGTCGTTCGGCGGATCGGATGCTACGGCCGGATCGCGGAAAGTCCGAGGAAAAAGCCGCCGCTTCACGCGGGGGGCGTCCGCGGCGCCGTTCCGCGGCGCGCATAATCAGCCTCGCATGGCAGACCACGCAGCGATCGATACGGTGCTTCCCGGACGGCACGCCTGGCGCGTCACGCCGCTCCGCGCGGGGGGTTTTCGCCTCGACGGCGGCGGCATGTTCGGACTCATCCCGAAGACGATGTGGTCGGCGTGGACGGCGCCCGATGCCGCCAACCGCATCGGCCTCGCCTGCAACGCGCTCCTCCTCGAGGATGGCTCGACCCGCGTCCTCGTCGAAGCCGGCTACGGCGCGAAGTGGACGGCGAAGGAACGGGCCCTGTACGAGCTCGAGGAGCGGACCGTCGTCGACGCCCTGCGCGAGCGAGGCGTCGAACCGGAGGCGATCGACCAGGTCATCGTCACGCATCTGCATTTCGATCACGCCGCGGGACTGACCGAACTCGATCGGAACGGCGCGCCGCAGCCGGTCTTTTCGCGTGCGCCGGTGATCGTTCAGGAGCGCGAGTGGGACGACGCGCTCGCCAACCGCTCGACGATGACGCGGACCTACCTTCGCACGCATCTGGAGCCGATCCGCGGGCTGGTCCGTCCCGTCCAGGGTCCCGCCGAGGTGCTCCCCGGCATCGCGGTCCGGCCGCTACCCGGCCACACCTGGGGTCAACAGGGCGTCTTCATCCGGACCGAGGCGGGCGTTCTCGTCTTTCCCGGCGATCTCATGCCGACCGCGCACCATGTGCACCTTGCGGCCAACATGGGCTACGACATGCTGCCCTACGACAACATGCTGAAGAAGCGGGCGCTCCTGGCCGAGGCGGCGGACGCCGGCTGGACGGTCGCCCTCGATCACGACCCGACCACCGCCCTCGTTCGGGTCGAGGTGGAGGACGCGGCGAGTGGGCGATTTCGACTCACTCACCCGCCCGTATGAGGCTCTCGCCTCAGGCGCGGGAGCGCGATCGGCGCGCGGATCGCGGGAAAGCCGCTTGCGGCACGGCGAGAACGGCCCGTATTCTCCCCGCCATGAAGTTCTCGCAACGGCTGCTGTCCTCGACCCTCTCGACGCTCGCCCCGCTGGCGGCTCTCGCCGTGACCGGCGCGGCGCTCGCCCAGTCGACCGGCCCGCGCCAGCCGAAGGTCGATGCGGTCCCGAGCCCGGTGATCGGGTACGGGATCTTCCTCGTCTTCGCGGCGATCATCCTGGCGATCAGCCTCTATCCGTCGAAGCGCGCCCACAGCGACCTCTGATCGGCACCGTCGCCCCCGTCCCCTCTCACGCCCGCCTTCGGGAGTCATCGATGCGCACCCGCCGTCGTCCGCTCGTCGGACTGCTTGCCCTCAACGCCGTTCTCCTCGGCGTGCTCGCGACCGTCGCCCTCACCCCGCGCGTGCAGGGCTCGCCCAACGCCCTTGGCCGCAGCAGCTACGCGATGGTCGCCGGCACCATCAAGGGCCAGGCGATGCCCGTCCTCTTCATCGTCGACGAGGGCTCGCAGGAGCTCGTCGGCGTCTCGTGGGACGAGCAGGCGAAGACGCTCACCGGCATGGGCTACCGCAACGTCGGCGCCGACAGCGCCGAGGTCGGCCGCGCACGCAACTGACGCACCACCCACGAAAGGCACCCATGCGCACCTCCGCAGCAGTTCTCTGGGCCTCGGCCATCATCGTGCTGGCGCTCATCCTCGTCACCGCCGGCCGCCTGCCTGAAAGTCCCGCGCACGCCGCGATGGCGACGACCGGCACCGGCGGCTTCACGCTCGTCACCGCACCGAGCGGTTTCGGCCCGGCCGACAAGCCGTACGAGATCCTGTACGTGATCGACAACACCTCGCAGATGCTCTATGTCTACGCGATCGACAGCGCGAGCGACCGGCGCATCCTGCTCCGCAGCGGGGCGAGCCTCCCGGCGCTCTTCCGCGCCGGCCGCGGCGGCTGATGAGCGAACGCATGACCATCCCGCCCCGGCGCCCCGTCGATCCGATCGGCGCGCAGCAGCGCGCCGAGAGCTTCACGAAGCGGTCGATCAAGCGTCAGTCGAAGTCGGATGGCCTGCGGCTCGCGCTCTCGATGGTCGACCTGACGACCCTCGAGGGGAAGGACAGCCCCGAGAAGGTGCGGGCGCTCTGCCGCAAGGCGATGCGCATCTCCGAGGTTGAGTTCGATCCGCCGTTGCCGCCGGTCGCGGCGGTCTGCGTGTATCCGACGCTCGTGCGCATCGCCCGCGAGACGCTCGCCGGGAGCGGCGTGAAGATCGCCTCCGTCGCGACGGGCTTTCCGAGCGGGCAGTTCCCGCTCGATGTGCGTCTCGCCGATGTGCGCTACGCCGTCGCCGAAGGCGCCGACGAGATCGACATGGTCATCTCCCGCGGCCTCTTCCTCGCCGGGCGCTACGGCGAGGTGATGGAGGAGATCCGGGCGATCAAGGCGGCCTGCGGCCCGGCGCATCTCAAGATCATCCTGGAGACCGGCGAGCTTGAGACGCTCGACGCGGTGCGCTTCGCCAGCGACATGGCGATCGAGGCGGCGCTCGCGGCGCCCGCCGACGGACATCGCGCGGCGGATGGCGAGATCTTCATCAAGACCTCGACCGGGAAGGTGACGCCGGCGGCGACGATGCCGGTGACGCTCGTGATGCTCGAGGCGATTCGCGACGCGTATCGCCGGACCGGCATCCGGATCGGCATGAAGCCGGCGGGCGGGATCCGCACCGCGAAATCCGCGCTCCACTACCTCGTGATGGTGCAGGAGACGCTCGGGCCGGAGTGGCTTTCTCCCCATCTTTTCCGCTTTGGGGCGAGTACCCTCGCGAACGATCTTCTCCGGCAGATTCTCAAAGAACTGCGCGGCCGATACATCGCCGCGAGCGACCTCTCCGAAGCCTGAGCGCGCGGCGCGGGCGGGCGTCTTCCTCGCTTATCCGGCCTTTCCGGTCCGGTGCGATCCCTACGGGCCAATCCGCCGCGCACTTTCTCGCGTCCGGCTCATGCGGCCTGAGCGGATGTGCTTTATCCTCCGCCCCCTTCGCGACCGACACGACTTGTCCGACCGCGGCGTGTGGCCGCGACGGGCGCGGGTTCCCCGCAACGGCGAACGCCTTCGCCGGTGAGCATCTCGGACGCGAGTCTGAGGTATTCGCTCTCCCCGCACGCTTTGCCCACACCCGAAAGGCCGGTGAGTTTCCGTAAGTTGCCGCAATCGTGAGGGTCGCGCGACGAAGAGGGCGATTGGATTGCGTATTGTTCCCGCGGCAGGATGCCATCATTTCTCAGGGCGAGCTCACGCCTGACCACGCGGTCGTCGGACGACCGCGTCGAGCCCGCCTCCCCGTCACAGGGGTCATCCCGATTTTTGGAGGGGTTGCCGTCCTTGAACGGCACCAGCGTTTCATCTTCCCTGCACTGCCCTGACCGCCCGGCCGAACGGCCGTGGGAGGTCGCGTGAGCACGCCCGGCGCACAGCGCCGCATCGAGCAGCAGCTCTTCGGCTACCGGATCCTCAAGCATCTTGGGGACGGCGCCGCGAGCCGCGTCTATGCCGTGCGCGATCCGAAGACGAAGCAGATCTGGGCCCTCAAGCATGTGACGCTCGACGACTCCGACAAGGACCAGCGCTTCCTCGATCAGGTCACGCAGGAGTACGAGATCAGCTCGAAGCTCGACCATCCGGTCATCCGCAAGATGTTCCGGCTGGAGAAGGAGCGAAGCGGGCTCTTCAAGGTCTGCGGCCTCGGGCTGCTCATGGAGCTCGTCGACGCGACGCCCCTGAGCGACATGCCGCGTCCGGCGCTGCACGATTGCGTCGAGATCTTCCTGCATGTCGCCCACGCGCTCCTCCACATGCACGAGCGCGGCTTCGTCCACGCGGACATGAAGCCCCTGAACATCCTCGTCGGCGACGACGGCCACGTGAAGGTGATCGACCTCGGGCAGGCCTGCAAGGTCGGCACGCGCAAGGACCGGGTGCAGGGGACGCCTGGGTTCCTCGCGCCCGAGCAGGCCACGCGCGACGAGATCACGCCGCAGACCGATGTCTTCAACTTCGGCTGCACGATGTGGTGGGTGCTCCTCCGCGACCAGGCGCCGCAGGCGCGGCAGGTCGACGGCAACTCGCGCGGCGGACGCGGCGAGATTCCGGCGCCGCGCAAGCTCGATCCGTCGATTCCCGAAGAGCTCTCCGTCCTCATCCAGCGCTGTCTTGAGGAGAAGCCCTACCAGCGCGTGAAGATGACCTGGGTCGTGCGGAAGCTCGAGGAGATCCACCGCGCGCTCGCTCCGGCGAAGAAGTCGATGGCGACGCGGTCAGCGAGCTGACTCGAATCGCTTCACGACGGCGGCGAGCAGTTCGAGTTCCTCGAGCGAGATCGTGCCCGCGCGCCGACAGGAGGCGTGGAGGTGCGGCGAAACGGCGAGGAAGTCACGGGCGTTCGAGGCCCGCACGCCGCCGCCCGGCACGATCTCGACCGGCGGCCTGCCCGCCGGTGCGGCGGCACGGGCGATGCGGGCGTCCTCGGTGAGACACGCGATCCGCGCCGGGAGCGGACGCCCCGAGGCGTCCCAGCCCGGCACGCCGGCGGTCACCACGCGGGTGATGCCGAGCTCGGCGAGATCGCGCATGCCGCGGGCCCGATCGCCGAGCAGATCGAAGGTCCGCAGGAACGCGACGACGAGTCCGTGTCCGAGCGCCGCATCGCGCATGCGCCGCGCGGCGTCGAGATCGATGTGACCATCGGGCGTCAGCGGACCGATCGCCACCGAGGTTGCGCCGGCCCGCGCGAAGAGGTCGATCTCGCGGAGGCACGCCTCGACCAATGCAGGCGTCGCGGTGAATCCGGCGACATCGAGCGAGGTCGGCATGCCCGGGACACGCGGCCTGAGCATCGCGACGATGCCGGTGCGTCCGACATCGATGCGCTGCCGGACCGCGCGGACCAGCTCGACCGTCGGTGACCACCCCTCGCTGCCGAGGTCGTCGCAGAGTTCGATGCGGTCCGCAAACGGAGCGGCGAGGATCGCCGCCTCAAGCGAGTCAACTGGAACCTCGAGCGTCGGTCGGTCGTGCATGGTGAGGCCTGCCTTGTGCGACGCGCTGACGATGGCGCGGTCGCGTGCGGTGCAGTGTCGCAGAGCCTCCGCTCACATGTTCTCGACGCCGCCTGAACCGGACCTTCACGCAATCGTTGCATGGGTGCGCCGGGGGCAGGTAGCGTTCGCGACCTCCATGCCGCAGGACCCAGCCACCGCCTCGACCGCGCTCCTCCCGGCGACGCGGCGCGCCCGGCGCAGACGCCTCGCGACGCTCCTCACGGTGCTTGCCGCCGGGGGTCTCGGGCACGCCGGACTGCTCTTCTGGATGGGAACGAAGGCGACCGATCGCCCGCAGGCCGAACCCGCGCGGGCGACGCCCGCGGCACCGGCCACGGAATCCGACGAGGCTGCCGATGAACTCGCGGCCGGCGACGCGCTTCTCGCGGCCGCGACCTCCCCCGACGCCGAGGAGCTTGGCCGAGCCGCCCGCCACTTCGCCCGGGCCGTCCGACTCCGCGAGTCGACGCTTGCCGCCGCGGCCGATCCAGATGCCCGGAGAGAGGCCGCGCTCGGGCTCGCCGTCGCCCTCGAACGCTTCGGCACGGTTGACCTCGCCCAAGGCTTCTTCGGCGACGCGGAGCGTTCGCTTGCCCGTGCCGAAGCGATCGCCGCCGAGATTCGCCATGACGCGCTCGTCCGATCGATCGCCGCGCGGCGCGGCGAGGCGGCCCTCGGCGAGCGACGCCCGAAGGACGCCCTTGACCACCTGTCCCGCGCGCTCGGCGATGCTCCGAGCGTTGCGCTGCTCGAGCGGCTGGCGATCGCCGCGCTCGCCGCGGGCGAGGCCGAACGCGCGATGACGACGCTCGAACGGGCCCTCACGATGCCCGACGCTGCGGGCGGCGATCCGCGCCGTCGCGCCGCGCTCCTCGAACGCCTCGGCCAGGCCGCGTGCGCCGCGGGGCGCCACGCTGACGGAATCACTGCGCTCGAGGCGTCGCTCGCCACGCTTGTCGCCTTGGGAGCGAGTCCGACGGAACGCGCTGATGCGACCGAGCGGATCGCCGACGCCGAGGAGCGCGCCGGCCGTGGACCGGCGGCGATTGCCGCGCTGCAGCGGGCGATCGGCGAGCTGGGCGAGACCGATCACGCGGAGCGCCGGCTCGCGCTCACGATGCGGATCGCGAGCGCCGCCGTCGAGCGCGGCGATCGCGCGACGGCACGACGGGCAGCGGCCGATGCGATCGGTCTCGCCGAGGCATCGGGGACGCTCGATGACGACATCCTCCTGCGAATCGGCGATCTGCGCCGCGACGCGGGCGACCTCGACGGAGCGGCGACGGCGTACCAGTCGGCGCTCGCGTCCCGTCAGGCGGCCGCGGTCGCCGAGCCGAGCGACGCGGAACGGGCCCGCGCACTCGTCGCGGCCCAGCAGCGCGTCGCGGCGCTCGCGCTTCTCCGTGAGCGGCCGGCCGAGGCCAAGGACTTCGCGGAACGCGCCCGAACGACGCTTGCCTCCGTCGCCGCCTCACGCGGCGCAGGCGATCCGGCGATCGCGGCGGAACTCGCCCTCGAGCTCGCGTCGCTCGACCAGATGCTCGGCGACATCGCCCTCGCCGACGGGCGGTTCGAGGAGGCGGTGCGGGCGTTCGGTCGGGCGCGCGACGCGCGACGCGCGGCCTTCGACCGCAACCCCGCCTCGATGGCGGCCGCCCGCGACCTTGGCGAGACGCTCGCGTCGCTTGGCGCGGTCGCCCTCCGCATCGGGCGCGTCGAGGTCGCCCTGCGTCACCTCGAGGAGAACCTCGCGCTGCATGCTGCGATGGCCGAGCGTCCGGGCGCCCCGAGCGCTGCGAGCGTCCCGAGCGCCGCGCTACGGGGTCATGCGTCCGCGCTCGATCGGCTCGCGAACGCCCAGCTTGCGTCGGGCAACTCCACCGCCGCGCTCGCGACCTTCGAGCGTTCGCTCGCGATTCGCACAGCGCTCGGCGAACGCGACCCGGAGGGGCCGACGACCCTCGACGAGCTCGCCGACGCCCACGAGCAGCTCGCGTCGATGCTCGTCATCCGCGGCGAGCTCCGCGAGGCGCTCGGCCACGCGGAGGCGGCGCTCCTCCTCCGACGGCGGTGCCTCGCGACGATGCCGGACGACGAGTTGGCCCTCGCGTCGGTCGCCAGTTCGCTCGCCCGCCACGGGGACATCGCCTTCGCGCTCGGTGACCTCGAACGCGCCGAGATCTCCCATCGCGCCGCGCTCGAGCATCGGCTCAGCGCCGCCCTGCGCAGGCCGACCGACGAGCGACTCCGCCGCGATGTGGCCGTGAGCCACTGCAGCGTCGGCCGCGTGGCCGGTGCCCGCGGTCAGGCGAAGGAAGCGATCGCGCGTCTCGAGGAGGCGGAGCGCCTGCTCAGGACCATCGCCCGCCGCGGCGGTGAGGATGAGGACCTCCGTCAGGATCTCGCGACCGTGGCCGTGGCCCTCGAGCGGATGCGCTCGGCCGAGTCGGCGAGCCCGTAAGGACGCCGCGTCGACGGACGAGCGGCCTCCGTCAGCGACCGGGACATTCCGGCACGCTCGCCGCCCACTCGGGATCCCACACGCGGAATCCGCCGGTGAAGGCGAGGCTGTTGTCGCCCAGTCGGCAGCCTTCGGGAAGCTCACGCAACTCCTTCGCGTTGCCGCCGCCAAGCACGATGTAGTCGGGGAGGAACGCGCGACGGAAGATCGCGCTGACCGCCGCGACCTCCTCGCGCCAGACCTTCTTGCCGAGCTTTTCCTTCGAGGCGTTGCCGAGCCACTGCTCGAAGGTCTTGCGCTTCTTGTAGGGCAGGTGCGCGGCTTCGAGCGCGATGAGATGCCCCTCGTCGATCAGGGCCGTGCCGAGCCCGGTGCCGAGACCGAGGAACATCATGCGCCCGCCCTGGTAGCTGCCGACGGCCTGCATCGCAGCGTCATTCACGAACTTCACCGGCCTGCCGAAGGCGGCGCGATAGTCGAAGTCCATCCAGCCGCCACCGAGATTGACAGGCTCCTTGCCGGGCCGCCCGCCGCGGATCGGCGCTGGAAATCCGATGGTCACGCGATCGAACGGCTCGCCGCCGACGAGCTGCATCATGTCCGCGACGAAACGCTCCGGCGTGTAGGTCGGACCCGAGACGGCCGTGCGCCGCTCCGTTTCGCCCGAGAGAAGACACTTCGCCTTGGAGCCGCCGACATCGATCGCGAGGATGCGCATGATGCGCAGATTATCGGTTCGCGGGCCGAGCGGATTCAGCCGAAGTCCCGGCTGCCGGCGCGGGATCCGCGGCCGTGGCCGCCTGCTCGCGCTTGCGGATCGGGATCTGCACCTCGCTCCACTTGTTGCGGTCTCGGACCGACGGGCCGTTGTAGTGGAAGACGCGCGGCGATCCGGCGACCTCCCACTCGGTCTGCGCGTCGAGCCATTCCTTCAGGACCTTCATGCCGTCGCGGGTGACGGTCATGCCGTAGGGGCCGCGCACGCCGGTCGAGACGACGGTGACCTCGGCGGTGTCGACGATCTTCACCGGACCGTCATTGCCGAGGGGACCCATGCTCTTCACGCGGTAGAGGAAGCTCATCGTCCACGCCCCGTCCACGGTCGGCTCGAGCGTCGTGAGATCGTTGTAGACGCCCGAGTATTCGATCTCGACCGGCGAGGTCATCGGAATGTCGTTCCGCGAGATGTGATTGAAGAGCGGCCAGAAGCCCACATTCATGCGGGCGGTCATGCCGCGTGCGCTCTCCTGGCGGAACTCGGCGCGACGCACCGACGGGTAGGTCTTGATGTCGATCGCGCCGGGCGGCGTCGGCTCCGGATAGCCGTCGGGAAGCGGGCTCTCGATGGTCGAGGCGCCGCAGAAGAAGACGCCGCCACGGACCTCGATCGAGGCCTCGCGATCGCCGCCGACGCGGCGGACGATGTCCGGGGTCCGCACGGCGCCAAAGCCCTCCTCGACGCGCTCAGCCGGCTTCCCGCCGCTCGCGGGCTGCGACTCCGTGGCCGGCGGGGCGCTCGGCGTCGAGAGGGGCGCAACCGGCAGGAGCAGCGAAGCGACGGCGAGGGTCTGGAGGGCGATCATGGCGGTGCCGCTTCGTTCGGATGGCGCGGGCCGATGCACCGCAAACGCTACGATGCGGGCGTGACCTCCGCAGCCACCCCCGTTCGGACCTGGGACTACGCGCCGGCACCGGAGACCGTGAAGGTCTCGATCCGACCCGAGTACGACCTCTTTATCGGCGGTGCGTTCGTCCCCTCGAAGGGCGGCAAGCGCTTCGCGACGACCAATCCCGCCACCGAGGAGACGCTCGCGAAGGTCACCGAGGCGAACGAGGCCGATGTCGACCGGGCCGTCGCCGCGGCCCGCAAGGCGTTCCGAAGCTGGCGGCTCACGAAGCCGAAGGAGCGGGCGAAGTACCTCTTTCGCATCGCCCGACGCATCCAAGACCGGGCCCGCGAGCTCGCGGTTCTCGAGACGCTCGACGGCGGCAAGCCGATCCGCGAGAGCCGCGATGTCGACATTCCGCTCGTCGCCCAGCACTTCTTCCATCACGCGGGCTGGTGCGACAAGCTGAAGTACGCCGCGCCCTACCTTGGCACCGACGACCTCGAACCGATCGGCGTCTGCGGGCAGGTGATCCCGTGGAACTTCCCGCTCATGATGGCCGCGTGGAAGCTCGCGCCGGCGCTCGCCTGCGGGAACACCTGCGTGCTGAAGCCCGCCGAGACGACGCCGCTCACCGCGCTCATGCTCGCGGAGATCTTCCAAGAAGTCGATCTTCCGCCCGGTGTGGTGAACATCGTGACCGGCGGCCCGACGACCGGTCGGGCGCTCGTCGAGCACAAGGGCGTCGACAAGATCGCCTTCACCGGCTCGACCGAGGTCGGCAAGCGCATCGCGGAGCGCTGCGCGGGCACCGGCAAGCGCCTCACGCTCGAACTCGGCGGCAAGAGTCCGAACATCGTCTTCGCCGACGCCGCGATCGATCAGGCGATCGAGGGAATCGTGAACGGCATCTGGTTCAACCAGGGCCATGTCTGCTGCGCCGGCTCGCGGCTGCTCGTCGAGGAGAGCGTGCTCGACGAGGTCGTCACGAAGCTCCGTCACCGGCTTCGCTCGCTCCGCGTCGGTGACCCGCTCGACAAGAACACCGATGTCGGCGCGATCAACAGCGCCGCCCAGCTCGCGACGATCCGCCGCTACATCGAACTCGGCGAGAACGAAGGCGCGCGACGCGAGACGATCGAGAACGGCCCGCTTCCCGCGCGCGGCTACTGGTGTCGCCCGACCTTCTTCACCGATGTGCAGCCGAGCCACACGATCGCCCGCGAGGAGATCTTCGGTCCCGTGCTCGCGGTGATGAGTTTCCGCACGCCGGAGGAGGCGATTCTCCGTGCGAACAACACACCCTACGGCCTCAGCGCCGGCGTCTGGACCGACAAGGGCTCGAAGGTCTTCGAGGTCGCCCGTCGGCTGAAGGCCGGTGTCGTGTGGTGCAACACCTTCAACAAGTTCGACGCGACAAGTCCCTTCGGCGGCTATCGCGAATCGGGCTTCGGCCGCGAGGGCGGTCGCCAGGGACTGCTCGCCTATCTCGCCCGCTCGCACTGAGGATCGCTCCATGCCCCGCCGGCCCGAACGCCCAACTTCCGAGCGCACCCCCGAGCGCATGCCGGAACGCATTCCAGTCACGAAGACCTGCAAGCTCTTCATCAACGGCGCGTTTCCGCGCTCCGAGTCGGGCCGCTCGCTTCCGCTGCGGAACGAGGACTGGGCCGTCGTCGCCCAGATCGCCCACGCCAGCCGCAAGGACCTGCGCGACGCGGTCGAGGCGGCGAGCGCAGCCCAGCCGAAGTGGGCGGGCACAACCGCGTACAACCGCGGTCAGATTCTCTACCGCATCGCGGAGATGATGGAGGCCCGCTCGCTCGAGCTCGGCGCCGCCCTGCGCGAGGTCGGCTCGCTCAGCGCCGCAGGCGCGCGGCGCGAGGTCGAAGCGAGCATCGATCGTCTCGTCCGCTTCGCCGGATGGGCGGACAAGATCGTGCAGGTGCTCGGCAACCAGAATCCCGTCGCCGGGCCCTACTACAACTTCACCGTGCCCGAGCCGACCGGCGTCGTGGCCGTCATCGCGCCCGACGCACCGAGTCTCCTGCCGCTCGTCACGCTCATCGCCGCGCCGCTCGTCGCGGGCAACGCGATCGTCGCGATCGCCGGTGACGCGAATCCGCTTCCCGCGGTGAGCCTCATGGAGATCCTCGCGACGAGCGATGTGCCGCCGGGCGTCGTCAACATCCTCACCGGCCAGAAGGGCGAACTCCTCAGCCATGTGAGCGCCCACCGCGAGATCCACGCGGTGAGCGCGGCGACGGGCGACGCGAAGGAAGCCCGCCTCCTCCAACTCGGCGCCGCCGACAACCTCAAGCGCGTGCGCGTCACCACCGACGCGAATCCCGACTGGGAGGACGACGACCGCTTCGCCGGCCCCTGGTCGATCGAGCCATTCGTCGAGATGAAGACGATCTGGCACCCGTGCTCGAGCTGAGCCGCGTCAGTCCCAGGTGAGGGTCATCGCCTTCGGCGTCGCGCCGCTCTCGTCGAAGAGGACGATCTCGTTCGTGCCCGGCGCGAAGCGTTCCGCGGCGAGGACGGTGCTGATCGTGCCTTCGAAGCGGGCGACGAGCGTGCCGTTCAGGAAGAGCGCGCCGTGGCCGAGGCCGGATGCCTCGAGCGTCGCAATGCCTGCGCCGAGCGGCGGAGTGAAGGTCGCTCGCGACCAGGACGGCACGCCCTTCGGCGGCTTGCCGGGCGCGGCCGCCCACACCGGCGGCGGGCCCCAGCGGGCGAACGCGTAGGGATTCATGCTGTCTCCGACGGCGCCGAGATCGGCTCGCACCTCGAACAGGCTGAGTCCGCGGGTGAGTTCGGCGAGTGCGGCGTCCTCCATCGCGTGATCGAGGACGAGTCGGATCTCGACCTCACCGGCGACCGGCGGGGCCTTTGCGGCGGCGGTCTTCGCGGCCTTCGACGCCCCCTTCGGCGGCGGGACGCGCGGCGTGCGAATGAGGATCGCGGCGCCTTCCGGTCCGCCCGCGTTGAGCCGCGCGACGGGCGTTCCGTTCACCGTGACCGTTCCGCCGGCGAAGCCGGCCCGCAGCCGCTCGTCGAGCTCGAGGACGAAACTCGCGTCGGTGCGCTCGCCGAGCTTCCACACGAGGGCGATGCCCGGCCGCGCGTCACCGGCATGCAGCTCGTAGACGAATCCGAGCGCGAAGGGATCGGCGTGCGCGTTTCGCTCGATGCGCGGCCCGGCCTTCACCGGCGCGGTCTCGAGCGCCGGTCCGAAGAGTCCGCCGCGCCGGCCGATGTCGCCGCGCGTCGCGCTCTCGCCGCTCGACTCGACGAGAAGGACGAGCTGGTGATCGCCGGCGGAGATCTTCCGTTCGATCTTCGCGCCTCCGAAGCCGCGCCCGAGCGTGCCGATCGGCTCGCCGTCGAACCACGCGAGGGCCCGCTCGGCAAGATGCGGCAGGTGCAGCGTGACCTTCGCCGCCGCGGAGCGCCGCAGCCGGACGCGATACCAACCGTAGCCCTCGCGGGCGCCGCATGCGGCGAGGCTCGCGGGTCCGCCGAGGTTGGCGAAACGGTGACTCGTGCCGAGCGTGAACTCCGTGGCCGGAACGCTGGTCCAGCCGCCGATCGACATCGGCTCGCGCGCGGCCCCGCGCTGCGCAACGACATCCTTCGCGAACGGGGCGATCGAGCCGTCGGCGTTGATCTGCACCGCCGCGCGGAATCCCGGCGCGAGCGTCGCGCGACCGGAGCCGTCGACGCGCTCCGCACCGATCACGAGTCCGCCGTCGACGACGAGCGTTGCATCGGCCTGCGCCTCGTTGCAGGCGACGAGCACCGTCGGCCGGGCCGAGTCGCCGACGCGAACGATCGTCGGCTTCGGTCCGGCGCTCGCCGCCGGCGCGGTCATCGCGTGCACCACGCCATCGACCGAGACGACGATTTCCTCGCCCGCCGCCGCGACGAAGGCGACGATCGAGCGATCGACGCGCGCGAAGGGAACGGCGGTCGCGCTGTCGAGTCGCGAGCGGCCGCCGAGATCGGCATCGAAGAGGAACCACGCGAGCGGACCGCTGCCGAGCGACACGCGCATCGCCCGCCCGTCGCCGAGGAGAAGCGGCATCGTCGCCCGTTGCTTCGTCGAGCCGCCCGCCGCGCCGCGCACCACGACGAGCGCCGTCCCGCCGTCGCCGCTCAGCGGGATGACCCCGGGCGGATCGGTCGGCGTGCGATGTTCCGGATCGACGACGATGGGCGGTCGCTCGCTCCGGGCTTGGGCCAGCACATGCCCGAAGCCGGAGGCGAACTGCGCGACCCGACGCACGCGCGGATGGACGACGATGGGACGCGGATCGGGCGCTGCGTCGCGCAGGATGCACTGGGCGCCGCCGGCGAGGGCGAGCGTCATCGCCGTCGCGGTTCGCTCGGGATCACCCGAGTCGCCCAGGATGGCGATGCGCGGATGACTCGGTCGAAGCGCGGCAAGCTGCCGCATCACGGTGAGGACCTCGTCGCCGGCCTCGAGCGTTTCTATCGCCGCATCGACCATCGCGAAGCAGCCGTTCGCGGTCAGGATCGGGACCGCGAGACCGACCTCACGGGCGAAGCGCACGAGCTCGCCGAGGTAACTCTCCGCGAGATCGTCGCGACCGCAGCGCCAATCCTGCTCGACCTGCACGGCGATGATCGGGCCGGTGTCGATGACGCCGCCGGTCCGGGCCGCGATCGGTGGACGGTCGTCGGTCGCCAAGCATCCGGCGCAGACGCGCCCGAGCGCTCCAAACCAGGCCGTCACGCATTCGAAGAAGGCCGGATCGGGTTGGCGAAGACGAATGGCTGGGACATCTCCGAGCCACGGCGGCAAACCGCCATTCGGGTAGGGACTGCCGATCACCGGTCCGATGCGCAGGATGACCCACAGCCCCTGCTCCCGGCAGAGGTCAAGGAGCCGGCGGAGATCGAGCGAACCGTCGAAGCGGAAGCGGC
Source organism: uncultured Isosphaeraceae bacterium (assembly GCA_964395845.1). Classification (GTDB taxonomy): domain Bacteria; phylum Planctomycetota; class Phycisphaerae; order Phycisphaerales; family SM1A02; genus JAEUIT01. Next base: position 47,822 of record CAYNCG010000019.1, on the reverse strand, counting down.
CCCGTCGGGCCTCATGCAGGTGCCAGGGGCAGGGCACGACCACGGCGTTGAAGCCGGCGTGACGGATCTCGCGCAGGCGATCGCCCCATCGCTCGTGCGGCAGTGCGCTGGCGTGCAGCTCACGGGCACAGAGCCAAACGCGTCGTCCCTTCACACTGAAACTCTGGCCGTCGAAGGTCACGCTCGGCATGGGAAGGGTCGTCGAGGGGCTCAGGATCAGCCATCGCGGGCCAGAGACGATTCTGGCGTCCACCGATGGGCGGGTGTGAGGCTTCGCATCCATGCCCCAATCGGACGCAAGCCGGAAAGGCCCAGAGGCCCTGAGGTCCGAGAGGCTGCCCAGCCCAATCGATGGAGCGAGGGCAGGGTGGCGGCGAGGACGGAGTGTGGCAGAAAGCCCCGGACTCCTCAAAGCGGGGAAGGTGCCGTCGCGAACAAAAATCCTCCGAAATGGCCGAATCTGCCGCGTCCTGCGCCGTTCAGCCGACGAAGCTTCGAGCCTCGTCTCTCCCATCGCACGGGAGGGACCGTGGGAAGCCCGCCTCGCCCGCCCCGACCAGCCCTGACCCGCTGGGGGGGGCACCGGAGCGGGCAACCTCGTGTGGCCATTCCGGTAGAGCCCCCCCCGCATGCGATCGCCCTGTTCCGACGCTGATGATGTCCATCGCCAATCCACGGCGAGCCGCCCCGCGGCCGGGGTGCGCGCTGCCGCGATCGCGTCACTCCTCCTGCCGGGTCTGCTCCTGTCGGGCGGGTGCGAGTCCTTCGCGTCGATCGACCGCAAGGTGGATGAGCGACTCCGGGAGAGCGCCAAGGTGGTCGGCGAGGCGAGCTCGCTCCCGCGCTACGACTCCTCGCGGTACAGCGAGGGGAACGCGTTCCCTGGCAGTTCGCGCGATCAGGACCAGCCGCCGACGGTGAATCCGCCGATCGAGGCCCTGCGCGTCGATCGTCGTGACATCAGCCTTGAGACGACCGACCAGATCATCGCCCGCTTCAACTCGATGGTTGAAGCGCCGGCCGACGCCGAACTGCTCACCTTCCCCGCCGCGATGGCCTTCGCCCAGGCGAACGCATCGGAGTACCTCTCCGCCGAAGAGGCGTACATCATCACGGCGCTGCGGCTCCTGATCGAGGAGCATCGCTGGGGCCCGCGCTTCTTCAACGAGACCTCGGTCGGCCTCAACGCCAACGCCGACAACGATGGCCGATACGCGAACGCCGTCGCGATCCTGAACGACTTCGGCGTGACCCAACGCCTGCCCTACGGCGGCGAGGTGTCCGCACGGTTCCTCGTCGAGGCGACGGAGCAGCTCGACGAGGCCATCGCCGGCGACGGGCAATCCGCGGACATCCTGCTGAGCGCGAGCATCCCGCTCCTCCGCGGCGCGGGCGGCGTCGCCGACGAGGCCCGTACCCAGGCGCGACGCGACCTCATCTACGCGGCCCGCGACTTTCAGCAGTTTCGCCGCAGTTTCTATGTCGATCTCGCCCGCGACTACCTGAGCCTCATCTTCCAGAAGCAGCAGATCGCCAACGCCGAACGGCAGGTCAACAGCAGCCGGGAGGTCGAGGATCGAACGGTGGCCCTCGTCGAATCGGGACGAAGCGATCCGTTCCAGGCCGATCTCGCCCGACAGAACACGCTCTTCGCCGCCGACCGTCTCGCCCAGCTCAAGGAGAACCATCGGCTCGCCGTGGATCGCTTCAAGCTGCGGATCGGCATGGACACCGGGAAGGCGATCGCGATCGACCAGGACGCGATGTCGCTTCCGCTTCCGCTGGTTTCGCTCGACTCCGCCGTGGACCAGGCGGTCCGCTATCGGCTCGATCTCCAGACGCGCTCGGACGTCGTCGGCGACGCGGTACGGGCGGTGGATGTCGCCAAGAACGAACTTGAGGGCGACCTCGATCTCCGGCTCGCAGGCACGATGCCCACCGATAGCGAGCGTCGCCGAGCGGGTCTGCAGTTCCGCCCGGGATCAACGGACTTCACCGCCGGCATCACCTACGGCCTGCCGCTCGACCGCTCGATCGAGGAGGCCCGCTACCGCGAGACGCAGATCCGGCTCGAGCAGGCCCGCCGCGAGTATCGGCGCTTCCGCGACTCGGTGGCGATCGAGGCCCGGCAATCGGTGCGGGCGATCGAAAGCTCGCAGTTCTCGCTGCTCATCAACGAGCGCAGCGTCGCGGCGTCGGAGAACCGCCTCGCCGCGATCGAGGCAGCGCCCGAGCGGGCCACCGCCCGCGACCGCACCGAAGCGGTCAACGACCTCCAGCAGGCCCAGGACGGCCTCGAGCAGGCCCGCCGCGACCTGCAGGTCGCGATCCTCGAGTATCTCGAAACGACCGGACAGCTCCGCATCGGTGCCGACGGCACGCTGGCCCTTCCCGCGGGCATGGCCGAGCCGACGGCGACGCCCAGCGCGAATCCCGACCCCAACGCCAATCCCTGACACCACACGACGACGAGACCAGCCATGCGACCCATCACCCTCATCCGAGCCGTTCCGATCGCCGCATGCGTCGCGATTGCCTCCACGCTTCCGCTGGTCGGCTGCGGCGACTCCTCCGCGAAGCCGACCGCCGTCGCCGCCGCCGATCTCTATGTCGTCGAGCGCACGAACTTCGACATGGCGATTCCCGCCTCGGGTGAGCTGTCGGCGATGCGTCAGATCGAGGTCCGCAATCGCCTCGAGAGCCGCGCGGTCATCACCGAGATCGTGGCGGAAGGAATGTCGGTGCGCAAGGGCGATGTCGTCCTGCGCCTCGCCGAAGAGGAGATGCGCGAGAAGATCAAGGACCAGCGTGACAAGGTGAATGTCGCCAGCAGCGAGCTCATCGCCGCGGAACAGACGCTCGCCATTCGCGAGAACACGCGCGAGAGCGAACTCGGCAAGGCGGACCTTGAGATCGAGATGGCGAAGCTCGCGCTGCTCGCGTGGGAGAACGGCGAGCTGGTGAGCAAGCGCCAGGCGCTCGCCCTCGCGAAGGAGACCGCGCAGATCGACCTGAAGCGGCTCAACGACCGCTTCGAGCAGAGCGCCAAGCTCGTCGAGAAGAACTTCATCTCCCGCGACGAGTTCGAGCGCGACCGCATTGCGATGATCGAGGCCCAGGCGAAGGCGAAGCAGGCCGAACTCGACCAGCTCGTCTACGAGGAGTACACCTACAAGCAAGAGCGGGCGAAGGCCGAATCCGACGTTGAGCAGGCGATCGCCGAGCGGGCCCGCGTCGAGCAGCGCGAGAACGCCGAGATCGTGAAGGCGAAGTCCGATGTCGAGAGCGCGAAGTTCAAGGTCGAGAGCACGACTGACCGGCTGAAGGCGTTCGAGACGCAGCTCAGCTACTGCACGGTGATCGCACCGACCGATGGCCTTGTCGTCTACGCGACAAGCATCGACTCCGGCGGCGGCGGCCGCGGCGGTGGCGATGCCCAGCCGCCGCAGGTCGGCACCGAGCTGCGGCCGAACGAGCTCGTCATCATCCTGCCCGACACGACGCAGATGGTCGCGAACCTCAAGGTCAGCGAGGCCCTCTCCGGGCGCATCCGCATGGGTCAGAGCGTCACGGTCTTCTCCGACGCGCTGCCGAACGTGCCGCTGAAGGGCTCGGTGCAGAGCGTGAGCGTGCTCGCCGCAAGCGGCGGCTGGCGCGATCCGAACCGGCGCGACTACACGGTGCGCGTGGCGCTCGAGGCCGATCCGTCGCTCGGCCTGAAGCCGTCGATGCGCTGCAAGGCGGAGATCCTTCTCGACCGTGTCGACAACGCCATCGGCGTGCCGATCCAGGCCATCTTCCGACAGGGTCCGATCGCGTATGTGCATGTCAGCGACGGCACGAGCTATGAGCAGCGGCTCATCACGCTCGGCCGCTCGAGCGAGCTCCGCGTCGAGGTCGTCGAGGGGCTGAAGGAGGGCGAGCGCGTCCTCCTCCGCGAGCCGAAGTCCGAGGAGATCGCGACGAAGCTCGATTTCGAGGCGCTCGCCGCGAAGTTCGCGCCGCCGCAGGAAGCGCCGCGCGAAGGCAACGCCGGCGGCACGGCCGCACCGGTCGCGTCCGGTGGCCAGCCCGGCGAGGGCGGACCGCGCCGCGGCGACGGCGCCGGCCGCCGAGGTCGCCCCGAAGGCGCACCCGCAGGCAGCGCCGGCAGCGCGGGCACCGAGCGAGTCCAAGGCAACGGCGCCCCCGCGAAGCCCGAGCAGCCAGCCTCCGGCACAACGACCGAAGGCGGAGAAGTGACGCCCGCCCCCGCCCCCAGCCCCGCCAACGGAACACCCGCCGTCACGACCCCGACCGACGGCGAGAAGAAGCGATAGCGACCTGTTGGCGCGCGGAGCCGCATGGAGCTGACGGCCTGCTCGATCCCGACAATCCGGTGACAATCTCGCGAAAGGTCACCTGAGGTCGGAGACTCCTGCATGTCGGAAGCCATAGGCGGTCGCGTGAGCGATGACAGCTCCGATCTCGATGCCCACAGGCAGGGCGATGCGAGCGCGTTTGGCCGTCTCTACGACCGACACGCCGCGGTCATCCTGTCGCTGTGCCGCACGCTGATTCCCGGACATTCGCTCGCCGACGCCGAGGACGCCGCGCAGGAGACCTTTCTCCGGGCCCATCGCATGCTCGACCGGCTGACCGATCCGGCGGGTTTTCGACCATGGCTCTATCAGATCGCGCGGCTGGTCTGCTCCGAGCGCCGTCGTTCGACGGCGCGGCGCATGAAGCACGAGGACCACGCCATGCAGCTCGCCCGGGACCGGGATCGTCACACGCCGAAGCCGGACAGTTCCGACGCGGTCGCCGAGCGCGAAGCGCTCGGCCGACTCGACGAGGCCCTGCGCGAACTCAATGACGCGGAGCGCCTCGCGATCCACCTCTACTACCTCGACGCCGATCCGGTCGCCGCCGCGCAGGCGAGCCTCGGGCTCTCCCGCTCCGGCTTCTACAAGCTGCTCGCCCGCGCCCGCGAGCGTCTCGCGACGCTCATGGGCATCACCGCCCTCGATGGGGAGGCGCACCGATGAACGACCGCACGAACCGCCTCGCGACGCTCTTCCGCATCCTCGACGCCGACGCCAGCGGCGGCAGCGGCGGCCCGCCGCCGCGCGACGGGCTCGACGATCTCCTCCGCGCGTGGCACGACGAGAACGCCGATGCCGCCCGGGCGAGCCGCGAACGAACGCTTCGCGCGATCGCCGAGGATCGTGGCGTCGCGCAGCGCCCCTCCGCGTTGACCGCTCCGCGACGCCATCCGCTCGTCGCCGTCGGCTCGCTCTCCCTGCGCTTCCTGCGCAGCCGCCCGCTGCGCGCCGCCGCTTGCCTCGCCGCGGCGGCCCTGCTCGCCACGATGATCCTCGTACCGACGACCGGCACGGCCAACGCGTCGGTCGTCCAGGTCGCCGATGGCGGCGAACTCACGGCCTTCGCGGTCGAGGACGACGCTCCCGGCGCCGAGCGCGATCGGCTCGGCCCCTGCGCGCTCGAACACACCGATGTCTCCGCCGAGGTCTCCGGTCCGATCACCCGCGTGACGGTCCGGCAGCGCTACGCCAATCCCTTCCATCGGAAGATCGAGGCCGTCTACACCTTCCCGCTCTCGCACCGCGCTGCGGTCGACGCGATGCGGATCGTCGTCCGCTCGCCGGACGGCAGCGAGCGCGTCGTCGACGGCGAGGTGCGCGAGCGCGGACTCGCCCGGCGGATGTACGAGGAGGCGAAGCGCACGGGCCTCGTGGCCAGCCTGCTCGAGCAGGAGCGAACGAATGTTTTTACGCAATCGGTCGCGAACATCGAGCCCGGCGCGGCGGTCACCGTCGAGATCAGCTATGTCGAGTTCCTCGAGCGCGTCGAGGGCGAATATCGATTCGCCTTTCCGATGGTGGTCGCGCCGCGCTATGTGCCCGGCGCCCCGCGGGTGAGTGGCCTCGAACTGCCCGAGGGCCTGCGTCCCCGCGCCGGCCTCGTGCTCCTCGGCCCCGCCGATGTCGCGGTCGCCACGCCGAACGCCACGCTGTCGGATGATGCGCTCCGCACCGCGCTTGCCGGCGCGATCGCCGTCGCGACCCCGTCGCCCGAGTGGATGGAACGGCCCGCGTCGGGACTCGGACAGCCGATCACCTTCGGCGTCACCTATGCGAACGGCTCGCGCGAGGTCGGACAGTTCTTCGTCGACGCGCACCTGGGCGAGCTCAACGGCCGCTGGTTCGTGACCCGCCGGGTCGCGAGCGGCGGCGGCTTCGCCCCGGACACCGACCGCGTCCCCGACGCAAGCCGCATCACGCCGATGCCCGTGCGTCCCTCCGAGCGCGCTGGCCATGATGTCTCGATCGCCGTCACGATCGACGGCGGCGGCGTGTCGATCCGCGATCTCGCGAGCGAGCTGCATGAGGTCACGGAACGGCCGGGCGAGCGCCCCAACACGACCACGGTCGCGCTCACCGCGAAGACCACGATCCCGAACCGCGACTTCGTCCTCTCCTGGCGGGCGACCCCCAAGGCCGCGGAGGGATCCGCCGCGGTTGCGACCGGTGCCCTCGCCCATCGGCGCATGGCCGACGACGAGACCGCCGGCGGCTACCTCGCGATGGTCATCGAGCCGCCGGCCCGCGCCGCGGCGCATGAGATGCTCGATCGCGAGATCGTCTTCCTGATCGACACGAGCGGCTCGATGAGCGGCTTCCCGATCGAGAAGTCGAAGGAACTCATGACCCGGGCGCTCGACGCGATGCGTCCGGAGGACACCTTCAATGTCATCACCTTCGCGGGATCGACGACGACGCTCTGGCCCTCGCCGCGCCAGGCGACCGCCGAGAACCGCAGCCTCGCCCGCGCGTTCGTCGAAGCGCCGTCGGGGAGCGGCGGAACCGAGATGCTCCCGGCGCTGCAGGCGGCGCTCGGAGTCGGTGGGGGCGTGGGGGGCGACGCCGGGCGACGAGGCCTGAGCGTGCGCGAACTCGCCAACCTGCCCGCCGATGGACGCGCGGTCATCGTCTCGGTCGAAGCGCGCGCCGTTGACCCGGCGGCCGGCCTGCTCCACGACACGGCCGGCGGACCGTCGCTGCGGGCCCGCTTCGAGGTGAGCATGCCCGCCGGTGGATCGAGGCCGCTGGAGCTGAGCGGTCGCTGGATCACCGCAACGGGCGAGCGCGTTCTCGTCGTCGAAACGGCCCGTTTCGAGCCGGAGCCGTCGAGGCGACAGCGGGCGCTCGTCTTCCTGACCGATGGTCTCATCGGCAACGACGGGGAGATCATCGACTTCGTCCGACGCGCTTCCCGCAGCACGCGCGTCTTCGCCTTCGGCATCGGCAACAGCGTCAATCGCGCCCTGATCGACGGCGTCGCCCGCGCGGGCCGCGGCGCCGCGGAGTTCGTGACGCTGCCGGCCGACGCCGACGCCGCGATCGCGAGGCTCGCCCGCCGCATGTCGACGCCGGTCCTTGCGGACATCGAGGTGAGCTTCAACGGCATCGCCGTCAGCGACACCCACCCGCCGCTCGACGCGATTCCCGATCTCCTCGATGAGCGGCCGATCGTCCTCGTCGGGCGCTTCACCGACGCAACGGCCGGGTCGGTCACGATCCGCGGGCGCACCGCGGCGGGACCGTGGGAGCGCACCATGCCCCTTGATCTGCGCGGCGCGAAGGCCGATCACGCTTCGATCGCGTCGCTCTGGGCCCGCGAACGGGCCGATGCGCTGCTTGCCACGCATGACACGCGCGGCGAAGCGATCGCCGCGCTCCCAGCGCCGCTGCGCGCCGAAGTCGTTCGACTCGGCGAGCGCTACCGGATCATGACGCCGCTGACCTCGTTCGTCGCGATCGAGCGAAGCCGCGTCACCGTCGGCGGCGCACCGATGCTCGTCCAGATTCCGATCGAACTCCCGGAGGGCATGTCCTGGAAGGGCCTCTTCGGCGAGGGTGTCGGTCCGGCGCGGATCGCCTCACAGCCCGATCTCGCCGATCCGGTGCGATCCCAGCGGCGGACCGCCGCGGTCGCGAAGATCGCCGAACGCTCACTGTTCGCGGAGGGAGTCGACGACAGCGATGCGGTCGCCCTCTTCTTCGACCACAGCGAGCCGGCCATGGCCGCTCCGTTGGACGATGGCGTCGACAACCTCGGCGACGCCCAGTTCCCCTGGCAGTCGGGGCGCGGTGAACGGTGGTACTTCGGCCGCGATGTTTCGGACCCCGCGGAGCCGACGGGCGGCCTCACGGGCATCGACTTCCTTAGTGCCGGCGGATTCGGCGGAGGCGGCGGTGGTGGCGAGGGTGGCGCCGGCACCGACACGAACGGCGGCAGAAGCGACGGCGCGACCGTCCGCTTCGGCTGGGAGGCGAAGAGCGCCGAGAGCGTCAAGGAGCTCGAGGAGATGGTGGAATCCCGTGCCGTCGGTCGCGGCGCAACCACGGCGGCGCCCGCCATCGGAAAGGCTCGCGTCGTGCCCCAACCGGCATCAGGCCAGCCGCCCGCGGCGCCACCAGCGGCGGCACCACCGCCGCCGCCGGCGCCCCGACCGGCAGCAGGACCGGCGAAGCCCGCGGGTCCGGCGCGTCTTGCGGGCGATCCCCGCGAGGAGGCCGCACCTGGCGCTGAGCAGCCTGCCCCGGTCGATGTCGCCACCAGCGGCGACAAGTCTGGCAGCTCGGGCGAGCCCGACAACGCTGCGATCCTCGCCTTCACCGAAAGCGCCGTGACCGACGCCATTCGCGCACGGCTCAATGCGCCCGCCACACTTGGCGTTGTCGATGCCGAGCTCGCGACGGCCGTCGACGAACTCGCCCGGCGTGTCGGCGCGCCGGTCGCCGTGGACTGGGCAGCGCTCGCCGAAGCGAAGATCACGGCAGCGTCGCGCATCACCCTGGTTCCAAGCGACCGACCGGTTGCGACGGCGCTGACCGAATCACTCGGTGCGCTCGTGCCGGAAGACTCGGCCTTCGCCCCCGCGATGCGGGTGGAAATGGGCGTCATCACGCTCACGCTTGAGCGGCGCGAACCGCCGAGCCGGCAGCTCGTGGTCGAAGACAGCGCGATATCCGACGCGGGTCCGGGGGGCACCGGTCTCGCCAAGAACGGCGATGTGCAGACCGGTGCGGTACCGCCGCCTCCGGCAGCGATGGCCGATCCGACCACCGCATCTGCACCGACGCCAGCGGCCGTACCGGATCAGCCCAAAGCCGCTGCGGACGCTGCGGCGGACCCATCAAGCCGAGCGCCGTCGTCGACCCCGACGAAGGCCAAGGAAGCGCCGCGGCTGCGCCTCGACGAGGCCGCCCGCGCGACGCTTGCCCGTCGCCTCGAACGCTCGCTCATCGTCATCGGCCTCGCCGCCGCGATCGACGAGCCGAGCGCCGCGGAGATCGCCCGCACCGGCGATCCCGCGATCGAGCCGGACAACGCCGGCCGTGTCCTCGTCGCGATCTCGGTCGACTCGAGCGAGCCTCGAGCCTTCACCGAAACCGTTGCGCGGCTTCGTGATGCGGGTGTTGCGGTGGAAGCGACCCAGCCCTCGGTGCGACTCGTCATCGCCCGCGTGGCGCTTCGCGACCTCGTCCGCGTGGCGCTCCTGCCCGGACTGCGGCGAATCGAGTCGATACGAGCCGCCGCGGATCCTTCGTGAATTGATTCCAATGTTCATTCGACCGCTTCTCGCTGGAGCATTCCCTCGGATTTCTCCGATGGTGAAGGTGCAGGATGACCACCTTCGGACCATCTCCGCTCGATCCGCGAGGCGTGCAGGGTTCGCTTGCGGGCTCACAGGGCGTCCGCTCGCAGGAACGGTCGCGGGCGGTCAGCGATGCCGCCCAGCGGATGCGTGACGCGCGGGATCGTCGCGTCGCCGGCGCCGAGGGCGAATCTGCGGTGCGCCGCACCGCGGACGAGCACGCCGACGACGACAGCGAATCGCATCGCGATCGGCGCGACGGGCGACGCGACGAGTTTCAGCATGATGCGTCGTCGCCGGCGGCCCACGCGGATGCGCAGGCCGAAACGCCGGCCGAGGCGAGCGGGCAGCCGACGCCTCCGCTGCCGACGAAGCGTCCGCTTCCGCCGCGGCCGGACGGCTTCCCGCATATCGATGTGCGGGGCTGACGCCGGCTGGCCCGGCGTCTATCGCACCAGCGCTCCGCGCACGCCGAGCGTTTCATAAATCTGGCGCGTCGCGTCGCTCTTGTTGAGCGTATAGAAATGAATGCCGCGCACGCCTCGATCGATGAGGTCGCGGCACTGCTCCGTCGCCCAGTGCACGCCGACGCGGGCGACCGAGGCGGGATCGTCCTGGCAGCGGTCGATGGCCCGAAGGAGCGGCGCCGGGAAGTTCGTGCCGCCGGAGAGTTCCGCCATGCGCTTCAGCCCGTCGATGCTCGTGATCGGCATGATGCCGGCGATGATCGGCGCCCGGATCCCGCGCAGGATGCAACGCTCCTGAAAGTCGAAGAAGGCACGATTGTCGAAGAAGAGCTGGGTGACGATGTAGTCCGCACCCTCGTCGACCTTCGCCTTGAGGTGGTCCATCTGCACGAGTCGGTTCGGCGTCTGCGGATGCCCTTCCGGGAAGCCCGCGACACCGATGCCGAAGCCCCGCCGATCGGGGTGGGCGCCGGACTCGTTGAATCGGCGGAGCACCCGGACCAGCTCCGCGGCGTGGCGGAAGTCGCCCTCGACGCCGCCTGACGCGGGGCTCTGCTTGGGCGCGTCGCCGCGCAGGGCGAGGACATTCGAGACGCCCGCGGCGGCGTAGCGCGAGACGATCTCCTCGATCTCGCGCACCGTGTGCCCGACGCAGGTGAGGTGCGGGATCGGATCCAACCGCGTGTCGAGCTTCAGGCGCTCGACGAGATCGTGCGTTCGCGTCCGCGTCGAGCCGCCGGCCCCGTAAGTCACCGAGACGAAGCTCGGGGCGAGCCGCTCGAACTCGCTGATCGTCGCGAAGAGCGAACCCCAGCCGGCGTCGGTCTTCGGCGGGAAGAACTCGAAGGAGTAGGTGATGGCGTCGCGCGCGAAAACGTCGTTGATGTGCACGCGATCATGCTACCGCTCGCCGCCGAAGGCCGTTTCGGGGGCGGCCACACGCCGCGGCGCATCGCGAATCCCCCGGGCCAACGGTACAGTGCGCGGCATGCCGTTCCGCGATGCCGACCGCGACCCCGCCAAAGGACCGGCGCGAAGCAAGATCCCCGAGCCGACCATCCGGCGGCTCAGCCTCTACCTTCGCGAACTCCGCGAGCGCGAGGAACTCGGCCAGTCGACGATGTCCTCGAAGCAGCTCGGCGAGACCCTCGGGCTCACCGATGCCCAGGTCCGCAAGGACCTTGCCATCTTCGGACAGTTCGGCCATCCGGGCGTCGGCTACCGCATCGCGGATCTCATCGAGCAGATCCGCAAGATCCTCGGCAAGGACCAGGTCTGGAACGCCTGCGTCGTCGGCGCCGGCAACATCGGCCGCGCCATCATGCCCTACGGCCGCTTCCGTCGCGACGGCTTCGACATCGTGGCGATCTTCGACCGCGACCCGGCGGTCGTCGGAACGCGCGTCGGCGATCATGTCGTGCGTCCGCTGAGCGACCTGCCCGAACTCGTCCGCACCCGAGCGATTCGGATCGGCATCATCGCGGTGCCCGCCGAGGCGGCGCAGGAGACCGCAAGCCGACTGCTCGACGCGGGCGTCGTCGGGCTTCTCAACTTCGCGCCGCGACGGCTCGATGTCGGCGACCGGGCGAGCGTCGTCAATGTCGACTTCTCCGTCGCGCTCGAGCAGCTCGCCTTCCAGATCTCGCTCGGCATCAAGGGTTCGTTTCATGCGACGAAGGACTGACCGTCGGTGGCTGGCGTTGGGAGTGGGCCTTCGGAGCGCGACCACCGCGGCCTTGGTCGCGTCGGGCGCCCTGCTCGCGGGCTGTTCGGCGCGGGCGATCGTGCCGAACGAACGCGACCCGCTCCGCGACCGGATCCGCACGCTGGAGGCCGAGAAGGCCTCGCTCGAACGCCGCATCGACGAGCTGAACGCGACCCTCGCCCAGCAGGCCGCGGCCGCGTCGATCCCCCCGGCCGTCCTCGCGAACCTTCCGGCGCCGGTGCGCGTCGCCGCCCGCTTCGGCTCCGCGGTCCCGACCACCGCCGAGCCGGGGAGTCCCATCGAGCTCACCGTCCATCTCGATCCGACGGATAGCCGCGAACGCTTCGTCCAACTGACGGGCTGGGTCGACCTCACCATCGTTCGCTTCACCGAGAATCCGAGCGAAGCGGTGGTCGTGGCCAGCGCGACCTTCGAACCCGGTGCCGTCCGGGACGCCCTCCGAAGCGGGCTCTTCGGCACGCACTACGCCTTCACCGTGACCCTGCCCGCACAGTCGACCGACGACGCCCTGCGGACGGTCGTCGCCCGCGTGCGCTACCGTGACGGCCTCGCCGACCGGGCACTCGAAAGTGCGGCCGAGTGCCCGCTTCGCCGCTGACGCTGCTACATTTCGCCTTCGATGCTCCTGCGGTCGAACAGCTCTGACGGTCGCCGATGCCGATGCCTTCTCAAGCTCGGCAGCCTGCTTGCGGCCTGTGCGGCCAGCCTCTCGCTCGGCGGCTGCTACAAGCCGCTCTTCCCCCCCGAGACGCCGCGGACCCAGTTTGAGACCTACGACCGGATGCGCTCCCGCTATGTGCCGCTCGAAGAGCCCGATGTCTTCGGGACGCCACAACCGGCGCTCCGCGCGCGGCTCAGCCGGCAGGAGTGAGCTCGGAGGAGCGCGACGCCCGGCGCCGTACGCCCCGCGCAGGCATCCGACCCCAAGCTGTTGTGGTGCGGCTCGGACGATCCACGATGCGATGGAGGCCAGGCTCTGGTCGGTCCATCTGGAGGAGCGACACCGATAGATTCGCCCCTCCGATCGCCCCAGGACGGCTTGAAGGAAATGGTCGACTTTCTGCACAGTGACCGAGGTCTTTCGCCGATACGCGGTTATCTTCTTTCGCCTTCGAAGGACTGCCTCCCGTGAGCAAAGCGAAGTCAGCATCGCGTCGCAAGAACGCCCGCCGAACCAAGATCGTGTGGGCCGCTTTCGGCGGCGCCATGACCGTGGCGGCAGGCCTGCTCCTTGCGACGGGCGGTGAGTTCCGCGGCGCTCCGGTCGCTGCGGCGATCCTTGCCAACGAGAGCGGCCAGAACGCTGTGACGCCCTCGCATCGCGCCGACTGGAAGGCGATCGTGATTCACCACTCCGGCTCGCCGGGCGGCAGCCCCGAGTCGCTCGACCGGCTCCACCGTTCGTGGGGCTTCGCGTCGCTTGGCTACCACTTCGTCATCGGCAACGGCATCGACTTCGGCGACGGCGCGATCCACACCGGACCGCGCTGGTCCCGTCAGGAGCCGGGGGCCCATGTCGCCAACCGCCCCGCCGGCACCAAGCCGGACGCGGCGTGGTTCAACCAGCATGCCATCGGCATCTGCCTCGTCGGCAACGGCGAGCGTCGCAGCTTCACCGATAGCCAGATCACCCGGCTTGGCGAGCTCGTCGCTGACCTCCAGCGGGAGTTCAACATCCCCGACAGTCAGGTGTTTCTCCACTCTGACCTGAGCGAAGTCGCCAGTCCTGGCCGTTTCTTCCCGGCAGCGGCGTTCGAAAGTTCGCTTCGTCGGTAGTCGCTCCCGCGCTGAGCCGATGAGATCTCCCCGCCCGGTCGCGACCGAGCGGCGTGCGGTCACGCCGCCCGAATCGTTGTCTCGGAGCGGCGATTCGGGTATGTTCCCGGACTTTGGGCTCGAAAGCCCCCGGGATCGCGGAAGAGCCCGATACGAGCGCCCACATGAGCGTGGACCTTTGGGGATTCAAGTCGCTGGCGAAGATCGGCCAAGGCGCCGCCAGCGATATCCACTTGGTTCAGGATCCCAAGTCCAAGCAGATCTGGGCGCTGAAGCATGTCGTTCGCCGCACCGAGAAGGACGACCGCTTCATCCAGCAGGTCGAGGATGAGTACGCGATCGGCAAGCGGCTCGATCACCCGAACATCCGGGCCACGATCGATGTCTTCCGCAAGAAGAAGCTCTTCAAGACGATCGAGATCGGCCTGCTGCTTGAGTATGTGGACGCCGGCAGCATCGATCAGCGGATGCCGAAGAGTCAGCTCGAGGCGTCTCGGATCTTCGCCCAGGTCGCCCGCGGCCTCGCCCACATGCACGAGCGAGGCTTCGTCCACGCCGACATGAAGCCGACGAATGTCATGGTCGCCGACGGGACGGTGAAGGTCATCGACCTCGGACAGGCCTGTCCGATCGGCACGGTCAAGAAGCGGATCCAGGGCACGCCCGGCTACATGGCCCCCGAGCAGGCCCACCGCGAGGCGATCACGCCGGCGACGGACATCTACAACTTCGGGGCGACGATGTATTGGGTCCTCATGGGCGAGGTGATCCCCACCGCGATGCCCCCGAAGGACGAGCAATCGGGCCTGTACAAGGGGGCCATCGAACGCGAGCGGATCCCGCTCCCGGTGCCGCCGCACGAGCGCAACCCGAATCTCCATCACCTGCTGTCGAAGCAGATCATGGAGTGCATCCAGCTCGATCCAAGCTCCCGTCCGCAGTCGATGGAGCGGGTCGCGACGCGGCTCGAGCTCATCGCCGACCTGATCGCGAATCCGATCGGCTCGAAGAACTTCTCCTCCGACGAAGAGTCGAGAACAGACGCGTGAACGCTTCGACGCCGGGGCTCGGTTCGCCCGAGGCGATCGTCTTCGACCTCGACGGCACGCTGGTCGATTCCGCGGCCGATCTCGCGCTTGCGGTCAACGCGATGCTCGCCGCTCGCGGGCTCCGCACTTGGTCCGTCGGGGACATCCGGCGGTGGATCGGCGAGGGCGCGGAGCGTCTCGTCGCCCGCGCGCTGGCGGCAAGCCTAGGTCTGAACGGCGCATCCCACGAGCCGGATGCCATGCTGATCGAGGCTGGACTCGCTGACTTTCGTCGCCGCTACGCCGCGGCCTGCACGGAGCAAACGACGCTCTATCCGGGCGCCCTCGAGGCGCTCGATGTCGCTCTCTCGGCTGGCTGCCGCGTGGCGATCCTGACCAACAAGCCGACGGACCAGACCGAGACGATCATCCGTCACTTCGGACTCGATCGACGACTCGACGCGTGGCTCGGCGGCGACTCGAGGTTCGGGCGGAAGCCGAGCCCCGCCCCGCTTCTCGAGCTCGCCCGACGATGCGGGGTTGATGACCTCCAGCGCGTCTGGCTGGTCGGCGACTCGGTCACCGACATCCGCACCGCCAAGGCCGCCGGTGCCTGGGCGATCGCGGTCCGCGGCGGCTACGACGACGCCGATCCGATCGACCGATGCACCCCGCAACCCGACCGGATCATCGCCACGATCGGCGACATTCGCGGACTCACTTGACGCATGGCCTGACGCATGGCCTGACGCATGAGCGCCCCCTCATGTCGGAAGCCGTCGTCGCGTGAATCGACGGCCCGAATCCTGTAGCCTGCGCGGTCCGTGACCGCGTTCCGTACCGACTCCGCTCTCGTCGAAGCCTGCCTGCGTGGCGATCGAGCCGCGTGGGATCATCTTGTCGAGCGCTACTCGCGGTTGGTCTGGTCGATTCCACGGAAGTACGGGCTGCCTGCGTCCGACGCCGAAGATGTGCACCAGACGGTGTTTGCGACCCTCGTCCACCACCTTGGCGAACTTCGCGACCGCGAACGGCTCTCGTCCTGGCTCATCACGACGGCGACACGGGAATGCTGGCGGCTGCGGCGAAGTGCCCAGCGACGCCGGGTCACGCAGGGTGACGAGGCGTTGGACGCGACCCCCGAGGTGCCGCTCCCGGAAACCGACCTGGTCGATGAGGAGCGCCAGCTCGTTCGGGAGGCGATGGATCGGCTGAACGAACGCTGCCGGGATCTTCTGCAGCTCCTCTTCGCGAGCCCTGACGAGCCGCATTATCCGCAGGTCGCCCAACAGCTTGAGATGCCGATCGGCTCGATCGGACCGACCCGAGCCCGGTGCCTGGCGAAGCTGGAGGCGATCCTGCGATCGCTCGGGGTCCGCGGGTCGGCCGAGGCCAACCCCTAAACCCCCCCCGCGAACGGTCGAGAAACGAGCTGGGGCGCGGTATCTGGGGACGGCGACCCATCTCAGTCTCACTCGGGCACCCACTGTGGACGCCCCGCCAGACCAGCCCCACCCCACCCCCCAGCCTCACCGTGGACACCATGCTCGACCAACTCGCCGCCCTCGCCATGAACCGCCTTCCGGCGGAGCAGGCCGCCGCGACGCGCGCCGCGATGGAGCGTTCACCGGAACTGCGTCAGGCCTTCGAGCGATTTGCCTTCGTCGGTCGGACGATCACGGGCGACGCCCGGGACCCCGTTCCGGCAGCGGCCCTTGCCGCGGCGAAGGATCTCGGTCGCCGACTCGAGTCGCTCCGCCAGCCGAGCTTCCTCGAGCGGCTGGACGCGGGCCTGCGGGCGGTCATCGCCCGGCTCGCCTTCGACAGCCGGATCGACGGACCGATCGTCGGCCTCCGCGGCGGAACCGGCTTCGTGCTGACCTACGAGGTGGAGACCTCGTCCGGTCGCGTCGATCTCGACCTTGAGTGCCTCCCGCTTGGCACCACCGCCGACGGCGACGCCTTCGAACTCGTGGCCCAAGCAAGCGCCGCGAACGGCGCTTTCGGGCCCGGTCGCGTCGAGGTGCGTCTGCTCGGCGAAGCCGGCAGCGATGTGCCGAGCGCGGCGACATCGGCCCCGATCGACGCCCACGGCATGTTCCGCCTTCGACTCGCCGCCGGCTCCTACCGGCTCGTCCTCCGGCGCGATCATGCCGATGCGATCGAGCTTCCGCAGCTCGATCTCCCCTGACGATTCGCCCGAGCGCCCACGATGCCGCCGACCCAGCCGCTGCCTGCGCCACTACTCGACTGGGTCGAGCTCCCCGAGTCGGAGCGCTCGAGTCGGCTCGCGTCGGCGTCCGAGCCGATCGGCACGCTGCTCGCGCTTGGTGATCACTGCGAGCGTGCGGCGACGATCGAGGTGTCCACCGCGCTCGCCGCGGTCGATCTCGTTCTTGCCGACGCGGATCGCGCCGGTCTCGCCGCATCCAAGCCGCGCCTCCTGCGGGCGAAGGTGATGGCCCTCGCCTACGCCGGTCGCCTCGCGGAAGCGCTCGAGACGGCCCAGGCCTCCGAGTCGCTCGCCCGCTCCCTGAACCGCCCGATCGACGCTGCGCGGGCCCAGATCGCGAGCCTTCATCCGCTGACGAAACTCGGCCGAATCGACGATGCGGTGCGGATCGGCACCGAGGCCCGCGCCCTCCTCGCCGACCTCGGCGAGCCGGCGCTGGCCGCGCGGGCGGACATCAATCTCGGCAACATCCACAAGGCCGCCGGTCGCCCGCACGAGTCGGCCGAGCATCTCGAGCGGGCACGAGCCGCGCTTGCCGGCGAGCCGCGGATGCTCGCGCATATCGAAAACACGCTCGGCGAGGTCCATTACCTTCGCGACGACATCGGCGCAAGCCGCGCCGCGTTCGAGGCGGCGCTCGTGCATTTCACGGATTGCAACGAACCCTTCGCCGCAGCGATCGTCGAGGGCAACCTCGCCGACCTCGCCGCCCGCGAGGGCAACCTCCAGCGGGCCCTCGCCCACTTCGAGCGTGCCCGCCGCGTGCTCGAGCGGGACAGCGCTCCGGGGCACGCGGCGCGCCTCGCCGCGGAGGAAGCCGAGGTGCTCGCATCGCTCGGCGCACCGATCGAGGCCGAGGCGACGCTCGAGCATTGCCTCGGTTGGCTCGAGGACAAGGGCTTCGCGATCGAGGCCGGACGCGCTCGCCTCGCCCGGGCGTGGGCCCGCGCGCGGCTCGGACGGATCGACGCGGCGCGCGAGGATCTCGATCGCGTTCTCGCCCTCGCGACGGAGCGCCACCACGCCAGGCTCGGACATCGGGCTCGGCTCCTCGCCTGCGAACTCGCCCTCGTGACCGAGGAGCATGATCGCGCCCACGACGAAGCGGCCGCGCTGCTCGCGTCGGGTGACCTCCCGCGCATCGATCGGCTCATGGCGACGCACCATCTCGCCGTCGCCGCGGCGCGGCGCGGACACGCCGGCGATGCGATCGAACGGGTCAGCGAGGCGATCGAGATCGCCCGCACCCTCGGGCTCGCGCCGCTCGCGTCGGATCTCTTCCTCGCCCGCGCGCTCCTCGCCCATTCGACCGCCGCGGCGGTGCCCGATCTCGAGGCGGCCGTCGCGGAGATCGAGCGCATTCGCTCCTCCATTCGGGCCGAACGGCTCCGCGCCGCGTGGCTCGGAAGCCGGACCCGCGCGTACGAACGCCTGGCGCTCGCCCGACTCGCCGAAGGCACGCCGGAATCCCTCGACGCCGCGTTCGATGCCGTCGAACGATCGAAGTCGCGGGCCCTGCTCGATCTCGTCCAGCATGCGGTCGATCGCTGTGCGCCGCCCGCGGAGTCGGCGCACGGCGGCGACGAGGCCCGACTTGCCGCGGAACTCGAACAGCTTCGCCGCCGGCTCAACGCCCTGTACGCCCGCTGGGACGACGAGGGCTCGCTCGGCGAGAGGCGCGCGACGCTCCCGACCGGCGCGGTCGCGGCGGAGATTCGGGCGAACGAGTCGGCGCTTCAAAGGGTCACGACGCGGCTCGCAGCGCTGCAGGGCGAACGATCGGTGCTCGCCGAACCGCTGCGCGCCTCCGATGTCCGCTCACGACTCGCCGAAGGCACCGTCCTCATCGAGTACTTCGTCGCCGAGGGCGAACTGCTCGCCTTCGTCGTCTCGCGGGAGGCGATCCGCGGCTGCATTCCCCTCGGACCCGAGCGTCGCGTCGCCGCGGTCGTCGAGCGCATGCTCTTCGCGATGCGCCGAGCGACCCGTGCCGACGCCCGCGGACAGGTCCTTCCTCCGGGCGCCGAGGACATGCCCGAGCTGCGGGAGCTCGCGCTCCTGCTCATCACCCCGCTTGAGGCGGCGATCGCCGGAGCGACGCACATCACCGTCATCCCGCACGGCGTTCTGCATGGCGTGCCCTTCCATGCCCTGCGCGACCGGCGCGGACATCTCATCGATCGGGCGACCGTCACCGTGTCGCCAAGCGCGGCGCTGAGCGTCGCCCGCGGAGGGGGCGGGCGGCTCGCGGGCGACATCACGCGAGCGCCACTCATCGTCGGCGTGCCCGATCGCGCCGCACCCTCGATCGCCGCGGAGGTCGACGCGCTCACCGCACTCTGGCCGACGGCGACGGTCCTGCGCGACGAGGCGGCGACCGCC
Organism: uncultured Isosphaeraceae bacterium; assembly: GCA_964395845.1. Lineage (GTDB taxonomy): Bacteria > Planctomycetota > Phycisphaerae > Phycisphaerales > SM1A02 > JAEUIT01. The sequence continues at coordinate 28,546 of CAYNCG010000019.1, read as the reverse complement.
GAGGCGTTTCTCGAGCGGGCACCACAGGCGTCGCTGCTGCATCTGGCCTGCCACGGCCGCTTCGCCGAGTCGATGCCGCTCGCTTCGGGCCTTCGGCTGCGCGATCGCTGGGTCTCGCTTCGCGAGATTCTCTCGCTGCGTCTTCAGGCACAGCTCGTCGTGCTCGCCGGCTGCGACACCGGACGCGCCGCGATCGAGCCGGGCGACGAGCAGGTCGGCCTTGCCCGCAGCTTCCTCGCGGCCGGCGCTCGCGGCGTCATCGTCAGCCGCTGGCCCGTCGGCGACCGCGCCGCCGCCGCCTTCATGATCGAACTGCACACGCGGCTCGCGGCGCATCCCGCGTCGACCGCCGAGTCCGTCCGTGACGCCGCCCGCGCGCTCCGCGACGGTCCCCCACCGACCGGCGATCCGAGCGCGCGGCGCTGCGGCCATCCGGCGCTCTGGGGCGCGTTCGGACTCGTCGGTTAGCGCCGCGGCAGCTCGAGCATCGTGACGCCGGACTCGCTGAAGACGCTTCGGCTCTTTTCGATGCTTTCGATCCAGCGGGCATCCTCGGGCGTGACGGTATAGGTCACGACATGCGAGACGCCCGACTGGATGATCGTGAGCGCGCACTGGATGCAGGGAAAGAAGGTCGAATAGAGCGTGCAGCCGATCGGCGAGACGCCGTTGCGGGCGCACTGCACGATGGCGTTGACCTCGGCGTGACAGACGAGGTCATACTTCACCGGCCGCTCGAGGCGCTCCGGTCGATCCTCGATGCCGCGCGGCAGGCCGTTGAAGCCCGTCGAGACGATCTGGCGGCTCACCGGCGAGACGATCACGCAACCGACGCCGCGCGAGGGATCCTTGCTCCAGGTCGCGATGCGATCGGCGAGATCGAGAAATCGATAGTGCCACTTCTCGGTGAGCTGCATCGATGTCACGGGCGTGCTCATGCGGGGTGCGACAAGGATACTGCACCGCGCCGGCGGCCGCCGAGCACGAGAGCGCTCGCCAGCGCGACTCACTTCGCCGACGCCGGCGCCTTCAGCTCCTCGACCTTCCATGGCTCCGTGCGGTCGCGATGCCGCTCGCGCACGGCGCGGACGAGATCGGCCGAGACCGGTCCCGCCTGATTGCCGAAGGCCTGCCGCACATAGGTCATGACCGCGGCGATCTCCTCGTCACTCTCGATCGGCGGACGCGGCATGAGACTGTTGATCTCGCCGGCCGCCGTCACCAGCCGTCCCTGGAGACCGTGCAGGAGGATCTTGGCGAAGGGCTCGGGATCGCCGTTCACCATCGCGCTGCCGCCGAGCGGCGGGTAGACGCCGATCTGCCCGCGACCGGCCGGCCCGTGACAGGTCAGGCAGGTCGTGTAGACCTGTCGGCCGAGCTCGATCGTCTCCTCGATCGTCGTCGCAAGCGGCGGCGCAGGCACATCGCTGCGTCCCGGCCAGCGCACCCACGCGTCCGCTTCGGCGAAGCGCCGACCGGCCTCGCTCGCGAGGAGTTCGCGATAGCCAAGGGGCGTGCGGTCGAGTTCGACGATGCGGTAGCGCCGCGCGTGCGCCGCGAGATCGACGAGCGCTCCGCCGGCGAGAAGCGAGGCTCGCTCCCGATCGCCCGCGGCGAGCCGCTCGGCGGCGAACTCGAGAAGCTGCCGGCGGGTGGCCGGCGTCGCGGTCGCGCCGGCGGCGTCGAGCGCTCGCTCGATGAGCGCGTCGATCGACTTTCCTTCGGTTTCCGCGGCGGTTCCGGCCACCACGAGCGCCCGCTCGATCACGAGCGTCTCGCGGCCGCGGGCCGCGCGCAGGATGGCGAGATGATCCTCCTCGCCGCGCGCATCGCGAATCGCCTCGTCGAGTCGGGCGACGCTCATGAGCGCCATGCGCGGATCGCGCATGACCGCGTCGAGCGTTCCGCTCGCACGGCTTCCCTCGGCTCGCGCCCAGCGCCGCACGAGCGGGCTGCGATCGCCCGCGGCACGCTCGATGTCCGCCGCCTCGACCGCGCCGAGCCGAGCGAGCGTGACGAGCGCGAGCCGACGCACCGTCGCATCCGCGTGGCTCACGGCGAGCGTCCGAAGCGGATCGCGCACCTTCGCGAGCGTCTCCTCTCTCGGTCGCATGACGATCGCCTCGACCGCACGAGCGCGCTGCCGCGGATCGGGCGAGGCGATGAGGAGAGCGAGGTCGCTCGCGTCGCTCGACGGACCGAGTGCGAGCGGCTTCGGGGCGACGAATCCGCGCTCGGTCCAGCGCCACGCCGGCCGACCCGGCACGAAGCCGAGGACGCTCGCCGCGGAGGAATCGCCCGCACGCTCGACGATGATCGACGCGAGCTGGCCGCTCTCGGGATCGCAACCGGCGGCGAGGAGTCGCACATCGCGCGCGGGCAGCGCGCCGACGATCTCCGCGGCGTAGCTGATCCGCGTTCCGTCGGCGAGGCTCGGAGCATCGCCCGGCGTCAGCCGCACCATGCCCTCGGAGAGTTCCAGCAGATCGCCGGCCGCCGTGATCGTCGCGTTCCCGAGCGGCGCCTCGCGATCGGCCTCACGGGCGAGCGTGGAGCCGTTCCAGCGAAACTGGGCCCGCGTGCCTTCGACGAAGAGCCGCCCGTCCGGACCGAGCACGATCGAGCGTCCGTTGACGAGACCGGAGGCGACCACCGATCGGCGATCGGCGGCACCGTCGCCCGTGTCGTCGATCGCAACGATCAGGTTCGGCGGATCGAGGAGAAACGCCGCATCCGGCCCGAGCGGGAGGAGGTCGCGCGCGGCGGTGAGACCGTCGATGAAGACGCGCTCGCCGGCGCTGTGCATGACGACGGCTCGCGTCGGCTCGAGTCGCCAAGTGCGATCGGCGACATCGGCGCGAAGCGCACCGTCGGCGTGAACGACGGACGCGAAACCCGCTGCGAGACAGGCGACGGCAAGCGATCGAAACATCGACCGCAGTGTACGCGGCGCATTCAGCTCGCCACGGTAAAGCGAATACCTGCCTCGTAGGCCGTTCCGCTGCGCCGGCACCACATGATCTGGAAGTCGCGGTTGAGCGAGGTCGCGCTCGGAAGGAGCGAGAGCGCGATGCCGGTCATCCCCTCGTGGAGGGGCAGGAGCGAGTGGATGCGCATGCCGCCCTCGCTGATGTCGAGCAGGCGATAGCGCAGCGGCGAGTCCTTCGCATGGCTCCAGGCGATGAGCACTTCGCCGCTCATCGGCGCGCGGCCGTTGTTCGTGCGCCGCTCCGATGGCTTGAGCCATTGGGCGTTTGGGCCGAGCGCTGAGCCGAGTTTGCGTTGCGGGAGCATGGGTGGTGGATCCGACGCATCGATCATCGACCCGGACGCTCGTGGGCTGAGGAATCCCACGGGACTCCGGCGGACATCGCGCCTTCTCGGACGCGATCGCCCCTCGCATTCGCTATAGCCGGCGCGGGCGACGGCCGGTGAGCCGCCGATCCAGACAGCGACGGACGGCCCGCTCCCCGCGCGACGATACAGCGGGGCTGTCAGAGGGCAGGCGAAGCGAGGCACCAGATGGATGATCGGCATCCCATCGAAGCCACGGACGCGCCCGAGCCGGATCGTTCTCCCCAGGGAGCGACGCACGCCGGCGCGAGCGAGGTCCGCGCATCTCCGGACGCTGGTTTGGGCCCTGGCCCGGACGAGTCGGGTTCCGGCGCGCCCCACGACGGGCGAGAGGAGTCGGTTGCGCCGGCGGACGAAGCGTCCGTCATGACCGCGACCGCGACCGCATCCGAGGTCCGACTCGCGTCGGGCTCCGGCTCCGAGACCGACTCCCTTGCCGAATCCGCCGTCGACACGCTCGAACGCATGCGCGCCCTCCTCGATGAGGTGCGTCGCACGATGAGCGATCCCGCCGTCGATCCGAAGACGCTCGTCGAGTCGGTCTGTGACGAGTCGAAGCTCCACGAGCACGCGCCTGAGCTCGATCAGATGCTCAGCGACCTGCTGAGCGACGAGCCGAGCGCAACGACCAGCGCCGCACCCGACGCCCCGACGGTCAGCGCCGACGACGCGCTCGCCGCCGTCGATCAGGCGATGGCAGCCCTGGCCGAGGCGCACACGGAACCGGTCGCGCACGACGCTCGCGCCGAAAGCGCAGCCGAAAACCCCGTGGAAATGGCTGTCGAGACGCCGGTCGAGACGCCGGTCGCCGCGGAGGGAGATCCGCAACGGGCATCCGAGGCTGCGCCCAATCCCGACGCCAGTCTCGAGCCCACTCCAGAACCGACACCACAACCGACACCAGAACCGATTCCGGAGCCGGCGTCGAGCGCCGTCGCACCAGCCAACGAGTCGGCGGCGGCGGCGGCGCCGGAGATCGCGGCAACCGCCGTCGTTGCCGCGACGGTCGCTGCCGTCGCCGCGCCGACTGCTACGCCGGTCGCCGCCCCGATTGCCGCCCCGACTGCCGAACCGATTGCCGCATCGGCGCCACAGCAACCTCCGAAGGTCGCGATCAGCACGCGGATCAAGGCGCGCGTCGGCGGCGCATGCAGCGCCGTCGACCGCTCGCTGCGCGGCGCGCTCACGGCGCTCGCGTCACTGGTCCCCGCGAAGCTTCGCATGATCACGGGCATCGCCGCGGCGACGATGCTCCTGTGGGTGCCGATCGTCTGGTTGATGGCGAAGACGGTTGCGTCGAACGATCGCATTCGGCCGCTCAGCAAGGCTGAGTTGCACATGCTCGTCGAGAGCACGCATGCGGAAGGCGAAGGGGCCAAGGACGAGCACAAGGACGAGAAGAAGGACGACAAGAAGGACGAGCACAAGGATGACAAGAAGGCCGAGAAGAAGGCCGACAAGAAATCCGACGCCGCGTCCAAGAAGAAGGACGCCGGCGGCGGCGGTCACTGACGCCCTCGTGCAGCGCGCCGGCTATGACCCGAGGCGACGCTCGCGTCCGAGCTCGATCAGCGCGCTCATCCTGCGATGCACCTCGGCCTGATCCGGCTGCAGCCGATCGGCCTGTTCCTCGGCGTGATACGAGCTCCGCACCAGAGGGCCGCTCTCGACGACGCGGAACCCGCGGGCGAGCCCCTCGATTCGGAATTGCTCAAATGCCGCCGGCGTCACCCAGCGATCGATCGGCAAGTGATTGCGCGTCGGCTGGAGATACTGGCCGACGGTGAGAATGTCCGCCTGGCTTTCCGCCCGGACATCGTCCATGAGCTGAAGCACCTCATCGTCGTGCTCGCCGATGCCGACCATGATGCCCGTCTTCGTAACGAGCCCGTTGGCCTTGATCTGCCGCAGCACCGCGAGCGAACGCTCATACTTCGCCTGCGGGCGCACCGCGGGATGCATCCGCTTCACCGTCTCCATGTTGTGGGCGAGGATCTCCGGCTTCGCGTCGATCACCCGCTGGATCGCCCGCTCGTCGCCGCAGAAGTCGCCGACGAGCACCTCCACCGACATCCAGGGGCAGGCCTCGTGGACGCGCTCGATCGTCTCGGCCCAGATCGCGGCGCCGCCGTCGGGAAGCTCGTCACGGTTGACGCTCGTGATGACGACATGCCGCAGTTGCATGAGCTTCAGCGAGGCCGCGACGCGCCGCGGCTCGTCGAGATCGAGCGTCGGCGGCTTTCCGGTCTTCACATTGCAGAAGCCGCACGCCCGCGTGCAGACATCGCCGAGGATCATGATCGTCGCCGTGCCGCGGCTCCAGCACTCGCCCATGTTCGGGCAGGACGCCTCTTGGCAAACCGTGTGCAGGCGGTGCTCGTCGATGATCGCCTTCAGCCGCTGATAGCCCTCTCCGCCCGGAACCTTGGCCCGCAGCCAATCGGGCTTCTTGCCGATGCGAAGATGTTGCGCCGCATCGGCCTGGTTGTTGAGGACATACCCGGTGAGCGAAACGAGCGGCGCGCCGACCGATCGGGCGGTATCGCCGCCAAGCGGCCGCGGGTGACGGGCGAGCGTCCGGGCAACGGCCTCGGGCGATGGACCGGCCTGGTCGGTCGTCCGCTCGCTCGGAGGCGTCAGGGAGGAGTCGGTGGTCGTCGCCGGAGTCATCGTCGGGGGGGTCGTGCGAGCGGGCGGGCGGGCGGGGAAGCGGGCGGGAAAGTGGGCGGCGGGGAGCCGTCCAGAGCGTCGCCAACCTCAGCACGCAACTGGGGCAAGAGTGTAGGGAGTCGCGGATTGTTGAGCGAAGTCCGTGCGTGAGGCTTCCGCGGAGCCGTACCATCGACGCCATGTCGGTCCCCGCTGACGAGCGAGACACCCGGTTGCTGTCCGATCCGACCGCTGAAGCGGCGGATCGCGAGCCCCGCGCGGCCAGTGAGACCCTGTCCGCCACCGTCGAAGCCCGCCGCCCAAGCCGCCCAAGCCGGGAGGATCGACGCTGGAGCGGGCTTCCGATCGCTGCGTCGCTCTCGCTCGTCGCCTTCGCGATCATCTTCGGGATCTACGGACCGCGGGTGGTCGATCGGGGTTCGCCGAGCGTCGGCACACCGTTATGGGAAGTCGTCGACACGGTGGTCGAGCACTTCGATGCCTTCGTGGCCCACGCCTCGATCGACGACGCCTCCGTTATCGACCAGGAGTCGGCCAGCAGCGTGATGAACAGCCTGCTGCGGAACGGGCGCGAGGACGGCGCATCGCCGGTTCTGATCTGCCCCGATCTCACCACCATCGACTTCGCGCCGCTCGAGCCGCAGATGCTGCGACTGCCCGGTGCGACGCGTTCCGCGGCGATCCCGTTCACGCGGGCCTCGAAGGAGGGAACGGAGTTTCTCCTCCTCGCGATCGCACCCTACGCCGAGCAATACACGCTTTTCTCCGACTTCGGGCGACCGCAACTCCTCCAGCCGGGGGGCGCGATCACGGTCGATGCGGCACCCTCGGAGCGCGTGCATGCGTCGGCCCTGATCTGGACGGACGGCGCGTTTCTCTATGTCGCGGTCGGATCGCGGCGGACGACGCTGCTCGACGCAAGCCCGGTGCTGGTCCCGGCGATGTCCGCGTTGGCCCGCGAGACCAAGCCACGAGATGGTGAGGAATCCGGCGAATAGGCGATCCCCGGCCGCCGGCACGACGAACCCAAGGGACGCTCGCGTGCAAAGTGGGCCCAAACTCTGGCAGAGTCGGGCATGCTGCGTCGATAATCGACCGCCGAGGCTGTTATGACCATGCACGAACCGATCACCACCGCCGCGCGCCGGCCGACCTTCCACGGCGGCCCGCGCTTCCTGCTCCCGACCGCCGGCCTCGCGCTCGTGATCGCAAGCGTGGCCTCCGCCCAGGGCATCATCGAGCCGAAGCCGCGCGACACGGCGCCGCGCTCGACGGCGCCGAGCAGCGGCAACTTCGGCAATCAGGCGACCCCGACGCGCCCTTCCGCGGAGCCCGACCGTCGCGGCGCGACGCCGCGCAACCGGCCCGGTCTCGGCGGCGGCACCGCCCTCGACGGAAATCTCCAGCGCGGCAGCGGCGGCATCAACCAGCGCTCGAACCAGCCGGACTTCAGCGCCCGCAACTTCGTCGTCACCGATAGCGTCGCGGGCGGTCGCGGCTTCCGAGGTTCGGTCGGATACACCGCCGCCGAGGATTTTCGCGGCGCGACCGCGGGCGACTCGAGCTACAGCTTCCGCGCCGACTCCGCCCTTTCGGCCGCGTACTTCCTTCCGATCACGACCAGCGAGCGCTACGGACTCGCCCAGGACATGGGCATGTTCGAGTTCCGCCGCGATGCGACGCCGGTCTCGATGACGAGCGGTCCAGCGACGAACGCCCGTCTCCGCCTCGACCGCTCCGCGGCCGCGATCTCGAGCGGCCGCAGCTTCGAGATCGGCACCGAACCGAGTTTCTTCGCCTCCGGCACGAGCCTCGAGAGCGGCAAGCCGGTTGAGTACCTCGCGTCGCCGATCCAGGGACTGCGCGAGCGACGCACCGACAATCCCCTCGAGATGAGCGGCCTCAGCACCTACGAGCGGGCCCGCATGCGGCGCGAGGCCGCGGACGGACGCATCGACGCCTCGCGGCCGATCTCGCCCTTCGTGAGTCCGCTGATCGACACGAACCGCAACGAGGAAAGCCGCTTCAATACGCGCATCGAGCCGACGATTCCCGGAGTCCGACAGGAAGCCGCGGGCGGCCAGTCGAGCTACGACCGCATCGTGCAGCGCATCGTCGAGCGCTACGGCGACGATCCGTCGGTGCGCATCGACGCGAATCCCAACGCGATCGAGCGGGCCCGCAACGAGCTCACCCGCCTCCGGGACGCGATGAGCGGACGCACCTCGCGCGACACGCGGCGCACCGTGGACGATCCGCTCGTCGATCCGATCACCGGTCTGCCGAAGCGTCCCGCGGACGCCGTCGCGCCCGGCGATCCGCAGGTGGCGCCGGCCGAGACCGACGAGCAGCGCAAGGCCCGCGAGGCCGCGGAACTGCAGAAGGCCGTGAGCGAGGCCGGCAAGGTCCTCAAGCATGGCGAGACGATCACGGACCTGAGCCCCGGCGATCGCGCGCGGGTCGACGAACTCGTGCGCACCGGCCAGGAGCAGCTCGCGGCGGGCGACTACTTCCGCGCCGAGCGCTGCTTCGATCAGGCCCTCGAGCTCAATCCGAACAATCCGCTCCTCTTCGCGGGACTTGCCCACAGCCAGATCGGCGCCGGCCTGCACCTCTCCGCGGCGCTCACCCTGCGGACGCTCTTCGCCGGCCATCCCGAGATGATCGATGCCCGATACGAGCGCTCGCTGTTGCCCAACGAGACGCGACTCCGCCTCGGCATCGAGACGCTCCGCAAGCGCATCGCGCAGGGTCAGGACGCCGACGGCTACGGCCTCACGCTCGCCTACCTCGGCCACCAGATGGGCGACGCGGACCTCGTGCGCGAGGGCCTCGGCCATCTGCGCGGCACGATCGAGAACGACCTCCTCAACCAGCTTCTCAAGCAGATCTGGCTCGGCGAGGAGGCCCCGAGCGCCGGCGCGGGCGAGACTCCGCCGCCGGCCCCCGCCGATCCGCCGAGCGGCGCGGCGGAGGGGAGCAAGTGAGCGCCGAGCGCTCCGCGAGCAGCCGCCGCAGCCTTGCCTGGACGGCGTCCACATCCCGTAGGTGACATTCCCAGACGACGATGACGCTCCAGCCGAGCCGCCTCAGCGCGCGGGTCGTGCGCTGATCGCGAGCGCGGTTCCCCTCGCGCTTCGCCCGCCAGAACGCGGCTCGGGTCTTCGGCGCAGCCTTGCCGGCGCGGCAGGCATGCAGGTGCCAGAAGCAGCCGTGCACGAAGATCGCGATGCGGTGTCGCGGGAGAACGAGATCCGGCGAGCCGGGCAGGTCGCGCACATGGAGCCGAAAGCGGTAGCCAAGCGCGTGCACGAGCGATCGCACGGCCATCTCCGGCTTCGTGTCGCGTCCGCGGATTGCGGCCATGATGCGCGAACGGGTCTCGGCGCTGACGCGGTCCATCGTGCGATTCACGCCGCGTCGCGCAACAGGCCGCCGTGTCGGTCGGGGCGACCGACGACGACGGTGAGCGTCGCCGCGCCGATCACGCACATCGCGGCGCTGAGCGTCATCGGCAGCGTGACCGGACCGATCGTGAGGATGTCCGGATCGGGGGTGCGGTACTGCTCGGTGATGATCCGCAGGATGCCATAGGTCAGCATGAACCAGCCGAGAATCCAGCCGGCGGGACGGGGCCGGACCCACGCGACGGCGAGCACCGAAAAGAGAATGAGGCCGTCGGTGAGCGCCTGCATGAAGTTGATCGGATAGCGGGCGGTCAGGAGCGGCGCGACCTTGGCGATGACCGCGGCGTTGTCCGCGTAGCAGGCGCGGTAGAGCGCTTCCGCGATCGGCACCTGGGTCTCGATTCCGAGCTGCGTGCGGAGCGGCGCAAGCTCCGCCAGACGATCGGCGTTGGGGAAGTTCGCGAGCAGCATCTCCTCGGGGTACTTCACGCTCCACCACGGCGGCGATGCCTGCGCGGCGTCAGGAAGCGGCTTCCCCCAGAGCTCGCCATTCACCCAGTTGGCAATGCGGCCGAGTCCCAGGCCGATCGGGGCGACGAAGCAGGCGAGGTCGCCGATCACGAGCGCGGGCACCTTGGACCGATGGGCGAGCCAGAAGGCCGCAAGGGCGATGCCGATGATGCCGCCGTGGCTCGACATGCCGCCGCGCTGGAGCTGCAGGACACCCCAGAAGGGAAAAGCGTTCGAGAAGGAGACGAGGAGGTCCGGCTCGTAGAAGACGATGTGTCCGAGCCGACCGCCGATCAGGAGCCCGAAGGCGAGGATCGTCGCGATGTCGCCGGCCTGGGCCACGGTGATCGGGCTTCGGCGGGTCCGGGCAAACCAGCGCATGACGAGCCAGGCGACCACGAAGCCGGCGGCATACGCAAGGCCATACCAGCGCACGCCGAAGTCCCCGGAGATGCGGAGGGCGAACTTGTCGCAGGTATGCACGATCGACTCGGCGAGCACCACGCCCGGAGTGTACGGGCGGGTCCGTATCATCGGCGGCGATGTCCGTCCTCCCAGGCCCGTCGGAGTTCCCCCGCCACACCTCGCCCTCTGACATCACCGCCGCGCTGAAGCGACTCATCGCCGGCGCGACGCTGACCGAGGAGGAGGCCGCCGCGACCTTCGCGACGATCATGACCGGCGCGATCCACCCGGCGGAGATCGGCGCCTTGCTCGCGCTCCTCGCGACGCGCCTGCCGACGGTCGACGAGCTCACCGGCGCCGCCCGCGTCATGCGCGAGCGCGTCGATCCGGTGCCGACCTCGATCGATCCCGAGCGGCTGCTCGACACCGCGGGAACGGGCGGTGCGCCGAAGACCTTCAATGTGTCGACCACGGCTGCGATCGTCGCGGCAAGCTGCGGGGCGAAGGTCGCCAAGCACGGCAACCGCTCGCGCACCGGGCGCGGTTCCGCCGAGGCGCTTCAGGCCGCTGGCGTCCATGTCGACGCCACGGGACCGGTGCAGGCCCGCTGTCTCGACGCCGCCGGCATCTGCTTCTGCTTCGCGATCCACCACCATCCGGCGGCGCGTCATGTCATGCCGGTCCGCAAGGCGCTCGGCGTGCCGACGATCTTCAACCTGCTTGGGCCGCTCACGAACCCCGCGGGCGCTCGGCGGCAGATCATGGGCGTCTATGACCGCCGGTTCATCCGCCCGATCGCGGAGACGCTGCGGCGCTTGGGCACCGTTCGAGCGCTCGTGATGCACTCCGCCGACGGCCTCGACGAGTTCTCGATCGGCGCGCCGACCTTCGTGGCCGATGTCGAGGGCGATCGGATCCGCGAATACGAGGTGGATCCGCAGCGACTCGGCCTGCGCCACGCCGCGCCGGGCGATCTCGCCCCCGCCACGCTCGAGGCGGCGGCGGAGCTCATGCGCGCGCTCCTTCGCGGCGATGAGCGCGGTCCGGCGCGGGACATGCTCCTGCTCAGCGCGGCCGCGGCGCTCATCGCGGCGGGGATCGTCGCGGACTTCGACGAGGGGATTCGCGTCTCGGCGCAGTCGATCGACTTCGGTGACGCGTGGACGACCTTCGAGCGACTGCGCGAGGCCTCGCACGGACGATGAGCGGCGTCCGCGCGGCGCAATTGACAGGGGGGGGCTGTCAACAACGGAAAAAGTGCCATGACAATCGGAGGCCGCACCAAGGCGCGGTAGTCTCCGGCCGTCGCCCGTCGGAGCGAGCGGTCCGTGACACGCGTGTGTCGCAGCCGACCGAAGCCGGCGCGGCGCGGAGGCATCCCGTCAGCCATGGAATCGATCCGCCCAGCGGCGGATGCGCGATCCCGCGCGCCGCTTCTCGCCCAGCTTGCCGTCGCGACCGTCGTCGGTGCGATGCTGGCCTGCGCGATCGGTCCGCCGGAGGCGCGGGGAGCGCTCCTGGTCGGGTGTGGCGGCTGCGCGGCGACGCTTGCCACGCTCGCCCTGGTCATCGCGCTCAGGGCCCTTCGCCCACGCCTCGCGCGCTGGCTCCTCCTCGGCGCGGCCGGCATGCTGGCGGCAGCGTGGGTCGCCATGCGCTCACCGCCTGCGGAGGGTGCAGATCGGCTGGAGCCGGCCGAGGCCCGCACGCTCGAGGGCGATGACGGTCGATCGATCCTCGCCGCCAAGGAGCGCGTCCTCGTGCGCCTGCGTGGGCGGGTCGCCTCGATCGCGCCCGTTGATGCCCTTGATGAAGAGGACAGCCGCCCGTCGGGTGACGCCTCGGGAAGATCGACCGGGTGGGGGCACAGGCCGGAGCGCCTCACCCTGGCTCTCGAGGAGGTGGAGTTCCTCGCGGCCGGCGTTGACGCGGAGGAGCGTGTGCAGCGCATCAGCGACACGATCCTCGTGCGGGCACCGCTCGATCGATCGATGAGCGAAGCGCGCGTGCTCGGACTCGTCGGGACGCGCGTCGAGGCGCTCGGATGGCTCAGCGTCCGAGGAGCGGCCCCGAACCCCCGCCCCGCAGGCGGCGCGATCGCGGCGTCGGTGGTCCTCGAGCCGCCCGCGGGGCGCACGGCGGGTTCGGTGACCGTCGAACGCTTCGACGCGATCAGACCGATCGGGGATGGGGACGGCGACATGGGCAGCGACACGGGAAGCCTGCGCGATCGCCTTCGGCAGCGCGTGGCCCGCGAGCTCCATCGCGTCATGCCGAGCTGGTGCGACGCCGATGCCTGGGGACTGCTTCACACGATGCTCCTTGGGCGCGATGCCCTTGGCAACGGCGAGATCGAGCGACGCTTCACCCAAGCGGGGCTCGCCCACCTCATCGCGATCTCGGGGTTCAACCTCGCCGTGCTCGCCGGCTCGATCACGCTCCTCGCATCGGCCTGTCGGGCGCCGCCGCGACTCGGCGAGTCGCTCTCCTTCCTCCTGATCGCCGGCTATGTCGCCTTGGTCGAACCGCAGGCCTCGGTCACGAGATCCGCCTGCTGCGCGCTCGGAGCGAGCGCGGGGATGATCCTCGCGAGACGCTGGAATCCATCGAGCCTTCTCGGCACGGCGGCGCTCGTCATCCTCGTCATGGATCCCGAGGAGTGCATGCGACCCGGGTTCCAGCTCACCTTCGGGGCCGTTCTTGCCCTTGCCCACGCGGCGCCGGCGCTCCATGAACGCTGGTACGGCTCGGTGGAAGCCCCCGACCGGATCGGCGACTGGTGTCGCGAGGCGACGCGCTCGCTGCTGACGACGACCATCGCCGTGTGGCTCGTCACCACGCCCATTGCCGTCTGGCACTTCGGTCGCGTCACGCCGCTCGCGGTTCCGCTCTCGATCCTGGCGATCCCACTCGGAAGTCTCGTCCTCGTGCTCGGCTACTGCACCGCTGCGCTCAGCATGGTGGCGGGCTCGCTGGCCGCGCCCGTCGCCTGGCTCGCCGCGGCGGCGCTCGAGGCGCTCATCCTCTTGGCCGGCTGGGGAGCGGCGGCGAGCGAGCCGTTCCTGCCGATCTTCCGAGCCCCATTCCTCTGGTGCGCGGCGGCTGCGATCCTCGCAGGATGGTGGTGCCGGGCGCGGCGAGCGCGGACGCGCAGCCTGGTTCGCATGGCCCTTCTGCTTCTCTGGATTCCGCCGCTTGCGTTCGTCGTCGCCCACGACCGTTGGCTTCGGCCGAGGCCGGCGCTTGCGGTCACCATGTTGGCGGTCGGCGACGGCTCCGCCTATCTCGTCGAATCGGGCGGCAGCGGCGTCATCGTCGATGCGGGATCGACCTCGACGACGACGGCGGGCCGCACGATCCTCCTCCCGGCCCTCGCCGAGGCACGGGTGCGCGCGCTCGACGCGATCATCGTGACGCATCCCGATCTCGACCACTTCTCCGCGGTCGGCGATCTCCTGCGCACGCTGCCGGTTGGCGAACTCCTCGTCGGCGAGCGCTTTCACGCCGTCGCGGCGGCCCGTCCCGGGGGCCCGGAAGCAACGCTGCTCGCGACGGCGGAAGCGTGTCGCGTGCCGATCCGAACGGTGGCCGAAGGCGAGGAACGACGCTACGGCAGCGCGCGATGGCGTTGGCTTCATCCGCCGCCCGGCTTCGAGCCCGAGCGCGACAACGACACATCGCACGCCATTCTCATCGAGGCGGCGAACGCCCATGCAACCTGTCGGACGCTCTTCCTGGGGGACATCGAGGCGTTCGGAGCGGCGGCGCTCGAGCGCTCGCGCACCCTGGTCCGGGCGGTCGGTGAGCGCGGCGCGGACATCGTCGAACTGCCCCACCACGGGGCGTGGCAGCCGAGCCTCGTGCCGATGCTCGCCGCACTCAAGCCAGCGGTCATGCTGCAGTCAACCGCTGACCGCCGCTTCGCTCGCGACCGCTGGCGCGGCGTTTGGGCGGAGATGGGCGGACCGCGGCGCTTCGTCACCTGCCGCGATCAGGCGATCAGGCTCACGCTTGACGAGGTCGGCGCGTGGCTTCGCTGCGAGCGCTGGGAAGGCCGGCGCTGGATCGGCGCTGGCCGGATCGACCTGCCACCGACATTCAGCGCGCCGGAAGGATCACCACCGCGCGACGCAGCTCGATCGCATCGCGAATCGGACCAAGCTCGCCTTCCGAGAGCTCGATCGAGAGCCGCGTGGTCTCCAGCGGCACCACCACCGATATCGGGGCGCTCGATGCGATCATCCGTCGCCGAACGACTTCCCGCTCTCCGTCGCGGAGGATCACCTCGCAGTCGGTCCACGCCGGATCCGGATCGTGCATCCGAATCTCGGCGACGATCGCGCATCCTTCAACCGGCATTTCGAAGGCCGCGCGCACGGGTCCGCGCAGGACGATCGGAGCCGCTCCGCCCGACCAGACCCCGCCGAGCGCCTCTGGCCACGCGACCGCGACGCGTGGCGTCTCGCCCGCGTGATCGACCGCGACCGGCGCGAGGGACGCAAGCGGCAGGATGCGCGCCGCATCCGGGGCGAAGCCGAGGACCTCCTGCGGCCTGAGCGATGGCTTGTCGCCGGGATTGGGGGCGGTTCGACCGGAGGCGACCGCACCCGACTTGGCCGGCGCGTCGGCGGGATCCATCACGATGAGTCCGGTGTCCACATCGATGCGGGGAATCGCGCGAAGGGTCGTGCCGTCGGCACACCAGACTCTGGGTCCTTCGACCGGCAGCTCGGGGGTGATGAAGGTCATCGCGGCGATGCGATCGATCGGGATGCCAACGGCGCCTCCGATCGGGGCGTCTGCCGTGGCGGGGGCAGGGTTGGCGGCGTTGCCGGACTCAGGCGTCGGCGTTGCAGTTGGAGTTGGAGTTGGAGTTGGCGTTGGCGTTGGCGGAGCCGTCGGGATCGGTGGCGCTCCGGAGGCGCCGTCGCGCTCCATCTGCACGACGGGCGCGAGCTCGACGACGATGCCCTCAAGACGATCGCCGTTCACGAGGAGGATCTGATCGTTCGCAAGCGTGCCGACATCATTCCGCTTGGGTTGCAGCGATCGGCGCGAGCCCGATGGCGCCGGGTACGCGGCGCCGAGGCCTGACGCGCTCGAACCCGCGAGGGCCAAGGGATCGATGATGATCGATCGGATGCGGTCGACTTCGAGGGGGATATCGCCGAGCCAGCGATGGCGCCAGACGAGCTGGGGCTCCTCGGTGTCCGCCGCGTCGGCTGCGTCGGCCGCCTTCGCTCCGTCGGCTGCCTGGGCGGGCTCTGCTGGAACGGGTTTCGCGTCGTCATCGACCTGTGGGCGAATGCGACGCCGCTGATCAGCCGGGGCCGGCTCGCCGGGAAAGCGCTGTCCGTCCGCGAGGATCAAGAGGCCGCTGGCGATCCCGCCTGCAAGTCCGCCGCCGCCTGCGCTGCCCGGTTGATCGCGCAGGACGACCAGACACTCCGTGAGCGGCATCCGGGTGGCCTGAAAGCCGCCAGGAACGACCACGCCTGACACCACCCTTGGCTGGTCGCTCGCCGCTTGGTCACCGCGCTGGCCACTGCTGCCACTGCTGCTGCCAGTACTGCTGCCACTGCTGCCGAAAGCGACGCTGCCATCGCCGCTTGGCACGCGGGTAAAGAGCAGAAGGTCCGTCCCGTCGACGGCGAATCGATCGGCCTGCGAGACGCGGAGCGAACGATCGACGACGGTGTAGCCGCCGACCGCTGCGGACTGTTGGGCTGCCTGCGGCATCGCCAACGCATCCGGCGGAGTGATGATCGCCGCGAGTCCGAGCGCCAACGCCGAAGCCAACGCCGAAGCCGAAGCCGAAGCCGAAGCCGAGGCTGACGCCCGCGCTACAGCCGACGCCAAACCGGGTCCTTGCATCGGACGGTGGCGCGACGGGTCATGGAGGGAGGGCGGAGAGACGCAACGGGCCATCGGCGAAGTCTCGGAGCGGGGAACCTGCTTGGGATCTGGCGTGGTGGTCCATCATCCCCCGAAACGCGACGGAGGGCATGGCGGCGTTGTCGGAAGCGGGACCGCTCGCTCGCTCCGCGCCTGTCGGCAGGTGCAACCTACTTCTGGAAGATCGGCAGGTACCGCTTCGGCATCTGGAGGATGATGAGCGCCATCGCCGTCCCGTATGCCTCGCCCGCCTGATGGTCGTTCCAGCCTCCGTTGGCGTCCTGGCGATTCAGGAGCTCGCCTCGGATCGCCGGCCACCAGAGCTGCCAGCGCTCGCCGCCGGCGAGATACATCGCCTGAACGGCGTAGTAGTGGCCGTAGAAATAGTGGGCCTGCCCAAGCGGTCCGCCGTTCCCCGTTGGCATCGCATTCTTGACGAGATAGTCGAGCCCTCGCTCGATCGCATCGTCCTTGTAGATGCCCGCGTAGAACAGGCTCGCGATGCCCGCGGCCGTGCGCGGCCAGGCGCTGCCGCCCATGTCCTTCATGTAGCGGAAGCCGCCATCGGGATTCTGGCACTCGCGGACATAGCGCACCGCGGCGTCGATCGTCTCCTTCGGCACCTTGATGCCGGCGTTGCGGGCGCTGCGGAGGGCCATGATCTGACAGATCGTCACGCTGACATCGGCGTCGTAAGGCACCGGGTTGTAGCGCCAACCGCCCTCGTCGTTCTGGCTATTGACGATGAGCTGCATCGCCCGCACCAGTGCGTCGCGGGTCCGATCGTCATCGGCCGTCATCCCGTAGATCTCGCCGAGGAACAGCGCAGCGAATCCGTGGCCGTACATCGGCCCGTGCGTCGATTCGGCGGCGAGAAGTCCCGTCTCCGTCGCGTTCTTCAGGACGAAGTCGAGGGCCTTGGCGACGACATCGCCATACTTGCCGCGCCCGGGAAGATGGCCGTCGCCCATGAAGGCGAGGGCGCAGAGTCCGGTGATCCCGGCGTGGCGACCGTAGCGGCCGCGACCGAAGGAACCATCGGCGTTCTGCAGCGACTTGAGGTTCTCGAGTCCACGGGCGATCGCGGCCTCGAGCTCAGGCGTCATCTCGCCTTCGGTCGGATTGTTCTGGGCGCTCGAGTCGATCCGCTCGGTGCCCTCGCGATCGACCGCCGGCGGCGCTGGCGAAGCGGGTGCCGGAGCCGGCGACGGCGCGGGTGTCTGCGCTGGTGCCTGTGCCGGTGCCTGTGCCGGAGTCTGCGCCGGAGTCTGTACAGGAGCAGCCTTTGGTTCCTGCGGTGCGGCCGTCTGCACCGCATGCGTGTGCGGTGCGGTGGCGCCGGCGATCGCGAGCGTCAGCGTGACTGCGCATCCGAATCGGCGTGTGGCGTTCGTCATCGGGATGCATCCTCGGCCATGCGCCGGTAGTACTCCTGCGTCAGTCGCTGATAGAGCGACGCGACGCGATCGCGCGACCCCTGTCGGATCAGGTCGCGGACGCGCTCGGGGAGCGCGCCCCACTCCGCCTGCGTCTCATCGAGCGCGGCCTGCTCGGCGTTCGGGTCCACCGCCTCGGGCGGCTCCTGACCATCGTTCTCGCCGGACTTCGCCTCACCGCGCTGTCCGTCGCGGGTCTGCGATTCACCAGGCTTCGCTCCACTCGGATCACCTTCGCCCGGCTGCCGCTGTCCGGAACCCTTCGACGGATCGCCTCCGCTCGACGACGAGCCGCTCGAGGGGGAACCGCCCTTACTCCGCCGCTTCGCCTCCTCGATGAGCTGATCGAGCTTCGCAACGACATCCGCCTGCACGCGCTGCGTGTCGAGGCCCGTGTCGGTCCGCTCGCCAAGTTGGGTCGCGCTCGTCCGCATGCCCGCGAGGGCCTGCTTGAGAAGCGAATCGAGCTCCTGCTCGGTCAGACCGCGGGCGAGACGATCGCGCGATTCCTTCGTCGCGGGGTCGTCGGCCGTTGCCGGCTGGGTGGGCTTCGATTCCGTCTTCGGAATGCCAAGGAGGTCATCAAGCGACTTCGGAGGCGTGGCGGCCGGAGGCGTCTTCTCGGCTCCCGTCGCCGGAGGCGCCGGCTTCGCTGGCGCGGGCTCCGCTGACGGGGGTTGCGTCGGCGTTGGCGGCTGCGTCGGCGTCGGCGTTGGCGGCGACTGGGCCACCGCAACGCTGATCGGGGCCCATACGACGAGCGTCATCACCCGCATGCGGATCGAACCCGTGCGTGTCATGGGCATGTCCCTTCTCGTGGTTGCGTCCTTCGAATCCAAGGGCCTCATCACCGCTCCTCCCCGGCGTCGCCCGCTCCGCCGTTGGGTTCCCCACTCGGCTCCTGAATCGGCTCAATGCTCGGCGGTGCGCCGGACCCCGAGGCGGGCGGCGCTTCGATCTTCTTCACCACTTCGACGGCCGCCTCGAGCAGCCGCTCCTGGAGGGAAGCGATCGCCCGCAGTTCGGCGTCGATCGCCTCGCGGTTCGCTGCGGCACCGGAGCGCATCGCATCGAGCCGACGCGTCCGTTCGAGCACCTGCACCTGCATGCCGCGAAGGAGCTTCAGCTCGGCGACCGGCGGAATCGGCGGCTGCGGCTGGTTGCCGCCGCCCGCCTGCTGATCCTGCTGCGGATTGTTCTCTCCGGGCGTCTGGAAGCGTTCGTCTTCGGCGGCCTGGGCCTCGTTCAGGGCCTCGATCAACTCGGCGAGCAGGTCGAGCACCTGCTCCTGGAGACCGACGGTTTCCTCCGAGAGGTCGGCGTTTCCGAGTCTCGTGCTCGCATCGGACGCCCAACCACCGATGAGTTCGTGTGCCTGGCTGAATGCCACGGAGGACCGGACATCATCCGACTCCCGCACGATCGCATCGAGGTCCTGCCGGATCTCCCCCTGCACGATCGCTAGCCGACGACTCTCGATCAGCCCGCGACGATCGAGCTTCGCGTTCGGATCCTTCGGGCGGGCCGCCACGGTTCCGTCGCGGACCACGGCCTGCTTCTCGGCGAGCCGTCGGTAGGAGGCCAGCATCTCCTGTCGCTTGCGATCGGCCTCGCGACGCTCCATCTGCTCGCGCGTCGACTCGGTCTGCCGCTGGGCGTCGCGGAGGAACGCGAGCCCGCGCTCCTCGGCGAGCGTCGCCTGCTCGAGGTTCGGCGGCGTCGAGCGGAGATGACCGACCGCCGCGCCATGACTGTCGCCCGCGCGGTCGAGCAGCCGGGCGACCGGGTTGGCCTCGCTGCCCGCCGCGCGGGCCTCGCTCGCGACCGCCTGCGTGTTCTGGGCGAGCTTCGCCATCGCTCGGCCGCGCTCGGCGACCGCTTCGAGCGCCTCCGCGCCTTCCGCAGGCCGCGGCACGCGGGCGAGCGCGATGATCTCGTCCTCGTTCGTCCGCACCAGTCGCGCGATGCTCTCCTCGAGGCTCTCAAGCGCCCGACGCAGTTCCTCGGTACGGGCCTTTCGCACATCGTCGAGACCCTTCCGCATCCGGTCGAGCGCGGCGAGCGCCTGCTGCTGGTTGCCGCGCGCCTGTTCGATGCGATTCTGTCGCGTCTCCTCGCCCGCCTGCTGAAGCGTGCGCTGCAAGCGCCGCTCCTCACCCGCCCGCGCCGCCTCGCGCATCGCTTCCGCCCGAGCCTTGTCGGTTCGAGCGATCGCCTCGGCTCGCTTGCGGAGTTCGTCGAGAAGGTCCTGCGCCGCCTGCGCCGCGTCGGCCTGCCCCGCCGCGATGTCCTCGAGCTCGCCGCGCTCCGCGTCGGCAAGCTCCTCGGGGCGCTGACCGACGGTGCGCTTGCCCGCCGCCTCGGTGCGCTCGGCGAGCTCCGCGATCTCCTCGCGCAGACGATCGATCGCCCGCCCCATCGCCCAGGAGTCCTCGTCGCGGTCGAGCAGCCTGACCAGATCCTCGAGCTCCGCCCGCACATCCTCTTGGGCCGACGCCGTCTCCTCGCCGAAACCCGCTTCCTGTTCGGGCGTCAGCGCCGCCTGCGCCGCCGCGTCGCGTCGCCCTTCCATCGATTCGCTCGCCCGCGCGCTCGCCCGCGCCGCGGTCTCAAGGAGATCCCGGGCCTGATCGAGCGTGGCCTGCAGTTCCTCGTCGGCCAGACGATTCCGCTCGGCCCGTCCGGTGAGTTCCGCAAGCGTCTCCGACGCCGTCCGGATCCGCTCGGAGAGCTGGGCCTGGCCGCGCTCGAGCGTCGGATCGAAGCGGCCGTTCTGCGTCGCCGCGAGCAACTCGCCCTGCTGCTCGTCCAACCGGATCGCCGCCCGGCGGATCGCCGAGAGCTGTCCGCGAATCTGCTTGCCGAGATCCGTCTCGCTGATGATGCGGAGCGTGCGCGGCTGACTTCGAACCCGCTCGTGACGGACGCCGTCGATGAGCGCGCCGTCCTCGGCGACCGCGACGAGCGTAAGCACATCGCCCGGCTGCACCGAGAGCGCCCCGAGATCGAGCGGCTCCGACCGACGGACCAGCGGCCCCTCGGCGGCGGTGACGCTCTCACCGAAGGGCTGCGGCTCGCCGCGGCCCTCCTCGCGCCGGGTCACCTCAAGTCCGAACGCGGTCAGCCCGACATCGTCGCGCCCCTCGATCTCGACCGGCACGAGCGCCGTCGCCAGCACGCTCTCGTCCACCGCGGGCAGGAGCACCGCGGCGGTCGGCGGCTTGTCGTCGATCGCGTCGACATGAAACGAGATCTCCTCCGCCGCGGCGATCCCGTGGCGGTCCTCGAGGGCGAGGCCCAGCGAGGTCGTGCCGCGCAGCGTCCAGCGGAGCGTCCAGCGCTCGGGCTGCGCCGCATCGATCGAGAGCTCGACCGTCGCGCCGGTCGCCTCGTCGGTCCGCAGCATGCGTTCGGCCGCGAGCGTCGCGTCGGTCGCGATCGGACCGTTCAGGAGCAGCGAGAGCGTCGCGGTGGAACCGATGAGGGCCGGCTCGCGCACCGTGGCCCGCTCGTCGGTGCCGTCACCGAGATCGATGGTCCGGGCCTCGATCGCGCCCGTCGCGTACGCCGGCGGCTCGATGACGATCGAGGCGGTGACCACCGCGGGCGGCGGGACGAAGCTGATCGATTCCGGCTCCGTCTCCGCGTCGGCCGAACGGAAGCGCACCTCGACCGACGCCGCCGCCGGATCGCCGTCGAGCACGCGCTCGTACCGTCCGTCAGGCTGCCTCGTCATCACCAGCGTGTCGCGGAGGATCGAGCCGTCGTCGCGCACGACGGTGATGTCGGCGGCGAGCCGCTCGCCGGGGCCATCCCCCTTCGCAAGCCGCGCGGTCAGGAGAAGCGGCTGACCCTTCGCGTGGAACGCCTGTCCGCCGAGCAGCGACTCGACCGCGGTGCGGGCGGGCCACTCGGCCGTGCCGAAGGGGAGCAGGATCCGCCGCGCGCCGATGCCGGCGTGCGTCGGGAGGAGCGCAGCGACGACCGCGATGACCGCGACCGTCACGATCGAGGTGGTCAGCTCGGCAAGCGAGCGGCGCGGCGCTAGCCACGAGAGGAGCGACTCGCCCGCGAGGCGATCGGCGAGGTCAACCATGGCCCGCTCCGCGAGCGGGCTCGAGCGGCCGGCGTCGGATATCGCGAACTCGACGCCGCTCGCGAGCCGACCGGCCAGGGCCGGCGCGCTGCGCTCGACGCGCAGCGCGAGGTCGATCGGCGTCGGCCGGAACCGCCAGGCCGGCACCAGCAGGCGCACCGCCGCCGAGGCGAGGCTCAGGGCCCCGACCAGCAGCGCGATCGCCCGAAACCACGCCGGAAAGCGGAAGATCCAGTCGAGGAGGACGGCACAGGCGATCACGCCGATCGCCGCGGCCAGCAGGGCGAAGACGCGCCGCGAGATGAGGAGGAGCCGCGCTCGCCGTCCGAGCCGATCGAGCTCGACGAGCGCCCGCTGGAGCGGACCCGGTCTCCGGATCGCTTCGGCGATGTCATGCGGTTCGCTCAGGGTCGTCATGGCTCGTGCACTCCTAGCCTACGCAGGCATCCGTCAGGCCAATCGCATCCACCGCCGGCCCAGCCACTCGACCGTCGCGAGCAGCACGATGAGAATCAGGCTCAGGGGGCTGTCCCAGAGCGGCTCGATGGTGGCGTGTTCGGTCACGACGCTCCGCTTCGGCAGAAGATCGGGAAGCGTCCCGAGCCGATCCGCCGAGACGACCGCGCCGCCGGTCTCGCGGGCGAGCTCGGCGAGAAGATCGTGGTCGGCCGCCGCACGGCGCACCTCGTCGTCGGGCCGCTCGCACTCGAAGCGCACCTCGGCGCCGGCTGCCGGGCCGCTCGGCACGCGCACCGTGAAGGTGCCGACGGCGTCGGGAGTCAGCGTCGCCGCGAACTCGCCCGGGCGCTGGGTGCGAAGGAGCTCCACCTCAACCGCGGCCGCCGCGCCGCCGTCGGCGCCATCGGCGCCATCGGGCGAGACGCCGCGCACCTCGGCCGGCACCGCGGCGTCGCCTCGATCGAGGAGCCGCGCATCATCGATGACGAGTTCGAGCCGCACCGGCTGACCGAGCTGCACGCGGGCAGGCACCGCCCGCAGCGTCGCCCCATCGCTGCCGCCGGCGAGCGCTTCGCGACCGAGCATCCGCACGATCGGCAGCCAGACCTGTTCGGTGAAGCGCTCGCCGCGCCCGTAGCGCCAGCGCCAGATCTCGTCGGTCGCGACATAGACGATCTCGCCGGCGCCGTACTTCATCGTCGTGACGACGGGCAGGCTCGCTCCACCGGCTTCACCCGCCGCCATCGACCCGCCGCCGCGGTCGCCCGCAGGCACGCCGACGGCGAGCACCTCGACGGTCGGCTTCAGTTGCTCGGGAGGAATCGCCTGCACCCATTCGAGCCGCGACCAGCCCACCTTCGGATCGGCGAGTTCGAGCGGCCATGATTCGCTCTCGCCGACCTTCAGGAGTCCCATCGCGGTCGCGGTCTGCGTCGCGACCATGTTCACCGGTGCGTCAACGGTCGGTATCGCGAGCGGCGGACGCATCGGCAGGAGTTCGGCCATCGCCGTTCCCTCCCATGTCCGCGGCGTCGAGCGCTCGCCGGCGACCCACAGGACACCGGTTCCGCGCTGCGCGACCTGGTCGCGCATGATCTCGAGCTGCTCCGGCGTGAAGAATCCCGCCGGCACATCACCGATGATGAAGAGGTCGAACTGGGCGAACTCCTCGGCGCTCCGCGGCAGCCGGGTGATGGGCAGGTTGCCTTCCTGGGCGAAGTCTCGATCGGCCGAGAGCAACAGGACCGAGCTCTCGATCGTGCTCTCGCGGATCAGGAGATTCTTCAGGTAGCGGTACTCCCAGCGCGGATAGCCGTCGACATAGAGGACCCGAAGCGGCCGGTCAACGAGTTCGATCTGGGCGACGCGACTGTTGTTCTCCTCGACGAGGTCGCCTTCGCCGGCGTCGAGCTCGACCCGCCAGTCGCGCTGACCGGCCTGATCGACGCGCGGCAGGAGCGTGACGCTCGCGGTCGCTGCGCCCGGCTCGAACGGCGGCAGCGGACGCTCGGAAAGCGTTTCGCCCGTTGCGGCGTCCACCAGCCGGACCGTCACCGGGGATTCCGCCCCCGACCCGCTTCCCTCGCCCGAGCGTTCGATCTCCACCCGCACCGGCACCTCATCGCGGATGAACGCCCGACGCGGCGCGTCGATGGTGCCGATCGCGAGGTCACCGGCCGACATCGTCGAACCGAGCGGCACGACGAAGACCTTCGCCGCGGCGGCCTGCAGCCGACGGATCGTCGCCCGCGACGGCGGCGCCGTCGTGCGGCCGTCACTCATCACGACGATCCCGGCGATCGGCCGCGCCGCCGCCCGCTGCAACGCCTGGTTCAGGGCGTCGTCGAGAAGCGTGCGATCGCCAAGCGCCTCGTCCGACGCCCGCACCGCGCTCGCCGCGGCCTCGACGCTTTCCGTCGACGCGGAGACGAGATCGAAGGCCCCGCCGGTGAAGCCGAGCCAGAGAAGCGTCCGCTCCCGCGCGAGGTCCTCCCAGGTGGGGCGCGACGCGACCAGCGCATCGCCGAGCGCGTCGGCCCGCGAGACGCGCTCGCCCGCCGCCTCGCCGTCGCGAATCGCCATGCTGCGGCTTCGGTCCGCGAGGACGACGACCCAGTCCTCCTCGATCGTCTCGTTGGCGATGCGCAAGGCCGGTCCCGCGAGCAGCACCGCGAGGAGGAGGAGCAGGATCGTGCGGACGCCGCCGAGCGCCACGCGCCCGCCGGTTGCGCCGCGCAAGCGCCGATAGCTCCACCACGCGAGACCGATGCAGGCGACGATCACGAGAAACCACGCCCAACCGGGCAATGGACGCTCGAAGATCACGCTTGCGGCGCGCAACTCCTCACGACCCGCGTCGAGACCGAGGAGCCAGCGAAGGAATCCGCCCTCGTCGGAGGGACCGGTGGGGATCGCGGGGGGAGGCGTCACGCGCGACCTCCGATCGAGAGCGCTCGCGCCGGAGCGCGTTCCTCGCTCGCCCGGAGCGCGGTCGCGCTGATGCCGCCGTCGGCGCGTCCGCCCGACGCGTTCGCCGCATGCGAGAAGGCCCGAGCGAGCATCGTCTCCAGGACGGCAATCGCCACGAGCGCGGCGAGCAGCCAGACCGCCACGCCCACGCCGTCCTGCGCAGGCGTCATGGTTCCGAGCAGCTCCGTCGGAGCGCCGAAGCGAATCTGGCCGCTCGGCGCGGCCGGAGCGAGCCAGGTCGCGATCGCGTCGGGCGCCTGCGGCAGGAGCCGCGTCGCGGCCTGATCGACATTCACCGGCACGCCACCGACGACGCGACCGCCGAGATCGACGGCATTCCACGCGCCGGCCCGATCGAGCGCCGCCTGGGCGATGCCGTCCCGGTCGAGCGCCGCACGCCGACCATCCGGCCCGACGAGTTCCGCGGCGTCGCGCACCGTGACCACCGGCCGATCGCCGACGAGCGCCCGCGCCTCACCGCCGATGCGACCGAGGCCGCGGCGCACCATCTCCTGGGCGAAGGGGACGACGAAGGGCTTCACGGGCAGGTTGGTCCAGGCGAGCTCCGGCGCGGCGGTGACGAGACCCACGAGTCCGCGCGAGACGCTCGCTTCGCCGGTCTCGCCCGCCGGCGCTGTCGCCGCCGCAGGCGAACCGAGGAGCAGGAAGGGCGTGCCGTCGGAGAGGGCGAGGACGACATCGCTCGGCGCGAACTGCCGCGTCTCCAGGCGCCGTCGGATCTCGATCGGCCGGAGCAGCTCGGGCAGCTCCGCGTCGATCGCCGCGAAGAGCGCCTGGCTGTTCCCGCGCTGCGGCTGGTCGGCCGCGAAGCCGAGCGCCGGCTCGAGCGGCGGCGCTTCGGCGGCGATCTGCCAGGACAGGTCGAAGGTCGAGACGAAGCGATCGGTCCAGCGCTGCGACGCCGTGTCGCCCGACGCGAAGGCGATCAGCAGGCCACCGCGATCGACGAAGCGGCGAAGTTCGGGCCACGCCGGCGCGTCGAGCGATTCGGGGCGCGGCAGGAGAATCGCGTCGAAGTCGCGGAGCGCCCTCGCGTCGACCGCCGCCGGCTCGATCTCGACGACATCGATGCCCGGCTGCGGAACCGGACTGATCGCCCGGGCCAGCCAGCGGGCGGCGGGGACGCGATCGAGTTCGGCGCCGCCCCCGAAGCTGCGGCGGGCGACGATGCCGACGCGGGTCGCGCTGCGGGCGTCGAAGATCGCGAAATGCGTGTCGTTCGCCGGCATCGCGTCGCCCTCGATGCGGGCCTCGATCGCGCCGCTCCCGGTGCGCGCCGCGTCGCTTGACGGCCGCATCGCGAACTCGACGCGGGCGGTCGCCTGACCGGGATCGAAGCGCACCGTCTTCGGCTGCACCGGCGTCGTGCCGTCCGCGCTCAGCGAGACGCGCACCGTCGCCGCGGGGTTGCCCGCTCCGCGCCGTTCGAGCCGCACCGCGACGCTGATCGAATCGTCGTCGACGGAGCGCTGGGCCTCCATGCCCGTGATGGCGACATCGGCCTCGTCGTCCGCGGCGGGGCGGAAGGCGATGACGGTCGTCCGGCCGCCGCCGGCGTTCGCATCGCCGCTCGCGATCGCCGAGGGCGACGGAAGCGAGAGTTCGAGCGACCCGGCGCGAAAGTCGCTCGCGAGGACGACGAGATGCTCCGCCTCCGGCGTGCGGCCGATCGCGTCGCCCACCGCCCGAAGCGCGCCGGAGAGGTCGGTGGCAGCGTGGGTCGGCTCAAGGGCCTCCACCGCCCGGGCCACGGCGTCGCGATCGCTCGTCGGAGGCATGACCAGCGAGCGTGCCTCCGGCGTCGCGGGCCGCGCGGCGAGGATCACGCCGACCGCGTCACCGCTCGGCAGGCCGCGGATGAGCGCCGCCGTCTCGCGCTTCAGCCGATCGAAGGCCGTTTCGGCGCCGGCGTCCGATGCCGCACCCTCGCGGGCCTGGGTGACGACGCCGTTGTCGAGGACCACCGTGACGATGCGCCCGCCGCTTTGGGCGAGGAGTCCCGTGCCTTCGAGGATCGGACGGGCGAGGGCGAGACCGGCAAGGCCGAAGAGCAGGCAGCGAGCCGCGAGGAGCACCCATTGCTCGAGCCGCAGGCGACGCTCCTGCTTCCGGAGGGCAGCGCGGAGGATGTCCATCGCGGCCCAGTCGATCGGCGGGCGACGACGGCGAAAGAGCAGGTGGATGAGAATCGGTATCGCCGCCGAGAGGAGCCCGGCGGTGAGGAGACCGGCGTGGAGGAGCGTCATCCGGTACGCCCTCCGCGGGCCATCGCATCGCGCCTGGCGAGGAGGGCGGCGAGCGTCGGCCCGACGGACTCATGCGAGTCCATGCGCTGGTACTCGAACCCGAAGGAGCGGGCGACGCGGGCGATCTCCTCAAGATGCTCGCGCATCGCCGCGAGGTACGCGGCGCGGAGCGCCGGCGGATCGACCTGGATGCGGCCTTCCCCCTCGAGTCCGACGAAGGGGGCCGGATCGGCGAGATCGAAGCGCATCTCCTGGCGGTCGAGCACCTGGAGGAGAACGACATCGTGATGGCGATAGCGGAAGCGGGCGAGGGCCTCGCGGATCGAGGCGGTCGGCATGAGGAAGTCGCTCACGACGACGATGAGGGCCCGGTTCAGAACCTTCGAGAGGGCCTGCTCGGCCACCTTCGGCAGATTCGCCTTCCCCTGGGTCGGTTCGGTCGAGAGGGCCTGCACGACCAGTCGCCACTGGTCGCGGGCGTTCGACCGCTTGATGATCGTCCTGAGCTCCTCGGCGAAGGTGCCGACGCCGACGCGATCGCGCTGCTGCAGGCAGAGGTACGCCATCGCCGCGGCCACCGCGGTCGCGTGATCGAACTTCGTCCAGGTCGCGGTGCCGCTCGCCCGCGACGCCTCGCGCGAGGCCTGCGTGCCGCCCCACCCTTCCTTCACGGCGAGCGTGCCGAAGCGCATCGACGCGCTGGCGTCGACGAGGACGACGACATCGAGATTCGTCTCCTGCACATAGCGCTTGAGGTAGAGCTTGTCGGAGCGGCCGAAGACCTTCCAGTCGATGTGGCGGACGGGATCGCCCTTCACGTACTGGCGGTGCTCCGCGAACTCGACGGCGAGTCCCTGATAGGGCGAGCGGTGCATGCCGCTCATCACGCCCTCGACGATCATCTTCGCGCGCAGCTCGAACGGCGCAAGCTGCCCGAGGGTCTCGGGAGCGAGGTACTGCTCAGCTCGGATGCCGGAGGTGTTCGCCACCGCGCGCGTGCCTTTCCGCCGATGGCGTCAGCGAAGAACGGAGTCCATCTGGCGGTCGGTCGACGCGTCAGCACGATCGAGGGGAATCTGGTCGAGCAGGGCCTGCACGACCGAGTCGCTCGTCACGCCATCGGCCTCGGCGTTGAAGTTCGTGATCATGCGGTGGCGCATGACCGGCAGGGCGACGGAGCGGACATGCTCCGGCATGACATGGGTCGCGCCGGCGAGCATCGCCTTCGCCTTCGCCGCGAGCACGAGGAACTGGCTGGCCCGCGGGCCGGCGCCCCAGGCGATGTAGTCGCGGACGATCTTCGGTCGCTCGCCGTCGTCGCGGACGCGGGTCGCACGGACGATCCGCAGCGCGTAGCGGATGACATGGTCGGCGACGGGAATCTGCCGCACGAGATCCTGGATGCGCAGGCAGTCCTCGCCGGTGAGCACGCGATCCGGCTCGACCTGCCTGAGCGAGGTCGTCTGGCGGACGATCTCGAGCTCCTCGGCCTCGCTCGGATAGCGCACGCGGATGTTGAACATGAAGCGGTCGAGCTGGGCTTCGGGCAGCGGATAGGTGCCCTCCTGCTCGATCGGG
>CAYNCG010000018.1:0-83634 GCA_964395845.1 uncultured Isosphaeraceae bacterium | reverse complement strand
GGATGGAATTGACTTGGTTCGAGTCTTCACGCCTTACCTAGTGTGGTGTTTCAGAAATTCGCGAACAGTGCGGCGCGGCATGTTTGCGTCTGGCAAGCAGCCGCGACGAGGCGTATGGAGTCATACGGCGAGGAGCGGCGACGCCGCCAGACGCGAACAGGGCCGCCGCAATGGAAGCGAATTTCTGAAACACCACACTAGCGCTTGCGCTCCGCGAGTCCCTGTGGCACAGGCCCTCTCCATCAACGCGCGCAACCGGCCTGCTCTTTTGCCTTCTCTGTGCGCCCTCTGTGCCCTCCGTGCCTCTGTGGTTCTCTGGATGATTTGTGCAGAATCCTGTGGTTCTCTGGCAATCTCCACCAATCCCCGACTACGGGAGGAAACGCGCCCGCTCTTCCGCGGTCGCGAGGCGGCAGGCGTCGGCGTGGCCGAACCAGCGGTGGCGACGCTTGGCGACGGCGCGGTAGATCGCGTTGCGGAGCGATCGCGGCACGATGCCGCCGATCGTCGCCAGTGCGCCCCACAGGCCGCCGACGCGGCGGGCGATGCGGAGCGCAGCGTCGCTCTCGGTGAGGAGCTCCGTGCCGTCGAGCAGCACCATCGTCGAGACATCACGCGGCCGCTCGCGGTCAAGCGACGCGTATGTCGTCCCCTGCAGCGGCGCGAAACGGAAGTCGCCGCGGGCGTCTCGCTTCAAGACCCACTGCACCGCTCGCGCGCAGAGGCCGCAGTCACCGTCATAAAAAAGGATGGGGCCGCCGCTCAACGGACCTCCAATCGGGCGAGTCGTCGGCGGAGCC
The DNA here is from genome assembly GCA_964395845.1 of uncultured Isosphaeraceae bacterium. Lineage (GTDB taxonomy): Bacteria > Planctomycetota > Phycisphaerae > Phycisphaerales > SM1A02 > JAEUIT01. The sequence continues at coordinate 82,834 of CAYNCG010000018.1, read as the reverse complement.
GAAGGGCGTTGCCGACCACGGAGAGATTGCTCAGCGCCATCGCCGCCGCCGCGATGAGCGGGCCGCGCGGACCGAGCAGGCCGAACGCGGCCGCCGGAATCGCGATCGTGTTGTAGGCGAAGGCGAGGACGAGGTTCTGCCGCACGCAGCGCATGGTCGCCTTGGCGACGCGGAGGAGCGCTGGAACGGCCCGGGGATCCTCAGACAGCAGGACGATCGGCGCAGCCTCGATCGCGATCGCCGTCCCGCCGCCCATCGCGACCCCGACATCGGCCTCGGCGAGCGCCGCCGCATCGTTGATGCCGTCGCCGACCAGAAGCACGGTCGCGCTCCCCTCCGCAGACGCTCGCAGACCGCGGACATGGGCGACCTTCGAGTCCGGCGTCGCATCGGCGACGATCTCCGATGGCTGCAGGGCGATCGCAGCGCCGATCGCCCGCGCCCCCTCCGCCCGATCTCCCGTCAGCATGTGAATCGAACGGGTCCCCTCCGTCGCCCGCAGCATCGCGATCGCCTCCGCCGCTCCGGCCCGAGGCGTGTCGCTGACGGTGATGCGGCCGACGAGCGTCCCGTCGCGCACGACCCGGCAGGAGGCGACCGCGTCGCGGAGCACCTCGACCATCGCCCCATCGACCCGCGCGCGAACGCCGAGTCCGGGGAGCGCCTCGAACCCATGCACGCCCTGCGTCGCCGTCGGCTGCGGCCCGCTCGCCGCGCGGACGATCGCCTTGCCGATCGGATGCTCGCTGTGGATCTCGACCGCCGCCGCGAGTCGGAGCACCTCGCTCGCCTCGAAGGGCGTCACCGCCTCCACGCTCGTCACGGTCGGCTGTCCGAGCGTCAGCGTGCCGGTCTTGTCGAAGACGACATGGGCGACCGAGGCGGCGCGCTCCAGCGTCGCGGCGTCCTTGATGAGCATGCCGCGCCGACTCGCGGCACCGGTGCCGACCATGATCGCCATCGGCGTCGCGATCCCAAGCGCGCAGGGGCAGGAGATCACGAGCACCGTCGTCGCCGCGAGCACACCCTCGAGCCAGAGGCCCGCGAGCGACCAACCGACGAGCGTTGCAGCGGCGACGAGGAGGACCGCTGGAACGAAGACCGCCGCGATGCGATCCGCAAGCCGCTGCACCGGCGCTTTGCTCGATTGAGCCCGCTGCACGAGGGCGGCGATGCGGAGGAGCGTCGTCCGATCCCCGTGGACGGTCGCCTCGAGCGTGAGCGCGCCGTCGATGGCGATCGAGCCGGCGCGAAGCGTCTCGCCGACGCCGCGGGCAACCGGCAGCGGCTCGCCGGTGAGGGCCTGCTCGTCGATCGCTGCGCTCCCCTCGACGATCCGACCGTCCACCGGAACGCGCCCGCCGGGACGGACGAGCAGGCGGTCACCGCGCCGCACGCCGCGCGACGGCACCATTTCGATCGTGCCGTCCGCCGCGAAGCGCTCGCACCGTTCGGGCTGGAGAGCGAGCAGTTCCCGCGTCGCGCTCGATGCCCGCGCCGTCGCCCGCGACTCAAGCCAGTGGCCGAGGGCGATGATCCCGAGGAGCGCGGTCGCCTCGGCGAACCAGAGCGGCGCACCGACGAGCAGGTCGAAGCGCTGGGCGATGAAGGTGCCGAGCGAGAGGAGGTACGCGCTCGTGACACCCATCGCGACAAGCGTGTCCATCGAGGCCCGCCCATGGCGGCCGGCGCGCCAGGCGGACGCGTAGAAGCCGCCGCCCGCGAGGATGATCGCGAGCGTCGCGCCGATGAGCAGCACGACCTCGACCGCCAACGCGCCGCTGCCATGGTGCAGGAATCGGTGCCCGAGCCAATGGAGGAGTTCCATCGGCAGCCAGAGCCCGATGCCGATGCACGCCCGCCGCTTCCACGCGTTCGCCCGCTCGCGGAGCGCGGCGTCGATCCTGGCACATTCCTCGTCGGCATCGGCGAGGGCGAAGTCATCGGCATCGAGGTCCGCCCGCACATCCGATCGCTCGTCGCCCCCACTCGCCGCCGAAGCGGCCGCCGCTGCGGTCTCTATTTCCTCGGCCCCAAAGCCACGCCGCCGCACAAGTTCACAGACCGCCTCCGGTTCGAGCGAACCTTCGACGGTCGCCATCCCGCTCAGGAAGTCGACGCTCGCCGCCGAAACCTCGGGCCGCTTCGTCAGCGCCGACTGAATGCCTGCCGCACACCCCGCGCACTCCATCCCCTCGATGCGGTAGCGCCGAGAGACAACGGCGTTCGGTGAGGTCACGCGATCATCGTAGTCGCGTCCGCCCGTCAGGGCGTCCAACCGCCGAGGAGGAGACTCAGGTCCGACGCGCCGACTTCGCAATCGCCGTCGAGGTCGAAGGGGCAATCCGCGCATGCGCCGCAGCCGCCCCAGGCGCCGAGCAGGATGGCGAGGTCGAGGCTGTTAACGCCGCCGTCGAGATTCAGGTCGCCGAGGGCCCGCCCGAAGCGGGCAGCCCGGTCGGCTTGCAGCAGCCCGTACCCGCGCACGACGAGCGGATCGCCCGACGGTTCGGTTGCGGTCGCGAAGAGGGCTTCGCGCAAGAGGCTGACGCCCAGCTCGGGGCGAGCGTCAAGGATGCAGGCGACCGCGCCGGCGACGAGCGGCGTCGAGAGACTCGTGCCGTTCAGCGCCGCGAGTCCCGTCGCGTTGGTCGAGTGCACCGTGGCGGTCGCGACCCCGCGGGCGAGGAGTTCCGGCTTCATGCGTCCGTCCGCGGTCGGTCCGTCGGAGGAGAATCCGGCGGTCGCGCCCGCCGCATCGACCGCGCCGCAGGTGATGACCTCAAGCGCGTCGCCCGGCGCGACGAGATGGCTCGTCAGTGGGTCCTCGTCATGACCCGAGTTGCCCGCGGCGGTCAGGCAGACGAGTCCCTTCGCGGTGGCGATGTTGACCGCGATCGTCGTCACGGCGCTCGCCCCGTCGAGATCCTCCTGGACATACCAATCGATATAGCCAAGCGACGAGGTCGCGATGTCCGCGCCGTGGGCCTCGATGAATTCGAGTCCCGCAACATAATAATCCTCTTCGATCGGCGTCTCCGTCGGCACGGCCTCGGTCTTCGCAAGGATGTAGCTCGCCTCGTAGGCCGCGCCGACGAGCTGACCGGGGAGGTACGCGGCAAGCGTGCCGAGAATCCAGGTGCCGTGCCGATGCTGGTTGCTCGGATCGCCGCGCTCGATGCCGGTGTTCGGGTCGTTGTTGATGAAGTCCCACTCCGCGATGACATCGAGCGGATGCTCCGCGCTCGCGAAGGCCGCATGCACGCGGTTGAAGCCGGTGTCGAGGACGCCGATGACCACGCCGTCGCCCCGGAATCCGCGGGCATGGAGACTGAGGAGATCGATCTGTCCGAGCTGTTCGAGACTCGCTCCGTACTCGTCGCCGGCGATGCCTCCCTGCGGCTCGCTCGGGACGAGTTCCTCGCGGTGTCCGACGCGCACCGGCTCGATCCGCGTCACGAACGGCAACGCGCGGAGCGCCGCCAGCCGCTCGCGTCCGATCGAGACGCTCACCGCGTTGAGCCAGCGGCTCTCGACCCGCACCGTCGCGCCGAGCGCTGCGATCGCAGCGACCTGCGACGCCGCGAGCGGACGGTCCGTTTCCTGCGGACCGCGCAGCGTGCCACGACGCTCGCGACGGTCGAGCGCCCGCTCGCTCACCAAGGGCTCCTGCGGCACCGCGGCGTCGCGCTCGGCGAGATAGACCCAGACCGTCACCGGACCGCCTCGTCGCTCAGCCGCCGGCGCCGCCGGCGCGGGCCCCGCCATCGCGAGCGAATGGACACCAAGCGTTGACGCGAGACAGAGGAGCGGGGCGATCGGAATCATGCCCGCCAAGTGTGACGCGGAAAGGCGGAAGAAGGAAGCCGATTCCGCCGCTTCGGACCGGGATTGGCTTCGCTCGGCTACCGACTGGGGCCATATCCCGAGAGCAGCGGCTCCTTCGCCTCCTTGCTCAGGACGACGAACGCGGTGCCGCCGTCCACCCAACGGTCGGCGACACGAAGGACGCCGCCCAAGGCGTGGGCGCGATAGGCGTCGAGGTCCTCCTCTTCGACGATCACATGCAGATCGGTCTCTCGTCGCGCCGCGTCGGCGAAGATCTCCTTGAGGTGTGCGACATCACCGATCACATCGAGTGAGCGATTGCTCCGTTCGACGGAGGGCTCGATCATCGAGCAGAGGACGAAGACATCGTTGCCGTCCTGATGGGCTGCGATCTCGTCGGCGAGCGACTGGGTCGCGCCGAGCGGTCCGAGCACCGCCGCTGCGAGGAACAGCAGGCACGCGGCCGGTGCGAGCCAGTCGCTGTGCAGCCAAAGCCTGCTCCACCAGCCGCGGAGACGCCCAGGTGCCGCGCGGAGCTTGCGGGCGGAGAGATAGACCTCCTGACCGAGCGAGGGGAAGAGCGCGCCCCAGAGCTGGTTGAGGCGAATCCACCACGGCCGGTTCTCGAGGCCGGCGCCGGTGCGCCGAATGAGATGCGAACCGGTCACGAACTCCGGGGTGAGCCCGGCGTCGGAACAGAGCGCGTGCCAGCCCGCGGGCGAGAGCTTCTGGAGGTGGCCCCAGTGTCGGTTCCGACCGGCCTCAGCGCGGGCCCGAAGCATGCGCGTGCGGATCCAGCTCACCGGCCCCGGTCCGGTCGGCGACCCGGCGAGGAAGCACCCGCCCGGCTTCAGGATGCGGGCCACCTCAGCGAGCGTGCGCTGCGGGTTGGGCAGATGTTCGAAGACATGAAGGCTGACGACCGCATCGGCCGACGCATCCGGGAGCGGCAAGGGCTCGTCGAAGTTGCATTCGATGACGCGGTCGTATCCGGAGACCGCGAGCGAGGGATGCGAGACATTGCCGTCGAGGCCGATCCACACGATCGCGTTGCGCTCGGGCGTGAATCGGCGGAGCCATCCCCGCTCACAGCCGAGATCGACCACCACGAAGGCACCGTCCTCGACGGCAGCGGATTCGTCGCCCAACTTGCGCGCCGCCCACCAGTAGCGTTGAAGCCGCAGACTGAAGTCGCTCTTGCCGACATGGTCCTCGAGGAAGCCATTGGGCGGCGTGAGGTCCACCTCATCGCGGTAGCGCATGAGCGGCCAGCGGAGGAAAGGGAACCAGCGCGGCGAGCGTTGCCGACGCTCGGGGCGCGAGGTGGTCGGCGCAGCGGACACGGCCGCCTGATCCTGGGGCGTCGACATGGGGAACGGAGCCTCGGCGCCGCGCGGGACGAGAGGGCGAGGGGTCCGGAGCGACGACCGCGGCGATGCTGCTCCGGAGGGATCGACGAACGGATGGCAGTGATAGACGGCACCCGGCCCTCCTGCAACCGCGAACCGCCGGATGGGACGACATTCGTCGCCGACCGCAGGCGATGCAGTCCACCCGACGGCCGGGTGGTCCGGACGAGCCCCCCCTTCTGGCCTTCCGTTTGCTTTACGACCCCGTCGAGCCGATACTCCAACGGTCTTCGCAGGCCCTCCGATCGGCCGAACGGGGTTCCACAGGGAGTTGACTCTCCGTCGGACCCAGTCTCCAGGGGGTCTTGAGTGGGCCTCCAGTGGGCCTCCAGCGGGCCTCCGATCACCAGCCCTGACCGTCCGTTTGCATGCGTTTCCCCCGCCGCCTCAGCCCGAGCCTTCGCCCCCTGCCCTCCGGTCTCCCGACCGCGACGGCTGTCGTCGTGGCACTCATGGTGGCGATGGCATCGACCCTGGCAGACACCGGCGGCGGAGCGATCGACAGCCGCGAGGCGGTTCCCGGACGCGTCTCCCAGTCGCTCCTCCTCTCGGGCCGCGTGCTCGCGACGGCGCTCACCAGCGTCGCCGAGCAGCTTGAGGAGGACTGGACCGAGCGCCACCGGCCGGCCAACCGTCCCTTCACCGGCAAGGGGGCGTGGCCGACCAACCAGACCCACCTTGGCTTCCTCTCCGGCCGCACGCCGGAGATGGCCTCCTGCGCGAGCGCTTCCGCGCGACGCGAGCTCTCGAGCGTTGCCGCCCTCGATCCGGCACGGCATGCGATGCACCGACGGATGCTGAATCTCCCGCCCCCGCGGGCCTGACGCACCACGCTCCCCGTCTGTCGTCCACCACAATCGATTCACCGCGCGCCGTCGACTTCGTCGACCGCGCGTGGCCGTCCCCGCGAACGCAGCACCGCTGCGGGCGGCGACCGCCATCACGAAAGGCACTGTTGTTCCCATGGGTGTTCCGTTCTTCGGCCCGCTGATGAAGAAGCTCTTCGGGTCCCGCAATCAGCGCATGGTCAAGCGCTTCGAGCGCATCGTCGATCAGGTCAACGCACTCGAGTCCTCGGTCCGCCGCCTCAGCGATTCGGAGCTGAAGGCGAAGACCGCCGACTTCCGTTCCCGCATCAAGAAGGGCGAGAAGCCGCTCGCCCTCATGCCCGAGGTCTTCGCCGTCGCCCGCGAGGCGATGGACCGCTCGGTCGGCATCCGCAACATCTTCGATCCCGCCCAACGCTTCGATCCGGCGCGTCTCCCCTCCGAGGTCCGCGGGCTCTACGAGCGCACGAAGGCGGAGATGGACGCTGCGCCCGCGCTGCCGCCCGAGGGCGACTTCCGCGGCCACTCAAGCCCCGTGCAGGGCTGGCAGTACATCGACATCCCGAACGCGATCTACGAGGCGGTGCGCGAGCTCTATCCCGAGTCGCGTCCCCCCTTCCGGGCCCGCCCCTTCGATGTCCAGATCATCGGCGGCACGGTCCTCACCGAAGGGCGCATCGCCGAAATGAAGACCGGCGAAGGCAAGACCATTGTCGCCCCGCTCGCCTGCTACCTCGCCTGCTGCGAGGGCAAGCAGGTCCATGTGGTCACCGTGAACGACTACCTCGTGCAGCGCGACCGCGACTGGACCTTCCCCTTCTTCCGGGCGCTGGGTCTGACCGTCGGCAGCATCCACCCGATGCACATGCAGCATCCGCAGGAGAAGCAGATCGCCTACTCCTGCGATGTCGTCTACGGCACCACGAGCGAGTTCGGCTTCGACTATCTCCGCGACAACATGAAGGTCCGCGCCGAGGAGCAGCTCCAGAAGCGCCGCGACTTCGCGATCGTCGACGAGGTCGACTCGACGCTCATCGACGAGGCCCGCACGCCGCTCATCATCTCCGGTCCGGCGCACGCCCACGAGCCGCGCTATGACCTCGCCAACCGTCTCGCCCTACATCTCGTCGCCAAGCAAGGCGAGTGGAACGCGGCGAACGAGAAGGTGCAGGCCTGCCTCGCCGAGATCGCCGCCTGCGAGGGCGACATCCGCACCGCCCGGGACCGCTCGACCGTCCCGGCGATCAAGGCCAAGATGGACGCCGCGCGGAAGCGCCTGCCGCAGCTCGAGAGCGAGCGCGATCGCTTCACCCAGTACTACGAGCTCGAGCTCGACAAGAAGCGGGCGACGCCGACCCACGACGGCATCACCGAGGCCCAGAAGTTCGCCGGCATGGGCAGCTTCTATGTCGGCGACAACATCGACATGCCGCACCTGCTCGAGCAGTCGCTGCGCGCCCACACCGTCTACCAGCGTGACCGCGACTATGTCGTCGCTCCCGACGACCAGGGCGTGGACAGCGTCATCATCGTCGACCAGTCCACCGGGCGCAAGATGATCGGGCGCCAGTGGTCCGATGGTCTCCATCAGGCCGTCGAGGCCAAGGAGGCCGTGCGGATCAAGGAAGAGACGCAGACGATGGCGACGATCACCATCCAGAACTTCTTCAAGATGTATCCGCGCCTCGCCGGCATGACCGGCACCGCGGACACCGAAGCGACGGAGTTCTACGAGATCTATCGCCTCGATGTCGTCAGCATCCCGACGAACCTCCCGATCGCCCGTCAGGACCTGAACGATGTCGTCTTCATGGCCCAGAAGGACAAGTGGGAGCACATCGTCGACGAGATCCACCGGATGCACGACGCCGGTCGGCCGGTCCTCGTCGGCACCACGAGCGTCGAGAAGAGCGAGACGCTCTCCCAGATGCTCACCCGGAAGTACGGCATCAAGCACGAGGTGCTGAACGCCAAGCAGCATGACCGCGAGGCGGAGATCGTCGCCGGCGCCGGGCAGCTCGGGGCGGTCATGATCGCGACGAACATGGCCGGCCGCGGCACCGACATCAAGCTCGCCCGCATCGAGCGAAGCCAGCTCATCGACCACTGGAAGCGCCGCAACATCTGCCCGCGCGAGGTGAAGCCGGAGTGGCCCGACGCCCAGATCATCCAGAGCTGCTATCGCCACATGGCCGAGCGGGCCCTCGGCAAGCAGGCGATCGAGGGCAAGGATGACGCCCAGGTGCGGCTCGAGCTGCTGCGGGCGTGGGCGATCGAGCAGCGGGCCAACGAGAAGTCCGCATTGCGGATGTCCGAGGCGGAACTCGTCGACTATCTCGACGCCGTGGTCTTCCCGCCGCTCCATCGGCTCGAACTCTGGACGAGCATCGAGGCGATGGGTGGCCTCCACATCATCGGCACCGAGCGGCACGAGAGCCGCCGCATCGACAACCAGCTCCGCGGCCGCGCCGGCCGTCAGGGCGACAACGGATCCTCGCGATTCTTCCTCGCCCTCGACGACGATCTCATGAAGCTCTTCATGGGCAAGGCGGCGCTGAACGCGATGAGTCGCCTCGGCCTGCGCGAGGGCGAGGCGATGGAACTCGGGATGCTCACCCGCACCATCGAAAAGGCCCAGCGCAAGGTCGAGGAGCGCAACTTCCAGATGCGGAAGAACATCCTCGAGTACGACGAGCCGATGGAGTTCCAGCGCCGGAAGTTCTACGGCCTGCGCCAGCCGATCGTCGAGGGGCGCGGCGTGCGCGATGTCGTCGTCGACTATGTGACCGATGCCGTCAGCCAGGCGGGCGGTCACTACCTCGGCCGCGACTATGTCCCGAACTGCATCGCCAACTGGGTGCGCGACCGCTGCAATGTCGCGATCGAGGCGGAGCGCTTCCGCGGCAAGGGGCGCGACGAGATCCACAAGCTCATCCTGACCGATTGCCTGGAGGAGAGCTCCTCGGTCATCCGCGTCACCGTCGGCGAGTACATGTCCGAGGAACTCGATCGGGCCGAATGGGATGTCGCGGGATTCGCGGGATGGGCGAAGCAGACCTTCGACACCACCATCGATCCCGAGGCAATCCGCAAGGCCACGCCGATCGAGATGATCCGCCAGCTCGAGAAGGCCGCGGAACGGAAGTTCAAGGCCGTCGACCTGTCGCCGATCGACCAGTACCTCGTGCCGAACTACGGTCAGGCCGAACTCGCCCAGTGGACGACGCGCACCTTCGGGATCCCCTGCGATCCTTCGGCCTTCTCGCTCAGCGAGCGGGCCCAGAAGGCGGGCGTTGACATCGCCGACGAGGCGACGAAGAAGCTCCTCGAGATCGCCCTGAACGCCTATCGCGAGCGCGAGATCACCTATCCGATCGAGTACGCGATCGAGGTGACGAGTTCGCTCATGCAGTCGAATCCCGCGCAGGCGCTTCAGCAGTTCTGCTCGTGGGTGAAGTCGCGCTACGAGCTCGATTGGACGCCCGAGACGCTGCCATCCTCGAATCCCGCGGAGCTGCGCACGCTGCTCATCGCCGAGGCCAAGACCTGGGACGACGCGAAGTGCTCGCGCCGCGCGGCGAAGGCCGTCGGCGCGGCCCAGGGCGCGGCCGACGCCGAGGCCCGTGGCGAGGCGATCGATCGCTGGTTCCAGGAACACTGCTTCGTGCGACTCGGCGATGTCGAGAAGGCCGAGGCGGGTGCCGATCCGCAGGCGTTCTGCACCGCGCGGGTCAAGGAACTCCTGCGCAGCGAAGTCACGCAATTCGAGCGCTGGGTGCTGCTCCAGATCCTCGACAGCGCCTGGAAGGACCACCTGCACGCGATGGATCAGCTTCGCGACTCGATCGGCTTCCGGGCCTTCAGCCAGAAGGATCCGCGCATCGAGTTCAAGAAGGAGTCCTCACGGCTCTTCACCGAGATGCAGGAAGGCGTGCGCGATCGCGTGACCGACCTCGTCCTGAAGGGTCGGCTCCCGGTGCCGCGTCCCCGCCCGCAACCCGTTCCGCAGGCGGCGGCGACCTCCGATGCACTCGAAGCCGCGGCGCCGTCGTCGGGCGCTGGCAGCGCCAGTCCGACCCCGGCCGCTCCCACCATCGCCCGCGCGGCGGTGGCCCCGGCTCCCGCTGCGCCGGCGATTGCAGCCGCGGCCCAGATGGTCCGTGGCTCCGCACAGCAGGAAGCGGACCTCGCGATCGCCGAGCGGGCCGGAACGCCAGCCAACGCGGCCGCAGCGGCTCCCGTCACGACCGACTCCGGCATGCCCGTCGTCGGCCGTAACGAGCCCTGCCCCTGCGGCTCAGGCAAGAAGTACAAGCAGTGCCACGGAGCCAAGGCCCCGGTCTGACCGACCGGCGCCCTCGCCTCACTGCTTGACACGCATCCCGACGCATGGCGTTGTTCGCTCACCACAGCGAACAACGCCATGTGTCGTTGTGGGGTCAGGATGCTGCACGATTCATCCAGAGAACCACAGAGGCACAGAGGGCACAGAGGTAGCACAGAGAAGCCAAGGGAAGGAGGGAATTCGTCGCACAAAGTCGTCGGCCAAGGATGGAATTGACTTGGGTCGAGTCTTTGACCTTGCCCAACGATTGCGCTCCGCGAGTCCCTCTGGCACCGGTCGTCTCGATCCACGCGCGCGCAACCGGTCTCCTATTTTGCCTTCTCTGTGCTGCCTCTGTGCCCTCTGTGCCTCTGTGGTTCTCTGGTTCTCTGGTTCTCTGGCGGGATCGTGCAGAACGATGAAGGTCCCCTCGTTCACGGCGCGGTCAGACCGAGCAGCGTGCGCAGGAAGGTGACATCGTCGTAGTCGCGGCCGGTGCGGCCGAGGGATCCGAAGCGCACGATGACCAGATCGTGATCGGGCAGGAGATAGAGGCGCTGTCCACCGGCGCCGGCCGCCATCCAGATCCGCACCGGCTTCCCCTGGGCATCGCGCACGCTCTCGACCGCGGGACGCTCTTCTGGCGAGCCGACTCGCGGGGCATTCGGATCGACGCCGATGCCGCCGCTCTCGGCGATGTCGATCGTCTCGTTCGACTGGCCGGTGAAGATCCACCAGGTCAGGCCGTAGGCGGGATTCGTCGCGCTCGGCGTCATGCAGGCTGCGACTGACTCGGGACGGAGGACGCGCGGCCCTCCTTCGGCCAGCGTGTCGGCTGGCGACGCGTCTTGGAGCATCGCGATGCCGAAGCGCGACCACTCGCGGGCCGAGAGATGTCCGGCGCCGGGGAGCCCGGGCTTGCGGCCGGCATCGGGCGCGAAGCGATCGAGCCCGACTTCGATTCCGGCTCTCCGCAGGACGCGGGCGTCGAGATACGCAAAGAAACTCCGCTCTGGTCGGTTTGCGGCCCGCAGCTTCCGCTCAAGGAACTCGCCGAATGCATAGAAATGCGTCGGCCCATATCGAAATGCCGTCCCCGGGGCTCGCTCCGCGGGTACGCCGACGCTCGCCGCGAAGCGATCCGCCGGCTTCTCCGAACTCGCCCGCTCACGAAGGCGCCGAGCGATCGGACCGTCACGACCCGAGCCCTCGGCGATTCCCTCGATGCCGAAGCCCTGACGACCGAGCGACGCGTGGTTCGGCTGAAGTCCCGAGGCGAGCGTCAGGAGGTGCCGCACGGTGATGGCGGACTTCCGGGGATCGTCCTTCCATTCGATCAGGGTGTCGGCGACCCGCTCATCGAGCGATGTGATGAGCCCATCCTCGATCGCCGCCATCGCCACGACGCCCGAGAAGCTCTTCGTTCCGCTGGCGAGCGGATGGGGTCGATCGATGCTCCAGCCGTCGACGGCGCGTTCATAGCGTTGGACGCCCCCGCTGCTCACCCTCTCAACGACAAGCATCACCCGGCCGCCGTGGGCCTCGGAGTACGCGGACGCGGCGGCGAGCGCTTCGTCCGAGAGGATCGACTGTGGCTTCCGCGCTACCTGCGTTGCAGGCGTGTCCGGCGCTTGGGGCGCAGCGGAGGGCGGCGGAGCGACCATGCCGATCGAACCGCCAATGGCCATGAAGCCGAGCAGCGAGCCCAGAACGAGCGACGACGGGCAGATGAAGCGTGGCGACAACCGAGAGCGACGAGGCATGAGAGCGTCCTCCGAAGAGCCGCACCGGTTGTCATCGGTCGCTTCCACCTGACGGTCGCACGCGGTGATCCGATGGATCCCGCTCATCGCGGCGAGGCGGAGCTGGGCGGAGAGGCGGAGCTGGGCGGCGCCAGCTCGGCGTCGATGTGCAGCTCCAAGGCGGTCGGCTCGGGGAGCGTCATCGACCAACGGACGCCGCGAAATCGGTCTGCAATCGACGCGATCAGCTCAATGCCGCGGGTGAAGCCGTCGCGGTCGATATCGCCAAACGCGGCCGCGTCTTCCGTCCAACTGCGCACATGGCTCGCCAGACGCTGGCCGGAGCAGCAGCCGGCGCTCGACACGAGCCGAGCCGGTTGGGCGGCCGCACCCGCAGGAGCCGCGTCCTGATCGCGCGTCTGCGTCAGCATCGCGCGAACCGTACCGAGCCACTCGGCGTGCGTCGCGTACACCTGCCAACCCCGATCGCCCTGACGGATCGTCTCCCAGTTGAGGGACGCGGTGCGAAGCAACGGATGATCGTCGAGATACTCGCGCACCCACGGCCGCAGGGCGGCGGAACGGCCAGGCGCGGTGCGTCGGGCGTCGGGCGTCGCGTCTCGACCCGTCGCCGTCCCCGACTGGCTCGCCCCCTTCGTGATCGGGAATCGCTCGCGGGCTCGGGCGAGGAGCGCGCCCATCATGCGATCCTGATCCTCCGACGCCTGCTCGGGATCCTCGACCTCGTAGGCGATGGCAATCGCCGGCACCTTCATGCGGAGCGCCGGATCGGTCTTCGCGCCATCCACCTCGCCGATCAGGATGAGTCGCCGATCGCCGAAGTTGGCCCGTCCAGCGGGCGTCGGACGGAGCTCCGGGAAGAGTTCCACGATGAACGCGTCGCTCGGCTGGACCTCGGTGCGGATCGGATCGACCTGCACCATCATGCTTCCCTCGCGGACGACATCGAGGATCGTCAGGTCGATCGGTCGCGGTTCCTGCCCCGGGAACGGCGCGTGCTGATAGCGCCCGACGACCCCGCAGCGAAGGCGTCCCTCGCGCACATCGGCGAGCATGACGCTCGTGCCGACGAAGGGCTCGCGTCCCTGGAAGACCGCCGCGAGGCGTCCCGTCCCGAGCGCCTCCAGGACGCCCGCGTCGAGTCCGGCTTGCCCCATCGCGTCGCCCAAGCTGCCCTCGACCGGCTGCGCGGGTCGTTCGGCGGCCGCCTGGAAGAGTTCGCTCGTTCGGTCGCGGGCGATGACGAGCCAATCGCCGCGGTGGGCGAAGGCCATGTGCAGGTCGGGAGCGTCGAAGGTCGCTTGCACCCGGGCGACGAGACCCGCGCGGGCCACGAGGAGTTCGACATCAGCCGGCTCGACCTTCGTGAGCAGGCACCAGTCGAGGGTCGCCCCGCTGCCGCGTACGACGAGGCGGGCGTCGCGACCGAGGAATCGATCGATCACCTCGAGCGGCGTGAGTCCGAGTCGCTCGCTGATCGCAGCGAGCGGTCCGTCCGCAGCTCCCCGTGCCCGCCCAGGCAGCGGGAGCCTCGGCGCACGGTCCTCCGCGGCCGGCTCGATCGCGCTTCCGAGCGCGGTCGCGAGTGCCGCGATGAAGGAACCGGCGGCAGGATCGTGGAGAAGCCCGCTCGCGTCGGTGCAGCGCACCCACCACGCGGCGTCGGCGGGCGCCGCAGCGAGGGCATCGAAGGGACCTGCGACTGGGGCCACTTCGACCGATCGAGCCTGCTCGACCGCTGTGCTCGCCGGGGGCGGATCCTCGCCGGCCCATCGTTCATGCTGGTTCGGGTGGGCGAGCGTCGTCGCAGCGAGCGAGCTCACCGTAACCACCGCGAGAGCGGCTTGCAGGAAGCGGGCAAGGCCGCCGGGACGGCCGATCGCGCGCCCGTCGGACTCGATGCCCGATGCTCGACTCTTCCCCCCGCTCCGAAGCGTGGCCCGGCGCATGGCTAGACCTTCTTGAGCGGCGCTTCCGCCGGAGCGGTCCCCTCGCTCGAGGGGTGGGGCAGGCCGAAGGGCAGCGTTTCCGGTTCGGAGCGCGGGGCCCGTGGCTGCTGCGACGGCGCGAGCATGCGATCGACCTTCAGCGGCTCGAGGCCTTCGGCGACATCGCCGAGCCAACGCGACTTCTCCTCGAGCGAGGCACGCAGCACCTCCTCGACGGACTCCGAACGGCTCGACTGGGAGCGGGCGATGTGGACGGAGGAGAGGATGAGGCCGACGAAGGCGAGGACCGCCGTCGTTGACGCGATCCGCCAACCCCAGAGGGCGAGGCGCTCCCGACGAACCGCCTGTTGGCTCGCCCGTGCGTAGCCGAGACGACGCATGACCGAGTCGGTCACATCGGGGCTGACCGCAGCCTCGCGGTCCATCCGCAGCCGATCGAAGAGTCCGTGGAGCGGACCGCGCCGCGCGGCCGGGCGATGGCTTCGGTTGGATCCGCGCTCGTGCGCGTGATCACCGTCCGGGAATGGATCTGGACGGCGGCTCATACGACCCCAAACTCCTCAAGCGAGAGCTGGTCGTGGGCGCCGGCGCGAGCCTCCGCGGACGGCTGCTTCGCGTGGTCGCTCGCCTGCAGGACTTCGGCGTCGCGCTCATCGTCGAGGTGGGCGACGCCCCACGACTCGAGCGCCCGCCCGCGGGTCACGCGATCGCGGCAGATCTCCTCCTGCATGCGCTTCCGCGCCCGATGGAGGTGACTCTTGATCGTTCCCTCGGGCATCGCGAGATGGGCGGCGATCTCCTGGATCGGCCAGTTCTGCTGATGGAAGAGGAGGACGATCTCGCGCTGCTGCGGGTTCAGGCAGTCGAGCGCGATGTCAAGCAACTGTCGCACATGCTCGCGATGTTCGATCGCGGCGGTGAGCTCATCGGGGCGCTCCGAGCCACCCT
Organism: uncultured Isosphaeraceae bacterium; assembly: GCA_964395845.1. Lineage (GTDB taxonomy): Bacteria > Planctomycetota > Phycisphaerae > Phycisphaerales > SM1A02 > JAEUIT01. The sequence continues at coordinate 67,786 of CAYNCG010000018.1, read as the reverse complement.
GCCAATCGCCGACGGTGTCGGAGTCGTAGCTCGGGCGGTGCTTCTGGAGATGGTTCACATAGAGCCGACGGGCGATCGTGAAGAGCCAGGTCGAGAAGCGGAAGCGATCGTCGAAGCGATCGAGATTCCGAAGCACCCGCACGAACGCCTCCTGCACCATGTCCTCCGCGACATCCGGGCGACCGGAGAGGCGGAGCATGAACGCGTAGAGCGGTTCCTGATGCGTGCGAACCAGACGCTCGATGCTCGCAGCGTCGCCTCGCTTGGCCTTCCGGATGAGAGCGCGTTCGACGGTCTTCAGCACGCGGGGTGTCCCAGGGTGAGCGGTGACGCCGGAGGTCGCGGGCACGGGGCCTGGCCCGCGCTCCGCGGCCGGTTCGGATCCGGCCTGACCGCTCATGAACCGCAGCGGCCGACTGGCGTTGCAGTGTACGGAGGGTCCCCACGGAAAAGGGCTGGATTCTGCTCAGGTGCCTGCGACGGTAACCGTGCAAACCCCGCAGGTCAGCGGGACCTGCTCGACGCTGCGGAAGCCAGCTTCCCGGACGAGGGCCGCGAGCGTCTCAGGGGTATGGAAGGTCTGGACCGAGCGAGGCAGGTAGCGGTAGGCCCCCGACCGATCGCGGGCGATCAGGGTCGCGGTCCAAGGCATGATGTGCCGGCAGTAGATCGCGTTCCCGAAGCGGATGAGGGGGTTCCGCGGCTCGCTGAACTCGAGGACGACGAGTCGCCCCCCGGGGCGGAGCACCCGGCGGAACTCGCGGGCCGCCTGCAGCGGGTCCGAGACATTCCGGATGCCGAAGGCGATCGAGACGACATCCGCGGAGGCGTCCGGCAGGTCGAGCCGGGTCGCGTCGCCGGTCCGGTAGACCGGTTGCGGGGCGCCACTTCGCGTTCGCCGCGACGACTTCACCCGGGCGATGTCGAGCATCTGGGGGGTGTAATCAATCCCGAGCACGCTCCGGACGCCGGCGTCGGCGAAGGCCTCGGTCAGGTCGCCGGTGCCGCAGGCGATGTCGACGACATCCGAGGTCGGTCCGACCTTGGCGAGCCGCACCGCCCGCTTCCGCCAGCGTTGGTCGAGGCCGAAGGAGTGGAGCCGGTTGTTGAGGTCGTAGCGGTGGGCGATCGCCGCGAACATCGCCTGCACGCGATCGGCCTTATCGCTCCTGGCGTGCGGGTTCTCGGCCAGGAGATCGTCGGTCCAAGCCCCCTCCGTACCGCCCGGAGCGGTGCGCGGCGCAGGCGGGGTGCCGTGGGCGGCACCAGCCGGACTCGGAACATCGTTCGGGCTCACCATGGGAAGCGGCGAGTATAGGCGACCGACCCGCCCGCCTCGCAGGGTTGCTGCGGGCGGGCGGGTCGTTCTCTTCGCCATCAGTGCGGGGTCATCGACGCCCTCGTGTTGGCGTCGGGGACACCTGTTTCTCGAGCGTTGGATCAGCCCCACGCACCGAGGATCGTCGCGAGGTCGGCTCCGTCCACCACGCCGTTGCCGTCGAAGTCAGCCTGGCAGCCGGCACAGGCGCCCCAGGCACCGAGCAGGATCGCAAGGTCGCCAGGGCCGACCGAGCCGTCGCCATCGAGGTCGGCGGGGTTCGCCGGGATGCAGTCGACGCAATCCGGACCTTCGCCCGGCTCGCAGATGCCGTTGCCGCAGACGGGCACGACCGCGCAGCCGTTCTCGTAGACGGTGATCGAGTTCGAGGCCTGGTTGGTCACGAGGATGTCCATGTCGCCGTCGGCGTCGACATCGGCCGCGGCCATCGCGGTCGGATCGGTGCCGGTCGCGAAGATTGCAGCCGGGCCGAAGACGCCGGTTCCACCGTTGGTCAGCACCGACATGTTGTTGGTCGTCGGGTTGATGAGGGCGAGATCGATGTCGGCGTCGCAATCGAGATCCGCGGCGACGACATTCGAGGTGTCGATGCCTCCGGTCGGATAGTTGGTCGAAACGCTGAAGGTCGCGCCGGTGCGGGTGAAGATCGTCGCGAAGTTCGCGCCGTTGCCGCTCGCGGCCACGACGATGTCAGCCTGGCCGTCGCCGTTCAGGTCCGCGGCGTCGATGCCCGACGGACGCACGGTCGCCGGGACATTCAGCGTCGCGAAAGCGGCGAAGGAGCCGCGATTGGTCGTGAAGACGCGGACGGTCCGGTCGTCGTGCGAGGCGACCGCGAGGTCAAGATCGGCGTCGCCGTCGAGATTCAGGAAGGCAACGCCACGGGTGTCGTCGCCGGCGGCGAAGGTCACCACGGAGAAGCCAGCGGCGCCGTTGTTGAAGAGAACGCTCGCCGTGCTGTCGCCGCTGTTGGCAACACCGAAGTCGATGTCACCGTCACCATCGACGTCGCCGGTGTCGAAGCCCTGGCTGTCCTCACCGGTCGTGTAGGTGCCGACCATCGAGAAGACGCCAGCGCCGAGATTGCGATAGACCCGCACCGCGCTGAGGTTCTTGAGGGCGACCGCGAGATCCTGATCGCCATCGGCGTCGATGTCCGCGGCGACGAGCTCACCGGCGCCGGCGCCAGCGCCGAGCAGGATGACCGGGCCGGCCGCGTAGCCGCCGAGGCCGTTGCCAACGAGGAACTGGACGCGATCGGGGGCATCAACCGTGACGGCGAGATCGGTGATCCCGTCGCCGGTGAAGTCGCCGGCGGTCGCGCCGCTCGGGCTCGCGCCGGTCGCGGCGGTGACGGTCGAATCGACGACGAGCTGGCCGTGCGAGGCGGTCGCGAGGAACGCGGCGAGCGAGAGGGTGCCGAGGGTGAGGAAGGAACGGGCGGACGCGTTGAAACGGTGAGACATGCTGGACTCCGGCTGTGCGTGTATGGACGAGGAAGGCGGTCAAGCCCACCTCGTGGTTTGGTGGGCACAGCGTGGAAGAGCCCAGACCGGGGGGCCAGATACCGCCCAATCGCGTTCGTGTGGGATTTTTGGCAGCCGCCCCCCCCACCCCCCCCACCCCCGCCCCGAGGGTCCGGCCCCCGCCCGCCCGGTGCCGGCCGGTCCGCTTCGCGCCGCAGCTCCCCGGCCGCCGCTCCCCAACGCTCCCCCGCGTCGAGCCGGCATAGGCCCGCATCAGGCCCGCATGAGGTGACATTGGATCGAGCACGCTGGAGGCAGCGACGCCCACCCGTCTGCGCTCGGGTCTGCGCTCCGGTCTGCGCTCGGGCTTGGCTACCAGCTCTTCAGAGTGACTTCAGAATGTGACTGTCCAAAATGCGGTACACAGATGCTCACCATCGAAGAGTGGACCGAACTGGCGCGGGCGGTCGCCGCCTGCCAGGAACGGAAGACCGCCGACTACCTGACTGACCACGACCTTGAGGACATCGCCGAGCGCTACGCCCTTGCTTGGGACGAAGCTGCCGATGGCCCGCTGCCGTCCCTCGACGAGTAAGGCACGCATCACGTCTTGCTCCGAGCCGCGACGCTCGTCGCGGCTTTCTCTTCGGCCGCAGCATGTCCAGGTCGACTCTCGCGATACCGCCGAAACGGATTCAAGCCCTCCCGTCTAAAGCCAAAGAGTTTTGCCTGAGTCGTCAACCGCATCGGATCGCCATGTGTCCTCTATACTCTTCGGACACGCTCCGCGGCGCAGAGGCAAGCTCCGCCACCGGAACGGCCGAAGAAAGACCCTATGGCGTCAGCAGAGCAAATCCGAAGCCTTGTGAGCAGCTTTGCGGAGCGGGACGACGAGAAGTTTCGCACCGTGGCGCTGGACATCGCCGCGGCGGCTGCCAAGGCGGGCGATCCGAAGCTCGCTGATTCCCTGCGCTCGCTCGTGGATCGGTCTCGACGAACCGTACTGCCGACCGTCGGGCCGCGAGCCGTGCCGATATCGCGACCGGAGGGTGAGCTGTCCTCGCTCGTATCGGTCTCGTATCCGAAGGTGCGGTTGGTGGACATGGTCCTCTCTGACTCCGTTCGGGCCAGCCTCACGCGGGTGCTGGTCGAGAACCGGGCCGGTGATCGTCTCCGCGAGCATTCGCTGGAGCCGCGCCGCCGATTGCTGCTTGCCGGTCCCCCAGGCTGCGGAAAGACCATGACAGCGAAGGCCTTGGCGGGAGAGTCGGGGCTTCCGCTGATGGTGGTCCAGTTCCACGCTCTCATTACCAAGTTCATGGGCGAAACCGCCGCCAAACTCCACGGCATCTTTCAGGCAATGCACACGACCCGCGGCGTGTACCTCTTCGACGAGTTCGACGTGCTGGCGACCAGCCGCGGTGAGACGAATGACGTGGGCGAGGCGCGGCGCATCGTCAACTCATTCCTTCAGCTTGTGGAGCAGGATGATTCTGAGAGCATTATCGTCGCCGCGACCAACCGCCCCGAGGCACTCGATCAGGCGGTGTTTCGGCGGTTCGATGACCTGATCGAGTTCACGCGACCCGAGCCTGAGATGGTCCGTCTGCTAGTGGAGAATCGCCTCGCCGCCCTCTCGCCACTCCGTCTGGACTGGAAGGTACTGAACAGGGCGGCCAAGGGACTCAGCCATGCCGAGGTGGTGAAGGCCTGTGAGGACGCCGCCAAGTCCGTGGTGCTCGGCCAAGCCTCCAATGTCACTACGGGATTGCTTTCCAAGACGCTCCTGGCACGCCGCTCACCCAAACCGAAAGCGCGACGACGCTAACCTGAGAGCCGAATGTCACGTTTGCCGCACCTTCAACTTGTCGGCGGCGTCACGGGTGTTCCCTACACCCGAGTCGGCGGTGGCGGTGCGAACTTTGTTGTCCCGCAGCGGGATCGCGTGACGCAAGGCCGTGCCGTGCGGCAAGCAGTCAATCGAGCCATGGCCGATGCCGCCGCCGAGCATCAGACCCAGCACACGGAGGCCGAGACACGCGGAATCCAGCTCACCATGGAGAGTCAGGTCGGCTTCGAGCTCAAGCTTGACAGCTTGGAATCCCGGCGGGCGGGGATCGAGCTGCTCCACGCACGCACGGAAGCCGGGGTGGAGCGGGCAGTTATCTTTGTGCCCCGCGACAAGGTGAACGTGCTGCTCAGGAAAATTGATCAGTACGAGTTGCGTACGACACCCAACGGGAACCCGCGGAATCAGCCTCTCATCGACAGTATTGAGCGGGCCCGCCTGGCGGTCGCCAGGGATCTGTGGTCCGATGCCCGCGACTTCCCCGACACCGATGCGCCGATGTGGTGGGAGGTCTGGACGTTTTGTTCCCCCGGGGGTGCCCAAGCGCGATACGACGAGCTGGTTCGGGCCTGCCGGGCTCGCCAGCTGGAGGTGTCGACGCGACGACTGGAGTTCGCCGAGCGATTGGTCGTACTGGTCAAAGCACGGCCGAACGATTGGGCCCGGTCCCGTGCACTGCTCGAACTCGTCGCGGAACTGCGGTACCCGGTTGAGCCCGCAAGGCCGTACCTCGATCTTTCCCCGCGGGAACAAGCGGAGTGGGTCCGTTCCTTGCAGGGGCGGTTGCGGCCCGCAGGTCCGGACGCGCCAGCGGTGTGCCTGCTCGACACCGGCGTAAATCGCGGGCACGCGCTCCTTCAAGACTCATTGCTGGAGGCCGACACCCAGGCGGTCGTGGACACATGGGGCGCTGCGGACCGGCGCGAACAGCCGCACGGCACGTGCATGGCGGGAACAGCGCTTTACGGTGATCTGGCGTACGTGCTCCAGACGGATGGGCCAGTGGAGTTGCGGCATCGTCTGGAGTCAGTCAAGGTCGTGCCCGACCGCGGTGACCTCCCGCCGGAGGTGCACGGCGCGGTGCTCAAGCAAGCCGTGTCGCTTGCCGAGATCCGGGCGGCGGGTCGGCGTCGCACGGTGTGTCTCTCTGTGACGGCGACGGATGCGTCGGGCCAAGGAGCGCCGAGTTCCTGCTCCGCCGCGGTCGATCAGATCGCGTTCAACGACGGCAATTCGACGCGGCTCGTGGTGGTCTCGGCGGGCAACATCCGCACGATGCCGGTGGGAGCTGCCTATCCACAACTCAATCACTCCGCCGACGGCGCGATCGAGGATCCGGCGCAGTCGTGGAACGCGCTGTCTGTCGGCGCATTCACTGAACGCGTGCAGCTCTCACCGACATACGCAGGTTGGCGTGCGATGGCCCCCGCGGGCGGCCTGACGCCGTCGAGCCGAACCAGCGTCTGTTGGGATGACGATGAGCGCTCCCGATGGCCGCTCAAGCCCGACCTGGTGTTCGAGGGGGGAAACTGGGTCGAATCGGGCGCTGGCGAGCGGTCTCCCTGTCATGAAACCCATCTGCTGACGACGGGATTCTCGGCGACCGGTGCACAGTTCGACACCAACGCCGATACGAGCGCGGCGACCGCCCAGGCAGCGCGCCTGGCCGCCATGATCCAAGCCGCGTACCCGCGCCTTCGGGCGGAGACTATTCGGGGTCTGCTCGTGCATTCCGCGGAGTGGACCGATGCGATGCGTCAGCAGTGCCCCGGAGCTCTTCAAAACCAGGTGATGAAGCGGGTGCGGACGTTTGGCTACGGCACACCAAGCCTGACCCGTGCCCTGCACAGCCTGAACAACGCCGTCACATTGGTGGCGGAAGCCGCTATCCAGCCATACCGCAAGAGCGGCAGCGAGGTCCGGCACAATCAGATGGGTCTGCACCAGCTCCCGTGGCCGGCACGCGTCCTGTTCGACCTCGGCGAAGTGCCGGTCCGGATGCGTGTGACGCTTTCTTACTTCATGGAGCCGAGCCCCGGCCGCCGCGGGAGCATCCCGAGGTGGGGATACCCATCTCATGGGCTTCGGTTCGACGTGCGGCGACCCGGCGAGACGCTGGACCAGTTCCGGCAACGCCTCTCCCTCGCCGAGCGAGACGATCCGGCCGCGCCGATCGACAATGTCGGCGAGACACGCAACTGGGTCATCGGCGTGAACGGCCGCTCGCGCGGGTCGCTTCAATGCGATTGGTGGGAAGGCACCGCGACGCAGCTGGCCGCGAGCGACCACATCGCGGTCTATCCGGTCACCGGCTGGTGGCGCGAGCGGCCCTTCCTGGGCAAAGTCGAGAACGTCGCGCCCTACAGCCTGGTGATCTCCATCGAAACGCCCGAGCAAGCCATCGATCTGTACGCCGCGATCACGGCACAGACCGAGGTCGCGGTTGACATCGCCACCGGTCCTTGACGACTTGCGCGAAGGGTTACGGCTTCGCCACAGCCTCGGTTTGCGTACTGCAGCCCTCTTTGGACAGTCACATTCTGGAGTGATCGTGAAGCGCTCGTGGACAAGCGAGCCCGCGGCCGGTCGGGGCGCGGAGCGGGATGCACACGAAACCCATGCGCGCGGGTGAAGCGTCCCCCGCGCCGACTGGGCGCACAATAGTGGGACAAAGGGACGCCTCATGCCAGCTGACAAGGACCCCGTTTCCCCCGTTCCAGACGAGATCCAGCGATGGACAGCGGGCCGTAAGGCCGCTGTCGTCCTCGACCTGATCAAGGGCAAGTCGACCCCGGCCGACATCGCCCGCCAGCACGGACTCACCGTCGGCGAAGTCGAGACCTGGCTCGAACGCTTCATGGAGGGCGGCAAGGAGTTCCTCCGCGCCGTCCCGCGCGACACCGAAGCTCGGTTCGAGGCGGAGAAGAAGGACCTGCACGCCAAGATCGGCGAGCAGGCTCTTCAGATCGACGCCCTAAAAAAAGCCTCACGCTTGCTGGAGGCGCAACGCCAGAGTCCGTGAGAACCGTGCTCGGCCAGATGCGGCACGAGGGGGCCCGCGTCGACGTCTCCAGCCTCTGCCGATGGCTCGGCGTCCCGCGATCAACCGTCTACTACGAGACGCGGCAGCGGGCCCCGAAGCCCATCGACGGTTTCATTGCCAACCTCATCTACGAGATCATTCAGTCCGAGCCGGCCTGGGGAATCAGGATGGTCTGGAGTTTCCTCCGCCACAAGCTCGGCTTCAGGACCCTCAACATCAAGAAGGTCGCCCGGATCATGAGGCGCGAGGGCTGGACCGTTCGCAAGCGGCGGGCCGGCAAGAGACCGCGAGTCGAGCATCGGAAGAGCATTGCGGGACGCCCGAACGAGCGTTGGGCCACCGACATCGCCCTCGTCCACTGCGGGCGAGATGGCTGGTGCGCGTTCGTGCCAATCATCGACTGCTGTACCCGTCAGATCGTGGGGTGGGACCTCGCCGACACGGCGAAAACAAGGACGGCCGAGCGAGCTCTCGAGAATGCCCTGATCGCTCGCTTCGGGCACTGCCGTGCCGCCGCAAGGAGTCTGGTGATCCGACACGACAACGGCCTCGTCTTCGGGTCGAAACGGTATGTCGCGGTCGTGGCGGACTATGGACTGACCCAAGAGTACATCGCGCCGTATACGCCTCAGCAGAACGGTCTCTGCGAACGCTTCATCAGGACGATCCCAGCTCTATGGTGGGAGGAATTCGTCTGGCATTGCCGCTTCGCGTCGATCGACGAGGCGCGGCACGAGATCGGCAAGTGGATCCGCTTCTACAACGAATGGCGGCCGCACTCGCGGCTCGGACGGAAGTCGCCTGACGAGTATCACGCTTGGGCTTGTGCGCTCGTGCGGGTCGCTGCGTAACGAACAGACGAGACAGGTCAAACCCATCGAGCCCGCCGTCGCCCTCGCATCGCCGCCGCAAGGCTTTCCGGCGTATGCGGGGGCGACGGTGGGCGGTCACGCGCGCACAACGCCCTTCGAACTCGCCAGAGCCTGAGCGGAGCCGCCCGAAAGAAGAACTTCCTCTCCCTCGCCGCCGGAGGCGGCGATCTTGCCGAAAATCAGCGATCCGAGCTGTCCAACATTCAGGGGCGCACTACACGGGCGGTGTCGGCAGTGGCGGGCGATGGATGCTTGGGCTCGGTCGAAACGAGCTCGGTAGACCTTGACCGCCTCCCTGCCTCCCGCCTCCGGCCTCCCGCCTCCCCGCTCGACGGTCAGCCGCGGCGTGACGACCACGGGGCGTTGCCGGCGAAGCCAAGGGCGCCGGTCAGCTTCTGGAGCGGCCAGGCGAGCACGACGCCGAGACAACCCGAGGAGAGCGCCTTCATCGCTTCCAGCCCCATCCAGCCGAGGGCTCGCCCTTCCGGCAGCCACGGCGGCATCGTGCCGGCGTACCAGGAACGGACGGAGTCGATCGCGGTCGTCAGAAGCATCGCGCCAAGACAGAAGAGGATGACCAGGACGCCGAAGGCGAGCGGATTGCGCCGCACGACCATCGATCGCATCGGAAGGACGATGGCGGCGCCGAGGACGAACGCAAGCGAGCTCGGGCCGATGAGGACATAGGGCCGCACGCCGTCGTAGAGGGCCGGAGCGTTCAGATCGACGACGAGGCCGGCGACGAGCGCCGCCCACAGAGCGGTCTGCCGCTGGGCGTACATCGCCACGAGGACGACGAGCGAGGGCGTCGCCATCGGCTCGACGGGGCCGATCGCGAGGACGGGGGCGAGGCTCGTGTCGAAGACGACCGCCACGAGAAGGAGCGGCAGGAAGGCCCACCACTTCATCGGACGCCTCCCCGCTCGTTCGCGCGGTCGCTCGCAACCTCCGCCTCGCGCTCGTCGGTGAGGACGACATGCGGCACGCGGAAGGGATCGACGAGAGGCTGCACGGTGATGCGCCGCATGAGGGGCGCGTCGTCACGCACCTGGACCGACTCGACAAGTCCGACGCGGAGGCCGAGCGATGCCCGCGGCCAGCGTTCCTCGGCGACGAGGACGATCCAGCCGACCGCGACATCGCCGGGCTGGGAGAGATCGACGGTCCATGCGCCGCCGCGACTCGCCAGCACGCCGCGCGGGGCCTGACTCGCCGGCATGGCCCGGTCGGGCGGGAAGAACTGCACGGTGAAGCCGGGGAGCGCGGTCGCGGGAATGACCGCCGACGAGAAGCGTTGCACGCTGTCCGCCACGCGCCCGACGAGGATGTCCCCTTCCCAGGTCGCGATCATCCCGGGCATGACCGTGTGCATCGCGCCGATGTTGAGTTGGAGCGATCCCGCGGACCGGGCGCTCGGCGGCGTCGTTGCGATGACGGTCCCGAAGAGGGTGCGGGTGGCGTCGCCAGCGCCCGATCGGCGCTTGGCCTGCTCGAGCAGGGCGATGCGCTCCAGGAGCATCTCGCGCTCGATCTCGAGTCCCTTGTAGTACCGGCGGGCGAGTTCGAGCTGCTCTTCGAGCTCGCGCACCGCTTCGGGCGCGGCGTCCATCGGATCGGGCACCGGACGGAGCCAGTGACGGAGCGAACTCAGCGCATGCTTCGATGGCGTCAGCGCGACATTCGCGAAGTCGGCGACCTCCGCGGTCCAACCCACGAGCCAGCGGGCGGGCAAGAGCGACAGCACGAGCATGAGCGCCAACGCGAGCAGCCACGCCCGGAGCGTCGACGGGGTCCGCGTCCGCACGATGGATCGGCGTTCAGTGCGCGACATGATGCTGTCGGCGGGGACCGATCAGGACTCCCCCTCCTCGCCGTCCAGCACCTGCTTCCAGCTCTCGAGATTCTCGAGGAACATGCTGGTGCCGCGAGCGACGCAGGTGAGCGGATCGTCGGCGATCTTCGTCTCGAGTCCGGTCGCGTTGGAGATGACGCGGTCGATGCCGCGAAGGAGCGCGCCGCCGCCGGCGAGCAGGATGCCGTTGTCGACGAGATCCGCGGCGAGTTCCGGCTCGGCGCTCTCGAGTGTCCGCAGCACCGCTTCGGTGATCGCCGAGATCGGCTCCTGGAGGCACTCGCGGATCTCGTCGCTCGTGACGACCGTCTTGCGCGGAAGGCCGGAGACCATGTCGCGGCCGCGCACATCCATGGTGAGGGTTTCGCCGATCGGGGCGGCGCTGCCGATCTCGACCTTGATGCGCTCGGCGGTCTGCTCGCCGATCGTGAGGCTGTAGGCCTTCTTCATGTAGTCGATGATCGCCTCGTCGAAGTCGTCACCGGCGACGCGCACCGACTCGCACGCGGCGATGTCGGCGAGCGAGATGATCGCGATGTCCGTCGTACCGCCACCGATGTCAACGATCATGCTCGCCGTCGCCTCAGCGACCGGAAGTCCGGCGCCGAGCGCAGCCGCGAACGGCTCTTCGAGCGTGAAGACGGTGCGGGCGCCGGCGCGCTGGGCGCTTTGCTTCACCGCCTGACGCTCGACCGCGGTGATGCCGGCGGGCACGGCGATGACCACGCGCGGTCCGACGATGCGGCTCTTCCCGTTCACCTTGTTGATGAAGTAGGAGAGCATCGCCTCGGTGATCTGGAAGTCGGCGATGACGCCGTCCTTCATCGGGCGGATCGCGGAGATCGAGCCCGGCGTCTTGCCGAGCATCTCCTTCGCCGCCCAACCGACCGCCGTCCCATTGTTGAGCACATGGGTGGTGCCCTTGCGCACCGCGACCACCGAGGGCTCGTTGAGCACGATGCCCTCGCCCCGCACGCACACGAGGGTGTTGCAGGTACCGAGGTCGATTCCCATGTCGACGCTGAACCAACCGAGCAACCTGTCGAGGGCGAACACCGAGGTCGACTCCATCCCACGCCGCAAAGGCCGCGGCGCTAGGCATACGAGGAAGCGGGGTCGGTCAGTCCGAGGAACTGACCGGCGAACGCTCGGACCGATCGGAGCCATCCATGCCCCAACGGTCCGAAAACAACGAGACACCGGACACGATAATCGAGATCGTCCCAACGCGTCGCAAGCCGCTTCGAAGGAGCACCCAGGCGTTCCGTCGACCGGCTCTGCCGTCATGAACAGCCACCCCGACCGACACGCAGGCAGCGCGACGGCCGGACTGTCCGTGGGATGAATCGGCCGGGAAGGCGGCTTCGCTGCACGAATGGTGCCACGCCAGCCCGTCAGACCGGCCCGTCAAGCCGAAGCGAACAGGCGCGACGGCGAAACCTTCCCCGCGTCGGAGGAGCAGCCAGTCAGCCGGGACTCCGCATCAGCCGTTGATGACGGTGAAGGGGCCACCCTGCGGGTTTCGGCTGGACTTCGAGTGCTCGCTGTTCGCCAGGACGAGGGCGATGACGCCCATCAGGAGGACCACGGCGGCCGCTGCGAGCAGCGCCGTGTACACATCCATGTCTCCGCCAGCCCGTCGCATGTTCATCTGATTCATCGTGTGGCCTTTTGCCCGGTGGTCGCTCAGGGCCTCTCGGTTGAGGCCCCCGTAGGTCCTGCGCTTCCGGCTCAATCACTCGCCGCGACGAGCGACAGCCCGCTGGCCGACCGTGATGGTCTGGCCGGCGTTCACGAACTTGGCGATACCGGTGGCCCGGTTCACATCGACCTTGATGATGCGGATGTCGGCGACATAGGTGCCGCCGTCAGAGACGACGAGCGTCCAGCCTTCCTTCACGCCGTCGCGAGCGCCGGCGTTGACCTCGACGAGGGTCTGACCGTTGACATTCGAGACGCCGAGGACGGTCGAGGAGAGATCGCGGTCAGCGGGCACGCGACCGGTGTCCTCGCTGATGGCGGTGACGCCGACGGCGGCGGGAAGCTCGCCGAACATCGCCCGGTACTTCGCGCTCTCGGAGAGGGCGGCAACCTTCTCCTCGCGGACCTTTTGGAGTTCCTCCTGCACGGCCTTGCGGGCGGCGTCAGCGACATCGAGCTGAGCCTGGAGCGTGCTGACGGTCTGATCGAGTTCGATCACCGTCTTCTCGGCGAGGATCACCTTCTCGCGGAGGTCGCGGACCTCGCGGACGAGGGCCTCGTTGGTGGTCACGGCCTGCTTGCCCGACTGGGCCATGATCTCAAGGTTCGAGTTGATGCTCGCCTGGAGACCGGCCGAGGCCTTGAGGTCGGCCTGGAGCTTGCGGATCTCAGCCCCCTTCAGGTCGGACTCCTTGCGGAGGCCGGCGATCACCGTGTTGAGCTCGGTGATCTGGTTGGCGAGAGCGGTCTCGGCGGCGGCCTTCTGGGCCTCGAGGGTCGCGGCCTTCGCGTTCGCGCTCGCGGCCGCAGCCTCCTCGTTCATCCAGAGCTGCTTGTACTTGCCCTCGTTCGTCGCGTGGACGGCCACCAGCGGCACGATGGCCAGGGCCAGGAGCGTCACCAGCACGATGAAGATCTTCGTCAGGACGTGCACGGGGGTCGTACCTCAGATGGGCCCTCTGGTAGGCAAGCGGGGCCGCGAGAAGAGTGGGACAGAAGCGGGCGATCGGCTCGAAGCTCAGCGCGAGCCAAACCGAATCCAGAACCGAGGTTTGTAACCGTGTCCGGAAACGGTGTCAACGCTGCGCATGCGCTTCTCGACATCAAAGTCGCACACGGCGCTCGGTCGTCGCCGCAGGCGTGCGGAACTCGTCGGGAGTCCACCCGATGCCGGGCGGATGCACGGGCGTCGAGTGGGTCCGCCGCCGGCCCGGTCCGGACCAGATGCGGTCATCGAGCGGTGGAAGTTCCCTCGAGAATCGCAGCGGCCGCGGCCACCCGCACCACCGGATCGGGGTCTTCGAGCAGCGGCGCGACGAAGCCGAGGGCCGAGGCGTCACCGCTCGCACCTATCGCAAGCGCGGCCTGGGCCCGCTGCGCGGGCTGCCGCGCGGCGATGAAGCCGCTGGCCACCGGAATGATCCGGGTGGGATCGACTCCGAGACGGGCGAGCGCCTCGAGGGCGATCAGGCGAATCTCGTTGGGTCGCGCGGAGGTGCCATCGGCTTCGACAAGCCGCTCGAGCATCGGGCGCGATCGGCCGTCCTTCAGCCGGCCGATCATCTGGCAGGCGAGCGCGGTGACCTCGGCCTGCTCCGCGGGGGCGAAGAGGGCAGCGCGGATCGGCTCGATCTCCTCCGACCGACCGAGTCGCACGAGACACTCCGCGGCCTGCAGTTCGATGACCTTCACCCGCGCGGTGTCGGCGAGCGGGAGCCCCTGCCCCACCGACTCGCGCACCATCGGGATCGCCGACTCGCCGCCGTGCTCACGGCCGATCACGCCGAGCGCGAGATAGGCGTTCGCGCGCACCTCGGGATCGTCGGCGCGGATCATCGCCGCAAGCGGCGTCAGGTCGGGGCGGCGGCCGCAGGTCGCGAGCGCCGCAAGGGCCGCGGCCCGCACCGAGAGCGAATCGTCGGTGAGCAGCGGTTCGACGAGATGGACGAGTTCGCGGCGCTTCGCCTTCGCGATCGACATCGCCGCGACGAAGCGAACGCCGCGGTTCTCATCGACGAGCCCGCGCCCGACGACGCTGTCCAGATCCTGCGGCGCTGCGGAGAGCGCTTCGATGGCGTGAGCGCGGAGGAGCGCCGACGAGGAGCCCGAGGCGGTGCGCACGGTATCGAGCGCTGCGGCGCGGAGGGCCTGGGGATCGACCGGTCCGGCCTGTGCGGCGCGCGGCGCCGGGCGAGCGAGGACGCTCTCGCGCGGCGATTCGCTGGCGAAGGTCGCCGAGGGCGCACCGGCGGCCGTCGTCGTGGACTGGCCGCGCGTGCTCCATGCGGCGTTCGAGCCATCCTGCGCCGCCTTCTCGCCGGTGACGCAGGCAGCGAGCGGCAGGCTGACGGCGATCGCGAGGGCCAGGGCTGCGCGGCGGCGCGCTCGACGCTCGCGATTCGTCGGCTGGCGGGTGGTACGGGCGAGCGTCGGATGGTGGGGATTCATGCGAGCGTCCTTTCTCGATGAAGGCGTGGCGGAAGCGGAAGAAGTTCGGTGCAGCCGGCAGCGTGGTCTCGTCACGGACCGGCCGTGGCGCGGGTGGCCTCCGACGCGGGCGGCCGCCGGCCGATCCAGACCATTGCGGCGAGCGCCGCGAGCATGGTCCAGGCCCAGAGCTCGCCGATCCGTCCGTAGAGGGTCGCACCGTTGAGCGTCCTGACCGTGAGCGGCCGGACCAGCGTACCGGTCCCGATCGCCGGGACCGGTTCGCCATCCCGTTCGACCGGACCGATCCGGTCGGTGATCTGGCCGTTCCATTCGATCGCAACGCTGTCGCCGGTGTTGGCCGATCGGATCATCGGCATGGCCAGCTCAATCGCTCGCATTCGGGCATGGAGGACATGATGGCGCCGTCCGGCGAGGCTCCAGCCGAACCAGCCGTCGTTACTCAGGTTCACCATGAGGTCGGCGACCCGCTGCCCGTCCTGGTAGCCGAGCTGGCGGCAGAGCGGGCCGACGGTGTCCTCGAAGCAGATCGGCGTCACGAAGCGGAGCGTGCGGCCTGCGGCGTCGGCGCTTCGCCACGGGACCTCGAAGCGCACCGGGCCATCCCCAGCCTCGAGATCGAAGGTCATCCCCGGCGCACCGAGGGCGAGCAACTGCTCCTCGAGCCACTGCCACCGCGAGATGAGCGGCATCTCCTCGCCCATCGGGGTCAGGACGAGCTTGTCGTAGCGGCGGTACGGAGGCGGACCGTCGATGAGATACGCGCTGTTGTGGTGCCGATCCCACTGCCAGCGCTGGAGCGCCTCGTCGGGGCGGAGGCCGAGATAGACCGGCGCGCCGACGACCAACGGGGTCGCGAGCCGTTCATGGAGGGCCGCGAAGGCGTCTGCGTAGGCCGAGCCCGGGTAGTACCCCCCCTTCACCAGCATGTCGATCGTCTCGACTTCGAGCCCGAATCCCGGCACCATCGTCTCGGGCCAGGCCACCAGATCGACGCGATGCCCCGCCGCGATCGCGTCGCGGAGCCCCCGCTCCGTCGCCTGCATGTAGCGCACGACATCGCGCTCCTGATCCTCGCGCGACCAGGCGTTCTTGTTCGAGACCGAGAGGTCGGTCTGAACGACGAGGACCGTGGTCGAGGGACCGGGCTCGGTCCGCGCGAGCGTCCACAGCCCGAAGGCGATGTGGGCGAGGAGAACCACCGCCGCGGCGGCTGCGCTCCCCCAGCCGAACCGGGCCGAGCGCTCGCCGCGCCACGAGCGCCACGCATCGACCGCGGCCCCGTTCGCGACCGCTGCGATCGTCGAGAGGCCGTGCACGCCGACGAGCGACGCGCTCAGGGCGCACCAACCGCTGGAGGTGTCCGGCCCCGCCAACGCGAGCCCGAGCGGGTACCAGGGGTAGCCGCCGAGGACGACGAGCGTGCGGAGGAACTCGCTTCCCGTCCAGACGATCGGCAGGACCAGCACCGCCGGCCAGCCCCACGAACGGCCGCCGCGCGCGAGGCGCCGCAGGAGAAAGGCCGCGAGGAGCGTGTACAGCACGCAATAGCCGTTCAGGAGGACCATCCCGGGCGGCGTGAGCTGGATCATCCACGCGTGGACGAAGGACCAGGGCAGGAACTGCGGCACGCCGATCGCGAGGGCGAAGCAGAGATGGTCGCGGACGCGCGGCTTGCCGCCCGCGGGCCACGCGTCCCGTTCAGCGGCGCCGACGGTGCGAGCGGCGATCGCCAACGGCACGAGGGCGACGAACGCGAGCCACCAGAGCTCGAACGGCGGCCAGATGAGCGTCAACCCGATCGCGGAGAGGAGCGAGAGTCCGCCGACCTTCCACACCCGCCACATCGGCGGCGGCATGTCGTTGGCCCGATCGCTCTCCATCGGCTTCGCTTCCCCTCTCGGCCACGGGCGTGACCCGCGGCGTCTCCTGCGATCTCACTTGCCCGCGTAGTCGATCACGCGACTGATCTCGCTCCGCAGATCCTTGCGGTGGACGATGCGGTCGACGAAGCCCGCGTCCAGCAGGAACTCCGAGGTCTGGAAGCCGGGTGGCAACTCCTGTCGGATCGTCTGGGCGATGACCCGCGGACCGGCGAAGCCGATGAGGGCCTTCGGCTCGGCGAGAATGACATCGCCAAGCATCGCGAAGCTCGCGGTGACGCCACCGGTGGTCGGGTCGGCGAGCACCGAGATGTAGAGCCCCTTCGACTCGTGCAGCCGGGCGAGCGCTGCGCTCGTCTTCGCCATCTGCATGAGCGAGAAGCCCGACTCCTGCATGCGTGCGCCGCCGGAGCAGCTCACGATGACGAGCGGCAGGTTCGCGTCGGTCGCCCGCTCGATCGCCTGGGTGATCTTCTCGCCGACGACCGAGCCCATCGAGCCGCCGAAGAACTTGAAGTCCATCGCCGCGAGCACCACCTTGCGGCCCTTGATGAAGCCGTAGCCGGAGTGCACGGCATCGTTCTCGCCGGTCTTCTTCTGCGTATCGCGGATCCGCTGGATGTAGGGCTTCTCGTCGACGAAGCCGAGCGGATCGGCGGGCGACATGTCCTGGTTGAAGGGTTCGAAGGAACCGGGGTCGGTGAGCTGCTCGACCCGCTGGCGCCCGCTCACCCGCATGTGATGCTGGCACTTCGGGCAGACATGCAGATTGGCCTCGACCGACTTCTTGAAGACCGTCTCGGCGCAGCCCGGGCACTTGATCCACAGCCCCTCCGGCACGCCCTTCTTCTCGGCGAGCACCTCGGCGGCCCCTCCCGCCGGCGCGCTCAGGTCGGCGGTGCCGTCGGCGGCGGGCGGTTGCGTCGGCCCATCGGCCGGAGCGGCAGTGTTCGGGAAGCTGGTCATGGTCGGTGGAAGCGTCGCGAGTGTATCAGTCCGTCCCCGCCCTTACGCCTCGCCGCGGAGGAAGCGGATCGCAGCGCGATAGTCGGGTCGCCCGTAGATCGCCGTCGCGGCGACGAGGACATCGCAGCCCGCGTCGCGGCAGCCGGCGACCGTTTCCTCCGCCACGCCGCCATCGATCTGGAGCCGCTGATCGGGGCGAAGCGATTCGCTCAGGCGGGCGCACTTCGGCAGCACCGAGGGGATGAACCGCTGTCCGGAGAACCCCGGGAAGACGCTCATCGCGAGCAGCATGTCGAAGGCCTCGGCGAAGGGCTCGACGCGCTCCGCGGGCGTATCCGGATTGAAGGCGAGTCCGGCGGTCATCCCAAGCTGACGGATGCGATCGGCGAGCGGACGGGGATCCTCGAGCACCTCGACATGGACCGTGCAGTGGTCGGCGCCGGCCTTGCGGAAGGGTTCGATGAAGGCCGCGGGATCCGTGACCATCAGGTGCACATCGAGAAACGCGTCGGGACAGGCCCGTCGCGCCGCGGCGCAGATCGCCGGCCCCATCGAGAGATTCGGGGCGAAGTGTCCATCCATCACATCGATGTGGAGGAGATCGCCGCCGGCCTGAAGGACGGCGCGGCACTCCTCGCCCAGTCGCGTGAAGTCGGCGCTCAGGATGCTGGGGGCGATGAGCGGCAGTCGATGCGGCCGGAGGAGGAGGTCCTTCGACGGAGCGGTGAGCATCTCGCGGATGCTACAGCGGGCGGCGAGCCGCGCAGCCCGGCCCACGAAAAAGGGGCGCGGCGGTCAGCCGCGCCCCTCGTCTTGCACTGGTCTGTCACTCGTCGATCCGGTCCGGTCGCCCCATGACGGGCTTCTCGGTCAGGGGGTCGTCGATCGCTTGGCGCCGGCGTTCTGGGCCTTCAGGGCGTTGCGATACTGGTCAAGCTTGATCTTGTAGGAGGACTTCGCCGACTCGGGAGCGATCATCCACGCTTCCATCTGGCTATCGACCGCCTCGCGGACCTTGCCGGTCGTGAACTGATAGGTCGCGTACCGGGAGAGCAGGCTCGGATCGGTCGGGCGGGGCGACGGGGCGGAGAGGGCGAGCATGCGCTTCACCGCTGCCTCGGCGAGCTCGGTGTCGCGCTCCTTGATGTCGGGATCGCCGACGATGAGGTTGGCAAGATCGATGAGCGCCGAGCCGTCGTCGGCATAGGTTTCGAGCAGCGACTTGCCATAGGCGGCACCGGCCTCCGGATCGCGGGCCTCGGTGACCATGAACTTGTACTTCTCGAGGGCGATGTCGGAGAAGAGCCGCGGGTTGACCGAGATCGCGGTGTCGTAGTGGAGGTAGGAGTCGCGGTAGTTGCGGATCTTGCCAGCGCGGCGAGCCGCATCGAGGGCCGGCTGGGCCTTGGCCTCGGCGACCGGGTCGTAGCGATCGATGATCACCCGCGGAAGGACGCGGAGGAGATCCGGATCGCCGGGATCGCCGCCCCAGACGACCTTCTTGTCGCCGTTGACGATGAAGATCGCCAGGTTCGACTTCTGGCCCGAGGCGGTCATCCACTTGTTCCAGGAGGACTTGTTCTTGTCCGCGCCGATCGGGACGCCATCCTGCTTGATGCCGCGGGCGTTCAGGTATCCCTCGAGATCGGCGAGCTTCTCGCTTCCGAGGAGCACCATGCCGACCTGACCGGAGTACTTCTCGCCGAGCTCCCAGAGCTGCAGGAGAGCCTTCTTCGAGGCGACCGAATCCTCGTTCCAGAAGAGGACGAGATAGACGATGCCATCCTTGAAGTCGGGGCGGATGTCGCCCATCCAGTCTGCGTCGAGCTCCGGAGCGTCATCGCCCCAGCGAAGCTTCTTCTTGTCATCCTGGGCGTGGGCTGTGGTCGCCGTCGAAACGGCGGTGATCGCGATCAGGAGTGCGAGGAGCGCCGCAAGGCAGCGGGCCGCAGAGGTTCCAAATGTCGACATGGGCATGAGGTGCGTCCGTCCAACGGGTGAAGGTTTGCCGGGCGGGGACCCGTGCGGTGTGCAGGGGCGTCACTATACGGTCGGCGGGGATCCCGAAGCGAACGCGATGGCGCATCGGGAACCAACCGGCCGCCGGCTCCGACACGCGGAGCCGCTCTCCTATGCCAGCCAATCGCAGCGGTTCGCGCATTCCGCCGTCGGTTCGGCGAGATCAGGCGTCGTCGAGGGCGTCGAGGCAGACCAGATGCTTGCCTTCGAGGACCTCGAGGCTCGCCCCGCCGCCCGTCGAGACATGGCTGAAGCGATCGGCCAAGCCGAACTCCTCGAGGCTGGCCGCGGTGTCGCCGCCACCGGCGATCGTCACCGTGCCCCCCGCGGTTGCAGCAGCGGCGGCAGCGCCGACCGCGCGGGTCCCGGCGTCGAAGGGCTTCGTCTCGAAGGCTCCCATCGGGCCGTTCCAGACCACGGTCCCCGCGGAGCGGATCGCACCCGCGAAGAGCTCGACCGTCGCCGGTCCGATGTCGAGACCCATCCAGCCCTCGGGGATCGCCCCCCGGACGGTTTGGGTCGGCGTACCCGCCTCGAGCCGCTGCCCGCAGACATGGTCGACGGGCAGGAGGATCTGACAGCCGCGGCCGCCGCCGGCGGGCTGCTTCGCCGCGGCCAGGATCCGCTGCGCTTCCTCGAGGAAGTCGTTCTGGACGAGGCTTGAGCCGACGCCGAGCCCTTGGGCCTTCAGGAGCGTGTAGGCCATCGCCCCGCCGACGATGAGGGTGTCCACCTTGGCCATGAGGTTCGCGATCGCAGCGAGCTTGTCCGCGATCTTCGCGCCGCCGAGAATCGCCACGAACGGCCGCTTGGGAGCGTCGAGCCGCTGCATGAGGTACTCGAGTTCCGCCGCGAGGAGGAACCCCGCGACGCAGGGCTTCGCCGGAGATCCCCCGCGCATCGCCATCGGCACGGCGTACATGCTCGCGTCGGCGCGATGGGAGGTGCCGAAGGCGTCGTTGCAGTAGATGTCGCCGTAGGCGGCGAGCTTCGCGGCGAAGGCGGCATCGCCCTTCTTCTCGCCCTTGGCGAAGCGAAGGTTGTCCAGAAGGATGACCCCGCGTTCCGGAAGCGCGGCGACTGCGTTCGCCGCCGCCTGATCGATCGGATCGTTCGATGGGAAGAGGACGCCGTGGGGCGCGTCGGCGCCGAGCAGCTCCGCGAGCCGCGTGGCGACCGGCTTGAGCGTGCCGTCCGGCTCGAACCCCTTGCCCTCCGGACGGCCGAGGTGACTCATGAGGACGAGCTTGCCGCCGCGGGCGAGGACGGAGCGCAGCGTCGGCAACGAGAGGCGGATGCGCCGGTCGTCGGTGATCGCCCCCGCATCGTCGAGCGGCACATTGAAATCGACTCGCACGAGAACGCGCTTGCCGCGCACATCAACCTGTTCGATGGTCTTCTTCCGCATGGCGGCGCGGATGATACGGCGAGCGGATCGCCGCGTTGGGTACGCTCCCTCGCCAATCCGAGACCCCGCCGAACCATGTCCTCGCCCGACGGCATCACATCCACCGCGACACGCCCGCTCGTCGTCATCGTCGGCCCGACCGCCGGCGGCAAGACCGCGCTTTCGATCGAGCTGGCCCTGCGGATCGGCGGCGAGTGCGTTTCCGCCGATTCGATGCAGGTCTACCGGGGCATGGACATCGGCACGGCGAAGCCCACGATCGCCGAGCGGCGCGGCGTCCCGCATCACCTCCTCGACATCGCCGATCCGAGCGAGGATGGCTTCACCGTCGACGCATGGCTCGACCATGCGACCGAGGCGATCGCGGCGATTCGGGCCCGCGGCCGCACGCCGATCGTCGTCGGCGGGACGAATCTCTATGTGCGCGCCCTGCTCGAGGGGCTCTTCGACGGCCCCGAGCCCGACCCGGCGCTCCGCGCCGCACTCGATGCGACGGACATCGCCGACCTGCGGGCCGAACTCCTTCGCATCGATCCGAAGGCCGCGTCGCGGATCCACGCGAACGATCGCCGGCGCACCGTGCGGGCGATCGAGGTCTTTCGCCTGAGCGGCCGACCGCTCAGCGAGCATCAGACGCAATGGTCGGACGACCTCGGCTCGCGGGTCCGCCCCGACGCCTTCGTCGTCGGCCTCGACTGGCCGGTCGAGGCGATCAACCGACGGATGAACGCCCGCGTGCGGCTCATGTTTGAGGGAGGCCTGATGGAGGAGGTCGAGCGGCTGGCCGAACGCGGGCTCGGCCGACAGGCCCGCGAGGCCGTCGGGTACGAAGAGGTCCTTGCCCTCCGCGCCGGGACGATCAGCCGTGAGGAGGCGATCGAGCGCACCAAGATCCGCACGCGGCGCTACGGCAAGCAGCAGCGCACCTGGCTCCGCCGCTTCCGGGGCATTCCGAACGCCCTGTGGATCGACGCCGGGAGCGTTCCCGAGAGCGAGTGGGTCGACCGCGTGGTGCGGGTCCTCGCCAGCCATCGGCCCGAGTAAGGCATATACCTCCCTGCCTGCCCTTCCTTTCGCCGCCGTGGCCGATTGGGGGTCGCCGCCCCAAAGCCAGATCGCCGGCCGGCTTGACGCCCGACCGGGCTGGTGGTTTCAATCTCGCCCCCCCTGCGGACCGACAACGGCTGGGGCCCGAGTTCCCCCCATTTATGGCGAAATCCCCAAGCCGAACCTCCCCAAGCGCCTCCCCGAGCCGCTCGAAAGCCCGCAAGGAGCGCCCGGCGGGCGCGTCGAAGGCCGATGCCGAGGTGCCGTCGGACGGCGCGGCTCGCGGGAGTTCGGGGCGCACCCGGAAGCCGGCCGCCGGCACGGCGGGCGGTGTCGCGGGCGGCAAGCAACTGGTCATCGTCGAGAGCCCGGCGAAGGCGAAGACGATCAACAAGTACCTCGGCGGCGACTTCCAGGTCATGGCCTCGGTCGGCCATGTCCGCGACCTGCCCGCGAAGGCCCCCAAGGGCTCGAAGCAGCCGGTCCCGGGCGTCGATCTCGAGAACGACTTCGAGCCGCAGTACGACATCCTGCCCGAGAAGAAGAAGACGGTCTCCGACCTGCGGGCCGCCGCGAAGCGAGCCTCCGAGGTCTGGTTCGCAACCGATCTTGACCGCGAGGGCGAGGCGATCGCCTGGCACCTCGCGAATGTGCTCGGCGTCGAACCGACGCGGGCGAAGCGGGTGATTTTCAACGCCATCACCCGCACCGAGATCCAGCGGGCCTTCGAGCATCCGCATCCGATCGACCTCTACAAGGTGAACGCCCAACAGGCCCGCCGGATCGTCGATCGCGTGGTCGGCTATCAGGTCTCGCCGCTGCTGTGGAAGAAGGTGGCCCGCGGTCTCTCGGCCGGGCGCGTCCAGTCGGTCGCGGTGCGCCTCGTCGTCGAGCGCGAGCGCGAGATCGGCGCCTTCGTCCCCGACGAAAGCTGGGAAGTCAGCGCCCGACTGAGCGATCCGGCGAAGGCCAAGGCCTACGGCCCCGCGTGGTCCAGCTTCCTCGCGGAGCGCGACGCGAAGGGCAACCCGCCCACGCAGAAGGCCCAGAACCAGTGGCTCGCGGAGCGCGACGCGATCCGCGCCGAACTCGTCGAGATCGGCGGCAAGCCCTTCGAACTCGGCTGCCCCGCCACCGCGCCGCGCGACCTGAGCGCCGATGTCGTCCGCGTCGCCGAGGCGGTCGGACTGATCGATGTGCGCACCCGCAGCCAGCCCGATCCCGAGGGGAAGGGCCCGGCGCAGACGCGGCGGTTCGTCGAGGGCACGGTCGATCCGAACACCCGCTATGCGATCGAGTCGATCGAGACGAAGCGGACCTCGACGCGACCGAACGCGCCGTTCATCACCAGCACGCTCCAGCAGTCGGCCTCGAGCTATCTCGGCTTCGGCGCGGATCGCACCATGCGCGTCGCCCAGGGGCTCTACGAGGGCGTCAATGTGCCCGGCGAGGGCCAGGTCGGTCTCATCACCTACATGCGCACCGACTCGACCCACCTCTCGGGCGAGGCGCTCGGCATGGCCCGCGACTACATCGGGAGCCGCTTCGGATCGGCGTATCTGCCGGAGAAGCCGAACTTCTTCGGCTCCACGAACAAGGCCGCGCAGGAGGCCCACGAGGCGATCCGACCGACCGATGTGCGGCGCACGCCGGAGTCGCTCGAAGGCGCGCTGACCGAGGAGCAGCTCAAGCTTTACCGCCTCATCTGGAACCGCTTCGTCGGCTGCCAGATGACCTCCGCGGAGTTCGACGCCACCGCGGTGACGATGCGCCGCTCCGACCGACAGACCGGCGCCCTTCTCCGGGCGACCGGGCGCGTCCTCGTCTTCGACGGCTTCTATCGCGTCCTTGGAGCGCCGAGCGCCGAGAACGAGCCGACCCTTCCCAAGCTCGAGAAGGGACAGATCGTCGCTCCCTTCGCCCTCGGCACGATGCAGAAGTTCGGTTCGCCGCCGCCGCGTTACAACGAGGCCTCGCTCATCCGCGAGCTCGAGAAGCAAGGCATCGGCCGCCCCTCGACCTACGCCGCGATCCTCCGCACGATCGAGGACCGCAAGTATGTCGAGCAGCGCGAGCGGCGCTATTTCGCCACGCATCTTGGCGAGGTCGTCACCGACAAGCTGATCGAGGGCTTCCCGAAGCTCATGGACATCGGCTACACCCGCTCGATGGAGGACGAGCTCGACAAGATCGAGGAAGCCCACACCGACTGGAAGGCGATGCTCCGGGGCTTCTACGGCGAGTTCAGCGACGCCCTCGAGAAGGCGGGGGCGACGATGACCCACGCCAAGGCCGACATCGAGCCGGCGATCTACGCCTGCCCGAAGTGCGGCAGCCGGACGAGCTATCGCTTCGGGAAGAACGGCCGGTTCCTCTCCTGCGCCTCCTACCCCGACTGCGACTACGCGGCGCCGATCGACCGCGAGGGACGCCCGATGCTTCCCGAGCGGGTGAATGTCCGCTGCCCCGAGGATGGCTCGGCGATGGTCCTCCGCACCGGCCGCTTCGGCCCGTTCCTCGCGAGCGTGAACTACCCGAAGGTGAAGTTCGTGCTCAATCTCGACAAGAAGGGGAAGCTGAAGTTCCCGGCGACCCCTGCCCTCGTCACCGACCTCACCTGCCCGAAGTGCGGCAAGCACCCCCTCAACCTGCGGAACGGGAAGCGCGGCCCCTGGCTCGGCTGTGCCGGCTTCCCGAAGTGCCGCGGGCGCGAGACCTGGTCGAAGGTTGAGGAAGGCAAGCGGAAGGCGATGGAGCTCGCCCTCGCCAACCACGAGAAGGCCCACCCGCCGATCGTGCTGACGACCCTCGACGGCAAGCCGATCGCGGAGGGCACCCCGATCGCCGACCTGAGCCTTCCGGGGGGCGTGCAGGAACTCGCTGTGCATCCTGACTCGGCACCGTCACGCCGATCGGCCTAAGTCGGCGTCTCCACGCCGATTGGCTGAGTCGGCGTCTCCGAACGGCGGATCGTCGCGCCGCTTCTCTGCTTGCGTGGAACCGATGACGCCCCTGCGCCCGTACACTCCGTCGCGTGTCTACCCATCGTGCGCCGTCTGACGCCATCGCTCGCACCGAAGCGATTCTTCGCGAACTCCGGGAGGCCGTCGCGGCCCGAGCGGCCGAGGAACGGGCCTGCGTCGAGACCGCGAAAGCCGATCGGGCGAAGAACGAGCGTCTGCATGACCAGACGATGTCCTCGATCCGTCAGCGCCGAACCGACGAGCGGCGCGGCGAGGACGAGCGCTATGCCACCCGCACCGCGACGATCGCCGACAGCTACGCCTCCGATCGCCACGCGATCGACGAGGACGAGCGGCAGAGCCGCGAGAGCATCGACGGGCGCGTCGACAACAACCTGAAGTCGGCCGCGGCCCGCCGCGACGAGGCGATCTGGATCGCCGAGACGGTCTACGAGGGGGCCGAGGACAAGCCGAGGCTCACCTACGAGAAGTCCCGCGAGGATGTGACGGTCAGGCGCCAGGAACTCGACGAGATCGAGAAGCAGGCCCGGGCGACCGCGCGGCGCTTCCGACAGACGCTGCCCGAGCCGCCGGCGCCGGATGCCGCGCGGCTGGCGAGCGCCGCAAGCCGGGCCGACGGCGGCCTCACCATGGCCCTCGGCATGGCCCAGGAGCAGCTCCGCATCCTGCGCTCGCAGCGCCTCGCCAAGGTCTTCGTCGGCGGCACGCCCTTCATCCTCATCGTGGCCGCGGCCGGAGCGGGCCTCGCCATCGCCTATCCGATCGCCGAGGGCGACCGGGCGGTGCTCTTCACCGCCGTCGGCATCGGCACCGCGGTCGCGATCGCGATTCTCTTCGTGCTCTGGACGATCGCCCACGGGCATGTGAAGCGGGCGTGGATCCCGCTCGCCGAGACCGTCGCGGTCGGACGGGCCTGCGCCGCGAAGGCGATCGAGGATGCCGCCGCCGAGCGGGCACAGCTCGAGCGCGAACTGAAGGAGACTCGGGATCGGGACATCGCCGAGGCGCGGCTGCGCTACACGCCGCTCGCCGAGGAGTTCGAGCGTCAGCGCGCCGATCGGCTTGCGAAGCTCGCCGAGCGGATCCCGAAGGAACGGCAGGCCTTGGAGGAACGGCGGGCCCGCGAGACGAGCGAGAACGAGCTCTTCCATCGGCGACGCCTGGAGGAGGTCGAGGAGGTCGCAGCGACCTCGCTCGCCGCCGAGGAGGCCCGCGTGGTGCGCGAGCGCACCCTCATCGACGAGCGCGAGGCCGCCCGCTTCGCCGCCCTCGAGGCGAGCTGGCGCGAGGTCACGACCCGCTGCCTGGGCGAGCTGCGGGCGATCGCGGCCGCCGACCGCGCGCTCTTCCCCGTCTGGCATGACGAGGCGTGGCAGCGTTGGAGCGGTTCGCAGGCGATTCCCGACGCGATCCGCGTCGGCGGCGTGCGCTTCGATCTTGCCCGCTGCGAGGGTGGACTCTCGAAGGATCCGCGTCTCGCCGTCGCAACGGAGACGGCGCTCGACATCCCCGCCGCGCTTGCCTTCCCCCACCGCTCGAGCCTGCTGATCGAGACCGATGCCGCCGGCCGCGCGACGGGCATCGAGATTCTCCAGTCGGTCATCCTGCGGCTCCTCACCCGCGTTCCGCCGAGCAAGGTGCGACTCGTCCTCGTCGATCCCGTCGGACTCGGCCAGAGTTTCGCGGGCTTCATGCATCTCGCCGACGAGATGGAGGCCCTCGTCGGCGACCGGATCTGGACCGAGCCGCGGCACATCGAGCAGAAGCTCACCGATCTCACCGAGCACATGGAGACGGTGATTCAGAAGTATCTGCGAAACGAATTCGAATCGATCGAGGCCTACAACGAAAAGGCCGGCGAGATCGCCGAACCGCTCCGCTATCTCGTCATCACCGACTTCCCGGCGAACTTCACCGACATCGCCGCGAAGCGCCTCCAGTCGATTCTCGCCAGCGGACCGAAGTGCGGCGTGCACACGCTCATCCTCCGCGCCGGCAAGGGCGAGCTCCCCGCGGGCATCACCGAGGAGGACCTCCGCCGCAACGCCGTCGTCCTCACCCGCACCGCCGAGGGCGGCCTCGCGGTGAACGGCGAGGAACTCTCCCGCTGGCCCTACACGCCGGATCCCGCGCCGCCGACCGATCTCCTCATCCCGCTCACCCGCAAGGTCGGCAAGGCGGCGAAGGAAGCGGGGCGCGTCGAGGTGCCCTTCACGATCATCGCCCCGAAGGAGGAGACGGGCGACGCGCAGTGGTGGAGCGAGTCGAGCGCGAAGCGCGTTCGCGTGCCGCTCGGCCGATCGGGCGCCACGAAGCTGCAGTACCTCACCCTCGGCGAGGGCACGAGCCAGCACGCCCTCATCGCCGGCAAGACGGGCTCGGGCAAGTCAACGCTCCTCCACGCCCTCATCACGAGTCTCGCCTGCTGGTATTCGCCGGACGAGGTCGAGTTCTATCTCATCGACTTCAAGAAGGGCGTCGAGTTCCGCACCTACGCCCATCACAAGCTGCCGCACGCCCGCGCGGTGGCGATCGAGAGCGATCGCGAGTTCGGCCTGAGCGTCCTACAGGGTCTCGATGCCGAGCTGAAGCGGCGCGGCGACCTCTTCCGCGACCTCGGCGTGCAGGACCTGAACGGCTACCGCAAGACCGGCCATCCGGAGCCGATGCCGCGCACGCTGCTCATCGTCGACGAGTTCCAGGAGCTCTTCGTCGAGGATGACAAGGTCGGCCAGGATTCGGCGCTCCTCCTCGACCGTCTCGTCCGTCAGGGCCGTGCGTTCGGCATGCATGTGATCCTCGGCTCGCAGACGCTCGGCGGCGCGTACTCGATCGCCCGGGCGACGATGGGGCAGATGGGCGTGCGCATCGCGCTGCAGTGCAGCGAGGCCGATTCGCAGCTCATCCTTTCCGACGACAACTCCGCTGCGCGACTGCTGTCGCGCCCCGGCGAGGCGATCTACAACGACGCGAGCGGACTCCTCGAGGGCAACTCCCCGTTCCAGGTCGTCTGGCTCCCGGAAGAGGTCCGCGAGCGGTTCCTCACCCGGGCCGCGCGGCTCGCCGCGGAACGCAAGCCGAAGTCGCGCGGCACGATCGTCTTCGAGGGCAACATCCCGGCGGACCAGCTCGCCAACGCGACGCTCAACGAGCGCATGGGCTCGGATCGCTACGAGGACGCGGTTCGTCCGACGAAGCTCTGGCTCGGCGACGCGATCGCCATCAAGCCGCCGACCGCGGCGAGCTTCCGCCGCCAGGCGGCCGCGAATCTCATGGTCGTCGGCCAGCAGGACCTCGCCTCGACCGCGCTCATGGCGATGACCATGATCTCGATCGCGCTGCAGCGCTCGCCGAGCGACGCCCGCATCGTCCTCCTCGACGGCACCCCCGCCGACGATCCGAAGTTCGGACTTCTCGAGCGCGTCGCGAAGCACCTCCCCCATGACATCCGCGTCGCCGGCTATCGCGACACGGACGAGGCGATTCGCGGCGTCGCCGAAGAGGTCGCAGCCCGGCAGTCCGGCGGCGACGACCGTCAGTCGGTCTTCCTCCTCATCCATCAGATGCAGCGCTACCGGCAGCTTCGCCGCAACGAGGACGACTACAGCTTCGGCAGCTCCGACGGGCCGCAGCCGACCGACAAGCTCTTCGCCTCGATCCTGCGCGAGGGCGCGTCGCTCGGCGTCCATGTCGTGCTCACCTGCGACACGGTGGCGAGTCTGCAGCGGTCGCTCGATCGCGGGGCGATGCGCGAGTTCGACTGGCGGGCGATGTTCCAGCTCTCGCAGACGGACTCGAGCACCCTGATCGACAGCCCCGCTGCGAGCCGCCTCGGCCCGCAGCGGGCGCTCCTCTACAGCGAGGAGCTCGGGACGATCGAGAAGTTCCGCCCCTGGCTCCTGCCGAGCGATGCCTACCTCGCGACGGTGCGCGACGCGCTCGCGTCACGCACGCAGCCGGCCTGACAGCTCTTCCCACGCGGCCGCGAGCCGCTCGGGCGAGACGGGCACGGCGGTGCGCAGCTCGCCGGCGAAGAGCTGCACGCGATACTCCTCGCAGAGGGTGCGATAGCGTTCGACGAGCCGCGGTGCGGCGTCGGGCGGCATCTCGGCGAACCGCGCGGTCCAGCGCTCGAGCTCCGCCTGCAGGGCGCGATCGCGCTCGACCTGTCCGGCGAGCCGGCGAAGCCGCACGCGAATCGCCGCGAGTCGTCTCGGAAGGTGACGCAACGACTCGACGCTCGAGGTGGTCAGGACGCTCGGCGGCAGGAGCCGCGCGAAGTCCCGGCGCATGTCCTCGATCGACTCCTCCCAGCTCGGCGGATGGTGTCCGTCGAGGACGCTCGCGGTCTCGTGGTAGCCGCGGAGAATCGGATCCGCGAGCGACGCCGCCTCCCGCGCCGCCGCAAGGAGATTCCCCTCGCCCTTCGCGGCCAGCCGCTCGAAGGCGCTCCGGTCCCGCGGGAGTTCCCCTTCGCCGGCGAGGAACCCGATCTCGACGGCGAGATCGATGAGGGTCGACGCGAGGAGGGCCCGCGATCCGAGCGGCGCGAACTCGAGCGCGAGCCGCTCGAAGTGCGGGAAGAACTCGACATGATGGGCCAGCGCCGACGCGCAGCGGATCGCCAGCAGTCGCCGCACCCCCTGCCGATGGAAGGCGAGCGCCGTCTCGCGCCGCTCGACGATCGCGACGGTGACGCCAGCCTCCATATCGCGGAGGCAGGGATATCCGATCAGCGGGATGCCGCCGTGGGCGAGGTCGATCGATTCGGGCAGCGTCCCGCAGAGCCACTCGCGCATCCCCTCCGGGAAGCGATCGGGTTGGGCGCGGCGGAGCTCCGCGACGGTCTCGGCGAAGAGCGAGGCGGAACGCTCGCGAAAGCGCTCGACGAGGGCCCGCGGATCGCGTCCCTCGGCGAGGACCCGATCCCCCTCGACGACCTGCACCCGCATGAGGAGATGCCCCGGCAGGTGAGCGAGATCGAAGTCGGTTGGGCGCACCTCGACCCGGGCGAGTTCGCTCAGGTAGCGGGCAAACGCCACGGTGAGCGATCCCTCCGCGAAACGGAGCGTCTCCGCTGCGCCGCTCGCGTACTCGGCGGCGGGCTGAAAGCGGACCCGCAGCCGCTTCGGCAGCGAGCGCAGCAGCTCGACGAGCTTCTCCTCGATGAGTCCGGGCACGAGCCATTCGAGCCGCTCGACCGAGAGACGGTTCACCGCCGCGAGCGGCACCCGCACGGTCACGCCGTCGGCGACCTCGCCCGGCGCGTGGCGATAGGCGAGCTCGAGTCCGCCGGCGCCGGCCTCGAGTTCGTCCGGGAAGCGCGACACGTCCGGTGCGACCGTCCCCGGCTTGAGGAGGTCCTCGGGCCGCATGCGGAGATGCTGCGGCTTCGTCCGCTCGATCTCCTTCCGCCACTTCTCGAAGCTCGGCTGGCTGTGGATGTCCGCGGGAACGCGGGCGTCGTAGAAGGCGAATCGGGCCGCGGAATCGACGAGCAGATCGCCATGCCGCCCCTTCGCCTGCAGGAGGGCGATCGACTCGAGCACATTGGCGTTGTGGCGAAGGAAATCCCCTTGCGTGCGCAGCTCGCCGTCGACGAGCGCGGCCTGGATGAAGAGGTCGCGCGCCCCGACCGGATCGATCGGGCCGAACGGCACGCGCCGCTTCGGCACGACGGTCAGCGAGCCGATCGCGACCCGCTCCCATGCCGCGACCTGGCCCGACTCGCGGAGCCAGTGCGGCTCGCTCTGCGTGCGCTGGCAGAGGTGCGGCGCGACCCGCTCGATCCAGTCGGGCTGGATCTTCGCGCAGATCCGGGCGAAGCGCCGCGAGGTCTCGACGATCTCCGCCGCCATCACCCACGGCGGCGTGCGCTTGGCGAGGACGCTCGACGGATGCAGCACGAAGTCGCCGCCGCCGGCACTGCGATACTCGGTCTTCTCGCCCTTCATGCCGATCGTGCCGACGAGTCCCGCGAGCAAAGCACGGTGGACGGCGTTCGGATCAGGATCGGCGGCGAGCGCCGTCTCGGCGCGGCGCTCCCCCTCGCCCGCCCGCAGGATGCGCTCGCGCACGATCTCGCGCAACTGGCGCTGGACATCGGTCCATTCGCGCATGCGCAGCCAGGAGAGATAGCTGTCGCGACACCAGCGGCGCAGGGCGGCGCTGCCGAGTTCGGAGCTCTTCTCGCGCCACACCCGCCAGAGCTTCAGGAAGGAGAGGAAATCGCTGCGCTCGTCGCGAAACGGCAGGTGGGCGAAGTCCGCGGCGCTCGCCTTCTCGACCGGCCGATCGCGCGGATCCTGCACCGAGAGCGCTGCGGCGATGACGAGCACTTCCTCGAGACAGTGTTCGTCGATCGAGGCGAGGATCATGCGGGCGAGCCGCGGATCGACCGGCAGTTCCGCCATGCGCCGGCCGAGCGGGGTGAGGTCGTGCCGGCGCGTGACGGCGCCGAGTTCGATGAGCGTCTCGTAGCCGGCGAGGATCAGCCGCTGCGAGGGCGGATCGATGAAGGGAAACTCCTCCGGTCGGCCGAGCCCGAGCGACGCCATCTGCAGGATGACGCTTGCGAGATTGGTCCTGAGGATCTCCGGCTGGGTGAAGCGCGGCCGCGCAGCGAACTCCGCCTCCTCGCAGAGTCGGATGCAGATCCCCGGACCGGTGCGACCGCAGCGGCCGCGGCGCTGGTCGGCGCTCGCCTGGGCGATCCGCTCGATCGGCAGCCGCTGGACGCGGGCCCGCGGGCTGTAGCGGGAGATGCGGGCGAGCCCCGGATCGATGACCGCGTCGATCCCCGGCACGGTGATCGAGGTCTCGGCGACATTCGTCGCCAGGACGATGCGTCGCCGGTTCGAGGGGCGGAAGACGCGATCCTGCTCCTCGACCGAGAGACGGGCGTAGAGCGGCAGGATCTCGCTCGTCGGCTGCCGACCGCGGAGGGCTTCGGCGGCCTCGCGGATCTCCCGCTCGCCGGAGAGGAAGATGAGCGTGTCGCGGCGGGCGTCGCCTCCCGGGCGCGGCGTCGCCCGCGGCGAGGCGTCGATCTCGTCAACCGCGTCGAGCATCGCCGCGAGGAGCGCGGGATCCTCCTCGTCGATCTCCTCGGAACGCTCGACCGGACGGTAGCGCGTCTCGATCGGATAGGTGCGTCCCTCGACCGAGATGATCGGCGCGTTGCGGAAATGTCGGCTGAATCGCTCCGGATCGATCGTCGCGCTGGTGATGACGACGCTGAGATCCGAGCGGCGCTCGAGGAGCCGCTTGAGGTACCCGAGGAGGAAGTCGATGTTGAGGCTGCGCTCGTGGGCCTCGTCCACGATGATCGTGTCGTAGGCGAGGAGGTCCCGGTCGCGGCGGGTCTGGGCGAGCAGGATGCCGTCGGTCACGACCGAGATGAGCGTGCCCGGCCCGCTCCGATCGTCGAAGCGCGTGGTGACGCCGACGAGCGGCGACGGTCCCCCCGGCGCAGCCCGACGCTCGCCGCCGGCGGGCAAGCGCGTGCCGAGCTCCTCGGCGATGCGCGCCGCGACGCTCCGGGCCGCGATGCGCCGCGGCTGGGTATGGGCGATCATGCCGGCGACGCCGCGCCCCGCCTCGAGACACATCTTCGGAAGCTGGGTGCTCTTGCCCGAGCCGGTGTCGCCGCAGAGGACCAGGACGCGATGGGCCCTCAGGGCCGCGATGATCTCCTCGCGCCGCTCGGCGACCGGTAGGTCCGTCGGGTAGCGGATGGAGGGCACCGAGGCGGCCCGGGCGGCCCGACGCGCGACGGCCTCGGCCCACTCCCGCTCGATGCGGGCGATGGCGTCACCGGCGCGGGCGAGGGCACCGCCGCGCGCGTCGCGCATGCCGCGGATCCCCTGGAGGCGGCGTCGGATCCGCCGTGCGTCGGCGAGCGTGCACTCCTCGGCCAGGCGACGGGCGCGGCGCTCCAGCTCGGCGATGGCCCGCCGAACCGGGTCCGGCAGAGGGGGCCGCTGGCTTGGCCCCTCGCTGGGTGCAGGAGGGTTGTCGGAGGGGCGGTCAGCCATCACACGGGCCTGTCAAATGCGAAAAGAGAAGGCGGGAGTGTACGGTCGCACCGTTACAATCCCCGTCCGGCCACAGACCGGGGGGGACTGATCGTCACGCGGCCGGTCCCCACGCGGGGCGCTTAGCTCAGTGGTAAGAGCACCGCGATTACACCGCGGTGGTCGCAGGTTCGAATCCTGCAGCGCTCACTGCCTCCTCGTGACCGTCTCGACGCTCCGACGCTCCTCATCTGACCCGTCCTGATCATGCCCCACCTCCCCCGAACCGCTCGCAGCCTGCCGCCCCGTGACGCTGGCGCCTCGCGCGCCCCGCTCGTGGGATCGCTCCGCGGGGTAGCCCGCCGGGTGTTGGGGGATTCGGTGCGATCGCTCGCATCGCTGGCGCTCCTGCTGCCGCTCCTCTGCTGCACCCTCATCGGCTGCGGCGAGCTCGTCGAGCGGGCCAAGCCGAAGCCGAAGCTCGACGCCCTCAATGCCCGGAACTTCACGCTCGATGTCGAGCCGATCATGCGCGGCACCGTGGCGAGCGAGACGGTCGTCACCGGCTTCGCCCCGACCGTCGTCCGAGGCTACGGCCTCGTCGTCGGGCTGAACGGCAACGGCAGTCGCCTCATGCCGGCCGATGTCCGGGCCCACATCCTGCGGGAGATGACCCGCCGCGGCGTCGGCAATCCGACGATGGGCATGCCCGAACTCTCGCCCGAGAAGCTCCTCGACACCGAGGACTGCGCGGTCGTGATCGTCGAAGGCGTGATTCCCCCCGGTGCTCCGAAGGGGACGAAGTTCGATGTCCGGGTCTTCGCGGTGCCCGGTTCGGGGACGACGAGCCTCGAAGGCGGACGGCTCTGGACGACCGACCTGCGCCCCGGCCCGCTGGTGACCGGCAATCGACAGGCCCGCATCCTCGCCGAGGCGGGTGGCGACATCTTCATCAACCCCTTCGTCGAGCCGAACGCGACCCGCAAGGACACCGTCAATCGACTGAGCGGCCGCATCCTCGACGGCGGTTCGGTCAACAACGACATGCTGCTGCGACTGCGCATGGCGACGACCTCGCATGCCCGCGCCTCGACCATCCAGTCCGCGGTGAACTCGATGTTCCCCCGCGAGCCCGGCCAGCGGGATGACACCGCCCGCGGCCGCTCCGGCGACGCGATCGACATCACCGTGCCCCCGAGCTACCACGACCGTCCGGAGGACTTCGTCCAGCTCGTCCAGCACACGCCGATGCTCGTCGAGGCACCGGAACAGACGGCGATGTATGTCCGCCGGGCCCTCCTCGCGACCCCGGGCATGGCCGAGGCGGCGTCCTGGCGATGGCGGTCGATCGGGAAGAAGGCGGTCCCGATGTTCCAGGATCTCTACAGCTACCCCGAGGAGCAGGTCCGCCTGGCGGCCCTGGTCGCGGGAGCGAACCTCGACGATCCGATGACCGTCCGGCCGCTTCTCGCCGTCGCCGCCCCGCCCGCGAAGGGCGGCTCCACCGACACCGACAACCGACTCACCGCGATCGCCCTGCTCGCCCGCATGGGCATGAACCCGGCGATCGATCTTGGCCTGCGCGAACTCCTCGACGACGAGGATGTCGACATCCGCCTCGCTGCCTTCGACGCCCTCGAGCTGCGCCGCGATCCATCGCTCAGCCAGCTCACGGTGGACGAGAAGTTCGACCTCATCACCGTGCCGAGCACGAAGCCGATGCTCTATGTCGCCCAGACCGGCCGCCCGAAGGTCGTCGTCTTCGGCGATGTGGCCCTTGCCCAGTCCATGACCTTCCAGGCCTGGTCGAACCGCCTCATGATGAAGTCGGACCCGGGCGATGACCTCATCCAGGTCTTCTGGCGACCCTCGCCCGACGCGCCGGCGGAAATCAAGCGCGTCTCCCCCCAGATCCCCGAGTTCATCCCCTTCCTCGGCCATCAGACGACGATCGAGCGGCCCGCTCCCGGCCTTGGCCTGAGCTACTCCGAGACGATCGGCGCCCTGCACCAGCTCTGGCGGAAGGGCTACATGGGCAAGACCGACTTCAAGGCGGAGCAGGACCGCATCTTGGCGGCGATCATCCGCAGCCAGAAGCCGGAGGAAGTCCTCGAGCGGCCGGAGTTCGACGACCTCGGCGACACCGTCGAGTCGGGCGCCGCGGCTCGGACGACGGCTCCGACGGATCCCCTCGCGGAGAGCGATCTCGCCAGCATTTCCCCAAATTCCGCCGACGCACCCGTCGGCGGCGCGAGCGGGGCGACGGTGATTGAACGATCGGCGATTCAACGCGATACTGTGCCTCGCTGATCGAGCCTCACGCGGGAGATCGGCTCATGCGGCTGACGCCGCGCGGTTCGCTCCGCGGACGCTCCAGGGCGGACGGGGAGCCGAAGCGAACGGAGCCGAAGTGATGGGGCAACGATGGGGGCGCGGTGGCCATCGCACGGCTCCCTTCGCGGCATGGCCCTCGCAAGCGACGGCTGACGCACACACCGTCGACGGACGACGGGAACGGGTCACTCAAGGACGAAAGGTTCGGGACGGATGCGCCTCGCCAAGCTGACGCTGAGTGGCTTCAAGAGCTTTGCCGACACCACCGAGTTTCGCTTCGACCTGCCGATCATCGGCGTGGTCGGACCGAACGGATGCGGCAAGAGCAATGTCGTCGACGCCATCAAGTGGGTCTTGGGCGAGCGAAGCGCGAAGAGCCTCCGCGGCGGCGCGATGCTCGATGTGATCTTCGCCGGCAGCGCCTCGCGGAAGCCCTCGGGCATGGCGAGCGTCACCCTCAGCTTCGAGAACCCGGTGGTGGACGAGGCGATCATCCGCGCCGAGCGGCTGCGCTCCTCCGGCGGCATCGGCGAGGAGAGCGCCGTCGTCGCGGGGGGCGAGAGCGGCGGACATGACGACGCGGAGGCTCTCGGCGATCACGAGCACTCCATCGTGCGCCGTTCGCAGGTGACCCACCGTCGCCTCCCGATCGACGCCGAGCAGGTCGATGTCACCCGGCGCCTCTACGCCGACGGCCGCAGCGAGTACCTCATCAACGGCAAGAAGGTCCGCCTCCGCGACATCCGCGAGCTCTTCCTCGACACCGGCATCGGCAACGACGCCTACTCGATCATCGAGCAGGGCAAGGTCGATGCGATGCTCATGGCCAATCCCTTCGAGCGTCGGGCGATTCTCGAAGAGGCCGCGGGCGTCGCGAAGTTCCGGGCCCGCAAGGTCGAGGCCGCCCGCAAGCTCGAGCACGCCGAGAAGAACCTCGTCGTCCTCCGCGAACAGCTCGCGAGCACCGAGCGCCGTCTCCGCATCGTCCGCGGTCAGGCCGACAAGGCGAAGCGATTCCAAGTGCTCGACGCCCGGCGACGCGAACTGCGCACCGGACTCGCGTTCGACCACTACCACGAGCTCCACGACCGCCTGCTCGGACTGACGAGCGAACTCACCACGCTCACCGCCGAGCGCGACGCGGCCCACGAGGCGCTGCGCGGTCTCGAAGAGGCGAAGCAGGCGGCGGACATCCGTCGGCATGAGGCCCAGACGCAGCACCACGCCCTCGAACAGCGCCGGCTCGAGCTGACCGGCGTCGGCCAGCAGGCCCGTCAGCGGGTCGAGTTCTCCGAGCGTTCGCTCGCCGATGTCCGGCAGACGATCGCCGACGAGTCGCGCCGTCTCGCCGACCTCGAGGCTGGCATCGCCCAGCTCGCGAGTCGGATCGCCGACGCCGAGCAGACCATCGCCGCCTGCGCGGAGGCCGCAGCCGAGGCGGAGCGGGCGGTTGCGAAGGCAAGCGAAGACCGAGCCAAGGCGACGACGGTCGCCCTCGAGGAGAAGTCGGCGCACGAGCGACTCCGCGACGCCCTCAGCGGGCTCGAGCGCGAGCGCTCGCAGCTCTCCGGACGCGTCGCGAGCCTCGAGGCCCGCGGCCACTCGCTCGCCGAGCAGCGCACGAAGCTCGCCGGCCGCCGCGATCCCTTCGCCCGCGAACTCGATCAGCATCGCGTCGCCCGCAGCGCCGCGCGGGTCCGCACGCTGGTCGCCGAGGATCAGATCCAGCGCCTCCAGCGCGAGCTCGACGAGCGCACCGCGGTGGCGCAACTCCTTGGCGATCGCCAGACGACGCTGGCGACGACGCTCGCATCGCTGCGTGACGAGCGCACGAGTCTCGAGAGCCGGCGCCGGGTGCTCCACGATCTCCAGACGAGTCGCGAAGGTCTCGGCGACGCCGTGAAGGCGATTCTCGCGGCGCGGGCCAAGGACCCCTCGCGCTTCGCGACGGTCCGCGGCGTTCTCGCCGATCTCCTCGACACCGATCGGGACCACGCCGATGTCGTCGAGGCAGCCTTGGGCGAGCACCTCGAACTCCTGCTCGTCGAGTCCGTTGACGGCCTCCTCCTCGCCCTGCCCGAGCTTGGCTCGCTGGAGGGCCGCGCCGCCTTCGCCCCGGTCGATCTCCGTCCGACGCCGCGCCCGATCCCGACCGTGCCGGGCGCGACGCCGATCCTCGAGTATGTCCGCGCCGAACCGCTCGCCCGCGGCTGGCTCGAACGGCTGCTGGGCGAGACCTTCGTCGTCCAGAACGCCGAGGTCGCCCGCACCCTCCTCCGCGGACCGCTCGCCGGCTGCCGCGTCGTGACCCGCAGCGGTGAACTCTTCGACTCCGACGGCACGGTCGTCCTCCACCCCGCCGAAACCGGCGACGGCGGCGCGGGCTTCGCCGGCGTCCTCAAGCGCCGCGCCGAACTCGCGGAGGTCGTGACCGCGCTCTCCTCGCTTTCCCTGCGCATCGCGGCCCTCGAACTCGACCTCTCGCAGGTCGCGAGCGAGTCGGGCCATCAGAAGATCCGGGTGCGCGAACTCTCCGAGAAGCTCCAGGAGTCGCGTCGCTCGCTCATCGACGCGACCTATCAGGCCGAGCGTCTCGAGCAGCTCATCCGTCGCATCGAGGGCGAATGGGCCCGCATCGACGACGAGGACCGCGAGCTCGCGACCCGCGCCGGGAGCGTCGATGCGGAACGCGAGCAGCTCGCCGCGCGCCTGCAGCAGGTGGAAGCACAGATCGCGAGCGAACGCGAGCGCTCCGAGGCGACCCGCGTCGCCTACGAGCGGGCCGCGCATCAGGTCGCCCAGCTTGGCGAAAGCCTTGGCATCGCCCGCGGCCGGCTGGGCGAGGCCAACGCGAACCTCGAGAACGCCCGTCGCGAGCGGCGCTCGCTGCAGGGGGCGCTCGAGAACAACCAGCGACAGGTGCAGGCGGTCCGCGAGCAGGTCGAGCGGCGTTCCTCGCAGATCGCCCGGCTCGAGGAGACGATCGCCGAGGCGACGCAGGCCGTCCAGGCGAGCGACGCCGGATTGCAGGAGCTCGTCGCGAGCTTCACCGACGCCGAGGCGCGCCTGCGCGAGGCCTCGATCGAGGTCGAGCGCACGAGCGGCGGCCTCGCCACCGGACGGAGCGCCGCCGCGGTCTTCGAGCGCAACTGGCATTCGGTCGAGATGAGCCGGCGCGAGCTCGAGATCAAGCGCGAGAATCTCGAGGAGAACACGCTGCGCGAGCTCGAGCTCGACCTGCCCGCCCGCTACCCGAGCCACCGCGAGGAGCGCGACGCCGAGGGCTTCGTCCCGCTCGATCGCGATCTTGCCGAGAAGGAAGTGCAGGAACTCAACACCGAGATCCGCCGCCTCGGCCATGTGAACATCGACGCGATCGAGGAGCTTGGAACGCTCGAGCAGAAGAATCAGGAGCTCGAGAGCCAGCTCAAGGACATCGACGAGGCCCGCGCGCAGCTCGAGCAGCTCATCACCCAGCTCGACGATGTGAGCCGCTCGCGCTTCGAGGAGACCTTCAAGGCCGTCCGCGAGCACTTTGCAAGCAACGACGGCATGTTCCGCCGTCTCTTCGGCGGCGGCAGCGCGGATCTCTTCCTCCTCCCCTTCGAGGATGGCCCCCGCGCCGGCCAAACCGATTGGCTCGAGTCGGGTGTCGAGATCCGAGCGAAGCCGCCGGGCAAGGAGCCGCGGGTCATCAGCCAGCTCTCCGGCGGCGAGAAGACGATGACCGCCGTCGCCCTGCTGATGGCGATCTTCCAGAGCAAGCCGAGCCCCTTCTGCGTGCTCGACGAGGTCGATGCGGCGCTCGACGAGGCCAATGTCGAGCGCTTCTGCGGCACGCTCAAGCAGTTCCTCGACCGCAGCCACTTCATCGTCATCACCCACCACAAGCGGACGATGCAGAGTTGCGACATGCTCTACGGCATCACCATGCCGCAGCGGGGCGTCAGCAAGCGCGTCGCCGTCCGGTTCGAGGAGGTCGGGAGCGACGGCCGGATCACGAAGGCCGCCCAGGAGCGCCTCGACGCCGAGGAGGCCCGGGCCGCCGAAGCCCTCAAGCCGATCGCCCCCCCGCCGCCGGTTGTCGAGGTCGAGCCGATCGAGATCGACCAAGTCGCCAGCCCGTCGAAGGCCATCGCGGACGCTTGGGAGCGGTAAGCGAGGGTCCCTCTCGGGAGTGCCAACCATTGGCCGGAAGGCGCTTCTGCGGACGCGGCGACGCCCCGAAGCAATGGGCGAGAACCACTGGGCGAACCCATAGCTGAATCCTTTGGACTTGCAGGGCGAACGATTCGCCGCGACAATGGCTGCTTGTTGGATCGGGATTTCCCGAAGTCGGGTGATCCCGGGTCCAACCCGGCGGTAGCGGAATGCCGGATCCTGCAGTCAGCCGCCAGGCCGACGCCTTCGATAGGGTTCTTGCCTAAGCCAAGCCCCTCGCTCGCAGGCGTCGACCGACGCGATTGACTGTCCCTTCGACCACGCGGCGTTCGTGTTTGCCGCGTGCGAGACCCCGTTTGGCTCGCGTTGTACTGGACGCAGGCTGAGCGGACACGGATCCGGTCCCGGAGTGGGGGGAAACCACTCTCTCGTCCCTTGAGGAACCTCTCCAGTGCAACTCCCAGCGTTGGTCCGGCAGATCACGGAAGACACCGGTGCCGTCGTTTTGTGCTTCGATGACCAGAAGCATCTGGTCTATGCGACCCCCTCGTGGCTGGACGCGGCCTTTGGCCGTTCCCTCGCCGCGTCGGCAGGGTCGCCACTCGCTGATCTGGTCCCCCCGCCGGTGTTCCAGGTTGGCGCCGCCCTGCTCGATCGCGTGCTGCGCGGCGAGGAGCGGATCCGACGCGTCGGCTTCTTCTTCGGCCGCCTCGCCCTCCTGACCCTCCGGCGCCACCCCTGCGACGACACGCCGGGGCGCTCGCTCATCATCGCGAGCCTGAAGCCGCTTCGCACCCGCGCCGAGTACGAGACCGCGCTCGCCGATCGCGACAACGAGCCGGCGGCGATCAACGATCGCG
The DNA here is from genome assembly GCA_964395845.1 of uncultured Isosphaeraceae bacterium. Taxonomy (GTDB): domain Bacteria; phylum Planctomycetota; class Phycisphaerae; order Phycisphaerales; family SM1A02; genus JAEUIT01. Next base: position 27,539 of record CAYNCG010000018.1, on the reverse strand, counting down.
GCGTGCTCTCAAAGCTGACGATCCGTCAGGCCGAGGTGCTCGCCCTTGTCGCCCAAGGGCTCCCCGGTCCGCAGATCGCGCGAACGCTGCATCGCACGCCGAAGGCGATCGAGTTCCACCGCCAGTCGATCAAGGAGAAGCTCGGATTCGGATCCGTCGCCGAGCTGACCAATCTCGCGGTGGAGAGCGGCCTCTATCTCCTGCGCGTCGATGAGGTCGGCTTCTGGTGGCGCCGCGGCGGCGACCGATCGCGGGCCCTTCCATCGCGCACGACCGCAGGCCGGTCGCGCGGCGAGCGCAGTCCGAGCACTGCGACCGGGACCGCTGCCTCACCGAACTGAACGCCCCCACGCTGAAGGCCCAGCCTCACTTCGTTCCGCTTCGATCGCCACGGCCGCCCGAAAGGCCTCGGCGTGGAGGTCCGCCGTGAGTTCGGGTGTCCGCGCATAGCCGCCGGCGAGCACCAGACAAACGGGCAGCCCCGCTGCGCGCAGGGCTCCAATCGCAAATCGGTCGCGCCGGCGCAGCCCATCGCGCGTCAGGGCGAGCCGCCCATATCGATCGCCGATCACCACATCGACGCCGCCGAGATAGAACGCGATCGCCGCCTGTGACCGCTCGATCGCGACGGGCAACCATCGCTCGAGGAGCGTCAGGTATTCGTGATCGCCGACATGGTCCTCGAGCGGCACATCGAGGGAACTCGGCGGTTTGCGAAGCGGGAAGTTCTTCGCCCCGTGCATCGAGAAGGTGAAGACCTCGTCGTCGCCCTGAAAGTAGGCGGCGTTCCCGTTGCCGTGATGGACATCGAGATCGACGATCAGGACCCGTCGCAGCCGTCCCTCGCGCTGGAGGACGCGGGTCGCGACGGCGACATCGTTGATGACGCAAAAGCCCTCACCGCCGTCCGGATGCGCGTGGTGCGTTCCCCCGGCGAGATTGCCGGCGATGCCATCCTCCAGCGCGAAGCGAGCGGCGTTGATCGACCCCTGCGTCGCGAGCCGCGATCGCCGAAGGAGCGCCGGCGACCACGGAAGCCCGAGCCGCCGTTCTTCTTCACGCGCGAGTGTCCCGTTCCAAAGGGCGTCGAGATATCGATCGGTGTGGACGAGCGCGAGCGTGTCGCGATCAGCCTCCTCCGGCGCGATCACCTCCATCGGCCGAGCGATGCCCTCCGCCACGACGAGCCGAGCAAGCTCGCTGAACTTCCGCATCGGAAACGGATGATGCTCAGGCAGCTCGACGACATAACCAGGGTGATAGCTAACGCGCATGGGGACCGGGGTGAGAAGCGACGATGGTAGCCCGGCCGGCTCTCCGAGACACCGCACGCCAGAGCGACGCGGCGAGTCTCGCCCGCCCCTCCCCTCCTCCGCCGAGAGGATGGATGTCGCGCACCGCGAAGCGCTGATGGGCAATCGCGCGGGGTGCATTCCCCTGCGGCGAAGGTCATCTGCCCTACGGAGGGGCGGTTAGACTCGGCTCGACGCTTCGATTCCTCGCTCGATCGCTGCGCGGTCAGGCGTGCCGTCGTCCGCCAACGCAGGCAGCGCGAAGGACGGAGCTCCGCCTGAAGCCCGACAGGAAGGACCACATGATGACCACGCGACCTTGGCTGCTTCTTCTCGCGAGCCTGGTGCTTCTCAGCCATGCGTTGCTCGCGCAGGCGCAGGCCGATCCGGGGGCAACCCAAGCCAAGCCGCTCAAGGTGTTCATTCTCGCCGGTCAATCGAACATGCAGGGGCACGCAAAGGTCTCCACCTTCGACGACCTCGCCAGCGACCCGAAGACCGCGCCGCTGCTGAAGGAGATGCGGGACGAGGCCGGCAAGCCGAGGGTGTGCGAGAGGGTATGGATCACCTCGGTCGGTTGCCTCGGCAACGCGTGGGATGACCTCAGCGAACAGAAGGGCAAGCTCACCGCAGGGTTCGGTGCGGGTGGTGAGGACAACATCGGCCCCGAGTTCACCTTCGGCCTCACGATGGAGAAGCTGCTGAACGAGCCAGTCCTGATCATCAAGACCTCGTGGGGCGGTCGCAGCCTTCACACCGACTTCCGGTCCCCGAGTGGAGGCCCATTCGTCATGGCGAAGGAGACGCAGGAACTCTGGGAGAAGCATCCCGAGGGCGCCCACGGCATTCCGAAGCTCGAGGATCGCCCCGCAGTCTTCGCCGAGAAGGCCGCCGCCACCGGCGTCTACTACCGCGAGATGATTGGGCATGTGAAGAAGGTCCTCGCTGACATCAAGCGTGTTGTGCCCGAGTACGACGAGAAGCAGGGCTATGAATTGGCCGGTTTCGTCTGGTTCCAAGGATTCAACGACCTCGTTGACGGCGGGGTCTATCCCAATCAGGACCGCGCTGGCGGCTACGACCTCTACGCTGAGCTCCTCGCTCACTTCATCCGCGATGTGCGGAAAGACCTCGCGGCCCCGAAACTACCTTTCATCATTGGCGTCATGGGCATCGATGGCCTGAAGGGCAACACGCAGGGGGCGATGAAGCACTTCCGCGACGCACAGCGGAAGCCAACGACGCTCGATGAGTTCAAGGGAAATGTCATTGCGGTCGAGACCGCACCATTCTGGGACGACGAACTGGCGGCGCTCGCCGAGCGGCGCGAACGGATCTTCGACACACTTGAGCAGTCGTTCCGCGAGGCCAACCCGACGCCCTCCGAGCCGGAGAAGCAGGACGCCCGCCAGAAAGCCCTCGAGCGGGAGTTCACGCCCGAGGAACTGAAGCGGCTGAACCTCGGCGTGACGAACGGCGGCTACCACTACCTCGGTTCCGCCAAGATCCTCGCCCCGATCGGCAAGGCGTTCGCTGAGGCGCTCGTCGGGCTCAAGGCGGCGAAGTAGCTGGCATCCGCGACGGCGCGCGCCGGACTGCTCTGTGCACCACTCGCGTCGTTCATTCACCACAGAGGACACAGGATTCTGCACAATTCGACCAGACTCACCACAGAGGACACAGAGAGCACAGAGGGGGCACAGAGAGGGAAAAACGAGGGTGTTTTGGGGTCGTGAGCGGCCATCCAACTTCGAGTCATGGTCGATTTCAGACCTCTACAGATGAGCGAGCGGGCAAACAAGCGAGCGAGAAGGAAATACGCGCCTGAGGTGGATCACGGATGCTCTCGTCGCGTTCGATCAGGCTGTTCCGCTCTGTGCCCCCTCTGTGACCGCTGTGTCCTCTGTGGTGAATGAACGACGCGAATAATGCAGAATGCTGGACACAGAGGAAGCAGCTCTCTATCACGGTCCGATCCACCCTTTTGACAGTCGAGCGCAAGGTGGTCACGCTCTGAACGAAACGATGTGATCCTCGATTGAATCCATGCTCGGACTCCTCGCATTTCTGGTTCCTTCGCTGTGCGTCGCGATCTTGGGCGCGTGGCTGGTCGTCTCCGGTTGGCGCTGGCGTCCGGTCGGGGGGATCGTCGAGTGCGCGACCTGCGAGTTCGAGCTCCGGGGGATCGATCCGCACGGCGCGTGCCCGGAGTGCGGACGGGATTTGGGTGAGCCAAAGTCCACGCGCATTCGGGCGATGCGCCGCCCGTGGCGCATCGTGGTCGGGACGATCGTCTTCCTATTCGGCGCGTTTCCGATCGCGATGTTCGGTGGAGTCGCCATCTCGCGAATCAACCTCATCCAGGCCGCTCCGGTCTGGTGGCTGCGGACGGAGCTCGGCTTCGTCGGCTCGGCCCGCGCAGCGGCGATCGGCGCCGAGTTCGATCAGCGGCTCCTCGGCAGCACGCGCTCGATGACGACCGCGGAGGCGCAAGCGGTTGCAGACGACCTCACTGCGATGCTCGCCGACCCGACAATCGTCTGGAACCCGGGCTTCAGCACCTTTTACGAGCGCGCACGGCTCCAGTCGCTGGTCGACGATGCGGCGTGGATGAACTATGTCGAGCGGGCGACGGACATCTCGTGGTCGCCGCGCACACGCGTGCGGGCGGGGAAAGAACTTCCCGTTCAACTCGTGATCAAAGGCAGGACGGTCGCGGATGGGCTGCCGATCCCGACGATTCGGATTCGCTCGCGACTCGCCGGAGCGTCGATCGATGGCCGCGACATGCCCCGAACCTGGGGCGGTGAATCGACGGCCTCGATGACGCGCGGCGGGCACTCGGGATGGACCATGACCCTGCCGATGCCCGATCGGGTCGGGAAGGCACGGCTCAGCATGCGCTACGAGCTCGATGTCGTGACCACCGATCGGGAGGAACGGCTCATCGGATCGATCGTGCGCGAGTTCGAGGGCGACATCGACATCGTCAGCGCCGACGAGCCCGCACTGCGCGTCGTGCGCGACGATTCGTTGTCCTCGGCGATCGCGTCCTCGCTCTCGGTCGGCCGACTTGAGCTCTCCGACCAACGCTCGATCGACCTGATGATCGAAGTACGACATGCACCCGCGGATCTGGGCCTTGATGTGCTTCTGCGGCCACGCGACGGTTCGCATGCCGGGCGCGAGATCAACCTCGGATCGGTCTGGTTCGCGTCGGGGGCGACCTCCGGCTACGGCATCGGCCGGGACATGCGCGACCTCGGCGGTACCGATGCGACGAGGGTCGACATCATCCTGCGGCCATCGGTCCGAGCTGCCGAGCAGTCCCCTACTCTGACCTCGGTGTGGATCGGTCCCGACATCGTGATCGAGAATCCGACCTTGCTGCGGCGAGTCACAGCACCCATCGGCAGTGCGACGAATCCGTGAGCGGCGAGCGGAGCCCGGCCCACGACGAGGCCCGCAGCCCGGCCGACGAACACCAACCCCAACCGAGTCTGGTTCCGACGGCTTTCCGGTACGCTTCATGTCTGGGCCGCGCACGCGTCGCGACTCCTGATCGAGCCTGACGGACACGCACTGCGGCCATGGGGACCGACGCCAGCCACAATCTTGACGCCCTCATCATCGGCGGCGGCATCGCCGGGCTTTGGACGCTCGATGCCCTCGACGAACGGGGCTTCGCGGTCGCCCTGCTCGAACCCGGTGCCCTCGGCGCTGGGCAGACGCTCGCGAGCCAGGGAATCATCCATGGCGGCCTGAAGTACACGCTCCGCGGCCTTTTTCATCGAAGCGCCGAGGCGGTGAGCGCGATGCCCGATCGGTGGCGGCAATCGCTTGCCGGAAGCGTCCGACCCGATCTCTCGACGGTGACCGTTCGCAGCCCATCGACCTGGCTCTGGCGAAGCGAAAGCCTCCGCTCGAAGCTCGGGCTCCTCGGCGCCCGCAGCGGCCTCCGCTCCGTCCCGATCGAAACGCCGGTCGCTGAGCGGCCGGATGTCCTCCGCGGCGCTCCGGGGACCGTCTATCGCGTCGACGAGCCGGTCCTCGACACGCTCTCGCTCGTCCGAGCCTTCGCCGCCCGTCACGCCGAGCGCCTCATCGCCGCGCCGGGTCTCCGCGATGCCGGCGGCCTCACGCTGACCCGCGAGGGCACGAGCGTGCGGGTGGACCTGCCGATTGGGCCAAACGGGCCAGAGCGTCGACTCTCCCTCCGCGCCCGTTCGATCATCCTCGCCGCCGGCGCGTGGAACGAGCCCCTTCGCGCCCAGCTTGGCCTCTCCCCCGCGCTCATGCAGCGGCGCCCGTTGCACATGGCGGTGGTGCGCAACGCGCCCGCTGAGCTCCACGGCCACTGCGTCGACGGCGCCGCGACGCGCGTGACCATCACGACCTCGACCGACAGCGCTGGCCGGCTCATCTGGCAGCTCGGCGGCCAGCTCGCCGAGGAAGGCGTCGCGCTCACCGCGGAGGCGCTGGTCACCCGGGCCATCGACGAGGTGCGGGCCGTCCTTCCCGGCGTTGATCTCAGCGCGACGGAGTGGGGAAGCTATCGCATCGATCGCGCCGAGCGAGCGACGCAAGCCGGACTCCGCCCCGACGATGCCCAGATCGTGGACGACGACGCGAGCATCCTGACGATCTGGCCGACGAAACTCGCGCTTGCGCCGCGGGCCGCGGAGCTGGTCCTCGATGCCCTCCGAGCCCGTTCGATCGCCCCGAGCGGTGCATGGCGGATCGATGCCCCGCGACCGTCGATCGGAACGCCGCCGTGGGAGAGCATGACCTTCGCACCGCTGGGAACGGGCCGATGACGCCGCGACGACTCGGCCAGCGCGATCTGCTCCTTTCGCCGATCGGTTTCGGTGCGTTCAAGATCGGCCGCAACGAGGGAACGAAGTACGCCCAAGCCTACGACCTCCCCTCCGACGAGGAGGCCGATCGGCTGATCCGCCGGGTGATCGCGTTGGGCGTCACGCTCATCGATACCGCGCCGGCCTACGGCGTGAGCGAAGCGCGGGTCGGCGCGACCCTCGCTCGAGACGGTCTCCGCGACCGGGTGGCGATCGCGACGAAGGTCGGCGAGCGCTTTGAGCATGGCCGCTCGCAATACGACTTCTCGAACGAGGCGATCGAGCGCAGCGTCAGCGCAAGCCTGCGGGCCCTCCGCACCGATCGCATCGACTGCCTCATCGTCCACGCGCCGCGCGAGGACGCCGCGGTTCTTCGAACGACCGGCGTGACGAACGCCCTGCGCGATCTCCGCGAGCGCGGCGTCATCCGAACGATGGGCTTCTCCGGCTACACGCACGAGGCGTTTCGCATGGCGATCGCCGAGGGCTACGACGCGCTCATGGTCGAGTATCACCCACTCGACACGAGCCACCGACCGACGCTCGAACAGGCCGCCGCCGCGGGCGTGGGCGTCCTCATCAAGAAAGCCCTCGCAAGCGGGCGGATTCCCGCAGCCGAAGCGATCCCCTTCGCCCTCGCCGCCCCCGCCGTCACGAGCGTGGTGATCGGCTCGCTGAACGCCGACAACATCGCCACCGCAGTCCGCTGCGCGGAGTGAGGCTCGAAGACGCCGTCAGCGAACCACAGCCTTCTGCACTCTTCCGCCAGAGAACCACAGAGGCACAGAGGACACAGAGGGTGCACAGAGGAGTCAAGGGAGAAAGGCAATTCGCCTCACGAAATCGCGTGCGCCGAATGGACTTTGCGTGGGTTCGGACTTCTCGCCGTGCCAAAACGCGTGCGCTCATCGAGTCCCTCTGGCACCGGCCGTCTCCATCAACGCGCGCGCAACCAGTCTCCTCTTTTGCCTCCTCTGTGCACCCTCTGTGCCCTCTGTGCCTCTGTGGTTCTCCGGCCGAATGGCCGAATCGCGAGCGCGCACCGTCACGCGTCGGAGCGACTTGCGATCGGCATCGGCCGGCCTCGGCCGAAGGCGCGCGGGGTTCGTTTCAGGATGACCGCTGCCTGATCACGCTTATATTGCATCCGATCGATCAGTCGGCACCAGCGTTCCGCGGTCGGGCGATCGACGCCGGTCGTGCGGACCACGCCGTCGATGTCCTCCTCGCCGTCGATGCGGGCCCGGACGATCGCGTCGAGGATCTCGTAGGGCGGCAGCGAATCCTGATCGGTCTGGTTCGGGCGCAACTCCGCCGATGGCGCCTTCGTGATCGACGCCTCGGGGATCGGGGGACGGGCGAATCCGAATCGTGCAGGCGCTTCGTTCAGCCGACGGGCGATCGCGTAGACCTCGGTCTTGAGGAGGTCGCCGATCGGGGCGAGTCCGCCGTTCATGTCGCCGTAGAGCGTCGCGTAGCCGGTCGCGTACTCGCTCTTGTTGCCGGTCGTGAGGACAATCGCTCCGGTCGCGTTCGAATAGGCCATCGCCAGCAGGCCGCGGAGACGGCTTTGCATATTTTCGTCTGGCAAACCATCGAATCGAATGGGCTGGCTGTCGGCGGTCGTGACGCCGCCGAGCGACGAGGCCAGCATCGATGCGAGCGCTGCGTGCGCAGGCTCGATCGCCACCGTCGGGGCTGCTGCGATGCCGAGGGCTTCGGCGCTCGCGCGCGCATCGCTGACCGACCCGGCCGAGGAATACCGACTCGGCATGAGGAGCCCGGTCACCTGCCCAGGTCCGATCGCCCGCGCGGCGAGCGCCGCGACGAGCGCCGAGTCGATGCCGCCCGAGAGACCGAGGACCGCCGCGCGATGGCCGGTCTTCCGCAGGTAGTCGCGGATGCCAAGGGTCAGCGCGTCGATCGTCTCGTCGAGCGCATGGTCCTCTCCTGACGCGACCGGCTGTCGCTCGGCGAGGTCCACGGTGCGGGTTTCCGAGTCAAAGGCAGCGAGCCGCGCGACGACGGCGCCGCCTGCCGCGTAGGCCCGCGAGCGGCCATCGAAGATGAGATCGTCGTTGCCGCCGACCTGATTGACCGAGAGCACCGTGACGCCGCGTCGGGCGAATCCCATGAGCCGCTCCTCATGGCGATGTTCCTTGCCGCTCACGAAGGGCGAGGCCGACAGCACGGCGAGCGTCGTCGCCCCCTGGACGAGCGCATCCGTCACCGGATCGGCGGCGTAGCTTCGCCCATGCTGCACATCGCTCGCCCGCCAGCAATCCTCGCAGACCAGGACGCCGACCCGCTCGCCGGCGACATCGATCACGACGGTCTCGTGGCCCGCCTGAAAGTAGCGATCCTCGTCGAACACATCGTAGGTCGGGAGAAGCCGCTTCGCGTAGACGCGCTCGATCCGGCCGTTGCGGCAGATCGCGACGGCGTTGCGACAGGGCCGTGTCCCGTTGGCCAACGGCTCGGCGAAGCCGATGAGCGCGGTCACGCGCCGGGTTCGTACGGCAAGCGCTTCGACCGCCTGGCGCGAGCGCTCCGCCATGCCGGAGCGTAGGAGAAGATCGCGCGGCGGATAGCCGAGGACGGCGAGCTCCGGCGTGATGAGGAGATCGGCGCGCTCCGCCTCGGCCTGGTCGATCGCGGCGGCGATGAGGGCGCTGTTGCCGGTCAGGTCGCCGACGGTCGGATTGAGTTGGGCGAGCGTGATGCGCACGGGTGAGGAGAGTAGCAACCGGACCCGCTCACGCGCGGCTCGCGGCGGCGCCGGCGCTGCCGATCCGTCCGGCGATGACTCCGATGGCCAGTCCCATCGCGAGACTCGCCCCGGCGGCGAGGAGATCGGGGCCGGTCGAGGCAGTGCCGGCTGCAGATGGGGAACCCGCGAGGAACCCCGCGATCTGGCCGGCGAAGGTCGAGAAGGTCGTGAATCCGCCGCAGAAGCCCGGCACGACAAGGGCGAAACGCCGCGAGCGGAGGAGCCCCCGGCGCGTCCACCGCTCGACGAGGTGCCCGGCGAGAATCCCACCGACGAGATTGATCGCCGTCAGGACGACGATCGGCGGCATCCCCTTCGCGGTCAGTTCGACGAGCAGCATGGCGCGAGCCAGGGAGCCGAATCCGCCGCCGATCGCGATGGCGACGATGAGCGCGACCGGCGAGGGCATCGCCGATGCGGATGCCGATATCGCTCGGGTCATCGGCCACCTCCCGCGAGCGACTGGCCGAGCAGCACACCGACATGGATCGCGGGCACGCCGAGGGCGAGGGAGATCGCCACCTGTCCGACCGCCTCCCAGCGCCGACCGCTTCGCCAGAGTCGGTCCCCGAAGACGCTGATCGCGCTGTAGCTCGTGTAGCCGCCGAGGAGACCGACGGTAAAAATCCAGCGGGCGGAGTCGGGCGAGAGTCCGATCAGTCCGCCGTTTCGCTGGATGATGGCCTCGACGGTGCCGAGGGCGACGCAGCCGGAGATGTTCACGCAGAGGAGCCCGACCCACGCGTAGCGCTCGGCGCGACCCGCTGCCAATCGCGCCCAGAGGGCCATGACCGCGACGCGGGCGAGCGCGCCGAGCGCTCCGCCCGAGAAGGTGATGAGTGCGGTGATCCAAGTCATGACCGCCTCGCATGCTACCGTGAGGTCGCATGGAGGCGGTCGAAGCCGAGAGCGAGGCCAGGCTCGCTGGTGACTTGCGCTGAGGGGTGCGTGCCGTCCGCGGGCTGCGGTCTCCTCTCGGATGACCCGCAGGCCGGTGTGGCCCAGCACCGTCTCAGGCGTGTGCTGTCAGGATCAGACGACGGCGTGGACGCCTTCGATCGCTTCGATCACCTGCCGCACGCTGAAGGGCTTGCGGAGGATGCCATCGAAGCCGCGGCCGAGGAGTTGCGTCGCCTGGCCGTCGGTGATCTTCCCGCTCATCCCGAGAATCCGGGTGATCTGAAGATCCTCGTTCGAGCGGATCATCGTGGTGAGCGACGCGCCCTCGCCTTCCGCCAGATGCACATCGAGGAGCATCACATGCGGACGGAATCGCTCGCACTCGACGCCGGCCGCGAAGGCCGTGTTGACGAGGCGAACATCGTAGTTGGTCTGCTCCGCAAGGACGCGCTTCAGCGTCTCGCCCGTCTCGCGGTCACCGTCAACCACCAGCACCCGCGGATTGCCGGACATGAGTCCGTCCATCGGGATGTTGTGCTTGCGCATGAACGCCAGCAGGTTGGAGACGGGAATCCGGCGATCCTTGGAGCCGGGGATCCGGTAGCCCTTGAGCTGTCCGGAGTCGAACCACTTGCTGACCGTGCGGCTGGCGACATTGCAGATCTTCGCCACCTCTCCAGTGGTCAACACATCCTTGTCGGACAGGAAGGGTTGCTCGCGCATGAACTCGATCCTTCTTTCATCCCCCCCGCGTAACCAACCCTTCCGTGGGATGGTGTTCGGGGGACCCCGGGCTCTCCAGCAGGCTTCACGGCGACGGGCCGGAAGGGTGGAGAGCGTCGGGGTGACTGATCGGCGGATTGCTCCGGCGAGTTCATGTAGGCAGAGGATTTCGTCGGCGGGACGGCTTCTTCCGTCGCGTTATCGCTCTCCTGTTGCGTTTCCGCAACAGATTGCCTTGCTTTTCAGCCGTTTCGATGCGAGGTGCCGTACAGTCCGCCGCGCCATGCACCGCCTGCAGCGCCCCCTTCACCGGTTCGCACGCCCCCGTGGCCTGACGGTCGTCCTCGCCCTCGCGGCGATGGCTGGTTGCGAGCGAACATCCCCCCCAGCCAAGAGCGACGCCCCCGGTTTCGCGACGGTGGACGAACTCAACCGAGCCCGCGAAGCGGCCCGCCAACGCGATCCGGCCCGCCAAACCGATCCGGCTGCCCAAGCCGCCCAGGCGGCCCGCCCGACGCTCGAGCCGCCGACCGAAGTGGCCGCCGCCGATCGCCTCGACGCGGCGGAGTGGGAGCGGCTTCGCGATGCGATTGCCCTCCTCGATGCGGCCAAGGTCGATCTCGATCGCATGGCCATCACCGTGAAGCGGTGGAAGGGGGACGCGGCGGAGGGCGAGCGTATTCGAGGCGCGGTCGAGGTCGTCAACACGGCGACGCGCAGCCTGCTCGTCGCGATCTCCAGAGAGGATGGCAAGGCCCGCGCGCGCCTCGGCAAGCGACGGAGCGAAGTCTCGTCATTCGAACTCCTCCACCCCGCCCGGGCAGCGTGGCTCATCACCGCCGAGGCCCACGCAGGGCTCGACATCAACGGGCTGAGTGGCCATTTCGGCAACGCAGGCGAGGATATCCGGGAAGTCCCGAGAGCATTTCGCGTGTTCGGCATGGAGGAGTGGGCCAAAGGCTTCGAGGAAGCGATCGCCTGCTTTCCGCCAGGCGTGCCGCTCGACACCTACCCGCTCCCGCTCGACGGCGAAAGCAAGAAGGCCTTCTACGCCTGCGAAGGGCGACTCCACGCAGCCAATGCCGATCCCTTCAGCGTGCGGATTCGCTACGCGCTTGAGCACCGCGAGGTCTTCTTTCGATCCGACGATGAGTGATGCGCCACCCTGACGCCACGCGCGAATCGATCCTCATCCGGTGACCTCCCAGACGGTCGACACCATCGCCACAAGCGTGGCGATCGCGGTGATGCTCGCGGCGACGGCCCACCCGCGCTCCATCCGCAGGTAGCGGCTCACCGCTCCCCAGGTCCAGAGGAAGGTCACCGCCGCGACGAGGATGAGGAAGGCCCCGTGATGCCCGACGAGCGAACCGAGCACGGCCGGTTTCGCCGATGCCCGCAACGGGAGATATCCCATCGCGGTCGCCGCGAAGGCGATGACGAGGAGCGGCCCCAGCACCCCGTAAGCGCCGACGCGGAGGGCGTGCGCCCAGCGGACTTTGGCCCGCCGTCGGGCGATCGGGAGAAGCGTGAAGGCGAGGACCGAGCCGATCGCGTGAAGCAGGCAGAAGAAGATCGGATACCAGCTCTCCTGCCACCAGAGTGACCACCGCGCTCGCGGCGATTGGGGCCCCAGGGGCCTCATGACGGCCAGCGGAAAGGAAAGCTGTTCGATGGTCCCGTCCGCGAGGATGCGCGGTCCGGCGCCGCCGGTCGACTCGAGATCCCATTCGGCATCGATCGCGTAGCGAGCTCCAGTCGGCTCCTTCACCCTGCCGGTCAACTCGGCCGGCACGCGCACCGCGAGCCTGCGATCGCTCCACGGCGCGACGACCATCGGAAGCAGCGCCAACCACCGATCGAGGTCGGTCGGCGGACGGAAGGTCGCCTCCGCGATCAGCCACTTCGGCGCCGTCTCCTGATCGACGCCCGGGCCGTAGCCGAGTCCCCGCGCCTCCTGAATCCCGATCCAGATCGTCGGTGGCGACGGGTTCGTGATTCTCGGGTCCCGGCCACTCGGCCACTGGACGAGCGTTTGCCATCTGCGGTTCCCCTGAAGATCCGAGAGCAACGCCGCAACGACCGAAAGCCACAGCGCGACGCCGAGGAGCGCCACCGCAAGCACCAGTCGCCAGGGTCGCACCGCATGCTCGAGCCGGATCCTCCGCCAGAGCGGGCCGCCGTGCGCCCCCGTCGGGATCGAGCATATCGAGCTGACCACCGACCAGAGCCAGGCGATCGGCCAGCGCTGCCGCGAGGCGTGCTCGCAGAGGAAGCGAGGCTCGTCGTGGAGCGCGTCAAAATAGAATTGCCAGTCGATCTCGAGTCCGCACTCCGCACAGACGCTTTTCAGCGGCCACGCGTCGCGCTCGGGTGACAGCACGCCGACCTGCGGCTGCCCGCAACGCGGACAGGCGGCGCGGCTCGCGATGCGCTGAACGGTCTCGTCAGGGATCATCGGTCAGTCCCTCCTCGCCTTCCCAGCGCTCGCCGTCACTCCCCCCGCTCTCCCCGCTTCCGCCGCTCCAGGGCCTCCGCGGTCCTGCGTCGCCGGGAAGTTCCATGCGAAACTCCGCGCCGGCGCCGAGGCGACTCACGCAGACGATCCGACCGGCCATGGCGACCGCGAGTTCGTGGGCGAGCGCGAGGCCGTTGCCCTCACTCGACTCCCCCGCCGTCGGCCGAGCGGCGAGACGCACGCCGCGCCGGAAGAGCTTCGCCTGGTCGGCGTCGGAGAGACCCGGGCCCTGATCGATCACCGAGACGCTCGAGACGCTCCCCTCTTCGCTCTGCCGCACGGAAACGCGCACCTCGGTGCCCGACGCCGAGAACTTCGAGGCGTTCGACAGCAGGTTGTCGAGCACGGCGCCGATGAGCCGCGCGTCGCCCCACGCCGGCACGCCGCGGACCGTGCCGTCGAGCACCATGCGCTGCCCCTTCGCCCGGAGCATCGGCTCGGCGCGGGCCACCGCCGCCCGGGCGAGATCGGAGAGGTTCACCCGATCCGTCGCGATCCGCGGCTGCCCCTGCTCCAGCGGCTTATCGAGAAACTCATCGATGATGCTCGAGATGCGATCCGCGCAGCGCACGATGTCGCTGCCATGCACGCGCGTCGTCGGCGACGCCTCGCGCGACAGCAGCTCGCCCCGCATGCGCAGCACCATCAGCGGCGAGCGCAGCTCATGGTTGGCGAGTCCGACGAAGCGGCTCCGCACCGCGTCGAACGCGGCGATGCGCCGCGAGGCAGCCTCGAGTTCAGCGGTCCGCTCCGCGACGGCGAGTTCGAGACGCCGCTGGATCCGCTCCTTCTGGATGAGGCGCACCCGAGCGACGATCGCGACGAGCACGCCGCCGAGGGCGACGACGCCGATCAGGAGAAGCGTCCGCGAGGCGCTCAGCACCGGCGCAGCCTCGATCAGCTCGATGTCCTCGGCGGAATCGACGAGCACCAGCGGCCACGCGTCGCCGACCAGCGCCGACACCACCGGCCACTTCACGCCGACCGCGCTGATCCGGGCGCCGACTTCCATATCCGCCGGCCACCGCGCGGTCTCGGCGTTGGCGAGCCGCAACTCAAGAAGCGTGTCCGCGGGCGACGCGCTCACCCCTTCCTCCGATGGAGCCGGGCGATCGAGCCGGGCGATGATGATCGTCTCGCGCTCCCGCTGGCTGATCGCCTCGATGCGCCCGGCGACGCGCACGAGATCGCCGCCCGCGATCTCCTCCTGCAGCTCGATGCCTGTGGCGACGCGCCGGGCGAAGGGCCGCGCCCCGCTCGGGCCGCGGGTCACGATCGCGTCCTCAATCGAGGTGATCGCGACATCGGCGCGAGCGAATCCGATGACCTCCACCTCCTGTCCCGGACGGACCTCGACGGCGGTCGTCGGCCGCACCAGCGCGGAGGCGCCCTCGGCGGTCATGAAGAAGGTGCCGTCGCCGCGGCGCAGGGTCACGATGCCCTTCGTTCGCGTCCGGCCGCTCGCATCGATGACCGAGCGGAAGGTGAGCAGACGGGCGATGGAGACGCTCGGCACCGCGACGAACTCCCGGGCTGGCGCCACCACCCGAAGGTCCGCCTCCTCCTGGGAATAGAGGCGCATGCCCGTCATCTGGCCGCGCCGATTGAAATCCACCGAGCAGACGCCCCGCGCCGAGATCTGCGCGCCGACGAGCGCCGCTCCGAGTCCCTCGGCGGTGGTGCGCGGCACGAGCACGGGAACGCGCCCGAAGGCGGTCGCGAGCGTCACCCGCACATGGTGCGTCTCCACGGTCACGAGCCGCACCACGCCCGTGATCGAGACGAATCGACAGTCGTGCTCGCCGTTGGCAAAGGCCAGCCGTTCGATCGACGCGGGCATCGGCAGCTCGTCCCGCCCGACGACCGTCACGCCATCCGCGTCGGGCACGAGCTCCGGCGCGAACGCGCCGGCGGCCGTGATCCCGACCACCTCGACGACATCGCCGCGCTCGAGACGCGCGCCCTGCGTCGGGTCGCCTGCCGCGCCTCCTGCGGGCGACACCCAAATCGCGTGATCGCCCGCCTGCACGAAGAAATCGGGCGTCGGCGTCTGGACGAAGGTCACCGTGCCGCGCACGCGGACCCGCAGCCCTCGGTCAGCCTCTTCCCGCGGAAGCCGCAGAATTGACTGAATCGTGGTGAGTTCCTCGCGCGTCGCGGCGGCGCCAGCCGGCGAAGGAGCGAGAAGGAGGCCCGCAAGGGCGACGATCGCCGCGCACCACGCCAACGCAGGCCCCGTCGAGAAGCCCGCAATCCAACGATGCTGGAGCGATCGTCTCACGAGATGAAACGATACACGAACGCGCGCTCGACCTACACATCGTCGCGGAGGCCCGCGGGCAGCTCAGGCAACTCGCCGGCGAAGCGCTCGTGCGGCGGAACGCGCCGCGCGGGGCGCTCCGCCTTCGGCTCGAACAGCTCGCGGATCGCCGCGTTGGGCAGCAATCCGTCGATGCGAAGACCGGGCGCCGCCGCGATCTGTTCGGCCTGCCGCCGGCCGAGTCGGGCCCGGAAGACGACGGTGTCCTCGTCGTAGCTCCGCTCGAGGACATCGAGGCGCTTCTCGATGAAGTCGATCGCCTTCCCCTGCCCGATCGGCAGGCGAATCTCGCAGACCCTGAGCTCGCCGAGCATGATCGCGAGCACCCGTTGGCGCAGGTCCTCAAGCCCCTCGCCGGTCGCCGCGGAGACGACCATCGCGCCCTCCTCGAGGGAGAGCCACTCCTCGATCGAGCGCATCGACTCGCGGTCCTCGTGGGGCAACGCCCGCAGCTTGTCCGCCTTGTTCAGCAGAAGGATCCGCGGCTGACCGGTCGCGCCGATCTCGTCGAGCACCTGCCGCACGACCGCGAGCTGCTTCGGGGCCTGCGGATCGGCGACATCGAGCACGATCAGGAGGACATGGGAGTAGATCGCGTCCTCGAGCGTCGAGCGGAAGCTCGCGACGAGGTGGTGCGGCAGATCGCGGATGAATCCGACCGTGTCGCTGAGGAGCGCCATGTTCGCCCCACCCTCGCCGGCCTTGCCACCCTCGCGCGTCTTGCCGAGGTTCCAGCGCTCGACGCGGGTGAGCAGCGTGGCGAAGAGCTGGTCGTTCGCGAAGGCACCGCCCGCGGTCAGGGCGTTGAAGAGCGAGCTCTTGCCCGCGTTCGTGTAGCCGACGAGCCCCGCGGTGAAGTGCTGGTCGCGACGCTCCTGCACCTCACGGGTCTTGCGGGCCTGCACCTCCGCCAGCTCCGACTGGAGCCGCAGCAGCCGCTTCTGGACGAGTCGCCGGTCGATCTCGATCTGCTGCTCGCCGGGGCCGCGGGTACCGACGCCGACCGGCGCGCCGCCGGTGACCTGCCCGAGGTGACTCCACATCGCCCGCAGCCGCGGCGCCGTGTACTCGAGCTGGGCGATCTCGACCTGGAGCTGGGCCTGCCGCGTCGTCGCCCGGTGGGCGAAGATGTCGAGGATCAGCTCGCTGCGATCGATGATCTTGACCGCCGCCTTCTGGCCGGAGAGTTCCTTCTCGAGTTCCTGGATCTGGCTCGGCGAGAGCTCGTTGTCGAAGATGACGAGCGTGGCCTCCAGCTCCTTCACGAGCGCGGCCAGCTCATCGACCTTCCCCTTCCCGAGATAGGTCTTGCCCCGCGGCTTCTCGCGATTCTGGATGAGTTCGCCGATGGTGCGCACGCCGGCCGAGTCGGCGAGGGCCCGCAGTTCCGCGAGGGGATCCTGATAGTCGACCGGGGCCGTCGCCCGACCTTCGGGGAGGCGGACGGCCACGAGGATCGCTCGTTCCGCCCGCAGGTTCATGTCTTCGCGGGGATTGATGTTCATCGGGGAGTGCGTCGCCGACGCGGAATCGCGTCAACCGGTCAAAGCCCCGATTGTAGGTACAACACCCGTTCCCGCCCGTGCGATTTCCCTTGCCTTTCACGAATCTTCCCGCCATGTCATTCCCCCGCCTCCTCCGACTGACGGCCCTCGCAGGACTCTGCTCCTCGCTCGCCTCGCCGACGCTCCTCGCCGCGCCGCAGGCAGCCGCTCCCGGGCGAGACGCGCCCACGCGGTCGGCCGCGGCGGCCCGCGCCTACGACTGGTTCGACCCGATCATCGAGACGAGGCTCCTGCTCGCGAGCCGCTTCATCGATCCGACCGACGACGCCGCGATGCAGGAGGCGGCGCTCGCGGCGATGGTCGCCTCCCTCGGCGACCCGTACACCGTCTATGTGCCCCCCGAGGCGGAGCGGGAGTTCGACAAGGAACTGCGCGGGACCTATGTGGGCATCGGCGCCGAAATCGACATCCACGAGAACTACCTGCGGATCGTGACGCCGCTCGAGGATTCCCCGGCGCTCGCGGCGGGCGTGCTCGCCGGCGACCTCGTGCTTGCGATCGACGGCGAAAGCACCCTCGGCAAGACCGCCGACGCGTGCATGGACATGCTGCTCGGCGAGGAGGGCACGCCGGTCACCATCCTCGTCCGCCATTCCGACGGGCGCGAAGTCACGCTCACCATCGTCCGGGCGAGAATCGAGACCCAGACCGTCAAGGGCTTCCGCCGCACCGCGAAGGGGTGGGAGCACATCCTCGACCGCGAGCGCGGCATCGGCTACCTGCGGCTCACGCAGTTCACGGAGACGAGCGCCGACGCGATGCTCGCCTCGCTCGACGCACTCCGTCGCGATGGCCTGCGGGCGCTCGTCCTCGACCTTCGATTCAACGGCGGCGGCTCGCTCGGCGCCGCCATCCAGATCGCCGATCTCTTTCTCGCCCAAGGCTCGATCGTGAGCGTGCGCGATCGCGACGGCAAGGGACGGGCGTGGTCGGCGGCGGCCCATCCGACCGACATCGACATGCCGCTGGTCATCCTCGTGAACGAGGGCAGCGCATCGGCCAGCGAAGTGCTCGCCGGGGCCCTGCAGGACAACGGCCGCGCGAAGGTGCTCGGCACCCGCACCTTCGGCAAGGGCTCGGTGCAGGATGTCCTCACGATTCCCGAGGACCGCGGCACCATCAAGATCACGACCGCCCGCTACTACCTGCCGAGCGGTCGCAACATCACCCGCTCCCACCGCCCGGAGGACGCCGATCGCCCGTGGGGCGTCGATCCCGATGCCGGCTTCCACCTGCCGATGACCGACGACCAGGAACGCACGATGTTCATCGCCCGGCGAGCCTGGGAGATCCCTGACGGCGCGCCGGGCGATCCTTCGCGCTGGTCCGATCCGGCCTGGATTGCCGCGACGCCCGGCGCGGCCGGCGCAGAGGGCGTCGGCGACCTCCAGCTCGCCGGCGCGGTCACGGCCCTCCGCGGCTATCTCGCGGACGGCGCATGGCCGCGCGTCGGTGACGATCCCGGGGCGCGGGCCACGGTGAGCGACGAGTTGCAGCGGGCCCGAAGCTACCGCGACCGGCTCATTCGCGAGCTGGAGCTGACCGACGAGCGCATCGCCGAGCTGGCGGCGAACGAAGCGGCAGCGCCCGCCGCCGCAGAGCGACCTGCGCCCACCGACGGCGAGAAGCCATGAGCGCTCCGTCACAGGGGCCATCACCGAGGACGGAACGCGGCCCGATGACGCTCCTCGGCATCGAGTCGAGCTGCGACGAGACCGCGGCGTCGGTGGTGCGCGCCGACGATGGCGCAATGCGGGTCCTCTCCGATGTCGTCTCGACGCAGCATGACCTCCATGAGCGCTACAAGGGCGTGGTCCCGGAAATCGCAAGCCGGGCCCATGTCGAGCGCATCCTGCCGGTCATCCGACTCGCCCTGAGCGAGGCTGGGCTCACCTATCGCGATCTCGACGGCATCGCCGTCGGCCACCGCCCCGGACTCATCGGTTCGCTGCTCGTCGGCACCAGCGCCGCGAAGGCCCTCGCCTGGTCCCTCGAGCGGCCGCTCATCGGCGTCGATCATGTCGCTGCGCATCTCTTCGCGGGTCTCCTCGATCGCGATCCCTGTCGCTTTCCGGCCCTCGGCCTGGTCGTCTCGGGAGGCCACACGAGTCTCTTCCTCGTCCGCGATCCGCTGCACCTCGAGCTCCTCGGCCGCACCATCGACGACGCGATCGGCGAGGCCTTCGACAAGGCTGCGACGATGCTCGGCCTCGGCTATCCCGGCGGTCCGCAGGTCGATCGCCTCGCGGCCTCCGGCGATGATCGGGCCGTCGAGTTTCCCGTCGCGTGGCTCGGCCGTGACACCGATGGCGAACGGCGGCTCGATGTCAGCTTCAGCGGACTCAAGACGGCGCTCCTCTACGCCGTGCGCGGCGTGCCCGAACGCCGACCGCGCGGCGCGCCGCGCGGCCAACCGCCCACCTATCGCCGGAGCGCAGCCGATCTCGGGGAGCGCGAGCGGGCGGACCTCGCCGCGAGCTTCCAGCGGGCTGCGGTGCACGGCGTGATGAAGGTGGTCGAGCGGGCGATCGATCGATACCCGGAGGCGACGACCCTCCTCGTCGGCGGCGGTGCGAGCGCGAACAGTCGCCTGCGCGCGGAGCTGAGCGCACTCGCCGCAGCGCGAAGCCTCGACCTTCGACTTCCCCCGCTTCGCTGGTGTATCGACAACGCCGCGATGATCGCCGGCTACGGCACCTACCGTCTGGCCGCCGGCGAATCCGACGATCTCGGCCTCGCGCCGCAGCCGATGTCCGGCATCGGCGTCGCGTAACCGACCGTCAACAGCGGCGCACGCCGGGCGCTGCCCCGGCCGTTCAGCGCTCGCCGATCGCCACGCGGACGATGGCCGCGGCGAGGGCGTCGGCGCACTCGTCGGCGGAGCGCTCGTGGGTCCTCAGGACGACCTCCGGCGCGGCGGGCGGCTCGTAGGGGTCGTCCACGCCGGTGAAGCCGGTCATCGCCCCGGCGCGGGCCTTCTTGTAGTGCCCCTTCGGATCGCGGCTCTCGGCGACGGCGACGGGCACATCGATGAAGACCTCGAGGAAGGGCACGCCGAGCTCCTCGTGGCGGGCCCGCACCGCGGCGCGGTCACGCACATAGGGGCTGACGAGGCAGGCGATGACGATCACATTCGCGTCGGCCAGAAGAAGGCAGGCCTCGCCCGCTCGCCGCACATTCTCGGCCCGTTCGTCGGCGGCGAAACCGAGCCCGCGGTTCAGACCATGGCGCAGGTTGTCGCCATCGACCCGGTAGGAGAGCATCCCCCGGTCTACCAAGCGCCGCTCGACGAGCACGCCGACGGTGCTCTTCCCGGACGCGGGGAGTCCGGTCATCCAGACGGTCAGGCCGCGGTGCTTGAGAATCCGCTCCCGATCGGACCGCTGGACGAGACCATGACTCCAAACGATGTTGTGCGGATTCGTCACGCCCGTCATGATACGAGCCCCGCTCCTGCGGCGTCCGATTCGCGCCCAATCGGCGCTCCCTCTTCCCTCTCGCCCCTCCGTCGCATGGCTTCCCACGACCCCCACCACCGCCCGACGACCGCAGCCGCTGGCGAGACGAGCCCGCATCCCTCGCTCCCCCACTCGGGCGCCACCCACGCCATCGTCCGCCAACTCGCGAGCGAGCGCATGGGCCACCTCGACCTGCTCGAGGCGGAAGCGATTCACATCATGCGAGAGACGGTCGCTGGCTTCGATCGCCCGGTGATGCTCTATTCGGTCGGCAAGGACTCGACCGTCATGCTGCATCTCGCCCGCAAGGCCTTCTTCCCCGGGCGCCCGCCCTTTCCGGTGCTGCACATCGACACCGGATGGAAGTTCAAGGAGATGTACGCCTATCGCGATCGCTATGTCCGCGACGAACTCGGCATCCAGTTGCTCGTCCACCGCAACGAGGACGGCGTGCGCGACGGCGTCAACCCGATCACCCACGGCAGCCGCGTCCACACCGACATCATGAAGACGGTGGCCCTGCGGCAGGCGCTTGATCTCCACCGCTTCGACGCGGCCTTCGGCGGCGCTCGGCGCGACGAGGAGAAGTCGCGCGCCAAGGAGCGCATCTTCAGCGTCCGCGATCCGCAGCACCGGTGGGATCCGCGCATGCAGCGGCCGGAACTCTGGAACACCTACAACACGCGGATCCGCACGACGGCGCTCAACTCGCCCGAGCGCGGCGAGAGCGTCCGCGTCTTCCCCCTCTCGAACTGGACCGAGCTCGATGTCTGGCTCTATGTCCGCCGCGAGAATCTGCCGGTCGTCCCGCTCTATTTCGCGAAGGAGCGACCGGTCGTCGAACGGCACGGCACGCTCATCATGGTCGATGACCAGCGACTTCCGCTGAAGGATGGCGAGCAGCCGACGATGAAGAAGGTCCGCTTCCGCACGCTCGGCTGCTATCCGCTCACCGGCGCTGTCGAGAGCGACGCGGAGACGCTCGACGAGGTCATCCTCGAACTCATCGCCAGTCGCTTCTCCGAGCGACAGGGACGCATCATCGACCACGACGGATCGGGTTCGATGGAAGACAAGAAGCGCGAGGGATATTTCTGATGGCCCCGACTCCCGCACACCAGCCGCCCGAGAGTCGTTCGACCGTGGCCACGCGCCAGCTCGACGCCTGGCTCGCCGCCCACGGCCGCAAGGACCTCCTCCGCTTCCTTACCTGCGGCAATGTCGACGACGGCAAGTCGACGCTCATCGGCCGTCTGCTCCTCGAGACCGAATCGGTTCCGAAGGATGTCCTCGCCGCCGTCGAGCGCGACAGCAAGGCCCAGGGAACGCAGGGCGAGAAGACCGATCTCGCCTTCCTCACCGACGGCCTCAAGGCGGAACGCGAACAGGGCATCACGATCGATGTCGCCTACCGCACCTTCGCGACCGACCGTCGCCGCTTTCTCCTCGCCGACACCCCTGGCCACGAGCAGTACACCCGCAACATGGCGACCGGGGCGAGCACCGCCGAGGTCGCGATCATCCTGATCGACGCCCGCCACGGCGTGACGAACCAGACGCGCCGGCATTCGTTCATCACGAGCCTGCTGGGCATTCGTCAGGCGATCGTCGCTATCAATAAGATGGATCTCGTCGGCTGGAGCCAGGAGCGCTACGAGGAGGTCCGCGCTGCCTTCCTCGAAGTCGCTCGGCAGTTGCCCGCTCGCGAGCATCACATCGTGCCGATCTCGGCGCTCCTTGGCGACAATGTCGTCCGACGGACCGAGAGCACCCCCTGGTACGGCGGCCCGACGGTCCTCGAACTCCTCGAGACGCTCCCGGTCGACGCGAGCGTCGCCGCCCGGGGCCCCTTCCGCCTCCCCGTGCAGCTTGCGCTGCGCCCCTCGCATGACTTCCGCGGCTTTGCCGGCACGATCGCGAGCGGTCGCATCCGGCGCGGCGACAGCGTCGTCGCCCTGCCCTCGGGCCGCTCGGCCACGATCGATCGGATCGTCGACTTCAACGGCGATCGCGAGGAGGCCTGCGCGCCGATGGCCGTGACGGTCACGCTTGACCGAGAGATCGACCTGAGCCGCGGCGACACGCTCTCGAAGGCCGAGAGCGCCACGAACGACCGACCGGAATCGCGGCCGACGCTCTCGGACCGCTTCGACGCGACGATCGTCTGGATGGACGAGTCCCCGCTCGTCCCGGGCAAGGAGTTCCGTCTGAAGCACGGCACCTGCGAGACGACGGCGATCGTCACGCGCATTGTCCATCGCATCGATGTGACGACCTTCGCGACCGCGCCGGCGCCGGCGTTTCAGTTGAACGACATCGGACGGGTCGAGGTGCGCACCGCACGGCCGCTCGCCTTCGATCCCTATCGCGAGATCCGCGGCACCGGCTCCTTCATCCTGATCGATCGCGTCTCGAACGCGACCGCAGGCGCTGGTCTCATCGAGGGCAGCGACATCGGTCGATGGCTCGATCCGGCGCGCGGCCAGCTCAGCGAGCAGATCTCCGAGGTCTCGAGCGCTGAGCGCGAGGCCCGCTTCGGCCAGAAGCCCGCGACGATTCTCCTCACCGGCCTGAGCGGTGCGGGCAAGTCGGCTGTGGCCCGGGCGATCGAGCGACGGCTCTTCGACCTTGGCCGCAACGCGATCGTTCTCGATGGCGAGGCGATGCGCGCCGGGCTCTCCCGCGACCTCGGCTTCAGCGCTGCGGATCGCTCGGAGAACCTGCGGCGGGCGATGGAACTCGCGAAGCTCGTGAACGACAGCGGCGTGATCGCGATCGCCGCCTTCGTCGCGCCGCAGGCGGAGTCGCGCTCCCGCAGCCGCCAGCTCATCGGCCACGACCGCTTCCTCCTCGTCCATCTCGATGCGCCGCTCGACGAACTGCGCACGCGCGGCTCAAGTCCGATCTACCGCACGGCAGGCGACGAGCGACCCAAGCACATCCCGGGCGTGGATCTGCCGTACGAAACGCCGACCGACGCCGACCTGACTCTCCCGAGCCACGAACTCGGCGCCGCCGAGTGCGCCGATCGCGTGATCGAACTGCTCCGCCAACGCGAACGAATCGTGTGAGGTGTTTTTTCCGGAGAACCACAGAGGCCCAACCCGAAAGGGGCGGGCACAGAGGGCGCACAGAGAAGGCAAAGGGAGGAGACCGGTTGCGTGCGCGTTGATGGAGAGGGACGGTGCCAGCGGGACTCGCGGAGCGCCATCGCTGAGCAAGGTCAAGACTCGACCCAAGTCAATTCCATCCTGCGCCGCCGCTTTTGTGCGACGAATCACCGTCTCGTCTTGTCTTCTCTGTGCGCCCTCTGTGCCCTCTGTGCCTCTGTGGTTCTCTGGCGAGCGTCCGCAGAACGCTCCATCCCGCCCCGCGTCAGCCGGCCTCGAACGCCCGGCGATTCGTGCCGCCTTCGCCGACCGGGACTTCGAGATGGGCGCCGCACTTCGGGCAGCGGCCGCTGTAGTGCGTGCCGTCCTCGGCTTTGGTCAGGCGGCCGTAGACATGGCAGCAGCGATACCAGATCTGGAGGAAGGGCCGGCGCGGCCCCGCTGCGGCGGGGTCCTGCTCGGACTCGCCCGGCCGTCTGACAGAAGGCGGCGGCAGCCGAATCCCAGGGATGTCAACACGATCGCGGGGGTCCATCGCTGCCCGTCCCATCGGCACGCAACGAGGCCTCGCTTGAACGGTGGGGCCCCACGACCTCAGGGCTTCAGGGCTTCAGGGCCTCAGGGTTCCACGGCCTCACGGCCTCAGGGCTCCACGGCCTCACGGCCTCAGGGCGGCCACTGGAGCCCCGTGTTCCAATTTTGCAAAGTCACGAGATTCCGCAATGGCCGGTGCGGGGCGGTCGCGTATATCTATCGGCCGGAGGTCGAGGCAACGAACCGAATCGCGGCAGCCACTGGGCCGCTCAGCAGTCCTCGCTTGGAAGCGGCCATGCGTTCGGCCACATCCCCCTACCGCCCTGCACGCGCCATCCCGCCTTGCGTCCGCCATGTCCGTGAATCGTGAGGATCCAATGATGAAGTCTCTCTCTCTCTCTCTCTCTCTCTCTCTCTCTCTCTCTCTATTGCTGATCGGATCTGAGGCCTTGGGCCAAGGCTACCCGAACCCGCGCACCCGCTATCTCGTGATCGATGTCGGCATCGCGCCAGGCTGCTCGACCCGCGCGTCGATGTATGGGACCTCGCTAAACGATTGCGGGGATGTCGTCGGCTATACAAACGACAGTCACATCGACGGCTGCAGGGTAAGCCCGTGGATCTGGAGCTATTGCGGACGGTTCGGTTTGTCAGCGCAGACTCCGGTGCTGCTGAATGACATGGTCGGATCGGAAGAAGACGGACGGGCCTTTGGTATCAACAACGACGGCGATGTCGTTGGTGATCTTGGAAGCGGTGACCCTCTCTACATCCAGAATCCCTATGTCTGGCGATTCGACGCGAGTGGCCTCGCGGCAGACTTCGCCATCGGCGGCGGCGTGATGCGAGGCCTCGCGAGCGCCGTCTCGGAGAGCGCTGCGTCGCGCTCGGCGGTCGTGGTCGGTACAGAACTCATGTCCGGTTTTCCCGGCGGAGTCACCGGTCGCGGCTTCGCCTACGACCTCGACGGCTCGCCGCCTCTTCTCGCGACGCTCGACCCGCTCTCAGGCGTCTTCGCGGGCAGCGCGTCGGCTGCCTGGGGCGTTGCACTCGCGTCCAATGCGTCACTGCCAGCTCGAGCGTGCGGCGCGTCAGGTGCATCTCCTCTGGAGACCGGCATTGAGACCGGGGGCATCGGCCAATCAGGCGGCGGCGGCGTTCCCATCATCGAGTGCGCCGAAGACGGTTCCGTCAACCCCGTCCGCTGGAACCTGACCGGCTCCCCGGTGGCACCCACCGCCGTGCGCGAGGACTTCCTGACGAGCGGACCGCTCGACCTCGATCCCTGGAATGCGCGCCTGTACGCGATCGACGGCTTGGGCGAAGCAGTCGGTGTCTACGCCGATGCGACGCTTGCCTGTTTGTCACGAGCTGCGATCTGGAGCCCGTCCGGTGTCTGTACGAGCCTGGGGTTGCTTCCGCCGCTGACGACGCTGTCGGAATCGGAGGCACTGTCAATCGCCCCTGCGGATACGGTCGGTGGAAGGACGATCGTCGTGGGGAGAGATGTGTCAGCGGATGTCGGACTCGTCTGGTGGCGTGCTTCACCGCCAGTCGCTCCCGGATCGGGATCCTTCGAGCTAACGCTTGCGAGCCAGCTTCAGACATCGAACTGTCTCTGGGAGATCATCAGGGTGACCGATGTCAACGCGAAGGGATGGCTACTGGCGGTGGCCAACGCGCTCGGCGAAGCGAACGAGCAGCGAACCCTGCTCCTCCTGCCGTACGACTGTCCGGGCGATCTCACGATGGATGGGATTGTCGAAGCCGCTGATCTCGCGGTTCTGCTCGGCCAGTGGGGGGAGGACTGTGTGACGACGTATTCATGCGAGTGCATCGCCGATCTCGACGGTGTCGCTCCGGTCGGAGCGAACGACTTGGCGATCCTCCTCGGGGCGTGGGGAACGACCTGCTCGACAAACTACTGCGAGGGCTGTGAGTTACCGCTTCCAGAGGGAGGCGCCCCGGAAGCGCTTGCTGGCGTCCAGGAGCAGGCAAGCGCCGTTGGCGGCGTGGATCTCAGCGTGATTCTCGCCATCGCCGGTCAGCCCGATGCGGCCGCCTTTGGGAACTGGCTCGCAGGCCTGACGCCCGAACAAATCGCCCAGTTCGCTGCTGTTGTCGAAGCCCTTTCCTCTTCGGGAGGTGACCAGTGAATTGCGCGGTCCACACCAGCATCGTCGGCGCGTGCGCGTGCCTCCTCGCTCTTTCGACGGCCAGAACTTCCTTCGCCGGATTCACCCTCTTCGAAGGCAACTTCAACGCGTGGTCCTCGGCAGCGGGTACGCACCAGACCATCGGGTTCGAAGGATTCCCGGTGAATACTTTTATCACGACGCAGTACCTCGACATGGGTGTTGAGTTCACCTCCTTCGGCGGTCCGAATGTCGTTCGGCCGTTCGCTCCAGATTTTTTTCTTCAGGACGGGTACGGGATCGACGGCAACGATGGTGTCGAAGTGCTCTTCGCGTCGCCGACGTACTCGGTCGCAGCGCACAATCCGGGTACTTGGCGCTTTCATCTCTTCGTCGGGAACACCCTCGTCTACGACAGCGGATTCGTCGGTGGTTCTGGACTGAACAAGTTCGCGGGCGTCGTCTCGACGGTGCCGTTTGACCGGGTTCGATTGGTCTCCGATCCCGGAAATGACGTCTACATGGACAACCTCTACTTCTCAACCGTGCCAGGGCCGGGAGGGTTGGCGGTATTCCTGTCGGCGCTGGTTGCTCGCACGCGGCGGCGGGCGGAACACTGACGAGTCCGCCGACTCAAGGAGGTGCAGGGATGTCACAGAACAGAGCACGCGTCGCGGCCATCGCACTGACGGTCGGTGTCCCCACGGGTGACGCTTTCGCCGGATTCACCCTCTTCGAAGGCAACTTCAACGCGTGGTCCTCGGCAGCGGGTACGCACCAGACCATCGGGTTCGACGGCTTTCCGTTGAATACCTACATCACGACACAGTACCTGGACATGGGCGTTGAGTTCACACCGCTCGACGGTCCGAATGTCGTTCAGCCGTTCGCTCCCGACTTCTTCCTCCAGGACGGCTACGGAATCGACGGAAACGGCGGCGTTGAGGTGCTCTTTGCGTCCCCGACCTACTCGGTCGCCGCGCACAATCCGGGTACCTGGCGCTTCCATCTCTTCGTCGGCAACACACTCGTGTACGACAGCGGATTTGTCGGTGGCTCCGGCTTTGACAAGTTCGCAGGCGTGGCCTCAACGGTGCCGTTCGATCGGGTGAGATTGGTCTCCTTTGCAGGCGACGACGTCTACATGGACAACCTCTACTTCTCGACCGTGCCAGGGCCGGGAGGGTTGGCGGTGTTCCTGTCGGCGCTGGTTGCTCGCACGCGGCGGCGAGCGCAACACTGAGAACGGGATTCGGCACTATTCAGATTCAACACAGAGGCACAGAGAAGGCAACAGCGGAGACCGGTTGCGCGCGTTGATGGAGAGGGCCTGTGCCACAGGGACTCGCGGAGCGCAA
>CAYNCG010000017.1:0-92472 GCA_964395845.1 uncultured Isosphaeraceae bacterium | reverse complement strand
AAGTGGTACGCGAGCTGGGTTCAGACCGGCGTGAGCCAGGTCGGTCCCTATCTGTCGTGGGCGTTGCAGTACTGAGAGGAGACATTTTTAGTACGAGAGGATTGAAATGGACGTACCCCTGGTGTGCCAGTTGGTCCGCTCGGACCACAGCTGGGTAGCTAAGTACGGCAGGGATAACCGCTGAAAGCATCTAAGCGGGAAGCCCACCTCAAGATAAGTACTGCTTGTCGAAAGACGGGAGACCCCCGGAAGACTACCGGGTTGATAGGCCGGACGTGTAAGCAGAGAAATCTGTTCAGCGAACCGGTACTAACGGTCAAAGACTTGGTCCCCCCTACCGACGTCCGCTCTGAGAGCGGGTCGGAGTGGGAAGTCGCTTGAGTCATCAGGATCGAACGATCCGCATGACTCGCTACTCATCAGCTCATGTTGTCCAGCCCTGCTGGCACGACGCTTCCAATCATGACGACATTCACCCGCTGCAGGGCGAAAGCCCTGCAGCGGATTTGTCGGTGAATATAGGCAAGGGGTCACACCTGTACCCATTCCGAACACAGAAGTTAAGACCTTGCCGCCGATGATACTGCTCAGCGGGAAAGTAGGTGATCGCCGACTTTGGAAGCCCGCCAAGTGAAAGCTTGGCGGGCTTCTCCTTTTTTGTCATGCGCGGATCACGATCTGCTGTGATGCGGTCGGCGTCGCGGGCGGAAGGCTCGTCGCCGCGGAGAGGCGTTTGGTCAGTCTCGCTTCGGTCACTCGGTGGGTCGGTCTGCTAGCCGCGGGCGAGCGGTCGAGTCCGTCGATCGGGTGCGCGAGCGACCGTGTGGCCCAGGGCTCGAGCCCGCCACCGCTTCGCGTGAGCCTTGTCCTGTAGCAGTCTTGAGTTCCCCGGGAGCGGGCTTTCGGCGCCAATGCGGTCGCCGCTCGTCGCTTCTTTGCAGAGCCGGGGGCGAGGGCGACGCGGATGGAGGCTCAACCGCACGAAGTCGGTTTGTTTGGGGGGAGCTCTTGTCCACCGCGCTTGGTGATGACCCTGCGATCACCCTGTTGTGACTCTGTCATGATCCTGTCATGGCCCTGTCATGATGGGGCGTCGATGGTTGGCATCGACAGTGAACCTGCGTTCACTTCGCGTTTGGCCGCACGCGTGGCGAGGGCGTGATGTCCTCTGCGTTTGGGTGGCGCTCCGTCGCATGGCGCATGGGTACGGGCACGGGCGCGGGCGGGGGCGCCCGGCCGGTGGCGGAGGTGGCCGACGCCTGACCCGACACCTGACCCAGGCATAACCCACCGCATGGGCAGGCGCATCAGCCGGCTGCATGACGGGACGCAAGGCCGTCTGCCTGGCGGCGCGCATGCATGCGATGCATACGGATCGCATGCGATCTCCCGCCAAGTCTCGTGGACGGCGATGCGTCCGTCGGCTGGATCTCGCGAAGCCGCACGCGTCGTCGTTCGGCGTCCGATGCGTGGGCAGCCGCTCTGTGGCGCGGCAGCTATCGCACCATCGTCGAACTCCGGCTACGCTTCCGCATGACGACCCTTCACGGGCAGGCCTCGAGCTTGTCCCGACTGTCGTCGCGAGGCGATTCCCGTTGCCTTTCTTGTTGCCTGTCTCGTCTCTTGTGGCGGTTGTCATTCGACGCCCGCCGACGGGGACCCGCAGAGGCAGCCTTTGATGGAACTGTCGTCGTGGGGTTTCGCGCGAGCAGCATCGTCGATGGCGTCTCGACCATCTGCTCCGACTGAAGGGTGTGCCGCATGTCGTGCGCGGCGCGCAGGGAGACTCGATGTTCAAGATCTATGTCGGGAACCTCGACTACAAGGTGAAGGTCGAGCAGCTCCGCGAGCTTTTCTCGGTGCTCGGCCCCATCGAGGATTTGGTCATTCCGACGGATCCGGCGACGAACAAGCCGAAGGGTTTCGCGATCGTCATGATTCGCGATCCTGAGATCGGTCACGCCGCCATCAAGGCCATGCAGGGCAAGCGGCTCATGGGTCGCGCCCTCGTGGTGAATGAGGCGGTCAAGAAGAAGAAGTCGGCGGCACTGCCGTCCAAGGAACAGGTCATCCGAAACGGTCCCTTCGGACCGCGGATGAATCGGTTCGGCGATCCTCGAGCAGGGGGCTCGGGCGGCGGAAGCCGTCCGAGTCGCAACCCTCGTCGAGCTGGACCTGGGATGGGACGCGGGCCGCAGTCCGGAGCCTCGTTCGGCGGCGCGCGGCCGCAAGCGGATCGTTTCGGAACGAGCGATTCGCCGCGCGCATCCTCGGCTCCCAATACCACTCCCAATTCCACTCCGCATCCTGCGAGCTCGCCCGCGACGCATCCGCCATCGGCGGGTGGTCCTGGCACCGGTGCCGCCGGACATCCCGCTCCTGGCGGCAGCTCGGGGGGCTCGTCCGCACCGCGAAGCGCTCCATCCGCGCCATCGGCGTCACCGAGTCCGAAGCCATCAGCGCCCCGACCGCCCGAACCGCCGCGCGCTGACGGCCGGAGCGGGGCGACCGCACCAAGCTCGCCGTCCAACGCACCGCCGACCGCGCCTCCGTCAGCCTCGAAGGCCGTGCCGAGTCCGGATCCCTCTGTCCCACTGCGGCCGAAAGCGCAGAAGCTCGCGACGCCGCGACCGCCCACAGCTGACGGCTCGGGCCCGGGGACGCCGCCGACGGGTCGCCCGTAGCTCGCAGGCCCTCTCGCACACATCCGGACGCCTGATCCGGAGCCCTCCCCCAAGCCCTCCGCAAGGCCCTCCGCTGCGACCGCGTCACCGCAGGCGGCGGCGCCCGGGCAGCATCGCGTGGGCGCCGGATCGCGTCTCCGCGCGCAACGCTCGGCGTTTCAACGAGCAATGTGGCGGTAGGGCGGGGCGACATGACGGGGCGACAGGGCGCGGAAACACATGTGGCAACACATGTGGCAACCCGTGAGGCACCAAACCCGTCGATCCACGGCCCGCGGCGAGGGGCAGCGGCCCGCCGAGCGATTCCTCGGGAAATCTCGGGTATTGGCGCTTGATTTCCGTCAACCCCTGTACCATGCCCATTGGCTACCACATGGTGTGGGGCCGGTTCGACGCCTCGTTGGCGGCGGCATCCTGGGTGACTTCACTTCGTACGGACTGCGACCCCTGCGGGAATCAGGCGTGCGAAGCGAGGAACTTGGGTGTGTTTGAAGTGCGGCTGTCGAGGCCTGTTGCCTCGAGCCCACGATTGGTTCGGTAGACGGGCATCTCTCTCGCATTCATGGCATGGTCTCTCAGCGGCTCGTGGGCGTTCGACAGAACACAGCGCGTTCGACTTGCGGGATCCACCGAGATTCGTGGGACTGATCCCGCGCCGGAAAGGGCGACTCTGTGTTCAAGATCTATGTCGGAAATCTGAATTACCGCACCACTGACGACGCGCTCCGCGAGGCCTTCGCGGCGTACGGAGAGGTTCTCGACGTGTTCGTCGGAACCGATCGCGAGACCGGCCGGTCCCGCGGTTTCGGCTTCGTCACCATGGCAGACAAGGATGCTGGCAACGCTGCGATCACCGCGTTGAACGGCAAGGAGCTCGAGGGTCGCCCGCTCGTCGTGAATGAGGCTCAGCCGCGCGCTCCCCGTCCCGCTGGTGGCGGCTTCGGTGGCGGCGGCGGCGGTGGCCGCGGCGGCTACGGTGGCGGCGGTGGTGGCGGCGGCTACGGCGGTGGCGGCGGCGGCGGTGGCTACGGCGGCGGTGGCCGCGGTGGCTACGGCGGCGGCGGCGGCGGCGGTGGCGGCGGCTTCTCCAAGGGCGGCTTCGGTGGCAAGGGCGGCGGTCGTGGCGACCGTCCCGCCAAGGGCGACCGTCGCACCCGTGACGACGAGTGGTGATCCCACTCGGCGCTCTGCCCGGTCCGCAGATGGCCGGTGGCCGCGCGGCTGACTCCCGTCAGACCTCGCCGGCGCCCCTCCTGTTCGGCTGAGCGTTTCAACCATCGACGCGTCGTTCCATGACGCAACGAACCCGTCTTCGGACGGGTTCTTTTCGTTGCGCACACATGTGTCCTGTGCACCGGGCGACGACATCGTCCGCCGTCGCCGTTGAGCGCCGTGATCGCGGTGTCGTTTGCGTACCTTCCTGATGCAACGACCACGCCGCGACCCACATGCTGACGCGCGCTCCGCAGCGGACCGCGCTCATGGCTCCCGTTCAGGGGCTCCCGCCGAGCCGACGAGTGCCTCGCCAGCGCGGGCTGCCAACGCGCGCGAGGACGATGCGACGCTCGGCCGATCGATGGGGCAGGTTCCGCTCGAGGACGATCGCCCGCGTGGTGGTAGACTCCAATCCACAAAAATGGCATTCCTTGAGGTCAAGTCGCCGCACGGCAACAAGCGCGTGGAGCTCGAGTCCGATCCGGTCACCATCGGGCGGCTCCCGGACAACGTGCTCCAGATTCCCGACGAGGGCCTCAGCCGCAATCACGCGGTGATCGAGGCGTACGGCGACGGGTACCGCGTCCGCGATCTCGGAAGCCGCAACGGGACGAAGCTCAACGGCGGTCGCGTCGCCGAGGCTCGCCTCAAGCACGGTGACACCGTCAAGCTGGGAAGCGTCGAGATTCGCTTCATCGACCCGCGCGAGCTGGACGCGCCCAAGCGCCAGACGCCCGACTTCAGCGCCATCGCCGACATGCAGCGGCGGAAGGCCTACGACCAGAAGACCATCGATGTTGACCTCTCCGAGGTCGTCGCATCGAGCGTCCAAACGGGCTACGAGAAGCGCCTGCGGGAGATCATCGACGCCTCCAACGACAAGAGCTTCTCCGAACACGACATCGCTCTCGTCGACTCGCGCGGCGTGACCATTCATGCGTCCACGGCGGCCGGCGTCGAAGCCGGCAAGGACGAGGATGCGGCCGAGTCAATCCGCACCTTCCGGCTGCTCCTCCTCGCGTGCTTCCGGTCGCGTGCCACCGACCTCCACCTCGAGCCCCGCGTCGACCGGGCGGTGGTGCGCCTGCGGGTGGACGGCTTCATGGTCACGGCGGTTGAACTCTCGCCGCAGATCGCCAAGCGCGTCTTGGGCGTCATCAAGATCCTCTGCCAGATCGACACCACGCAGAAGGTGATCGTCCAGGACGGCCACTTCAGCGTCATGATCAAGGGCCGACGCGTGGACTATCGCGTCAGCCTGACGCCGAGCCTGAACGGGCAGAAGCTCGTCATCCGCGTTCTCGACAGTGCCAACGCGCCGAGCCGACTCCATGAGCTCGGCCTCGTGCCGTGGATGTACGAGCGGCTGCGGCTCATCGCCACGAAGGACGCGGGCATGCTCCTGGCGTGCGGTCCGACCGGCTCGGGCAAGACCACCACGCTCTACTCCTGCCTGCGCGAGATCGATGTCGAGCAGCGCAACGCGATCACGATCGAGGATCCCGTCGAGTATCACCTCGAGGGCTGCACCCAGATCCCGATCGATCACAAGCAGGGCAACACCTTCGCGACGATCCTGCGGTCGGTGCTTCGCCAGGATCCCGATGTGATCTTCGTCGGCGAGATCCGCGACATCGAGACGGCGAATGTCGCGATGCAGGCCGCGATGACCGGTCACCTCGTCTACTCGACGGTCCATGCGAAGGACTCGATCGGCGCGATCTTCCGCCTGCTCGATCTCGGCGTCGAAAGCTATCTCGTCGGCAACGCGATCAACCTCATCATCGCCCAGCGCCTGGTGCGCCTCCTCTGCGACAACTGCAAGAAGGCGGTGACCCCGACGCCGGGGCAGACCATGCGGATGGGCCGCGCGGTCGAGGGCATCAGCCGCATCTATGTGCCGCAGGCCTGCACGATCTGCCTCGGCACGGGCTTCATCGGACGGCGGGCGCTCTTCGAGCTCCTGGAGTTCAACGACGGGCTTCGCGATGTGGTCCTCAAGAAGCCGACGATCTCGGACATCCGCGCCGTGCTCGCCCAAGGCCTCTTCATGAGCCTCCAGGCCTATGGCTGGCAGCTCGTCGCCCAGGGGCTCACCAATGTCGAGGAGATCGAGCGTGTCGCGACCAGCGACTGACGATCCCTTCGACCTTCTCGGCCTCACCCCCTCGTTTCGTCTCGATGCGGCCCGGATCCGCGCGGCCCAGGTGCGTCGCATGGCGGCCGTCCACCCCGACCGCGCGACCGGTCCCGCGCAGGCCGCTGAGTTCGCCCGGCTCGCCGCGGCCATCAACGACGCCGCCCGTCGGCTCGGCGATCCCCTCGCACGAAGCGAGGCGCTCCTCCGGCGCGCGAGCGTCGAGGTGGGGGAGGCAGGTTCAGCGGGCGGCGGCGACGCGCCCGATCCGCTCTTCCTGATGGAAGCGATGGAGCTCCGCGAGGCCCTTGACGAGGCGATCGGATCCGGCGATTCCGAGCGCGTCGCGGTCCTCCGCGCCGACGCGGAGGAGCGCTACGACGCGACGATCGAAGCGATGGCTCAGGCCTTCGAGACCCTCGGCTCGGGCGGCGACGCGCCGTCGGCGGCCCGACAGGCGCGGCAGGCTCTCGCGCGGCTTCGCTACGCAACGCGCCTTCGCGACGCGGCTCGCGGTGCGGGCACCCGCGACAGCGCGGTCGAGCATGGCGGATCCTGACCGATGACCATGGGCATCGCCGAGTGGAGTCTCGCGGCGCTCATGCCGCCGCTCCTCGTCGTCAGCGCGTTCTGCTCCGCCTCGGAGACCGCGATTTTCGGCCTCTCGGCGGATGATCGCTCGGCCCTTCGCAACGCCTCGCCGACCTCCTCGCGGGCCGCGGAGTCGATGCTGGCCGAGCCGCGGCAACTGCTCATCACCGTCCTGCTCGCGAACATGAGCGTGAACACGCTCTATTTTGTGATCAGCTCGATGCTCATCGCCAGTGCCGGCTTCGGCACGCTTGGGAACCTCCTCTTCGGCATCGGCACGCTGCTCTGTGTCGTCCTCGGCGGCGAGGTCATTCCGAAGCTCGTCGCCAACGGTCAGCGGCAGCGGGCCGCCCGCCTCCTCGCGCCGCCGCTCCTCGCCGTCCATCGGGCGATCCTGCCGCTCCGCCGGATCCTCGACACCGGCATCATCGCCCCGCTCTCCCGACTCACCGCGCCGGGCGAGGTGCCGCCCTCGGTCGATCCCGACGCCCTTGCCGCGATGCTCAAGCAATCGGGCGAGGCCGGCGTCCTCGACGCCGACGAGCAGCGCGTGCTGCGCGGCGTCTTCGAGCTGCGCCGGCTGCGGGTGCGGGATGTCATGACCCCGCGCGTGGACATGGCGTGGATCGAGTCCGGTGCGACCCGCGCCGAGGTTGTCGCGCTCGCCCGCGAGCATCGCCTGACGCGGCTTCCGGTGATGGGGCGGGGGATCGACGATGTCATCGGCATCCTTCCGCTGAAGCGCTATCTGCTCGATCCGCGCGGCGATGCGACGCCGATCCCCGAACATCTGCGCCGCGTGCGGTTCGTGCCGGAGGTCGCCTCCGTCGAGCGGCTGCTCGAGCACTTCCGCGCCTATCGCGGCGAACTCGCGATCGTCGTCGACGAGTATGGCGGCACCGCCGGCGTCGTCGCGCTCGAGGATTGCGTCGAGGAAATCACCGGCGACATCGTCAGTCCGGAGGAAGAGCCGGAGCGGCCGCCGGAGGAGATCGGTCCGGGCGTCTGGATCGTCCCGGGCAGCGCGAACCTCCATCGGTGGGCCGAGGCGTTCGGCGAGCGCTACCTCGCGTCGCGGGCAAGCACGCTCGGCGGTTTCGTGCTCGAGCGGCTCGGGCGACCGGCGGTCGTCGGCGACATCGTGCCGCTCGCGAACCTGCGGCTCGAGGTCGAGGCGGTCAGCGGCCATCGCGTCCACAGGCTCCTCGTGCGCATCGACGACGAGCAGCGCAGCGCCCGTGAGCAGGCCACCTCATGACGCTCGATCTTCCTTGGTACGCGGCACTGGCGGTCATCGCCATCGTCCTGAGCGCCCTCTTCTCGGGGATCGAGACCGGCTGCTACACGCTGAATCGCATCGGCCTGGCGGTACGGGTCGGACGGCGCGAGCGTGCGGCTCGCATCCTCGATGGGGAGATCAGCCGGCCCGATCGGCTTCTCGCCACGATCCTCGTCGGCAACAACATCGCGAACTACCTGAGCGGCCTCGGCATCGCGGCGATCCTCGATGGCTTCGGCTTCGGTCCGTTCGAGAGCGTCGCCCTGAACCTGCTGGTGCTCCTCCCGATCACCTTCGTCTTCGCGGAAACGCTGCCGAAGGATCTCTTCCGGACCTACACCGACGCGTGGACCTACCGCTTCGCGGGGTACATCCGCGGCTGGCGCGTCGCGCTGACCGTCGTTCCGCTCGTTCCGCTCGTCAGCGCCATCGGAACCGGCGTCCGTCGCTGGGTCGGCGGCAGCGACGCCGCCGCGCTTGTCGGCCCGAGACAGCGCATCGCGAAGCTCATCCGCGAGGGGGTCCACGCCGGCGTCCTGAGCGAGGGCCAGACGACGCTCGCCGATCGCGCGCTCGCCCTCCGCGAGTTCACGGTCAGCGGCGAGATGACGCCCTGGAGTCGGGTTGCGGTCGTTCCACTCGACGCCTCGCCGGCCGTGCGGGCGAACGCGATCGCCCGCTCGGGGGCAAGCCGTCTGCCCGTCGTCGACCGCTCCGGGCGCGTGGTCGGCATCCTGACGGCACTGGATGCGATCCTCGATCCGGAGCGGCCGACCGCGGAGCTCATGCGGCCTGCGCGCTTCCTTGCCCCCACGGAGACGGCGCTCGCCGCGCTGCGCACGATGTGTGCCGAGCGCATTCGCATCGCGATCGTCGGCGAACCGGGGGCGCAGCAGCCGCTGGGCGTCGTCGCCGTCAAGGACCTCGTCGAACCGGTGACCGGCTCGATCGGTCGGTCGTAACGGGAGCGCGCAGGGAGCTCGCGTCTACTGCTTCGCCGGAGCGACGCCGGCCTGCTCGAGGAAGTGCCGCAGCGCGACGACCTCATCGCGGCTCTTCACGGTGTGCTCGTGGTGGGGGATGCCGAAGGAGCGTTCGTGCCCCTTGAGCTTCACCTTGAGCTGGCCGTGCTTCGTGTGATCGACCTCGGCGCCGAGATGTTCGAAGAGATGGACGACATCGCGCCACGCGATGTTCATGTCCATCGGGTGGGCGAAGATCTTGGCGACGGTGTGTTCGTGCTTGTGCGACATGGCTGGCCTTCCTGGAGCGCTCGGTGATGACGCGCTCGTCCGGGACTGGTGTCGCCCTTCCCGACGGCCGGGGTGTCCTCCGGAGTGTCGGTCGCCGGCGGAGGTCGGTCAACACGCCTCCGCACGGCCCGCGGTCCACCGAGGACCCCGTCCGATACCGTGGCACCCCACGACGCGCCCGGCCGGCTCGGGGGAGCGCCGTCGCCCCCCACGCGAACCCCGCCCCACGCGTTTCGGGGGATTGGCGAATCGCCGCCGCTCTGCTAGACTCTCCACCCCGCACGGGCGAATAGCTCAGCTGGCTAGAGCACACCCCTGATAAGGGTGAGGTCGGAGGTTCGAGTCCTCTTTCGCCCATTCCCGTATTCGCCCCGTTCGACTTGGACGGGGCGATTTCGTTGGTACCGTCGCCGGGTTCATGAGCTGGATCGTCCGGCGGAAACCGTCGATGACGCATCACCCGGAGGAGACGATGGCTGATTCACCGCAAGTCCTGATGCAGCGTGCGATCTCGGCGTTCACGGTCGGCGACCTGTCGACCGCCGCCCGGATCTCGGATCAGCTCGTCGGTCTCGCCCCGAACGATGTGAATGTCTGGCTCCTCCGCGGGCGCGTCGCGGCGCGCAGCAGCCGCTGGCGGCAGGCCGAGGACGCGCTCGATCGCGCCGCCCGGATCAACCCGAAGGAGCCGGAGATTCCCTTCGCCCGCGCGATGATGCGCATGCGGCAGGGGCGGGTGGCGGAGGCGGCGGAGCTTCTCTCGATCGTCGAGAAGCTGAAGCCGAACCACGCCGAGGCTCGCAGCGCTCGCGCCGAGTGCCTCCGCCAGCTCGGTCAGCCTCAGAAGGCCATCGAACTCCTCGGACGCAATCCCGACTCGCCCTCGCAGGCGGTCACCGTCAGCGAGGCGCTCATCGACCTCGGCGATCTGCCCGGAGCCGAGAAGGTCCTCCGCGATGCGATGGGCTGGGAGCTCAACTCGAACTCGACCGCGAAGCAGCACATGATGCGGCGGCTCGGCCAGCTCAAGGAAATGCAGGGGAATTACGCCGAGGCCTTCTCCTGCTTCACCCGCGCCCGCCAGGGGCTTCGCGTCTCGTTCGTGCCGGATGACGCCCGGCGCGAGATCGGCCGGGTCATCGCGGCGTTCACCGCGGAGACCGTCGCGAAGATCCCGCAGCCGTCGATTCGGTCTCGTCGTCCCATCTTCATCGTGGGCATGCCGCGCTCGGGCACGACGCTTCTCGAGAAGATGATCGCCTCGCACCCCATGGGCGCCGGCGCGGGCGAGACGAACGCCTTCCGAGCCCAGGTGCTGCCCTTCTCCCAGAAGGCGGCCGAGGGCCGGGCGTGGCCGGAGATGATCAACGCGGTCACCACCGAGGAGCTCGATGCGATCGCCAGCGGATACCTCGCGGCGACGGAGCCCTATGTCGCCCCGGGCGTCGAGCGGGTCGCGGACAAGCACCTGCAGAACTGGATCTTCGCCGGACTCATCGCGTCCGCCTTCCCCGACGCCGCGATGGTGCACATCGAACGCGACCCGCTGGACACGGGACTGAGCTGCTTCGAGCGGCTCGTGCCCGCCGCGATGTCCTGGTGCTGCGACGCCGAGAATGTCGGCTACATGCTCGCCCTGAACGAGTGGATGATGGCCCACTGGCATGCCGTGATGCCGGGGCGCATGCTGCGCGTCCGCTACGAGGATCTCGTGCGCGATCCGGCCTCGACGCTCCGTCCGGTGCTCGACGCCGCAGGACTGCCGTGGAACGACGCGGTGCTCCGCCATCATGAGCGGGCCAACGCCGGTCTCCGCGAGCCGCCACCGACGCTCTCCGCGGATCAGGTGAAGCGGCCCGTCTACGACAGCTCGGTCGGCCGTGCGGCTCGGTTCGGGACGCTGCTCGACCCGATGCGGTCCTGCTACGAGGCGACGCGCCGGCAGCTTGGGTTGTCGTAAGCGAGCGAGCGAGGTTCGCAGGCGTCAGTCGCCCGATTCCGCCGGCGTCACCGGACGGGCGTTCGGCCCGTGGCGCGGCAATGCCATCGCGCAGGCGGCGGACGCTGCGATGCAGCCTGCGCTGATCCAGAGACAGAGGACGAGCCCATCAGCGCCGAGGCCTGCCGCCTGAAACGCCCACCCGGAGACGATGGTGCCGACGAGACGGCCGGCGGCGTTCGACATGTAATAGAAGCCGACATCGAGGGCGACGCCATCCTCCGTCGCGTAGGACACGATGAGATAGCTGTGGAGGGCGGAGTTGACGGCGAAGAGGACGCCGAAGCCGGCGAGTCCGGCGATGAGCGTCCAGACGAGCGGCGGGCCCGCTGCGCCCTCGCCGAAAGATCCGAGGGCGAGCGCGAGTCCGAGCGGCGCCGCGAACAGCACGGCCGCCCATCCGAGCGCGGTACGCCCGTCGGGCAGTTCGTTGCCGCGCGAGACGCGCCGCGTGATGGTTGGCGCGATCGACTGCACCGCTCCGTACCCGATGATCCACGCGGCGAGCAGGCCTCCGACCTGCCAGAACGGCCATCCGAGCGTCTGCCCGAGATAGACGGGCAGGGCAACGACGAACCACGCGTCGCGCGACGCGAAGAGGAAGAACCGGGCAGCCGAGAGCGCGTTCACCGCACGGCTCTTCGAGAAGAGATCGGAGAACTTCGGCTTCGCCTTCGAACGGCCGAGCTCGCTGGTCACGAGGAGGAGGCTCGCGACCCACACGACGGCCAGCGCGGCCGCCATCGAGAGCACCGCTCCGCGAAAGGAGAGTGTCGCGAGCAGGAGGCCGCCGAGGAAGAAACCGATCCCCTTCAGCGCGTTCTTCGAGCCGGTGAGGAACGCGATCCAGCGATAGAGGCGGGCGTCGCGCTGCGTCGAGGACTCCGCCGCAGCATTCGCCGGCGCGAGCACCTTGATCGCCCCCTTCGCGCTCATCTTGTTCAGGTCCTTCGCGATGCCCGACAGCGCCTGCGCCGCCATGACCCACGGAACGGTGAGCCAGGGGTCTGGGGCGGCGAGCGCTGCGAGCGCGATCACCTGCAGGAGCAAACCGACATGCATCGTGCGGTTCAGACCGATGCGCGCCCCGAGGTACCCGCCGAGAAGATTGGTGACGACGCCGAAGAGTTCGTACAGGAGAAAGAGCGAGGCGATCGCCAGCGGGCCGTACCCGAGCGTATGGAAGTGGAGGACGACGAGCATGCGCAGCGCGCCGTCCGTGAGCGTGAAGGCCCAATAGTTCGCGGTGATGACGAGGTACTGACGCACGATGATCGGAGCTCGGACCTCAGCGGGATCGGCCGTCCACCGCCGCGCCGACGAGCGCTGCGAGTTCGACGGTGCGGTTCGAGTAGCCCCACTCATTGTCGTACCAGGCGTAGATCTTGACCTGCGTGCCGTTCACGACCATCGTCGAGAGCGCGTCGACGATGGAGGAGCGCGGGTCGGTGCGATAGTCGATCGACACGAGCGGCCGCGTCTCGTAGCCGAGGATGCCCGCGAGCGGGCCCTCCGCCGCAGCCTTCAGGAGGGCGTTGACCTCCTCGGCCGTGGTGGGCCGCTCGACCTCGAAGACGCAGTCGGTCAGCGAGGCATTGGCGAGGGGAACGCGTACGGCGTGACCGTTTAGCCGGCCCTTCAGCTCGGGGAAGATCTCCGTGATCGCGGTCGCGGATCCGGTCGTCGTCGGAATGAGGCTGAGGTGAGAGGCCCGTGCCCGGCGAAGGTCCTTGTGCGGCCGATCGAGGATGCTCTGGGTGTTGGTCAGATCATGGATTGTGGTGATCGAGCCGTGGCGGATGCCGAGGCCGCGATGGATCACCTGGACCACCGGCGCGAGGCAGTTCGTCGTGCAGCTCGCGGCGGTGACGATGCGGTGGGTCGCGGGGTCGAAGCGATCATGGTTGACGCCCATGACGACATTGAGAACGCTCCGATCCTTCACCGGCGCGGTGACGACGACCCGCGAGAGGCCGTCGGCAAAGTAGGGCTCGAGCGCCGCGACGGACTTCATGGTGCCGCTCGACTCGATGACGAGGTCGCAGTCGGACCACGGGGTCTCGGCGATGCCACGGTGCGAGGTCACGGCGATGCGCTGACCCTCCACGACGATCGCATCGCCCTCTGCGCCGACCGAGCGATGCCAACGCCCGTGGACCGAATCGAAGGCGAGGAGGTGCGCTGCGGTCGCCGGATCGGCCGCGGGGTCATTGATGCGGACCACTCGCATGTCCGATCGCTCGGTCGCAATGCGAAGCGCGAGTCGCCCGATGCGGCCGAAGCCGTTGATGCCGACGCGGATCGGCTCACGGGTGCCGGTGTGGTTGGGTGCGGAGTCAGCAGATATTGGCATGGGGATGCAAGTATGGCTGAACGGCTCGCCCGTGTGGGGGCGGAGGCGCTGGCGATCCGCGGGGCAAACCGAATCTGAGCGCGGGGGACCGGCGCGGCAGAGCTCGCGGCAGACCGTTCAGGAGGGCGGAGGGGTCTCCCTCACCACCTAGTTGCGACTGGGTCTCAACGGCTGTATGGTGTCGCGGTGCTTGAAGCGGGCCAGGCGGGCTTCGGCTGGTCCATTCTGAGACTGAGTCTCAACGGCCTTTGAACCCCGCCCTGTCCCATCCCTCATCAAGCCGTCGGAGGATCCGCGGCCGGTCCTGCTCGGACCCGCCCACCCCGACGCTCTCCCGCTCCCCCGACCCTCCCGAAGCGAGCCCTTCTGATGCGCACAGAGCCCTCGACCGTGAATCCAGCACCCTCTCGCCTGCCCCTCGTCCCGCTCGCCTCGCTCATGGCGCTCGCGACAGCCGCCTCGACGCTTGCCCACTTCCCCTTCCTCGTTCCCGATCGGCAGGGGGCGACCGCGGTGCTGGTCATGAGTGAGACGCTCGCACCGGATGGCGAGGTGAGCCTTGGGCTTCTCGCGAGCGGCACCTATGAGCTCGTGGAGCGCGGCGGTCGCCGGTTCCCGCTCGCGGCGCCGCCGAAGGAGACGACCGTGGATACGCACGCGGTCGCGCTCCCGGGCAGTGGCCCGCGCGTCATCGTCGGTGAGGTCGACCTTGGCATCATGCAGCGAGGCAACGGCCCAGCCCACCGCCTCGTTTACTTCCCGAAGACGATCGTCGGCGATCCCTTCGCGCCCGACGCGGCGACCACCGGCCCGCGCACCGTCGAGCTGGTGCCGGTTCGACTGGATGCCCAGCCTGGCGCCGCAACCGGCGCTCCCGCGTCGCGCATGGCCCTTGAACTCCGGGTCGAAGGCGCGCCGCTGCCGAACGCGCCGATCATGCTCATCACCGAGCGCGGCGAGGAGCGCGAGATCATGACCGATGCGTCGGGTCGCACGGAGGCGCTTCCGCCCGGGCGGTACGGTGCGTGGGCCCGCCACTGGATCGACGCGAAGGGTGAGGTCGACGGTCGGGCCTACACCCAGATCCGTCGCTACGCGACGCTCGTGGTGGATCTGCCTGGGGCTCTTCAGCCGGCGGCGAGTGACGCGGCCGGAGCCTCGGACGCATCATCGCCGACCACCGCCGGCACGCCTCCCGTCAGCTCGGCGGGCACGCTCCCGCGAGCGGTCGCAAGCTTCGGTGCGACGATCGCCGAGGGCTGGCTCTATGTCTACGGTGGCCACACCGGCGCGCGGCATGACTACTCGACATCGACGGTCTCCGGTCGATTCAGCCGCATTCGCCTCGACGCGCTCGACGGTCGCTGGGAGGAACTGCCCGGCGGTCCGTCCGTGCAGGGGATGAATCTCGTCTCCCATCGCGGTCGGATCATCCGCGTCGGTGGCATGGAGCCGCGCAACGCGCCCGGCGCGCCTGCCGACAATCACTCGCTCGTCGATGTCGCGGTCTTCGACCCGACGCGCGGCTCCTGGACGGCGCTCACGCCGCTGCCCGAGTCGCGGTCCTCGCATGATCTCGTCGTCATCGGTGACACGCTGGTCGTCGTCGGCGGCTGGTCGCTCGCCGGGGCCGGTTCCGAGCCGGTGTGGCTCGATCACGCGCTTGCTCTCGACCTCACGCGCGACGGCGCGTCGTGGGAGCGGATCGAGCAGCCTTTCCGCAGGCGGGCGCTGATCGCGGCTCCGCTCGGCTCGGATGTGATTGTCATGGGCGGCTTCGACGAGTTCGATCGGCCGCATGTCGAAGCGATGGCCCTCGACACGACGACGCGCACCTGGCGTCCGCTGCCGCCCTTGCCCGGCTCGCCCGCGAACGGATTTGCTCCCGCGGCCTGCGTGCTCGACGGTCGTCTCTACGCGAGCGTGACCGATGGCGCGCTCCTGCGGCTCGCCGAGGATCACGCGTCGTGGGAGCGCGTCACGATGACCACGCCGCGGCATGTCCATCGACTTGTCGCCCACGCGGGCGAAGTGCTTCTCCTCGGCGGCGCACGCGGTCCCGAGATGACCGATCTCATCGAAGCGGTCGGCATCAGCGCAGAGCCGCGGCGCCCAAGCGTCCTCGCGGCCGTCGCCAAGCGATGGGTGCATCCCGAGTCGGAGCAGGTCTCCGCCTCGATGGGCATGGTCGACGAGGCGTTCGATGCCCTCCGCTTCGCCGAGAGCGGCGGTTGGAGCGGCGACCGCAACCAGCTCCGCGAAGAGGCCGATCGACTCATCACCCACTTGCGCGAGGTGCGCGTCGATGGCACCGGCGCGCCCGAGCGCTTTCGAGCGCTCCTCGCGGAGAACCTTGAGCGCGGCGAGATGCTGCGATCGATGCTCGCCTCGGGGAGCCAGGACGCCGAAGCGCTCTCCCGACAGCTCGCGCTCATTCGCGCATCCTGCCGGGACTGCCATCGGGACTACCGCGACTGATGTCTCCGTCGCCCGCACGCCAAACGAACGACCGCCGCCCCGGACGAACCGGGGCGGCGGTGCTGCGTTTCAGGAGAGTCTGTCGCGTGAGAGGGTCGGCTTCCGAATCAGTTCGCGTTCCACGAACCGAGGAGGAGGCCGAGATCCGCGGCGTCGGTGACGCCGTCACGGTTCACGTCGCTGCGGCCCGGGAGCCCCCAGCCGCCGAGGAGGATGCCGAGATCCTCGGCGTCAACGATGCCGTCGAGCGGCGTCGAGAGATCGCTGCGCGAGCTGCCGACCGCCTCCGGAGCGAAGAACGCCCAGAGCTGACCACCCTCGACGAGCGGGTTGCCGAGGCCGTAGTGGGCCTGCGTGTTGCCGAGGAACCAGCCGAGGCCAAGGACCTCGCGGGCGTCGATGATGCCCGAGTGCTCCTCGTCGATGTTGAAGGGCGCGGTCGCCGGCATGCCGACCTTGCCGAAGCGAGCTTCGT
Source organism: uncultured Isosphaeraceae bacterium (assembly GCA_964395845.1). Taxonomy (GTDB): domain Bacteria; phylum Planctomycetota; class Phycisphaerae; order Phycisphaerales; family SM1A02; genus JAEUIT01. The sequence goes on along the minus strand of CAYNCG010000017.1, from coordinate 76,008 downwards.
CCGCCTTCAGGATGATCTCGAGGCTGTCGTTCTCGACGGTGTACACGAGGATCTTCGCCGGGTGCGGGTGGTTGCCGGTGTCCTCGGTGATGATGACCCGCGTACCGCCATGAAGGTCGGTGTAGACGGCGAGGTTGTCGCCCATCTCCATGACATCGGTGCCGTCGAGGAGCGCCTCGATGGTGCCGCCGGCGAGGAGGTTGTCGGTCTCGTTGAAGCGGAGCCGATAGAGGCGGCTCGCGTGGGTCTGCGGGTTGCCGCCCGAGGTCGTGCTCATGCGGTCGGTGGTGACGAAGTAGAAGTCATTCGGGTTCGCCGGATCCCACGCGCCGTCTTCCGGACGGAGGAACGAAGTGCCCGCGGCGGTACCGCCGGGCGCGAGGACGAAGGTGCCGCTCGTGACGAGCGAGCTGGTGCCGAAGCCGAACTCGCGGGTCTCCTGACCGACATTGTTGCCGTCCACCTGGACCTGGATGCCGTAGGAGACTCCGTTGAGGAGGCCGGCCTGCTCAGCGGGATTGCCGCTCGACTGCTTCGTGCCGACATAGAGGAAGACGCGGTTCGCCGCGCCGTCCGAGAGGCCGATCATCGCGGTGGTGTCGCTCTCGTAGGGACGGGACACGCCGTTCTCCCACGCGCCGAGCGAGGGATCGAAGGCGACCATCTGGTAGGCGACGCCGGTGTTGAGATCGGTCGCGATCATGCGGCCGGTGCTGCCAGACTCCTCGCCGCAGACATAGAAGCGATTCGTCGAGCCGAGACCGCTGGCGTTATTGAAATAGGCGCTGGTCTCGGCGATGTCGCCCGAGCAGAAGCGGGCGAAGTTGTAGAGCGAACCGCCGCTGCCGTTGGTGACGGCGGCCGACGAGAGAATCGCGTCGTAGCCGGTGTTCACCTTGAGGAAGTCCGGGCCTTCGGCGTTCTCGACATTCCAACCGGAGATGAAGGCACCGCCGGCGAAGCCGCGCGGCTGGTGGGCGTGCTGGACGCCGCTCGCGGTCGCGGTCATCTCGTGGTTCACGAACATGCTCATCGTGCCGTTCTCGGCGAGGAACGCGCCCATGCCGTCCGGAAGGCCGAGGAGCTGATAGCCGTCGACGATGTCGCCGACGGTGAGGATCGAGACGATGTCGGTGACGGCGGTGCTGCCGGGCATCACGACGATGTAGGGAGTGGACGACGACGAGGGGCCGGTCTCGACATAGGCCTGGGCAAGGGCGGCATTGGCGATGAGCAGCGACGCGGCGCTGCTGACGGCGAGGGTCAGACGGGACATCAAGCGTTCTCCTGAAGCGAAAGCGGACACGCCCATGCGAACAGTCGCGTGGACGCGATCACTCTCGTCTCCGGTGATGAGCGTTGCTTCTCGCTCGCGCGAAGCCTTGCTGAGCATCCGATGGCGTGAACGATCAGCGCGGCGTTTGGATTTGCGCGCGATGCGCTCCCCTCGCGCGTCAGCGTTGGGTTCAGTTTCGGTTCGCTTCGGGCGGCCGTCGCTCGATCTGCACCACCAGCGTGCGCTCCTCGCCGTCGCGCACGAAGCGAATCGGGACCTTCGTTCCGCTGAAGTAGTAGAGCGACTGTTGGAAGTCAACCACGCTGCGAATCGGGCGCATGCCGATCTCGATCACGAAATCGCCGGGGCGCACGCCCGCCTTCGACGCGGGGCTCGGGTCGTAGACATCATCGATGTACAGACCCTGTTCAGGCTTGATGATGGCGTCGAACGCCGCGTCATCGCGCATGCGCTTCTGCAGCTCCTCGATCGCGAGCACGGAGAAGCCGAGCCAGGGCGAGTCGTTCGAGCGCTTCGTCTTCAGGGCTTCACCTACCCCGATCGCCGTCTCGATCTGCATGACGAAGGTGTCGTAGGCGTGCGGCACCGGCCGGGCCTTCGGATCGAGCGACGGCGGCGGCACGAGCATGCCGATGACCTCGCCCTTGGTGTTCACGAGCGCGCCGCCCACGGACCCCGGCGCGATCGACATGCTGCAATGGATGAAGCTTCCGGTGAGATCGGACTGATAGCACGCGGCGGTGGGCAGCGCCATGACGATGCCCGGAGCGAAGGTGCGCGACGCCCCGAACGGATCTGCGGCGGCAAAGACCGTATCGCCGAGGCGAATCGAGGCGGTCGTGCCGATCCGCGCCGGACGAAGATCGCCGTAGCTTTCGCCTTCCTTCAGCTTGATCTTCAGAAGTGCAAGATTGATCGTCGGTTCGCTCGCGATGAGCTCCGCGTCGAAACGGACACCCCACGACGTCTCGACATCGACGATCGGCGCGAAGGTGTCGTCGGGGAGCGTCAGCGGCGTGCGACAGCAAAGGATCGTGCCTTGGTCATCGATGAGGATGCCGCTCGCGACCGTCTGTCTCGCATATCCCATGTAGGGAGACTCGTCCGCAACCGCCCAGCGTCCCTCGCGCGCGACGCCATCCGGGACCTTCTCATAGCTCGTCACGGAGACGATCGAGAACTCGACCGCCGCGTAGAGCGCCCGGCGGGCCTCGTCCTGCGCGGAGAGGACCGCTGCGAAGTCCGGTGCTGCGAGGCGTGCGGGAGCGGCTGCGGTGGTTTCCTGCGCCGACGATGGTGCAGGGCAGCCGATGATGAGCATGGCGTGAAGGGCGGCGAACAACATGCGGGCACGCTCGGGCCGCTGCGTTCGGGTTCTGCAAACGAGGCGTGGGGATTGCGTGACTTCGCTCGGCCTCGCCCTGCGCACGCTGCGCGTCACCGTAGCATCGCGGCGATGTCCCTGACCTCCGTCCTTCTCTGCTCGCTCCTTCCGCTGGCCGGCGATGTGAAGCCCGCCGCCTCCGAGCGGCCTCCGATCGTCGCGCCGGCACCATCGATCCGGCAGGAGGCGATCCGCGCCTACGCGTCCCATGTCGAGGCGGAGTATCGCGCATCGCTCGAGTCCGCCGAGTCGATGCGCGCCGCGATTCGGGCGTTCTGCGCAGCGCCGAGCGAGGCGATGCTCGCTCGGGCCCGCGAGAGCTGGACCGCGGCCCGCGCGATCTACGGTCGCACCGAGGTCTTTCGCTTCGGCAACGGGCCGATCGATACGCGACAGGGTGGCATCGAGACGCTCATCAATGCATGGCCGCTCGACGAGGCGTACATCGATGTCGTTGATGGCGACTCGGGTGGCGACTTTCAGGCGGGCGGCATCATCGGAAACCCGGCGAAGTATCCGTCGCTTGGCCGTGCGATCCTCGCTCTCCATAACCAGCGTGGCGGCGAGACGCATGTCTGCACCGGCTGGCATGCGATCGAGTTCATGCTCTGGGGGCAGGATCGCTCCGAGCGCGGCCCCGGCGATCGCTCGTTTCGCGACTTCGTCGATGGCGGGCGCGAGCAAGCCGACCGACGCCGCGAGTATCTCCTCGAGGTGACCGATCTTCTCTGTGAGCACCTCGCGAAGCTCGTCGAGGCGTGGAAGCCGGGAGCGGAGAATCATCGAAAGCGTTTCGAGGCCGGAGGCGACGCGTCGATCCGATCGATGATCACCGGACCTGCGCTTCTCGTCGGCTTCGAGATGGCGGGTGAGCGGCTCGCGGTGCCCTACGAGACGCGCGATCAGGAAGAGGAGCACAGTTGCTTCAGCGACACGACGCATGTCGACTTTCGCGCGAACATCCGCGGCGTTGACGCCGTCCTGCGCGGCAAGGATGGCCCCGGGCTCATCGCCGTCGTGCGGGCCGTGGACGCGAAGCGTGCGGACGAGCTCGAACGCACGCTGACCGACGCCTTTGCGGCTGTCGAGGCAATGCCGGTTCCCTTCGATGCCGGCATTCGAGCCGCCGACGGTACGCCCGAGCGGCTTGCGCTGAAGCGGGCGATCGAGACCCTCGAGGCGCTCGGCGAGGCGATCGGCCGTTCCGGGCGTTCGCTCGGATGGGCGCTGCCGACGGAGCCGCAGGGATGAACGGCCACCGTTCCGCAGCGCCACTGCTCGCCGTGCCGGCATCGCTCATGCTCCTGCTGCCGATGGGCGCTGCCGACGAGTCACGGCTCGGCGGGCCGGCGACGGTTGAGGCGAGCGGTTCGAACGCATTCAGCCTTCCGGCGCCAGGGCTCTCGCGCGAGGAGCGGCGGGCCTTCAGCGTCGGCAACTCCTTCTTTCGCGACAACTGGATCATCGCGCCCGCGAGCGCCGAAGGGCGCGACGGCCTCGGGCCGCTCTTCAACGCGGCGTCCTGCAGCGCCTGTCATCAGGAGGACGGACGGGGGCGCGTGCCGCGTGATCGCGAGGATCTCGGCGCCGGCATGGTCCTCTTCGTCAGTCCCTTCGATCGCGACGGCGAGCCGCACCCGCGGTACGGCGGACAGATTCAGGATCAGGCGATTCCGGGCGTCCGACCGGAGGCTCGCATCGAGCTCACGCCGGTCCTCATCGAGGGGCGCTACGCCGATGGCGCGCCCTACGAGCTGCGGCGCTGGGCGCTTGCCCTACGCGACGAGGCGTACGGACCGCTCGATGCGGTGCGCCTCTCGATGCGCATCGGCCAGCAGGTGATCGGACTCGGACTCCTCGAGGCGATCGACGACGCTGCGATCATTGCTCTCGAGGATCCCGAGGACCGCGACGGTGACGGGATCTCAGGTCGCGCCCATCGCGTCGTTCGCGCCGACGGAACGATCTCGGTCGGCCGCTTCGGCTGGAAAGCGTCGCAGCCGACGCTCGAGGATCAGGTCGTCGCTGCGCTCCATGGCGACATTGGCATCACGAGTCCCGCGCGACGCGACGAGGCGTTCGGCGTCGAACAGCGCGCTGCGATCACCAGCGCGTCCGGCGGCGATCCCGAGATATCGCAGCACAAGATCGAGCGCATCGCGCACTACTGTCGCGTGCTCGCCGTGCCCGCGCAGCGCGGCGCGGGGACGCCAATCGTCGAGCGCGGACGGGCGCTCTTTGCTTCTGCGGGCTGCGCATCCTGCCATCGCCCCGAGCTCGTGACCGGTGACCACTCGCCGATCGAGGCGTTTCGCGGCGTGACGATTCGACCCTACACCGATCTTCTCCTCCATGACATGGGCGAGGGGCTTGCGGATGGGCGACGCGATGGCGATGCCAGCGGTCGCGAATGGCGGACACCGCCGCTCTGGGGACTCGGTCTGCTCGAAACGGTCAACGGCAACGCCGAGCTTCTGCACGATGGTCGAGCTCGAAGCATCGAAGAAGCGATCCTCTGGCATGGCGGCGAGGCCGACCGCTCGCGCAACGCATTCATCGCGATGCAGCGCGAGGAGCGGGCTGCGCTGCTCGCCTTCCTCGAGTCACTCTGATCGTCCTCTCGCACCTCGTCTCCGCCGGCACTCTCATGCACCACACTCGCATCGCATGCATTTTTCTCGTCCTCCTCGGTACGGAGCGGTCGCTGCGGGCGGATTCGTTGGCGCTCCTCGCTGAGCGCGACGCCACGCTCTTCGAGCAGATCACGCCGCCGCTCGCGAGCGGATCAGGGCAGTTTCTCTTCGCCGGAAAGACGCTGCAGGGACTTCAGGGCCAACGACGGCGCGCGCTCCTCCGCTTTGAGCTCGGTGCCGTGCCGGATGGCGCAACGATCGAGTCGGTCGAGTTGCGTCTCGAGTGTCTGCAGTTTCAGGGGGACGCAACGGCGATGACGGTGCATCGGGTGACGACGGGTTGGACCGAGGGTCCGAGCGATCCGACCGGCAACGAGGGGCAGGGGACGCCGGCGCTCGTCGGCGACTGCACCTGGGTGCACGCGAGCTTCGACGGCGTGAGCGGCGGCCCTGCGTGGGACGCTCCGGGTGGCGACTTCGTGGCGATCGCGTCTGCGTCGACGATCTCGCCGGGCGAAGGGCTCCATCTCTGGACGGGGCCCGGGCTCGTCGCGGATGTGCAGGCGATGGTCGATGGCACGATCGCAAACGAAGGATGGATCCTCCTGGGCGACGAGTCCCAGCCCGGCACCGCTCGGCGATTCGCAAGCTCCGAGGATGACGACACGGAGCATCTTCGCCCGACGCTGATTGTCCAGTGGAGCCTTTCGGCGCCATGTCCGGCCGATCTCGACCGAAGCGGTTCGGTGGACGCCGGCGATCTCGCCCTGCTGCTTGGCGGATGGTCTGGCGCGGCGACCGACCTCGACGGGAACGGCACGACCGACGCCGCGGATCTCGCGATCCTGCTCGGTGCGTGGGGATCCTGCTGAATGCCGGGCGACCGGCGGCAGCCGATCAGGAACGGAGATCTACGCGCGAGCGCGACGCTCCACGCGCTCCGCGCCGATGCGCGCGGCGAGTTCCGCGAGCGCCTCGTCGAGCTCCGCCGAGAGCTGGCGCGTTCTGCGGACGCCATCCTCCCACCACTCGCCGCGGGCGATCAGCGCGCCCCGCTCGCGATCGAACTTGAGGTCCGTGCGTCCGATCATGCGATCGGCCTGGAGCATCGGAAAAACATAATATCCATACCGCCGCTTCGCCTCGGGCACGAAGGCCTCGAAGCGATAGTCGAAGCCGAAGAGGCGCTCCAGCCGCTTCCGCTCGCGGATGAGCGGATCGAAGGGACAGAGAAGCGTGAGTCCGGTCCGTGTCGGTGGCTTCGCGTGCCGACGCCATGCCGGGATCGCGAAGGCGCGCGTGACGGGACCGCCCGTCTCGCTCTCGACCTCGACTTCGACCAACTCGCCTCGACTGACCGCGGCGGCGCACCAGGCGCGCGCGTCGGCCACGGAAATCGCCCGAAAGAAGTCGGCGATCTCGCGGGCCGTGCCCATGCCGACGCGCTCGAGCGCAGCGCGGCACGCCCAGGTGCGATGTTCCTCTTCGGTCGGCGTGACCGCAGCGTGGGCGTCGGGGAGCACGCGCTCGGTGAGGTCGTAGACCTTCTCGAAGCGCTCGCGTCCCGCGATCGCGAGGAGACCGCTGCGCCACAGATGCTCGAGCGCCGCCTTCTCGGGATGCCATTCCCACCAGCCCTGGCTCACATGATCCTCGGGCGGCTCGAAGTCGCGGGCCCGCAGCGGCCCCTCGGCGCGGACGCGATCGAGCACGCGCCGCATCACCGCGTTCGGATCGCCGCGAAAGCGGCTCGTCCACCAGGCGTTGCGCTCGGCCCGCGCCGTCGCTCGGGCGAAGCGATGATGCCAATACGGAAACCAGTGCGTCGGAATCGCACAGGCGTCGTGCGTCCAATGCTCGAAGAGCGTCCGGGTCCGCTCGAGCGGACGGCGCAGGTGCTCGGGCCGGTAGCCCGCGAGTCGCGTGCCGAGGATCAGGTGGTGGGCCCGCTCGACGACATTGATCGAATCGATCTGGACATATCCCAGCCGCTCGACCAGCGATTGCACGGCCTTCGGCGATGAGCGCTTGGCGTCGGACGCCAAGCCCTGAAGCCGCAGAAGAACGCAGCGGGCCTCACGGGCGGTGACGCGCTCGCCGGCGCCCGACGGACGCTTCATGGCGCGTCGCCCGTCCGCTTCACGGGCATCGGCTCGCGACGCGGAATGGGGTCGTGGCGGGAGGGAACCCCCTCATACTTGCGGAAGTCGGCGACCTGTCGCTCGGCGTCCGCATCGTCGCGCGGTGCGCTCTCCTTCCAGGCGAGGAGCACGAGTCCGGTGAGTGTCGATGTTGCATCGCCCAGCCGCTCGGCGAGCAGCGCTCGGCCGGGCTCCTCGCGCAGCGAGCCGTCGCGGTGCATTCCATACAACGGCCGCATGAGCGCGTGGCTTCGCTCGATGTGGGCGAGGATCGCGGGCCAGAGCCCGCCGGCATCGATCACCCGCGGCGCCGGCGTCGCGGCGCTGATCGCCGCCGCGTCGAACGCGTGGTGGAGGACGATGGCGCCATCGATGTACGCATGAAATCCCCGGTCATCGGTGAAGCCGTCGGGGTTCTCGCCGACCCAGCCGTGATGATGAATGGTCGTGTGGAGCGGCTGCGCAGCGTCCGCGACGAAGTGGCTGAGGTGCCCAAGCGCCGTCGCGACGCTCGCGCGCGCCGCTTCGAGCTGCTCGGCGCGGGCCGGTTCGTTCATGCGCTCGAGGACGCGCAGCGTGTTCATCGCCGACACCAGCTTGGCGTAGTGCTCGGCGATCGCATATGGAACGAAGCCGATGTCCGTGACCCCCTTCGGGGCGTTGGGTGGCGCGACGACGCCACGCCGTTCCGCCGGCGGTGGCGGCGGCGGAGCGCTGCGTGCGACGGCGGCGACGAAGTCGTAGCGGAGCGGCGGAAGCGTCGCGAGCGAGAGCCCGTGGGCGTCGAGGAGCTCGATGTCGAGATAGTGCTCCGGTCCGTTCTCGTGTTCCAGAAAAGCGATCTTCGTTCCTCGATAGCGATCGGCCTCGGTCGCGAGAAACGCGGCGCGGGCGACCAACGCCGGATCCGCCATCCACGCTGCGCCGGAGGCCTCGGCGGCCTTCATGAGCGAGACCTCCGTGATCGCCCGATGCACCGGCGCGTCCCACGCCCAGGCGTGGGCGGCCGGCAGGAGCAGGGACGCCGCCAGCGGCAGGGCAGCCCGCAGTGGGACGCGGGCGACGGCGACGATCGGGGCGAAGCGGCGGATGTGGCGTGCGCGAGCCATGGAAACCTCCGATTCCGATCGTACTGGGCTCCGGTTCGGGACGCGAAGCGGGCTCCAAGCGGGTCCGCTGGAGGTGGAAACCCGCTACCATCTTCCCCTCTTCCGGCGGGGTCCGCGGGCGTTCGCCCGAGGGGTCTCAGGCCGCCGGTGCACCTCATCATTCACTGGTCAACAGCATCATCATGCGACGCGCAAAGCTCTCCGTCATCGGTGCCGGCAACGTCGGCGCCACCTGTGCCCACTGGGCGGCTGCCAAGGAACTCGCCGACATCGTCCTTCTCGACATTCCGGATCGCGTCGGCGTGGCGAAGGGCAAGGCGCTCGATCTCCTCTGCTGCGGTCCGATGGAGCGCTTCGACGCCAACATCGTCGGCACCAGCGACTACAAGGACACCGCCGACTCGGATGTCGTCATCGTCACCGCCGGCCTGCCCCGCAAGCCGGGCATGTCGCGCGATGATCTCATCCAGACCAACGTGAAGATCGTCCGCGAGGTCGCCGAGAATGTCGCCAAGCACTCGCCGAACGCGGTCATGATCGTCGTCAGCAACCCGCTCGACGCGATGGTCTACACCGCGTGGAAGGCCTCGGGCTTCCCGACGAACCGGATCCTCGGCCAGGCCGGTTGCCTCGATGTCGCGCGCTTCCGCGCCTTCCTCGCGATGGAGCTCGGCTGCTCGATCGAGGACATCCAGGCCCTCCTCCTCGGCGGCCACGGCGACGACATGGTCCCGCTGCCGCGCTTCACCAGCGTGCACGGCATCCCGATCGACATGCTGCTCTCGAAGGAGAAGATCGACGCCTGCGTGCAGCGGGCGAAGGTCGGCGGCGGCGAGATCGTCCAGCTCATGGGGACGAGCGCCTACTACGCCCCGGCGTCGGGCTCGGTCCAGATGGCCGAGGCGATCATCAAGGACAAGAAGCGGATTCTTCCCTGCGCGGCGTACTGCGAGGACCAGTTCGGCGTCGCGCCCGGCCAGAAGGGCAAGGGCTACTTCGTCGGCGTGCCGTGCATCCTCGGCAAGGGCGGCATGGAGAAGGTCGTCGAGATCCAGATGAACGCCGAGGAGAAGAAGCTGATGGACGAGTCGATCAGCCATGTGAAGGATCTGGTCGGCGCGGTGCGGAAGATCTTCCCCGAGCTCGCCTGACCGCTCGCTCGAGAGAGCCGAGGCAGTGAGCAACGACAGATTGAAGAAGAGCCCCGCGCGAGCGGGGCTCTTTCTCTTTCGCCGTCGGGGCGAGGTTCGTCGGGCGGAGGGGGGGGACCGTGCGAGAGCGGAAATCGGGCATTTCCTTCCCGGTTGACCGTGGACTTCCGTATCTCCTCGTGAAGCGGGGCGATGCCCGCGAGATTCCGCCGCCCCGAACGCCCTTTGTCAGGGCTTCCCCGCAGTGCGACGGAGGGTTTCGAAGGAGTCACTGTGTCACACTCCATGAGCACGGATCACCCATCGGCGTCACCCGCACGGAGCGGCGGGCGACGGATCGCACCGGGGTTCTCCCTTCTCGAAGTCGTCGTGACGATCGCCGTGATCGCGGTCATCGTCGCGTCCAGCGTCCCTCTCGCGAAACGCCTGCAGGCCACCAATCTCAGGGTCGTCAGCCTGAAGAACCTGGTGGTGCTCGGCGAGGCCCAAGCCTGCTACGCAACCGACTGGAACGACCGGCAGTGGTCGATCGCTCCGCGCGACCTTGGCACAACCAACGGCAATTGTTCCGTCTACATCGCGACCAAGAGCTGTCCGCCCCAAGCCCTCCTCGGCTGGTCATCGAGCGGCCTTCTGTGGGGCTACTTCATCGGCGGCTTTGGTCTCTGTGCCGACGCGGGATACTCGGGAACATGCGGCAACATCAGCATCTACCGGCCGCTGACCTTCACCGGGTCGGACGCCGGCTTCGGCGCCTTCCGCATCCCGAACCTCCGCGGCATGCAGGAATATGTCGGACTGAAGTTCTACGAGAAGGAGTGGTACAGCGAGCTCGACTCGGTGAGCTGGTCGAAGGCCGATGACTACTTTCCGCTCCCCGATCAGTTCACCTCGAATGGCTTTGACATCACCTTTCCGACCTACTGCCTCTCCCCGGCCGCGATGTACAACCCGGGCGTGATGCGCCGTCCGTCGAACGGCGGATTCCAGAGCCCCGATGCGGGCTTCGCCGACAGCTACCGCGCGCCGTCGCTCTCGGAGTGTCTGCATCCGGACCTGAAGACCAGGATGGTCGAGCACAGTTGGCTCGTGAATCCGCCGAGCCCGTCGAACCCCGCCTGGAGCGCTCCCGAGCCCTGGTACTTCAATCATGGCATCACCTCGCGTCCCGGCACCCTCTTCTTCGATGGTTCGGTGCAGGAGATGACCATGAAGCAGGCTGTCGCCGACGATGAGGCGATGCGCCGCTCGACGAACTTCGTCGACGGACTCTGGCATCGCGGGACGCCGCTCGGCGCCAACGGCTACTTCGGTAGCCTCGCCTCCGACGACACCCGCAACTCGTTCCATGTGCTCACGACCGATGGCATCCTCGGCCGTGACTTCCTCAATCGCCGACCGGGGAGGACTTTCGAATGAACCTGTCCCACGCCCACTCGTCTCGCGCTGGTCGCCGTCACGGCGTCACGATTCTTGAAGTGCTCGTCGTCATCGGCATCGTCGCCCTCGTCGTTGCGGTCACGCTGCCCTCCGCGGCGGCGGTCGGCTGCACGAGCTTTCGCGCCCAGTCGCGGGCGAATCTCGCCACCCTTGCCCAGGCCCACGCCGCCTACGCGCTCACCTGGGGGGATCGTCAGTTCACGCTGGTCCCGGACAATCTCGGCGCCTTCGGCGGATGCGCGAATTTCGTCGCCCAAGGCAACTGTCTGCCCGACATCGGTCTGGGCCTCAACTGTGAGCGGCAGTCGGTTGCGATTCCGCTCGGCTGCGGTCCGACCGCGTGCGAGAACATCGCGTTCGCCAAGCCGATCGAGTTCAGTGGGCCGAGCGCCGGTGTCGGCGCGTATCGGCTTCCCAACGCCGCCGGCTTCCAGCCCTTCGTCGATGGCCGCTTCTATTCGCCGACCTTCTACGCGCCGGACGACATCGCGATTGCCGATGCCGTCGCGCCGCTCCTCTCAAGCCCCCGCGGCTTCAGCGGGAGTCCTCAGCAGTTTGTTCAGTCGAGCTACTGCCTCTCGCCGGCCGCGATGTGGGGCCTTGGCGTCCTGAAGCGCCAGACCGGATACAAGAATCCCAACACGCTCGCGGATGGCTACACCAGTCCTTCCGTGAACCAGTGCACCTACCCGAGCCTCAAGACGCGCATGATGGAGTTCCGCGCGGTCGACAACGACTGCTTCCTCGATCCGATGGGATGCGGCACCTATCAGTTCAACCAGATGTATGAGTCGCGCTCGCTCGGGATGTTCTTCGACGGCTCCGTGCACATCGTTTCGCCGCGCGAGGCGATGGATAGCGATGTGCGGGCGAAGGCAACGGCGCCCCCGCTCGTCGAGAAAGGGCTGTGGGTCCGGAACACGCCTTTCGGAGCGCAGGGTTTCGGTAGCGCCGGAGAGTACGACCTTCTCGTGCGAACGAGCTTCCACATCCTGACGGGCGACGGCATCGCCGGACGAGACATCCTCAACTGGTAATCGGAAACGGAGTATCGCTCACATGCACAAGCACCACTTCATTCGTGGGTCGTGCGGCGGTCGCTGGATCGCGGCCGCAGCATCATGCGGATTCGTCGCCTGCGCCGCACAGGCCCAGTTCGGCGGTGGATACAGCGGGGGAGGCGGCGCGCTGGCCGATGCCGGAAACGCTCCGGGGACGGCCGTCTTCACCATCACGGTGCTCGATCAGGGGCCGGTGGGTTCGTTCAGCGGCGTGACGCTTTCGAATCTGAGCCATACCTGGTGCGGCGACCTGCTCATCACGATCACGGCGCCGGATCAGAGCTCGATCTCGCTCACGGATCGCATCGGATATCCGAACGGGATCTTCGGCGACAGCTCGAATTTCCTCGGGACCTACCAATTCTCCGATCAAGGATCCGACCTCTGGGCGATCGCAACCCAGCAGGGCAACGGGAATGCCTTCAACATTCCCGGAGGCAACTACCGAGCGAGCGGCTTCGGCGGAAGCGTCGTTGATCTCGCGTCCTTCTTCGTCGGGAAGAGCGCCCAGGGCACCTGGACGCTCACCGTCACCGACTTCGAGTCCGGTGACACGGGCAGCCTTGGCGGCTGGTCGCTCGGCATGACGGTGGTGCCGGCACCCGGCTTCGCGGCGATCGCCGCCGCGCTCACCGCGGTCGGCCTCGTGCCGTTGGGCCGGCGACGCCCGCGGTAGGGCAGGTCGCTCGGGTCGCTGGCGTCACCACCGCAGCACCGTGCAGGCGTCGGTCGCATAGGTCGCGACCCGGCCGTCCGATCACAGGTCCGGCCGAACGGTCCGGGAAGTCGAGCGCGCGCCGTGCAAAAGATTTCGTCATCGCCCGAAAGATCCGCCCGGCTCGTTCGCATCGTGGGGTGAGAGGGACTCGTCGCGTCGCATCGGCGAGCCGAACCGGATCGGGCCACGATGGCTGCCGGTCGGGCACAGCGGCCGAGCCCTCTCGCTGGAGCCGATTGCCATGTCGCCGCAGTCCGATTCGCGAAAGTCCGACCACGCCCCGCAGTTCGCCCGAACGACTCTGGTGAACGCGCCGCTTGCCTCCGTCCGGCACTGGTGCGCCCTCCTCCCGCTGACCATCGCCGTTGCGACCGCGTCCGCCGCGCCGGGCGGCTCGGATGGCGGGGGGAATCCCGGCGAGCCGGGCGATCCGACCGCACCGGAGTTCTGTGACTGCTGCGTCGTGCGGCCGCCGCTCGTGGACGCTCCGCAGGCACCGTTCGTGCCCTTCGTGCCGGGCGTCGTCGCCGCGGTCACCAACAGTCCATTCAACATCGGTGACCCAGCGGTCTATGTCGTTGAACTCGGCAACGAGGGCAGCGCGCCGCTCGGCGCGAACTGGACCGCCACGCAGCGCTACAGCCACCCCTCGTGGGCGATGGCGAAGCTCGGTCAGGTCTTCGGCGTCACGATGGACGACACCGGCACGATCTATGTCGGCCACACGAGCTGCTACGGCACGATCGGGGCTGACATCCTCGGCTCGCTCGGCGGCGCCGGCAGCATCTACCGCCTTGACGGCGTGACCGGCAACGCGACCGAGCTCATTCGCCTTCCGAACTCGATCGATCCGGCGATCGCCCTGAGCAATCCAAACGAGGCCTATCCCGGTCTTGGGAACCTCACCTTCGATTGCGCGACGCGCCGGATCTTCGTTGCGAACCTCGAAGATGGCCGCATCTACGCGATCGATCCGGGCGCGGGCGGATTCCTGGTGCGCTCGACCTTCGATGTCGCGACCGGCGCGATCACCGGGCCGCTGGCGAACAACGCCCTTGCCGAACCGGGCGACGCCCCGGGCTGGGTGCCGCTCGGCCTTCGTCCCTACGCCGTGAAGGTCAGCGGTGGCCGACTCTACTACTCCGTGTGGGGTGGCAGCATCGTGAACAACCCGCCGTTTGCAAGCTTCTCAGGCGGCCTGAACACGATCCGTTCGGTCGCTCTCGACGCGAACGGCAACTTCGTCGCCGGGACCGACCAGCTTGAGATCACCCTGCCGGCCTATCCCGGCTTCACGGGAAGCTCCCCGGTCGTCGACATCAGCTTTGACGACCAGTGCTGCATGATCGTCGCAGAGCGCGGGCTCGACGAGATCGTGACCTACGCCCACTACGCGCGGGTCATGAAGTATTGCTTCGACGCTGCGACCGGGGCGGGCTGGGGAACGCCCTTCGTCTATCAGATCGGCGACCCGGCCATTTGCAACTATACGAATCTCAATTCATCGACCGGCGGCGCCGCGGTCGATCCCTCGACCGGCATCCTCTGGGCGATGGGCGACGCGCTGCGGGCCGCGCCGTGCCTGCCGCCCTTCGTGTACGGCGTGCAGGGGCAGCCGGTCGCCGGGGCGTCGACCAACTCGAGCGTCCTCATCGATCTCGACGGCATCACGAGCGTCATCCAGAAGTACTTCCTCGGCTCGCTCGAACTCTCCTGCGCGCCGGCCTGTGCGACGATCGAGACCGAAGAGATCCGTTGCGGCGAGGGCGACACCTTCACCTGGACCTTCACCGTCACGAACACCTCGGGAACCACCGCGTCGGTGCTCATCCTGCCCGACCCGTCGATCTCGCCGAACGTGATTCCGTTCTTCCCGCCGCTCGGGAACGGACAGACCTCCGCCCCGATCACCGTCACGATCAACGGTCAGGCACCGGGCGAAGAGTTCTGCTTCGATCTCATCCTCGGCGACGTGAAGGGCGACGAATGCTGCCGCCTCACGCCGTGCATCACGCTTCCCGACTGCGAGTGCGCCCAGGTCTCGGAGATCACGATCAGCGCGACCTCGACGCCCGGCGTCTTCACGCTCTCCTTCGCGATCACGAATCTCGAGGCCTGGAACATGGGACATGTCGTCCTCTTCCCGACCGCGGCCGGCGGTTCGATCACGCCGTCCCTCGTGAACTTCGCGGGCGTGCCGACCTTCGGGACGCAGTTCGTCGGGCCGTTCACCGTGACGAGCGGGCTCTCGCCGGGCGAACAGTTCTGCATCACGATCGGACAGCATTCGACGAACTGGCTCCAATGCTGCTTCATCGAGCTCTGCGTCGAGGTGCCGACCCCGAGCCCGAGTTGCCTGCCGGCCGATCTCAACTGTGACGGCACCGTCGACGCCGCGGATCTCGCGATCCTGCTGGGTTCGTGGGGCACGCCCGGCCCGGGCGACCTCGACGGCGACGGAAGCGTCGGCCCGCGCGATCTCGCGATCCTGCTCGGTGCGTGGGGCAGCCGCGGCTGATTCGTCGATCTGAGTTGGGCGGTGAGGCGTCAGCCGGTCGGGCCGAGATACCCGCGCCGCTGCGCCCACCGCTCGAACCAGATCGTGCAGAACGGCGGGAAGGACGCCGCGAGGGCGAGCAGTCGGACCGACATCGGCCAGCGCAAGAGCTTGGCCGCGTGGAAGCCGACGATGATGTAGCCGACGAAAAGGACGCCGTGGATCGGGCCCATGATCTTCACGCCGATCTCGTTTCCGATCACGACATACTTGAAGAACATGCCGACGAGCAGGCCGGCCCAGGACCATGCCTCGAGCATGGAGAGCAGTCGGAAGCGTCGGATGCTGCCCTGAACGGCGGCGTCAGCGCCGCTGGCGGCGACATCCGGTGATGTGCTGATGTCAGTCATGCGGAAGCCTTGCGATGGCCCGCGTCGGGCCGTGGCCTGACGCTGGGGTGGTGTTGGGAGAGACAGCGCCGCGGCAGGCCCTGTGGTTGGCGGGGCGAGCCGAGCGTCGAGACGACGAGGGTAGCCCGCGCCCGGCGTCCGGGCGAGCGTTCGGACCTCCACCTTGGACGGGAATCGAGCGTCCGGGCTCAGGGACGGCGGCGGATCGCGTTTCTGAGGGACTGGGCGCGTGCCCAGCTCCCTCCTGCGAGGTCCGCCATGCCTGCCCACGCCTCCCGCAACGCTTCGCTCCGCACGATCGGCGGATGGTTCGTCCGCATCGCCCGCTCGGCTGCCATCCCGCTCGCGCTCGTCGGTCTCGCCGCCGAGCTCCGCGCCGATCCGCCCCAGACGACCGTGAGCGTTCTGCTGCGGACGGGCGATCCGATGCCGCTCGGACCGGGCAACTTCAAGAACCTCTCGGTGCCTGCGATCGATCAGGGCTTCATCGCCTTCGAGGGCACCAGCACGACCGATCCGACCTATCGATCGATCTTCCGATCGAATGGCGTCAGCATCGCGCGGATGGCAGAGACCTTCACCACCATGCCCGGGGGCGGAGCGGCGCTCTTCTCGGCGTTCGGCTGGGGCAGCGAAGCGGGGCAACTCTCGGTCGACGGCGTCTTCGTGACCTTCGTCGGACGCGACGTGCCCGGCGCGTCGCCCGGATCGCTTGAGGGCGTCTATACGAGCTTCACGCCGCTTCCGGCGATGGTCTTCGACAGTACGCCGGCGGGAGGCGGATATATCAATTTCGGTCTGTATGGAGAGCCGTCACGCGACGGCGCGCTGGTCGCCAGCGTCGCGAGCATCGCAGGCAAGGGCTCGATCGGCATCATGGTGCGCAATCTCGAGACGGGCAGGACGGAGATGGTGCGCCAGATCGGGCAGGATCTCCCCGGCATCGCCGGTCCGGCGACGGAGTTCTCGTTTCCGATGCTGCGCGGCGGCCGACTGGTCTATGCGGCCAAGAGCGGATCGCAGGGGGGCATCTATGTCCGCGATCTCGCCGACGGTAGCGAGGTCGTCATCGCCGACACCGGCATGCTCATGCCGGGCAGTTCGACACCGTTCCTGCTGCTGAGCCGCCCCGCGATCGACGAGCTGGGCAATGTCGTGCTGCACGGAGTCGGCACCGGACGCCAAGGCTTCTACCGTCGCATGCTGAACGGGCCGCTCGAGCGGCTCGCCGACTCGCAGACCTCCGTGCCCGGCGGGTCGGGGACCTTCACCTTCCTGCCGACGGGGATGTGTTCGATCGATGAGGGCATCGCGGTCTTCGCGGCGATCGCCGGGGCGCAAGGATGGTCGGTCTATCGCGCGGACGCTGCTTCGCTCGAGCTCCTCATCAAGCAGGGCGACGCGCTCGGAGGACTGCCCATCGCAAACATCTCGATCGGCCGACAGGCGATCGATGGTCCGACGGTCGCGCTCCGGGCGCGGGTGCTCGGCGGACTCGATGTGCTCGCCACGCTCCAGGTCACGCCATCGACGATCGCCGACATCGACGAGGATGGCGTCGTCGGCCCCGTTGACCTGAGCGTCATCCTCGGTTCGTGGGGCCCCTGCGCCGGCTCGCCCTGCGCAGGCGATCTCGACGGCGACGGCCAGGTGGGCGCGAACGACATCGCCGTGCTGCTGGGAAGCTGGAGCGGTGCGCCGGTGAACGACGAGCCCGCAGGCGCGATCGCCCTCGGATACGGGTCGCATGCGTTCTCCACGAACTTCGCCACGGATTCGTTCGCGCCGCTGGTCGGAAGCTTCGCGGACTGCAGCGAGGGCGAAGGCGACGAGCTCTCGAGCGACATCTGGTTCAGCGTCGAGGGCTGCGGAACGATCAATGACACCGATGCGATCATGACGGTCTCGACCTGCGGCACCGCCGATTTCGATACGCGCATCGCGATCTATGCCAAGGAGGCCGACGGCACGATCGAGCTGGTCACCTGTTCCGACGATGCGACTGGCTGCTCCGGCCGTTCGGAGGCGAGTTGGATATCGCGCTACCAGGTGACCTACCTCGTGCGACTCGGCGGCGGACCGACGGGGCCATCGCGCGGCGAGGGCCTCCTCCTCGTCGGCTGTTCGCCGCCGTTCGACCTCGGAGTGGCCGATGGCGATTCGCCGACGCTGCCGCTCCCGATCGTGACCGCCGCGGAGGCGAACTGGAGGACTCCGATCACGCTCCCGCCGTTTGACTACGGTCCGTCGCCCTATCAGGCAGCGTCCTGCGCGGACCCCTACGCCAACGATGCGTGGCTCGTCGTTCCGGCACCGCGAGTCACCGTCGCGCGCGCTCAGACCTGTCAGTTCCAGACGACGGTGCCGCTCTCGCTCGCGCTCTACCGGGGCTTCAACTGGATCGAACCGATCGCGTGTGACACGGTCTTCGATCTCTGCTCCTCAGCGCCGGTCGAGGCCGCGATGCTCGAGTGGGTCGCGCGGCCGGGCGAACTGTATTTCATCCGCGTCGGGATTCCCGATCCGATGCCGCTGAATCCTCGCGTCACCTGTGAGCTCGGCGCCGACGCCTGCGCGGACCGGGGCTGTTTCGATCCGCACGAGCTCATCGGATGCGATTCGCTCGCGTGCTGTTCGACGGTCTGTGCGGTCGACGCCTTCTGCTGCTCGACGCAGTGGGATGGCGTCTGCGCACAGCGGGCGAAGAGCCTCTGCGAACCGCCGCCGCCGACCTGCGGGGCGTTCAGCACGGTGAGCTGCTATGTGGTCGATGCCTTCCCCGGCTGCAACAACACGGACTGCTGTGCGACGGTCTGCGCGATCGATCTCGTGTGCTGCGATGTCGCGTGGGACATCCAGTGCGTCCTCCAGGCGGTCGCGGTCTGCCCGCCGCCAGGCTGTCCGGTGCGGTCGGATCTCACCTGCTTCGAGGGTCACCTCGGACCGGGGTGCAACGACCCGGCCTGCTGCGGCATCGTCTGCGACATCGACCCCGCCTGCTGCGAGGTGAACTGGGACGGATTCTGCGCCTTCCACGCGAAGCAGGTCTGCGCACCGTAGCGTCGGTGCGCGTGCGCTACGCTGCGCTCCGGCGATCGGGCCCAACATGCTGTCCCGTCGAGGTGCCCATGGACGGTCGCATTTCCGCGCTGGGCAGGCAGATGCGGATCGCGTCGCGCAGGTGATCGGCGTAGAAGGGCTTCGTGAGGATCCAGTCGACGCCGAGATGGCGCAGCCGGGCGTGCCGGAAGGGGCTGTGCTCGGCGGTGACGACGAGCATGCGGACATCGTCGAGGTCCTCACGCGCCCTGAGCGTGCGGGCGAAGACTTCGCCGTTCATGACCGGCATGTTGATGTCGAGCAGGACGAGATCGATCCAGACTTCCTCGAAGAGGGCGAGCGCCTCCTGGCCGTTCGCCGCCTCGTAGATGCGGTCGTCCCGAATGCCGGCCTCGCGCACGATCTCCCGCATGACGGTGCGCGCGGAGCTCGAGTCATCGACGATGAGCGCTGTGCAGTGCATCGCCGACGGGGAGACGGGGCCGGCGGTCCCCGGCGCATGCGCTGCGTGCGCGGGGGCGTCCGATCGGGGTCGAGATGGATGCGAATGGCGCTTGGTCATGATCGGTCGTCCGTCGGTGTCGTGTCAGGCGGCGTGGCTGATCGCGCCGGTCGTGAAGTCGCGGATGCGCTGGGCCACATCGTCGAGTGGCGAGATCATGCGCACGCCGCCCTTGGCGATCGCGGCCTTCGGCATCCCGAAGACGACGCAGCTCGCCTCGTCCTGGGCGACGGTGAGCGCGCCGGCGCGATGCATCGAGAGCATGCCGTCCGCGCCGTCGTCGCCCATCCCGGTCAGGATCACGCCCATCGCGTGGGCGCCGGCCGCCTGTGCGACGCTCTCGAAGAGCACTTCGACGCTGGGCCGGTGGCGCTTGACCGCGGGGCCGTCGGAGAGCCGCGCGACATAGCGGCCGTTCTCTCGGCTCAGCCGCAGGTGGCGCCCGGCCGGCGCGAGGAGCGCGAGTCCCGGTCGCACCTGATCGCCGTCGACCGCCTCGCGCACATCCATCCGCGAGAGTCCGTTGAGCCGCTCGGAGAAGGGCTTCGTGAAGCCTTCGGGCATGTGCTGGGTCATGAGGATCGCGGGCGTCTCGTAGGGCAGCGCCGAGAGCACCGTGCGCAGGGCCTCGGTTCCGCCGGTGGAGCTGCCGATCGCGATGATCTTGCGGCTGTCGACGCCCATCGGCGGCGCGTGGTTCGCGGACGGGGCGCTCGGCTTCGCGACGGGCGGCGGTGGCGGTTCGGCGGCGCGGCGGCCGACGCGGGCGCGGGCCGCACCGCGCACCAGCTCGATGAGCTGGGCGCCCCACTCGGCGGTGTTGCCGGCCTTCGGCTTGCCGATGACCTCGCAGGCCCCGGCCTCGAGACATTCCATCGCCTTCGAGCATCCGGCCGGCGTGAGCGAACTGCACACGATCGCCGGAACGGGCGAGTACTTCAGGACGCGGCGGAGGAAGGTGAGCCCGTCCATGCGCGGCAGCTCGAGATCGAGCGTGATGACATCGGGATGCTTCTCGAGCAGGAGGTCGCGCGCGGTCAGCGGATCCGCCGCCGTCGCGATCACCTCGATGTCGCCGGCCTTCGCCAGCTCGCGTGCGATCACCGATCGTGTGATGGCGGAGTCGTCGATGATGAGGACGCCAATCTTTCCGCTCATGCCGCACTTCCCTTGCAGGACCCGTGACGGGTCGTTGGCCGATGCCGCGCGTGGCGGCGCGATGTCAATGCGATCCCATCTGGCGCGAGGCGAGCCTACGCGGCCTGCGCGGCTCCGCTGCGCGTCCAGTGCACCTCCAGCCGCTCACCCTCGACATCGAGCGTCGCGACGGCCGTCGGACTCGACGGAAGCGCAGCGGCGTCGCATCCGGTCGGAAGGCCGATGGAGAACGGGCAGCGCACGCCGCCGAGCTCGCAGATGAGCGAGCCGCCGATGATGTTCGCGAGTTCGCGGAGCGCATCGCGCCCGGCGTTCGCCGCGTCCGGGGAGTCGATGTCGACCCCGAGCAGTCCGGCGGCGAGCTTCTGGGCGAAGCCCTCGCTCGCTGCGAGCACGACCTCGCCGCGCTCCGGTCCGCGGTAGTCGATCCGCGCGAAGCAGGCGGCCGGCGGGAGCGGCGGCGCGAGGCGGCTGGCGAGGTCGCCACCGCCCGGGGCGTCGGCCGGCTCGGCCATCAGGAATGCGATGCGCTCGAGGGCGATCGCGGTGAGTCGGACGAGGGCGTCGGTGGTCAGCTCGCGCATGAGGGGGCGACTCCGAGGAGCTTGGTGATGAGGTGGCAGAGATCCTCCGGCTGGAAGGGCTTGCGCAGGGTCTCGACGACGCCCATGTCGCGCAGCCGCTGCAGCCGATCGTCGTTGGCCTCGGTCGAGACGACGACGATCTTGAGGTCCGCGAGCGTCGGATTGCGACGGACCTCGCGGGTGAACTCCTCGCCGTCCATCACCGGCATGTTGATGTCGAGGAGGACGAGGTCGATCCAAGTCGTCTCGAGCACGGCAAGCGCTTCCTTGCCGTTGCCTGCGGTGTGGATCCGGTCCTCCGGCACGCCGGCGAGCCTGGCGACCTTCTGGATCGCCCCGCGAAGGACGGGCGAGTCGTCAACGATGAGGACATTGCACTTCATGCGCACTTTCTCCCGTGGTTCTGCGGGCTGGAGGCCTGCGCGCCGGGGGCGTGCGCCCCGAGGTCGCGTTCGATGGTGGTGACGAAGTCGAGGGCGTGGGCGACGAGCGCCTCGACGCGCTCGCGATGGACGCCGACCGCGTCGCGGGCACGCGGCGAGAGCGGATGGCAGAGCCCGTCGTCACCGATGCCGAGTCCCGCCCATCGGGCGATGCAGTCGGCACAGTGGACGATGTCCGCGATCCAGCTCGTGGGCTGCTCGGGCGGCGTGTGATGGTGGCGCACCGCGAGGACGATTTCCTGCGGCATGGCCCAGCGTTCGGCGAGGAGTCCGCCGATCTCCGCGTGGTCCGCACCGAAGCGCTCGCGTTCGACCTCGATGAAGGGCCGCACGACACCTTCGGGCGAGGACTGGTTGCCCCAGCCTTGGGCGCGGGCGCCGTTCGCGAGGGCGTCGATCGCGAGCTTCCCGATGTCCCGCAGCAGCGCAGCGGAGAAGCAGAGGTCCGGATCCGCGCGGCGGCTCTCCTGGGCGAGGCGTTCGGCCACGGCCGCGCCGCCGAGCGCGCTGCGCCAGAGCGCGCCGCGCTCGAGTCCGTAGGAGCGTCCGCCGTCGCGCAGCGTCGCCGACGCCTGCTGCTCGAGGGCGATGCGCATGAGCACGCGATTGCCGAGTCGGGCGATCGATTCCTTCAGGCCGAAGGCGCGGCTTGCCCCTCCGGCGTGCGCGGCCGAGTTGGCCCGGCGGAGCGTCGCCGCCGCAAGGCCCTCGTCGGCGCGGAAGATCCGCTCGATCTCGCCGGCGGAGGAGCCGCCCTGCGAGAGAAGGGCGATGGCCCGCGCCGCCGTCGCCGGAAGCGCCGGGAGCCGCTCGAGACGCGCGAGCATCGTCTGCAGGTCGTTCATGCCGCTGGTGCCCATAGGACGACCTCCTTTCCCTGAGAGCGAATCGAGACGGTGCCGTCCTTCAGGGAGAGCGTCATCGTGCGGCTGTGGTTGCCGCCGGTGTCGTCAGCCGACAGGAGCACGCTGTTCTGCCAGAAGATCTTGCGGAGCATGGTTCGGTTGCGCGAGCCGATCCGGAAGTGTCCGTCCTCCGCGAGGATCTCCGCGCCGCCCGCGGCGCAGACGATGAGCTTCGACTTCTCCGCACCGAGCTTGTATGCCCGCTGGAAGAGCTGCGGAATGCCGGCGTCGGCGAACATCGCGGGATTCGCCGCCGCCTTCTCCGGACTCGTCTTGCCCTCGGGCAGCATGAAGTGCAGCATGCCGCCGACCCGCGCGACCGGATCGAAGATCGTCACGCCGATGCAGGATCCGAGGGCGTAGGTCACGATCGACTTCGTCGGGTCCTTCGCGACGGCGAGATCGGCGACGCCCACGACGATCTTCGGATCGCCGAGGGCGAGCGGTCGCGGCGCGTTGCCTTGCGGCTGGGACGCGGAGGAGGAGGTGGGGGGCGGAGCGGTCACGATGGGGTGCTCGGGGTGCGGGTGCCGATCCGGTGCTGGGACATGGACGACGGCGTGCCGTCGGGCGCGGACGATCGTCGGTACACGCTCGCTGCCGCGCCGGTCAGCGGAACATCGAGACCCGAGAGGGTCTCCGCGCCGCCGACGGTGAGGATGCCGTCCGGCCGCAGGTACTCCGCGAGCCGCCGCACGAGCTGCTCGCGCGTGTCGCGGTCGAAGTAGATCATCACGTTGCGGACGAAGATGACATCGAAGGGGCCCTTGAACGGGAAGGGCTCCATGAGGTTGAGGCGATTGATGACGACAAGATCGCGCACCGCCTGGCAGACCCGGAAGCGCGGTCCGTCCGCCGTGTCGATCCGCTCGAAGTAGCGATCGCGCAGGCCCGCGTCGAGCTTCTCGACGACCGCTGCGGCATAGGTGCCCTCGCGCGCCCCGCGCAGCGCCTTCGTCGACAGGTCGGTCGCGAGGATGCGGATGTCCCAGCGGTCGATGTCGGGGACGAGCTCGAGTGCCTGGATCGCAAGCGAGTAGGGCTCGCATCCGATCGAGCACGCCGCCGACCAGAGCCGCACGCGTCGTCCGGGGCAGGGGATCGCGCCGCGAACGGCCGGTGTCCAGAGCTCGCGCTCGAGGAAGTGGAAGTGCTGCGGGTCGCGGAAGAAGCTCGTCACGTTCGTCGACAGGATGTCGAAGAAGACGAGCATGTCCTCCTCGTCACACTCCCGCTCGAGGTGATCGACATAGTCCGCGATGGTCGCGAAGCGCCCCGTCTTCCGGAGATGCGTGTTGAGCCGGTTCGTCACCAGCGGCAGCTTCCGGTCGGTGAGATGGATGCCCCACCGCGCCTTGGCGAGGGTGACGATCCGCTGGAAGACTTCGGGTGCGATCTCGAGCATGGTCGGATGCCGCATGCGATGCGGCGGAGCGTGGCGTCGGGACGAGCAGTCCGCAGCCCAGATGACTTTCGCCACGGGCTAGAACTGCGTGAAGTCGCCGAGATCCTCCTCGTCGGTGTCCTTCGACTTCGACGGCGCGGCGGCGGTCGCCGCGGGCTTCGCCGACGATTGGGTCGTCGAAGCGCCCGTCGCGTGGGCCGCCGAGACCGCGGGCGCCTTCGCCGTCACCGACGCCTTGGCCGGCTTGGCGGGCTTCGCGGGCGCTGCGGAACCGGCGGATGGGCCCGGCGACGGCGTATCGCGGCGCGTCACATAGTTGGACGGAGCCGCTTCCGCCTCGAAGCGGAACTGCCGGACGAGATCGTTCAGGCTGGCGACCTGAGCAGCGGTCTCCTCGGCGGTGGCGGCGAGCTCCTCGGAGTTCGCGGCCGCGGAGGAGGTCACGTTCGAGAGCGTGCTCATGCTCTCGTTCACCGCGGAGATCTCGTTCGCCTGGCTCTTCGAGGCATCGGAGATCTGCGAGAGAAGCTGGTTCACCTGGTCCACGCCGACCGTGATCTGCTCGAAGCTCCGCGCGACGCGGTCGGCGAGCGTCGATCCGCGCTCGGCGCGCTGCGAGCTCTCCTCGATGATCGAGGAGGTGCTGCGGGCGGCCTCGGCGGAACGCTGGGCAAGGTTGCGGACCTCCTCGGCGACGACCGCGAAGCCCTTTCCGGCCTCGCCGGCGCGGGCCGCCTCGACGGCCGCGTTGAGCGCGAGAAGGTTGGTCTGGAAGGCGATCTCGTCGATGAGCTTGATGATCTTGGCGATCTCCGCGCTCGACTGGCGGATCTGGCCCATCGCCTCGACCATCTCCTTCACCTGGCTCTGGCCGCTGACCGCCGCGCCGCGGCTCTCGGCCGCGAGCGAATTGGCCTGCTCGACATTCGCGGCGGACTGCTGCGTCGCAGCGGACATCGCCCGCAGACTGTCGCTGACCTGCTGGATGTTCGCGGCCTGCGTGCTCGAGCCCTGGGCGAGATTCTGGCTGGCGCTCGAGATGTGCTCGGCGCCGAGGTCAATCTGCTTCGAGCCCGAGTGAATCTCGACGACCATCTTGCGGATCCGGTCGGTCATGTCGTTCATGGCCGTCACGAGCTCGCCGATCTGGTCGTGGCTATGGAAGCTCAGGCGCTCGCCGGTGAGGTCACCGTCGGCGATGCGCCGAGCGCGATCCGACACCATGTTGATGCCGCGGCTGAGCGTGCTGCCGAGCCGGGCGCCGAAGAGAACCGCGAGCACGACGGCGAGGGCGGCGGTCGAGGCGAGGGTCACGCGGGTGACGGTGGTCTCGTCGTCGAAGGCCTGGGCGACGCCGGCGGCGTCGCGGTCCCAGATCTGGCCGAGCGTCTCGCCGACGACATCCATCCGCTCCATCGCGGGATGCCATCCTTCGGTGCTCGTCGCCGCATTCATCTCCTTGACGACGGCTTCGAGATCGGGAATCACGGCGCGGGCCTCGGGGCACCACTCGGAGGAGAGGCTCTTGAGCTTCTCGGCCTGCTCGTTGAAGGCCGTGAGCGCAGCCGGCGGATCGTCGGAGCCGGCCGCGAGGTCATCCGCGGCGCCGATCGCGCTCTGGAGCGCGATCATGCTGGGCAGCGTGTTCTCGAGGACATGGTCCTGGAGCTCCCAGAGCTTCATGACCTTCGCGTTCGTGATGAGGGCGTTCACGATCATCATTGCGATGACCACGGTGAACCCGAGTGCAAGCTTTCGACCGATCGTCCAGCGCATCATGTTCTCCTCTCGCCCGAACCTGGGCGCTTCTCACTCCGATTGCATGCCGATCCCGAGTGGCGTCAGGCCGCCTTGCGAAGCTCCGCGCTTTCCATGACATCCGCGGGCACGGCGCTTCGGGCGTCGAGGACCTCGCTCACGTCGAGCAGCACGACGACCTTGTCCTTGGCCTTGCCCATGCCCTGGATGTAGTCGAGCGGCACGGCCATGCCGAACTCCGGCGCCGGCTCGATCGACTCCGCGGGGATGTCCTGGACCTCGCGGACGCTGTCGACGATCACGCCGGTGAGGTTCTGCTCGCCGCTCTCCGCGGTGGCCGCGTCGACGACGATGATGCAGGTTTCCTTCGTCGTCTCGGCCTCGGGGAGGTCGAAGCGCCGGCGCAGGTCCATGACCGGAATGATGCGTCCGCGCAGGTTCATGACGCCCTTCACGAAGTCGGGGGTGCGCGGAAGCGGCGTGATGGCGATGAGGCCGATGATCTCACGGACGCGCAGGATCTCGATGCCGTACTGCTCGCTGCCGAGGCAGAAGGTGAGATACTTGTGCGCGTTGCTGTTGGCGCTGCGGGAGTTCTGCGGGCCCTTTGCGGTGCTGTTCGAGATGGCCATGGGGTGTGGATCCAAGGGGTGTTGGTTCGTGTGGGTGCGTGGCGGACGGCCTCACGCCGCGGAGGCGAGACCGGCGTCCTGGAGGAGCGCGCCGATGTCGACGATGAGCGCGACGCGCCCGTCGCCGAGGATGGCGCCTCCGGAGATCCCGTGCTGACGGTGGCCGGAGTCGGCCGATCCGAGATTGAGTCCGAGGTTCTTGATGACGACCTGCTGCTGGCCGAGGATCTCGTCGACAAGCAGGCAGCAACGTTCCTTGCCGCTCTCGACGACGAGGAGGAGTCCCTTGCAGATCTCGTCGATGCCCTCGCGCATCCCGAAGATGCGGTTGAGGCGGCGGATCGGTAGGAGATGGCCGCGCACCATCGCGAGCTCGCCCTTGCCAAGCAGGGTGTGGATCTCCTCGGGCTTCGGGCGGAAGGATCGCTCGATGGCGAGCGTCGGGACGACATAGCGCTGCCCGCCGACCCGCACGAGCATGCCGTCGATGATCGCCATCGTCAGCGGAAGCTGCATCGTGAAGGTCGAGCCCTGTCCGGGCGTCGAGCGAATCTCGATCTTGCCGCGGAGAGCCTCGATGTTGCGCTTCACGACATCCATGCCGACGCCGCGGCCGGAGATGTCGGTGATCTTGTCCGCGGTGGAGAAGCCCGGAAGGAAGATGTAGTTGTACACCTCGGAGTCTGGGATCTCGTCGAGCGCCCGATCCGCGGGAATCAGCCCCTTTTCCAGGCACTTCTTGAGGATCTTCTCGCGCTGGAGTCCGCGTCCGTCGTCGGCGACCTCGATGACGATCATGCCGCCGCGATGGAACGCCCGCAGGCAAAGCGTGCCGGCGGGGGACTTGCCCTTCGCGATGCGCTCCGACTCCGGCTCGATGCCGTGGTCGCACGCGTTGCGGATCATGTGGACGAGCGGATCGGCGATCTCCTCGACGACATTCCGGTCAAGCTCGGTGTCCTCGCCCTCGAGGACCAACTCGACGCGCTTGCCGGCCTTGATCGAGACGTCGCGCACGAGCCGCGACATCTTCTGGAAGGTCGCCTTGAGCGTCACCATGCGGAGGCTCATCGCGACCTCCTGCAGGTCGCGGACGATCTTGGCCATCTGACCGAGATTGCGCTGCACGCGCTGCTCGCTCACGCCGGCGATCACCGGATCCTGCTGCACCATGAGCTGGGCGATGACGAGCTCGCCGACCATGTTGAGCAGGCTGTCCATGCGATGCGTGGAGACCTTGACGGTCTGGTCCACGCGGCGCGCGTGGTTTCGCTGAGCGTGTTCGGCGTCCTCGGCGGCGGTGGAGGAGGCGGGTGGAGCGGCGTCGGCGTCGCCCTGGGCGCTCGGGGCATCGCAGTCGGCGGCAGGCTGGCCGGTCATCGCCCGGGCGGCGGCGACGGCGGAAGCGGCGGCGGCCGGCGCGACGGTCGGCGCAGCGGCGTGGGCCTGGACGACCAACCGTCCCTCGGCGGCTGCCGCGAGGCGTTCGACGAGCCTGCGCATCTCACCCTTGGTCGGCGCCTCGCCTCCCTGCATCTGCATGACCATGCGATTGAGCATGTCGCAACTGCCGAGGATGAGGTCGAGTCCCTCTCGGCCGATCCGGTAGCTGCCGCTTCGGGCCTTGTCGAGCAGCGTCTCGGCGGCGTGGGCGACCTCGACGATCGGCGTCAGGGCCATGAAGCCGGCGACACCCTTGATCGTGTGGAACGCCCGGAAGACGGTGTTGATCTCTTCCTTCTCGTCGGGGTTCCGCTCGAGCTGGAGGGCAGCGCCTTCGGCATTCGAGAGGTGCTCGCGGGCCTCGGTGAGGAACTCGTTGAGCGTGTCGTCGGAGTCGGCGCCGATCGCGACCGGTTCCGCGTCGTCGGGTGCGGCGCGCGTGGGAGCCACCGTGCGGTGCCCCTCGGTCGCCGGCGCGGATGTGCCAGCGGCGGCCTCCAGCCAGTCGAGCGCCGTGCGGATCGACTGCACCGGCATCGGGCGCGACGCCTCGCGGGTCGCCTGAATCGTCCCGGCGACGCTTCGGCAGACCGACGCGGCTTCACACATGCCGCAGGCGTCGCTCTGGGCGGCAAGATCGGCGAAGAGTGATTCGAGGGCCTTCGCGGCGACGGGATCGCAGCCGGCCGTCGCGTCGTTGCCGTGGCGAGCGACTCCTGCGGCGACGAGCCCAAGCTGGGCTCGCCATTCCGCCGATGGCGCGGTCGTCGACGGCGCTGCATCCGCCGGCGCCGGGACGGGATTGTCGAAGGGGGAGGGGATGTCGCCGACGGTGTCGCCGCGCTCGTCGGCCTCATGCACGCGCTGGACGAACTCGACCGCCTGGCCCAGGGTGCGAAGCGCGTTCGTGGTGTCCTCAATCTCGCGCAGCACGATGTGCTCGACGAGCTCGGCGGCTTGGGCACTGACATCGGACGCCCGACTGAGCTGGGCGTCCGAGGCCTCGGCGGCTAGCTTCAGCAGGAGCTCTTGGAGGGCGACGAGCCCGGGCAGGTCTGACGCGTCGGTGAGGGCAACGGCCTTGGCGACAGCATCAATGGAGGCTTGGAGCGGCACGGATGAGGATCTCCCGGAAGGGGCGCGCAGGGCGGCGCAAAGCCGCACGCGGGCCGATCCGTGGCTCGATCGGTCCAGTGGGTGCCCCGGTTGAGGGCTTCCCCGAAAGGTCGGGCCCTCGCGGGGGCTCTGGGTCGGATTGGGTGGTTCACACCCGGCCCTGTCCGTACCTGTCCCGTCGTGACGCCCCAGGGACTGGCGGTCGTTAGCATTCGCCCTCCCCGGCCGCCCGGCGGTACCGCTCGCCCGGCCCATCCACTCGCCTGTTTTTGGCTTCGATCAGCCCGTCCGGCCGATCTACTCGCGATTCGCCTTCGGCTGGGGGCGATTCGCCTTCGGCTGAGGTTGTCCGTGTCCGACCCGACCCCGTCCCTCTATCGCCCGCTCTTCCGGATCGACCCCGGTTGGCCCTTCGTCTTGGCTGGTTTGGCCCTCCTCATCGCAGGGGTGCTCATCCCGGCCCAGCGCGAGCTGCATGAACTGCGCGGTCAGCAGAAGCTGGTGGAGGCGAACGAGGTCCGGCTCTACGCGAGGCTCGAGGCGTACGACCGCTTCCTTCATGACCTCCGAGCCGGTGATCCCGAGCTCGTGCGGCGGCTCGCCATCGCCCAACTGAACATCGTCCCGAAGGGCGAGCAGTCACTGCTGCTGACCCCGGGACTGAACCAGACCGTGGCCCAGTGGATCGACGAGAGCGTTCCTCCCGTCACCCTGCAGCCCGAGCCCTACCCGGACACGCTCCTCGGTCGCCTGGCTCTCGGACCGAAGCGGCTGTGGCTCCTCGCGGCCGCCGCGTTCCTGCTCTTCGTCGGGCTCCTCATCGGTCCTGATCCCGTGCGGCCCCTCAGCGAGCGGGTGCGTGGCGGCGTCGGCGATCCGGAGGGTGCCGATCGAGAGGGTGGAGCGGGTCCCGCGACCCAGACAGCGGAGCGTTCGGAGTCCGCGACGGGTGGCGTCGCTCGCGGGGCAGCCGCCGGGGCTGCGGTCGGCGTTCTGCCGCTCGCGGTCGGCAGCGCGTCCGAGTCGGACGACGAGAGCGAGTCCGATGGCGGATCGCAGGATGCCACGGAGGGTTCCCCGACGGTCGCCAGCTTCGCGAGCGAGCCGCGGATCACGGCCAAGGCCGATGACGCGTCCGATGCATCGATCATCGATGTCGAGATCGTCGACGACGCGGTCGAAGTCGACGAGGAGACCGACGACGCGATCGACGAGGAGTCGGAAGAGGACTTCGAGTCAGCGTTCGGGGATGAGCTCGAGGATGAGCTGCAGGATCAGCTGGACGGCGAACTCGAGGATGCGTTCGATGGGGAGCTTGACGGGGAAGCCGACGCCGACGCCGACGACGAACTCGCTGACGAGGACGACGGCGCGGACGAGGATCCCTCGAAGCCCTGACCCGTGCACGCGTGTTTCAGCGCGAGTCTGAGCGCGGGGGCTGTCAATTGCAACAATCGAGGCCTGTCGATTCGGACAGGTCGAATTCGCCTGTACCTTCCTGGCCGCCATGGAAGGGCCACGCGACATCAACGAGGTTCGGCGAGACGCTTCGAGCGCTCGGGCCAGCGGTCCGCGCGCTGCGGGCAGCGCGTCAGGCGGGCGAGCGTCCGCGGCGACGGATGGCTGTGGCTCCGACGGAGCGTGCGCTGACGAGGAGCGCGACGCGCTGCTCAGGCTGCTGGCCGCGCCAGGCATCGGGGCCGTCTCGTTCGGACTCCTCCGTTCGCGGTTCGGGAGCGCTCGGGCCGCGCTCGATGGCGACGCCGCGTCGTGGTCCGCGGCGCTCCGCATGAGCCCGCAGCGGGCGGCGACGGCGCTCGCTGCTGCCCGGGCGGCGGACCCGCGGCCGGTCCTCGAGCGGGCCGCAGCGCGTGGCATGGCGGTCCTGACCGTCGCCGACGCCAGCTATCCGGCGCTCTTGCGGGCCTCACCCGACCCGCCTCCTGCGCTTTTCCTCGCCGGACGGCTCGCTGCGATCGATGATTGGGCGATCGCCATCGTCGGCTCGCGGCGGGCGTCGGCGTATGGGATCGATCAGGCGAGTGCATTCAGCCGCGGACTCGTCGAGCATGGGCACACGATCGTCTCTGGCGGGGCGCGGGGGATCGACGCAGAGGCCCACCGCGCGGCCCTGCGGGCGGGCGGTCGAACCGTGGCCGTGCTCGGATCGGCGATCGACGAGCCCTATCCGCCGGAGCACGCGAGGCTCTTTGAGGAGATCGTCGCGGCGGGGGGTGCGATCGTCAGCGAGCATGCTCCGGGGGTGACAGCCCGCGCGGAGTTCTTTCCGCGGCGCAATCGGATCATCGCGGGCATGAGCCTGGCGGTGCTCCTGATCGAGGCGCGGGCCCGGAGCGGCGCGAGCATCACGGCAAGGATTGCCGTCGAGGATCTCGGGCGCGATGCACTCGCGTTACCAGGGCGGGTCGACAGTCTCACGAGCGAGGGGACGCACCGAGCGATCCGCGAGGGATGGGCGGCGCTCGTGACATCGACCGCCGATGTCATCGCTCATCTGCGCGAGCGAGGTGCGCCGCAGCATCTGATCGAGGGAGCGCGATGCTCCGGACATCCTCCCTCAGCGAGCCTCTTCGAGGAGAAGACGGAGCGCTCGCCGGTGGCCGCGGCCATCGCCGCACTGCTCGCCGACGGTCGGCCGCGCACGACGGAGATGCTTGTCGCCGGACTTGCTGCGGACTACGAGGGAGGGTCGGTCCTCGCATCCATCACGCTGCTTGAGGTGGCGGGGCACCTTCGGCGGGCGCCGGATGGCGGGTGGGAGGCGAGGGCGTCGCTGCTCGCAGGTCTCGATCCGAGACGCCCAAGGAAGGAGGTATCAGCGGGACCGTAAAGGAGTTGTGAAGGGCCTGACGCCAGCGCTCGACGGCGTGAGCCAGGTAGTCGAGAGACGGGAAAGGCGTCGCGCTGTCGAGCAGGCGTCGGTTTGTGACGAATGGAACGGTCGTTTCAACGATTGTCCTCGAGCGTCGTCTCGCTTGCCTTCTCGGTCGTGCAGTCGCGACTGATTGCGCAGGTGCCCGTATTGAGATCTGGCCGAGAAGTTCGGCAATCGAGGGCTCAGCGAGGCCGTTTCTGCAGCCGCTTCGTCGGACATTGTCTCGACCGTCTGAGGCTGCTGCGGCGTCCGCAGAGGCGTCCGCAGAGGTGTCCACAGCACGGTTGCGACGAGGCACGGGCGTGCGTCTCGATTTGGGATCAATGATGCCGGTTTATGGACGCTCGGCCTTTTCGCGCGAAAGATTCGATGCGAGAATCCTGAGAATCGCCGATGGAGAGTCTCTTCATCGGACTCTTCCCGTCTCGCGTGTCGCCTCCGGCTCGCTCCCCGCTCACGACGGATGGGGGCCGTCCCGGACGGCGGGCATCGGATGAGTGGTGCATGAACATCTCGAATCCTCGTGGGCTTCGGAGATGTTCGTTCGAGTGTCGGAATCGTGCCGCTGAGGCGGTGCGGAACTCGGCGTGCCGCGCGCGGTATGTCGAGGTGCTCGCGACTCGGGTTCGCCCGTTCGCCTCAGCCTCCCGACGCCCGTGATGGGGTTGCGTCAGTCAGGCGCGTGCCGCAGGTCTCGAACCGGTACCGGAACAAGAAAGGGATCGCTGCATGGCTCGCATCGCGATCATCTCGGACATCCACGGCAACCTCACGGCACTGGACGCCGTGATGGCCGAACTCGAGCGGCGCGGCGTGCGCGAGATCATCTGCCTCGGCGATGTGATCGGCTACGGCCCGCAGCCCGAGGCGTGTCTCGATCGCCTGCGTGGGGCGTGCATGGTCACGGTGCGCGGGAACCACGAGGACGCGCTCTTCGACGCGACGATCGCCGAAACCTTCAATCCGATCGCCCGCACCGCGCTCGAGTGGACGCGCAAGCGACTCTCGCGCGACCATGTGCAGGAAGTCGCGTCGATGCGACTGGTCTTCGATCGCTCCCCCTATCTCGTCTGCGTCCACGACACGCCGGTGCCCCCGTCGGCGACTGGCTATGTCGGCGATCCGCTGACCGCGGGGCTTGCCTTCCGCGGCGTCGATGCCCGCGTCTGCCTCGTCGGCCACACCCATGTGCCGATGGCGTTCCACACCGAAAGCGAGCGATGCGAAGATCGACTCGGCCCCTGCGATGTCGAGGCCACGATCCTCCACGAGGATGAGGCCTACGAGCTGCGCCCGGTCGGTCGCCACATCCTGAATCCCGGTTCGGTCGGTCAGCCGCGCGACGGCGATCCGCGGGCGAGCTTCGCCCTCCTCGACCTCAAGGAAGGCACCTTCGAACTCTGTCGGGTCGCCTACGCGGTCGAGGAAGCCCAGCGTCAGATGCGTCGCGCTGGCCTGCCCGATCTGCTGGCCCATCGCCTCGCGATTGGTGCGTAACTCCTGTTCGACCGGCGGCGGTGGATCAGGCCTTTGTGCGCAGCATGCTGCGCAATGCGCGTTGTCCGTTCAACACAGAGACACAGAGGGCACAGAGGGCCACAGAGAAGGCAAACATCGCTGAATCAAGCGGCAATCCGCATCAAGGGGCGTTGCCGAGCACGAGAAGAACCCGAACAAGCGGGGCTGCTCGCTCTCTCGAATCGAACGACGAAGGCCAGATTCACGCAGCGTATGCCTCCTCTCAGCCATCTATCTCTGCTCCGTGTTCGTTGCCTTCTCTGTGGCCCTCTGTGTCCTCTGTGACTCTGTGTTGAATCCGACTCGCCCGGAATCCTGTCCGCTGTGGTGAGTGAACACCAGGAAGAAGGCAGTTGGTCGTGCCCGCGGCTCTTCGCGCTCTGCGACCGGCTCGGTGAGCGGTATCCTTTGCCGTGATGAACGAGCAGTACGCAACGCGTGGCTTGCCGATGTCGACGACGCCGATCTTTGAGGAGTCGCAGGCTTTCCGTCAGTGGTGGCTCTTGATTCCGCTCTCGATCGCTGCATTGGCGGCGTGGTCGATGTTTCTCGTGCAGGTCGTCTCCGGTCGGGGGATCGGCGCGAATCCGGCGCCCGATGTCCTCCTCTGGATCGTGCTCGCCGTCGCGGGCGTGTTGCTGCCTGGACTGATGTTCAGCGTTCGCATGCGCACCACGGTGGACGGCGAGGCGCTGACGATTCGCTATCGACCCTTCGCCACCCGCCGCATCTCCCTCGCCGACATCGACCGGTGGGCCGCCGTGACCTATCACCCGATTCTCGATTATGGCGGTTGGGGTTTGCGGTGGAGCCTGAAGGGCTGGTGCTACAACGTCTCTGGCGATCGCGGTGTCCTGCTCACGCTGCGGAACGGCAAGCACGTCATGGTCGGATCGCAGCGAGCGGATGATCTTGCAGCCGCCATCGGGGCTGCCATCGGGGCTGCCAACGGGGCCGCCAAAGGGGCACGACAGGCAGGCCGCCCGCCCGCGGGCTCGCGCTGAACGCCGGCGACGCGGGGCGAGGCTCACGCGCGCTTCCCGTCCCGTCGTGTGCGGAGGTCATGCCTCTCTGGTCGGTGCCTTGTGCACTTCCCCCAACGCAAACGACCGCTTCGCGTGAGGTACGCGAAGCGGTCGATTCGCTGTCAGGCATGCGGTCCAGCGGGACTCGGCTGTGCGAGGCGAGTCCCAATGCACGCCTAACGGGGGGAGCGGCCCTCACACGCCCATGCGAGGATCGACGGCCCCCTTGGTCGTCTATGGCGAGCCAGCGTTCGGATGGGGGATCAGTCCAGATTCCATCTCTCAGACTTCACCCAGCTCCTTCCGTCGCATCCGACGCGGGCTGCATGGGTTTCGTCTGCTCCGACTCCGTCCAATAAGGCGGCGCGACCGGGGCGGGTCGCACTGCCACACCATGAAACTACTTCGGCGAGCTAGACCTGTCGAAGACTTTCTGGCAGCATCTCCCATAGGCAACGGCTATGGCCGGTTGCTGCAAGGAGGGGGTGCCGCGTGGAAGTCCATCAGCTTCGGTACTTTGTGGCGACCGCAGAAGCGGGGAGCGTGAGTCGCGCGGCACTTCGATGCCATGTCGCCCAGCCCTCGTTGAGCCAGCAGCTCCGACGCCTGGAGGAAACACTCGGCACGGAACTCTTCGACCGCCAGGCTCGCGGGGTTGTCCTGACCGACGCCGGCCGGGCGCTCCTCCCGCGAGCCAGGCGCATCCTCGCGGAGATCCACGACGCCGAGACGAACCTCGAACGGGATGTCGACGAGGGCAAGGGGCTTCTCTCGATCGGGGCGATCCCAACGATGGCGCCCTACCTCATGCCTCCGGCGCTCGGCCAGCTTCGGCGCGAACTGCCGGCGTGTGAGCTGCAGATTCAGGAAGGCTTCACCGAGACGCTCGTCGAAGCGCTCCTCGACAACGAGCTCGATTGTGCCATCACCAGCCTGCCGATCGACCACGAGTTGCTTCGCGCCGAGGAGATCGGTCGCGAAGAGCTGCTCGTGGTCGTTCCGGCCGCACTCGCGGACGCGAAGGATGAGGCGAAGCCCGATGTCTCTCCGGACGACGACCTCGCCGAGCGCAGGCGTCCCGGCTCCACCCTCGCTCTCGCCACGATCACCCTTGCCGAGCTGCGCGATCAGCCGCTCATTCGGCTCGAGGAAATGCACTGCCTGAGCCAGCAGGTCGAGCAGTTCTGCACCGCGAAGCGCGTCGCGTCACACATCGTCTGCCGCACAACCCAGCTCGAGACGATCCAGGCCTTCGTCTCCTTCGGCGTGGGCATCTCGATCATTCCCGAGATGGCCGCCGCCGCCGACGAGGCGAGCGGCCGAAGCCGCAGCCACGGGCGTCGATACCTGCGCGTGCGCGGCTCGAAGGTCGAACGCTCGATCGCGATCACCTGGCGGAAGGACCGATCGCAGCCGCGGGCCGCGCGGCGACTCGCGGAGATTCTCCGCGAGCAGCTCGCAAGCGGCATGCACCGGATGGGACAGCGCGTCAGCCCCGCGTCCGCTGGAACTCCCGCATGAACTGGGCGAGGGCGACGCAGCCGGCCTTCGGGAAGGCCGAGTAGATCGATGCCCGAATGCCGCCCGCATCCTTGTGACCCTTGAGGCAATCGAGGCCATGCGCCGCCGCGTCCTTCGCAAAGGTCGCGCTGAGCTCCTCGGTCGCGAGTCGGAAGCTGACATTCATGTGCGAACGCGAATCCTTGCGGGCCAGGCCGACATAGAAGCCGCCCGAGGCGTCGATCGCGTCGTAGAGAATCTGGGCCTTCTCGGCGTTCTTCGCGGCGAGACCCGCCGGTCCGCCTTGGCTGCGGATCCACCGGAACATCTGGCCCATGAGATAGATGCCGAACGCCGGCGGCGTGTTCGGGCGCGACTCGCCGGCGATGAACGCCCGGTAGTCGAACATGCTCGGCAGGTCGGTGCGGGTCTTCGCCACGAAATCCTTGCGGACCACGACAAGCACCATGCCCGAGGGCCCGAGCGTCTTCTGGCCCGCGGCGTAGAGCATCACATGCTTCGACCAGTCGAAGGGGCGGGCGAAGGTCTCGCTCGACGCGTCGCAGATGAGCGGCGCCTTCGTCACCGGCGGCTCCGGCCAGCGCGTCCCGTAGACGGTGTTGTTTGAGCAGTAGTGGAAGTAGGCGGCGTTCGGCGACTGGGTCATCTCGCTCGCCGCGGGCACATGGTCGTAGCGGTGCGTGCTTCCCTCGAAGGTGACATGGATCGACGCCTTGATGAAGTTCGCCCAGATCCGGGCCTCGGCGATCGCCTTCGACGCCCAGACGCCCGTGTCGGCGTAGTCCGCGGTCGCGCCGGCGTGCAGCCAGTTCATCGGGATGAGCCCGAACTGCTGGGTCGCGCCGCCGGGCATGAAGACGATCTCGAAGTCCTGCGGGATCGCTCCGACCTCACGGCAGTCGGCGAAGGTCTCGGCGAGCATCCGATCGAAGGTCGCAGCGCGGTGGCTGTGCTCGAGGATGCCGACGCCCGTGCCGCGGTAGTCCCAAATGTCCGCCTGCACGATCTTCAGGACCTCTTCCGGCAGACACGCCGGGCCGGCGGAGAAGTTGAAGACGCGGCCGGACGCCGTGCGCGTCACGGGGCTGGTGAGGGAGCTCGAGATGGCGTCGGGAAGGGTCGGGGAGACCGTCGTGTGGGCCATGGCAGACTCGTGGAGAGGAGCGGAAGGCGAAGGCGGCGTTGGACCGCTTCGTGCGGCGGGAAGGACCCGCCTCGCAACAGCGCTTCGAAACGCATAGCGTAGCCAGTCGGAGGGCGGGCGGCCGAGAGGTTGCCTTCCGACTGTCCTGAGTCAGGTCCTGCGGGCTGTAGCGGTTGGTGGGGGAGCGCCGCCGATCGACTGTGCGAGGCTTTCGGACCGGAGTCGAGCGGCGGAGGCCTGGAACCGATGCTTGCGGTGCGATGGAACGGCGCCGCGCTCCCGATGCTTCGATGGCTCCCGTGCTCGCCCGGCTGGTGCGCTCGCTTGCGACGCTCTGCCTGGCGGGGGGGATCGCCATCGTCGTCCAGACCTGCGTCTGGGCGACGCTCTGCTTCACGGAAGTCCGGGCCCACGGGCTCGCCGCCGTCACCCATCCGGAGAAGGTCGTCGAGGCGGAGCAGGCGACGGTCGCCGCCGGGAGCATCGTCTCGGTGCGGGCAGACGCGGCGAAGACCGCCGCGGCAGAGTCGGAGGCTGGATCGACGGATGCCGCCAACGCTGAGGCTGGATCATCTGGATCATCTGGATCATCGACCGCCGACACCGTCCTCGGACTCCTCACCGGCGTCTCGACGGTCGTCGGCGTCGCCTCCCTCGGCCTCTTGCCGATCGTCCTGACCGTCGCGTTCCTCACCGCCCTCGTCCGCGCACCACGGGCCGCGAACGCGAGCATGGCTGGGATCCTCTGGGCCTTTCTCCTCTTCGGGCTCGTCCTGCCCTGGAACGCCTTCTGGCCGCAGGTGCCGTGGAGTGGACTCTTCGTCTCCTACGCCGCGCTCGTCGGTGAAACGCAAGCCCTGCGCGCGACATCGAGCCTCTTCTCCTTCGGCGCGCTCGTCGTTCATGTCGGCATCCCAGCGCTGGCGGTTGGCGGACTCGTGCTCCTCGCCTGGCGTTGTGGCGAGGCACTCCATGCGGAACTTCTCGCAGCGGAGTCGCTGGTGGTCGACCCCGAGATCGATCGCGATGCCTCCGTCGTGGCGAAGAAGGGGCCATCGCTCGCCGTCTCGCGGAGCGCCGCGGGTCTCGCGATGGCAACGCACAGCCCGCTCGCGTCGATCGGCCCAGCGTCGGAGGCGGCCGACCCGGTCGAAGCCGAACCGCGGCCGCGTCGGTTGATTTGATCCCCTTGGCGGATCCCCTGAGGCCGTCGGAGCGGTCGTAACTCGCCTTTCGGGCGGTCTTTGCGTCCATTGGGCGGTCCCGCGATCGGGCTAGCCGCACCGCCGGCGGACGGCACCTTCTCCCCAAAATCGGGCTGAAGGGAGTTGACCGCGGCACCGATAGACGATATCTAGATAAACAACCTTGGATATATTCCAGGAGCCGCCATGAACGCCCACGCCCCGACTCTCCCCTCGTCGGTCTCGACCTCAGCCACTCCCCGCCAGGCTCAGCCCCACCGCGTTGATGACGGCGGGGGCAGTTCCCGGCAGCTTCTTGCGGCCGGACTCACCCTCGCATCGTGGGCCGTGTCCGCGGGTCTTGTTGCGGTCGGATCCTGGCTCGCGTGGCATGCTCAGGACCACATGCGGCCCAAGGCGCCTCCGCCGCTGTCGGTCCTCGCAAAGCCGGCGTTGGCCGAACTCGACGCCGACGACTATCTCCGAGGCCGTGACATCTACGCCGCGAGCTGCACACTGTGCCACGGCGCCGGCGGACGGGGCGTTGCCGGGCTGGGCAAGGCGCTCGCGACGAGCGAGTTCGTTGCGGGCATGTACGACGGCGGCCTCGTCGCATTCATCGCGCACGGAAGAGCCGCCGACGATCCGTACAACACAACGCGTGTCGCCATGCCCCCGCGCGGCGGCAATCCGCTTCTCACCGATGCGGATCTCGCGAAGGTCGTGATCTACCTGCGCGGCATGCAGGACCGCCGTCGCGTTCCGGTCGTTGCCCTCAACGCTCCGCCGCCCGCCGCCCCGACCCCGCCGCCGCCGAGCGAGGACGCGAAGGCCGAAGCCCTCGCTGCCGCTGGTGGCGATGCTGAATTGGCCGGGTGGATCGCCAGCGGCAATGCGATTTTCCATTCCTCGTGCGTGGCCTGTCACGGCCGCGGTGGCGTCGGCGTGCTCGGCAACGGCAAGGCCCTCGTCAACAACCCATTCGTCCGCTCGCTCGACGATGACGGGCTCGTCGCCTTCCTCACGAAGGGACGAACCCCGACGGATCCGGCGAACACGACCGGCATCCAGATGCCGCCGAAGGGCGGCAATCCGGCCCTGAGCGAGGACGACCTTCTCGACATCGTCAGCTACCTCCGAACCCTCGGCAACGCGCCAGCGGTGCCGTTGACGGCCAAGTGATCGCCGTCCCGGCAGCGGGTGCCCTTTCCTCCATACCCGGAGACTTCCATGCTCAATCGCAGCACATCTCGATCGATTGTCGGCGCCGTGGCTCTTGCCCTCGCGGCAGGCGCACTGACGCCTGACCTCCACGCCCAACAGGAAGGCCGTCGCCGGCGCGGCGGCGGTCAGGAGGCCAAGCCCATCGCCCTCACGCCTGAGCAGGTCGCAGCGCTCACCGCGGTCGCGAACGAGCGCAAGCTCAACGTCGACGACCTGCTCGCCGCGGCGAAGACATTCACGCCCAGCGGACGGCATGACGACTATGTCCTCTTCTCGAGCGGTGGACAGTCCGGGCAGGTGTTCGCGATCGGTGTGCCGAGCATGCGGCTGCTGCGCTCGATCGCGGTGTTCACGCCCGAGTCGTGGCAGGGCTACGGATTCGCGGGGATGAACGATCCCGTTCGCCGGCAGCTCCAGATCAACGGACGGCCGGTCACTTGGGGCGACACGCACCACCCCGCGCTCTCCGAGACCAAGGGCGACTACGACGGCGACTTCCTCTTCATCGGCGACAAGGCCAACGCCCGGCTCGGCGTGATCGACCTTCGCGACTGGGAGACGAAGCAGATCGTGAAGAATCCGCTCACGATCTCCGATCACGGCGCTGCGTTCGTCACGCCGAACACCGAGTATGTCGTCGAGGGCGGTCAGTATGCGACCGTGCTCGGATACGGATATGCGCCGCCCGAGGAGTACAAGAAGTCCTATCGCGGCATGGTGACGCTCTGGAAGTTCGACAGGATGAAGGGGCGCATCGACGAGTCCCAGTCATTCGCGCTTGAGCTGCCGCCCTATTGGCAGGACCTCGCCGACGCCGGCAAGCTCGCGAGCGATGGCTTCATCTTCATCAACTCGTTCAACTCCGAGATGGCGACCGGTGGCGTCGAGTCCGGCAAGCCGCCCTTCGAGGCGGGGGCCAGCAAGCGCGACATGGACTATCTCCACATCATCGATTGGAGGAAGGCGGAGGCCGCGTTCAAGGCCGGCAAGGCCAAGGCGATCAATGGGTTCCCGGTCATCTCCATCGAGACCAGCGTCGCCGACGGCATCCTGCACTTCGCGCCGGAGCCGAAGAGCCCGCACGGCGTCGATGTCACGCCGAACGGCAAGTACATGGTGGTCGCAGGAAAGCTCGATCCGCATGTCACCGTCTACTCGATCGAGCGGATCAAGGCCGCGATCGCGGAACGGAAGTTCACGGGCAGCGACGAGTACGGCGTTCCGGTGCTCGACTTCGACGCCGTGAAGGAAGCCCAGGTGGAACTCGGCCTCGGCCCGCTGCACACCCAGTTCGACGACAAGGGCTACGCGTACACCTCGCTCTTCCTCGACTCGGCGGTCGCCCGCTGGAGCCTCGGCGGCGAGTACGAGAGCCTCCACGGCGAGCAGCCCTGGAAGCTCGTCCACAAGACGCCGGTGCAATACAACATCGGGCACCTCTGCGCCGCCGAGGGCGACACGGTGAGCCCCGACGGCAATCACCTCATCTCCATGTCGAAGTGGGCGGTCGACCGCTACCTGCCGACGGGTCCGCTCCTTCCGCAGAACTTCCAGCTCCTCGACATCCACCAGCCCGGCACGGCGATGCCGGTGATCTACGACATGCCGATCGGGGTCGGCGAGCCGCACTACTGCCAGATGATCAA
Organism: uncultured Isosphaeraceae bacterium; assembly: GCA_964395845.1. Taxonomy (GTDB): domain Bacteria; phylum Planctomycetota; class Phycisphaerae; order Phycisphaerales; family SM1A02; genus JAEUIT01. Next base: position 35,003 of record CAYNCG010000017.1, on the reverse strand, counting down.
GGCCGACAAGCTGAAGAGCTGGAAGGTCTATCCCGAGGTCGGCTGGAATCCGCACGAGCAGCGCCTCGATCCGAAGGCCCCGCAGAAGGGCCAGGAGGGCGTGACGCGCGAGGGCACCAACGTGCTCGTCAAGATGACGGCCGTGCGCAGCCACTTCGTCCCCGAGCATGTCGAGGTGAACGAGGGCGACACGGTGACCTGGCGGATCACCGCGATGGAGAGCGCACAGGACGCGACGCACGGCTTCTGCATCGGCGCCTACAACATCAACCTCTCCCTCGAGCCGGGCGAGTACACCGAGTTCACCTTCGTCGCGGACCAGTCGGGAACCTATCCCTTCTACTGCACGGAGTTCTGCTCGGCGCTCCATCTCGAAATGATGGGCTACTTCCATGTGAAGCCGAAGGCGACGACGGCGGATGCCGCCCCCGTCCGTTGAGCCCGTCCTCCGAACCCTGCGCATGCCTCTGCCGCGGGCCGGTTCGCCGGCCCGCGGCAGACTTTCGCCGAGCACTCCATGGCATCGATCATCCAATCCCTCATCGGTCCCCGCGTACCGCAGGGCGAGTTGCATGCCCACCGGTTTCGCTACATGACGCCGACCGTGATCCTCATGCTCGCTCGCGTGCTGCTGCTGGTCTCGATCTTCCAGCCCTACTGGCACATGGAGCTCGACGCGCCGCAGTATCCGGATGGGCTCTTCCTGACGGCATATGTCAATCACCTGAGCGGCGACGTGCGCGAGATCGACGGGCTCAACCACTACATCGGCATGCGCCCGCTCGGAGAGGCCGCTGCGTTCGAGCGCACCGCGTCGGTCTGGATGATCATCGCGATGTTCCTGCTGGTCGAGGGAGCGGCGTTCGTGCACAGCAAGTGGGCCGTCCTCCTCGCCCTTCCCGCGGTGAGCTTCCCGATCGGGTTCGTCGTGGACCTGCACTACTGGATGCGCACCTTCGGCCTGAATCTCGATCCGGACGCGCCGCTCTCATCCTCGGTGAAGCCGTTCGTTCCGACCGTCATCGGCGAGGGCGGCATCGGACAGTTCAAGACTTACGCCGAGCTCGGTAGCGGATTCTGGCTTGCGACGGCCTGTGCCGCACTGACGGTCGTCGGATTCGTGTTCCACTACCGCGCCTATCGGCCGCTCGCTCGGCGGTTGGCCGCGTCCTCCGCGACGGATGCGAGGAGCCCGTCATGATCGCCGCGCTTGCCGCCATCGCTCTCACGGGATGCGCGTCCGCGCAGGTCGGCGGGGATCACGCCGCGCCCGCGCAGGTTGAGCGACTGGTCGAACGGCCAGCGGTGCTCGGTACGATCGGCCGACTCATCGCCGACGCGCCAAGCGGATCGACCATCCTCGTTCCTCGCGGCGTCCATCGGGAGCGGCTGGTGATCGATCGTCCGATCGCGCTCGTCGCCGATGGCGGGCCTGGCGAGGTCGTAATCGACGGCGGCGGGTCCGGAGACATCGTCGACATCATCGCGCCGGACGTGACGCTCCGCGGATTCACGATCCGCAACACCGGAACGGACCTGGATCGCGAGAATGCCGCGGTGCGCGTGTCGGCGCCGCGCGTCTCGATCGAGGGCAACACCATCGAGGACATCCTGTTCGGGATCGACCTGCGCGAGGCGCCGGACAGCCGCATCATCGGCAATCGCATCGGCGGGAAGGACCTCGACATCGCGCGGCGCGGCGACGGCCTCCGACTCTGGCGCTCCGACCGCACGCTCATCGAGGGCAACACGATCCATGACGGACGCGACGCGATCCTGTGGTACTCCTCGGGCGTCGTCGTGCGGGCGAACACGGCCCACGATTGCCGCTACGGACTCCATCTCATGTTCAGCGACGGCGTGACGATCGTCGACAACGAATTCAGCCGCAATTCGGTCGGGATCTACCTCATGTACACGACCGGCGTCGAACTGGCCGGCAACCGTCTGCTCGCGAATCGCGGGCCGAGCGGCTACGGCATCGGTCTGAAGGAGACCGATCGCTTCTCGGTCCGGGAGAACCTCATCGCCGGCAACCGATCGGGCATCTACATCGACGGCTCGCCCTTCACCGACGCGATGCCCGGCGAGTTCGCGATGAACACGATCGCCTTCAATGACATCGGCTGCACGTTCCTGCCGTCGGCCCGCGGCAACGAGTTCGTCGGGAACAACTTCATCGACAACATCAACCAGATCGCGGTGGCGGGCCGCGGCTCGCTTGAGTCGAACCGATTCTGGAAGGGCGATCGCGGCAACTTCTGGAGCGACTACACGGGGTACGACGGAAACGGCGATGGCGTCGGCGACTTCGTGCACGAGTCCCAGACGCTCTTCGAGAACCTGCTCGAGCGGCGTCCCTCGCTGCGGCTCTTTCTCTTCAGCCCGGCACAGCAGGCGGTCGAGTTCGTCGGCCGCGCCGTGCCCGCAATCGCGCCCGAGCCGAAGTTCGTCGACGAGGTTCCGCTCATGCGTCCCGTCGAGGTCCCCGCGCTCGAGGCCGCCGCGGCGCCCCGCCGCGCGCCGCTGCTCGTGACGGCCATCGCCTTGCTTGCCATCGGCGGTGTCCTGCTGTGGGCGGCGAAGCCCGGCGACGCATCCTGTTCGGGAGCAACACCATGACTGCGATGATTGAGATCGGCCAGGTCACGAAGCGATTCGGGCGCGTCGCAGCCGTCGACGGAGTCTCCCTCGAGATTCCCGCGGGGGAGAGCCTCGCGCTCTGGGGAACCAACGGTGCCGGGAAGAGCACGCTCATTCGCTGCGTGCTCGGACTGCATCGCTTCAGCGGACGGATCGCCGTGGGCGGTCACGATGTCCTTCGCGACGGGAAGCGCGCGCGGCTCGCGATCGGCTATGTCCCACAGGAGCTCGGCTTCCATGACGAGCTTGGGGTACGCGAGGCGTTCGCGTTCTTTGCCCGGCTCAAGGGCCTGCGGTGCGTCGACGCCTCGAAGGCGATCGATCGAGTCGGTCTCCTCGGCCACGAGCACAAGCGCATTCGCGAGCTCTCCGGCGGCATGAAGCAGCGCCTTGCCCTCGCCTTCGCACTCCTGGGCGATCCCGCCGTCCTCATCCTCGATGAGGTGACGGCGAGTCTCGACGCGGTCGGTCGCGAGGAATTCGTCCGCGTGCTCGAGCGGCTCTCCGGGGAAGGGCGAACGCTTCTCTTCGCATCGCATCGGATTGAGGAGGTCGGCACGCTCGCCAAGCGCGTCGCGATGCTCAAGGCGGGTCGGCTTGAGCGGGTGCTCTCGCGCGACGAGTTCGTCGCCGAGGTTGGGCAGGGCGCGGTCCTGCGGCTCATGCTTGACTCGACGCTGCGCGAGCGGGCGATGCGTTCGCTTTCGGAGAGCGGCTTCATGCCGTGCCTGAACGGCGTCGGCGTGCTCGTCCCGGTCGATCGCGAACAGAAGGCGGCGCCCTTCCGCGTGCTGGCCGAGGCCCGCATTCCGATCGAGGACTTCGAGGTCATCTCACATGCCCGCGCTGTGCGACTCGCCCACGACGCCGGCACGCTGGAGGAACGGTCATGAGCGCGATCCCACACATGCAGGTAGCGTCCTCTCGTGTCATGCAGCCCTCGCGTCGCGCGCCGGGCCTCGTGTCCAACGTGCTGACGATCGCCCATCGGGAGCTTCGTGACGCCGTGCGGAGCCGTTGGTTCTGGCTCTACACCATCGCATTCGCGACGCTCGGACTCGCGATTTCCTTCGTTTCAGCCGCCGGTGCGGGCGCCACCGGGCTCTCCGGGTTCGGACGCACCACCGCGGGACTCATCAACCTCGTCCTGCTCGTCGTGCCGCTCATGGCCCTGACGGCCGGCGCGGCGACGATCGCCGGCGATCGCGAGCGGGGGATGCTCGCATACCTGCTCGCCCAGCCGGTCAGTCGCTTCGAGACGCTCCTCGGCAAGTATGTCGGACTTGCGTCGGCGCTCGCCGCCTGCCTGACGCTCGGACTCGGGCTGTGCGCGGCGATTCTCGCCGCCAAGGGGCTCCGCACGAGTCCCGCGAGCTTCCTGTGGCTGGCGGGTCTTTCGATCCTGCTCGCCTTGGCGATGCTGAGCGTCGGCGTGCTGATCTCGGTGCTCGCCCGGCGCGCGTCGGTTGCGGTCGGCACGGCGATCTTCACCTGGCTCGGGCTGGTCTTCGTCTCCGACCTCGCCCTGATGGCCGGGGCGATCGCGTTGCGGCTGCGAATCTCGACCCTCTTCGGGTTGTCGCTCGCGAACCCGATGCAGGTCTTCAAGATGTGGTCGCTGCACGCCGTCGATGCGAGTCTTGACGTGCTCGGGCCCGCGGGGCTCTACGCGACGGATGTCTTCGGCGCTCGTCTGCCTCTCATCTTCCTTGCGGCCCTGGTCGCGTGGATCGTCCTTCCATTCGCCATCGCGGCCCTGCTCTTCGCGCGGAGGTCCCCGACATGATCGCGCTCCAACGACGAACCGTCATGCGCACCCTCCGGACGATCGCGCTCGTCGGCGGGTCAGCCCTGATGTCGCTGCTTGCGTCCTGCTCGGGGGAGGATCCGATCGGGCCCCCGCAGGTCCGGCTCGGTCGGGACGAGTGTGTCGAGTGCGGGATGGCGATCGCGGAGGACCGGTGTTCGGCTGCTGTGCTCGTCGAGGACGAGGATGGGCGGCGACACCTCCACTTTGACGACATCGGCTGCCTGCTCGATTGGGAGCGACAGGTGGCCTCCGAAGCCGAGCCGCCTCGCATCCTCGGGCGATTCGTCCATGACTACGGGTCACGAGCGTGGTGCGCTGCGGAGAATGCCGGATATCTCGACGGTGCGAGTGTGCGGACGCCCATGGCGTCGGGCCTCCTCGGCTTCGAGAGCCGCGACGCGGCGGAACGGGCACACGCAAGCCACGGCGGCCGAGTACGCTTGTGGGGCGAGCTGCCGGCAGCGAGGCTCGTTTGGCTTGAGCATCGTGATCAGGCCATGCGCGAGGCTGCCCGATCGCGCTCCTCCGAGCCCCCGTCGGCCGAGCCCGATGCCTCCGACATCTCCGAGTCCGCCGGAAGCGGCGGTTCGCCGGAGGTCGAACGGGAGTCGGGAGCGCCAAAGTGATGCAGTTCCAGCATCATTCGGGAAACGGAGAGGCGAAGCGATCGGCGGATGGGTTGGCTGACCGGCATGCCCTCCGCGCGACGCGCCGTCCACTCTCCGTTCACATGTTCTCTTCGACCACCGAGTACGCCCTTCGAGCCGCCGTGTTTCTCGCTGCCCAGGGTGGGGCGTCGGCAAGCAGCGAACGCATCGCCGAGGTGACGCATGTGCCGAGCGGCTACATCTCGAAGGTGATGCGCGACCTCGTCGTCGCCGGCCTCGTGGAGAGTCAGCGGGGACCGAACGGCGGGTTCACGCTCGCGCTGTCGCCGACCGAGATCACCGTGCTTGACGTCGTCAACGCCGTCGCACCGATCCAGCGCATCGAGCACTGTCCGCTCGGCAATCCCATGCACACGAATCTCTGCCCGCTGCACCGCCGACTCGATGACGCGATCGCCAGCCTTCAGGCGGCCTTCCGCAGCACGACGCTTGCCGAGCTCTGCGCGCCGGTCGGCTCGGGTGGCGGCGCGAAGCCGTCCGGACCGCAGTGTGGCGCCCTGACGATCAGCGCGAAGTCGGCGCCGCGTACCGAACCGGCCCCGAAGCCGGCCAAGCGCGGTGGGCAGGGCGGGCGCGGCGGACGCAGATCGCGGGCCTAAGCGCAGGCTGCCGCAGACTGACCGCAGACTGACCGCAATAGGGCGATTCGCTCAGTTCCAGCCGATCGCGTAGAAGACGGCGGTGAAGAGGAGATCCGCAAGCACCACCGTGACGACCGTCTGCACGACGGTGTCGGTCGTTGCCTTGCCGACGCCGGCAGCGCCGCCGCGGACGAGGAGGCCGTTGCGGCAGGCGATGAGTCCGAGGAGGAGCCCGAAGACGCCGGCCTTGATGAGGCCGGTGATGAAGTCCGCGGACTTCAGTTGATCGAGGGTGTTGTCGCGGTAGACCTCGTAGGCGATGTCGAGGCCGTAGACGCCAGTGACGCCGCCGGCGATGACCGCGGTGAGGTCGGCGATGATCGCGAGGAGGACGAGACTCATCGTCGTCGCGAGGACCCGCGGCATGACGAGGAAGCGCACCGGATGGAGGGCCATGGCCTCGAGCGCTTCGATCTCCTCGCCGACCACCATCGTGCCGAGCTCCGCGGCGATCGAGGCGCCCGCGAAGCCGGTGAGGACGATCGCGGCGATGAGCGGTCCAAGTTCGCGGAAGACGGCGACCGCGACGAGGTTCGCGACCTTGTCGGTCTGGCCGAACTGGGCGAGGCTCGGTGCGGTCTGCAGCGCGAGGATCACGCCGATCGAGCCGGAGACCAACATGACGATCGGCACGCTGCGCACGCCGACGCGGACGATCTGGGCGATGAAGGCGGCGTTGCCGAAGCGCACGCTGCGCTGGATGAGCGAGCGGTGGAGCCAGACGAGGATGTCGTAGCCAAGCCAGGTGAGGCTTCCGGCGAACTCGATCGTCGCGTAGACCATCTCCCCGATGAAGCGCAGGAGCATCTCGAAGGGCTTCAGCGGGGCGCGCGAGAGCGAGCGCGCCGCGGCGGGACGGTTCGAGGCGGAAGGGGCTGGACTGGCATCTGCCATGGGGAGGGGCCGTCGCGAGGTGCCTCAGGAGCGATCCGTGCCGACCTACGCCTTCGTCGCCTCGTCAAGGGTCGCCTTGATCTCGAAGACCGTATCGAGGCGAGAGATCGCGAAAATCGAGCGGACCTTCGGCTGAAGCCCGGCGAGCAGGAGGCGGCAGCCGCGAGCCTTCGACCGCTGCAGCGCCTCGACCAGCGTCGCGACACCGGAGCTGTCCATGTAGGTGACCTTCGCCAGATCGATCACGAGTCGCCGCGGGCTTCCGTCGACCTCCTCGCGCAGACGAAGCCGCAGCTCCGGCGAACGGGCCAGGTCGATCTCGCCGGCGAGGGTGATCGCGACGCCGTCCGCAAGGCGTTCTTGGGTAATCGTGAGCGTGGAGGCCATGGTGGAGGGTCGGAGCGTATCGAAAGAACGGCGGTCCGTCGCGGCGTTCGGGGCGGCGCTCACAATCGCTGGCGCCGCGCGTCCGCTGGCAGCGTGCGGAGCGGCGCGTGCAGGCCGAGTTCAAGCGTCGCGCTCATGCCGCGCAGGGGCCGCGGCTTCCACGAGCATCGCTCGAAGGTCGAACGGATGATGTGAATCCCCAGTCCGCCGGGGCGAACCTCGCTCAGGTCGCGCGGGGCGATCGCGGCGGGATCGAAGTGCTCGCCCTCGTCCTCGAGCTCGACGCGGAGGCCGCCCCCGTGGAGCGTCTGCAGACGAAGCAGAATCGGGCCGTCGTCCCGGCCGCGATAGCCATGGCGGATGATGTTCGCGACCGCTTCGTCGACCGCCAGCGCGATGCGCCCCTGATGCTCCTCGTCGAAGCCGGCGTTCGCGGCGAAGCGTTCGACGCAGGCCCGGATCGCGCAGAGGTTCTCCGCCTTGCTCCAACAGCGCAGCTCGATTCCGCTCGCCGGGGCATCAACCGAGGCGCTGGCGTCCGAAGCGGGGCTGGGGCGGTCGGTCGTCATGGTTCGGCGTGCTGCGGGGAAGGGGGCGTCTCGGCGGATGGCGGTGCGTTCGGGGTCTCGGCCCACGCGACCCACGCCGGCATCGCCAGGCGCCGGAGCGGCTCCGGATCGTCGTGACGGTAGCCCTTGGCGTCGCCGGCCATCTCGCGCAGCGTTCCGATGGCCATGAATCGGACGAGCGGGTCGTCCGCCTGCAGGCACTCGACGAGCTCCTGCCGGACGCCCCGCTCGGGGACGCGGCCGGTCCGGCCGTAATCGCGCGAGGCGGCCTCGATCGCCTCCAGTCGGGCGCCGGGCACGGGACTGTCGAACCCGCCCTCGCGCTCACCGGTGCAGCCGGCGGTCGCGATGAGGCTCGCGCCGAGGGCGAGCAGAAAGGCCGTTCGGCGTGCGCCGCCCGCAAGGCGGCTGCGATCCATCAGCGATTCGGCGCGCGTTGCCACCACGGCGGGCCAGCATACCAAGCGGATCTCGAAGGCCCTGGGCGGCGAGGCGGCTCAAGGTCGATCGCCGCTCGTGGCCTCTGGTACAGTCTTCGCCTTTTCCCGAAGGCCCCCCCTCCCACGCGGTCGGGGCTTCGGGCCGGCTCCCAGCCTCAAGGTGCTCCTCGCCATGACCGCAGCCGCTCATCAGGATTCGGCCCATCCGCTGACGAAGGCGTCCTCGCCCGAGACGATCCTCATCCTCGACTTCGGCAGCCAGTACGCCCAGCTCATCGCCCGTCGGGTGCGCGAGGCCGGAGCGTTCAGCCTGCTCATGGGACCGGACACGCCGCTCGAGACGCTGCGCTCGCTGAAGCCCAAGGGCATCATCCTCTCCGGCGGTCCGTCGAGCGTCACCGAGCGCGGCGCGCCGCGCTGCGACCCTCGGCTCTTCGAACTCGATGTGCCGGTCCTTGGCATCTGCTACGGCATGCAGCTCGCCTGCCAGATGCTCGGCTCGACCGTGACCCAGGCGCCGGCCCGCGAGTATGGCCGGACGAAGCTTGCGATCGCCGACGCCAGCGACCTCCTCAAGGGGATTCCGGCGAACACGAGCGTCTGGATGAGCCACGGCGATCAGGTCACCGACCTCTCGACGGTCTTCGAGCCGCTCGCGTCCACGCCGACCTGCCCCTTCGCCGCCGTCCGCCACCGGGCGAAGCGATTCTTCGGCGTGCAGTTCCACCCCGAAGTGACGCATACGCCGCACGGCGTCGATCTCCTTCGCAACTTCCTCTTCGGCGTCTGCGGCTGCACCGGCACCTGGAAGATGAGTGATTTCCTCGAGGCCGAGTGCGAGCGGGTGCGGAAGCAGGTCGGCTCGGGCCGCGTCATCTGCGGCCTCTCGGGCGGCGTCGACAGCGCGGTTGCGGCGGCGCTCATCCACCGGGCGATCGGCAAGCAGCTCACCTGCATCTTCGTCGACAACGGATTGCTTCGAAAGAAGGAACGGGACTTCGTCGAATCGACCTTCCGCGACCATTTCGACATCGATCTCCGCGTGGTCGATGCGGAACGCGAGTTCCTCGGCGATCTCGCCGACATCACCGATCCGCAGGAGAAGCGCCGCCGCATCGGGCATCGCTTCATCGACGTCTTCAAGGCGGCGGCGAAGGATGTCGAGCGCGACGGCCGCGGGCCGATCGCGTTCCTCGCCCAGGGCACGCTCTACCCGGACCGCATCGAGAGCGGCCAGAGCCATGCGGGCACGGCCGCGAACATCAAGCTGCACCACAACGTCGGCGGCCTGCCGGAGCAGCTTGGCTTCGAGCTCGTCGAGCCGCTCAAGGATCTCTTCAAGGACGAGGTTCGGGCCCTCGGCGAGGTGCTGGGATTGCCGCAGGGCATGGTCTGGCGCCACCCGTTCCCCGGGCCCGGCCTCGCGGTGCGCGTGATCGGCGACATCACGCGGGCGAAGCTCGATCTCCTGCGCGACTGCGATGAGATCCTGCTGGAGGAGATCGTCGCCAACAACCTCTACCGTTCAACCAACCAGGTCTTCGCGGTGCTCCTCCCGGTGCGCTCGGTCGGCGTGATGGGCGACGGCCGGACCTACGACTCGGTCGTCGGCATTCGTGCGGTCGAGACGCAGGACTTCATGACCGCCGACTGGGCCCGCATTCCCTACGACGTGCTCGCGACGATCTCGAACCGCATCATCAACGAGGTCAAGGGCGTCAACCGCGTCGTCTACGACATCAGCTCCAAGCCCCCGGCGACGATCGAGTGGGAGTGAGCGAGGGCGGCGGAGGATCCGAACGCTCCAGGCATCGGCCTGGTTGTCCTCAGCGTCGGAAGGTCTGCCGCTTGATCATCAGGTCGAGCGTCTGGCAGACCAGTTCGATCTCGCGCTCGCCGAGCCCGTGGTGGAACGGAAGGGCGAGCGACCGCGCACTGGTGCGCTCGGCGACGGGGAAATCGCCCGGCTTGTGACCCCAGCGGACGGCGTAGAAGGGGAGGAGCGGCGCGACCGGGTAAGGATTCGTCGCCCCGATGTCGTGGCGATGGAGGCCACGGATGATGAGGTCGCGATCGTCGGCCGCGAAGGTGTCGCCGAGTCGGACGACATAGCCGGGCCACGCGACCGTGCAGCCTTGCGGCAGCGAGGGCAGGATGAGATCCGGGTTTCCGCCGAGCCGCATCGTGTACTGCTCGGCGATCTTCGCCCGCCGCTCGATGGAGCGCTCGATGCGCCGGACCTGGCTCGCCGCCAGCGCGGCCCGCATCTCGTCGAGGCGGCTGTCGAAACCGAAGCGCTCGTGCTCGTAGATGCGGCCGACCTCGGGGGGCAGGCCCTCCTCGGGATCGACATAGGGGCGACCGGCGTCGCGCAGCGAGCGGCAGGCGTTGGCGAGGATGTCGTCGTGGGTCACGATGATCGCGCCGTCGCCGCCGCAGACGAGCCCGCTCGGCGGGAGGCCGAAGATCGCCACGCGCCCGAAGCGGCCGGCGGGTTCGCGGCCGAGCATGCCGCCGAGGATGTCGGTGGCGTTCTCGATGAGCGGGATCTCGAACTTCGTACAGATGCTCGCCAGCACATCGGTGCCGGCCGGGTTGCCGAAGTTCGGACTCGCGACGATCGCCCTGGTGCGTTCGGTGACGAGCGGCTCGACGGTGGCGGCGCTCGCGTTCAGCGTCCGCGGATCGACATCGGCGAAGACCGGACGGGCCCCGGTGAAGGCGACGGCGTTGGCGACGACGATCGGCGCGAAGGCGGGGAGGATGACCTCATGGCCCGGGCCGATGCCGCAGGCGGTGAGGGCGATGCGAAGGCCCGTGCCGAGCGAGCCGGTGGCGACGCCGTGCGGTCGCGTGACCCGGGCCGCGAAGACCGACTCGAACTCCCGCACCGCTTCGCCGAAACCGATGCGTCGGTCGCGAAGCACCCGCTCCACGGCGGCGCGATCGTCGTCGGTGATGTCCGGCAGAAAGAGCGGAATCATCTCACTCACAGGCAGCCCTCAGCGGTCGCGCGTCCATCGAATCGTCTCACGATCGACAGGACTGTATCGGCGATCGAAGGCCTTCGCAGCAGCCGATGGCCTCACGGCTTGAGGATCGCCGCGATCGCCTCATCCGCGCGTCCGCTGTGGCGGGCGAAGAGCCAGGCCGCCTGCACCTCAAGTCCGGGATCGAGCGACCAGCCGCCCGAGGCGATCACGCCGAGTTCGTCGATCTCGGCCTTGGCGAGTTCCGCGGCGAATCGGGCGTGGAGCAGCAGGGCCAGGGCCGCGCCGCGTCGGGACGCCTTCGGCCGGGCCCGCATCGCCACCGCCGCCGCCTCGCTCGTGTTCGTCTGGACGAGGGCAAGGAGGAGGATGTCGTGGAGGCGGGTCTCGTCCTCCGCAGCGGCCCGCGTGAGCCGCTCCTCGATGACGCCAAGATCGACCGAACCGAGGCGGCTGATCGCTTCGACCGCCATCTCGGCGATCGCGGGGGTCAGCTCGCGACGATCCTTCGTGGCCGCCAGTTCGAGATAGGCCGCGTAGGTCGCCCGCTGGGCATCCGAGGGCAGCCGCTTGACCGCCTCGAGCATCGCCGCGAGCGAGGGCCGATGGCGCGTCGCCACGAGGGCGGGGAAGGCCTGCGTCGCGGCGGCGGACTGCTCCGGACCGGGCACGAGGGCATCGATGACATCGGCGAGTCGGGCGATGAGCGGATCGAGCTCGGCGCCCGCCGGCGTCTCGCGCAGGGCGGCGCCCGCACCCTTCGGCAGGGCGGCGTCGGCGGCGATCGCGATGAGTCCGAGGCGGACCCGCGTGGCTTGGCTCGGATCGGCAGCGATCGCCCGCTTCCAGGCTTCGATTCCGCTGGTGACATCGAGGGTGAGCAGGGTGCCGATGGCGCTGAAGCGGGCGTCCGCCGACAGCGTCGCATCCTGCAGGCAGCCGTTCAGGAAGGCGATCGCGCCGCGCAGCCGAAACTGCATGGCCGCGTTCGCGAGTGCGATGAGCGTCCGCTCGCGATCGCGAGCCGGCAGCGCGCCGAAGCGGGCTCGGAACGCATCGAGCGCGGTCGGCTCCTCGCCGACGGACGCGCGGATGAGCGCTGCGATGCCCGCGACCTCGTCGTTGCGGTGCTCCGTGAGGGCGAGGAGCTTCGTCGCGTCGGGAGTCCCGCCGCGACGGACGAGCTCACCCATCAGGAGGACGCGGTCGCGCGGAGCGAGGTCATCCCAGGCGAGCATCGCCTCGGCCTGCTCGCGCTGGACCATGTCGAGGCTCACCGCGGCGCTGATGCCGGTCGAGCGGTCGGTGTCGCCCTTGAGCTGGTCGAGCAGGAAGGGATCGATGACGCCCTTCGGATCGAGTTCCGCGAGCCCGAGGATGCCGTCGATCTGGATCGTCCAGTGCTTGCCTTGGACGAGCGACTGAAAGAGCGGGCGAAGCGTCGGATCGTTGAGTTGTCGCAGGGCGACGAGCCGCGGATGGTGCGAGCCGTCGTTGGCGTAGGTCGTCGCCTTGCGAAGCGCCCGCACGGACGCGTCCCACGGCGTGCTCGCGCCATACTGCGCCGCTGCCTGCGGGGCGAGCGGAAGCGGTGCGGCGAGAAGGAGCGACGCCGCGACGAGCGTCTGCGCGATGACCGACGCCCGGCGCGGACGGGTCGGGCGAGCATCCTCGTCAAGTTGCGGCGACCGCGGGTCCATGGATTGACCAGTGTACGGGGAGCGGAGCCGTGTACGGGGAGGGTCGTGCGGGGTCAGTGGCGCGGCGCCGAACGGATGATGTCGTGTCGAAGTTGGGCGATGACTTCCTTCAGCGGCGTGAGGCCGTCCGGGCCGGCCAGCGAGGGATCGCCGGTCTCGACGCGCTCGCCCGCCTCGAGCATCTCCTCGATCCGTCGGCTTGCGGTGTGGGCCGTCGAGTGCGTATCCCGGCCGAGGGAGCGGGCGATCTCGGGGAAGCTCTGCGTGGTGAGATCCCGGGCGAGGTAGACCACGATGCTGCGGGCGAGCACGACGCGACGGTGACGGCCGGAGCCGAGGACATCCTCGCGTTCGACGCCGAGGCGGGCGGCGACCCGTTCGACGATGTCGGCGATCCGGACCGGGCCCGCGGGAGAGGCGGTCGCCTCCTCCTCGAACGCCCGCTCGGCGATGAGCGCCCCGATCTCGATCGGCTCACCTGGTCGGCCCTGGCGGGGGGGCGCGGCATGCGAGGACCCCGCGGCGAGCGGTCCGAGCGTCGCGAACGCGCTCAGGCGAGCGAGGGCACCCTCGATCTCGCGGACGCTGCCGACGCAGCGGTTCGCGACGATCTCCTCCGCGGCGGGCTGGAGCACGAGTCCGCGGTCGGCGGCGAGCCGTCGGACGAGCACGATGCGGGTCTGCCGGTCGGGGCGATCGACCCGGACCACCATGCCCGAGAGGAAGCGGCTGACGAGCGCCTGGCTGAACTTCTTGATCTGCCGCGGATGTTCGTCGCTCGCGAGCACGATGCGCGAGCCGCCGAGGTCGATCGCATCCATCGTGTGCAGAAACTCACTCTGCGTCGCGGTCTTGTTGGACAGGAAGTGGATGTCGTCGATCGCGAGGAGGTCGAGCCGGCGGAGGGCCTTGCGGAACTGCTCGAGCGAGCCGTCGCGGAGCGCGGCGAGATACTCGTTGGTGAACTGCTCGGCTGTCGTGTAGCGCACCTGGAAGCGCGGGCTCATCGCCCGTCGTCGCTCGCAGATGCCTTGGAGGAGATGCGTCTTCCCGACGCCGCAGTCGCCGTGGACGAAGAGGAGATGCGTCGCCCCCGGTGCCCCTTCGGCGAGCCGTCGGGCGGCGTCGAAGGCCAACTGGTTCGACGGGCCCGCGACGAACTCATCGAGCTTGCGAAAGGTGATGCGGCGTGACTCGCTCGTCGGTCGCCGCAAGGGCGGCGGGAGGAGCACCGCCCGATCGGGGTCGGGGCGACCGTCGCCGCGCCGCAAACCCCTGGAGTCTGGACTCCGGCTGTCTGGTCCCCGGGAGTCTGGCGCGCCAGCCGCCGCTCCATCCGAACCGCGCGGCGAGGGCTCGAGCGCTGCGGACCCCGCGTCCGAACCGCGCTGGCCGGGGTGGCCGTCGGTCGTGCCGAACAGCTCCGGGACGACCCGAAGGGTGACGGTCGCCTCGGCGCCGAGCGCTTCCTTGGCGGTCGCGTCGAGTTCCTCGGTGAAGTGACGCGAGATCCACTCCGCGACATAGGGCGTCGCCAGATCGACCAGCAGCGACCCGCCCTCCACCCGAAGGCGGGTCGTCTGCCGATCGAACCAGAGGCCGAACTTGTGACTGCCGATGCGCTCGCCCAGGCGAGTGCCGATCCGCGCCAGAGAGCTCGAGCCCGCCACATCGGTGTCCTGGGCGGCGTCAGCGGCGCTGGATCGCCCGTGGGGACGCGGGCCGGGTCGTCCGCCTTCGGCACGCTTGCCGGGGCGGTCAGCGGTGTCGGAGGCGGCGGGCAGAGGGGCAGCGTGGTCGGATGTTGGCACGGAGAACTCGAGGGAGTGGAGGAGTCGAGTTGGTTGGACGAGGGGGACCTCCGACGCCTCCGTCGTGTGCCCACCATCCGCTCGCTCGCATCGCTCGTGTCGTCCGGTCGCGGATGGCGCAGCCACAGCGTCGAGCGCTTGGCGCCCGCGGTCTGCGAAAGGCCACCACGAACTGCTGTTGGCAGGGACCCCGCGAACATCGCACGCTCGCCATGGGGAGCGACGCGCATCGCGAAGGTCAGAGCCGGTCAGGAATGCGTTGAGAGGACCAGAGGTCTCTCGGACGCGCCTCAGGTGTCTGAGGAGGGAAGTCGACGAGGAATGGCAGAGGCGAGGGGAGGCTTCCGAATCACCGCCAGCGAGCGACCAAGACTGTCGCGCTTCCCGATGGGCGATCGCTCGCGCCGTCGGTTCGCATCGTCAGCCGGACATCAGTCGGAGGGGGTGGATCGCACGCGGAACGCGGTTGGCGTCAGCGTGCATTCGGAAGGGGCGCACAGGGTCGGGCATCGGCGGCGAGGGTCGCGCGTCTCCGTGCTGCGTCGTGCGACGCTCATGCATCTCGTGGCGGGGACGGCGAGCCGCTGGGCGGGTCGCGTCGCTCCATTCGACGCACACTCCACGCGTCCTTGCGTGGCGTCTCGAACTGTACCGCGGGATCGACTTCCGACAAGTCGTCGAGCGCTCTAAACGAGCCATCCACATGCGGGATCGGCATGCAACATGGGGACTTGCGCGCCTGAAAAAACAGTTCTCCACGGGATGTGGAAAGAACCGGTTGGCTGCGCTGTGGACAACTTCGTTCGAGCGGACGCCAGCGGTCGCGCTTGCATCGGAGTCGCACTTCCACTAGCGCGCCGCGCACGCGTCCGTCAGGGTTCGCCGGCGGCGCCGCGCACGCTGCGGATGAACGCGATTCGTCGGAATCGAAGCCGGAATCCGGCCTCGCGATAGAGCGCGTGCGCCGGAGCGTTGCGATCGTCCACCGCGAGCATCACGGTGCTCTCGCGCCGCCCGCGCAATCCGTCAAGTCCGTGGCGAAGGAGCAATCGCCCGAGTCCGCGGCCGCGCGCCTCCGGCACAAGCCCGAAGTAGACGAGCTCGAGCGAGCCGCCCGCGCCGACGCCCGACGCGCTCGCGGCGGGTGGCGGTGAGGAGTTGAAGAGACAGACGCCCGCGGTGCGCCCGGCGTGGGGGCCGCTACGGAAGCGGAGAATGGTCCAGAGCGTCGGCTCGAAGACGCCGCTGTGGAGATGGCCGTCGAGCACATCGTCGCCGCGCCGCAGTCCTGCGAGTGCGGGGCAGTCGAGCGTGCCGACATACGAGCGCTCCAGCGTGTCGATGAGCTCCGCCCGACTGGCCGGCGTGCCGCGCGGTGGCGGTGCCTGCGCTGCGCTCTCCGCGCCCGCGGCCGATGGGCGTGGGGTTGGATCGGGGCCCGCGTCCCAGCGTTCGACGGCGAGGTCATCCGGCCACGCGATCGGCGAGGACGCCTGACCGCGCGGCGTCGGCCGCTCGAGATAGGAGAGTTCGGCGAGCCGTTCCATGCCGCCGAGTTCGAAGACCGAGCGCTGGCGCGTCTCGGTCGGCTCGACGAGCGCCTGGGCGAGGTCGACGCCAAGTCCCGCGTCGGGCTCGGGGCTCGCCTGCTTCTCTGACTCGCCCCGCACATCAGCCCCGGGGGTGGCCCGCGGTCGGTCCCGAACCGTGGCCCGTATGGCGCTCAGGTTGCCAAGCGTCGCCGCGACGAGCGAGGCGAGCGGCTGGACATCGCCTCCGGTGCGGGCCGGCGTCGCGAACAGGGTGGCGGTGCGTCCATGGCCCGGAGAGGCCAGGACCGTCCAGGCGATCCGTCCGCGGTCGTCCAGGCGACTCCACATCGCGTCGAGTCGGATGCGATGGTCCGCGGCGAAGCGGATGAAGCGCTCCGCCCCACCGCGATCAGCCCGCAGCAGGGCTTGGACGGCCTCCATGCGCCGGTCGGCCGGAACGCGGATGGTCAACGGATCGTCGCTGCCTCCGTCGCTCGGCGCGAGTGGGGGGATGCCGTCGGAGTCGATGGGTGTCGGGCGTTCGGCGGGCATGGGCTCGTCGGTGGGGCGGATGCCGAAGAGGCAGGATCGTCGCGAAACGCTGCGTCCTCCATGCAAGGCGAAGCGTAGGGACTATCCGTCGCAACGCGGAACGGTACACTCTCGGGCCTTCGGCGTTGGCGGTGCGCAGCGTTCCGGTTTCGATCCCGTCGTCCGCTCGTCCTTGGGCCTCGCGCGACCCGTCCGGCTTTCGGTCACCCGCACCGTACTCCTTCTCACTTCCTCTTCCCCGGGGCGCTCTGCATGCTCTTCTCGGCGATCTCAACGGCCTCCCTCTCCCCGAAGACTTCGGCGTCCCGCCTCTTGGCCGGCCGTCGACCGATTGCCGCTCTCGCGCTCGCCTGCGCGATGATCGTTCCGACGACGCTCGCCGGTGCCGGCGCAACGGCCGCCCAGAGCGGCGCGGCGGCGACGCCCGCCGAGGGAGCTGGCCGGCGGTCCACCGTGACCGGTTCGGCGCTCAATCCGGCGCTCAACTGGGAGCTGGATTTCCGCCCTGGTGCGCTCCGTCTCTTCGTTGATCCGACGGATGGCGCGAAGTACTGGTACTTCACCTATAAGGTCGTCAACCGCACCGGCCGTGACCGGATGTGGGCCCCGCGGTTCGAGTTCTTCACCGATGAGGGCGAGATCAAGGTCTCCGGCAAGTCGGTGCCGTCGCGCGTCACCGATGGCATCGGCACCATGCTCGGCAATGCGCTGCTCGAGGACCAGAACGAGATTCTCGGCGACATTCTCGTCGGCGAGGAGCACGCCAAGGAAGGTCTCGTGATCTGGCCGGCGGGTACCGCCGAGACGAACGAGTTCTCGATCTTCGTCACCGGCGTCAGCGGGAAGGTGCGGAAGGTGGCCGATCCGAAGACCGGCGCCCCGCGCGCCGAGCGCTGGACGCTCCGCTTCAACTACCTCGTCCCCGGCGACGCGACCCCCCGCGGCAGCGACCCGGTGACCCCGGTTCTCGCCGATCAGGATGTCAGGGAAGGCGCCGAGCGCCGGGCTGACGATGTCGGCGTCTGGATCTGGCGCTAAGCAAGTCGCCGACCCTTCCGGGGGTGGCCCGAGCGGCTTGTCGGATCGGGTCGGCGGGGGAGCGTTGGGCGGCACGGTTCTCGGGCCTCGTGCAGGAGCCGTGACGGTCGCCGACTCCGCTTGTCGGAGAGGGGGCTCCCGGTATACTGCCCGACTCGCTCCGCAGCGGCCTTCCGGCCAGCGGCGGGGCGCCCCAACGGATTCCTCATCGCACGCGGTCGAACGGACACTCACGCGTCCCGTCGGACCAGCCGCGGATCACCCGCGGCGCACTTGATTCGGAGCATTTCGTCATGGCTCACAAGAAGGGACAGGGCTCGACCCAGAACGGCCGCGACTCGAATCCGCAGTACCGCGGGATCAAGCTCTACGGCGGTCAGCGGGCGAAGGCCGGTTCGATCATCATTCGTCAGTGCGGCACGCGCTACCGGGCGGGCTATCTCGTCCAGCGCTGCAAGGACGACACGCTCATGGCCCTCGTCGAGGGAACGGTCCGCTTCCGCGGCGCCACCGTGGACATCGTTCCGGCCGATCCGGCGATTCCGCACTACACGGCCGCGGGCTGATCGGGCGACCGATCGTTCAGCGGCACGCCATCGGGTCAGCCTCCGCTTGGTTGACCGATGATGCCAGATGTTCTCTCGGCGGTTGGTGCCTTTCCCGCTCCAACCGCCGTTTGCATGCGCCCTCGCTGAGAGGCGACGCGCTCACGCGGGACCGCCGCCCACTCGAGGCGGAGTCGAAGCGGACTCGAAGCGGACAGGAAGAGGCCAGCGATGCTCGTCGACACAGCCCAGATCACCGTCCGATCCGGCCGCGGAGGCAACGGCAGCGCTGCCTTCCGTCGCGAGAAGGGCATCCCCAAGGGCGGGCCTGATGGCGGCGACGGCGGGCGCGGCGGCCATGTGATTCTCGTCGGCGATCCGCACCTCGACACGCTCCTCGAGTTCGCCTTCAAGGTCCATTTCTTCGCCGAGGACGGCGAGCGCGGCCACAAGAAGAAGTGCCACGGCAAGGACGGCGTCGATCTCCGCGTCCGGCTGCCCTTGGGCTGCCTCGTCTACGACGCGGCGACCGGCGAGCTCATCGTCGACATCCAAGAGGCCGGTCAGGAGTTCGTCATCGCCCGCGGCGGGCGCGGCGGGCGTGGCAACGATCACTTCAAGACGCCGACGCACCAGGCGCCGACCGAGTTCGAGACCGGCGGAGAGCCCGAGGAGCGCGTCCTCCGCTTCGAGCTGAAGCTCATCGCCGATGTCGGCCTCATCGGGATGCCCAACGCGGGCAAGTCAACGCTCCTGAAGGCCATCAGCCGGGCGAACCCGAAGGTCGCCGCGTATCCCTTCACCACGCTCACGCCCCAGCTCGGATTGGCCGAACTGCCCGGCGATCGCCGTCTCGTCGTCGCCGACATCCCCGGCCTCATCGAGGGAGCGAGCGAGGGCGCCGGGCTTGGCCATGACTTTCTCAAGCACATCGAACGGACGAGCGTCCTCGTCCACCTCGTCGATGTCGCGCCGGTTGACGGCAGCGATCCGATCGCGAACTACCGGGCGATTCGCGGAGAGCTGGCGGCCTTCTCCGGCGAGCTCGCCGAGAAGCCGGAGCTCGTCGCCTTCAACAAGCTCGATCTCGTCGCCGACGACGAGCGCGAGGCGCTCCTCAAGCGTCTCCGCAGTCGCCTGCGCCTCACGAAGAACGATTGTGTCGCGATCTCGGGAGCGACCGGCGAGGGACGCGAGCAGCTCCTCGAGCGATGCTGGTCGCTGGTGAGCGAGCTGAAGGGGGAGACGACGACGAGCGTTCCCGAGAAGCCCGCCGATGCCGCGGTCGGTTGGGCGCCGAGCGGCTCTTCCGGCAGACGCCCGCCGCACACCCGCGTCGACGACTGAGCGCGTCACCCATCAGCCGGTCGCGCTCCGCGCGGCCACCTCGGTGGCGGCCGTCGGCCGGGCGTCGGCGATCGGCAGTCGGATGGTGAAGGTACATCCGACCGGCGAGCGGTTCTCGAAGCTGATGATGCCTCCGTGCAGTTCGGCGATGCCTTGGGCGATCGAGAGCCCGAGTCCCGTTCCGCGGCCGCGCTGCGCCTCCGATGTCGCCTGCACGAAGCGCTCGAAGAGCCGCGAGCGAATCTCGTCCGGGATGCCCGGACCGTTGTCGCGCACCTGCACCGTCGCGCTTCCGTCCGTTCGCTCGACGCGCACCTCCACGCGGTCGCCGCTTGGCGAGAAGCGGATCGCGTTGCGGACGAGACCTTCGACCATCACCTGGGCGAGCATCGGATCGCCGACGACTTCGACATCGAGGTCCGCTCCCTCGGCCACGAGCGGCAGGACGGAGACGCCGTGCTGGCGAGCGAGCTTCTCACAGTGGGCGACGGCCTCGACGGTGGCCTCGACGATGGAGAACCGCTTGTCGAGCGGGTGCGCCTTGCCGACGCGGATGCGGGTCAGGACGAGGAAACTCTCGATCATCGCGGCAAGCCGCTTCATCTCCTCGATCGAGGAACGGACGAACTCCTCGCCGGCCGGGCCGAGTTCGGACTGGTTCAGGGTCTCGGCCTCGGTGAGCAGGACGGCGATCGGCGTCTTCAGTTCGTGGGAGACATTCGAGATGAAGCGGTCTTGGGCCGCGAACGCCTCCCGAAGACGGAGCCGCGCGACTTCGAGCTCGGAGCGCAGTTCGGCGATCTCGAGATACCGCTCGCCGGGCAGTTCCGGCTGCGTCGAGCCCTCGGTGACGACATGCTCGGGGCGCACGAGCTTGGCGAGCGAGCCGATCTGGAGCAGCGGGGCGAGGGCGCGGCCCACGATGAGCCAGGTCGCGATCGCCGAGGTCGCCAGCGAGCCGATGATCGCGACGCTCAGGAGTCGCGTCGTACTCGCGGTGAACTCCCGGGCGTTCTGGTCGCCCGCGCCGAGGACGAGGACCGCGTTGTGGCCGCTCATGAGCCGAATGCGTCGGAGGCCGAAGCGGGCCGGCATCGGCGGCTCGCCGGACACGAGCGAGACCTCTGCGGTCGGCGCGACATATCGCACGCGATCGGCGGTTTGAAGGAGCAGATCCCGATCGATCGCGTCGCTGGGCGGATGGGTTGCGGCGATGAGGTCGCCTGACGCCGAGAAGACGGCGATGGAGACATAGTCGAACAGGATGAAGCGCAGCGACTCCGACTCCAGCCGCCGCAGATCGGCGTCGGTCGGCAGGCGATCGAGGTTCTCGAGGCGCTCGGCCATGTCGGCGAGACGCAGCCCGATGCGGGTGTTGAAGAGCCGCTCCGTCGAGGCGTTCTGGTAAGCCGCGATCACGACGCCGAGCCCGACCTGCATGAGCGCGGAGAGGAAGAGAATCGAGAGCGTGACCCGCTGACGCAGCGACCGGGCGCGAATCGCCGGTCGCGAGCGTGGTTCGGTCGATGGAGGCTGGCTCGACATGGGGCCTCGTCGTGCGTCGCGCGGCTGACTGCGCTGCGGTGACCTCGATCGTGATCAGTCGATCAGTCCGAACCGATAGCCGGCGCCCTTGATCGTGTGGATCAGCTCGCGCGGATGGCCGCGATCGAGCTTCTTGCGGAGGCTCGAGATGTACACATCGACGATGTTGCTCGTCGGCTCGAAGTTCATGTCCCAGACGAACTCGCCGATCTGGGCCCGCGAGACGACCCGATTCGGGTTCCGCATGAGGAACTCCAGCATCGAGAACTCGCGGTTCGAGAGCTCGATCCGTTCGCTGCCCCGCGTCGCCTGACGGGTGTAGAGATCGAGCTCGAGGTCCTCGTGGCGCAACACGCGGGACTCGCCCGCCCCGCCGCGCCGCACGACGGCCCGCATGCGGGCGAGGAGTTCGTCGAGTTCGAACGGCTTCGGGAGATAGTCGTCGGCGCCCGCGTCGAGCCCCTCGACCTTGTCCCGGGTGCCGCTGAGGGCGGTGAGCATGACGATCCGTGCCGTCGCCCCGCGGCGCCGGAGATTCCGGCAGACCTGGACGCCATCCCGGTCCGGCAGCATGAGATCGAGGAGAACCACGTCGTACTGGTCCTTCGCCGCCATCTCCTCGCCGTCGAGGCCGCTGGCACAGATATCGGCCGAGTAGCCGCTCTCCCGCAACCCGCGCTGGATGGCGGTGGCCATCTTGGGGTTGTCTTCGATGATCAGAACGCGCATCTCGCCACTATAGCCACCCGTTCGGGTCCATCAGAATTCTCGTGAATGAGCGGCATTTCATGGCGGGTTCACGGGGGACTTCACCCCCGCTGGCACCATATCCCCGACGACAAGGCGGTCGGCATCTCTCCCCGCCGCGTCCGATGCCAGTATCGCTCTCCACGAGCTTCCAGTTCGGCTCCGGCCTCGACCACACCCCCCCCCGGGCGGGCCCGGAGCTTTTCGAAAACGACCTCGCCCTCCGGCGGGGTCGGTTTCTTTGTGCGATCGCTCGGTCGATCGGTGCTCGAAAGGTCGGTCCCGGCCTCAGCGACAGAGCGCGAACCAGCTCGCGAAGAAGCTCTCAAACTCGCGCTCGTGCCGATCGCCCAGCGTGAGGCCCGCAATCTCCGCGATGAGGCTGGCGTCGCGGGGCAGTCCGACGGTCCGGCCGCCGCCCGCCTCCGCGATCTCCTTCCAGTACTCGACCGCGCCAGGCGGGAGCTTCTGTCGCCAGGGGCTCACCGGTTTGCGCGTCGTCGGCTTGGTCCACGGCGCGGGGCCGCGTCCATCGGGCGCCTCGGGCGGCATGTCATCGCCGGGAGCGGAGGGGGAGGCTGGGGGAGCTGGGGTCGCTGCAGGCGGCGGCGTCCTGTCCTCGGCCGGCGCTGCAGGCTCGGCGGGGGCGCGCGGCGCGATCGTGAAGGTCCGGATGCCGAGATCGAAGGCCTTCCGCGCGAGTTCGACCGACTGGTCGCCAGTGCCCGGGCGCGGTGGGGCGTCGCCGACGACCACGAGTGATCGGAGGGCATCGTTGGTCCAGCTCATGCGTCCGTACGCGAGCTTGAGGCCGGCGAGCACCGACTCGGGACGATCGCCGCCGCCGTCGGCGCTGAGGGTCCACAGGGCCTCGCGGGCCTCATCGATCGAGGGTGTCAGGTCCCAGCCCCGCGTCTCCCAGTCATCCTTCTCGTCGCGGTAGCCGACGATGCCGATCCGCGCCGAGCGGGCGACATCCTGGGCGAAGAGCATGAGGGCGTCGATACCCGACTGACACTCGGCGAGCTCGCCGGACATGCTGGCGGTGCAGTCGATCGCGATCGCGATCTCGATCGCCCGGCCGGAGAGATCCTGCATGTGCCGCTCGAGCTCGGCGAAGCGATCGAGCGGCAGGAGCGCGACCGGCCCGCGGTCGCGCGGCTCGCCGCCGGCGGTGACGAGGAATCCGCCGTGAAGCCCCGGATCGCGACGGTTCTTTCGGTACCAGTCGCGCCAGCGGTAGCTTCGTCCGCTGTCCTTGCCGCCGGTGATCGCAGCGAGTCGCGGCGAGAGGCTTCCCGCCTCGACCCGGTCCATCCGCATGATGAGATCGCCGAGGAACTCCTTCGCGTCCAGCACCGCATCGCGTCCGTCGATGTCGAGCCGCGACGCGACCGCCAGCTCGAGCGCCATCATCTGCTCCTCGAGCCGCGCGGAGCGGGACAGCCGCCTGATGAGCTCGGTGAGCGCGGTGGGCGGCAACTCGTAGCGGCAGCGCAGCGCGGTGCGAAGGACGCGGACCTCGGGCTCGCGTTCGAAGGTCGTCGCCGGAAGCGCGATCGATCGCCGCGCGCAGGCCAGCGTCGCGAAGGCCCGCACCCGCCACGCCTCATCGCCGACGAGTCCGCGGAGGAGATCGGCGCTCTCCTCGCAGTCGAAGCGGGCGAGGCGTTCCGCGGCAAACGCCCGCCGCACCCAACTCTGGCTGTGGCGGAGGCGATCGAGGATCTCGCGCTCAAGCGGCGGGGCCGCGGCGAGGATCAGGCGGCTCGCGACGGGCTCGGTCGCCCGCGGCGCGTCCGCCGGCGGCTCCGCACGCCCCTCGTCGGGCAGACCGACGATCGTCGCGATCAGCAGGGGGAGGGCTCGAACGAGACCGTGTCGCACGCGATCAGGGTACGCGACGCCGGCACATCGGCTCCCACCGATTTGGCCACTTTCGGCGATCCGGCGCTGGCCCGTTCAGGACTCCTCAAGCGACTTCCGCAGCTCGCGCAGGGCATCGAACGCGGCGAGCGGCGTGAGCTTCTCGATCTCGAGCGCCCGCAGCCGGTCAAGCGCCGGATGCGGAAGAAACTCGGTGAAGAGCGAGAGCTGCGGACTCTGCTTCGCGCTTCCGCCGGTCAGCGCCTTCGCGCTCTGACGGGCCCGCGAACTCGCCTCCTCGGTCTCGACCGCGAGCGTCTCGAGGAGCCGCGATGCCCGCTGGATCGTCTCCGGCGGAATGCCTGCGAGCTTCGCGACATGGATGCCGTAGCTGCGGTCGGTGCGACCGGGCAGGATGCGGTGAAGGAAGATAATCGAGTCCTCCCACTCGCGCACCGCGACATGCAGATTCGTGACCGCGGGCAGTCGCTCGGGGAGCGAGGTCAGTTCGTGGTAGTGCGTCGCGAAGAGCGTGCGGCAGCCGCGGCCGGCGAGCGTTTCGGCGATCGCCCACGCGAGGCTGAGTCCGTCGAGCGTGCTCGTGCCGCGGCCGATCTCGTCGAGGATCACGAGGCTCTGCTCGGTCGCGTGATGGAGGATGTTCGCCGTCTCGGTCATCTCGACCATGAAGGTCGACTGGCCGGTGTGCAGTTCGTCGCTGGCCCCGATCCGCGTGAAGATGCGATCGACGAGGCCGAGTTCGGCGCTTTCCGCGGGCACGAAACTCCCGACATGGGCGAGCAGCACGATCAGCGCCACCTGCCGGATGAAGGTGGACTTGCCGGCCATGTTCGGGCCGGTGATGAGGGCGAGCGTGCCGGCGCCGTCCGCGGTGACGCCGAGCGAGCAGTCGTTCGGCACGAAGCGCTCGCGGAGAATCGCCTCGAGCACGGGATGGCGACCGCCGCGGATCGACAGAAGCGGGCGGGGGGCGATGACCGGTCGGCACCAGCGCTCGCGGCGGGCGATCTCGGCGAGCGAGCGCAGCACATCCAGTCCGGCGACGCAATCCGCGTAGCGACCGAGGGCGTCGGCGGCCTGGGCGATCGCGGCGCAGAGCTCGAGGAAGAGCGTCCGCTCGCGCTCGATGGCCCGCGCTTCCGCGGTGAGCACCTTGTCCTCGAAGGACTTCAGCTCGGGCGTGATGTAGCGCTCGGCGTTCTTGAGCGTCTGCTTCCGGCTGAAGATCGGCGGAATGCGCTCGGCGTTGGCGTGGGTGATCTCGATGTAGAAACCGAAGACCCGGTTGAAGCCGACCTTGAGCGAGGGGATCGCCGTCTCCTCGATGAGCCGCTTCTGATAGTCGGCGAGCCAACTGTTCGCGTCGCGCTGCAGGAGTCGGGCCTCATCCAGGATGAGATCGATCCCGTCACGAAACAGCCCGCCCTCGCGCAGGTGCGCCGGCGGATGCTCGACGCAGGTCGAGGCGATGCGCTCGGCGAGCGGCGCGAGCGTCGCGCGGACGCCGTCGAGCAGGGCGAGGTCCTCGGCGAAGGCCGGGCGGCCGTCGAGGATCGTCCGAATGCCGTCGAGCTGGCCGAGCGACGCGCCGAGGGCGACGACATCGCGCGGCGTCGCCCGCCCCGTGCCGATGCGCCCGGCGATGCGGGCGACATCCTGCACCGCGCCGATCCGTTCGCGGAGGGCGTCGTCACAGCGCTCGTCCGCGACGATCGCGCCGATGCGCCGCTGTCGCCGTTCGATCGCTCCCTGCTCGCGCAGCGGAAAACACAGCCACTGTCGGAGGAGCCGGCGGCCCATCGCGGTGCGGCAGCGATCGACGGCGGCGAGCACCGTGCCCTCGCTTCCGCCCGAGCGCAGCGTCCGTTCCAGTTCGAGACTGCGCAGGCTCGTGCCGTCGATGATGACGAAGTCGCCGCTCGCCAAGCGCCGCGGCGGGCGAAGGTGCCCAAGCGTCGCGACCGGCTCGCCCGGCGCGCGATCGCTCGCCTGGGCTTCGAGCACCGAGCGGAGAAGCGCGCCCGCGGCCAGCGTCACCGGCTCATCCGGGGCGAGTCCGAAGCCCTCGAGCGTCGAGACGCCGAAATGGGCCTTCAGGCAATCGGACGCGTCGCGGGCCCGAAAGGTCCACGCCGGTCGCGGGGAGAGCGCCGCGTTGCGGGCAAGCCGCAATGACTCGAGCGCCGGCGGCACGCTGCCGTCGGTCTCCTCGGCGTAGAGCACCTCGGCCGGACCGAGCCGCTGGAGCTCGTCGGCAAGCCGACTCGTCGGGACCTCGACCACGGTGAAGGCGCCGGTCGAGAGTTCGATCAGGGCGATCGCCGCCCGCTCGCCCTCGACGGCGATCGCCCCAAGCTGATTGGCCCGACCCTCGTCCAGGAGCGTCTCATCGACGAGCGTCCCGGGCGTCAGGACCCGCGTGACGCCGCGGTCGACGACGCCCTTCGCGTCCTTCGGATCCTGAAGCTGATCGCAGACCGCGACGCGATAGCCGGCGTCGATGAGCCGCCGGAGATAGCCCTCGGCGGCGTGGTAGGGGACGCCCGCCATCGGCATGCCCTTCGTGCGCTCGGTCAGGGTGAGTCCGAGGGCCTGATGGACGACGACGGCATCGCGATCGAAGAGCTCGTAGAAGTCCCCCATCCGGAAGAAGAGGAGGCACTCCGGGTACTGCTTCTTGAAGCGGACATATTGCCGCATCGCCGGCGTCTGGAAGAGCGGATTCGCCTCCAGCGCCGCGGGATCGGCACCCGCCACTCGGCTCGTCACGACCGTGGTCACCCCCGCAGGATACGGCCCGGCCCGCCGGAAACGGACACGGGCCGCGGCGGCTGCCGCGGCCCGTGTCGATGACCTGTTCAGTCAGAAGTCAGTGGAGTGGAAGAGGATCGAACTCTCAACCTCCTCGATGCGACCGAGGCGCTCTCCCAATTGAGCTACCACCCCAAGGTGTCCCTCCGCCGGAGCCGGCGAACCGCCGCGCGAACGCGTTCCAGCGAAGGACGGGGAAGTATATCGACCGCCCCCAGACTCCGCCACAGCCCAATTGTCGGCTCTGCGCTCGGTCGGCTGCCGACCGGAGCGGGTGCGGCTCGCCCCCAAACCTGCAGCCAGACCTCCCGCCAGACCGCCATCCAGACCTCGCCTCCCCCGAAACCCCCGCTACGCTCCCACCCTTCGCCCGTGTCCCCAACCGCTCTCCTCATCCTCTACGCCGGGGTCATCGTCGCGGTCTCGATCGCCGGTGGGCTGATTCCGGGGCTCCTGCGGCTTGGCCACCGGAGCCTCCAGTTCCTCCTCTCCTTCGTGGCCGGGGTGATGCTCGGGGTGGGGTTCTTTCACATGCTGCCGCACGCGATCATGCTCCGGGCGGACGCCCTGGCGGCGGCGGGCGGCGTCGGGCACGCGGGCGAGGACCACGCCGGCCACGCGCACGCCTCGGGCGTCGGCCATGACCTGCTCGATCCGCTCATGCTCCTCGCCGTGGGCGGCTTTCTGACGCTCTTCCTGCTGGAGCGATTTTTTCACTTCCACCAGCATGAGCCGGATGGGGCATCGGAGGCGCATCACGACCATGAGCACGGCGCGGCCTGCTCGCACCAGACCGCTTTGGCGGCTACGGACGAGCACAACCGAAAGGGCCAGGTTGGCTGGGTGGGCGCGCTCTTCGGCCTCGGTGTCCACAGCGTCCTCGAGGGGGTCGCCCTGGCCGCGAGCGTCGTGGTCGCGACCACCGGCAGCGCCCTCGCCGGGCTCGCCACCTTTCTCGTGATCGTCCTGCACAAGCCCTTCGACGCGATGACGCTCGCGACGCTCATGCGCCGCGCCGGGCTTCCGACGCGGCTTCGCCTCATGGCGAATCTCCTGCTCGCCCTGCTGGTCCCGGCGGGCATCGGCCTCTTCTGGGCCGGGGCGATGAGTCCGGAGACGCCGGATGTCGGCGTCGTCGCCGCGTGGGCCCTCGCCTTCTCCGCGGGGATGTTCCTCTGCATCGCATCGAGCGATCTCCTGCCGGAACTCCAGTTCCATCGCCACGATCGGATCGGGCTCTCGCTGACGCTTGTCGTCGGACTTGCCTTCGCCTTCGCGCTCGCCAGACTCGAGGCGTCGTCGCATGTCCATGTCGACACCCCGACGCACAACCATGCCCACGGGCATTCCCACGGACACGACCACGCCGCGCCTCGCGCCGCCCCGACGACCCACCCCATCACAGGATCGACGCCATGAGCGAAAAGCCCGTCATCAAGGCCGAAAAGCTGCTCGCCGAACTCAATCGCCTCCGGGCCGACCTCTCGAAGGACCCGACCGACATCGAGTGGTTCACGCTGCACCATGTCTTCTGTTTCGTGAGCTATCGCATGGGCGACTTCCAGAAGTACCTGAACGAGACGGTCAAGCCCGGCGAGCACCCCGAGTGATCGGGAGGCGGTGGCCAGCGTCGCGGCGCGGGGGGGAGAATCCGGTATCCTGCGGGGTTTCCCGCAGTTCCGGTGATTCTCCCCCGGTGATTTCGATCCGGTGATCTCGATGCCCGACTACAAAGCCACGCTCAACCTCCCGAAGACGGCCTTCGCCATGAAGGCCAACCTCGCCCAGAACGAGCCGCTCTCGCAGCGGCGCTGGGACGAGATCGGGATCTACGCGAAGCTGGCCGAGTCGCGCCGCACCGCGCCGCCCTTCGTCTTTCATGACGGGCCGCCCTACGCCAACGGCTCGATCCATGTCGGTCACCTGCTCAACAAGGTGCTGAAGGACATCGTCGTCCGTACCCGGCTCATGGAGGGCATGCGCTGTCCGTATGTCCCCGGTTGGGACTGCCACGGCCTTCCGATCGAGCACAAGGTGATGACCGAGCTCGTGAAGACCGGCAAGTCGGCGAAGCTCGATACGCTCGCGCCGGACCATCGCCGCATGGCCATCCGCCGCGAGTGCGCGAAGTCCGCCGAGAAGTACATCCAGGTGCAGGCGACGCAGATGAAGCGCCTGCTCACACTCGCCGACTACGAGCATCCCTACATGACGATGCAGCCCGGGTATGAGGCGAAGACGCTCGAGGTTTTCGCATCGCTCGTGGAGCAGGGGCTCGTTTATCGCGACAAGAAGCCGGTGCACTGGTCGATCGCGAACCGCACCGCGCTCGCCGAGGCGGAGCTCGAGTACGAGGATCGCGAGGATCTCTCGGTCTATGTCGACTTCGAAGGCGCCGACCGCGAGGCGTTCGAGCGAGCCTTCGGGATCGAGCTCGATGTCACGCCGTCGTTCATGATCTGGACGACGACGCCCTGGACGCTCCCGGCGAACCTCGCGATCGCCGTCAACGAGCGCTATCGATATAGCCTCGTGCGCGTCGACGGCAACGACACGGTCATCGCAAGCGATCTCGTCCAGAAGGTGACCTCCGCGGCCAAGGCCGAGAAGGTCGAAGTGCTCGCCGAGGCCGACGGCAAGGCGCTCGTCGGGCTCGCCTATCGCCATCCCTTCGCCGCGGATCTCGTCACGGGTGGTCCGCGCATCGGCAAGGTCGTCCACGCCGAGTATGTCACCCTCGAGGATGGCACGGGACTCGTGCACACGGCGCCCGGTCACGGCGCCGAGGACTATCGCACGGGCCTGAAGGAAGGCCTGCCCGTCTACTGCCCGGTCCGTGAGGACGGCACCTACGACGAGAGCGTGCCGGAGTGGCTGCGCGGCCTCGACATCTGGCAGGCGAACGATCTCGTCACCGAGCGGCTCCGCGAGTCGGGCCATCTGTTCTATTCCCATCGCTTCACGCACAGCTATCCGCACGACTGGCGCAGCAAGACGCCGGTCATCTTCCGCGCCACCGAACAGTGGTTCATCGGCGTCGAGCGCCCCGCGAAGCGCGACGGCAAGTCGCTCCGTCAGGCCGCGCTCGATGCGATCACGAACACCGTCGAGTTCACGCCGGCGTGGGGGCGCAATCGCATGCGCGGCATGCTCGAGAGCCGTCCGGACTGGTGCATCTCGCGGCAGCGGGCGTGGGGACTTCCGATCCCGGCCTTCTCGCTTCCGAACGGCGAGGTGCTGATGACGCCGGCGAGCGTCCGCGCGGTCGCGGCGAGCTTCGCGGCCCGCGGCAGCGACGCGTGGTTCCAGGAGACGCCCGAGCAGCTTCTCGCCGGCTACGACCCGTCGAAGGACGCGGACGCGCCGAAGGGCGTCGCGGTCGCGAGCCTCACGAAGATGTATGACATCTTCGATGTCTGGTTCGAGGCCGGCAGCTCGTGGAACTCGGTGATGCGGGCCCGCGAGCTCGGGTATCCCTGCGATCTCTATCTCGAGGGAAGCGATCAGCATCGCGGCTGGTTCCAGCTCTCGCTGCTGCCCGCGCTCGGCGCGACCGGCGAGCCGCCGTTCAGGCGCATCCTGACCCACGGGTTCATGGTCGACAAGCACGGGCGGAAGATGTCGAAGTCAGAGGGCAACGCCCTCGATGTCGACGAGATCCTCAAGGAGAGCGGCGCGGATGTCGCCCGTTGGTGGGCCTCGAGCCTCGCCTACGAGGATGACATGAAGGTGGACATGGAGTTTTTCCGCGTCGCCGGCGAGAGCTATCGCAAGGTGCGGAACACCATCCGTTTCCTCCTGTCGAACCTCGACGACTTCCATCCGCGCACGAACGAGGAGCGAGGCGACGCCGTCGACCTGTCTGCGATCGATCCCGCGTCGATCGACGCCTGGGCGCTCGGCGAGGCGGCGAAGGTCGAGGCTTCGGTGCGCGAGGCGTACCGCTCCTATGACTTCCGCACCGCCCACCTGGCGATCTACGACTTCTGCAACGAGACGCTCTCCGCGATCTACTGCGCGGCGACGAAGGACCGCCTCTACTGCGACGCGAAGTTGGCACCGCGCCGACGCTCGACCCAGACCGCGATGTGGGAGATCGCGGACATGCTCATCCGGCTGATCGCTCCGCTCATGCCGCACACCGCCGACGAGGCGTTCCGCGCGCTGTGGAAGTCGGACGGGCGCTGCGTGCACCTCGAGACCTTCAGCGATCTCGCCCGCCGCGCTCCACGGCCGCACGCCGCGTGGCAGGCGGCGATGGCCGCCCGACCCTCGGCGTTCGAGGCGCTCGAGAAGGGCAAGCAGGCGGGCATCGACAATCCGCTCGACGCCGAGGTCATCCTCCCGGATGCCCGCGGCGAGCTCGCCGCGGTCAAGGCGGAACTGCCCGACCTCTTCGGCGTCAGTCGCGTCTCGCTCCTCGCGGGCGAGGCGCAGCCGACCGTTCGGGACCTCCGCAACGAGCCGCGCTGCGAACGAAGCTGGAAGCGAGACGGCACCGTCCGCCAACGCTCCGACGGCGGCATGCTGAGCGACCGCGACGCACTCGCCGTCGGGGTGTGATTCGACGGTCCTCCGGAGAACCGCAGAGGCACAGCTTTCTGCACGATTCGCGTCGTTCATTCAACACAGAGGCACAGAGGGCCACAGCGGAGGCAGCGGTGGTGAGGGGGGTACGACGCGGTGCATGCCCCTCGTTGCCCCTGCTCCGGGCCGTTGGTGGCTCGTGTCGGGCTGATTTGACTGGCTGCCGTCGCTCTCGCGAGCGAGTCTCTCGAAAATCTGTGCGGCCTGTCAGAGGCGAAGCCTGTCCGTCGCGCCTTGCGAGTGCGCACCGCATCGGCGCGCCTTGACCACTGGCCGCTTTGAGGCGGCGAAGCAACGCAGGGATTGACAGGTCATCGATCGGAAACGAGTTGCCGGGGCTGGCTGGAGTTGGTCAGACTCGCTCCTTCGACCTCCTGTCTTCTCTGTGGCCCTCTGTGTCCTCTGTGCCTCTGTGCCTCTGTGTTGAATTGCCGCTGTGAGGAACCCCCCCCATGCATGAACGCCCCCGTCGCCTGCTCGCTCCGCTCATCCTGCTGTCCGCGGTGAGCTCGCTCACGCCCGCCTTCGCCGACATCACCACGCTCGTCACCACCAATCCGGTCGGCGGGGGCGAGTATGGCGACGGCGTCGCCCTCGTCGGTGACATCAACGGCGACGGCTACCCCGATGTGCTCGTCGGCGCACCCGACGAGGACACCGCTTCGGTGGACGAATGCGGCCGGGTGTATGTCTACAGCGGTCGGACGGGAGCGATCATCCGCACCCACACCTCGCCCGCTCCGGAGATCGTCGGCTGGTTCGGTGAGGTCGTCCTCGGCCTGCCGGACATCAACGGTGACGGACGGGCCGATTACGCGATCGCAGCACCGAATCAGGGGACGAATGTCGAGGGCGATCTCTATGTCTACTCCGGCGCGAACGGAGCGTTGATCTATCAGCTCAATGGCTGGGCGTACCGCACCTTCGGACGGCTCTCGCTCGTGCCGGACTGCACCGGCGACGGCCTGCCCGAGCTCGCGGTCGGCTACTCCGGCGTGGGCGACTACGCCAGCGTGCGCGTCTATCAGGCGAAGAACGGAGTCCTCTGGAAGACGCTGACAAGCCCGATTCCGTCGGGTGATCCGAGCAGCTTCGGTATCGCCGTCGCGGGTCTCCCCGATGTCACCGGCGACGGCAGAGGCGACATCGCCGTCGGCGCGCCGGAAGCTGCGCCGAGCGGGCCGGAGGGAAGCGGTCGCGTCTATGTCTACAACGGCTTCACGGGCCTGCTCTACGACTCCATCGCGTCGACCGACGCGCAGCTCGGCGGCCGATTCGGCAACAGCGTCGCGGGCATTCCCGACATCACCGGCGACGGCCGCGGTGACATCGTCATCGGCGCGGTGAACGAAGCGGTGAATGGGGCCGGCGTCACCTGCGGTCAGGTGCATGTCCACTCGGGCAACACCGGCAACTGGATCCGCACGCTGAACAGCAGTGATCCCGAGACCGGTGGTGACTTCGGTCAGGCGGTCGCATCCTGCGCCGACCTGGATGGCGATGGCGTTCCCGACATCGTGGTCGGCGCGCCGGACGAGGATGTCTCGGCAACCGAGCGCGGCCGCTGCTACCAGTTCTCCGGCGCCGACGGCACGCTGATCGACGAGTTCAGTGCACCCGGCTCGACGGCCGAGCGTTTCGGCGACAGCATCGACGCGAGTCAGGACATCAACCAGGACGGCAAGCCGGATCTCATCGTCGGCGCTCCGTCAACCGATGTCGGCTCGTTCGCGGCGGCGGGCTCGGCGTTTCTCTATCGCACCATCGAGAACGACGCCTGCGTGCTCCTCTTCGGTGGAGGCGGCCCGATCAGCGTCGGCAACGGCACGCATCCGTTCACCACCGTCGGTGCCGGAACGAGCGGCTCACCCGAGCCGGAGTGTCTCTCCGCCGGATCCGATCAGGTCTTCGACGATGTCTTCTACAGCTACACCGCGACCTGCACCGGCTCGATGACCGTGTCAACCTGCCAGACCGCCGATTTCGATACCCGCATCAATGTCTATCTCGGATGCTCCTACACCGGCTTTCCCTTGCCGCTCTGCAATCTGACCCAGCTCATTGATTGCAACGACGACAGCCCCGGCTGCAACTTCGGTTCGAAGGTCACGATCCCGGTCATCGCCGGACAGTGCTACCGCATTCGGATCGGCGGCTTCGAGGAAAACAGCGAAGGCAGCGGGACCTTCACGATCACCTGCGTCCCGACCTGCCTCGGTGACCTGGACGCCAGCGGAACGGTGGACGCGGCCGATCTCGCCGTCCTCCTCGGCCAGTGGGGCGGTGCCGGCGCCGCCGACCTGAACGCCAGCGGCACCGTCGAAGGTGGCGACCTCGCGATCCTGCTCGGCGCCTGGGGCGGGTGTCCATAAGGCGTCCGAACGCGTCAGGCGAAGCCCGTTCCATCATCGCAAACAACGATCCCGCGGCCGCGCTCAGCGGTCGCGGGATTGTTTATGTGAGATTCTCAGCCGCATCCCCGTGATCGCCGCACAACCTCCGTATGAGATCCCGAGATCCCGTCCGGCTCGGCGGCCGCGCTCGCCGCCGTCGTCTCCGTTCGACAGAGCTCGGTGCAATCCACGAGGTGTTTCATGCGGTTGTTTTCCGCCATCGCTCGGTGTCTCACGCTTCTCGCGTTGCTGATCTCGGCATCGCCTGCGCACGCGGGAGGCCAGAGTCTTTGCTGTCCTGGTGACCTCGATGGCGATGGTTCCGTCGCAGCCGCGGATCTCGGCGTTTTGCTCGGGGCATGGGGGGCGGTGTCCGAGGAGGAAGCTGCAGACCTCGACGGGTCCGGGGCGGTCGACGCCAGCGATCTTGCGGTCCTCCTTGGCGCGTGGGGCGTGTGTCCCACGCCGTGCCTGAAGACGCTCGTCGTCGGCACCGTGGAACTCGTCGACGGCACGCCGGTCTCGCAGGCCGTTCTGGTGACCGAGTTTGGCGGGAACGGCGTGAGCGGCGCCGACGGCGCGTTCAGCTTCGAGGTCGAAGTAGGGGAGCAGACGAACACGCTCAATGTGACCGCAGTCGCCTCGATTCGAGGGGTGACCTACACCGGGACGAAGCTCGTGTCCTCGATTGCGCTCGACGGCGTGACCGATGCTGGGTCGATCGTCGTGTCGGCGGAGGCGGGATGCTCCGGTGCGTTCGGCTGGCTCCCTGGATTTGGGTTGCCGGGCATGAACGGATCGGTTCGCGCTCTGACGGTCTTCGACGACGGCTTGGGCGGCGGCCCTGCGCTCTACGCGGGCGGCGACTTCACAACGGCGGACGGCGTGCCGGCGAACCGTATCGCGAAGTGGAACGGCACCGTGTGGTCGTCGGTCGGAACAGGCCCGGAGAACGGTGTGAACGGCGCGGTCCGGGCCCTGACGGTCTTCGACGACGGCTCGGGTAATGGTCCTGCGCTCTACGCGGGCGGCGAGTTCACGGTGGCTGGCGGCGTGCTGGCGAACCGGATCGCGAAGTGGAACGGCACCTCGTGGTCGTCCCTCGGGACCGGCCCGGCGAACGGCGTGAACAGCATGGTCCTCGCCCTGACGGTCTTCGACGACGGCTCTGGCAGCGGCCCCGCGTTGTACGCGGGCGGCATCTTCACGACGGCCGGCGGCGTGCCAGCGAACCGTATCGCGAAGTGGAACGGCACCTCATGGTCGTCCCTCGGAACGGGCTCGGCGAACGGCATCGGTGGCGTGGGCACCACAGTCGAAGCGCTGGCGGTGTTCGACGACGGCTTGGGCGAGGGTCCCGCGCTCTACGCGGGCGGCTTCTTCACGACGGCTGGCGGCGTGACGGCGAACGGGATCGCGAAGTGGAACGGCACCTCGTGGTCGTCGCTCGGAACGGGCTCCGCGAA
>CAYNCG010000016.1:0-101409 GCA_964395845.1 uncultured Isosphaeraceae bacterium | reverse complement strand
GTGATCGCGTCCCGCGTGCGGAGCTGGCCTGCATAGTCTCTCTGTGGTTCTCTGGATGATTTGTGCAGAATCCTGTGTCCTCTGTGCCTCTGCGTTGAATCTGCATCGCGTAACGAGCGCGACTCACTCGTCGCCGGAGTCGCTCGAGCGCCGCGACTTCCATTCGCCCCGAGGCTGTCGTCGCGGCGGTAGGTAGCCGCCGCGCACGCGGACGCCTCCCGCGCCGAGGAAGCGGCGCAGGCGGTCGATGAGCGCGGCGTCCGGCACGACCCGCAAGCGCTCGCTGGCGAGCGTCACGCGCTTGTCGTCGAGATCGACATGGATCGAGACCGGCACGGGGCGTCCCTGGAGACTCGCGACCGATCCGCTCGCCTGACGAAGCGTGCCGGCGAGCATCTTCAGCGTCGGCTCGATCGGCTCTCCGTCAGGACCGCGGGCGCCGTCGATGACGAGATCGAGCCGCTGGGCGAGATGCTGCGAGGCCGCCTCGATCGGAATGACGCGATCGACGATGACACACGGCTCGGCACGACCGCGATCGGCATATCCGACCAGGAGCACGCAGCGGTCCATCTGCAGGGCATCGCCGTACTTGGCGAAGGTCTCGGCGAAGAGCACGCCGTCCACGCTGCCGCGCCGGTCGGTGAGCGTCATCATCGCCATCTTCTTCCCGGTCTTCGTGACCGTCGGACGGATCCGCGAGACGAGACCGCCGACGACGACGGGCGCGTCGTGCGGGACATTCTGCATGCCGACCGAGTCGGCCGAGCAGAAGGTCGTGATCGACTCGCGCCACTGGTCGAGCGGATGGCCCGAGACATGGAAGCCGAGCGCCTCCTTCTCGGCCTGCAACGCCGCCATCCGGTCCCACGCCGGGACGCGCTTGAGCGCGGCGGCCGCCTTCGTCGCCGCCGGCGCGACCGCCTCGAAGGCGCCGAAGAAGGTCTCCTGTCCCGCCGCCCGGTCCGAGGCGAGCGACTGGCCCGCGGCGACCGCCGACTCGATCGACGCGACGAGCGACGCGCGGTCGTCGATCGCGTGCATCGAGTCGAAGGTACCGGCCTTCACGAGCGATTCGATCATCGCCTTGTTCACGCTCCTC
The DNA here is from genome assembly GCA_964395845.1 of uncultured Isosphaeraceae bacterium. Taxonomy (GTDB): domain Bacteria; phylum Planctomycetota; class Phycisphaerae; order Phycisphaerales; family SM1A02; genus JAEUIT01. The sequence goes on along the minus strand of CAYNCG010000016.1, from coordinate 100,307 downwards.
AGGTCGACGCGCTCGCAGAAGTCGAAGAGGCTCTTGAAGGGCCCCTTCTTCCGTCGTTCCTCGACGATCGCGCGGATGCCGGACTCGCCGGCGCCCTTGATCGCCTTGAGGCCGAAGCGCACATGGCCGTGGCAGTTGGTGCGTTCCTCACCGGGCATGAAGACGACGCTGAAGTCCTCCTCGGAGAGGTTCACGTCCGGGGGCTTCACCTCGACGCCGACATGGGCCTTGGCGGGCGTCGTGTCGGGGAAGATCGTCCGCTTGCAGTCGTCGAGATAGACCGCCCACTCCTCGACCTTGCGGGCCTGGCTCTCGAAGCTGAGCACCGCGGCCATGTACTGATTGGGAAAATAGGTTTTCAGATAGGCCGTCTGGTACGCGATGATCGCGTAGCCGGTCGAGTGGCTCTTGTTGAAGCCGTAGCCGGCGAACTTCAGGATCAGGTCGAAGAGATCGTTCGACTTCTGCGCCGCGACGCCGCGCTCGGCGGCGCCCTTCACGAAGTCGCCGCGCGCCGCGTTGATGACATCTTCCTTCTTCTTCGAGATCGCCTTGATGATGGTGTATGCGGCGCGGAGCGGAATGCCGCCGAGACCATGCAGCACCTGCATGACCTGCTCCTGATACACCATGATTCCGTATGTTTCCTTGGTGTAGCGATCGACGACCTCATGCACCGACGGCACCGGCTGGCGGCCGTGCTTGCGGGCGTTGTAGTCGGGGATCAGGTCCATCGGACCGGGGCGGTAGAGCGCGTTCGCCGCGATGAGATCCTCGAGCCGGTCGGGCTGCATGTCGACGAGGAGCTTGCGCATGCCGCCGGATTCGAACTGAAAAATGCCGGAGCAGTCGCCGCGGCGGAAGAGGCCGAGGACCTTCTGGTCGTCGAGCGGGATGCGCTCGAGGTCGAGCGGATGGGCCATCGAGGGATCGGGCCGCTTCGGCATCGCGCGTCCGACGGCGCGCCAGATCGCCTCCTCGGGCAGCGACTCGCGGACGAGCTTCTTCGCGAGCTCGATCGTCGAGAGCGTGCGCAGGCCGAGGAAGTCCATCTTGAGGAGGCCGACCTTCTCGCAAGTCGGGCCGTCCCACTGCGTCACGACCTCGTTCTCGCCGCCGGCCGCGCGGCAGAGCGGGACGACCGTGTCGAGCGGCTGCGTCGCGACGATGACGCCCGCGGCGTGCACCCCCTGATTCCGGGCGTGATCCTCGAGGGCCTCGGCCTGGTCGAGCAGCCGGCGCATCGCCGGATCATCGGCGTAGAGCCGCTGCAGTTCCGGTTCCTTCTGCTTCGCCTCGGCGATCGTGATGTGCAGCTCGTTCGGGATGAGGTTCGCGAGCCGTTGACCCTCGCTCGGCGCAAGCCCCATGACGCGGGCGACATCCTTGATCGCCGCCTTCGCCTTGAGCCGACCGAAGGTGATGATCTGGGCGACATGTCCGTACTTCTTGCGGACATAATCGATCACCGAACCGCGGCCGTCCTGACAGATGTCGATATCGATATCGGGATACTCGGAGCGATCGGGATCGGTGAATCGCTCGAAGAGCAGCCCGTACTTCTCCGGGCAGGCGTTCGAGAGGCCAAGCACATAGCCGATCATCGTGCCGACGCCCGAGCCACGGGCGTTCGCGGGAATCCCCCGCTGCCGCGCCCAGTTCACGAAATCCCAGACGATCAGGAAGTACGCCGAGATGAGCTTGTCGGCGAGGATCTTCAGCTCGCGCTCCGCGCGGGCCCGGATCTCCGGCGTGATCCCCTCGGGGCCGTAGCGCCAGATGAGACCGGCCTCGGTGAGATCGCGCAGGGCGTGATCGCAGCTCGCCTTCAGCTCCTGCGGATCGACGGTGTCCTTCGTCGAATCGAAGGGAATCAGCTCGAAGCGGGCGCAGTATCGCTTGAACCACTCGGTCAGGTCGCCGTCCTTCGAGGCGTCGTAGCGCGGCGGCTCGCCGGGGTGGCGCACCTTGACGACCGGCGCGTAGTTCTGCCCAGACTTCAGGTCGACATGGCAGCGGCGGGCGATGAGCCCCGCGTTCTCGAGCGCTTCGGGACAGTCGGAGAAGAGCTCCTCCATCTCCTTCGGGCTTTTTACATACAGCGACTCGGGATACTTGAGCCGCTCCGGCGCATCCTTCGTCTTGCCCATGCTGATGCAGCAGAGCGTGTCGTGGATGTCATGGTCCTCGGCGCGGAGGAAGTGGGCGTCGTTGTCGCAGACGAGCGGCAGGTCGAGTTCCTTCGCCAGCCGCTTCAGGTGCGGGTTGATCGCCTCCTGCTCCGGCACATGTCGCTGCAGCTCGATGTAGAAGCGCGGCTCGCCGCGCTCGTTCGGGCGGAAGGTCGCGGCGTGCCAGCTCGCCTCCTCGATCGCCGCCTTCCAGTGCTTCTCGTCCTTCGTGCGGACGAAGTTGGTCAGGTGAAAGGCGATCGAACTTCCGAGGTGGCCGTTGATCGCGATGATGCCGTCGTACCACTGCGACAGCGTCGACTTATCCATGCGCGGCCGGTAGTAGAAGCCGTTGATGAAGGAGTCGCTCGAGAGCTTCAGCAGGTTCCTCCACCCGGCGAGATTCTCGGCGAGGAGGACGAGGTGGAAGCCGCCGTCCATCTGCCCGGTGTGGGTGCGGTCTCGGCGGTCGCCGGGCTTGCCGTCCCGGTCGGGAGCGACATAGGCCTCGATGCCCAGGATCGCCTTGACCCCCGAGCCCTTCGCCTTGGTGTAGAACTCCATCGCCCCGAAGAGGTTGCCGTGGTCGGTGACCGCCACGGCGTCCATCCCGAGCTCCTTCACCCGCTTGAGGAGCCGGTCGATGCGGTTGCCGCCGTCGAGGAGCGAGTACTCCGTGTGCAGATGGAGATGGGCGAAGGTGGGCTTGCCAGGCGCGGCATCCGCCGGCTGACCTGGCGCTCTCGTGTCGGTCGCGGTTCCATCCGCCATGCGTCGCTCCTCATGCGTCCCGGGCCTCGGGCTCGCGTGGGCATGCTATCGGCCACCCCCGAGCGGACGGGGGTCAGGGGGGGCTGGACCGACTGACGGGGCCGGAGCGTGCCGGCGGGCGGCCGCCTGTGTGAAACCTGTCGCCTCCGTTCCCTATACTCGCAGCATGACCGGAGGCTCGACCTTCTCGCCCACCATCGACGCTGCCCGCCGCACCGCGGGACGGTTCTGGCGCGTCCGCGCCGGCGAAGGACCGGTCGCCCGCATCTTCTGGTCGCTGCTTGCGATCCTCTTCGCGATCCCGATCGCGGTCATCATGATCGTCTTCGTCGTGCTGCTGATCGGCTTCGCGATCGCCATGGTGCTGGTCGGGAAGATCCGTCGCATGTTCGGCGGCGGTCCGAGCGGTCCGCGGGGCGAGTCCGACGCGTCCGATCCCGATCGGGAGAATGTGCGGGTCGTGCGCCGCTCCGTCATGGATGGAGGCTGACGGAGGCGGTCTCGCGCTCGACGCGCTCGCGGTAGGCGGTCCGCAGTCGAGCGAAGCACGCGCCGGGGGCCCCGTTGCCGATCTGGGTGCGCTCAATGCCGATCACCGGCATCAGTCCCCAGGATGCGTTTGTCAGGAAGATCTCCTCCGCGGCGAACACGTCGTCGATCGAGAGCATCGTCTTTTCGGCGGGAATCCCGAGCTCGGCGGCGAGCTCAAGCACCGTCGCGCGGGTGATCCCGGGCAGCACCGGCGCGGGCAGCGCCGAGCGGGCCTCCTCGCCGCGGGCGTAGGGCGTCAGCAGCACGCCATCGCGCAGCAGAAAGACATTCGAGACGCAGCCGCAGGCGAGATGATTCGTCACCGAGAACCAGACGGCCTCGCTCGCCCCGACGGCGCCGGCGTCCTGCAGCGCCGAGAGTCGTGACCAGTAGGAGAGCGTCTTGTGCCCCTCGGTCCGATCGAGCGGATTCACGCGACCGTCGGCGACGACGACGCGCACGCCCTTCGCGTAGAGCTCCTCGGGATAGCGGGTCGGCGGCTGGGCCACGACGAGAATCGTCGGGGCGTGCGCGGCGCGCGCCCCGGTCGTCTGAAGCATGTTGAGGTCGCCGCCGGTCAGCGTGAGTCGGACGCGGGCCTCGCGGAGGGCGTTGCGCTCGAGGACCTGATGGGCGACCTCGACGAGCGGATCGATGTGCAGCGTCTCGGTGAGCCGCAAAGCGATCGCCGAGGCCCGCAGCCGCTCGAGGTGGTCGCGCACGCGGAAGATCCGCCCGTTGCGGGCGGTCATCGTCTCGAAGAGGCCGACGGCGTGCTGAAAGCCGGCGTCGAAGGCCGAGATCCGGGCCTCGTCGCGTCCGACCCAACTGCCGTTGATCCAGACTTCCATCGGTGTGCGGGGGTGGGACATGAGGGATTCGACGGCGGCTCAGCGGGATGCGCCGTCGGCCGGCGTCGTCGGGCCCGTGCCCGGCTCGAACAGGCCCACGATCGCCATCGTCGCGGGGTCGGCATCGTATCGACAGCGCAGCCCCAAGGCGGCGAGCCCGTCGGCCCGCACGATCGCCACATGCGACGCGGCCCCGTCCGGGGCGGGTCCGCCGTCGCCGTCGCGCACCTCGACCAGCAGCGTTCGCCCGCGCGGGAGCCGCTTCAGGACGAGGTCGAGGAGGAGCGGTTCGGTGGCTCCGGCCGAACCGCCCGCGACGACCTGCTCGACGAACGCCCGCACGGTCTCGCGCTGCGCGGTCTGTTGCACGCGCGAAAAAAGCGTGATCGCCCCCGCAATCAGCAGCGTGAGAATCGGAAACAGCCAGACTCGCGGGGTTCGAAGTGACCGCATCGAGCGGCATGCTACGCGGGCTCTCAACGATAGACTTCGCCGCATGGACGAATCGCACGCCTCCGCCGGCATGTCCGCCGACGCGAGCCCGGACATCACCATCGGCAAGCTCGATGCCGACCGGCTCTGCCAGCGCTGCCTGCACCAGATGCACGGAGCGATCGTCTATCGCGATCGGCGACTCGAGATCGCCTACACGCGCTGCACCGAGTGCGGTCACGCGGCGCCGGTGACCGAGTACCCGTACAGTTGGCGATGGCTGCGGCGCTTCGGTCTCGCGCTCGCCCTCCTCATGCTCCTCGCGGCGGCGGGTCTCCTCGTCGCCGATGTCGCCGCCTCGTCGATGATCGGCTACGGCAGCGCGTGGGAAGTCAGCCGCCCCTTCGGCGACGCGATGCAGGCCGTCGGCATCACCATCGACTCCAACGCGAACTGGTGGGTGTCGGATCAGGTCATGGCCCAGCGCGCGGCGCTCGAGGGCGCGTTCGTCGATCCGAACGCGATCGATCGCGCGGAGGCGGAGTTCCTCGTCATGATGATTCCCTCCGGAATCATCGCGGCGATCGGCGGCACGCTCTGGTCGGCGATCCTCTTCCACCGCGGCCGCCGATGGGTGCTCGCCTTTCAGCTCGTGCCGCTCGGACTGGGCGTGCTCTTCGGCGGCCTTGGGATCTTCAGCGAGATTCCGGTCGCGGGCAGCAACTGGTCCTATCACGCGCTGGCCCTGAGCCAGGCGGGCTGGAAGGTGCTCCTCCTTGTCGCCGCGTGGATGGCCGTCGTCCGCTGCACGGCGATCCTCGTCGCCCGGCCGCTCCTGCGCGGTTTCCTCTGGCTCGTCGTCCCGGCGCGTGTGCGGCGCGGCGTCGAGAGCCTCTGGAACGACGATCGCGTGCAGGCGTGATCGCTTGCGTACGCCGGCGCCGGGCCGCTCCAGACGAACCACCCCGGATCGGGGTACGATCGCCGACTTTCCCCACCGCCCGATGACGGGCGGCGTTTGAGGAGCGGGCGGCGGTCCATGGCCATTGCAGCAATCACGAATGTCCGGCACAGCTACGGCGGCACGCAGGTGCTCGACGGCGCCACCCTCTCGATCGCCGACGGCGAGCGGATCGGTCTCGTCGGGCGCAACGGCTGCGGCAAGAGCACGCTCATGAAGGCGCTGGCCGGCGAGCTCGATGTCGACGAGGGCGTCGTCCAGGTGAACCGCGGGGCGAAGGTCGGCTACCTCTCCCAGCATCCGCGGCTCGATCCCTCGAAGACCCTGCGCGAGGAGGCCGCTTCGGCGTTCGCGTCGCTGGAAGCGACCCATCGCGAGCTCGATGCCGTCTTCGAGGAGATGGCCACCGCCGAACCGGCGCAGCTCGACGCCCTCTTCCGCCGACAGGAAGCGCTCGAGGCCCGCATCGCCCGCGCCGGCGGGTACGCGGTCGACCATCGCATCGACGCGACGCTGCACGGACTGGGCTTCACCGACCGCGAGTTCGGCACGCCGGTCACCTCGCTCTCCGGCGGCCAGAAGGCCCGCCTCGGCCTCGCGAAGCTGCTGCTCGAAGAGCCAGACCTTCTCCTTCTCGACGAGCCCACGAACCACCTCGACATCGAGGGACGCCGCTGGCTCGAGGAGTTCCTCGCCGAGGAATACGAGGGCGCGGTCGTCATCGTCAGCCACGACCGGTGGCTGCTCGATCGCGTGGTGACGCGCATCGTCGAGATCGATCGCGGCACCGTCCGCGAGTACCCGGGCAACTATCACGCCTTCGTCGAGCTGCGCCGCGAGCGCCAGCTCTCCGAGGCCCGCGTCTACGAGAAGCAGCTCGACAAGATCCGGGCCGAAGAGGCGTACATCCGCAAGTACAAGGCGGGCCAGCGGGCGAAGCAGGCCCGCGGCCGCGAGACGCGGCTCGAGCGGTTCAAGGAGCAGGAACTCGTTGAGCGGAACAGCGAACTCGATGTCATGCACCTCGAGCTGCCGCAGCCGCCGCGCGTCGGCGACACGGTGGTGACCGCGGAGCATCTCTCGAAGCGCTTCGGCGAGCGCGTGATCTTCAACGACTTCTCGCTCACCGTGAAGCCCGGTGATCGCATCGGCATCATCGGGCCGAACGGCGCCGGGAAGACGACGCTCGTCCGCGCGCTCCTTGGCGACCTTGAGGGCGAGTCAGGCCATGTGCGCCGCTCGCCGCGACTCGCGGTCGGCTGGTTCCGACAGACGCAGGACCATCTCGACCTCTCGCTGACGATCTGGCAGTACCTGCAGTCGGTCATCATCGGTCTCGACGGCAGCTCGAAGGGAAGCGAACAGCAGGCCCGCGATCTCGCCGGAGCGTTTCTCTTCAGCGGCCGCGACCAGGACAAGGCCCTCGCGGTCCTGTCGGGTGGCGAGCGAGCCCGCGCGGTCCTCGCCGGTCTCATCGCCAGCGCGAAGAACCTGCTCGTCCTGGACGAACCGACGAACCACCTCGACATCCCGAGCTCCGAACGGCTCGAGCAGTCGCTGCTCGAGTACGGCTCCGACGGCGGCAGCGGCGGCAGCGGCGGCGCGGTCCTCCTGATCACCCACGATCGCGCGCTCCTGAACGAGGTCTGTGACCGACTCGTGATCCTCGACGGCGCGGGCCACGCGACGATCTTCGAGGGCGGCTACGCCGAGTACCTCGCGAAGTTCCCCCCGGCCGCACGAGAGCGCGTGAAGGGCGATGCGAAGCCCGCCGCGAAGGGACAGGCCGCGAAGGGGCAGCCGAAGGGCCAGCCGAAGTCCCCGCCGAAGTCCCAATCTCCCGCAGGCGGCGCCGGCGCTGGCCCAAGCGGCAGCAAGGGCGGCGGCAAGGGCCCGCTGGCGAAGCTCTCCGTCGAGGAGCTCGAGCGGCGCATCGAAGCCCTCGAGACGCGCCTGCGGGCGATCGACAGCGATCTCACGAATCCAAGCGTCTACGGGTCGCCGGCGAAGGCCAAGGAACTCGCGACCCAGCGCGAGCGGATCGCCGCCGATCTCGCCCCGCTCGAAGAGGAATGGACGCGCCGGGCCGACGGCTGACGCGGGATGCGGATTCAACACAGAGGCACAGAGGACACAGAGAAGGCAACAGAGGAGACCGGTTGCGCGCGTTGACGCAGACGGCCGGTGTCAGAGGGACTCACGGAGCGCAAGCGCTGGGCAAAGTGGGAAGACTCGACCCAAGTCAATTCCATCCCGTGCCGGCGATTGTGCGCGACGATCTCCCTCTTTCATTGGCTTCTCTGTGCTGCCTCTGTGCCCTCTGCGCCTCTGTGGTTCTCTGGATGATGTGTGCAGAATCCTGTGTTGAATCTGTGCGCGCTCAGCGCAAAGGCAAAAACACACGCCGCCGAGGCCCGGGAAGAGAGCGACCGGGCGACGGCGGCGTGGGAGGAAAGAGCGTTTCTCGACTCTGTCAGGCGGACCGGAGAATGACCTTGCCGGAGCCGTCGAGCAGCTCAAACTTGCGGGAAGAGAAGTCAGCCGGAACATTCGCGATGGCGTAGGAAACGGGTCCCTCGGCCTCGAAGGTCGAGACCACCGTCGCGTTCCCCTGGTCGTCCACCGACCGGAGGATGTAGGGGCCGCGGCTCGGATCAAGACCGAAGCCCATGAGAAGCGTCTCGCGGGTCTCGGGGTTGATGATGAGCGTCGCGGTCGCGTCCACCGCCATGTCGACGCTGACGAGCGTGCGATGCAGCGAGTCGCGGAAGATGAAGTCGGTGAGGTCGGGCACGGCCTCGCGGAGCTGCTCGGAGATGACCCGATTGCTCGCCTGCCGGGCGATCTCCTCGGCGGTGCGCATCGTGCTGCCGAGGAAGTAGAGGCTCGCGACCAGACCGGCCGCGAGGAAGAATGCAGCCGCCCGCCAGTAGGGCGTCGAACGGTCCCGCTCCGCGAGCGCGGCGCGGGCTCGGATCTCGGCGACGAGTTCACGCATCGCGTCGTCGCTGCCGTCGCGACCGTCGCTCAGGCCGGCATCCGCGCCGAACTCGGCGCCAGAGCGTCGGCCCGATGCGGCACCTGATGCCGCGAGCACGGTTCCGGTGAGAGGAGCGCCGGCGGAAACGATCGACGACGAGCCCGCAGCGGCGGCGCTGACCAAGGTCGCGCCGATCGTCGCCAGGGGCTTCAGACGCTCGGTGGCTTCTTCGATCTCTTCGGCGACGCGCACCAACACCTTCTGGCGAAGGATCGGACGCGGGTCTTCGTCGCTCAGGAAGTTGGCCTGCTCAGCGAGCTGGGCCTGCAGGGCACGCACCTCGGCCTGCACGGAGGCGGGAGCGTGATGAAACGCTCGGTTGAAGTGGGCACTCTCGACCTCGTCGAGAAAGCCGAAGGCATCGAGCGGGGCGAGCTCGAGCAGTTCTTCGCGGGACATGGGGTCCGGACTCGTCATGCAACACTCCGCACACAGCGGGACTTGCCGCAGCCGTCGACCCGCGCGAGCCGCTCAGCCCTGTTGGCTGACGACCGCCCTTCGGATCGGCCGGGACCGGAGTCGCGCTGATCGCCGCAGCGATCAGACAGTCCGTTCCCGACGCTGGAGCCTGCGGGCGTTCCGCAGGCCGCCGGTTCGCCACCTCGCTATCGAACCACGGATGGCTCGGCTGCGATAGCACGAACTGGCAAGAAGTCCCCAAACCCCACAATCCGCCTGATCCGCCGCCCACCCGATCGAACCCTGACAGGCCGACCGAACGGGCACCGAATCTACCCTCGTCAGACTATGAAACAAGATCGTCGCAGAGCGAGGATACAACGCCGCGACGAACTTCCGCTTCGACTCCGGATCGCTCCGGAGGCACCGCTCTGTACGCAGGAAGCGGCAAGGTGTTGCAGCAAAGCGTGTTGTTCGCGTCGGTCGCGCCTCCCGCCCCCTCTTCCACCAAGCGGAACGCCGCGCGGCGAGCCAGAGGGCTCAGCCCAACGCCCGATCGCTTCCCGGCCGCTCCCGAAGCCGCATCAGCCCGCGGCTCAGAGCACTCTTCACGGTGCCCAGCGGGGCGTTCAGTTGTTCGCTCACCTCGCGGAGCGTAAACCCTTGCAGGTATGTCCGTTCGATCACGCTTCGCTGGAGCTCCGGGAGCTCCCGAAGGCAGTCCTTGAGCCACTGCCGCTGCTCATCGGAGACACGGTGGGCGACCCGCGGATCCCCGGAACTGCCGCTGCCCGGTTCGGTCTGCGGAACCGCTGGTTCGGCCTCCAGCGGGGCGGCGTCGATCCGAACCCCCCGTCTCCGGAGCTTGTCGATGAGGTGGCGGCGGGTGATGAGCATGACCCAGGTCACCAGCTTGGCCCGCCGGGGATCAAAACGGTCGGCCGTTCGCCAGAGGCGGACGAAGATCTCCTGGACCGCGTCCTCGGCCTCCACCCGGCTGGGGAGGGACTGGCGTGCAGCCTTATAGACCAAGGGTCCGAAGCGGTCGTACAGCTCGGCCACGGCGGACTCGTCGCCCGACGCAACCCTCTGCATGAAGCTCCAGTCCTCGTCAACCATGTGGCCCACTTCAATCCCGTTTCGAGCCGGACGACTCTTCCGATGCCCGCCGTCGGAAAGAGGCCGACCCGATCAGGCAGATACCGCAGCGTCGTCCAGACCCATGCGAATGGCTACGAGAGGGAGTCGCGCTCGGGGCAGCTTCGTCCCCGAATTCCCAAAGAATCGGGCAAAACCACCCAAGCGGGCCCAAGCGAGACCCCAGCGGGCCCAAACGCAGGGCAACCCGAGACCACCCTCCCCACCAATGCGACCCTGCGGCCGCGTGAGGCGAACTCCGACTATAGCCCAACTTTCTGCGCCGAAAAGAAGACGGGAGATGATTTGGACCGATTTGGAGGTAGACTCAGATCGCGTGTGAAGTCGGACAAACTGTGTCGATGGCCGGTCGACGACTGGCGCGGGGCACCTGATGCCCTCCGCAAGCCGGAACGAACAGCGACAACGGTGGACCGATCCTCCTCGTGGTCCCGCAGTGTGGGAGCCGTTCCGGGTCTCGGTCCGGGGTGACCGACGGAACGATCCTTCCGCGCACGCGCGTGTGTTGGGGTGTTTGCGTGCGACGAGTTCCCTTCCGTCACACGATAGAGTCTCTCGGAGTCGGGTCGCCCCGTGCGACGCGAACCGGGGATCGCTCGCGCGCCCGTGGTTTCAGCCTCATCGAGCTGCTTGTCGTCCTCCTGATCGTCGTGGTGCTGACCTCGCTCCTCATGCCGGGGCTGCGCACCGTCCGAGAGACCGCGAACCGATTGAGCTGCGCGTCCAACATGCGTCAGATGGGATGCGCGATCACCGTCTATTCGACGGACAACAGCGAACGGCTCCCGGCGAGCTACTTCGGTAGCCCGGAGGTCCAGCAGTACTCCGAGATGATGGCGATCACCACCGGCGCCACCTCGACGACCCCGAACATGTTCGAAGGACTCGGTCGCCTGCTCCCCCGCGCCGGCCACTACCTCGATTGCTCAGCCTGCCTCTTCTGCCCAAGCCACCGCGGCGAGCACACCTTCGAGCGATACGAGACGACGATCCAGAATCCGTGGGCCACGGTCGAGCGGGCGTTCGCGAACTATCACTATCGCGGCGATGTCGACGCCGAGACCGGCGTCCGCTACCGCTTCTCGAGCGACCACTCCTTCATCATGGTCACCGACGGCCTCCGCACGAAGGCCGACTTCAATCACGGCTCCGGCCTGAACATCCTGCACGGCGACCTCGCCGTCACCTGGCTCGCGGACAGCGACGGCTCGCTGCTTGCGGCCCTTCCCGAGCTGCCGCCGCAGTCGCAGCCGGCGATCTACGAGCAGATCTGGAATCGCATCGTCGAAAGCGCGAAGTGATTCCCCGACCGAGTCACTCAGCCTTGGTCGCTGAGCGTCCGTCGCGGAGGAGCAACAGCGCTTCCTGTGCCCGATGCGGCCGTTCGCCGATCTCGACGATGCGGTAGGCGATGCATGCGATCCGCTCCCCGATCAGCATGTGATCGAGATGCATGAAGGGGATCCGCCGCGGCCAGGTCGCACCGAAACCGATGCCCGCCACATCGAAGGCGTGATGCTGACGCGGGAACATCCGAGCGATCGACGCGCTGCCGCGGGTGATGTTGAAGTCGCCGACGACGAGATCGGCCTCGTCGACGCCGTGCGGTGCGCACTCGGCGCGGAAGCGGCTTGCGAGATCGTTGCGGGCGAGCCGAGCGTCCGACGGGAGATCGACGGCGATCACCGTCCAGTCGTGCCCCGCGACGGCGATGCGGATGCGTCCGAGGATGCGTCGCTCCGTCGCGCTGACCACCCGCGCCTCGAGCACCGGCCACCGCGACGCGACCAGGAACGGTCCCGTCTGCACGATGTCGTAGCCAGCGTCGCGCCAGAGTTCGATGCGGCCGTCACCGAGCAGCTTGTACGCGTTCGTGACGATCACGATGTCCGCGTCGCGGGCGAGTAACTCCGCCGACGCAGGACCGCCAGCCCGGCTCCCCGGCGAACTCGCGTTCCAGTGGATGAGGTGGATCGCCTCCGGATCAGGAACCCAGCGACGCCACCCGATGTCCCCGACCGCGAGCCACGCGATCGGGATCGACGCCGCGCCGAGCCAAATCCAGCGGCGCCGACCTCGCTGCGCGAGCCCCGTGACGAACGCCGGGAGCGCTGCGAGGGCCAGCGCGCTCCGCGGAATCCACCAGATCCACTGGGACCAGTGCCATCGATCGGTGAGGAGCGCACCGAGACAGAGGAGCGCGATCGATGCGAGGAGGAGTCCCGCGGCGATCATCCGCAGGCCGCGCCATCCGTCCGGCCGCACCGCACCGCCCGGCCACTCACGCCCCACGCGGATCCGCTCCTTCCGCCGCGCTCGACGCCGCTGGCTCTCGCGCCGGGCGCTCGGCCACCGGCACGCCGAAGAGGCGATCGACCGTGCGGCAGGCGTCGACGGCGCGGTGATGGAGCCACTCGGCGGAGCAGAGGATTCCACGGGTCCCGGCGATCGAACGCCCCTCGCCGAAACGCAGCGGGAACCCATCGCAATCCGTCATGCGGCCTCCGGCCTCCTCGGCGAAGACGACCGCTCCGGCGTAGTCCCAGATCATGTCGCGCTGTCCGCCCGGATGCGCGGAGGCCAGTCGAAGGGCGAGGTCCGCCTCACCGGTCGCGACGAGCGCGAACTTGCACTGACTCTCCATCGGACGCACGATCAACGGTTCGCCGAGCGTCTCGGCGATCCGTCGCAGGCGCTCACGGGCCCGATCGCTGACGCCGGTCGATTCGCAGGCGACAAGCGTCCCAGCCCGCGCAGCGCTCGCCCGCGGGCTGGTCGGCGGCCGGTCGAGCGCGCCGAGCGACCATTGCAGGACGCCCGCTCCGCGCACCGCGGCGATGAGCGTGCCCTGTGGGCCGAGCCGCGGACATCCCGCGATGCCGAGTATCGGAACGCCATCGCGGATGAGCGCGAGGCACACGCAGTACTGCAGGCCGCTCAGATAGCCGCGCGTCCCGTCGATCGGGTCCACGACCCAGTGCTCGCGCGAGCGGCCATCCGCCGTGCCGAGATCAATCGCGTCGGCGAGCGCCGTCCCGCGCAGGCTCGGATCGATCGCCGAGGCGAGCTCCTCGGTCCGGCGAAAGAGCGCGCCGTCGCCCATCGCGCCCCCGCTCGTGCGATCGCCGAAGACGCTGCTCGACTCCTCACCGACGAGCGGCGTGCGACCGTCGAGCCTCGAGAGGACGCGCCCGATGTAGGCCTGGAGCGCCAGGTCGGCGGCGGTCACGGGACTCGCGTCACTCTTCGCCCCGGACCCATCGGCGCGGTGGACGAGTCGTTCCGCGAAGCGGGTCGCCCAGCGGGTCGCGTCGGCGACCAGTTCGATCGCCGGCCACCAAGGCTCGAAGCCCGCGGCGAGGGAAGTCGTCCGCGAGGGAATGATGGCGTGGTCGCTCACGGCGTCGATCCTACCGCCCCGCTCCGAACGCACCCCCTCTCCCGCGGCGCGGGGACCGTTGACGCCGAGTCCTAGGACTGGCCCTCCAACTGGCCCCACGGCTGCCCCCGATGGGCCCACGACTGGAGGGGTGCCATTCCGGCAGACCCGCCGACGGCGGGCGCTGACTTTGGACAGGCCCGAGCGCGCGGAGCGCCGCGTGAAGAGGAGCCACGCGGGGGAGCCGACGGGCGTGCTCCCGCTCATCGACGCCTCACCCGGGGGCGGGAGCCCGAGCGAGGGCGGCGACGCATCACGGCGCGGCTGGCATCCAAGTTGCCCTTCCCGCTCACCCCGCGAGGCCAGCACCCCGTTTCGGCACGGCTCGTCAGGCCGAGACGCGGGGCAGGTCGGGCAGAAGGAAGGATCACTCACATGGCCAACGGCAAGATCATCGGCATTGACCTCGGCACCACGAACTCAGTGGTCGCGATCATGGAGGGCGGTCAGCCGAAGGTACTGATCAACTCCTCCGGCAACCGGACGACCCCCTCCGTCGTCGGCTTCACGGACAAGGGTGAGCGGCTCGTCGGCCAGGCGGCGAAGCACCAGCAGGTGACCAACCCGAAGAACACCGTCTTCTCGATCAAGCGGTTCATGGGTCGTCGCCACAACGAGGTCCAGCACGAGGAGAAGCTCGTCCCCTACACCGTCGTCGGCGGTCCGAGCGAGCTCGTCAAGGTCGACATCCGCGGCAAGCAGTACACGCCGCCGGAAGTCTCGGCCATGATCCTCCAGGAGCTCAAGAAGGTCGCCGAGGACTACCTGGGCGAGAAGGTCGAGCGGGCGGTCATCACCGTCCCGGCCTACTTCAACGACAGCCAGCGTCAGGCGACCAAGGACGCCGGTGAGATCGCCGGCCTGAAGGTCGAGCGCATCATCAACGAACCGACCGCGGCGGCCCTCGCCTACGGCCTCGAGAAGAAGAAGAACGCCCGCATCGCGGTCTTCGACCTCGGCGGCGGTACCTTCGATGTCTCCATCCTCGATGTCGGCGACGGCGTCTTCGAGGTGCTCTCGACCAACGGCGACGGCCACCTCGGCGGCGACGACTTCGACCAGCGGCTCATCGAGCACCTCGCCGAGGAGTTCCGCAAGAAGGAGGGGATCGACATCCGCAAGGATGCGATGGCCCTGCAGCGGCTCAAGGAAGCCGCCGAGAAGGCGAAGATCGAGCTCTCCACCCAGATGGAGACGACGGTCAACCTGCCCTTCATCACCGCCGATCAGAACGGGCCGAAGCACCTGCAGGTCACGATCAGCCGCGCGAACTTCGAGCGGATGTGCGACGACCTCTTCACCCGCCTCCGCGGCCCCTGCGAGCAGGCCCTCCGCGACGCGAAGCTCAAGCCGACCGACATCCAGGAAGTCGTCCTCGTCGGCGGTTCGATCCGCATTCCGAAGGTTCAGGAGATCGCCAAGGAGATCTTCCAGACCAAGGAGCTCGACAAGAGCATCAACCCCGACGAGGTCGTCGCCATCGGCGCCGCGATCCAGGGCGGCGTGCTTCAGGGCGAGGTCAAGGATGTCCTCCTGCTCGATGTCACCCCGCTCTCGCTCGGCGTTGAGACGCTCGGCGGCGTGATGACCAAGCTCATCGAGCGGAACACCACGATTCCGGCGAGCAAGAAGGAAACCTTCTCGACCGCCTCGGACAACCAGACCTCGGTCACGATCCATGTCCTCCAGGGCGAGCGCGAGTTCGCGGGCGACAACCGCAGCCTCGGCCGCTTCGATCTCACCGGCATCTCCCCCGCCCCGCGCGGCATGCCGCAGATCGAGGTCGAGTTCGCGATCGACGCCAACGGCATCCTCAATGTCTCCGCGACCGACCGGAACACCGGGAAGAAGCAGGAGATCAAGATCACCGGCAGCTCGGGCCTCTCGAAGGACGACATCGAGCGCATGAAGCAGGACGCCGAAGCGAACGCCGCGGCCGACAAGGCCCGTCGCGAGCTCATCGACCTGAAGAACCAGGCCGACGGCATCGTCTACCAGACGAAGAAGCAGCTCAGCGAGCACGGCGGCAAGCTCTCCGCCGAGTCGCGCAGCAAGATCGAGTCCGCGGTCTCGAACCTCGAGGACAAGATCAAGGGTGACGACAAGGCTGCGATCGAGGCAGCGATGAAGACCCTCTACGGCTGCATCGACGAGCTGAGCAAGGTCGCGTCGACGCCCGGCGACGCCGCGGGTGCCACCGGAGCCGCCGGCGCGGCGGCGGCCGGCGCGACCGGCGGCCAGGCGAAGAAGGACGATGTCATCGACGCCGAGTTCGAGGTGAAGGACGGCCAGTGATCCCTCACGAGCCGCAGTGAGCATCATGGAACTCTGAACCAGCCGGGCCCGCACATCGCGGGCCCGGCTGTCGTTCGGATCGCGCCCACCGGGCTCTGCTACGCCGTCTCGCGATCGGGTGCCTGCTCGAGCTCGCGTGCGATCGCCTTCCGACCGCTCACGAGGTGGAGGCAGACGAAGGCGAGGGCGACAACTCCGATGCTGCGGGTGATCCGTTCGGTGCTCGCCGCGATCGTGACGACCCCGGGGCCCGGTGCGCTCCACACGCCGACTCCGATGATCACCACCACCAGGAAGATGATCCAGGAGCGTGAATTCGCTCCCGGCTTCTGCTCGAGATGCTTGGCCTCCGCGTGCTCGCTTCGCCGCAGCAGCTCGATGACGACGCCGTGCAGTCCGGAGAGGAGGAAGAGTCCGAGCATGACCGCCGAGACCGTCAGCACCATGGACAGCACCGGATGGAACGACGCATCGCCGATCACGCGGACGAAGACGAGGAGCGCCACCGCGCCGATTCCCATCTGCATGCGCTGTTGCCGACGATGGCGTTCGGGATCGCCGATCTCAAGCGCCGGATCCGGCCGCGAGAGAAACCACGCCCCAAGGAGCGCGAAAGCGAGAAAGAGCACGACGCCGACCTGCCCGATCACCCGCGACGGCACATCGATGTTGACGAGCCGGATCATGGTGCGAATCCACTCGCGCCCGCCGAAGGCCATGACGAAGAGACCGATCGCGCCGATCCAGACCATCGTCATGCCGCGCACCAGCCCGGCAAGCCAGAGCGGATCGGCGAACCGCAGATAGGGATTGCGAGTCAAGTCGAACGCGCATTCCGGACAGGTCGTCCCGCGCAGACCCGCCGTGGCGTACCCGCACCGCCCGCAACGGGCCGGTATCGCCGGAACGGCCTCGCCGGGCACCGCGGGCTCACTGGTTTCGGATCTCGTCGACATCCTGCGACTCCTTCGGAGCATTCCCCTTGAGTTTCGCCGAAATCGCCGCAGAGTGACGGAATGCACCGATCCCTGACCTCCGACGGCACCCTGCGCCTCTGGCCGCTCGTCGCCGTGCTCGCCGCTGGCTGTGCAACTGCACTCACCTTGGCGGATGGTCGATCGGGTGGCCAGTCCGAAGCCGCGATCCGCTTCTTCGGTACCGGCACCAACCAGCAGGATCGCGTCCGCATCGCCATCGACGACAACGCGCCGGGCCCCGATGCCAGCGCCGTCTGTGACCTTGGCGCCGGCAGCTTCACCATCGAGTTCTAGGCTCTGTTTTAGAACCCCGCTGGCGTCGAACGAAGCGGACGGCCCGCTCGGGGCGTCGCCTTCAACTCGCTGTATCGCTGCGGATACAGCTTCGTCTCGGCTCCTACCGATCGGACCGTCCGCTTCGCTCTTTGGCCGACGCGGGGTTCTAAAACAGAGCCTGGATCCGCGGCACGCTCAACGAGAATCTGGCGCAGGGCCTCGGCGGCGATGTCGAGCTGAGCGGGCCGGCGTGGATCGAGGGAAACATCGTCGTTGACCGCGACATCTGGGGCGGCAGCGATCGTGACTTCGGCATCTCGCTGGCGGGCGGCCGCGT
This sequence comes from uncultured Isosphaeraceae bacterium, assembly GCA_964395845.1. Lineage (GTDB taxonomy): Bacteria > Planctomycetota > Phycisphaerae > Phycisphaerales > SM1A02 > JAEUIT01. The sequence continues at coordinate 82,669 of CAYNCG010000016.1, read as the reverse complement.
GCGGTTCGGGACCGGTCGAGCGAACGGCACGCCCGGCGCCGACATCGAGAGCACGATCGAGGGCAGCGTCGTCGTGCTCGACGGCGGCTGGCACCATGTCGCGTGCGTACGCGACGCTCTTTCCGGAACGAAGCGCATCATCATCGATGGCACGATGGATTTTGAAAGCAGCGTCTTTCTCTCAAACGATGACCTCAGCTATCCAAACGCCGGCGTCCCCAACTCGGTGACGCCGTGGAATCCCTATCTCGTCCTCGGCGCCGAGAAGCATGACGCCGGGCCGGAGTACCCGTCCTTTGCCGGCTGGCTCGACGAGCTCCGACTCTGGTCGCGGGCCCGCACCGTCGCGGAGATCGCCGCCGACCGGACAAGCGTCCTTCCGCCCGGCACGCAGGGACTCGTCGGCCACTATCGATTCGAGGAGGCCGCGGGCACCGCGGTGGCCGACTCAAGCGGGAGTGGCGCTCCCACGGGCCTCCTGATCGCCGGCGTTCCCGGCAACGGCGCGTGGGCGCTCCGCCGGGACGATCCGCTGAACACCGCGCCGCTCGCGCCGCCGACCGTCGCCGAGGACCTCGACGGCGATGGCACGGTCGGCGGCGCCGATCTGGCCGCCCTGCTCGGCGCGTGGGGCCCCTGCCAAGGCTGCCCGGCTGATCTCACCGCCGACGGATCGGTCGACGCCGCCGATCTCGCGCTCCTCCTCGGGGCATGGTCGGTTGTGCCGTAGCGAAAACTTCGCATCGGTCTGTCCCTTGCCGGGGATCGTTGTCGCCTCTCGCTCGGTCGGGACCCATTCTTCCGGTCCGGACTCGAGAGGTTCTCATGCACAACCGCCATCGCTTCATCATCGCCACAACCGCCATCGCTCTCCTCGCGACGACCGGCACCCATGCCGATGTCTACGACTTCCGCGTCGTCGTCGAATCGGGCGATCCCGCACCGGGCACGCTCGGCGGCACCTTCACCTGGGTCTCGACGCCATCGCTGAATGCGACGGGCCAGGTCGCCTTCCGCGCCGACACCACGGGACCGCTCGCCGACTCCGGCCTCTGGAAGAGCGCGGCCAACAATCCGCAGCTCATCCAGTTCGTGATCGGCGAGGACTATCCGGTCCCCGGCGGCAACGGCGCCCACTTCCTCGGCTTCGCATCCTGCTGCTACGGCCCGCACCTGAACGACGCGGGCAACATCGGCTTCTCCGGGCCGGTCGGTCCGAATCCATCGAACCCCGGCCTCTTTCGGATGGTCGATGGCGTGATCGAGAAAATAGCCATCGCCGGGGATCCGATGCCCGGCGTGCCCGGCGCAACGATCGCCGCACTCGGCAACCTCATCGCTTTCAACCATGATGACCTGCTGACGACCAAGGTGTGGTTGACCGGCGCGGGCGTCAACGCGGGCAACGACACGGGCATCGTCCTCACCTGGTTTGGCGGACTGCAACTTGTGGCCCGCGAAGGCAACGGAGCGCCCGGCCTCGCGGGCACCACCTACGGCACCTTCGAGTGGACGATGCCGACGCTCGGCCCGAACGGCCAGGTCGCGTTCGATGTTCCGCTGGTCGGCGCAGCCGCCGGTGACAGCAGCCGCTGGCGTGGGTGGCCCGGGCTCATGACCTGCCTCGTGCGCGAGGGACTCGCCTCGCCGATCGGCGGAACCTTTGGAGGTTCGCTTCCCGACTTCTGGACGATGAGCCTGAGTGCGTCAGGGGCGGCGTTCGACGAGACCGTGAACCTCCCGAACGGACCGGCCAAGGGCATCTGGCACGCGTCGGGCGGCGCGAACAGCCAGATCGTTCCGCTGGCAATCCAAGGCGGTGCCGGACCGCTCGGACTGTACGACCTCATCAGCGTCAACACGGTCCGCACCAATGCAGACGGATCGACGCTCTTCGTCGCGCGGTTCACCGGACCCGGCATCAACGGAAACAATGACACGGCGATCCTCCGCGCAACGCCCGGCGGCAACACCGTCGTCCTCGTTCGCGAAGGGGACGCGCCGTACGGCTATGGAGCGGGCGTGCAGTTCGACGACCTGACCCTCGGATTCGCACCGCCCTCCTTCGCGATCACCGACTCCGGCTGGACGCTCATCCGGGCACAGGTCCGCGGACTCGGCATCAATCCCTCGAACAACACCGGCGTCTGGACGATCGATCCCGATGGCGATGTGCACTTCATCGCTCGCACCGGCATGCTCCTGACCCTCGAGGGCGAGCCGGCGCGGCTCGTCGAGACGCTCCGTCCGAACTTCCAGATCGGTTCGAACAGCGGGCGCGGGGCCTCCATCAACGAGCGCGGCGATGTTGCCCTGAGCATCGATTTTACGAATGGCGATTCCGTCGTTGCGGTGGCCCAACTGCCGGATCCCTGCCCTGGTGACCTCGATGACAACGGATTCGTCGATGCCTCGGACCTTGCGGTGCTTCTCGGCGCATGGGGCGGATTCGGTCCCGTCGGAACGGGCGGCGATGTCGATCGCGACGGCGACACCGACGCCACGGACCTCGGAACGCTCCTCGGCGCGTGGGGGCCATGCCCGAACTGACCGTCTCTCCTCCCGTCGGCACGCCGCCGTCCGAACGATCGGCTCGGACGGCGGCGCTGCCGGCGGATCGCGCGGAGCGGGCCGCTCGCACCGATCGCGGCCGACGATGCGGGTAGAGTGTCCGTCGCACACTCCATCCGCACCGGAGATCTCCGTGGGAGCAGAACGGGACGACAGGCGCGGCGCGCCGACCGATGCCGACGACATCACGCGACTCCTCCGCGAGTCCTGTGAGGGGGTGGCCTCCTCGCGCGATGCGCTCCTCGAAGCCGTCCATGGCGAACTCCTCGGACTCGCCCGGGCGCAGATGCGCGGCGAGCGGAACGACCACACGCTCGGCGCGACCGCACTCGTGCACGAGGCGTATCTGCGGCTCTTTCGCGCTCTCTCGCCCGAGGCGACGATCGACTGGGCGGATCGCGGCGCCTTCTACGCCGCTGCGGCGACGGCCATGCGTCGCGTGCTGGTCGATCACGCTCGGGCCCGGGCCCGCGAGAAGCGCGGCGGCGCGGAACGCCTCTCGCGACGCTTGCCCCTCGATGTGCTCGAAGCGGCGCGCTCGGCGGATCCCGCGACCATCATCGCCCTCGACGAAGCCATCGACCGGCTCTCCACGATCGACGCCCGGGCCGCGACCGTTGTGCGGATGCGCTTTTTCGCAGGACTCGAACAGACCGACATCGCCAGCCTCCTCGGCTGCACCGAGCGCACCGTGAAGCGCGACTGGGCCTTCGCCCGTGCCTGGCTGCACGACGCCCTCGGCGAGACCGAGCCCACCCCGACCGAACCCGCGCCATGACCCGCCCCGCCTCCTGGAGCCCCGATCCGACCTCCGATTGGCATGCCGTCAAGGAGACGCTCGCCGACGCGCTCGATCTCGCACCGGAGCGGCGACACGCGTTTCTCCGCGAGCGTTGCGGCGACCAGCCGCAGCTCCTCAGCGCGGTCGAGCGACTCCTTCGAGGCCACGAGTCGGCATCGGGATTTCTCGATGGATCGAGCGGTTCCGCGCCCGCTGCCGCTCCGCCGGTCCCCGAGCGCATCGGTCCCTATCGGCTGCATGAGCCGCTCGGCGAAGGCGGTTTCGGCGTCGTCCACCGGGCGACGCAGACGCACCCCTTCGAGCGCGAGGTCGCGATCAAGATCCTCAAGTCCGGCGCCGGTGCCGGGCGGATCGTCGAACGCTTTCGGGCGGAACGCGATGCGCTCGCCCGCATGGACCACGAGGACATCTGTCGCGTCCTCGACGCGGGACTCACCGACGACGGTCGGCCGTTCGTCGTCATGGAACTGGTGCGAGGATCGCCCATCACCCGCTTCGCCAACGACGAGCGCATCGGACTCGCGGGCCGCATCGAGCTCCTTCGCCGCGCCGCCCGCGCCGTCCACCACGCCCATCAGCGCGCGGTCATCCACTGCGATGTGAAGCCGTCGAACATCCTCGTCGCCCGCGACGGAAGCGACATCCGCGTGCGGCTCATCGACTTCGGCATCGCCCGGGCGCTCGATGCGGATGACGGAGGCCGGACGCGCAGCGATCTCGCCGGCACGCCGCGCTACATGAGCCCCGAGCGCCGCGAGGCGCTTCGCGTGCCCGATGTGCGGGCGGACATCTATTCGCTCGGCGCGGTCCTCGAGGAACTCATCGCCGACGCGGCCGCGATGCGCCCGGCGCCGGCGCGCCGCCTCCTCCGCGATGCCGGTTCGATCGCCGCGAAAGCCCGAGCGGCGCACCCCGCGGAGCGCTACGAGTCGGCGGCCGAGCTTGCCGAGGACCTCGATCGCGCCCTCGCGGACCGGCCGCTGCGGGCCGCCCCTGAACGACCGGCGCGCCTGCTTCTCCGCACCGTTCGCCGGCATCGGCTCAGCTCGCTCCTCGCCGCGACCGCGCTCGTCGCGATCACCGTCGGAACGGTCGCGGCGCTGGTGGCCCGCGCGGCGGCGCTCGAGGCCCGTGATGCCGCCGCCCGCGACGCGCGCCGCGCGGCGCTCGTCCGCGAGTTTCTCCTCGACGACATGCTCGGCTCGCTCAATCCCGATGTCGCACAAGGCCGCGACATCACCGTCGTCGAACTCCTCGACCGCGCGCGCGAGCGCATGGAGGCCTCGCTCGCCGACGACCCATTGCTGCTGGCGGAGGTCGCGGGAACGCTGGGCCGCGCCTTCGCCCATGTCGGACGCGATGCCGAGGCGATCGCTGCATACGAACTCGCTCTCGCCACGCGCGAGGAGGCTCGCGCGGGCGAGGCGCTGACCGTCGCCGACCACGAACAGATCCTCGGGTGGCAGGTCGATCTCGCATCGGCCATGATGGGCACGGTCGAGCGACATGGTGAGGGCATGGCGCTCCGCGGCTGGAATGCCTTCAACGCGTCGAAGTTCCTCGGCGAGTGGCATCCGATCGCCATGCGGGCGAGAATCTCCCATGTGCCGGAGCCGCTCGATGCCGCGGCCCGCGCAGCCGACCTTGAACAGATGGTGCTGCGGGCGAAGGCGCTCGGCCCAGACGACGCTTCGCTTGCCGAGGACGCGGCCCGCTCGCTCGCCCCGCTCCGGAGCGCCGCCGGCCGGCACGATGAGGCGATCGCACTTCTCCTCGAGGCACTCGAGAGCGCCGAGCGTCGCACCGGCCCGCAGCACTCCGATGTGATCGTCGTGCGCCGCGCGCTCGCTGATGCCTATCTCGAGGCTGGCGACGCGGAGCGAGCCAACGAGCAGTACGACACGACGATCGAGCGCACGCGCCGCATGCTGCCAGCCGACCATCCGGCGCTCACGGGATTGCTCACCAGCATCGCGCTCCGCAAGATCGAGATGGGCCGCGCGGCCGACGCGCACGAGCTCCTCACCGAAGTCGAGGCGACGGTGCGGGTCGTCGCGGGCGAGGACTCGGTCCAGCATGTGAACGCCCGACTCGCCCTCGCCCAAGCCTGCGTCGATCTCGGGCGCCATGCCGAAGCGGCGGGCCTTCTTGAGGAGATCCTCCCGCTCGTCGAGGCGCAGTGGGGTCGCGACCATCCGCAGACGGCCCGCGCCACGCTCGCGATGGCGCGCGCCGAGCGCGGGCTCGGCGACTTCGCGCAGGCCGCGCAACACGCGGGCGTCGTGGTGGAGCGCATCGGCCTCAGCCGTGCGATCGGCGTGAACGCCGCGGTCCTGTGGTGCGAATCGCTCGTTGCATCGGGCGATGCGGGCGAGGCCGATCGCGTCGCCCGCTCGCTCCTTGACCGACTGCCCGCCGACGCCCCGGAGACGACGCGCAGCCGGCTTGCGGCGTTCCTGAGAGCCCCCTGACGCTCGCTTTTCCCACCCGAGAATGCCATACTTCGCCCGATGTTCCCGCTCGCGCTGCCGGTCCTTCTCGCCCTTCAGCTCGCCGCCCCGCCCGCGCCCGCCGCACCGACCTGGTCCGACGGCGTCGGTGCCCTGTTCCACGCCCGATGCACCGAGTGTCACCGGCCGGCGGGCGGCGCCCCGTTCGCGCTCACGAGCCACCGCGATGCGGCGCGCAAGGCCCGAACGATCCTCGAGGTCGTTGAGGATCGCATCATGCCGCCCTGGCCCGCGGCCCACGGCGCGGAGCTCTATCGCGACGCTCGACGCCTGAGCGACGGGGAGATCGCCCTCATCCGAGCGTGGGTCGAGGCCGGCGCTCCCGAAGGCGATCCGGCGCGGGCCCCCGTGCCCCCCACCTTCGCGAGCGCGTGGTCGCTCGGAACGCCCGACCGCGAGGTCGCGATGGCCAAGCCCTTCACGGTGCCCGCCTCCGGCCGGGATATCTATCGATACTTCACGATCCCGCTCGGACTTGATGATGATCGATGGCTGAGCGCGATCGATATCCAATCCAATGCGCCCGCGGTCGTGCACCATGTCCTCTTCTTCGTGGAGACGCCCGACGCGAAGGCGACGAAGCGATCGCGCATCGAGCGCCGCCGTCCGATCGGCGGATGGGCGGTCGGGATGCGCGGCCAGCGATTGCCGCTCGGACTCGGCCATCCGATTCCGGCGGGAAGCGACCTCGTCCTGCAGGTGCATTTCCATCCGAGCGGCAAGCAGGAGGATGTCACGGTGCGCGTCGGATTGTGGTTCACCGAAGGAAAGCCCGAACGGGACCTCCTCGAGTTCCAGCTTCCTGCCGCGTTTGGCCAGCACGCTGGCATCGACATTCCGGCTGGCGATGCCGCATGGACGCTCCGCGATCGGTTCCGCGTTCCGGCGCCGGTCGAGATCGTTTCCGTCTGGGCGCATGCCCACACGCTCTGCTCACGCGCACGGGCCGTCGCCCACCTGCCCGACGGCTCGGTCCGGACGCTCCTGTCGATTCCGCGATGGAGTTTCGACTGGCAGCTTCGCTACGACTTCGTCGAGGCGGTGCGCCTCCCCGCCGGTACGGTCATCGAGAGCGAACTCGTCTACGACAACAGCGCGGACAATCCCTGGAATCCGTTTCAGCCGCCGCAGCGGATTCGTTGGGGGGAGGAGACGACCGACGAGATGGGCTCGCTCATCTTCAACGCCGTCGCGGTCGATCCGCGCGATCGGGACGCGCTGGGCGTCGCATACCAGGCGCATGTCGAGGCGACCTCGCAGGGCGTCGCCGGACGCGGCGCCGAGCGGCACATCGAGGCCTCGAAGGGCTTCGACCGCGACGGCGACGGCATCCTGAACGAAGCGGAAATGCCCGAGCGCTGGCGAAACGAGCTGCTCACCTTCGACCGCAACCGCGACGGCCGCGTGAGCTTCGACGAACTCACCGACGGCCTGCACGGCCGCTGGTAAGCGTGTCGTTCAGCACCTCATGACGGCGTCCACGCACCGAGTAGAGCAGCGAGGTCCGCGGGACCAACACTTCCGTCGCCGTCGAGATCCGCTGCGCCGGAGCCGCCCCAGCTTCCGAGCAGAAGGGCGAGATCGGCTGGGCCGACGGCGCCGTCGCAGTCAAGATCGGCGGCGATGCAGCGCGACGCGAGCGCAGCCTCGACGGCCAGTGCGGCGTTCACGCGGCCGTGACCGAAGATCGGATCCCAACCGGGTGCTCCCTTGTCCTCGGCGGTCGATTCGATGATCTCGCGCACCTCAAGATTCGAAAGCTCCGGGTTCGCCGACCAGACGAGGGCGGCGAGACCGGCGACATGCGGACAGGCCATGCTCGTACCGGACTGGAACAGATATGTATTTGGCTGAAAGAAGACATCCCAAGTCGAATACACATCGACGCCCGGCGCAGTGACATCCATCTCCGGGCCGGTGCTCGTGAAGCTCGCGATCTGGTCACGGTTGTCCGTTGCGCCAACGGCAAGCACCGCGGGGTACTTCGCCGGCGCGCTGATCGGCGCGCCAGCGGTATTGCCGGTCGCGGCGACGACGAGGACGCCGACCTCGGTTGCATAGTTCACAGCGTCTTCAACGATCGCGCTCGATCCGGGAAATCCGAGCGACATGGACGCGACATGCGCCCCGTGGTCCGCGGCCCAGATCACACCGTCGGCGACATCACCCTCGACACCGCTTCCGATGAAGGTGAGGACCTTCACCGGCATGATCTTCGCGCCCCACGAGACGCCCGCGACGCCGATGCCGTTGTTCGCGGCCGCCGCAGCAATGCCTGCACAGTGCGTGCCATGCGAGATAAGAAAACTGTCGTCGGCGTTTGTGCTGTTGTTCAAAGTATTCCAGCCTGCGACGAGCTTCGGCGTGATGTCCGGATGACTGTTCGAGACGCCGGTATCGATCACCGCGATGGTGATGTCGCTCGTGCCGGTGTGCAGGGCCCACGCCTCGGGCAAGTCGATGTCGGCGTCCGGTGTACCCGCAATGCCATTGATCGTTTGACCGATATTGTGCGGTCCATACTGAAGCCCGAAGGAGAGATCGTTTGGCATCGTCCCGAGGATGCCGCCGATGCCTTCAAGCTCCGCTCGCTCGATTGGCCCACCAGCGGCCATGAGCGCAGGCTGGAGCGACTCGACGAGAGCCCGAGCGTCGCTTCCCGGAGCCAACTCGATCGCCCACCAGCGGGCGAGGCCATGACGCTCGACGAGATCGATGCGTCCGGCGCTCGTGTCCAGCGCGGGACGGGCATGCAGCGCTGCAAGACGACGAAGTGCGGCATCGACGATCGCGCGAGTTCCAGCGGTGCCCGCACCTTCGACGGCGAGTCCGTCCGGTCGCTTGCGAATCACCGCATCGGGCGCGAGCTTCACAAGAATGCGATCACTTCGATATCCGCCGACGACATCTGCTGCGTCGACCGGCCCGACATAACGAACCGGTTGCGCAGCGAGCAGCGCGGGCGCGAAGCCGGATGGTTCAACCCCGAACGCGAGCGAGGCAGGAGCCGCGAGAATCGCAACCGCAAGGCAACCGAAGCAGGATGATGATCCAGTCAGCACGGCAACGCGCTCCCATCGAAAGGTCCTTTGAGCTTGGCTCCGAACGATCCGGGCCAGCATCGCCGTAGTGTGGCGGGGCCGCCCCCGCGAATCCAGCGGCCGGACGCCTCATCCGCGCTGGCTGTTGCTTGCTGTAGACTGCCCCGTCTCGCCCCCGCAGGACGGTGCCGATGACGGCGACCGCGCTTCCGGAGGCCAGGCCGACCGCCGGTCGGCATTCTCCCCATGCAACTCATTCGCGGTATCGCTGTCTCTCCGGGCATCGTGATCGGCCGGGCATTCGTGCTCGGCGAGGCGGAGCAGCATGTTCCGCATCGGGTGCTCAACGCCTCCGAAGTGCCCGCCGAGATCGCCCGGCTGGAGGCGGCGCTCGACGCCGCCGTCGCCGATCTCGTTCTCCTGAAGGACCGGACGCACGCCCAGCTCGGCACCGAGCCGGCGAAGATCTTCGAGTTCCACATCGGGCTCCTGAAGGACAAGAGCCTGGTGAACCCGATGCGCAAGCGCATCGAGCAGCAGCTCGTCAACGCCGAGGTCGCCGTCGCCGAACAGTTCAAGATGCTCGTCGGCCAGTTCCAGGCGATGGGCAACGAGATGTTTCGCCAGAAGGCGAACGATGTCATCGATCTCGACCGCCGCGTCCTCGGCAAGCTCATGGGCGAGACCGAGGGGCGCCTCTCGAAGCTCACCGAACCGGTCATCATCGTCTCGCACGAGCTGACCCCGAGCCAGACCGCGGGCATGGACCGCAAGAAGGTCCTCGGCTTCGCGACGGATCTCGGAGGCCGCACGAGCCACACCTCGATCGTCGCCCGCGCGCTCGACATTCCCGCGGTCGTCGGATGCCAGCGGCTCTCGACATCCGTCGAGGATGGGGACCTGCTGATCGTCGACGGCGACACCGGCGTCGTGGTGGCCCGCGCCGACGAGCAGCAGGTCGCGGCGTATCGGCTGCAGCAGGAGAAGTACAGCGAGTTTCGGGCCTCGCTCCGCGGCCTCGCGACGCTTCCCGCCGAGACGAAGGACGGCACGCGCATCCGCCTCCTCGGCAACATCGAGTTTCCGCACGAGGTCGAGAGCGTGCTCGCCAACGGCGGCGACGGCGTCGGTCTCTATCGCACGGAGTTCCTCTTCCTCACCGCCGCCCACGAGCCGAGCGAGGAGGACCACTATCAGGCCTATCGCAAGACGATCGAGCTGCTCGGCGGGCGTCCGCTGACGATCCGCACCCTCGATCTCGGCGCGGACAAGTACACCCAGCAGCGGGCGGTCGAGCCGGAGCGCAATCCCTTCCTCGGCCTTCGGAGCATCCGCTATTGCCTCCAGAACAAGCCGATGTTCAAGACGCAGCTCCGCGCGATCATGCGGGCGAGCGTGCATGGCCCGCTGAAGGTGATGTTCCCGCTCGTCTCGACGGTGATGGAGCTCCGCGAGGCGAAGCTCATCCTGCGCGACGTGATCGAGGAGCTCGAGGAGGACGGCATTCCCTGCCGGCATGATGTTCCCGTCGGCATCATGGTCGAGGTGCCGAGCGCCGCGCTGATGGCCCGGACGCTCGCCGCGGAGTCAGCCTTCTTCTCGATCGGCACGAACGACCTCATCCAGTACACGCTCGCGGTGGACCGCGGCAACGAGAAGGTCGCCCACCTCTACACCGGGGCGAGCCCGGCGGTCCTCCAGCTCGTCAAGAGCGTCCAGCGGGCCGCGCGGCGGGCCCGCATCGATGTCTCGATCTGCGGCGAGATCGCCGGCGAGGCCCTCTACACGATGCTCCTGATCGGCCTGGGCTTCCGCAGCCTGTCGCTCGTCCCCTCGCAGATTCCGCTCATCAAGCGGGTCATCCGCTCGGTCGACATCGGCCACTGCGAACGCCTCGCCCGAAAGGTCGGCTCCTTCGACAGCGAGCGGCAGGTGCTGAACTACCTCCGCGACGAGCTCCGCAAGGTCGATCCCGGCAACATCGGCGGCTGGCTCGCGGAGTGAGAGGGACGCTCAAGGGAAATCCGATCTACGACCGCGAAGGTGGCCATGCCGTCACGCTGACGCGGTCCTATCGCGATGCCAACGCCCGGTTCCTCAAGTACGGCGATCCGGACAACGACTCGTCGCTCAACTCCCAGTCGTCCACCGCGAACAAGACGCACAACCCCACGACGATCATCGGCTGGGTCGTTTCGAGCGGCCTGCGGAACATGACGCGCATCTTCAGTTCGAGTGGCTGGACAGGCTGACATTGGAGAGGGTGAGGCGAAGGACGGCGCGCCACCTCAGCGCAATCGGGACGCGGGATCCCATCCGGCTGGCGCATCGAAGAGAATCCGCCGCTGCCGGAGTTGCGCCGGCAGCGGCGGTTGCAGGACGGCACTCAGCGAGATCGCCGTCGCGATCGGAGAACGCCGAGGACTCCGAGAGCCGCGAGTGCGCCCGGGCCGGGGACGTTGGAGAAGTAGATGGTGTCTGCGGTGGCATCACCGCCAGCGGTCTGACCCTGGAACACGACCCGATCGAACCCGGTGGTCGAGACGGCAGCCACGAGATTGCTCGGTGTCCCCGCGGCGGCCTGGACATCACCCAGAAAGGTGCTTCCTTTGTACAGCTTCAGTGTCGGAATGCCCTTTCCGTGAAGCGCAGCCGCGTACATGGTTTCGGAGAAGGTAATCTCGATCGGGCCATTACCGTCGATTCCGACTCCATCCGATGGAAAACTAAACAAGCTGTACTCAACCACGTCGGACCAAATGTTGGTAAAGTAAGCGCCAAGCCGCGCGTACTGGTCCGTGATGATCGTACCGGGCTCGAATTCGGCGAAGGTGCAGGTTTGGTAAGGCCCCGCCGCGGTTTGCCAGCCCGCGAAGTTGCTTGAATAGCTGATGATCTCCCCGTTCGCTGTTGAACTCAGAACGGAGATCGCTCCCGTAGCCAGAAGAGTCTTCACTCGCTTCACTGGGCACCTCCACTGTTCGCAAGCTCGACGAGCACGCTCTGAACTCCGATGCCAATGGCGAGAGCCTGATCGTCCTGCGATCCGCCAAGCCAGTCAATGAGGTGGGATTCGTCGGCAAAGCCGAGTGCTGCGGCGGCGAAAGAGAGGTCGGATCCAGTCGTACCACCGCTCGACGCTGCTGACTGCTCGCCCCCGCCCGTGCCGCCTCCCTCGCCATTCTGCTGCCCGCAGGGGGTCGTGGCGCAGGCGAGTTCGACCGTACAGGTACCCCACATGCCGAGCAGGATCGCGAGATCTGCAGCCCCGACTGTGCCGTCGTGATCCAGATCACCCTCGCAAAAGTCGTTGGGATTCGCGCAGGGACCCCACGCGCCGAGCAGCACGGCGAGATCGCTCGCATCGACATCCCCATCGACATCGAAATCTCCGCCGCAGGGATCGGGCACGAGCAAAATGGCGTGACGGAGGCTGGCGGTGCCAGTAAATCTCGCGTTCCCCAGTATCCAGCCGAGTTCATTGACATCCACGAACTCGAACGCCTGGACAAGGCCGACGAGGTCGACAGCAGGAATATTGAGATCGGACAAGCCAAGCACCGTGAACGGCTGGGAGGGAAGGCCACGCCACCAAAGCCACGCTATGTCATTGCCCGGATCGGTTCCCACGAGCATGACACTACCACCAGCACCATCCGCACTCGTCATCGCCTCGACGACTGTGTCTTCCGAGGCCGTCAGCGGCGCGATCAGCCCAACTTCGACGGGCGTTCCGCTCGCTTCCCAAAACACTGCTGTGCTCTCGCATCCGACGGTCCCGGCTGCAGCCAACCTCGCGCCGGCACTTTGTCCCTGCGGGTTTGCCGCTCGGGCCTCGGCACCCCAGAGAATGAAGTTTGATGGCGTAGCGGCGTCCTCGACGAGTTGGCTTGCGGTCGTGCCCGTCACCGGCCACGACAGGGCGTCGTCGTTTTCGCTACAGGGCGTTGGAAAGACCGGGAAGTCCTGCGATCCGCCGACGATCCTGGCGACTCCCGCAGGCGGAGCCTCGGTCACATGATTGCCCCATGCACCGTCGTCCCCTGGTGCCGTTCCCAGGAGCGTGAAAGCGTTGACCGGGGCGACCTCGACGCGAAAGGCGTCGAACTCCCAGCCTCCCGAACCATTCGACACGAGATAGCCAGCGGCGATGACTGGCGTGCCGTTGTTGACCGAGTTCGCAGCGCCGATCGAAGAGGAGAGCGCCGTCGCGGTCATGGTTGATCCGGTATAGGTCGCGACCTCCCATGACCAAGGGCGTCCGTCGGAGTAGATCGGACCCGACAGGTTGTCGAGCATCGTCGCGTCAGAAAGACCAACCACGACGCCCGCGTTGTTGATTTCGCGGCCCTCGCCGAGCGTCGTTGTCGTGGCGCCAGTCATCGTCGCGAGGTTCTTGACCGTGCGGATCGGGATGTTCGGGTAGTTGTCGCAGAGTGTCCAGAAGAACGGACGCTCGTTGCAGCCGGTGTGATCGGTGGCGACATAGCCGGTCACATCGCCGCAGTCGTTGAGACCTTTTCCGATCGGTTTCGCCCGCGTGGAGCAGTCACCGGCATCGGGTGTGACCTTGACCATCCGGTAGCGAATCAGCTTCGGATTGGTGGTCTGTTGGGCGTACGCCGCGTCGGTCAGGAGCACGGTAGCGACTCCGGTCACGAGCAGTGTGCTAGAGAGAGAGAGAGAGAGAGAGAGAGAGACGAGCCATGTGCGAGTTTCCCTTCTGGCGGTCGCTTCGGCCCGCAGGTGTCCCATGCGGGAGCCTGCGCGGTCCGACCGAGACCCTACGGGCTGTGAAATCCTTCATGCCGCCTAGGCCCACAATGAGCCCCTCATCCGTTCGGCAGTTTGAAGCGGGGGGCGGGCGATAGCACGCTTTCCGCGAACCAAGGAGAAGCCAGTGAGGCAACACCTGCCGCGTTCGCGGAGAACACATATCGATCCGCCTGCGTCGGACCCACATCCCGCCGACACGCACTGAAAGACCACGCTAGCCCTCAGCGCTGGTATACGGCGGGCACCCACTCAGCGGAAGAGATTTCTTTGCATTTCTCTGAACTTTGCGGGAGTCGCATATGCGTCGGCATTCGGTAGCTGCGAACGATGCAGCGAGATCGCGCGGGGCCGAGCGGGGACATGCACGACATCCTCGCGGTGCGCTCAATGTCAGCTCAGCGTGGGGCTCGTGCGAGGCGAGTCCAAGACCAGTCCGATACAAGCCCCAGATTCCGGGCGGAAACGCTCGCCGCAACCACGGGTGTGACTCGCACCCCTGGACCCGTTTCGCTCGCATGTCCGCGTCCCGGCGTCATCCGCCGTCCCCCACCTGGAAACCTCCAGCCCCCGATGTGCCGCATCGGCCTGGTTCCGGTTGACTTTCGGCCGTCTCGTGGCGATTTGGTCTCAGCGTGAGTCCGACGCGAACCGTTGACAGTACGAGCGTGAGCGGGTTGTCCTTGACGCCCAGCCCCGTTCAGGCTGCCGCGACGCCAGCGCCCTCGTGTGGCTGGCTTTCCGCGGCGGCCCACCCTCTCAAGCCATTGATCGAAACGTGATCACGGGCGGTCCGCTCTCCGAGCGAACCGCTCGTCCTCCCCGCCCACAACCCCGAACATGCCTCGGGCCGGCGGAGTTCGCCGGCATTCCGAGTCGCGGGGCTCCCCAGCCGACCGGGTGAGCGCAACGGGCGTTCCCGGCAGGACAGCCGCTTCGTCCGAGCTTTGCTCGGATCCCAGGTCTGCCGTCTCACCGCAGCGAGATCTCCGCCCCGGATTCCCTCGCCGCACTTCGTGCGCGCCCGGACGAGTTGCTCCGTTGCTGATCCTCAACCCCACCAGCGCGCGAACCCCAACCCGGTCGGCCACGCCACGGCGCGTATCGCCCGTGGCTCCGTCTGTCGGGGCCGTCGCGTTCGAGCGATGTGCCCGCTTGCCAGCGCGAGTGCGCTCGCCGCGGAGTCAGCCTTCTTCTCGATCGGCACGAACGACCTCATCCAGTACACGCTCGCGGTGGACCGCGGCAACGAGAAGGTCGCCCACCTCTACACCGGGGCGAGCCCGGCGGTCCTCCAGCTCGTCAAGAGCGTCCAGCGGGCCGCGCGGCGGGCCCGCATCGATGTCTCGATCTGCGGCGAGATCGCCGGCGAGGCCCTCTACACGATGCTCCTGATCGGCCTGGGCTTCCGCAGCCTGTCGCTCGTCCCCTCGCAGATTCCGCTCATCAAGCGGGTCATCCGCTCGGTCGACATCGGCCACTGCGAACGCCTCGCCCGAAAGGTCGGCTCCTTCGACAGCGAGCGGCAGGTGCTGAACTACCTCCGCGACGAGCTCCGCAAGGTCGATCCCGGCAACATCGGCGGCTGGCTCGCGGAGTGAGCGGGACGCGGCGGAGGACGGCGAGGGGAAACTCCGATTTTCCGTCGGAACGGTCCGGCGCGCATGCCGCTCAGGTGGAGAGGCCCGCCATCAGAGAGCGGACCCATACGCCGCATCCACCGAGAGACCCTCCAGCATGGCCCTCACCCCGCTTCTCCGCGCGACGACCGTCGCGATCGCCGTCGGTCTGACCGCAACCGCAGCCCGAGCCGATGTCACCAACGCCGTCTACGGCAGCTCGAGCGCATACGACTACCGCATCACCCACATGACCGACATCGACCAGAAGCGCACCGGTCTGGGCGGCAACGGCTCGATGTACTGCGTCCCGACCGCCTGCTTCAATCTTTTCGCCTACGCGGCGAACCACGGATTCCCGGTCGGTGGACTGCCCCCCGCGAACTACATGGGTTCCGGGCAGTACGGCTATGTGACGACCTGGCTCGACTTCATCGGCGACCTGATGAACACCTCGGCGAGCGGCGGCACCACCTGCTGCGTGGGCGATACCTATCAGGCGCTCGTGAACGGCTCGTTCCTCAAGAAGACCACGAAGTACTTCACGAGCGACTACACGCCCGGCCAGGCGACGATGACGCAGCTTGCCTGCAACGGCTGGATCGTCTCCTTCACCTACGGTCGGTACACCAACATCGGCACGCTCAAGGGCAATCCCATCTATGTCCGCGGCGGCGGCCACGCCGTGACGCTGACCCGCTCGTACCGCAACGGCGGGACGCGCATCCTCAGGTATCGCGATCCCGACAACGACTCGAGCCTGTCGACGCAGACCGCCCACGCGAACAAGACCTACAACCCGACCACCGTCACCGGCTGGATCGGCGACAACGGCCTTCGCAACGTGACGAAGCTCTTCTCCGTCAACGGCAATCCCAGGTTCATCGACGCGCTGCACGCGATCCGGCCGCAGTTCGGCGTCGCCTTCCTCAACAGCGACGATTCGCTCGGCGGCGGCACGATCACCACGCTCGACCCGATTCCCTTCGAGGGTTCGGAGGGCCTCATGACGCCGAGCATCTCGATCTCGCCTTTCTTCAAGGTGCTCGATGTCACGCTTGATCCCGATGGCGGGAGCGGACTCGTGATCACGAAGTCGATCATCGTCGGGACGGCGTCGCTTCTCCGCAGCCTTGATCTCGCAACCGGCCAGCTCACGACGATCGCCGAAGCCCCCACCAATCTCGTCCGCATGGACTGGTCTGGCAAGAATCGCATCTACGCAATCGACACCTCGGGCGTCCTCCACATGCTGACCGGCGAGGGAGGTCCGATCGGCACGATGCCGACGATCCCGACGCCGGCCGCGCTCGCGGTCGACGACACGAACAACGCGGTCTGGATCGTCTCGGTGTCGCAGCGCAAGCTCGTGCGACTCGACGCCGACACGCTCGCGCTGGAGCTGACCGTCAACATCCCGACCAGCGTGCCGATGTCCGGCGACGCCGACCTCATCTTCGACGCGGTCAACGGATTCCCCTGGATGCGCACCGATGCCTCGTCGACGCTCTACGGCATCAAGCCCGGATCGACCGCGGGCCCGACGATCTACACCGCGAGCCTCGGGACGATCGACTCGATCTCGTTCTCCGACGACCGTCTCTTCGTCGGCGGCGCCAGCGGCATCAAGACCTACAAGGCGAATCCCTCGACGCCCGGCTGGGTGTTCGACAACGCTTCGCCCTTCAACGGACTGCCCGGCGGATCGCGGCTGGCGATGCTCCGCAACTCCGACAACTACGACCCGGCGCTGCACAGCGGACCGGCGTGGGAGAACCTCACCAGCGAGGAGCTCCAGGAACCCTCACCCGATGTCAGCGACTGCTTCGCCGATGCGAACGACGACGGCATCGTCGACGCGAATGACCTGAGCGTCCTGCTCGGCGCGTGGGGCTCGACCGCCGACGCCGGCGATCTCGACCAGGACGGCATCGTGGGCGGTTCGGACCTTGCCGCCCTCCTCGGGGCGTGGGGCAACTGCCCGCAGTAAGCGCCGCCCATCCAGTCGAAAGGTGGACCGAGGCCGCAGCGATGCGGCCTCGGTCTTTTCTTGCGGAAATGGCGGAAAGTGCCGCACAGGCTGATCCCGGGTGGAGCGGGACGGCGCGGCATGGGCGGCTCGATCCGTGGCGCTCACGGAAGCCCCCGTCCCCGCCTCGAGAGGATCGTCCGATGTCCGCTCTCGCCCCCCGCTCGGCCCTGCTGGCCGGCACCGCCACCCTGCTTCTCTCGGCGACGCAGTCGCACGCCGCGATCGTCTTCATCAACGCCGCACAGACGCTCCCGCCCGCCGCTCAGGACGGCACGACCTGGGCCACGGCGTTTCAGGATCTTCGCGCGGCGCTCATCGCCAGCCCGCCGGGCAGCGAGTTCTGGATCGCCTCGGGCACCTATCGCCCGACCACCACGACGAATCGCGCCATTGGCTTCTCGCCCAAGACGAACCAGAAACTCTTGGGCGGCTTCCTTCCCGGGGCCGACTCGCTCGACGATCGCGACCCGGCGGCGAATCCGACCATTCTCTCCGGCGACATCGGCATCCCGGGCTTCGCCGGGGACAACACCGAGCATGTCATCCACTGCGCGAACGCATCGGGGCTCTTGATCGACGGATTCATCATCGAGGACGGGATGACCGATGCGTCCAGCGCGATCGACGAGGGCGCGGGCATGCGATTCAGCGGCACGCCCGACCTGGTCATCCAGGACTGCATCGTTCGACGCTGCCAATCGAGCACCCGCGGCGGCGGCGCCTACTTCCTGAACGCCGACAACGCGGTGATTCGTCGCGTCACCTTCGAAAAGAACACCGCCAGCATCGGCGGCGCCCTGGAGATGCAGAGCGCGCCGATGACCTTCGTCGCCTGCCGCTTCCTCGGCAATGTCTCGACCACCGGCTCGGGCACCGTAAGCACCTTCGCAAGCAACGGCTCCCTCTTTGCCAACTGCGAGTTCAGCGGAAACGCCGTGCTGAGCCCGAGCGGCGGAGCGGGCGGAGCGCTCGTCATCGGCTCGGGCATCACCGTGCACAGCTCGACATTCGTCGGCAACCAGGCCGCGCTTTCGGGCGGAGCGATCCGCGTCGAGCTCTCCGCGACGAACTCGAGCATCACCAACTGTCTCTTCGCCGACAACACCGCGCCGTCGAACACGCACATCCAGAACCTCGCGGGAATTCCCGTCACCTCCTGCGGATTCTCGAACGCTTCCGTGGCCGGTGCCGGCAACGGCATCATCGTTCCCGCGCTCCGCGACCCGCTGGGACCCGATGGCGTGCGCGGCACGATCGACGACGACCTTCGATTGACCGCCCTCTCTGAAGCGATCGACCGCGGCAACGGCGCGGTCTTGCCTCCGGACATCGGCGATCTGGACGGCGACGGCAACACGAGCGAAGCCCTGCCGGTGGACGCGTCCGGCGGCACGCGCCTCGTCGACGATCCGCGGCCGGACACCGGACTCGGAGGGACGCCGATCCTCGATGTCGGCGCCCACGAGTTCGAGCGTTCGACCCGCATCTACTTCGTCGACAGCAACGTCGACGGCGACGGAAGTACCTGGGAGAAGGCGTTCCCGAAGATCCAGTCGGCGTTCGCCGCCATCCAATCCGAGCCGCAGCCGAAGCCGGTCGAGATCTGGGTCGCGGCGGGGACCTATCTGCCCGGCAGCGACCGCAACGAGAGCTTCATGCCTCAAGGCGCGGTGACTCTGCTCGGCGGCTTCAAGGGCGGCGAATGGAGTCGATCGCTGCGCGATCCGATCGCCCATCCGACGATTCTGTCCGGCGAGATCGGCTCCGCGTCGACGACCGACGACAACACCCTCCATGTCGTCCACTTCGCCGGCGACAATGTCCTCGCCGAAACGGTGCTCGACGGCTTCGTGATCACCGCGGGCAACGCGAATCTGAGCGGCACGCATGCCATCGGCGGCGGCATCCTCGTCTCCGGCGTCGCCCGCCCGACGGTGCGGAACTGCCGCGTGCTCGGCAACGCCGCGAAGTTCGCTGGCGGCGGCATCGCCGTCACCGACAGCGGCTCGCGCATCGCCATGACGAACTGCTATGTCGCCGGCAACGCGAGCGCGGTGCTCGCCGGCGGCATGCTCGTGACCGGCGCTGCGAACGGGTCGACGGTCGTCAACTGCACGATCGTCGGCAACGAGGCCGAGACGACCGGCGGACTCGCGGTGGTCGGCAACGGCAGCGGCGCCTGCGTGCTGAACACGATCTTCGCCGAGAACATCGACATCAAGGGCGACCCCGAGTCGATCCATGTCGCCCAACGCGACGGCGGCGCAGTCGCGCTCGACCACTGCGCCGTGCCCTGCGCGAGCACGCTCTCCTTCGGCGTGCACCTGGTCAGCCTTCCGCCGGCGTTCACCTTCATCGCCGGCGCCGATGAGCGGATCGGCTCGCTCGACGATGACTTCAGCCTCGACGCGGGAAGCGCCTGCATCGACGCCGGCGTCCGCGTCGCCGCCTGCGGAGCGACCGTACCGGCCGACGCGAGCGACCTCGACGATGACGGCGACCTCGACGAGCCCACCGCCGTCGATGCCTTCGGTCGGCCGCGGGTCGTGGACGATCCGCTGCGTGCCGACGCCGATCGCCTCATCGCCATCGACATCGGCGCCGCCGAACGCCAGGAGCCGAGCGGTACCCCGGGTAGCCCGGGGGACCTCGACGGCAACGGCAAGGTCGACGGCGCCGACCTCGCGACCCTCCTCGGCCAATGGGGCGGCTCCAGCCAGCAGGCCGACCTGAACGGCGACTGCCAGATCGACGCCGCGGACCTCGCAGTCCTGCTCGGCGGCTGGACGGGGTGAGGCGGGCGAATCGATGCCACAGGTGAGCTGTGACCAGGCCGCGCCGGGCTTCCCGGCGCGGCCTGGTTGCTGCACCCAGCGGTTTCCCGTAGACTTTCAGGCGTGTCGTGGCAGATCGGGCTCAGTTCGGGCCCGCTTTGGACCGTTGACATCGGTATGCCCGAGCGGTTTCGCCCGGGCGTTCCGCTCCTGTCAGGCCCGTTTTCAGGCCCGTTTTCGGGGGCTGCTCGAGCCACGAAGCCTTGCAAGAGGCCTCTGGACGAAGCGTCAGGGCTGCTCGCCCCGCCGTCGACTTCCGTTCGCTGAACACGCCAAGCCTGAACGCCAACCTTCGATCGACCCGGGATTCGGGTCGTCCGCTCCTCCGAGCGATTCCGCCCGAATCCCTTCCCTCAACCCCGAATATGCCTCGGGCCGGCGGAGTTCGCCGGCGTTCCGAGTTGCGGGGCTCCCCAGCCGACCGGGTGAGCGCGACGAGCGTTCCCCGCATGACAGCCGCTTCGTCCGAGCCCAGCTCGGGTCCCAAGTCCGCCGTCTGACCGCCGCGAGAGCTCCGCCCCGGAACCGCCCGCCGCACTCCGTGCGAGGCCCGGACGAGTCGCTCCGTTGCTGATCCATCAGCCCACCCCTTCGTGCGTGCATCCCTCCATGGCCCGGTTCGCTGGGCAACGGGGTGCGCGCTGTCGGCGGCTGATGATCCGCGTCGTCCTGCGGTCGCCCGGGTCCCGGTCCGAGTCGTTCCATGCTGCAGCCATCCTGCCGCGTGACGCCTCCGGAAGGACCTGACGACCGTGAATGACATGACCAACGACGGCCCCGACGCCGACGAGATCCGCGACCCCTCTGAACGCACCGCTGACAGCCCGAGCCGCCGCCGCCGTGACCGACGCGACGAGCGTGTCGAGGAGCCTGCCGTCGAAGCCGCCGATCAGGCGGAGATCGACGAGGACGAGGAGGAGGGCGACGAGTTCGATTCCGGCTCGACCTTCGACGCCGACGCCTTTGAGGGCACCGAGCCGATCGGCCTGCCGCGAAGCGGAAGCGAGTTGGAGGCGACGGCGTCCAACGAGGATCCCGGTGCCACGGACGACGCTGACGAGGATCGTTTCGACGACCGCTATCGCGACGCGTCCGAGGATGCCGCGCACGACGCCACCCACGACGATGGCGATGAGGACGGCGACGAGGACGGCGACGAGGATGAAGACGAGGATGAGGACGGCGACGGCGACGGCGACGGCGACGGCGAAGGCCACGACGACGAGTCGGAGGAGGCCGCACGCGACGGCGATCGCGATGGTGACGGTGACGGTGACGCGGAAGGCCGTCGCGGTCGTCGGCGCCGACGCCGTGGGCGCGGCCGCGACCGTGATCGCGATGGCGAGCCGCAGCGCCGCACCGAGGATCGCCGCGTCGAAGTCCGCCAGGAGGATCGCCGCGGCATCAAGCAGCTCATGGTCGTCAACGATGTGCCCGAAGACGAGTGTCGCATCGCGATTCTCGAGAACGGTCGCGTCGAGGCCCTCTTCATGGAGCGCTACGGCGCGGCCACGAATGTCGGCAACATCTACAAGGGACGCGTCACGAATGTCGAGCCGGCGATCCAGGCCGCGTTCGTCGACTTCGGCGAGGGAGCGAGCGGCTTCCTCCATGTCAGCGATCTCCACCCGAAGTACTTCCCGGGCCGCGAGCGCACCGAGCGCGTGGGTCGCAAGATCCCCCGCCGCGAGCGTCCGCTGATCCAGGAGGCGCTCCGCAAGGGCCAGGAGGTCCTCGTTCAGGTGCTCAAGGAAGGCATCTCGAACAAGGGACCGACGCTCACGAGCTATCTCAGCATCCCCGGTCGCCTCATGGTGATGATGCCGGACATGGATCGCGTGGGCGTCTCGCGCAAGGTCGAGGACGAGGATCAGCGTCGCGCGATGCGGAAGATCCTCGATCAGCTCGACCTGCCGGAGGGCTTCGGCTTCATCCTGCGCACGGCCGGCTTTGACAAGACGAAGACCGAGCTCCAGCGCGACCTCGCCTACCTCACCCGCCTGTGGGCGGTGATGAAGAAGCGCATGGACACGACCGGCGCGCCCTGCCTGCTGTACAGCGAAGGCGATCTCCTCATTCGGACGATCCGCGACATGGCGGACGAGAATGTCGAGGGCATCGTCGTGGACAGCGAGGATGCGTTCCGCAAGGCGACGGCGTTCCTGCAGGTCGTCGCGCCGCGCTCGGCGCCGCGCGTCCTCTTCTGGGATCAGAGGGGGGATCAGAAGGGCGAGCACCGCGGCCACGCCCGGCCGCCGGTCTTCCACGCCTTCGACATCGAGCGGCAGATCCACGAGCTGCACAGCCGCACCGTTCCGCTGCCGTCGGGCGGCGCGCTCGTCATCGATCAGACGGAAGCCCTCGTCGCGATCGACGTGAACAGCGGTCGCAGCCGTTCCGCACGGGACAGCGAGACGAACGCCTACCAGACCAATGTCGAGGCCGTCGAGGAGATCGCCCGCCAGCTTCGCCTGCGCGACCTCGGTGGCGTGATCGTGAACGACCTCATCGACATGCGCTCGCCGCGGCATCGCCGTGAGATCGAGGATCGATTCCGCAACGCCCTCAAGCGCGACCGCGCGAAGTCGACGATCGTGCCGATCAGCGAGTTCGGCGTGCTCGAGATGACCCGGCAGCGCATGCGGCCGAGCGTGCGCCGCGCCCACTTCATGGACTGCCCGCACTGCCAGGGGCTCGGCGAGATCCGGAAGCCCGAGACGGTCGCCGCCGATCACCTGCGCCAGGTCGAGTTCCTGCTCACCCATCCCTCGATCCATCGGGTCGAGATGGTCTGCTCGGTGCGCGTCGCGACGGTCCTGCTCTCGACCAAGCGTCGGGCGCTCTACGACCTCGAGCGCACGACGGGCAAGCATGTCGACGTCCGCATCAGCGAGGCGATCCCGATCGATCGGGTCGATCTCTACGCCTACGACGATCGCGGCGCCGATGTCGAGCTCGATCGCATTCCGCGCCCCGCGCGACCGCATCTTGATCAGCTTCCGCTCGAGCTTCCGGAGCGCGGCGCCGTCGACGAGATCGACGACGACGGCGACGACGAGGAGGAGAGCGAGCGCGGCGGTGGCCGACGCCGGCGCCGCCGGCGTCGCAAGCCGCAGCCGGCCGACACCACGGCGATGATCCTCTCCGGCACCTTCGACGACCTGCCCGACGCGGAGCCGGACGAGGATGAGCCGACCATCGCGGAGGCGATCGCCGAAGAGCGCCGCCAGCGCCGCGAGGAGGAAAAGCAGCGGCTGCGCGAGCAGCAGCAGCAGAAGCAGCGACCGGCCCGTCCCGAGGGGGCCGACGCCGCCGCAGCGGGCGATGCCGAAGGCGACCGACAGGATGGCGAAGGCGAGGAGGGCGGCGGCCGACGCCGTCGTCGGCGCCGGCGTCGCGGTCGCGGCGGACGCGACGGCGAGGGCAACGGCCAGCAGCCGGCGCTCGCGCCGGTCGTCGAGGCTGCGCCTCCCCCGCCGCCACCGCCGCCGTCCGAGCCGATGGCCGTCTTCGCCCTCGCGAAGGAACTCGGCGTGCCGAGCAAGGAGATCCTCGGCAAACTCGCCGAGGCCTCCATCGAGGTGAAGTCGCACATGTCGAAGCTCACCGGCGAGCAGGTGGACATCGTGAAGGCGTGGTACGCCCCGCCTCCGCCGCCACCGCCGCCGGCACCGGTCGCGAGCCGGGCCGCCGCGAGTGATCGCGATGCGGACGACGGCGATGAGACCGAAGGCTCCGGCGAGGGCGGCGGACGGCGCAAGCGTCGTCGTCGTCGTCGTCGCGGCCGTGGGCGCGACGGCGAGTTCCCGCGCGATGGCGATCAGCCTGGCGATGAGGGCGAACCGCCCTTCGCCGAAGCCAGCGGATCCGACGAGGACGATGGTCCTCGCGAGGTCGACGGCACCCCGTCGTCGGCGCCTTTCCGAGGCGGCGAGGACGCGGGTGACGAGGAAGGCGAGGGCGGCGGCCGACGCCGGCGCCGTCGCCGACGCCGCGGTCGCGGTGGTGACCGTGATCGCGATCCGAATGCGCCGCGGAACGGACCAACGCCGACGGCAGCGCCGCCCGGAGCGGGCCCCGCATCCTCCGAGGGGCGTGATCGCCGCAACGATCGCCCCTTCCGTGACCGGGGACCCCGCGATGGTGGGCGCGATGGTGGGCGCGATGGTGGCCGCGATGGTGGCCGTGATGGCGGGCGCGGTGGCAATCGCCCCGAGCCGCGTCCAGCCGCGCCGGCGCCGGAGCCCAAGCCCGATGCGATGCCGCAGCCCCCGGCGATTCCGATGCCCCGTTCGCTCTATGGCGGTCGCATTCGACGCCTGAGCGGCGGAGCGAAGGGCGCCGGCGGTGGCGGCGGAGATGACGAGTGATGTGATGGCGGACGCCCTGTCCTCATCCTCCATCGCGCGGACCGGACCGTCGGTGCTCCCAGCGAGCGCCGACCGGTCCGGTCCGCGCCGACTCGTCGTGCTCGGTTCGACGGGCTCGATCGGCACCAACACGCTCGATGTCGTCCGACATCTGACGCGCCTCGCCCACGCCCGCGGCGAGGCGACCCCCTTTGAGGTCGTCGGCATCGCCGGACACTCGAACGCCACGCTCCTGGGCGAGCAGGCGCGGGAGTTCGGCGTGCGTCATGTGGCGATCGCCGATGCGCAGGCGGACCCCGCCTCGCTCGTCGCGCTCACCGGCGTCACGCTCCATCGCGGGGCGGACGCGGCGCTCGCGATGGTGCAGGCGTGCGCGCGGCGGGGCGACATCGTGATGGGAGCGATGGTTGGCGCAGCGGGCATTCCCGCCACGCTCGCGGCCATCGAGCGTGGCTGTGACATCGCTCTCGCGAACAAGGAAACGCTCGTTGCCGCAGGAGCGATCGTCATGCACGCGGTACGGCGCCACGGCGTGCAGCTCCTGCCCGTCGACAGCGAGCATAACGCGATCGCCCAGTGCCTTCGCAGTGGCCGGTCGCTTGCTGAGGTGCGTCGCCTCGTCATCACCGCGAGCGGCGGTCCCTTCCGGACCTGGTCGGCCGAACGCGTGCGCTCCGCGACGGTGCGGGATGCCCTCAATCACCCGACCTGGTCGATGGGTCAGAAGGTGACGATCGACAGCGCGTCGATGATGAACAAGGCGCTCGAGGTCATCGAAGCGCACTGGCTCTTCGATCTTCCGGCCGCACAGATCGACGCGATCGTGCACCCACAGTCGATCGTGCACAGCTTCGTTGAGTTCCTCGACGGCTCGGTGATCGCCCAACTCTCGCCGCCGGACATGCGCACGCCGATCCAATACGCGCTCACCTCACCAGACCGCGTGGAGGGCTGCTCACGACGCACGGACTGGACGACATTCTCGCGCTTGGACTTCGAACCGGTCGACCACGATCGCTTTCCATCGATTCGCCTTGCATGGCGGGCGATCAACGAGGGGGCCAGCGCCGGTGCGACCCTCAACGCCGCGAACGAGATCGCCGTCGCCGCGTTCCTCCGCGGGGAGATTCCGTTCCCCCGGATCACCGAACTCGTTGCCGAGGCCCTCGACGCCCTGCCCCGCCGAGCGCTCCACACCCTCACCGATGTCCTCGCCGCCGACGAAGAGGCCCGTGCTTGGACGACCGACCGCGTGGCGACTCGCGCATGCGTTGGGTGAGGACGGAGTGCAACGGAGTCGAGGCACGAAACTCCCCTCGCTTCCGCTGGCCCGGACCGCTACCATCGCCGATAACAGCAGCGCGCCATGGACTTCCTCACCACCAGCGGCAACTTCCTTCTCATCCTCTTCGGGTTTGGCTTTCTCATCTTTGTGCATGAGCTGGGCCACTTCCTCGCGGCGCGCTGGGCCGGCATCCGCGTTGACTGCTTCGCGATCGGCATGGGACCGACGATCGTCTCGTGGCGGCGCGGCCTCGGATTCCGTGCCGGCTCGACGGACCGGGACCTCGTCGAGCGCCATGGCTGCGTCGGGGCC
Organism: uncultured Isosphaeraceae bacterium; assembly: GCA_964395845.1. Lineage (GTDB taxonomy): Bacteria > Planctomycetota > Phycisphaerae > Phycisphaerales > SM1A02 > JAEUIT01. Next base: position 56,520 of record CAYNCG010000016.1, on the reverse strand, counting down.
CAGATGAGCGATGCCGAACTCGCCCGACATGGTCTTGGCGAGACCGAGTACACCCTTCGCCTGCTGCCGATCGGCGGCTATGTCCGCATGCTCGGTCAGGAGGACGCGAACCCCGCCGCGGTGAGCGACGCACCGCGCTCCTACCAGCGCTGTCCGATCGGGAAGCGCATGGTGGTCGTCAGCGCGGGCGTCGTCATGAACCTGATCACGGCGGTGATCCTCTTCTGGATCGCATTCGCCGTCGGCGTGCGCTTTCCCGCGCCGGTCCTCGGCGGCGCGCTCCCCGGATCCCCCGCTGCCCTTGCGGTCGCGTCGAACGCGGAGGCGGCGGGTCTCGCCCCCGACGCTCCGGCGGGCGTGCTCCCCGGCGACCGCGTGCTCTCGATCGACGGCGCGCCCGTCGCCACCTTCGCCGATGTGGTGCTCGCCGGCGCGATGAGTCGGCCCGCGGCGGGCGACCGTTCCCGCGGCCAACCGATGGAACTCCTCGTCGAGCGCGAAGGCACCAAGGAGCCGCTTCGCTTCACGCTGCAGCCAGAGCTCGATGAGGCGGACGGCCTCCTCAAGATCGGCGTCGGCGGCGGTCCGGCGCTCAGTCCCACGATCACCGATGTCGAGGAGAGTCGCGCGACCGTGACCAAGCTCCTCGCGAACGCCGGGTTTGAAGCCCTCCCGCCGGGTTCCACCCTCGAGTCGGTGAACGGCCGTCCCGTCCACACCCTCGACGAGGTCGAGTGGGACATCGCCCGCGGAGACGGCTCGCCGCTCGAGACCCGCTGGTCACTTCCGTCGGAGACCGGCGGACAGGGCGATCGCACGCTCGCGCTGACGCTGACGCCGCAGGCCGCCCTCCAGGGGATGCAGGTCCGCGTCGGCGAGGACCGCATCGTGATCAACGGCCTCTTCGGCATCTCGCCGCTGCTGCGGGTCGAGGAGCCGGTGCGCGACGGCGTCAACGCCGACATCTTCCGACCGGGCGATGTGCTGCTGCGGGCGGGCCCGGTCGATGCCCCGAACTTCGCCGATCTCAGGGAGGTCGCGAGCGCGGCCGCCTCGCTCGGCACGCTTCCGGTGACGGTCCTTCGCGACGGCAAGGAGACGACGCTCACCGCCCGCATCAATCCGCGGGGCCGTCTCGATGTGCATGTCAGCGTCGCCACGAATCTCCCGCGCATCGCCCGCCCGGTGACGAGCGTGCTGGTGCCGGAAGAGGCCGCCCCGGCCGCGGGAACCGACGCCCCCGCGGGCGCGGCTCGAACGGCGCCCCCCTCGTTCCGCGATCAGCCGACGCCCGCCGCAGCCCTTGACCTCGTCGCCGGCTCGACGATCACCGATGTCGCCGGCACGCCGGTGAGCGACTGGAACGGCATTCGAGCCGCGTTCCGCGCCGCGACCGCCTCGGCGCTCGCCTCGGGCGAGGCGGCGACGGTCGAGATCGGGCTGGTTCTGCCGCTCCTCGACCGCTCGCGTTCCGTGCAGACGATGACCCTGAGCCCGGAGGACATCCGCTCGCTGCACGGCCTCCGCTGGCGCTCGCCGCTGCCGCCGACGATCTTCGATCCGAGCTTCGTGACCCTCAAGGCGACCGGACCGCTTCACGCCGTCTCGATGGGACTCCACGAGACGAAGAAGCTCGTGCTGCAGGTCTATCTGACGCTCGACCGGCTCGTGCGCGGCTCGATCGGCGTGGACAAGCTGAACGGTCCCGTCGGCATCTTCCACATCGGGGTGAAGGTCGCCGACCAGGGCTTCATGTTCCTGATCTTCTTCATCGCCCTGCTGTCGGTGAATCTCGCGGTGATGAACTTCCTGCCGCTCCCGATCGTCGACGGCGGACTCTTCCTCTTCCTCGTCTACGAGAAGATCGTCGGCCGACCGCCGTCGATCGGCTTCCAGAACGCGGCGACCGCCGTCGGCCTCCTGCTCATCGGGTCGATCTTCCTGATCACCTTCTACAACGATGTCGCCCGACTGATCGGATGACGATCGCGACGGGTCATGCGGCGTCGGTGAAGCGACGGTCGCGATGATCCGAGCAGAGTCGCGTCAGGATCGCCCGGTCGCCGTCGGAGAGCGGCGGGAGCTGAAGCCCGATCTCGTGCCGGAAGAAGCCCAGGCGACGCGAGCGGATGACCTTCGCCTCGCACTGAAAGCCGCCATCGCTGTCAGAGAGCCGCAGGAGCACGATGCCCTCGAGCGGCTTGCGGGACATCACGGACAGGCCGCCGGCGCTCAGGTCGAGCACCCGCCCGAGATTGCACGCCAAGGTGCTCTCAATCGTGACGCGCCCGGTGGAGCGGCGGTTGCCGGACTTCGGATCGAGATCGCGCGGCAGGAAGAACATGCGGGGAAGATCGGCTCGCCGATTCCCGGACTTGAGGCGGAGTCGCAAGGCCGCCACGCGACGGGCGGCGTTCACCCAGAGAACCACAGAGGCACAGAGGGCACAGAGGGTGCACAGAGGAGACAGGTTGCGCGCGTTAACCGAGCTATGCCAATGCCAAAGGGACTTGAGACCTGCGGGCGCTCGGCACCGTGAGAAGTCCCGACCCAAGTCAGATCCACTTTGTGCCTACGACTCTGTGCGTCGAACTCCCCGCGTCAGCTGCATTCTCTGTGCATCCTCTGTGCCCTCTGTGCCTCTGTCGTTCTCTGGACGCCCCTGGCCCGACCGCGCATCACGGGCTTGGCAGCAGGATCGTGCGGCCGTTGTCGCTGTCGCGGTCGCCGATCGCGCAGGCGATGACGACTGCGGCGACGGCGTCGGGGGTAAGCGTTCGCTCCGGCGGGAGCAGTTCTGGGCCGAAGTTCTGTCGGAGGAGCGGCGTTTCCACCGCGCCGGGATTCACCGAGAAGCCGAGGATGCCGTGGGCCGCTCCCTCGTTGGCGATCGAGCGGGTGAAGCTGTCGAGCGCCGACTTGCTGGCTGCGTAGACGAAGAAGCCCGCGAACGGATCGACGGTGCCGATCGTCGAGACCTGCACGATGCGGCCGCCGCGCTGGACGACCATGATCGGCCACGCTCGGGCGATGAGAAAGGCCGGGCCGAAGGTGTTGGCGTAGAAGACCTCCTCGAGGAGTTCCTCGTCGGTCTCCGCGATCGGCCTGAGCGGTGCGATGCCCGCGTTGTTGACGAGCGCATCGAGACGACCGAAGCGCTCGACCGTGCGATCGACGACGCCGGCGGCGCGCTCGCTGTCCGCGATGTCGCAGGCGAGGATGAGCGCATCATCGGCGGCGGCCGCGGCGGCCGTCGCCTCCAGCGTCGCACGGGTGCGGCCGACGAGGGCGAGCGCGAAGCCGCGGGCGGCGAGTCCCACCGCGACCGCGCGACCGATGCCCGAGCCGGCGCCGGTCACGAGCGCCACGCGGCGCGGGGAGCCGGGGGCGGCGCCGGCACCATGCTGCCCTGTCGTCATCAGAGTCTCCTCTTCGAGGTCGCCCGATCGATCTCGCGCTGATGGCTGCGCTTGGCGAGATCCTGTCGCTTGTCGACGGCGTTCTTGCTCACGCCGATGCCGACGAGAAGCTTCGCCACGCCGCGCACGAAGTAGACCTTGAGCGGCACGATGGTGCCGGACTTCGCCTTCGCCTCGGCCGCGATCTTGCGGATCTCGCGGCGCTTCGCGAGCAGCACCCGCTGCCGCGTCGAGGCATGCTGCTTCCGCCCCGCCGGCTGATACTCGCCGATGTGGGCCTGCATGAGGGTGAGCGACGGAGGATCGATCTCGCCGCGCACCCATCCCTCGCCGAGACTCATCTGACCGGCGCGCACGCTCTTCACTTCGGTCCCGAGGAGCTTGATGCCGCACTCGAGCGTCTCACCGATGTGATAGTCGTGCCGGGCCTTTCGATTCTCGATGACCGGTTCGTTCGCCTCGGATCGTTTCGTTCGCTTCGTCATGGATCCGCCTGCCGTCGTCACCGTCATCGCCTCGCGCGATGAGCGTTCGCTCATCTCGGGGTGGCCCCGAGCGCCGATTCGCAAAAACCAAGGGGATTCCGCCCCATGCGCTCAGGTGTTCACCGCCGCAACGGGCCCGAATCGATCGCAAAGGTGCGCAACCGAATTGCCCGCTTCTCGGAATCTACTTGCGATTGTGACAGATTCGGCAAGAATCGGTGAGTCGTCGGAGCGAGTCGCGCCAAGCACGCGAATCGATTGCCGATTCGACCAGTTCCGTCTGGACAACCTCGGCGACGCGTTCCGGTGTGGGATGCGATGCGTCCGAGAAGGGTGCCGACACGATGCGCCTCGTGTCGGCGGTGTGGGTGGCGACGGCGAACGCGATGGATTCCGCGGAGCGGCTCCCCCCTCCGGCTTCCGTTGCGGCCCGCGTGAAGGCATCTTCCGGATGCCTGCACGCGCCGATCTCTTGCGTGATCCAGTCCTCTCCGACGGCATGCCCTCCGACCGGTTCCCGGTCGTCGTCGGGCCTGCCTCCGATTCCGGGGTGTGGTCGGCGTGCAGCCCACCCTCATTTTCACACACACGCACTGCGAGGTTCAGTAGGTGATGCAGCGATACATCAAGTCCGCACTCACGGCGTCGCTCCTGGCGGCAATCGCCTGGACGGCGACGCGGTCCGAGGCGACCCCCCAGATGGGCCCCAATCAGGCCGTCCCGAATGAGGCCGGTGCCCTCGAGCAGCCTTCCGCACAGGCGTCCATCAACGCCTTCCTCAATGCCCATCCGAACACCTTCGTGTCGGTGCGCGGCGGAACGCTGACCCGCGTCTACGGCAAGGCGTTCTCCTCGGGCGTCAGCCCGATCGACAGCGCCGACGGCTTCGTCGCCAAGGCCGCCGGCATGTACGGCCTCGAGCCGGAGCATCTCGCTCCCGTCGGTCCCTTCGCCGACGGCACGCGCGTCCTTCCGCTGGTCTATGACCGGATGACGGACAGCTACAAGTTCAGCCTCGTCACCTACTCGCAGTACCTGAACGGCCTGCCGGTCTTCCGCGCCGACCTCCGCGTCCTCGTCCGCAACGAGCCGGGCTTCCCGGCGGTGCTCGCGACGGGCACGCTCCGCGATCTCGGCGACTTCGCCGCGACCTTCAACGGCGGACCGATGAGCCCGTCGCAGGTCAATCAGAAGACGATGCTCCGCAACGCCCGTCTGCAGTTCCGTGAGGAGCCGACGATCTCCGGCGTGGAGCCGGTCATCTGGGCGGGCGTCGACGAGTCGCCCGAGGCGCCGAAGCTCGCCTACAAGTTCGTCGCCCAGGGCGGTCTTGCCCTGCAGCCCGAGAACTACCAGAAGTGGCTCTATGTCGTCGATGCGTCGAACGGCCGGATCCTCTTCCAGGAGAACCAGATCTGCGAGTTCGACGTGAGCGGCAAGGTCAGCGGCGTCGCCACCCAAGGCACCGGCGCCGACATCTGCGCGAACGAGTCCGCGGTCGGCCTTCCCTACGCGAAGGTCACCGTCGGCGGCGTGACCACCTACGCCGACTTCGACGGCAACTATGTCGCGACCGGCGTTCCGAACGGCACCGCCGTCGCGAGCTCCGGCATCGAAGGCCTCTACTTCGTCACGAACGACCTCGCGACCAGCGTCTCCTTCATCGAGACGCCGATCAACGGCGGCGTCGCTGACTTCGTGCACAACGCGGACAACTCGAGCGCCCTCATCCGCGCTCAGGTCAACGCGTACTACCACGCGAACGTGATCCGCGACCTCGTGCTCGAGGCGAACCCGAACTATCCGGTCATCGCCGGCCAGACGGCGTTCCAGATCAACACCAACATCGCCTCGACCTGCAACGCGTTCTACGACGGCAGCTCGATCAACTTCTACCAGTCGGGCGGCGGCTGCTCGAACACCGCGTTCGCCACCGTCGTTCACCACGAGTTCGGCCACCATGTCGTCAACACCGGCGGCAGCGGCCAGGGCGCGTACGGCGAAGGCATGTCCGACTGCATGGGCATCCTCGTCACCGACGAGTCCGTCACCGGCTTCGGCTTCCAGGGCAACTGCTCCTCGGGCATCCGCGACGCGAACAACGATTGCCTCTACCAGGCGAGCGGCTGCTCGAGCTGCGGCAGCGCGATCCACTCCTGCGGCCGACTCCTCTCGGGCTGCGTCTGGGACCTTCGCACGAACTGGAAGGCCATCTACCCCGACGACTATCTCGAGCGTCTCCGCAGCATCGTGGTGAACTCGGTGCCGCTCCACGGCAACACCACCTCGATCGCCCCGGACATCACGATCGACTTCCTCACCCTCGATGACGACAACGCGGACATCAACGACGGCACGCCGAACTATGCGTCGATCGCCGACGCCTTCGGCCAGCACAACATGCCCGCGCCGCCGATCCAGCTCCTCGGCTTCACCTATCCCAACGGCGTGCCGAGCAGCGTGAACCCGAACGGCACGACCACGCTCACCGTCACGGTCTCGGGCATCGCGGGCACCCCGCAGCCCGGCACCGGCACCTTCTTCTACCGCACGACGGCGGCTGGTCCCTTCACCTCGGTGCCGATGACCCAGGGCGCGGCCAACACCTACTCGGTGGCGATCCCGGCGTCGACCTGCCTCAGCACCGTGCAGTTCTATGTCCAGGCGACGGCGACCAACGGCACGACGCAGACCAACCCGAGCGGCGCGCCGGGCACCTTCTTCTCGGCGGTGTCCGCAGCGTCGACCGACTCGGTCTTCGCCGATTCGATGGAGATCTCGAGCGCTGGCTGGCAGGCCGGCGTTCCGGGCGACACCGCAGCGACCGGCCAGTGGGTCCGCGTGGATCCGAACGGCACGGCCGCCCAGCCGGAGAATGACAACACCGTGAACGGCACCCAGGCGTGGATCACCGGTCAGGGCTCGCCGGGCGGTGCGCTCGGCGAGGCCGACATCGACGGCGGCGAGACGACCCTCGTCTCCCCGACCTTCGATGCGACCGGCTTCGACGCCGCGTATGTCACCTACTACCGCTGGTACTCCAACAACACCGGCGCCTCGCCGAACGCCGACTCGATGCCCGTCGAGATCTCGAACAACAACGGTTCGACCTGGACGCTCCTCGAGAATGTCACCGAGAACGCGAACGCTTGGGTCTTCAAGTCGTTCAAGATCTCGGACTTCGTCGTGCCCACCGCGACGATGAAGATCCGGTGGCGCGCCTCGGACCTCGGCAGCGGCTCGCTGGTCGAGGCGGGTGTCGACGATGTCTCGATCCTCGGCTTCGTCTGCACCGTGGCCGACCCGGCTGACCTCGACGGCGACGGCGATGTCGACGCTGCGGACCTCGGCATCCTCCTCGGAGCCTGGGGCACCGCCGGTCCGGGCGACATCGACGGAGACGGCGTGGTCGGCGCGGCTGACCTTGCCCTCCTCCTTGGTTCGTTCTGACCGCTGGACTGACCTTCGGGCCTGACCGGGCCTGAAGCGATCCTCGATGCACAGTCACAGGGGCACCCTTCGCGGGGTGCCCCTGTTCGTTTGGGGGCGCAGCGGCCGAGACCGATAGGGCTCGCGGAAAGCGGCCCCCGGAGAGGCTTGCATCGGCCGGGGCACCGTGTAGAATCTCCGACCTTGCCCCATGGCTCAGGTGGCGAAATTGGCAGACGCGCCAGCTTGAGGTGCTGGTGGGAGTAAAATCCCTTGGAGGTTCGAGTCCTCTCCTGAGCATTTCCCCGAAAGTCCCCCGTGTGGGGAAAGGCGTGCCCCTCCCGACGGGAGGGGTTTTCGTTGGGACGCGTTCCGCGTCCATCCGCGACTTCCCGCCAGCGCAGACGCCATGTCCGCCTCCGAGACCACTCCTCTCGCCGACGCCGCGGCCGACACCCTTCGGATCAACGAGATCTTCTTCTCGATCCAGGGCGAGTCGACCTGGGCCGGCTGTCCCTGCGTCTTCGTGCGGCTCACGGGCTGCCCCCTCCGCTGCCACTACTGCGATACCGAGTACGCCTTCCGCGAAGGATCGCACCGGCCGATCGCGGATCTCATCGCCGAGGTCGAACGCTTTCCCTGCCGGCTCGTCGAGATCACCGGCGGCGAACCGCTCGCCCAGAAGCGCGTGCACACGCTCATCGCCGCCCTCTGCGACCGCGGGTACACCGTCCTGATCGAGACCTCCGGCGCGATCGACATCCGCCCCTGCGACCCGCGCTCGATCCGCATCCTCGACCTGAAGACACCAGGCTCCGGCGAGGTCGACCGCAACCTCTGGTCGAATCTCGAGGACCTGCGCCCGCGCGACGAGGTGAAGTTCGTCATCACCAGCCGCGCCGACTACGAGTGGGCCCGCGAGGTGATCCGCCGCGAGCGGCTCGCGACGCGCTGCGCGGCGGTCCTCATGTCAGCGGTCTTCGAGCAGAAGCGCGGACTCGAGATCCTCGGCTGCCCGTCGCTCCACCCACGCGACCTCGCGGAGTGGATCCTCGCCGACGGCCTGGAAGTCCGCATGCAGACGCAACTCCACAAGCTCATCTGGGACCCTGGGACCCGTGGCGTGTGACGCGGTGCGGCGAACCTGTCGTCTGCACAAGCTCCGCAGAGAACCACAGAGGCACAGAGGGCACAGAGGCTGCACAGAGAAGGCAAAAGAGGAGACCGGTTGCGCGTTGATGGAGACGGCCGGTGCCACAGGGACTCGCGGAGCGCAAGCGCTGGGCAGGGTGGGAAGACTTGAACCAAGTCAATTCCATCCTGCGCCGACGATTGTCTGCGACGAATTCCCTCCTTCCATTGACTTCTCTGTGCTACCTCTGTGCCCTCTGTGCCTCTGTGGTGGTCTGGACCACGAGATCACTGGCCGCGCGAACCTCAGCCGTGGCAGCCGCAGCCGGGGCCGCAGGCGGGGCCGGTTGGGCCGGCGGGGGCGTTGTTCGCACCGAGGGAGGTACCGAGGACCGTCGGCAGCGTGACGACGCGGCGGATCTCCTCACCCGTCTCCGGGTGCCGAGCGAGCGGCGGATCCTTGATGCTCTGGGCGATCTCGTAGCGCGTCCCCGTGGAGCCGTCGGGCTTCACCGTTTCGTAGACATAGGTCGGCATGGCAGGCGAAGCGTAGCAGCCTCGCTGCGACACATGGAAGGCCCCGTGGAGCCTCCGACGGCCGCTGCTACGCTGCTCGCATGCTCGCCGCTCCCCACGCCCCGACCCATCAGGCTCCCGAGTTTCCCGCCGGTCCCTTCCAGGCCCCTCCCGCGGGCGCTGCCGCCTTCGACATGGCCCTCTTCGAGCGCCACATCGACATCATCGCCGCCCAGCCGGCCCGGCTTCGCTACGCCGTGCAGGGGCTCGGCGAGCAGCAGCTCGCGACCCGCTATCGGAACTGGACCGTCCGGCAGATCGTCCATCATCTCGCCGACAGCACCGTGAACATGTACTGCCGCTGGAAGCTCGCCCTCACCGAGGTGCGCCCCACGGTGAAGCCCTACGACGAGTCCGACTGGGCGAAGCTTCCCGACGCGCTCCTCGGCGAGCACACCTACTCGCTCGCGATGTTCGAGGCGACGATCGGTCGCCTCACCTTCCTCGCCCGCACGCTCGCCCCGGCCGACTGCGTCCGCGTGGTCTGGCACCCGCAGTACGAGAAGGAAATGAGCGTCGCCCACCTTGCGGCGCTCTACGCTTGGCACGGCACGCACCACATCAGCCAGATCGAGTGGCTGCGCACGCACTACCGCTGGTGACGCGTCGGTGCGGGGTCAGTAGACCCACGCCTCGATCAGGGCTTCGGCTGGAACCACCGTCTGGGTCGGCGCGGTCGTGAGCAGGATTGCGTCGAGGAGATCCCCCTCGGTGTCGTCGATCGCCTCGCGGGCGAGCGAGGCGTGCATGCTCACGCCGACCGACGGCAGCCGCTCGACGATCGAGGCGCGAACCTCGCGCGGCGGCGCCCCCTCGCCCTTGTATCCCTTCGCCGGCCAGCCGAAGCGCTGCAGGATCGAAGCCGGGCAACCCTCGTAGACGACCATGCGGCTCGCCTGCGAGCGATGGACGAGCGGCTCGATGTGCACGCCGGCCTCGGCGAGGGGCAGCAGGATCTCGGCGATGAGCGTCCAGGTCTGCTTGAAGACCCGAAGGTTCATCGGGGCCATCGGCGTCGACTCGGCACGATCGCAGACCCGCTTCGGCTCCTTGCGATGGACCGTGCGGATGTCGTGGCGCCAGCCGCGCGGCGAGCCGAAGTCCGCCATCCAGCGGGCCATCGCCATCCAGTCGTGCGGAATCTCGAAGGCGTCGAGCGTCTCGATCGGCAGCGAGAAGGGCGCGTCGATGCGCCACTGGTGCTCGCCCGGCTCGCGGGCCGTCTCGAGCATCTGCCTGAGCAGCGTCTTGCGATCGAACCGACCGCGCAGCCGCACCGGCTCGCTCCGGGCCCGCAGGTTGCGATCGACGACGCGAATCTTGGCGGCGCCGCCGGCGTCGGCGCCGCTGAAGTCAACTCCGTGCAGGATCATGGATCAGTCCCTTGTCCGCCGCTTCGCGCGCCCGCCGCGCGAGGAGGCCGAGGACGATGGTCGTTTCGCGCGCGTCGGCGAGGTCGCACGGCCGCCGCGCGGCGTCGCCTCGTCGCGCGGCTTCTCGCCGCGGGCGGCGCGGCGGAGGGCCTGGAGTTCGCGTGCGGTGAGCTCGCGCCATTCGCCGACGGCGAGCCCCTTGAGCTCCAGCGGTCCCATGCGGATGCGTCGGAGCTTCTTCACCGGATGGCCGACCCGCAGCAGCATGCGCCGCACCTGTCGGTTGCGGCCCTCGCGCAGCTCCATGTAGAGCATCGTGCGGGTCCGGTCGCGCTTGCGGATCGAGAGCTGCGTCTCGCGGGTGCGCTTGCCGGTCCCCTCCTGATCGTGCAGGAAGATGCCGGCCTCGAGCTTCGCGACTTCCGCGTCGGTCAGCGAGCCGCCCACCGTCACCTCGTAGCCCTTGTGGACCTCGTAGCGCGGATGGGTCAGACGGTTGGCGAGTTCGCCGTCGTTGGTGAGAAGGAGAAGTCCGCTCGAATCGAGGTCGAGTCGGCCGACCGGATAGAGGCGCGGATTCGCCGGATGCTTCACGAGATCGATCGCCCGCACGCGCCCCTCGGGATCGCTGTTCGTGCTGACCACGCCGCGCGGCTTGAAGAGCATGATGTAGACATGCCGCTCCGGCGGCTTGAGGGCCTTGCCGTCGACGACGATCCGATCCTGGGTCGGGTCGACCCATGCCGGGAGTGCATCGACGACCTCGCCGTTCACCTTGACCGAGCCGCTCTCGATGAGCTCTTCGCAGGCCCGGCGCGATCCGTAGCCGGCGTCGGCGAGCACCCGCTGCAGGCGAGGACCGCGGGTGTCGAGGGTAAAGGAGTGGGTCCGCTTGCGGGCCATGGCGTGGGATCGAGGTCGGGCTTGGGCTCGGGCTCATGCCGCAGACGAGACGCCGTCCGCCGAAAGTGGGACGGAACCGAGCGCGATCGGAGCCGAGGGGAAGAGGGATATGGTACGCGAACCGTAGGATGACGCTTCGCATGGAACGCCCTGAACCCGCCGCTCTGCCGTCCGCGACCCGCTCCGACCGCGATTCCGCCGTGCGCTGCGGCCTCTGGCGCGGTCCCCGCCGACGCCGGCACAGCGCGGCCGCGATCGCCCTCGGGCTCCTTGGATCGCTCGTCTCCTCCTCCTTCGCTCGCCAGGAGACACCGCCCGCTGAGGGCGAGGCGACCCAGTCGGCGTCGGACCCCGAAGCGGCGGTCGTACTCTCCTCCTATCTCGGACTCTCGGTGCGCGACATCGCCGGACTTGGCTGCGTCGTCGCATGGGTCGATCCCGGCCCGCTCGACGGGCGCGGACTGGAGTCGGACACCCTCGCCCGCCCTGACCTGATCGTCGCCATCGACGGCCGCTCCGCCTCGGAGGCCGCCCTTGCGGAGATCGTCGGCACGAAGTTCATCGGCGATCCGGTGACGATCAGCTACCGCCGCGCGATCAAGCGCGACGCGGCCCTGCCCGAAGCGAACGGCACGGCCCACAGCGCGCTCTGGGAGCCCGAGGTGCGCACGGTCACCGCGACGCTGGCCGATCGGCGGCTCTGGACCGGCACCTTCGGCGACCCCGAGCGGCCCGGCGCGTCCTCCGTCCAGGATCTCGGCGGCGGCGGTCCCTTCGCCGGCAAGCTCCTCCTCGCCGCCGACATCGTCGAGGCGATCAACGCCGACCGGGCGATGCGCGAGCGCCTCGATCGGCTGCTCGTCGCCCAACAGGCCCTCAGCGCCACCCAACCGGACGCCCGACGCCTCTCGCATGTGACCGCGGCGCTCACCCAGCCCTTCGCCCTCCCCGAGATCGCGGCGTCACTCACCGCGCCGGCCGCGGACGCGCTGCGTCCGGCGCGACGCGCGGCGACGCTCACCGCCCGCGCTCTCGACGCGACGCCGCCGACCGGCGAGTCCCACGGGAGCGTGCCGGTCCCCGGCGTCCAGAGCGCGATCTACGCCCTCGACTTCTTCTCGAATCAGACTCGCCTCCACATGCAGGAGGCGCTCGGCGACGCCTACGCCAACGAGAGCGTCGCCCGGCGTGCGCTCGCCACGATGATGAGCATGCGCGAGTCGCTCCTGATCGCGGGTCCTGACGCGAGCGAGCGCTTCGGCCTCATCCGCCGCGGCGCCGAGATCGACATGAGCGCGATCGTCGCGGCGCTGACCCATCTCGATGCCGACATCGCGATCGCAGCCGAGGTGATCGACGGTGAGGTCGAGGGCATTCCGGACCAGATCAAGGATGCGGTCGAGGGCGTGGTGCTGACCGCCCAACGGATCCCGGAGATCGGATGGGCGGTCGTCGGCGGACGCGGGCCGAATCGCTACGACCTCTCGAAGATCGCGGCGGTGATCGATCTCGACGGCGACGATCACTACTGGATGAGCGGACTCGCCCTCGGCATGCGCGTCGTGATCGACATCACTGGCGACGACCGCTACGAGGGGCACGCCGATCAGGGGATCGCCGGCGGACTCTGCGGCCTCTTCCTCGTTGACGACCATGCCGGCGACGACCACTACATCGGCAAGGCGCTGCACGCCGGCGCCGCCTGCTTCGGCGCGGGACTCCTCATCGACCGCGCCGGCAACGATCGATATGAGGGAACGACCTGGGCGCTCGGCGCGGCCTGTTGGGGCTCCGGCACACTCATCGACCTCGGCGGCAACGATGCGTTCGTCAGCTCGTTCATGAGTCAGGGCTGCGGCGGGCCGCGCGGCCTCGGCGCGCTCGTCGATCAGCAGGGCAACGACACCTACGACGCGATCGGCGACCGCCCCTCGCTCTACGGGACCGAAGACACGACGGCGAGCTTCAGCCAAGGCGTCGGCGTCGGCATCCGGCGGGCCGCGGCCGGCGGCATCGGCCTCCTCTGCGACGGCGCAGGCAACGACGGCTACCGGGCGGGTGAGTTCGCGCAGGGCGGCGGCTATTTCTTCGCCTACGGCGTGCTCGCGGACCTCGACGGCAACGACACCTACGACGCGGCCCGCTACGCCCAGGGATGGGCGGCGCATCAGGCGGGCGGCACGCTCCACGACGCTCGCGGCAACGACAGCTATCGCGGCCGCACCGCGGCGAACCAAGGGTCCGCGTGGGACCAGTCAACGGCACTCCTCCTCGATGGCGAGGGGAACGACAGCTACGAGGCCACCATGCTTGCCCAAGGGGCGGCGGCCCAACAGTCCTTCGCGTTCCTCTACGACGGCGGCGGAAGCGACCGCTACGAGGCATCTGGCGGCGTTGCGGCGGAAAGCGTGCAAGGTCACTCGGGCCGCAACGAATACCACCATGGGCGACCGGCTCCGATCGGCGGCGTTTTCTCCTTCAGCCTCCTCCTCGATCGCCCCGGCACCGCTCCGGCCCACGGAAGCGGCGCAGGGAACGGCGAGGAATCCGACCGCTTCTCGACAGGACGCCCCGTCGGCACGACGATGAGAACCGGCGCGATGAGCTCCGACCGCCCGTCGGCGTCGACCCTCGACGGCCTCTTCATCGATCTGCCCGCGGCTCCCCGCCCGAACCCCTCCCCCGATGCCCAGCCCCGACCCTCATCCTCAGTCCCGCCCGAGCGCTGAAAGCGGCGCCTCCGCGGGGAGCGTGAGCGCTCGGCTCACCGACGACCGATTCCTCCGTTCGGTGCGGGCCACGCATGGCGCGGATGGCTGGCTGCTCGAGCTGATCGCCCCGCTGCGCCATGTCCGCATCGGGCGCTTCTCGGTCGGCGAGGCCGCGGAAGTCGCGACCTTCTGCCTGCGTCACCTCCGCGAGGACCGCGCGGGCCAGATCGCCGCAACGCTCTCGTTCCGGACGCTCTTCGGACTCGTCCCGGTGCTCGTCGTCGTCACCCTCGCGGCCCGGGCCATGCTCGGGGACACCTTCCAGGTCCGGGCCCTTGAGTTCCTGAACAGCCTGGGCATGCAGCATGTGAGCATCCCGGTCCCGAGCGCCGGCGCGGACGGCCCCGCCTCGACCGTCTCGCTCGCCCAGTGGTTTGAGCAGCTCATCACCTTCGCGGGCACGGTGAATGTCGCCGCACTCGGATGGACGGGCTTCGTGCTCGTCGCGTTCAGCGCGATCTGGGTCCTCATCACGATCGAGGAGGCGTTCAACGCCATCTTCCGATGCGAGTACGGCCGCTCGTGGATCCGGCGCATGCTCGTCTACTGGTTCGTGCTCACCGTCGGCCCGCTCGTCGTCGGTCTCGCCCCGGTGCTCATGGGTCGCCTCGGCTCGATCGTCGACGCGCTCGCCCTCTGGGAGTGGGTCGGCACCTCGCTCCGCGTCGGATTCTCGCTCGTCATCTTCTGGATCACGCTCTTCGTCGCCTATGTGACGATTCCGGCGACGCGCGTCGCGTGGCGACCGGCGCTCATCGGCGCCGCGGTCAGCGCCGTGCTCCTGCAGATCGGCAAGAGCACCTTCGGGCTCTATCTCTCGAACGCCTTCGGCGTCAGCGCGCTCTACGGCTCGCTCGGACTGGTGCCGCTCTTCATGTTCTGGGTCTATCTCATGTGGCTGGCGATCCTCTTCGGAGCCGAACTCGCCGCCCTCATGCAGGCCATTCGCGGCCGCAATCGCGAGACCGGCATCATCCAGCAGCTCAGCCCCGAGGCGATGCTCGTCGCGATGCGAACCATCGCCGAGCGTTTCCGGCGCGGCGAGGCGGTCCCGCTCGGGGAGCTGGCCGGCATCGCCCATCTGCCGACGCTCGTCGCCTCCGCGATGGTCGATCGGCTCGAGGATGAGGGCTATGTCCGCCGCGTCGGCGACGACAACGGCGTGATGCTCGCCCGTCCCGCGGAGTCGATCGAGCTCGTACGCATCCTCGACGCGGCGTGGTCAAGCGCCGATCACGGCAAGCCGGTTGATGCGCTCACCACCCGCCTGCGCGACGCCCAGCGCGCGGCAGTACGCGGACTGACGCTGCATGATGCGTAAGCGGGTTGTGCGCTCGTCGCAGTCGAGGTTCAACACAGAGGCACAGAGGGGCACAGAGGGCCACAGAGAAGGCAAGCATCGCTGAATCAAGCAGCAATCCGCATCAAGGTGCTGTGCCGGGGACGAGAAGAACCCGAACAAGCGGAGCTGCGCGGTCCCTCAAATCGAACTTCAAAGGCGAGGTTCACGCAGCGCACGCCCTCTCTTGGCTCTTTCTTTCTGCTCCGTATTCGTTGCCTTCTCTGTGGCCCTCTGTGTCCTCTGTGCCTCTGTGTTGAATCGGAATAGTGCAGCATCCTGTTCTCTGAAACCCCTGGCCGATCAGTCGATCACTCCGACTTCGTCTCGGCGGCGGGCGCTGCGGGCTTCGCCATCTCGGCCAATTCCGCCTTGATCGCCTCGACGGCGTCCGGTCGCTTCATCGCCTCGAACACGGCGATGAGATCGGCGCCGACCGCGTCGCGCAGCTCGGCGTCGACGGTCGGAGAGCGACGGATGAGCGTCCACGCCTCCTGCAGTGGCGTGGCCTGCGCTTCTGCCCTCTGCTGGTTGAGCCTTCCGATGGCGCGAGCGAGGTTGCGCAGGGCGGCGATGCGGTCCTCGTCGAGTCGGACCTTCCGGGCAAGGCTCACGGCCGCGCGCGAACTCGCGTCGGCGCGGGCCGCCGCGTCGTCCGACTCGTCCTCGAGGTGGAGACCCGCGAGACCACCGTGGGCCATCACCTGTCCCCAGGTGTCGTCGAGTCGCTCGGTGATGCGCAGCGACCGCTCAAGTGTCGCGATCGCCTTTGCGCGATCCTCCTTCGCCAGCTTCATCCCCTCGCGGAAGAGCTTCTGCCCCTCGCGGAAGGCGAGTTGCTCCTCGCGGCTCCAGCTCGCGAAGGCGTTCGCGTAGTCGCTGAAGTCCGTTCCGCCGAAGGCCTGATCGGCGAGCTTCGCGAAGCGAATGCCGGTGCGGTAGGACTCGAGGGCCTCGAGCTCACCGGCGTCGCCGCGCTTCTCGACGATCGCGAGGCCGCCCTCGAGGAAGCTGTCGATGAAGGGGAGCGTGCGGCCCGGATGCCGCCGGAAGGTGGCGACGATCATCCCCTCATCGCCGTTGAGGAGCATCGAGAGGAGTCGCTGCTTGTCCATCGCGTCCCGGCTCGTCGCTGCGGGCGCGGGTGCGGCGGCCTGCGCGCTCGGTGCCGGCGCGTTCTGCGCGACGGGCACGGTCATGGGTGAGGCGACGCTGAGGGCGACGATGGCGAGGGTGGTGGTGAACATGGCCGGAGGGGGTACGGGGCGATGCGGAATGGCGGCTCGGACGAGCGCCACGGAAGCGGGATTGTGGCCGAGCGGCCGCGAGCGGGTGGGAAGTCAGGGAAATCGTGTACAGCCGCCCCCCCGTCTGAGTCGAAAAGGATGGTCAGTCGAAAGGCTTCTCGGACGGTGGCGCCCGACAGGCGCGGCGCCGCCCGACGCAGGTCGGAGCGCCCCGCGTGGACCGTGTCGCGGGGCACGCCGCGTGCATCTCAGCGGCGGATCCCACCCCTGCTCGGCAATTTCTGCCGATGCACGGCTTCGCGTCACCCTCCAGCGAGCCCCCGAGCGCGTGTTGCCATGAGCTACTTCCACCCGCACCCGACGCAGAGCATCCCTTCCGATCGACCCGGCGACGGCGCCATGGCGCCGATGGGCAGCCCCGCCCCAGGTCCGTTCGTCGCCCACGGCGGCCAACCCCCGATGCCGCAGCCGGATCTCGTGCTGGCGAGCCCCTTCTTCACGCTCTTCCCCGGCGGTGGCTTCGCGCTGCCCGTTCCGCCCGCTCAGCTCCCCGTTCAGCACACTCCACAGGCCAGCTCGACCCCGAAGGCTCCCGCCATGCACAACGCCGCTTCCCGTCCCGCGAGCCCGCTCGGAACCCCCCACAGCCAGCCGAACGGCCACCACAACGGCGACACCCACTCGGGCGACACGCGCACCCGCCTCGCCGACCTCGTGGTCCGAGCCGAAGCCTCGATCGATGAACTCGAGCGCCTGGCCCGCACCGCCCTCGACGCCACCGCGGCATCCGGTCAGGCTGCGGCCGACCTTCAGGAGCGCCTCCGCCTTGGCGTCCGCATGCTGCAGGCCTTCGATGTTCAGATCCAGCGCTGCGAGGCCGCCGCGACGCAAGCCGGACCGCAGATGGGACTGCAGATCGCCTCGCAGTTCACCAACCAGATGAACGCGGTGGCCCAGCAGTCCGAGATGCGCGTGCGGGCGGCGATCGAAGCCCTCGAGCAGCGGATGCATGAGGCCCTCCCCTTCCTCGACGAGCGGCTCCGCGCCGCCCACGAGCAGGTCGTGCGGACCGTTGATGAGCGCATCGGCGCGTCCGAGCGTCGGCTCGACGAACGGCAGGACGCGATGCGCGAGGAACTCCGACGCTTCGCCGACGAACTCGCCGAGAGCTTCGCCCGGCGACTCGATGCGATGGTGAGCGAGCGGAGCGCAGCGTTGCAGGCGACGCCCGCCGCCCCCGCGATCGATCTCGACGCGGCCCTCGCGCCCCTCAGCGCGTTCGAGCAGCGCATGACGACGATGATGAACGACCTCGAGCGCCGCGCGGCTCAGCTCGACGGACAGGTGCGCGGCACGATCGACGCGAACGAGGCCCGTCTCCGCCACCTGATCCGCGAGAGCACCGAGGCCGCCGATGGCCTGCTCGGGACGGTCGGCACCGCCGGCACGCTCCGCGATCTCATCGCTGACGAGGCCCGCGCGAGCCGCCGTCTCGCCGACGAGGCCCACGCGACCTGCCGCGACCACCAGCGCGAGATGCAGGACATGCTGGAGCGCTGCGCGATCGCGCGAAGCTCGCTCGAGCAGCAGCTCCACGATCTCCGCACGGCTGCCGCCGAGACCGAGGCCCGCCTGGCCGCGGCGAAGTCGCTTCGCACCGACATCGAGCACACGCTCCGCCAGATCACGCCGCTCGAGTCATCGCTTCGTCAGGACAACGCGGCGATGCACTCCGTCGTCGAGACGATCTCGTCGAATGTCCGACAGTCGCTCGCCGAGGAGATGCGGAACTTCTCGCACGCCCTCCGCGGCCTCGCCGCCCGCGCCGAGACGGCCTTCGCCCACGGTCGCTTCGACGAGTTCTCCGCGGTGCCGGAGGCCGGCACGGTCGCGGCCGCCGTGCCGACCACGACGCAGGACGACGCCTGCGGCCTCGAGCTCAACGGTCACGCGGTCACCGATGTCCACGCGGCGACCATGCCGACGAGCCCGATCGATACGCGGCGGCTGACCGCCGAGATCCTCGCCCTCGACACGAGCTCACTCCTCCGTCCGCCCGCTCGGGCCTGACGCAGCGGCGATCGCGCCGCGGACCTCGCGCATCCACGCCCGTTCCAAGTCCTCAAGCGATCCGAAGTGGCGCTCGACGAGCGCGACGATGCGCTCCGGCGTGAGGCGCTCGGCCTCCGCCGCGACGGTCGCGAGCAGCGCCGCGAAGGCCTGCGGATCGCGCTCCCGGAGGAATCGCACGAGCGACCAGCTTGCGTCGTAGAAGCGCTCGATCTCGGCCGGCTCCATCGACGGAAGGCGCGGCGAGGTGAGGAGGATCCGAGCGGGCGGAATGGCCCCGGCCCGTTCGCGCAGCCGACGCTCGCGCACGGGTTGCGGCCCGAACGCACCGCCCCCCGCGACGCCGCCGGCGATGCCCTCGGTATCGGCGCAGGTCTCGAACTGCATCGCGAGCCCCTCGAGCAGACCGAGCGGCATCCGCGGTGACCGGCGCTGGACGCCGAGATGGTGAAGCAGTTGGTGAGCGGCCTCGTGGGCGACGGTCGCGAGTTCCTCGCAGGGCGCCGACGGATCGGCTTCCATCTGCCCTGCGGTGCGGGCCCGCCGCTCCGCGTCGGTCTCGGCGCGGACGACGATCCGCCCGTCGGTCGCGGCCCAGTAGCCCATCATCCATGCGGCGTCGACGCGATCGTGCTCGCGGGCGAAGCGTTCGAACGCGCCGCGCTCGGCGAACGCGATGCACAGGATCCGATGGTCCGCGGCGCTCTGCCTCACCCCGTCGCGGCCCCGTTCGCGGCCCGTTTCGAGCGCGAATCGATCGACCGCGTCGGCGGTGCGCTCGAGGACCTCGAGCATCCGCTCCGAGCGCGCTCGACCGATGTCGGTCACCATGACGAAGCGCGTGGAGCCGTGCACCGCGAAGCCGGGCAACCGCGCGGACCACGCCTCGGGCGACGGGGACGCGACGCTGCCCGCGGCAGCGCCGGTGGAGGCGCTGAGCGGGATGGCGAGCGCCAACGCAAGCACCAGAGCGAGAGCCAAAGATGGCAGGCGTGCGGCCATGGATCGCGGGGTTCAGCCGGGAGCACCCCGGCGGCGACCGGACGCATCGGCTTGACCGAGCGAAGGCCGTAGCGGACCCGCTCCGCGGCCGCAGTTCGATGCAGGCGGACCTTTGCCTCAACTGCATGACCGCTACAACCGATCTCCCCCGCATGTCCTCCGAGGGCCGACCGATCCCGCATGCATGGCCGTGCGCCGTCGCAGTGGCGTTCGCCCTCGCGATCGTGCGCGGAGGCTCGGCGCTGCCGCCCGAGGTCGGCATCCCGGCATCTCCCTCCGACGCGCTCCGCTCGCTTCGACCGACCCCGGACACTCCCGCCTTTCGCCTGGCCTACTGGGAGGCGATGCCCGGTCCGATGCGCTTGCCGGTCTTCGACGCGGTCGCCGTCGAGATCCGCGATCAGCTCGTCGTGCTCGGCGGCTTCACCGACCGCATGGAGGCCACCCGGGCGATCCAGATCCGCCATCCGATCGACGGATGGCTACCGGTCGGCTCCGCCCTCATCGAACCCCGCGCCCGGGCCACGCTCATTCCGCTCGCGCGACATCGCGTTCTCATCCTCGGCGGATACAGCGGCGTCTGGTCGCAGGACGCCCGAGCCCTCGACAACGGCGAGATCCTCGATCCGCTGGTGGCCGGCAGCGCCCGACTCATCGAGTCCTTCGGCGTTCCGCTCGAGGGACACACCGCGACGCCGCTCCCCGACGGGCGCATCGCCGTCGCGTGCGGGTGTGACCTGCGGCTCTTCGACCCGGCGAGCGAAACCTGGAGCGCTCCGATCGAGCTGGCCCGCGAGCGCCGCCATCACGCCGCGATGCTCGTCGGACGAACACTCGTCCTCGCCGGAGGTGTCGGTGAGGCGAGCGTCGAATCGATCGACCTCGACGCCGAGCCGCTCGCGAGCGTCGCGTGGGAGTCGGACCTTGGGACCGCGATCGGGCATGCCTCGGGTGCGGCGATGGACGGTCGTCACGCCCTGCTCGCCGGCGGACTCGCGACGGACGAGCGGGTCACGCTCAGTTGCACCTTCGTCCTCGATGTCGCGAAGCGACTCGTTCGGCCAGGGCCTCGCCTGCCGCTCGAGCGCGGTGCCTGCGGACTCACCCTGACCAGACACGAGCGCGGCATGCTCGTCCTCGACGGCGAGTGGCGCGCCGGCGACGAGCGTGGCAACGCCAACGCGGCGCTCCTCCTCACCGGACTGGATGGCCCGACGCTCGGCGCGCATGCCCGGGTGTGGCGCCTTCCCGGACCAGACTGCGCCGACGCCCTCGCCAGACGCATGCTCGTCGTGCGGCGCGACGGGAGCGTCGAGGCCGTCGGCGGATATCGATTCATCGCTCCGGACCGCGCAGCGCCCGGCGAACCCGCCGGCGTGGTCGTCGACGGCTCCGGGCAGCGGCTGGTCGTGGACGCGCTCCCCGTCGCGGACTGACGATCCCGCGATTCTCCAGGCCGCACAGACCGATGCGCGATCGCCCGATCGCGCAACATTCGCTCGCCCGAGACGATCCCGAAACGGACCGTCTCTGCCATGAGCAATGCACCAGGCAACCGCGGGGAGATCCAGGGTGGTGCCGATGGCGTCCGGCCGCCGTCGAGCGAGGCACATCCGGCAAGCTGGTCCGACGCGTTGGCGGCTGCCGACGCCATCTCGGCCCTGCTCGCCCATCCGGTTGACATCGAGGAACGCGGCCTCGCCATCGTCGTGAAGGCCGCCGGTCCACATCTTGGACAGCGCGAGTGCCCGGCGATCATCGACGCCGCCCAGGCAGCCTTCGTCAAGGCCCACGGCCGGAAGTTCGCGGTCCTTGACCTCGGCGATGTCCAGGTCTTCAGCGCCATGGGCGTCGGCCTCTGCACCGACTTCGCCAAGCGAGCCAAGGAACGGAAGCTCACCCCCGTCCTCTTCGGCCTCCGCGGTGACCTCCTGAATCAGCTCCGCATGTTCAAGATCGAACGCCTGTTCACGGTCGTCCGATCGAAGGGCGACCTCGAGCAGCTCCTCCGAGGTTCGTGACCCGGGCTATTCCCCTGCTTCGCATGAGCGACCCGCGCGCTCCCCGTTCCGAAAGGGACCGGAGGACGCGCGGGTCGCCTGCTTTCGCCATCCGGCGACGCGCCGCCCACGAAGCGAGCGCTGCTACACTCCCGTCCCGACTCCAACGGCCGGATGACCATCCGGCGGATACCTACCCATGGGCATCGAATCAGCACTTCCGCTCGACAATGTTCTGACCACGCAGTTCCAGCGCGTCGTGAACTGGGCTCGCCGCTCGAGCGTGTGGCCGCTTCCCTTCGCAACCGCCTGCTGCGGCATCGAGCTGATGGCGACCGCGTGCAGCCGCTTCGATCTCGCCCGTTTCGGCGCTGAGGTCATGCGCTTCAGCCCCCGCCAGGCCGACCTCCTCATCGTCGCCGGCCGGGTGAGCGTGAAGATGCTCCCCGTTCTCCAGCGGGTCTACATGCAGATGACCGAGCCGAAGTGGGTGATCTCGATGGGCGCGTGCGCCTCGACCGGCGGCGTCTTCGACACCTACGCGGTCGTCCAGGGCGTCGACCAGTTCATCCCCGTCGATGTCTACATCCCCGGCTGCCCGCCGCGCCCGGAGATGCTCATGGAAGGCATCATGGCCATCCAGCGAGTCATCGACAACGATCAGATCCCGCGCGACCCGACCGGCAAGCGCCTCCCGCTCGAGATCGCCCTGGCCCCGAACTACGAGCCCCGCTCGCAGCCGATGCCGGTGACCGTCGGGCTGACCTGACGCGCGCGTGCCTCTGTGTTGAATCCGCCCGCCCCTCAATCCGGTCGCATGAAGAGAATCGAGTGGCGGATCCCCCAGCGGGTGATCTTCGCGCCGTCGTCGAAGTCGCGCATCGGCTCGCGATCGATGCCCCAGCCGTTGTGCGCCGTCTGGAGCATGTTTACGGTCATGTCGCCGTGGTCCACCGGATCCCAGCGATAGGAGTAGATCGCTCCCTGCGGGCCGCAGACGAAGGCGACACCCACGCGGGTGAGCGTCCACTCGTCGTAGAGGAGACAGGTGAGCCAACCGTCGTCGAGCGCCTGGTTGCCGACCTGTCGCGTGCGCCACGCGGTGGTGAGACCGCTCGGTCCGAACCAGCCGGTGTGGAAGAGATTGAGTTCGTGGGTCGGACCGGGTGGCCCCCCGGGCCCTTGCGGCCCGTTGGGGCGAAACGCCACCACAGGTCGCGTCGTGCAGTGGTTGACGGCGGCCTCGCCGCGCGTCCAGCGTGATGCTTCTTCGCGGAGCGTCATGCCGTCAACCGCGAACCAGGTCACGCGCAGGCACCAATCGTGGCCCTTCGGGCTTCGGTCGCTCGTCGCGAGAACGAGTCGCTTCGTGTCAGGATCCTGAGCGAGTCCCGGCGCGACGCGCGAGCGGCGCTCGAGCGGCTGCGGGGCCGACAGCCGTTCGGACGCGCCCCAGTCGAACCAGCGAGCGACGAGGGCATCGCCATCGTCGCGGGTCACGAGCAGCACACGGCCATCAACCGCGCACGCGGAGAGGTCGGTCGTCCGCAGCTCAGGCAGCTCAATCGGCGTCTCAATCGCCGACGCCGTCACCTTCGCAACCCACCACGATCGCTGCGAGCGGAAGAAGACATACGCGGCATCGCCCACGCCGACCCCAACCGGATCGTGGCGCGTCGCGCTGTTCGGAATCTGCCGCGGCGCGCTCCAGCGGCCGTCGCCTTCGCACGCACGGACGCTCACCGCCGTGCATTTCATGTCAACGGTCAGGAGCTGCGCGACATCGCCGAGGAGAAAGAGCGACGGTGCCGCTGCGACCGTTTCGACATTGCGCCGGATGCCGCAGTGCGTCGAGCCTCCGTAGTTGATGTCCGCCTCGACCGTGCCCTCGTCGAATCGGCCGTTGTGGTTCCAGTCGATGAGCGTTGACTGCTCGCCATCAGCCTTGAGCGTGAAGCGGAAAGGGGGCGCTTCGAGATACCTGAGGTCTTCGTAGGCAAACGGCAGCCGCTCGGTGAGCGCCGACTCGAGGAGCTCGACCGACGCGAATCGCCCGTCGCTGAAGCGAATCGCATTCGGATCGCCACCGAGCGCATAGTTGAACGCGTAGTTCATGAGCGAGGGATAGAGCGGGCACCACGCCGGCGTCGAGTCGCCCTCGTGCGACAGCGAGAGCTGGTGGCCGACCTCGTGGCCGAACGCGGCCCAGTGCGCGCCGGCGCCGCCCATGTCGCCGGTCTGCTGCGCCTGCCCGCCGCCACCCGGCGTCACCTGCATCCAATGGACGATCCCTCGCTCGCGCGGCGCGATCACTCGGTTGCCGACGCTCCACCAACTCCCCTGCTCGGCCAGCGGAATCGGCTTGGTCCATCGAAGATGCACGCTCACGCCCGTCGAGCCGTCGGGATTCCGCGTCGGCAGTGCGGCGTAGAGCGAACGCGAGCGTTCGACCTCGCGCTGCGCGACGGCCTCGTCGAGGCCCTCGAAGCGGGAGACGACGAGGAGGACATCCTGCCGTGTCGGACTGAGCGTTCCCTCGAAGGGCTCGATGCCCCGCGGCAATCCGTTCACTTCCCAGCCGTCGAGCAATCCGTCGTCGTCGGTGTCACGGTCGCGCGGATCGCTGCCGAGCTCTCGCTCGCGATCATCGGAGACGCCGTCGCCGTCACGATCCGCACCCTCGCGGAGCGCGACCGCGACGCGGACGACGCGATGCTGATGCGGCCGTGAGGCGGTGAAGACCGTGATCGCGTCGGCGCGACCGTCGCCGTCGATGTCGCCGGCGAAGGAGAGAAGCGCCGGTGCTGCGGGCTCGTACGGCGGTGGCTCGACGGCGCCGGGAGGAGCGGGCTGCGCGGGCCACGAGCCTTCGAATGGAGTTCCCGCGTCGAAGGCGATCGCTCCGGTGCGCCGGAAGAGGAGCGTTCGATCGGGATAGCGCACGAGCACTTCGCAGCCGGGAATCGTCGTGTCGAGATCGGCGACCGCGAGATCGGACGCACCCGTCGGAACGCCGGCCCGCAGCACTTCCCAACCCCCCGCCTTCCAGCCAGACACCGAGCGGGCCATACAGAGCGCATCGAGCCCGTTGAGGGTCACGATCTCGGCCAGACCATCGCCGTCGATGTCACCGGCGGCGAAAAGTCGGCAGTCCCAGCCGGTGGTCGTCCAGTCGTCACTGGCTGCCACCTCGGCAAGACCTCCTCCGGCGAGCACGGCCACACATGCAAGCGAACAGATGGGCATGTATGCATTGTGCCCGCTCGGCACATGACATGCTCGCCGTCCGGCGGCACTCCGCGCAGTACACTCGCCCCGTGGACCGCATCCCACCGCATCTTCGTCCGCTGATCGAAGCCCTGGATGTCTCCCCCGACAATGTCCCGCTTCGACGGCATCTCGGCGACCAGTTCATGACCTTCGGCCTCGCCGAGGAGGCGGCCAAGCTCTTCACTGACGGCCTGAAGTTCGCCCCCGCCAGTGACGCGCTCCAGCTTGGCCTCGCCATGGCCTTCGAGCGACTCGACGCGCCGGCCCGTGCGCGTCCGATCTACGAGGAGCTCGTGCGGCGCCCGGGCAACGCGCTCGCCCATCTGCGACTGGCCGTCCTGCTCGAGGACGCCGGAGAATACGAGCGAGCCCGCCAGCACTTTGACCGAGCCCTCGGGCTCGATCCGCAGCTCGCCGACGACGATGCGGCCCGGTCGTTGCGGCCGATCCTCGACGCCCATCGCTCGAAGTCCGCCACTCCCCAGGAGAGCTCGTCGGACTTCGGCGACGACGAGACCGCGGATCTGTTCGGCGATGAGCTCGAGGAGGACGGGCGCACGCGGCTCCGCGCCGGCCCACAGGGCGGCTTCGAGCCTCCGCAGCTCGAGCGCCCGGCGATCGATTTCAGGAGCGTCGGCGGCATGGAGGGCGTGAAGGACGAGATTCGGATGAAGGTCATTCATCCGCTCGCCAACGCCGAGCTCTTCAAGGCCTACGGCAAGTCGATCGGCGGCGGCATCCTCCTCTACGGACCGCCCGGCTGCGGCAAGACCCATCTCGCCCGCGCAACCGCGGGCGAGGCGAAGGCGACCTTCATCGCCCTCGGCATCCATGACATTCTCGACATGTGGCTTGGCCAGAGCGAGCAGCGACTGCATCAGATTTTCTCGTATGCGCGCCGCAACGCTCCCTGCGTTCTTTTCTTCGATGAGGTGGACGCGCTCGCCGCAAGCCGGCACGACCTGCGGCAGAGCGCCGGCCGCAATGTCGTCAACCAGTTCCTCAACGAGCTCGACGGCGTCACCCACTCCAACGAGGGCGTGCTCGTGCTTGCGGCGACGAACGCGCCCTGGCATCTCGACGCCGCATTCCGCCGGCCCGGGCGCTTCGACCGCATCATCTTCGTGCCGCCGCCCGACGAGGCCGCGCGGGCCAGCGTGCTTGGCGTGCTGCTCGAGGGAAAGCCCGTCGCGCAGCTCGATCTCGCCGCGGTCGCCAAGCGCACCGAGGAGCGCAGCGGCGCTGATCTCAAGGCGCTCGTCGACCGCGCGGTCGAAGCCAAGCTGCGCGACGCCATGCGCACCGGACGACCGCTGCCGGTCGAGACGAAGGACCTCCTCGCGGCGGCGAAGGAGACGCCACCCTCGACCCGCGAGTGGTTTGCGACGGCTCGCAACTATGTGCTGCACGCCAACGAGAGCGGCGCCTACGACGATGTCGCGAAGTACCTCGGGATCCAACGGAGGTAGCGATGCGTTCGGAGATCGAACGAGCCTTCCAGCTTCTCGGGGCGAACCGGCCGGATCTCGCCGAGCGGGAGTTCCGAGATGCCTTGGCAAGCGAGCCCGATGACGCCGACGCGCTCGCCGGGCTCGCGATCGCCCTCAACGCCGTCGATCGCGACGACGAGGCGCTTGAGATCGCCCGCGCCGCCGTCGCGGCGGCGCCCGATCGTGCGCTCGGACGAGCGGCGCTCGCTCGCGCCCTCCTCAGCAAGGAGCGTCCGAAGGAAGCGCTGCCGGAGGCCGAGGCAGCCGTCCGGCTCGACCCGATGAACGCGTATTTCCACGGCCTTCAAGGGCTCGCCTCGCTCTCGATGGGACGGCCTGCCGACGCGCTCGATGCGGCGACGAAGGGACTTGCGCTCGACGCCGACGACGAGACCTGCGCCCAGGTCCGCGGCATGGCGATGGTGCGGCTCAATCGCCGCGACGATGCGGAAAGCACGCTCCGTGCGGCGCTCGGTCGCAATCCGGAGTCGGCGAACGGCCACGCCGTGCTCGGCCATTCGCTTCTCATGCAGAACAAGGTGCGCGAGGCTGCGGAGCACTTCCGCGAGTCGCTCCGCCTTGATCCGACCAATGAAGCCGGTCGCGACGGACTCCTCCACACGCTTCGCGCGCGGGTGCCGGTCTATCGGCTTTTCCTCTGGTGGATCAGCTTCTGCCATCGCATGCCTGCGGGCGTCGTCGTTGGCGTCCTCCTCGCCTCGTTCATGCTCGGGCCAGCGCTCGCCTCGATCAGCAAGGCGAATCCCGGCCTCGCCCCTTTCATCCTGCCCATCCGACTCCTTGTGATCGCCCTTGTGATGCTCACCTGGATCGCGGAGCCGCTCTTCAACGCGGCGCTCCTCCTCACCCGCGACGGCCGGCTGCTTCTCCGCCCGGCGGAGCGTGCCTGGGCCCTCGCCCTCGTGCTGCTGCTGCCGCTGCCGGCGATCTTTGTCGTCCTCGCGGTCATGAGCGGCGGCGGCGATCAGGCGACGCTGATGCTCTTCGCCCGCGCCGCCGGCGCCTCGCTGTTCATGCTCGTCCCGGTCGGCATCTGCGCCTCCGGATGGGAGCGCAAGGCGGAGCGGCCAATGCTCATCGCGATGCTCGCGGTGCTTCTCGCCCTCGCGGTCTACGGCGTCCTGACCGACGCCATGGGCATGTTCATGCTCGCTGCGATCGGCTCGATGGTCTTCCTCAACGCCCGCGGCATCGCCAAGCACGGCCGGAAGCAGTAGTCGCGAAGAGATCCAAGACGGAGGCACCGAGGGCCTCTGTGTTGAATCAGGCTCGACCAACCCTACCGCAACTGCGCGACCCACGCCGCGACACGATCGATCCCGCGGACGATGTTCTCGTCGGCGCAGGCGAAGCTGAAGCGGATGTGCGTCCTCGCGCAGGCGCCGAAATCCTCGCCCGGCACGACGGCGACGAGCGCCTCCTCGAGCAGCGCGTCAGCAAACTGGGTCGGCGTCTCGATCCGCTTCCCGCCGGGCGTGGTGCGGCCGAGGCACTCGCTGATGTCGGGGAACGCGTAGAACGCCGCGGTCGGCTGGGCGTTCCGGAAGCGCGGGATCGCCTGGAGCCGCTCGTGGATGAGCTTCGCGCGCCGCGCGAAGACCTGCCGCATGCGCTCGACATCGGCGGCGCCGTTCGTGAGGGCCTCGACGATCGCGGGCATGATGAAGGTCGCGATGCCGTTGGTCATCTGCCCCTGGAGCTTGATGAGCTCCTTCGCGAAGCGGCCGTTGTCGCCGGGCGCGCAGATGTAGCCGACGCGCCATCCGGTCATCGCGTAGGCCTTGCTCATCCCGTTGATCGTGATCGTGCGCTCGGCCAGTTCGGGAATCGCCCCGAAGGAACGGGCCTTCAGCGACGGGTCGATCTCCGGGTAGATCAGCTTTTCGTAAATCTCGTCGGCGATGATCGTGATCTGCGGATGGCGCTTGAGGACATCCGCGAACGCTCCGATCTCATCGGGTCGATAGGCGACGCCGCATGGGTTCGACGGGGAGTTGAAGATGACGCCGACGGTGCGCGGCGTGATCGCCGCCTCGAGCGCCTGCGGCGTGATCTTGAATCCGCTCGCGACCGTCGAGGGGACCTCGACGCAGGTGCCGCCGGCGATCTCGATGAGCGGCTTGTAGCTCAGCCACGCCGGCGTCGGGAGGATCACCTCCTGTCCCTTGCCCCCGTCGAGAAGACACTGGAGCGTCATGTACAGCGCGTGCTTCGCGCCGGCGGTGATGCTGATGTGCTCGGGCTTGCAGGCGATGCCGTTCTCGCGGACCAGCTTCGCGGCGATCGCCTCGCGCGAGGCCTTGTCGCCCGGCGTCGGCGCGTAGTGCGTCAGCCCCTTCTCGAGACCGGCGATCGCCGCCCGGCGGATCGGCTCGGGGGTGACGAAGTCGGGTTCGCCCATGCCAAAGGCGATGACATCCTTGCCGGTCGCTTTCAGCGCGTTCGCCTTCGCCCCGACGGCGATGGTGGCGGACTCGGTGAGGCGCAGGACACGGTCGGCGATGAGCATGGGCGCAGAATACCGGATGAAGCGCGCCTTTCGGCGAGCGGACCGCATCCCGCGGCGCCGGATTCGGCTACCATCCCCGCCCCATGCACTACGACGCTCACCAGCCGGTGATCGACGACTTGGAGGCGCGGATCGTGACACTCCGCGACTCTCTTTGACTTCGATCGAAAGGTCTCCGAACGCAGCTCGCTCGACGAGCGGATGAACGGCGCCGACTTCTGGAACAACCAGAAGGAGGCCCAGAAGATCATCGCGGACCTGAAGGTCCTTCGCGCCCAGACGGAGCCGCTTGAGGCGGCGATGCGGGAGCTCGAGGACGCGAAGGTCGGCTATCAGTTGGCGAAGGAGTCGGGCGACAAGGAACTGCTGGCGGAGGCCGATACGGCGCTCTTCAAGCTGGTCGGCGACATGGAGCGGATCGAGGCCCAGAGCCTGCTCTCGGGCAAGCACGACCACCGAAGCTGCTTCGTCACGATCCAATCCGGCGCGGGCGGACTCGAGGCCGAAGACTGGGGACGCCTGCTCGAGCGGATGTACCTCTACTACTGGGCCAAGATGGGATTCAAGGCCGAGGAGATGCACCGCGTCCCGGGCAGCGACGGCGGCGTGAGCGAGGTCGCGTATCGGGTCAGCGGCCCCTTCGCGTATGGCTACATGAGCTGCGAGCGCGGTCCGCACCGGCTGGCCCGCGTCTCGCCGTACAACGCGGAAGGCAAGCGGCAGACGAGCTTCGCGACCGTCGATGTGACGCCCGAGTTCGAGGAGAACGACCTCGTCATCCCGGACAAGGACCTCGAGATCGTTCCCTTCGTGCGCGCGAGCGGTCCCGGCGGCCAGAACGTGAACAAGGTCGCGTCGGCGGTGCGCGTCACGCACCTTCCGACCGGCATCCAGGTCGTCGCCAGCACCTACCGCGACCAGCCGCAGAATCGTCAGCAGGCGCTCTCGGTCCTGCGGGCGAAGCTCGAGCAGCTCGAGGAGGAGCGACGGCTCGCGGAGATCGCCGCGGCGACGGGCGGGAAGGTCAGCCGCGACTGGGGCAACCAGATCCGCAGCTATGTCTTCTACGACAACCGCGTGAAGGACCACCGCACGAACTTCGAGATGAGCAACCCGATCAAGGTGCTCGACGGCGAACTCGAGGGCTTCGTCGACGCGGAACTCAAGCGGCGGCGCGCGGAGCGCGACCGCGACGAGAAGGGCTGATCGCGGCCCTTGGTGAGCGGATCGGATGGGCTGGCCTTGAGGGAGTGACCCGTGGGCGAGCGTTTCCTGGAGCTCCGATCGGTCGAACGCCGCTTTTCAGGCGGCCGTGGTCTCGTCGGCGTCGATCTCGCGATCGAGCGCGGCGAGCTCCTCGCGATCGTCGGGCCCTCGGGCAGCGGCAAGTCCACGCTGCTTCGGATCATCGCCGGGCTCGATCGCGCCGATCGCGGCGAGATCCTGCTCGATGGCCGGTCGATCCTGACGCTCGGGCCGGTCGAGCGTGGCGTCGGCATGACGCTCGACGACGCCGCGCTCTACGACCACCTGTCGGTGCGCGACAATCTCCGCGCGGGGCTCGATCGCTTCGGCCTGCGCGGTCAGCACGCCGAGCGGGCCGCGCACGAGGCCGCCGAACTCGTCGGCGCCCTCGCGCTCCTCGATCGGTTTCCGCCGTCGCTTTCGGCCGGCGAGCGGCGGAGGGCGAGCCTCGCTCGGGCGATCGCCCGCAAGCCTCGCCTCCTCCTCCTCGATGAGCCGCTCGCCCATCTCGACGAGCGCACCCGGCTGGATCTCCGCGAGGACATCCGGATCCTGCACGAGGCGACCGGTGCCGCGACCCTCATCGTCACCCACGACCACGCGGACGCCCTTGCGATCGCCGATCGACTGGCCTACCTCGACGGGGGCCGCGTTCTCCAGAGCGGCTCGCCGGAGGCCTTTCGCGAGCCCCGGCACATCAGCGTCGCCCGCGGCTGCGCCTGGCTCGGACTCGAGGTGTGCCGGGCGGAAGCCCTCAGCGGCCCCGTCCCGCCGACGGCCGCGTGGGTCGCGATCGGAGCGGACGGAGACGCCGATGACGCCGGCGAGAGCGGCCTCCTCCTGGACGGGGTCGTCCACTATCGGATGGCGGACGCGCGAGAGAGAGGAGCGGCCGGGCGGGTTCTCCTCACCCTGACGCTCGGTTCAGGCGAGCGCATTCGCGTCAGCCGAGCGGTCGAGGCGGCGCCGTCGATCGGCCAGCCCTGCCGCGTGGCCCTCCGCCCCGACGCGTGCATCTGGTTCGACGCCGACGGTCACCGCCTGCCTCCGGAGGCGGTTCGAACGCGATCGGCGAGACAGGCCTGATCCCGATTGGCGGACTTGATCCTGCACCCCTCCCCTCCCTGCCGCCGATAATCCAGCCGTGTCATTCGATCCCTTCGCCGACTCCCTTCGTTCCCCGACACCCGACGCGGCCCGCGTCCAGCAGGCATCGCAGGGCCCGACCGAGTTCCAGCGATCGTCGAGCCGTTCGCCCGCCGATCTGCTGCGCGAAGCGCTCTCCCGCGAGTGGCTCCTCACCAACGGCATCGGCGGCTACGCGATGGGTACCGTCGCCGGCGCGCTGACCCGCCGCTACCACGGCCTCCTGGTCGCGGCGACGCGGCCGCCGGCCGTGCGCACGCTCGTCCTCGCCAAGCTCGAGGAGCGCCTCAGCGTCCGCGGCACGCTCACGAATCTCTCGACGAATCTCTGGCGCGACGGAAGCTGTGCGCCGCGCGGCGTCGATCACCTCAGCCGCTTCCGGCTCGAGCGGGGACTCCCGGTCTGGCGCTGGGAGCTGGATGAGTGCATCCTCGAGAAGCGGATGGCGATGGTGCTCGGCGAGAACGCGATCATCGTCGAGTACCGACTCCTGCCGGGCAGCGCGCCGTGCGAACTCCAGCTCGACGCGCTCATCGCAAACCGCTCGCACCATGCCCTCCATCCTGAGGCCGCGTGGGAGATCCCGATCGAGCGCGCCACCGGCGGCATCGGCAACGGCCTGCGTGCCCGCCTGCGTCGCGACGAGACCGCGAGCGGCGCGTCGAAGGACGCCGCTGGCGTCACCGACGATCTGTGGCTGCACTGCCCCAACGCCGAGCTGCGGCCGGTCGGCGCCTGGTGGCGCGATGTCGACCTGCCCGTCGAGCGCGAGCGGGGCTACGACCATCGCGAGTCGCTCCTGCACGCCGCGACCATCGTCGCCCGGCTCGCTCCCGGCCAGCGGCTGACCTTCGGCGCGAGCCTCGGCCTTCCGCTTCCTCGGGATCCCCAGCTTCTGTTCGTCGCCGAGCAGGCTCGACGACAGGCCTTGGTCGAGGCGAGCGGTCACGCGCGGTGCTGCGCGGCGACGCGCGAGCTCGTCCTCGCGAGCGATGCCTTCGTCGTGCGCCGTCCCCTGCCGAACGCCGGCTCAGGCTGGTCGATCATCGCCGGATATCCCTGGTTTGCCGATTGGTCGCGCGACACGATGATCGCCCTGCCCGGCATCCTGCTCGCGAACCGCCGAGTGCCCGCGGCCCGCGGCGTGCTCGAGACCTACGCGAAGCGCCTTTCGGGCGGCATGCTGCCGAACCGGTTCCCCGATCGCGACGGCGACGCCGACGCGATGGAGTACAACTCCGTGGACGCGCCGCTCCTCTTCGTGCGCGCCGTCGCCCTCACCGATCGCGTCGATCACGACGAGCGCTGGCTGCGCCAGATGTGGCCCGCCGTCCGCTCGATCATCGACGCCTTCATCCGCGGCACGCGCCACGGCATCCGCGTCGATCCGGGCGATGGCCTCCTCTCCGCGGGCGAGCCGGGGCAGCAGCTCACCTGGATGGATGCGAAGGTCGATGGCCGCGTCATCACGCCGCGCATCGGTAAGCCGATCGAGGTGAACGCCCTGTGGTTCGACGCCCTCAGTCACGCCCGCGCGTTCGCCGAACGCCTCGGCGAGCCTGCCGAGACGATCGCGGCCCTCGACCGGCGCATCGCGTCGGCCCGCGACGGCTTCCGCCGCTTCTGGAATCCTGAGGAAAACGCCTGTTTCGATGTCATCGACGGCCCGCCGACGGCGGAGCGCCCCGATGGCCGCGATCCGAGCGTTCGGCCGAATCAGATTCTGGCCGCAGGACTCGACCATGTCGCCCTCGAACCCGACGAGGTCCGCGCGGTCGCCGAGCGCGTCGCTGCGGATCTGCTCGTGCCCGCGGGCCTGCGCACGCTCGCCCCGCGCGATCCCCGCTATCGCGGTCGGTATGAGGGCGGCGTCGTCGAGCGCGACGAGAGCTACCACATGGGCACCGCGTGGCCCTGGCTTCTCCCGTTCCTCCTGCGGGCGTGGCGACGCGCTGGCCTCGACCCATCGCTCGCCGACGGCGTGCGCGCAGCGATCGTCGCCCATCTCGGCGAAGCGGGCCTCGGCAGCGTGAGCGAGATCCTCGACGCCGATCCGCCGCACGCGCCGCGCGGCTGTCCGATGCAGGCGTGGAGCGTCGCCGCGGCCCTCGAGATCATGCTCGACCGCGATGATCCGGGCGATCGCGCCGACGCCCGGCATCACGCCGTCGCCTGCGCCGGAGGCCCGCGATGAGGACCTTCCCGCCCGAGGAGGCCCGCATCCGCGCCAATCGCAGGCACAACGGGCCGTGGCGGCAATGGGGTCCCTTCGTCAGCGATCGCCAGTGGGGCACGGTGCGCGAGGACTACAGCGCGAACGGCGGCGCATGGGATGCGTTCCCCTTCGAGCATGCCCACCAACGGGCCTACCGATGGGGCGAGGATGGCCTCGCGGGCTGGTGCGACGCGAAGCAGTATCTCGTCCTGAGTCTCGCCCTCTGGAACGGGCTCGATCCGATCCTCAAGGACCGGCTCTTCGGATTGACCAACGCCCAGGGCAACCACGGCGAGGATGTCAAGGAACTCTATTGGTATCTCGACGCCGTCCCGTCGCACGCCTGGCAGCGGATGCTCTACAAGTATCCGCAGCGGGCCTTTCCCTACGCACGGCTTCGCGAGGAGAACGCGAAGCGATCGCGACTCGATCGCGAGTATGAGCTGATCGACACGGGCATCCTCGACGACGATCGCTACTGGGACATCACCGTCGACTACGCGAAGCCCGATCCCGACTCGGTCATCATGCGCATCACCGCGGCGAACCGCGGTCCCGAGCGGGCGACGCTCACGATCCTCCCCCAACTCACCTTCCGCAACGAGTGGTCGTGGAATCCGACGCTTCCCAGGCCGTCTATCACCGCCGACGGACCGCGCCGCGCGATCACCGCGCATCGCACGCTGTCGCCGCTCGCCCTGACCGGCTACGACGATCGGGCGACGCTGCTCTTCTGCGAGAACGACTCCAACGGCCCCGCGCTCTGGGGCCTTCCGGATCGCGGCGAACGCTACAAGGACGGCTTCGACGCCGCGATCGTGCGCGGTGAGAGCCGCGCGGTCTCCGACGAGCGCGGCACGCGCGCCGCCCTCGTCCATCGCGTCGAGGTTCCCGCGGGCGACGAGCGCAGCGTCATCGTCCATCTCGGCCCGACGCACCGCGCGAACGAGCCGGTCGCCGCGCCGACGCACGCCGAATGCCTCGAGATCCTGCGGGCCCGCCGCTGCGAGGCCGACGCGTGGTGGGCGTCGCAGCAGGCGCTCATCGAGGATCCTGACCAGCGCGAGGTCCAGCGCCAGGCCTACGCCGGACTCCTCTGGTCGAAGCAGTTTTATCATTTCGATGTCCGCCGCTGGCAGGACGGCGATCCGGGCCAGCCGCCGCCGCCCCCCGAGCGTCGGCGCGGCCGCAACGAGCATTGGCGCCACTTCGCCGTGCGCCGCGTGATGGCGATGCCGGACACCTGGGAGTATCCGTGGTTCGCCGCGTGGGACCACGCCTTCCACGCCGTCGCCTACGCCCACATCGACCCGGACTTCGCGAAGCGGCAGATCAGCGAGTTCCTCACCGACGACTTCATCCATCCCAACGGCGCGCTCCCCGCGTACGAATGGGCCTTCGACGACGCGAATCCCCCGCTCCAGGCGTGGGCGGCGTGGCGCATCTACGAGGCGGACCGCAAGGCCCGCGGTGCCGGCGACCTCGACTTCCTCGTGCATGTCCTCAATCGCCTCTCGATGAACTTCACCTGGTGGGTGAACCGCAAGGACAAGGAGGGGCACAATGTCTTCGAGGGGGGCTTCCTCGGCCTGGACAACATCGGCGTCTTCGACCGAAGCCGCGAGCTTCCGCTGGGCGGCACGCTGCAGCAGGCCGACGGCACGGCGTGGATGGGCATGTATGCGCTCCAGCTCATGCGCATCGCGATCGAGCTCGCCCTCCACTGGCCGGTCTATCAGGATCTTGCGACGAAGTTCTTCGAGCATTTCCTCCAGATCGCCGAGGCGATGACGGATGTCCGCAGGTGCGGGCGCGGACTCTGGGACGAGGAGGACGGCTTTTACTATGACGTCCTGCGCTTCCCGGATGGCCACGCGATGCCGCTCAAGATCACGAGCGCCGTCGGACTCGTGCCGCTCTTCTGCGTCGAGACGCTCGAGCCGGAGACGATCGCGAAGCTTCCGGCCTTCGCCAGCCGTCTCGAGTGGATCTTCCGATTCCGCCCCGAGCTCGCCGGTCTCGTCTCGCGCTGGAACGAGCCGGGGCGCGGGGATCGCCGACTGCTCTCGCTCCTCCGCGGCCATCGCATGAAGGCCCTGCTGCGCAAGGCGCTCGATCCCGCCCACTTCCTGAGCCCGTACGGCGTGCGCGGACTCTCCCGCGCGCACCTCGAGCGCCCCTACGAGCTGACCCTCGGCGACCAGCGCTTCAGCGTGCGCTACGAGCCGGGCGAGGGGGAGACGCCGCTCTTCGGCGGCAACTCGAACTGGCGCGGCCCGATCTGGATGCCGCTCAATTTTCTTCTGGTCGAGAGCCTTCGAAAGTTCCATCGCTACTACGGCGACGACTTCCGTATCGAATGTCCCGTCGGCGCCGGCCAGACGGTCACCCTCGGCGGCGCGGCCGACGAACTGCGCGACCGGCTCACGCGGCTCTTCCTCCGCGACGGCCGCGGCCGGCGCCCGGTGCTCGGCGCGAACGAGAAACTCCAGCGCGATCCGCATTTCCGCGATCTCGTTCCCTTCTTCGAGTACTTCCACGGCGACCATGGCGAAGGACTCGGCGCCCGGGCCCAGACCGGCTGGACGGCGCTCGTCGGTACGCTGCTCCATCCGAGGACGCCGCCGGTCGAGGGGCTCATCGCGCCGCCGGCGCTCGAGGCCGGCGCCGGCGGGACGACCGCAGCATCGTGAGGGCGAGAGGCATCGCGTGGATCCCTGGACCCACTATCCGCACACGCTCCTGCGCTTTCCAGACGACGGACGAACGATCGACCTGCGTCAGGCGCTCTCCGCCGAGAACCTGGCGTTCCTGCGCGGGCTCTTCCCGCGCGGGCGTTTCGCGATCGTGACCCCGGCCAATCCGCGCGGCGAGAACGCGGATCGCGCGACGAACGACGACCGGCTGCGGGCGCTCGCCGCCGAACTGGACATCCTGCACATTCCCGCGCGCCGCGTCGACGGCACCAGTCCCGACGGCTCGCATGTCGAGCCCGGCCTTGCGATCCCGCTCAAGCTCCTCGCGGCCGTTCGGCTAGCGCACCACTGGGAGCAGCTCGGGCTCTTCTGGTTCGACGGCGAGCGCGTCTGGCTCGTCCCGGCCGACCACAGCCACCACGCCCAACCGCTCCCCGAAACCGATGGCCCTGGCGTACGATGACGTCACAACCCAGAGGTGAGGTGGCAGAGTGGTTGAACGCACCGGTCTTGAAAACCGGTAAACCCGTCAGGGTTTCAAGGGTTCGAATCCCTTCCTCACCGTTCGTCGGTCGCTCAAGCCGAAGACGGCTTGGCGACCCGACTCTGCCGGTGAGAAAGCACGCCGCTCGCGCGGCGTGCGCGTTCCAGCTACGCTGGCCCGCGGGATCCAGTCCGACTTCGTCGGAGTCGAATCCGCCACACCACCGCTTCGAACAAACCCTCCCCATGCCCATCTCGACCGCCACCCTACGCGAGGCTCTTGCCTGGCGCTACGCCACGAAGAAGTTCGACCCCTCGAAGCGCATCCCCGCCGATGTGTGGAGCGCGCTGGAGGACACGCTGCATCAGGCGCCCTCGTCCTTCGGCCTGCAGCCGTGGCGGTTCGATGTCGTCGAGGATCCCGCGGTCCGCGCTGCCCTCCGCACATCGTCGTGGAACCAGCCGCAGATCACCGACGCCTCGCACCTTGTTGTTCTCTCGCGCCGGTCGCCGATCGGCGCCTCGGATGTCGCCGCCTTCCTCGCCCGGACCGCTGAAGTCCGCAAGCAGCCCATCGAGCAGTTCGATGGCTATCGGAAGATGATCGAAGGTTTCATCGTGCAGCCCGGTTTCGACGCCGAGGGATGGACCGCGCGACAGGTCTACATCGCTCTTGGGTTTTTCCTATCTGGCGCCGCACTTCTCGGGGTGGATGCCTGTCCCATGGAGGGCATCGACCCGTCCGCGTACGACGCGGCGCTCGGTCTCCCGGCCCAGGGATACCGCACGACCGTTGTTGTCACGGCCGGATATCGCTCGGACGCCGATGGAAATGCGACGCTGCCGAAGGTCCGCTTCCCGCGTGAGCGCGTGATTCTTCATCGGTAAAGCCGCTCATCCTTTCGTCGGCCGCGACGATAGAATCCGTTCCGCACGGTAGACAGCGGGGCTCACGACGAGACCCATGTTCCCTTGTCGCCGCGCCCAGCCGCGTTCGTGCACAGAGAACGCGGCAGGCTGTCCGGTCGGTCTCGATCCCGAGCTTTCGCGCTGACATCTGAACGGTCCATCCTCGCTCGCGTCGCGGCCGGCGAGCCCGGCGCTGCGAACGAGTGCATCGAGCACTTCCGCGGGCTCGTATGGTCACTCGCGCGCCGGCTCTGCCCCTCGCCGAGCGAGGCCGAGGATGCGGTGCAGGAGATCTTCATCGATCTTTGGCGATCGGCCGCGCGATTCGACGCCAGCATCGCCAGTGAAGCGACCTTCGTGGCGACGATCGCCCGCCGCCGACTCATCGATCGCGCCCGACGCCGCAAGCGTCGGCCCGAGCAGGCGATGATTTCCGAGACGGTCGCGGCGCCCGTGGACGACAACGATCAGACCGAGGTCAGCGAGGTCGCCGAGATCGCCCATCGGGCCTTCGAACGGCTCCGACCTGAGCAGAAGCGGGTCCTCCACCTCTCGATCCGCCAGGGGCAATCGCACGAACAGATCGCCACGACGACCGGCCTCCCCCTCGGTACGGTCAAAACCCACGCCCGTCGGGGGCTCATCCGCCTCCGCGAGTTGCTTGCCGCGGAAGGACTTCCGGTTGACGAGCTCTCCGCGCCGCAGCGCCCGACCCGTGCGAAGGACGACGACGACGGCGACGAAGGCCCCGGCTGAGTCCGACGCTGGCCTGCGGCTGGCGCGACGACTCTGTGGGGTGATTCCTGACGGAACCTGAACTCGATCGGGAAGGTGCGGTACAACGCCTTCCCCCGGGGGCGTTTCGAGCGGGCGTTCGTTGCCATGGAATGCTCGCTCGCACCCCGACACCCATTTCGCGACTCCGGAGCACCACGTTGTCCGACCGTCCATTCTCCTCGTCCGTCCAGTCCATCGTTCGCACCGTCGCGCTCGCGGGCATCGCCCTCCTCGCGGCCGCCCCGAGCACGCTTGCGGCGGCGCCTGCAGCCAACGCCAACCTCAACGCCAACCTCAACGCTGGCTCTGACGGCACCCTCTTCCGCTACCCCGACATTTCCCGCGACTCGGTCGTCTTCGTCTACGCGAACGACCTCTGGATCGCCCCGAAGCAGGGCGGCCAGGCCCGGCCGCTGGCGAGCCCCCCCGGCGGCGAGGCGATGCCTCGGTTCTCGCCCGACGGCTCGAGCGTCGCGTTCATCGGCAACTACGGCTCCGGCCGCGATCTCTTCACCATCCCGGTCGCCGGCGGTATCCCGACGCAGGTCACCCACCACCCGGGCGGCGAGGTCCTGAACGACTGGACGACCGACGGCCGGCTCGTCTTCATGTCCTCCGATCTGGCTGGCCTCGCCCGCGCGGCCCAGCTCTTCACCGTGCCGCCGACCGGCGGGCTTCCCGAGCAGCTCCCGGTGCCCTACGGCGCCAACGGCGCGATCTCCGCTGACGGCACCT
The DNA here is from genome assembly GCA_964395845.1 of uncultured Isosphaeraceae bacterium. Lineage (GTDB taxonomy): Bacteria > Planctomycetota > Phycisphaerae > Phycisphaerales > SM1A02 > JAEUIT01. Next base: position 17,279 of record CAYNCG010000016.1, on the reverse strand, counting down.
GGCTCGCCTACACGCCGCACTCGATCGACACCCGCACCTGGAAGCGCTATCGCGGCGGCATGCAGACCGACATCTGGCTCATGAACCTGAAGTCAGGCGAAAGCAAGAAGATCACCGACTGGGAAGGCCAGGACTCGATCCCGATGTGGCGCGGGGACAAGGTCTATTACCTCAGCGACGGCGGCCCCGAGCATCGCCTGAACATTTGGTGCCACGATACGAAGAGCGGCAAGAACGAGCAGATCACGCGCTTCAAGGATTTCGATGTGAAGTGGCCGGCGATCGGTCCGGAGAACGCGCCGGGCGAGATCGTCTTCCAGTACGGCGCGAAGCTCTGGCGGCTCGATCTCGCCGACCGCACCACGGCCGAGATCCCGATCACCATTCCGGGCGATCGGCCGAAGCTCATGCCGCAGATGATCGACGCCTCCGAGTTCATCGGCGGCGGCAGCATCTCGCCGAGCGGCAAGCGCGTCGCCGTCGCCGGGCGCGGCGACATCTGGACCGCGCCGGCCGAGAACGGCACGCCACGCAACCTCACCCGCACGAGCGGCGTGCACGAGCAGGATCCGGCGTGGTCCCCCGACGGCAAGTGGATCGCCTACTTCTCCGACGCGAGCGGCGAATATGAGCTCTACCTGCTCGCCGCCGACGGCAAGGGCGAGCCGCGTCGCATCACCACCGACGGCACCTGCTTCCGCACCGACATCACCTGGTCGCCCGACTCGAAGAAGGCGGTCATCGGCGACAAGACCGGCGCGATCTTCCTCGTCGAGTTCAATGAGGGAATGGACGGCGCGACCGTGAAGCCGCTCGACAAGAACCCGTGGGAGATCTCCATGGGTCCGGTCTCCTGGTCGCATGACTCGCGCTGGCTCACCTGGGCCCGCGGTCCGGACAACCAGCGCTCGAGCGCCGTCTTCATCCACGACACGAAGAGCGGCGAGACGCGCCAGGCGACGAGCGGCATGTTCGACGACTCGCGCCCGACCTTCGACCGCAAGGGCGAGTGGCTCGTCTTCGTGACGAAGCGGAGCTTCAATCCGGAATATTCCGCGCTCGACTCGACCTGGATTTATAACGAAGCCGATGTCCTCGCCGCGATTCCGCTGCGCAAGGACATGAAGATGCGCTGGCTCCCGCAGAGCGACGAGGAGGGCGGCGAGAAGGACGACAAGAAGGGTGAGAAGAAGGAGGAACAGAAGGAAGGCGGCGACGCCAAGCCCGCCACGCCTCCCGCCGAGGGCGACGCCCCGCAGCGCCGCGGTCCCGGTCGCCGGCGCGGTGCCGAAGCCGCGGACGGCTCGACGATCGTCGACTTCTCCCTGCAGGCCGCTCCGGCCGCCGGCGGTCCCGCCGGCACCTGGAACTGCAAGACCGAGATCCCCGGCATGGGCCCGCTCGAGTTCACCCTCACGCTGACCCTCGAGGAAGGCAATCGGGTGAAGGGCAGCATGTCCTCCGGTCCGATCAGCGGTCCGGTCGAGGGCACCTGGAATCCCGACGCGAAGACGCTCGAACTCACCCTCAAGCTCCCCGAAGGCGGCAGCGCCTCGATGCGGCTGACGATCGACGGCGATCGCATCACCGGCGAGGGCACCGGCCCGACCGGCGAGCAGACGAAGATCGAGGGCTCGCGAGCCGCGGGCGGTGGCGGCGGTGGCGAGGGCGAGGGCGGCGACAAGGCGAAGGAGAAGTCGAAGGAGGTCACCATCGACTTCGACGGCTTCGAAGGTCGCACGATCCAGTTGCCCGCCGCGAACGGCGGCTACGGCTCGGTCGGCTTCAACGACCGCAACCATGTGCTCTACTCGCGCGGCGGCACGATCTACGCGATGGATCTTTCGGACCGCAAGCGCGAGGAGTCGAAGGTCGGCAACGGCGGCTTCTTCGAAGTCTCCGCCGACGGCAAGAAGCTCCTCATCGGCGGCCGCGGCGGCGTGTCGATCTCCGGCACCTCCGCCGGTGCGACGGCCAAGCCGATCGTGACGAGCCCGATGCTCGTCGAGGTCGACCCGCGGGCCGAATGGCGTCAGATGTTCCGCGAGGCGTGGCGCCTGCAGCGCGACTACTTCTACGACGCCGGCATGCACGGCGTGAACTGGCAGGGCGTCTACGACCAGTACGCCCCGCTGCTCGACCAGCTCGCCGCTCGCGAGGACCTCTCCTACCTCATCAGCGAGATGATCTCGGAGCTCAATGTCGGCCACGCCTACTACCAGGGCGGCGATGTCGAGAGTGCGCCGAGCCGCAATGTCGGTCTCCTCGGCGTGGACTGGAAGCTCGACGGCGACGACACCGGCAAGGCCTACCGCATCGCGAAGATCCTCCGCGGCGCGGATTGGGATCTCGACGCCCGTGGGCCGCTCTCGACCCAGGGCCTCGGCGTCGAGGAGGGCGACTATGTCCTCGCGGTGAACGGCGTGCCGATCGACACGAGCCGCAGCCCGTGGGCGGCGTTCGTCGGCCTCGGCAACAAGGCCGTGACCCTCACCGTGAGCAAGAAGCCGGTGATGGACGACTCCGCGAAGGATGTCGTCGTCACGACGATCACGAGCGAGGGGTCGCTGCGCTATCGCCAGTGGATCGAATCGAAGCGGGCCTATGTCGCCCAGAAGAGCGAAGGGAAGATCGGCTACATCTATGTCCCGAACACGGGCGTCGATGGCCAGACCGATCTCGTGCGCCAGTTCCAGGGGCAGTACGACCTCAAGGCGCTCATCATCGATGACCGCTGGAACGGCGGCGGCCAGATCCCCAACCGCTTCATCGAGATGCTCAACCGTCCGGTCACGAACTACTGGTCGCGTCGCGACACGAACCCGTGGACCTGGCCGGCCGACGCCCATCACGGGCCGAAGGCGATGCTCATCAACGGGCTCGCCGGCTCCGGTGGCGACATGTTCCCCTGGCTCTTCAAGCACCACGGTCTCGGCAAGCTCATCGGCACCCGGACCTGGGGCGGACTCGTCGGCATCTCCGGCAACCCCGGCCTGATCGACGGCGGTCGCGTCACCGTGCCGACCTTCGGCTTCTACGAGACCGACGGCACCTGGGGCATCGAAGGCCACGGCGTCGATCCCGACATCGAGGTCATCGACGATCCCGCACTCATGCGTGATGGCGGCGATCCGCAGCTCGACGCCGCAATCAACCACCTGCTCGAGGAGCTGAAGACGAAGACCTTCGTCCCGGTCCCCGCGCCGAAGGGCCCGGATCGCTCGGGCATGGGTATCGATCCGAAGGACAAGTGAGTCGCATGGGTTCGTTGGGGGGTCGTTGAGGGGTCGTTGAGGGGTCGCTCGGGCGCCCGCTGACGAACCCCCATCGATCATGACCCGCACGCTGGACGGCGGCGGTTTCGAGGCAGCTTCGGCTCGCCTTGGGACCGCCGCCGTCGCGCGCAGCCCCTTCGTACGCCCGCACCCGTCGCGCCATTCGCCGCTATCGTGCCGACATGCCTCGCTGGTCGCTCGTCGTGCTCGGCATCGGTACCGCGCTCCTCGCGCTCCTCCCCTTCGACTGGGTGCCCGGTTCCTACGAACTCGGTGCCCGCTGGGCCTCCGCAGCCGCGCTCGCGACCGCCGCCGTCGTCGCCGGCAAGCAGAACCTCGCCCTCTGGTGCGGCGTCTTCGCAGCCGGCGCGGCGCTCCTGCAACCGCTCTTCCCGATCGACTTCGGCGACCTCGCCGTGGCCGTCCACCTCACCCTCGCCGTCCTCGGCGCAGTCTGCGTCGTGCGTCACTGGTGAGCCCGCGGTTTACACCATTCACCCAGAGAACCACAGAGGCACAGAGGGCACAGCGGATGCACAGAGAAGGCGAACGAGAGGACCGGTTGCGCGCCTTGATGGAGACATGCCGGTGCCCGAGGGACTTGCGGAGCGCGAGCGCTGGGTAGAGCGAGAAGTACCGACCCAAGTCAAATCCACTCTGCGCCCACGAGTTTGTGCAACGAATCCCCTCTTTCCCTTGGCTTCTCTGTGCACCCTCTGTGCCCTCTGTGCCTCTGTGGTTCTCTGGGGCACGAGAGCAGAACGCGGTTGAACGCACACACCTATTCCGTCACGCTCGCAACGCGCGACCCCGCACCGCCTGCACCACGCGGCCGTCGGAGACGATCAGGCCGATGGTCACGATCACCAGTCCGACGATGCCCGACGCGCCCGGGCGGAAGCCGAGGAGGATCGCGGAGAGGATCGTCGTGAAGGTCGGGACCGCGTAGGTGACCTGCGACACGCGAGCCGAGCCGGCTCGATCGATCGCCGCGTTGTACATCGTGTACGCGGCGACGGTCGCGATCAGCCCGAGGTAGAGGAGGCAGCCCCACTCGCCGAGTGACGCGTCGGCGATCTCGCGGACGCTCCCGGTCGCGATCGTGATGGGCAGGAGCACCGCGGCGGTGATCGCATAGACGACGAAGGTCACCCCCGTACTTGGGAACGCCGCGAGCACGCCGCTTCGGAATCGCTGCATGAGCACCGCGAAGATCGCCCAGGACATCGACGCGAGGAGGCACAGCGTCTCGCCGAGTCCCCACCCGCTCGCCCAATCACGCAGGATGGCGATGAGGTAGGCAAGGCCCGCCGCGTCGCTCCCCTCCCTCGCCGTTGCCGCAGCGCCCGCGCCGGTCCGATCCGCTGCGATCAGGACCGCGCCGAGGAACGCGAGCCCGAGCCCCACGAAGAGCGCGGGCGAGGGCCGTCGGTCCCGGAGGAAGATCGCGCACCCCAAGGCAGTCAGGATTGGGTTCGTCGCGATGACGACGCTCGCGACCGGCGCTTCCGACCGGGCGAGTCCGAGATAGAAGAGGATGTGGTAGACGACGCCGCCGGTGAGGGCGAGGAGCGTCATCGCCCCCCATGCCCGCAGGCTTGGCCGAGCCCGCAGGAGCGTCCGCGCCGGCCGTCCGAGGACGATCGCGCCCCCCGCCACGGTGATGGCGAAGCGAAGGAAGCTGACCGTGTCCGCCGAGAGCCGCTCGAGAGCGGACGCTCCCGTCAGGAACGCACCCGCCCAGAGGAGCGGGACGATCCACATCCACCACGGCAGGTGAGGCTCGGGGGTGGCGGGGGCGCTGGCAGAGGCAGAGGGCGAATCAGGCAAGGGCAGCCAAGGGGGAGCCGACGGGGGGAGAGCAGTGGGTGGGGGAAAGACGGCAGAGCGGAGCGGGAAAGCCGAGGTTCTCGGTACCAGAGCAGCCCAACTTCGGGGCCACCCTCTGAGCCCGAATCCGGGACCACCCTTCTCGACCAGAATCCCAGCCGAGCGTCAGCGAACCTCTTGCCCCTTCCGGATCGCACTGTATACTCCGCGATCCCCAAAGACGGCAGCGGATGCGGGCGTTCAACCCGACTCCCCTCTCGTCCCAAGGCGCACGAGCATGCCACCAAACGGGCGTGCCAGCATGCGGGTGTAACTCAGTGGTAGAGTGCCACCTTGCCAAGGTGGATGTCGAGGGTTCAAGTCCCTTCACCCGCTCTTCGAACCGCCGCTGTCCAGACCGGACAGCGGCGGTTCTGTTTTTGGCCGGTGGAGAGAGAGCGGCGGCGGCGGTGCCGGTGCCCGCGAGGCACCGGATGTCCACCGTTTCTTCAGAATGTGGCTGTCCAGAGTGAGAGCAGCCGCCACAGCAAGCCGAGCAGCAGCAAGAAGCCAATGCGGCTGCGTTCTGCCACTGCTGTTCCGCTGTTCTCCTCGGTGGGGCCGCCTGACCCAGGTCTGGTTCTCAAGCGGTGCGCCGGGCTCGAGCGACCCGCCGAACCGGACCCGCCGAACTTGATCCGCCGAACCGGGCGGTCTACCGCTACAACGGCCTGACCATGCGGAGTCCGACTCCGGGATAGGTCGAGCGCAACGCCGACACCACCGACGCGACCCACGCGCTCAGCGAACGCCGCGCGATCTACTACGGGGCCGGCTGGCAGGTGCTCGAGGAGCATGTCGACACCGGCATGGAGGGCACCTACGACTCGCTCACGCAGAATGTCTGGGGTCTCCGCTACATCGACGAGCTGGTGCTCCGGCGGACCAACGCGAACTGGAACGGCGGCACCGACTCCGACTTCACCGACTCGACCGACACCCAGTGGGAGCAGTACCTCCACGACCACCAGTTCAGCGTGGTCGCAGGCGTCAACCGCGTCGGCACGCTGACCTTCCGCGTCGCCTACGACGCCTACGGCGAGGCGAGGCACTCGTGGGCGAGAGACATCGACGGCGACGGCGATGTCGACAGCGGCGACTACAACATCGCGAACGCCGCGCGCACCAAAGAGATCCACGAGACTGGCCAAGGCTCTGACCGGCGGAGCCCCGAAGGCCAAAGACCGAGCAGGAATGCTGGATCGCAAGGAGACGAGGCGACGCTGTATCCGACGCGATACAGCGAGCCGAAGTCGACGCCGCGAGCCGGCGTTCCTGCTCGGTCGACGCCCGGGGATCCGCCGGTCAGAGCCTTGAACGCCGACGCCGACTGGAACCGCGACGGTGAGGTCACCTCGACCGATGTCGCGGCGTTCGGCTCGACGCATCACGCCGGCGCGATCCCCGCGGGGCTTGTCGCGCCGAGGACCTCAGAGCTGACCGTCGGCTTCTGCGGCTACCGCTTCAACCCAGAGATCGGGGCGTACACCGTCCGCTTCCGCCACTACGACCCGACCCCCGGCGTCGCCCGCTGGCTCGAACGCGATCCGGCGGGGTATGTGGATGGGCCGAGTCTCTACGGGTATCTCGGACGGAGTCCGGTTGATGGGATGGATCCGAGTGGACTGGCGAGCGGCTACTTCACTTGGGAGAACTACCGCTGGGGTTGGGATGCGGTCGACACCTACGGCCACGACGCACTCGACGCTGCCGGGATGATCCCCGGTCTTGGCGCACTCGCCGATGGGATCAACGCGCTCTGGTATGCCGCAGAGGGTGATTGGGAGAACTTCGCATGGTCTGCGGGCGCGATCCTCATCGACGGACTGACGGTCGTGAAGCGATCGGGCTGGATCACGGCTTCGATCGCGATGCCCAACGGCGTCGGCGTCATGATCGGCAAGCGGATTCCGAAGGCTGCGAAGCCGGGCGTGGTCATCCGAGAAGGCATGGATCGTGTGAAAGATTACGCAGCCGAGCACGGGCTTGAGACGATCAAGGACTGGATGCAGCGCAACGGCATCGAAGTGTGGTCGGTGGACATCAACGATCGCTGGGTGAGGGAGATGATGGAGGAGGGCCGAACCTTCCATGACATCGGGCCATTCTGGAAGCGACGACACGAAGCGGAGGAGGCCGACAAGGTTTGGCACGGCCCCAAGTGGCGGAGGTGAACGGAGAACTACACTCGCGAGCGATGGCACCTTCGGGACTACAAGGACCGAATTCGCACCGACGAGTACAAGCCCAACCCGCGACGGCGAGGACCTTCCTGCTGGAGGCTAGACGATGAAGCAATCACGAAGCAACGAGATCACCTTGCTCAAGCTCAGACCGGACGACCAGCAACGAGCCATTTGCGCATTGCTGCGTGAGTACGTCCCACGGCTCATCGCTCGAACGGGCTGTGATTTCATCGGATTTTGGTGCTCGCTTCCTTATCCGCTCTACTGCTCAAAGCTCCGAATCGGCGAGTTGGTGATCCAGATCAACTTCGAATTGCCTACAGCTTCCGGTGAGGTACGGCTTTGGCGATCCTCAGCGCTACGGGGGGCTCATGGCTCCGGGAGCTGCGGAACGCCGGAGTTCCTCTCCTCCGTCCTCTCCTCGCTCGGCCTGCGCGGGTCCCCATTCGGCGTGCTTGAACGTCGAGAGGGCGAAGCGTCGGAGATCTACATCGTTCGGCATGATCTCGAGAATCTGCTTCTGTTGTATTCATCCATGACTGCGTCGCCGAAGTTCCCCGATGTGCTGCCGATCTACAACGACCACGCCTACATGGCTGACATGAGGCCGATCCACTGTCCCGATCTCCCGTGCACACCCTGAACGAGAGAGCTGTCGAGTCGGGCGCAAACTCTTGTGACCCCTCGTCAAGCCCCAGCGCGCAAGAACGTCGACTAGCAGCCCGTGGCGAAATCAAGGCGAACCTGGCCACACCCGTGTCGTGCCGTGGGTGACACTCTCTGTCCGGGCAACTGGGTGACATGCGGGAGCCGCACCTAGCCACACCCGTGCGGTGGAACCTGGCCACACCTTCGGTGGAACCTGGCCACACCTGTGTCCTGTGCCGGCGGGCCGGACTTGGACACACCTGTGTCTGGCTCCCGGCCGAACCTGGCCACACCTGTGTCTGAGGCGAACCTGGCCACACCCGTGTCTCGCCATCCAGCGAGCCGAAGTCGACGCTGCGAGCCGGCGTTCCTGCTCGGTCGACGCGCGGGGATCCGCTGGGCTGAGCCTCGAACGCCGACGCGGACTGGAACCGCGACGGAGAGGTGAACTCGACCGACGTCGCCGCCTTCCCCCCAACATGAATCGGCCGGCTTCCACCAGACCGCCCTCCGGGCCGAAGCCCTCGCTGCGACGACGAGCGACTTCTCGATCGGGTACTGCGGCTACCGGTTCAACCCCGAACTGGGCGCCTACACCGTCCGCTTCCGCCACTACGACCCGCCCCCCGGCGTCGCCCGCTGGCTCGAACGGGATCCGGCGGGGTATGTCGATGGGCCGAGTCTCTACGGGTATCTCGGACGGTCGCCGCTGACCGGCGTCGACCCCACCGGCCTTGCCTCGGGCTACTTCAACCGCGAGAACTATGTCTGGGCCTGGGACGCCGTGACCACCTACGGCCACGACGCACTCGACGTGGTCGGCCTGGTCCCCGGCATCGGAGTGTTCGCAGACGGGATCAACGCACTCTGGTATGCCGCAGAGGGTGATTGGGAGAACTTCGCATGGTCTGCGGGCGCGATCCTCATCGACGGACTGACGGTCGTGAAGCGATCGGGCTGGATCACGGCTTCGATCGCGATGCCCAACGGCGTCGGCGTCATGATCGGCAAGCGGATTCCGAAGGCTGCGAAGCCGGGCGTGGTCATCGGAGAAGAAATGGAACGCGTGAAAGACTATGCGTCTGAACACGGGCTGGAGACGATCACGGATTGGATGCGCCGGAACGGCTTCGATCCAGCCCATGATTGGACACGCGACCTGAACGATCGCTGGGTGCGGGAAATGATGGAGGAGGGAAGAACCTTCCATGACATCGGGCCGTCGTGGGAGCGCCGACTCAGACACGAGAAGGAGGACAAGGTCCGGCACGGCCCCGAGTGGCGGAGGGGAATGGAGAACTACACTCGCGAGCGTTGGCACCTCCGCGACTACAAGGACCGAATTCGCACCGACGAGTACAAGCCCAACCCCCGACGGCGGGGCCCATCCTGCAGGAGAACAGACGATGAAACGATCACGAAGCAACGAGATCACCTTGCTGAAGCTCGACGCGAACGATCGAAAGAAGGCCCTCTGCACCTTGCTGCGTGAGTATCAACCGCGGCTTCAGCAGCATATCGGAGCGAAGTTCTTGGGCTTGTGGTCGATGGGGGGCTGGTATCTCGCAGCCTTCGCAGGAGAAAGGTTGCGCGTCGAGATCACCTTCGAGCCACGAGATACGCATGGCGGCGTTCTTCTCTGGCGGCTCGGTGTGGGATCGCTTGGACCGACAGACGAGGCGCGGGGCGAATCTAGGTTCTTCTCCACTATCGCTTCCGAGCTCGGCCTGCGCGGATCCCCATTCGGGACGCTTGAACGTCGAGAGGGGGAAGCGGCGGAGATCTACGAGGTGCGTTACGACCTTGAGAACCTCCTTTTGCTGTATCCAGCCATGGCTGCCTCGCCGAAGTTTCCCGACCTGCTGCCCATCTTCCGCGAACGCTCCTATATGCACGAGGCGGAGCCGATCCACTGTCCCGATCTCCCGTCCTGCCCCGATCTGCCGTGCACGCCCTGACCTTCCGGCCGCCCACTTTGGACAGCCACATTCCGAATCGATTACTTCTTCGCAACAAGCTCTCGTACTGCACCAAGCTCGCGCGCCGCAGTCGGCTGTCCGGAGTAGATGGCATGCAAGATGAGCGTATCCTCGAGACCGATGTTCTGGGCAAATTCCTTTCTATCTTTTTTAGAGTCGCGACCAAGTTCGATGACCGCTTCGCTGCGTTCGTCGACGGCGTGGAGCAGCTCGCCCGCAACCGGCCCAAAGGGCACCGAGCCGCGCTGCGCGAGCTCCTGAACGACTGCTTTGGCATCTCCCGTTCGTGGACGAACGAGCGTCACCAGCACCTTGACCGGGCATGTCGCGAGGGAGGCCTGCCCACGCTTGCGGACTACGCAGCAGTCCTATCGCGACGTGTGTCGCGGCTTGTAAAGCAGGGAAAAGCGCGGTCCGAAACCGACGCGGTCCTGCTGCAGGCGGTGCTGAGCGGCGAGATACTGCCCGTCAACGACGAGGACCGCGAGAAGATCGAGCACATGCTTGACGCGGTAGAGGAGCCGCTCCCAGAGGAAGCAGAGGACGACCCTGCGTCCCGACGGTGCGGCGGATAGCTGGCACCGAAGGGGCCCGCTTTGGCCACCCAGATACCGCATGGCCCGTGGCATGGCCCGTGAAGAACCTCGAAGGTCGCAACCGGCAATCTCTTCCAGAAGGTCCACTACCCAAGAGCTCATTTTGGACAGCCACATTCTGAACCGCCGACGAAGCCAGCAGTGATGCCGACGCAAGCAAGGGAGCGGAAAGCGAAGGCACCTCGGCGACAGTCATCCAAGTCTCGCGGCGTCTCCATGTTGGCCCAATCGTCTCGATCTCGCTCGCCGACGAGCGGGGCGGAACCGATGTCATCCACTGCACGCCGGAGCACTACCTCTGGATCACCGGCTCGCTCCGGGGCGACGAGTTCCGCCGCGGCGACGCGTTGGTCCCCTTCCGATCGCCGGAGGCTGACGGCGTGTGGATCCGCGCGGGAGACCTCCGCCGCGGTGACGAGCTGGGCACGCTCGACGGCACCGCAACCGTCCTGTCCGTCACGATCGAGCCCTACGCGGGTCTGGTCTACAACCTCGAGGTCTCCGACCTGCCGTGGTTCGCGGTCGGTGCAGCGCAGGCGATCGCGCATACTGGGTGTCCGTTTCCAGAGGCGGATCGACTGATCCCTCCTTCATGGGGACCGGGATCGCCCACACGAAAAAAGGACGGGTGGCGATGGGATGACAAAAAGGGCAACGGCGTCAGAATCGACGAAGCCGCTTCCGATAGCCCCTTTCCCTCACAACAAGTGCGACATGTGCGAGTTCGTCATCGCGGCCGCGATGTGCGATCAAACGGGGATCTCACCCCGCCCTGCGCCCCGGTCTCGGACTATCCGGACACGCACATCCCCTATGACGAGTGGATCCAGTGGCCGGTCTGGCATTCGCCGACTCGCGAGAAGTGACAAAAATGGATGACTTAGAGGTAAACCTAGCAAATCCGGGAGACCGACTCAGAATTATCCAGGCGGCTGTGGCGCTCGCTTCCCAGAGCGACGCGTCCGACCGATGGGACAAGACCGAGCATGGACTCGACGCCTACACGGTTCTCGATGAGATCCTCGACGGCCCAACAGCAGCCGCGGACAAACCAGAGATGTACCTAGGCTGGATATTTAACTCAGCAAAAGAAATCGAAGCATGGCGCGATCTCGTTTCAGAGTTGACGACCTGCATACAACCCTACCTTCCGATCAACTACCTCCGGGCAGAGCAGGCGCTCGGTGACCCTCGGCATCGGTCTCGGGTGGTGGCGAGCGCTCGGCGATTCGTTCAGGCAATGACGCCCTAATGCGGCTGTCCCACATGGTTGCGCGTTCACGACCACCAGTTCAGCGTGGTCGCGGGCGTCAACCGCGTCGGCACGCTGACCTTCCGCGTCGCCTACGACGCCTATGGCGAGGCGAGGCACTCGTGGGCAAGGGACATCGACGGCGACGGCGATGTCGACAGCGACGACTACAACATCGCGAACGCGGCTCGGACGAAGGAGATCCACGAGGCTGGTCAAGGCTCTGACCGGCGGAGCCCCGAAGGCCAAAGACCGAGCAGGAATGCTGGATCGCAAGGAGACGAGGCGACGCTGTATCCGACGCGATACAGCGAGCCGAAGTCGACGCCGCGAGCCGGCGTTCCTGCTCGGTCGACGCCCGGGGATCCGCCGGTCAGAGCCTTGAACGCCGACGCCGACTGGAACCGCGACGGTGAGGTCACCTCGACCGATGTCGCGGCGTTCGGCTCGACGCATCACGCCGGCGCGATCCCCGCGGGGCTTGTCGCGCCGAGGACCTCAGAGCTGACCGTCGGCTTCTGCGGCTACCGGTTCAATCCAGAGATCGGGGCGTACACCGTCCGCTTCCGCCACTACGACCCGACGCCCGGCATGGCCCGCTGGCTCGAACGCGATCTGGCGGGGTATGTGGATGGGCCGAGTCTCTACGCCTACCTCGGCAGGAGCCCGGTGGATGGGGTGGATCCATTTGGATTGATGAGCGGCGGCGGTTATAGCGGAAGACCCACGTTCATACATAATGACAATGGACTGCATATACGCGTGGAATGGGAGTTCAACGGCGATACGTCATCGCCCAACACCCGACACAACGTACATCTCCAAATCGGATCAGATAACAGGACTACCACAAAGTACTGGCTCGATCCGGCGACCGGCGACCTAGCTGGCGAGGATGGAAGGCCGCCGTCGACTGCTCACCGCAATGCAATCGATAGGGTCGACAAGTCAACAAATGGCAAAGTTGCCCGAGGATTCAGGAAGGCCAAGAACACAATAGTAACACAAGCGGGCAAGCAGCGCCTGATTCAGTTCAAGGCCGGCCCCCGCACAGCGACTGTCTCTACGCTCGTACTCACCGTCTCCGTCGGCCTTCTAGCGGATGCCGCTGTCGGAATCACGGAGTCATCGTATGAGTACCGAGCTCTCCTTGAGGCACTGCAAGATGGCCGCGATCGCGATTTGATCAACCGACGCTACCAGAAGCTACTTGACGAGATGACGGCTAAGGGGCACTATGGAGCACTGACGCTCCAAGATTACTGGCAAAAAGAAGTCGTACCTGCTCTAAACGATTCTTTTGATCGCCTTGCGAAAGATCCTTGTTCGAAAGACCGACGACGATACCCGACCGCCCCCGAGAGAATTTCATGACATGAGCATGCTGAGACCTCGAATCTCTGCCTGGCCAATCGACTCAGGCTGCCTGATCGCGTCGCCCGGGCTAGTCTTTGACGCCTGGCTCGATTCCCGAGACCTAAGCGATATTGCGGCACGGATCGAAGTCCATTTGGACCGCCCATCCGATCAAGGGCAGTCGTCCGCTTCCCCACAACCCGCGCTGATTGCACGCTTCGCCCTCTGTGCCGGCTACGAACGGGTCGGCGAATGCGATGTTCTTCTGATCACCAACAACCACGCGACCGAGTCGCGGCTCCCAGTCTGGGCTGGCCAACGGTCGATGCGCCCTTCGGCATGGGAATCGCTGTACCAACTGCTTGTGAACGACGCAACTGTCTTGCACCGGGCGCCGCATATTCCCGCTAGGGAGGGGGAACTTCGTGCTCAGGTCACGATCTCCGGAACGCCGGACTCTCCGCCTCGACTGCTGCTCATCCTGCTAGTCGACTTCGATGAGTCACGCGAGTTGGCATCGCGACTCCGTCGCACATGCATGGAGTTCAAACGGGCGGAAGCGAGCAGCGATCCTGATCCGGATGATCACACGCACATCGCACTATCGCTGGCGATCAACGGTCTAGATGTTGGGGAGAGTGAGCTTACCCTTCATGTTGCGCCCCCTTCTGACAGATCCGTGGCCGACGCGTCGCAACCCACGGACGGTCGTGGCTGGCGGATCCTTGCTGAACAGCTTGTTTCGGAGCTTCGGTGCATCAGCGGGGAGTGCTGCGATGACCTTCACAACGAACTGAGAATCGCGCCATTCTGGGCCAGCTCCGCCGGACCGCTTGCGAGCAGCGATACTCCAGAGGACGAGTAGTCTATAGTTCAGTGGACGTTGTCCACCTTGGACAGCCACATTCTGAAGCATCACCGGCCGGGGCGGGAATGGCGCTGTGCAAGCGATCCCCCGGGCGCGTGCATCGGCTCGACCTCGACTCGCGTCACGAGTCGGACGCCGAGCGCGTCGAGCACACGCTTCGCCCGCTCGACGGTGATGCCGTGATACTCGTTCCGCTCGTCTCGCGAGACCATCGACTCGTTCACGCCAAGTTGCTCGGCGAGCTGTCGCTGCGTCATGCCTCGGGCGATCCGGAGGCCGATCAGGACCTGGCCGAGTCCCTGAAGATTCTCGAACTCGCTGAACTGGCCGCGCTTGAGTCGCTCGTAGCTCTCAACCTCTTCGACGAACTGTCGGTGAAACGACTCAAGCGGCTCACGGAGCTTCGCCACCTGCTCGGCGGTGAAGCCCTGTCGCTGCCACTCGCACATGTGCTCGGCAAGTCGCTTCCGCTCAGCGTCGATTCTCGCGACGGCCTGTTGATACTCGGCTTCATTCCGAATCATGGTGTACTGCTCCTGTCGGTCATCGCGCGATCCTGATGATGCCCTTCGGTGCTCCGTGCCCTCTGCACTTTCGGAAGAAGGCGGGGAACTCGAGTTGTTGGCCGTGCTCGTCAACGCCGGCGATCAGGCCGGAGAAGTGCGGGTAGAGTTCGACGCGATAGGCGTGCCACATGGGAAGCTGCAGCTTTGGGTAGCCGCGGTACGCCCTTCGCGTCGCGTGATTCCAGGTCCAGCACTTCTGCGGGTCGATCAGATTGAGGTCGTGCTCCAAGCGGCCAGATGCGTACTGGATGGGGTCACAGACGAAGTAGCCATCGATGTCGTTGGGGTGGTCCTTGTCCTCGACGAACGATCCGTCGATGAAGATCTCATCGATGCCGACGGACCAGAGTTGCTCGACCATCACGCGCAGATTGCCGACCAGTTGGAGTCGCCACGCGGCGTCCCAGACCGGGTGGTCCTTCGGCGGACCGGGACCAAGCACCAACATGGAGTCAGCAAGCTCCGCGAGAGTGAGTGGGTACTCCCCCGGCGGCAACACGCCCTCGGCTGTGAACTCCGGCAGTCTCGGCATCGGCTTGGCCCTCCCTGCAGATCGACCCGACTGGTCATTATTGTCCAGCTTGCTTGTTCTGTCAAGCCCAGCCCCATCAGCGTCTCGTGGAGATAGATTTTCTCGGACGATCAAGGCCCACCCCCGACTTTGCGCAGCCGGTGGGACCGTCTGACCCAGGTCTGGTTCTCAACCGGTGCGCCGGGCTGGACCGACCCGCCGAACCGGACACCCCAACCGCGCGGTCTACCGCTACAACGGCCTGACCATGCGGTGTCCGACTCCGGGATAGGTCGAACGCAACGCCGACTGTCAACGCGCTCAAGACTGACCCGCCTCCGAGCGCGAAGGTCTGACCGACGGGCCCAGTTTGGGGCCCACTTTGGACAGCCACATTTTGAACGCTCTTCGAACCGCCCCTGTCCAGACCGGACAGCGGCGGTTCTGCTTTCTGGCCGGTGGAGAGGGCAGCGGCGGCGGTGCCGGTGGGCGGCGGTGCCCACGAGGCACCGGATGTCAACCGTTTCTTCAGAATGTGGCTGTCCAAAGTGAGAGCCCACGGGCGCTTCGCGGCCGATGTCGGGACAAAGTTTGAGCATCGCGCGGTGCCCGGTGATGTCTCAGAGTGGGACGAGTACCATGTCGAGCTGCTTGAAGATATGGAGGTCGACGTCAGCCTGACCGCGCCTTGGCTCGACCAGCCCGGCGGAGCCGTTCAATATAGCTTTGAAGATTCAATATCCGAACTTCGGCGTGCCGGCAGGGTAAGAATCAGGGAAATCGGGCCATGCTACAGATAGCTGCCCCGCGATGGCGAGCACCTAGGACCCATGCATTGCGATCTCCTTGGCGCAGATTGAGACCGCCGAATGACACCTTCTGAGATCATCGTTGATCAAGCGTGGCGAATCGCCGAACGCATGGGTCGCAAACCGAGGCTACCTCCCGCGACAGCGGATTATCCTCGGGGCGACGGAACTTCTTGCGTCAAGTACATCAACGGCGAGTACCACTTGACATGCGAAGAACGCGGATCCGTGTACTCGGAGTTCAAGACGACATCGGCTGACGAAGTTCTTTACCGCATTGCAACACAAATCGCTTCCGATCAGGCTGTGCACGAGTTGCCTGACGCCCCTCGCGGCAACTCGCCGCTTGAGCATATTGCTTTGTGCGAATCGCTTGAGGTAGAGCTTCTCGCCCGTATCTCGCCTGAATGGGCCGCGCGCAGACGGCTGGAGGTGAAAGAGAACGCGGTGCGCCGAGCCCAACGACTCGCGCATGGGTCTGACCCACCCAGGAGTTGACGGAGTCTCGCGGACCGCTTTGCACACCCACATTCTGGAGGGGCCGTGGATAACGCTGCCTTGGATTGATACGGATCCCACTATCTGACCGCGCGCCGTTCGGCGCATGTTCGCTTGCGCTTTCTCCCGTCCTCGGCGACACTCCGGCCATTCGGCAAGGAGGCCGCGATGCAGGTGACCGAACACACGAAGGGAGACCTCGCGAGGCTGGAGGCGCTTGCGAGGCGTGCGAGCCCACTTTGGACAGCCACATTCTGAAGACATTCTGAACCGCCGACGAAGCCAGCAGTGATGCCGACGCAACCAAGGGAGCGGAAAGCGAAGGCACCTCGGCGACAGTCATCCAAGTCTCGCGGCGTCTCCATGTTGGCCCAATCGTCTCGATCTCGCTCGCCGACGAGCGGGGCGGAACCGATGTCATCCACTGCACGCCGGAGCACTACCTCTGGATCACCGGCTCGCTCCGGGGCGACGAGTTCCGCCGCGGCGACGCGTTGGTCCCCTTCCGATCGCCGGAGGCTGACGGCGTGTGGATCCGCGCGGGAGACCTCCGCCGCGGTGACGAGCTGGGCACGCTCGACGGCACCGCAACCGTCCTGTCCGTCACGATCGAGCCCTACGCGGGTCTGGTCTACAACCTCGAGGTCTCCGACCTGCCGTGGTTCGCGGTCGGTGCAGCGCAGGCGATCGCGCATAATGGGTGTCCGATCGGCGGCGTGTATGTCCTCGTGGACGATGCATCCGGTGCGTACTTGAAGACGGGGCGAACCAACAACCTTGAGCGGCGGGCACGCGAGTTGCGGCGAATGCACCGTGTCCGCTCCACGAAAGCCACCTTCAATCCTGATTCGCGATCAGCGACGCTG
>CAYNCG010000015.1:0-121720 GCA_964395845.1 uncultured Isosphaeraceae bacterium | reverse complement strand
TACCCCCCCCCCCCCCCCCCCCCCCCCCCCCCCCCCCCCCCCCCCCCCCCCCCCCCTCACACGCTCGGCCAACTGCCCGCATCGCCCCACTGCCCGTGCTGATCGCGTTGGGCCTCTGTGCCGCACCTGCCATGGCCGCTGACTTCTATGTCCGAGTGGGCGGAAACGACTCGAACAACGGAACGAGTTGGAGCACCGCGGTCGCAACCGTCCAGGCAGCCCTCAACTTGGCGAACGCTGACGACACCATCCGTGTCGCCGCAGGCGTCTATCTCCCCACCTTCCAGCCTGGAACATCGCCGCGCTCGAAGACCTTCCAACTGAGCGGCAACGGGCTGATCCTTCGCGGTGGATTTCCGGCGAACCCGAGCGGCTCGCCCGCGCAGAACCCGTCGCTCCATGAAACGATCCTCTCCGGCGACCTCGCCGCGGATGATGCGACGGTCGGAACCGACGAGAATGTCTTCCATGTCGTGTCCTTCATCGGAGCCGCGGCGACCATGCTCTTGGACGGCTTTGTCGTCGAGGCAGGGAACGCCGGAGCCGAGAGCACCTCCACGAGCGGCACCGATATCCGCGGAGGTGGTGTCTACATGACCCACGATTGGACTGAGTCGAACAGCCCGTGCTTGGGCGTGGTTCAGAACTGCACCATCCGGAAGAACGAGGGTCGGTACGGCGGCGGGCTCGTTGTCGACGGCGAGAAGCCGACTGGGACGAGCGGTAGCTTTCCGGTCGCCCGCCCGACGATTCGGACCACACTCGTGCGCGAGAACACTTCGTGGAAGGGCGGCGGTGGCATGCACTGGATCGACGCCGCGCCCGAGGCCGCTGGCTGTGTCGTCGTGGAGAATTTCTGCGAGTTCTTCGCCGGAGGTATTGAGGTCGAGCGTCCGGTCGAGCCGACGGGCTCGGTTCCTCCGACGACGATCGTGAACTGCACGGTGGCCTTCAATGCGAACATCGAGGGAACGGGTAGTCTCGGCGCTGGAATCCGCGTGATCGAGGCGGACGAGGAAGACATCGTCGTGATCGAGAGTTGCATTGCGACCAACAACTTCAGCGGTTCCCCCGTGGGCGCTTGGGAACGTCAGGTGCATGGTGAAACTGATGTTGGCTCCTTGGTCTTCGAGGTCAATCACGCATGCATTGGTGATCTGACCCCGTTCTGGGCGAGCACGCTCGGCGTAGGAAACATCGGCGATACGGATCCGTTCTTCTCTGATCCACAAGCTGGCGACTACCGACTGCGTCGCTGCTCCCCCTGCGTCGATACGGGGACGAACACCGCAAGCGACCTTCCGGTCGATACCTATGACGCCGACTACGACCTCAACACGACCGAGGTGATGCCCGACCGCGACCGCGCGACGCGAATCATGTTTGGTCGCGTCGATATGGGAGCGTTTGAACGGCAAACGGCGTTCACCTGCCTCGGCGACCTCGACCTCGACGGCGATGTGGGCGTGTCTGACCTGGCGATCTTGCTCGGTGCGTGGGGGGCCGGATGCAGCGGGGCTGCCTGCGATGCGGACCTCGACTGCGATGGCGATGTCGGCACGAGCGACCTTGCCTTACTCCTCGGAGCATGGGGTGCCTGTCCAGAGGGGGACTCTGAAGGTCTGCTCGGAGGAGAGTCTTCGCAGGCGTCTGCGACGATCGGCCTCTTCAGCACGCCATCCGAATTGGCTGCGGCCCTCGGATTCGAATCCATCGAGGACCTCGCTCAATGGCTTGGCTCGCTGAGCGAGCAGGATCGCACCGCAGTTCTGCTCGGTCTGATCGGAGGTGCCTCGTGAATCGGTTGCTGTTCATCACGAGTGCGCTGGCTCTCGTCTTCTCGTGTCCATCTCGATCAGTAGCTCAATCCGATGCCCAATGCGGCTTTGAGTTCACTCCAATCAATCTGAGCGGCTGCTTTGAGTCGTCACCCCTGCTGTACTCGATGAACAACAGCGGCGTCGCCGTCGGCAGTTCTGATTGGTGCAACCCCGGGGCCAGAAAAGCGGTTCGTTGGAGCCTGGAAGAGGGCGTCGTGCTGCTTCCGCTGCCGCTCGGCGAGTCGGTTGCCGAGGGCATCAATGAGCGCGGCACGATCGCTGGCACCGGCTACCCGCAGGGTGGCGGAAACCCTTCTCAGGGCTGGATCTACCGCGACGGTGTCTACACCGTGATACCGAAGCCGCGGGACGGGGCGCTCGTGGTGTCGGGCATTCTTGAGGATGACACGGTGCATGGCATCGCCTATCTCAATGAAGCCCCGTGGGTGAGGGTTTTCGCGTGGCGCGACGGCGAGTTTCTTCCGTTGCCGGAGAGCCTCGGTGCGGGTGATGTCTACGCCCTCACGCGGGGGGGGAGCCGCGGCCGCGGGAGTCACCCCGGCTACATCGTGGGGTCGATCAGTGCACCGGAGACGATTCCGGGCTGGCAGAACAATGATGCCTTTCGGTGGGACATCACCACCGGCGAGGTCATCACGCAGGCCGTGGAACTTCCCTACTTTCGGGCCGAAGGTTGGACCGCGACGCCCGATGGCCGGATCTTCGGCCGTTGCTTCACCCTCATGGAGATCCAAGGAGTCGTGCAACCCCGATTCCGGACGCTTGAGACAACGGACGGCGACCCGATCGTCTTCGAGCCGATCCCGATCAACGATGGCATTTGGTATCGAGATGTCAACGATCAGGGGCACGCGTTCGGTACCTCGCTGTGCCAGGGAGGCATCTGCAATTGCGATGGGATTCCCTGTTCTCCCTGGCTCAAGACGCGGGCAATTCTGTGGCGGAACGGCGAACTGATCGATCTCCTCGCAGTGGCGATTGAGCAGCACGGGTCGAACTTGGCAAAGAGTGGGCGAGCGATCAACGATTATGGAGAGATGATCGTCTCGGGCGTTGGCCCGGGCACATACCAGTACCTCGTTCGTTCGCTCACCCCGCCGGGCGATGTCAACTTCGACTGCTCCGTCGGCCGCGCCGATCTCATGCTCGTCTTGGAGAACTGGGGCAACCGTCTTGATGCCGCGGTTGCAGCGTCCGACCTTGACCGAGATGGCGTGATTGGACCTGCCGATCTCGCCGAAGTGCTCGGAGGCTGGTCCGCTCAGTAACGACAACGAAACGCAGCGGTGCCCACAGCGCCAAATGCAAACGCCCGTCGCATGCGACGGGCGTTTGCATTTGCTTGACGTGTAGTGTTGCGGCCTATCGCGGCTTCGGAACGGCCTGGCCGGGGTGGATCGATATGATAGTTCTCTCCCGGAATCGTGCAGAATGCTGATTGCAGAGAGGGCGAGTATTGCTGAGACAAGCCGCGATCTCCTCCGAGGTCCCTTGCGAGGGATTGGAAGATCGTGAGGTATGCCGAGAGGATCATCGTATCTGCTGGACATCGGCAAGTCAGTGACCGCGTCCAGCATGAAGGGTTGCTTTCTTTCGTGATGAAGAACGGAACGGACCGAGATCATGCTCGGCCCGTTCCATTCATTGCGCAAGCCCAATTCCGGAGTCGGTGCGCTATCGCCCGCCGTGTCGGCCGTCATCGAGACGCACGGTCACCTTGCGGCCCTTCAGCGTCGCGTTGCGGAGGGCCATGATGACCCGTTCGGCGTCCTGTTCGGGCAGCTCGACCAGCGAGAATCGGTCGCCGATCTCGATCGCCCCGATGCCGCGGGCGTTGATGCCCGCTTCGTTGGCGATCGCGCCGACCAGATCCGCCGGGCGAAGATTCGCGTTGCGGCCGGCGGCGATGTAGATCCGAACGAGGTTCGAAGGACGACCCTGCGGCGCGTGCTGACGGTCGCGTGGTCCCTCGGGACCGCGCCCGCCCCACTGGCCGCCCCGATCACCGCCTCGGTCGCCGCCCCAACCGCCTCCGCGCTCCTGCCCGGGATGGCCCGTTCGCTGCGGCCGCATGTGCGGCGAGGGAATCTCAACCGTGTCCTCCTCGGCGGCGCCGCCCGAGGTCGCCTCGTGGGCGAGGCGCACCGCCGCTGCGGCGACCTCCATCGGATCGAACTCTGCAGCGAGCGACTCGACCACGACGCGGAAGCCGTCGAGGTCGCCGGCGACGATCGCTTCGCGAACCGCGGCCTTCGTGAGATCCAGCCGTCGGGCCTTCACATCGAGTGGCGTCGGCACGGTCGAGATCGCGATCGTCTGCTTCGTCGCCCACTCGATGTTGCGGAGGAGGCGATGCTCGCGCGGCTCGGCGAAGGTAATCGCGACGCCCTCGCGTCCCGCGCGGCCGGTGCGGCCGATCCGGTGGACATAGGCCTCGGGCGAACTTGGGACATCGAAGTTGACGACATGCGAGAGGTGATCGATGTCGATGCCGCGCGCCGCGACATCGGTCGCCACGACGAGGTCGACCATCTGTCCGCGGGCCTTGCGCATGACCCGATCGCGGTCCATCTGCGACATGCCGCCGTGGAGGGCCTCGACGGAGAAGCCGCGGCCGACGAGACGCTCGGCGAGCTCGTCGACCTCGAGGCGCGTTCGGCAGAAGACGAGGGCGAGCGTCGGTGACTCGATGTCGAGGACGCGGCCGAGGGCGGTGATCTTGTGGGCCCGCGGGACGACATAGGCCGTCTGTCGGACTTTCGGCAGCGAGCCCTTTGTGGCCTTGTCGCGCGGGATGAGGATCCGCACCGGGTCGCGCAGGTGTCGCTCGGCGATGGCCGCGATGCGCGGCGGAAGGGTCGCCGAGAAGAGCGCCGTCTGACGGGTCTCGGGGGTCGACTCGAGGAGGACCTCGATGTCCTCCGCGAAGCCCATGTCGAGCATCTCGTCGGCCTCGTCGAGGGCGACGCAGCGGAGCTCGGAGAAGTCGAGCGTCTCGCGCCGCAGGTGGTCGAGGGCCCGGCCAGGGGTCGCGATCACGACATGGACGCCGCGCCGGAGGGCCACGATCTGGCGATGAAACTCCTGGCCACCGTAGATCGGAACGATGGCGATGCCGATGCCGCGGCCGTAGCGGTGGAAGGCCTCGGCGACCTGCACGGCGAGCTCGCGGGTCGGGACGAGAACGAGAGCCCGTGGCTTGTGGGGGAGGGCCGGCTCAGCGCCGATCCGCTCGAGGATCGGCAGGGCGAAGGCGGCGGTCTTGCCGGTGCCGGTCGCGGCCTGGCCCAGAAGATCGCGCCCCGCGACCAAGGGCGGAATCGCCGCCTCCTGGATCGGCGTCGGCTCCTCGTACCCGAGGCTCGCCAGCTCGGCGAGCAGTTTCGGGCCGAGCCCGAGCGCGTCGAATGTTGCAGTCATTGTCAGATGGTAACAGGAACGCCAAACGAACGACTCCGGCCCGCATCCCGTTGGGGATGCGCGCCGGAGTCAGTCACCGTGAGGATGCAGCCTTCCGCACTATTCGCGTCGTTCATTCACCACAGAGGACACAGAGGTCACAGAGGGGGCACAGAGCGGAAATTCCGGATCGAATGCGGCGAGAGCATCCGTGATCCACCTCAGGCGCGTGATTCGTTCTCGTTCGCTTCTTGGCCAGCTCACTCGTTTGCAGGGATGTGAGATCGACCATGGCTCAAGGCCGGATGGGCGCTCACGACCCCACAAGCACCCTCATTTCCCTCTCTGTGCCCCCTCTGTGCTCTCTGTGTCCTCTGTGGTGAGTCTGGTCGAACTGTGCAGAATCCTGGATGATCAGAAGTCCGAGAGCGCGCCGCGCGTGCCGGCCCGCTCGAGCAGCGTGATGAGGCGTTCGCGTTCGGGGAGCGAACTCGCCCGGACGGCGCTGATGAGCTTCTGGTTCTCGATTTCCTTCTCGAGGTAACGCCGGGAGGTCTCGGCGATCGCCGTCGGATCCATCGAGGCGAAGAAGTCGATGCCCTCGCGGTAGACGATGTTGGCCGCGAGGCGCTTGGCCATGAGCCACACGAGGTAGGACTCCGGAATCGCCTTCCAGATGCGGTCCTTCGCGTAGCTCGTGAGGGTCGGCGGGAGGTGCTCGATGACGAGCGACTTCGCCGTCTCCTTGCTCGCGGCGGGCCAGTTGGGCAGGGCCGCAGCGATGGCCGCGGCGGCGCCGTTCATGACCTTCGACATGTGCGTCGAGATCTCAGGCAGCGGCGTCTCGGCGTGGCGGCGTCCCTCGGCCATCAGGAGCATGGCTTCCTGACGGGCGAGCGTGCGCAGGCGATCGAGGACATCCTTCACATAGGCGTCCTTGATCGAGAGGAACTCCTCTTCGCTCAGCACCATGCAGGCGCCGATCTCGAAGCTCGAGCAGATCACGCCGCACTTGTTCGCGGAGCTGTCCTTGATGATGAGGCAGCCTTCCGCGCAGAGGCGCTTGCGGGCCTCGGGGGTGAGGAAGAGGTTGGCGCCCTCGACGATGATCGGGCTCGACGGCTTGCCGTCGGCCGTCAGGTAGTCGCGCCAGTTGCCCTCGTGGATCGTCGCGGGTCGACCGCCGCCCGGCACGAACGCGTCGCTCACGATGCGGTTGTGCAGCGTGTTGCGGAGGCGAGCGCCATCGGGCTCGTCGGTGGTGACGATCCGACCCTTCGGCCCGAGCTTCTTGCGATCGAAGCTGCCGATCGGAAGCCCCTCGCGGAAGAGGCGGAGAAGCTCGTCGTGACTGAGTCCGTCCGGATCCTCGCCGACGCCCGAGCCGTCGGCGATGCCGACGATCCGGGCGTTCGCGCCGTAGTCCCGGTTGAGGATCTTGATCATGTTGCCGGCGACATCGCCGTCCGGTCCGCCGGTGATCTTGACCGTGAAGGGCCGCTTGCGCGGATCGATGCCGCGGGCGAGGAGGGCGACCTCGAGGAAGACATTCACGCCTTCGCTGGTGACGCCGTACACCTTGTGGTTGATGCCCGCGGCCGGCTTGCTCGACATGAAGGCGGTCGGCATGCCGTACTTGCGGCGCTTCGCCCGGGAGGTGATCCAATCGATATGGTCGGGGGTGATGTTCTCGTCCGGCCCGAGATAAATGAATTCAGGCTTGCCGAAGCGGTCGATCACGCGCGATCGGGTGGTCGGCTCGGGCGTGATGAGATCGAGAATGCCGTCGACGAACGCCTTCACGCAGCGGGTGATGTCCTCGCCGGGGCGCACGAGGATCGCGCACTTCGCGCCGCCCTCCGGAATGTCCTTGTTCTTCTGCTGCTGGGCCCACGACAGCCCGTAGACCTCGTCGAAGAGGCGCTCGGCCTCGCGCGACCACTGGGCCGCGGTGACCGGGCGGATGACCCGCAGGCCGCCGCGGGCGATGTCCTGGAAGCGGTTGTGGAAGCCGTCGAATCCGCGGCCGTGGACGAAGAAGGTGCCGTAGGGATTCTCCGGGCGCCGCTCGTTCTTCAGGAACTGCGGATTGATCCGAAGCGCCAGGCCGAAGCGGTCGGCGAGGAAGAAGTTGGTGCGGAAGGTGTGCTCGACAGCCTTCAGCATGGTGTGCAGGATCGAGCGGTTCGGCTCGGTCTGCACCGAGCTCTCGATGTCGGCGTGCAGGCCGGCGGCGCGGGCCGCGAAGCTCGCGTCGTCCATCGTCTTGCCGCTCGCCGGCGCCGGATCGAAGCGCTCGACGAAGAGGTCGACGATCCGGATCGCGAGACCGATCTGCTCGTCGATCGCCGCATGGATGCGGTCATGCGTGTAGGCGTAGGGATTCGTCGGGCAGAGGACCTGATGGGCGAGGTGACCGAGTCCGACGATCGCCTCGGCACGGGCGACATCGAGCCCATCGTGCTTCACCGCGAGGGCGAGGTCGGCGTCGTCGATCCACTTGATGCGGCTGAGATTCCCGGAGACCCGCTGCCAGAAGGCGCTCTTCGGATCGATCGCGGTGCCCTGCGGGCTCTGGATCACGAAGCCCAGGAGCGTCACGCTGCCGTATGGCGGATCCTTGATGACATCGAGGTAGGCCCGGCTGATCGAGATGCCGTGGCCGCCGAAGATCCGCGTCACGCGCTCGAGCATCGTGCGGGTCCGGGCGTTCGCGAAGGCGAAGGTGACGCGGCTGACCGTCGGATCGCTTTCCGGCTCGAGCTCGAGCACGCCGCTGTCGGTGCCCGACACCTGGCGGAAGAGGGCGTTGTGCTTGCAGATGCGGAGCGGCGTCAGCGTGAGCGTGTAGTCGGCCGTGCAGTTCCGGAAGTACGCCTCGATCTCCTGTTTGCTCCAGTCGGCGGCGTTGCTCTCGGCGTAGGCGATCGTGGCCCGGACCTTCTCGGCCTGTCGCGGATCGTTCGGATCGAACGCCGCCTGCTCGCCGAACTCAAAGGTGTCGAGGACGAGCTGGCCGTCCTTCGAGCTGTGGATCTTCGCGGCCCGCAGCGAGAGGTCCATCGGGAGGCTCGAGACGAGCTCCGCGAGCACGCCGGGACGGTTGCCCGGCCGGAGCATCGTCCACTGACGGTTGTCCTCGCTCCGAAGGGTCATCTCCAGCGGTCGGTTGCTCGCCTTCGCAGCGATGATGGCCCGCAGGTGGCTCAACTGCGATGCCTTGTCGGTGTCCTGGAAGTACATCGTCGGCATCTGGCTCTGGAACCAGGGCACGACGGTCTCCGCGGTCGCCCGGAAGGTGCTCGTCAGCTCGTCGAGCAGGTGGGCCACATCGGCGCAGGAGATGGTGGAATCGTTGGAGGACGGGGCAGGCGAAGAGCGCATCCCGTATACATACCCGTTGAGCGGGGTGGGCGGCAAGCGGTTTCGGGGCGTCTGCCCCCGCCCACCCCCAAATACCTCCCGAAACTCGTCGATTCGGGATGCTCCGGTCGTCGGCGCCACGCACGCCCTTTCCGCTCCCGATCCCCCTCATCCCGACGATGCTCGCGATCACGATCGGCAACTTCGATGGCGTCCACCGTGGTCACGAAGCTTTGGTGCGGGCGGCCCGTCGAGCGGTCGGAAGGGCCGCCGGGCGGGGGGGTGACGAGACCCGCGTCGTGGCGGTGACCTTCGAGCCCCACCCCGCGGTCCTCCTGCGGCCGGAGGCGATTCCGCCGCGGCTCTCCCTCGAGGCGGAGCGGACCAGGCTGCTGCGCGCCTGCGGCGCCGACGAGGTGCTCACCCTCGATCCGCGGAGCGGGCTCCTGGAGCGCGATCCGGCCGCCTTCCTCGACGAGCTCCGTGAGCGTCTGCCCTTCGATGTGATCGTCGAGGGGCCGGACTTCCGCTTCGGCAAGGGCCGCGCGGGATCGGTCGAGACGCTACGGGAATTGGGCGCGCGAGGCTCCCGCTTCGAGACGATCGTCGTCGATCCGGTCGATGTCATGCTCACCGACCAGTCGGTGGTGCGGGCGAGTTCCTCGATGGTCCGTTGGCTCCTCGCCATGGGGCGGGTGCGCGATGCCGCGGCGATCCTCGGGCGACCCTACGAGCTGACGCTGGTGACGGCGCGCGGCGATCAGCGCGGACGCACGATCGGATTTCCCACGCTCAACGCAGCGGGAACCGAACAGCTTCTGCCGATGGATGGCGTCTACGGCGGCCGGGTCCGCCTCGCCGACGGCTCGGAGCATCTCGCGGCGATCTCGATCGGCACGAAGCCGACCTTCCGCTCGGCGCCGGGCGTCGCCCGCACCTGCGAGGCCCACTGCATCGGTGCGACCCTGCCGCCGGATCTCTACGGGATTCCCTTCCGCCTCACCTGCGAAACCTGGATCCGCGACCAGCGGGCCTTTCCGTCGCTCGATGCCCTCGTCGAACGGATCGGCCTCGATGTCGCGGCCATCCGAGCGCGACTCGGCACCGACGCGGAGCGGCCGACGACCCTCGCCGCATCCCACGCCTGAACGCGACGACCAATCATGGACGAACCCTACACGACGAACGCAACGCCGGCCCGCCTCGCGGAGCGCATCCGCAACGCCAAGCGTCTGCTCGTGACGACGCATCAGAAACCCGACGGCGATGCGCTCGGCAGCGTCCTCGGCATCGTTCGCGCCGCCCGCGCGCTCGGCATCGCCGCGGAGGGCTGGCTCGTCGGGCCCTTCGAGCCGAATCTCCTCTCGCTCGCGGCGCCGACCGATCTCGTGCTCGTCGATCCGAAGTCGCCGCGACTGCCCGCGACAGGCGGCGCGAGCGAGCCCGATTGCATCGTGATCGTCGACACCGGCGCCTGGTCGCAGCTTGAGGTGCTCGCGCCGTGGCTCCGCGAGCGTGTCGATCGCGCGATCGGCATCGATCACCACGCGCGAGGCGACCGCGTCGCCGCGGAGCGGATCGTCGATGTCAGCGCCGCCTCGGCAACGGTGCTCGTCGCCCAGGTCGTCGAGGCGTTGGGCGTGTCGTTCGCGTTGGCCGCGTCGGGCGCGGCCGGTTCGATCGCCGAGGCGATCTTCCTCGGCCTCGCCACCGACACCGGTTGGTTTCGCTTTCAGAATGCGAATCCCGCGGCGTTCGCCCTCGCCAGTCGGCTGCTCGACGCCGGCGTCGACAAGAATCGTCTGGTCGAGATCATCGAGAACAGCCATCGCCCGGAGCGTCTTGCGATCGAAGCGCGGGCCCTCGCCAAGGTGCGTCTCATCGCCGGCGGATCGATTGCGCTCACGACGCTCTCGCTTGCCGATTTCGCCGAGACCGGGGCCACGCTCGAGGAGACCGCCGGCGTCGTCAACATGCCGATGGCGGTCGGTTCGGTCCGCGCCGCTGCGCTCCTGATCGAATCGGAGGCGCCGAGCGCGGCGGGCCCGGGGCTCGTCAAAATCTCCTTCCGTTCGAAGCCCGCGCGTGACGGGGCTCGCTTCGTCGATGTGAACGAACTCGCCGCTCGCTTCGGCGGCGGCGGCCACGTGCACGCGGCGGGGGCCCGGATCCGGGCGAGCCTGATCGACGCGGAGCGACGGATCGTCGAGGCGCTCGACGCGTGAGGGCGACCAGATTCAACACGGAGGCACAGAGGCCACAGAGGGCCACAGAGAAGAGACGGAGGAGGTTGGACACCTGCGATCCGATGTTGCGATCGATCTCGATGTCGGTGAGCGAGCGATCGAAGCGAAGCAATTCGAGTTCGATGCGGCGTGAGTCGCGCAGCCCGCTGCCCTGGTCTCTTCTTTGCCTTCTCTTTGGGCCTCTGGGCGTCTGTGGTGAATCTGAATCCCGCTGAGATGACAGGAGCGATGCCATGCGTGTACCGAAGCACTGGGCGCGTGTCAGGGAACGGTTGGAGGAGCTTGAAACCGAGGCCTTTGGTTGGTCGGACGAGAGTCCCGCCGATGCCGAGCGGGACGCGCGGGCGCGGGCGAAGCGCGTGCTGCGATGGCTGCGCGATCCGGAGAGCGGCGACGATCCGCATCATCGGTACGGCTATGGCGACGATCGGCCGTTGCGCGAACCGGTGATCCGGACGCTCGGCGCGGCGGGGACGGCGGTCGTGACCCGCAACGCGTATGGGTCGCTCGTTCTCAACACGGCCCGGGTGTGTTTCATCGATGTCGATCTGCCGGAGCCGAAGCGGGGACTCGCGGGTCTCTTTGCGGGGCTTTTCGGCGGCGCGAAGGGTGATGCCGTGAAGGCGACGCTCGAGCGGATCGTGGCCGCGGTGGACCGCGAGCGACTCGGCGTCCGGATCTACCGAACGAGCGCCGGCTTTCGGGTGCTCGTGACGAGTGCACTGTTCGATCCCGCTGATCGGGGGACCGATGCGATCCTCGAGCGTTTCGGCAGCGATCCGCGCTACCGGGCGCTCTGTCGCGTGCAGCGCTGCTTCCGAGCCCGCCTCAGCCCGAAGCCCTGGCGCTGCGGCGTGCGCGAGCCGGTCTGGCCCTGGCCCTTCCGCAGCCGCGAGCATGAGGACGCCCACGCGAACTGGGTACGGGCCTACGAGCGAGCCGCCCAGTCCTTCGCGGTCTGCGAGCTGGTCGAGGCGCGCGGGCCGCGATCGACGGATCCGCTCGCCGCAAGCGAGATCGCCCTGATCGAGCGCGAACACGACGCGCTCTGCCTGCGGCCGCACAAGACAGCGCTCGCCTGAGCGGTGTCGGTCACTTCACCCCGGCGAGTCCCTCGATGACTCGGATGATCGCGTCGCCGGCGCCGACGAGCGCGTCGCCGACGATGAAGCCGGAGGCAAGCGTGACGAGGAACTTCGAGGTCCAGGTCTTGAAGAGCTTGCCCGAGAGCACCGCGAGCATCGCACCGATGAAGATCGAGATCGCGTACTTCGGGCTGACGACGAAGCTCAGGCCGACGCTCGAGGCGCTCGGCACGAAGGGCTTCAGCGTCTTCGGCGCAAAGCGATCAAGGAAGGGGAGGATGACGCCCGCGATGCCGGCGATCAGCATCGCGTTGGCCGCCCCAGCCGGGAGGGCCTCGAAGCCGCGCTGGAAGAGTTCCGCGACGGCCTTCCAGGTGGCGACGGCTGGTGCCGGCCACTCGGGCGTCAGAAGTTGGGTCTGCGGATCGGGAATCAGCAGGAGATAGAACGCGCAGCCGGCGAGGGCACCAGCGCCCGCGCCGCAGATCTGGGCGACCGTCTGCTTCCACGGCGTGCTGCCGATCATCGCACCGGTCTTCATGTCGTGCATGAGGTCCGCGGCCTGCGACGCCGCACCGCCGGTGACATTGGCGGTCATGAGATTCGCAGCCGGATCGGCGGGGAGCACCGCGCCGAAGGTGAGCTGCGTGACCTTGCCCATCGCGCCGATCGGGGTGATGTTCGTCTCGCCCGAGACGCGGGCCGCGACGATCGCGAGCACGGCGGAGAGGGCGACGCCGAGTGCCGCGGCCCACCACGCGATGCCGAAGAAGTAGATCTGGGTGAAGACCGCCAAGGCCATCGCGACCAGGCCGAGCCGGAAGAGCCACTTGCCGGGGAGATCACCATCATCGCTCGGAGCGGCATCGCCATCGCTTCGTCGGAACGCCCGAAGAATCGAGCGCCACGAGAAGGAGAAGCTCACGAGGCTCGAGACGACCATGAGCGTCACGCCCGGCCAGAGGAGCCACTCGAGCAGCTCCGTCATGTTCGCTTCGATAGGAACGAGCTTCGAGACCTCCGCGGCCTGTCGCACGGCGGCGGTGGTCTTGTCCGCCGCTTCGGTCCCGACGCTGCCGACGCCAGCGAGAAGTCCATCGACCTCATCCTTGGTCGCCGGTCCGGTGATGCGCAGGTGGCTGCCCTCGATCGCAAAGCGGGCGCCGAGCGCCGTCGGGATCGTGAGCGTGTGCCCCTCGGGCAGCAGGAGATGACTCGTCCAGGTCAGGTCGGCGCGCTCGCCGTTCTCGCGCACGCTTTCGAGGTCGAGCTTCTCGACCGTCGCCCGCCAGACGGGATCCTCGCTCATCGCGAGGTACTTCGCCTTCTCTTCAGGGCTCATGACGCCGCGAAGTTCGAGGAGCTTGCGGCCCGCGCGATACTGCATGCGGTCGTTCGCGTCGAAGGTGACTCCCTCGGGGAGCGCGGCGATCGTCTCCTTCGCCTTGAGTTCCGCGTACCCGGCGTTCATCGCCCACGGCGCGATGATGCCCCACGCGAGGATGGCGCCGGCGAGCATCGACCACGCTGCGCGGGTGCCGATGAGGGCGCCGACGCCGACCATGAGGAGGCTCGGCTCGAGCTCGAAGCCGAGCGCGCCGGCCTTGTGCCCGGCGATGCGGCCGGGCATGAAGAGGCCGCCGACGAGCTTGAGCGTCGCGGCCAGCTTCACGGCGGCGGCGATCAGCGCCCCGACGCCGAGCATCGCCACGCGGCCAAGGGCTTCGCTTCCCTCGGCGTAGACCTCCTTGAGCGTCTGGGCTGTCGCCAAGCCGCCCGGGAAGGGGAGCTTGTCCACGATGATCATCTGCCGGCGAATCATGGTCGCGCAGGCGATGCCGACGAGGCAGACCGAGAAGGTCCAGACGACGAGGCCGCCCCAGGAGAGCTCCTGCCCGGTCATGAGCGTGAGGGCAGGGATCGGCGCGACAAGTCCGGCAGAGGAGATCGATGCGGCTGCGGAGCAGGCCGTTTGGTTGATGTTGTTCTCGAGGACGCCGAAGGGCTTCAGCGTGCGGAAGACGACCCCGATCGCCTTCCAGAGGGCGAAGGCGAGGAGCACGCCCGTCACCGACATGTTCGTACTCCAGCCGATCTGGAGACTCACATAGATGTTGCACAGCGACAGCAGCCCGCCCAACACCATGCCGGTGATGACGGCTCGCAGGGTGAGCTGAAGGCCCGTCAGATCACGCGGCGGATAGGAGACGGTGGGTTCGCTCATGGGATTCGTGGCTGCTGGAGACGCGACAGGAAAACACCGGCCCGCGCCCCGAACGATCCATCAGCGACGGATCGTCCGCGGTGGGGACCGGCAGAATCGCAGAAACCATGCGCCCCGCAAGTGCCATGGCAACACGCGGTGCCGCGTTCGCCGTCAGGAGGCCTGGGCAGGCGACCCGGTCGGGTGCTCGCCTGATTCGTTGCCCGCCGGGGCGGCATCGCCGCCTGGGGCGTCGGGGACCTTGTAGCCGAGACGGCGGATCGCCTCGAGGACCGCGGCTTCGATCGACGCGTTCGTCATCGTGATCGTGGCCTCATGTCCTTCCAGTGAGACTTCGCAGGCCGACACGCCGGGCACGGCCGTCACCTTCCGGGTGATCGCGCCGACGCAGCCGTCGCAGTGCATGCCTTCGACGCGATAGCGGACGGTGTGGGTCGCGGTCGTTGCGGCGACCACGGTGTCGGGGCGCTCGTCGGCTCGCCCGCACGCTCCGATCGAGACGCATCCGAGCAGGACGCCCACCGCGGACAGGCGAAGGGCGAGGCAACAGGGACCGGAATCGGGGGCGGACGCGGCGTGCGGCATAGCCGCATGGTAGAGGCCGTGCGGAGGACTGAGGAAGCCGTTGGCGGAAGATGTTTGCGACAGCCGCGCCGGGATCGGAGAATGGCGGCATGACGCCCGGCCCAGGCAATCCAGAGCGGGGGCCCCAGCCGGGGCCGCGGGCGGGGCTCGATGCCACGCTTGAGGCCCGGCGGCACGCCGCGGAGACGCTTTTCCCGCAGCTCTACGAGGAACTCCGCAGCCTCGCGGAGTCGCGCCTCGCGAAGGAGCGGCCGGGCGGGACGCTCCAGGCGACCGCTCTCGTCCACGAGGCCTACCTCCGCGTCGCCGGCGGGACCGGCGAGGGGAGCGAGCGGAAGTGGGATGGTCGGGGCCATTTTTTCGCGGCCGCCGCCATCGCCATGCGACGGATCCTCGTCGAACGGGCCCGGGCCCGCGGCCGGGCGAAGCGGGGCGGTGGACAGATGCGAGTCGATCTCGAGGGGCTTGCGATCGGCGGCGAGGAGAGCGATGACGCGCTCGACATGCTGGCGCTGGATGCGGCGCTGACCGACCTCGCGGCGAAGGACGAGCGCAAGCACGAGGTCGTCATGCTCCGGTTTTTCGCCGGGCTTTCGATCGAGCGGACCGCCGGCGAACTGGGCATCGCCGAGGCCACCGTCGAGCGGGACTGGACCTTCGCGAAGGCGTGGCTCTTCCGGCGCATGCAGGAGTCGGGTGCGGCGCCGAAGGACCATCCGCACGGCGAGGGTCCGGCGGGCGGGCGAGGTCTCCGTGGCTGAGCCTCGCGATCGCAACCGAGCGGCCGAGGAGACGGCCGCGATCCCTCCGAGCGCCGCCTCCGGTCCGCCGTCGCTCGATGCCCCGAGCGACGCGGAGATCGAGGCGATGTTCCATGAGGCGATCGCGAGGCCGCGCGCGCAGCGCATCCGCTGGCTCGCCGACCGCTGCGCGAGCGCACCCGCGCTGCACGCCGAGGTGCTCTCGCTTCTCGAGGCGAGCGGCGAGGCGGAGGGCTTTCTCGAATCGCCGCCGAGCGAGGCGATCGCCATCGCTCGGGACGCGAAGCTCGAGGGGTCGATCGGCTCGCGCTTCGTGTCGGCGATCGCCGCCGCCGGCGGATCGAATGAAGGAGAGGCCCGCGAGGGCGAGTGGAGTGCGGCCGCATCGCTCCTCGGTCGCTCGGTCGGTGAGTTCACCCTCGACGCCGTGCTCGGCCAAGGTGGCATGGGCGTTGTCTATCGGGCCACGCAACGCCAGCCGCGGCGCACCGTCGCCCTCAAGCTCGTGCGGCCCGGACTTGCCTCGCCCTCCAGCATGCGGCGCCTCGAGCTCGAGGCAGAGGCCCTCGGTCGCGTGCGTCACCCCGGGATCGCCGCCATCCATGCGGCCGGCAGCGCCGATCTCGGCATGGGGCCGCAGCCCTTCGTGGCGATGGAGTTCGTCGAGGGTTGGCCGTTGCGGGCGTGGCTCGCGGCGAACAAGCCCGATCGGGCGACGCGCGTCCGCGTGCTGCAGGCGATTGCCGAGGCGATCCAGCACGCCCATCAGAACGGGATCATCCATCGCGACCTGAAGCCGGACAATCTTCTCGTCGAGGAGACGCCGCAGGGGCCGCGCCCCCGGGTGCTCGACTTCGGCGTCGCCCGACTCACGCAGGGGAACGGCGCTCGTGAGGGTGCCGCGGCGATGACCGTCGAAGGCCATCTCGTCGGCACGCTCGCCTACATGAGTCCCGAGCAGGTCCGCGGTCATGAGGTCGATACGCGAAGCGACATCTACGCCTTGGGACTGATCGCGTGGGAGATGATCGCCGAGCGCCCCGCCCGCACCTTTCTCGAGGGCAGCCTCGCCGACGCCGTGCGCTCGGCACTCGATCGCCCGCCGCCGGCGCTCACGAGCGTCGTGCCGGACTGCCCGCTCGACCTCTCGCTCATCGTCGCGAAGGCCCTCGAGCCCGAAGCGTCGCGCCGCTATGCGACGGCCGACGCGTTCGCCGCGGACCTCGCCCGCTTTCTCCGCGCGGAGCCGATCACCGCGCGAGCTCCGACGGCCCTCTACCTCCTGCGCCGCTACGGGCAGCGTCATCGCGCCCAGGTCGTCGCGGCCTGTGCGATCCTGGCGATTCTCGTCGTCGCCTTCGGCATCGTCACGGGGCTCCTCCTCCGGACGCGTGCCGCCGAGGAACGCGAGCGGCAGCGGGCCGACGACTCCTCCGCCGTCGTCGACGCGATGCTCTGGAGCCTCGGACTCGATGCCCAGGTCTCGACGACGGGACCGGTCGACATCGCCCGACTGCGGGAGATGCTCGCGTCGCTCGAGGCCGACGGACGGCGCCGCCTCGCCGATCGTCCACAGGCGGAAGCGCGGCTCCTGAACGCGATCGCCGAGCGCCATCACACGCTGAATGATTATGCGAAGGCAAAGGAACTCTTCGAGCGCTCGCTCGAGCGGAGTGACGCCGCCGGCGGCGACGCCCGCGTGCTGCGAGCCGCCGCGCTGCACGGCCTTGCCGCGGCGGAGTTCTTCCTCGCCCAAGGCGACGCGGTCCGACTCGGTCCGGTCGCCGAGCGGTACGAGCAGGCGCTTGCCGCGCGGCGCTCGGCGCTCGGGGCGGAACACAGCGACACCGCGCTCACCATGCGCCATCTCGCCGCGGTGCGCCGGACGCTTGGGGATCTTGGCGAGGCCGAGCGGCTCTACCGCGAATCGCTTGCGATCCACGAGCGACTCCACGCCGCTGGCGATCCCTTGGCGACGCCGGTGATGGTGGCGAGCGGACTGAACGGCCTCGCGGCGTTTTTGAGCGCCCGCGAAGAGCATGTCGAAGCCCAGACGCTCCTTGAGCGCTCGCTTCGCATGCTTCGATCCATGCCCGACAACGAGCGACGCGCGGTCGACGAGGCTCGCGTACTCAGGAATCTCGGGACGGAAGAGGGATTCAATCGTCACTTTGACGACGGCCTCGCCTCGCTCGACGAGGCGGAGGCGATTTTTGTGCAGCAACTCGGACCGACCAATCGCGAGGTCGCGACCACGCTCCTCCGCCGCGCGAGACTTGAAATGCGACGCGGCAACGATGAAGGGGCGCGAGCGGCCGCCCGACGCATCATCGAGTCATTCGATCTCGCCGAGCAGGATGCGCTTCGCATCGAGGCTGAGCGAGTTCTCTCCGCCCCGCCCCCGGCGTGAGCGCGCCAAGGGATGGTGGCTCTTTGCGGCCCTTCGGAGGGACACCGCAGACGCCGTCCGCTCAGCACTCTCCCCATGCACCGAGGAGTATTGCGAGGTCCGCAGCGTCCACCGTTCCGTCGCCGTTCAGGTCGGCGGTGAGGCGCGTCCGCCCGCCCCATTGCCCGAGGAGGATCGCGAGATCGCTTCCGCCGATGAGTCCGTCGCCGTCGAGATCCTCGGGGCAGGTCACGCCCGGGCAGAATCCGATCGCCAGGGCCGCGCAGCTCGCGTCCCACGCCTCCTCGCAGCAGGCTGGGTCGATCGTGCAGATCGAGTCGCAGCAGAGCGGTCGGTTGCAGCCGGGGCTCGCGTGGGCGGCACCGCAGGGTTCGGCGAAGGGCGAGCCGCAGGCCGCGAACTTCGTCGGCCGCTCGTCCGCGTAGAGCACATAGGTCGTCGGGCAGGGCGGACCCGCGGGCAGCGCTCCGTCCAGCGTGACGATGATCGTGTGCGCTCCGTTCGAGACGGGCACCGGACCGAGCGTGAGCGGGCAGGCCGCCGCGCTGATCGTGTCGAGGACGACGCCGGTGTTGCAGTCGGTGCCGCGCACGAGCGTCAGGCGGGCGTTCGGCGCCGGTGCGCCGCCGGGCGTCTCTGTCACGATGGAGAGCGTCAGATAGCCCGGCGCCGCCACATTGATTTGATAATAATCCCGATCCTTGTTGAGGACGACGCCGGCATTCGACTCGACGCCCATCGTGCCGCAGACGCTTCGATACATCCCCGGCGCGATCGATCCGATCGGCTGGATCGGATTGCCCGGTTCGCTGCAGCCGCCGTTGGGATCGCGATCGAACGGATCGCAATCGAAGGCGTCTGCGTCGATCGCGGCGCCGATCGGACATTCGACATTACAGGATGGGGCGAAGGGCTTCACGCCGGTCAGGTCGATCGCGTACTTCCCGCCGGGAGCGTTGCCGCCCGGCGTCCAGCCCTGGATCGGCTGGCCTCCGCCCGGGCCGTCGGGACCGCTGATCTCGGTCTTGTTCGGCGTCGGATCGTTGAAGATCGGGCCGCCGGCGCTGATCGGCACCGTGTCCTTCGTCGAGATCGCGAGGAAGTAGAGCCCAGGTGTCACGAGGGCCGCGCCGGAGCCGTCGGTCGCCACCGGTTGAAGCGCCGAGAAGGGCGTCGGGAAGGAGACGGGATCGTTGTCGTTCGCAAGCAGTCCCTTCCCGTCGAGCTTGAAGAGCCAGAGTCGCGTGTCGAACTCGGTCCCGACGGCATCCACCTTGGCGGTGAAGCTCTCCGGGTCGGTGATGCAGATCAGGAACATGTCCTGAAAGTCAGCGGCATCGGCCGTCGTCGTGAGCTCGCCCTTGATGCGACCGAGGGCTGGCGAGGTCGTCGTCGGTTGGGCGGTCGCAGGCGTCGAGCCGGCGTCGGGGACCTCCTCGAAGGTCGGACCGGCAATGGCGATGGCGCTGACGCTCAGGAGAAGCGTTGTCGCAACGGCGCGGGCGTGGGGCTGGATGGTCGGGCGTGCGGACATGGGCGATGGGGGCTCCCGGGCGGTCGGCGGTGGTGACGACCTCCACCATCATGCGCCAGACCGATTCGGATCCCCTCATCGCAGCGCGAGCTTTGTGGAAACCGACGGCGCGATGCGGCCGGATCAGGCCCCGCGGAAGAGCTTCGCCTTCGCGAAGGTCCCGCCCAGCACCTTCTCGGACGGTGCCCGGAGCCAGTCCTCGAGAATCCCCGCGTAGACGCTGCGGAAGTCGACGGTGTGCTTGAGGTCCCCCTGATCGAGATCGACGAGCGAGGGGTGCTCGCCCAGCACGCCGGGTCGCACCGGGGCCCCGACGAGGAAGAGCGGCGCCGCCGTGCCGTGGTCGGTGCCGGCGCTCGCGTTCTGGCGCACGCGGCGGCCGAACTCGCTGAAGCACATCGTGACGACGCGCCCGTCGTTGCCTTGGGCCTTCAGGTCATTCTGGAAGGAGCGCAGCGCCCCGCCGAGCTGGCCCATGAGATTCGCGTGGGCCCCGAGCTGGCCGCTGTGCGTATCGAAACCGGAGAGCGACGCGTAGTAGACGCGGGTGCGCATCCCGTCGCGAATCATCGCCGCGATGGTCTGAAGCTGACGCGCGAGCCCGGTGCCGGGATACTCGACCAGCGGACGCTTCGCGACCGCGGTCCGGATGCGCTCGCTCGAGACCTGGGCATCGAGCGCGGTGCGCATCAGGAAACTCGCCTGCGTCTCCATCTCGACGCCATCGAGCGTGCCGCTTCGGTTGATCGACTCGTACGGCGCCTCGAGCGACCCGTGCAGGTCCTTGCCGAGCCATTCGAAGAGCTCGGCCGACTCGAACGCGATCGGCTTCTGGACATCGCCCATGAGGGCGAGCGGCGCCTGGCGACCCATGGCGATCGCCCCTTCCGGCGCCGGGGTGCCGTTGCAGGTCGCATCGAAGTAGCGGCCGACCCAGCCGTTGCCCTTGCCGTCGGTGCGGGCCGTCTGCCAGATGTCCATCGAGGTGAAGTGCGAGCGATTCGGATTCGGATAGCCCGTGCCCTGCACGATCGTCACGAGCCCGTCGTCGTAGAGCTCCTTCAGTCCGGTCAGCGACGGATGAAGGCCGATGCCCGTGGCGGCATCGAGTTCGATCGCCGCGCCGGGACCGCGCGTCGAGCCGGGGGCGCCGAGGGCGATCGTCGGACGGGCGTTGTAGTACTCGCTCGCGCCGTAGGGGATGACGGTGTTGAGGCCGTCGTTGCCGCCGCCGAGCTGGATGATGACGAGGATGCGTTCCTCGGGCACGCCCGCCGTGCCGCCGGCGGCCTGGGCGACCATGCCAAGCGCGGAGCGTTCGATGAAGGCCGGCAGCGTCGGGATGAGCGAGGCGAGCGTGACACCGTGCTGAAGGAAGAGCCTGCGAGAGAGCGGAGTGGGTGCGTGCATGGGAAGCGCTCGACGGGGGGCGTCAACTGAGTTGAAACTCGGGAAGGGCGGTGATCAGGCAGAGGGCGGCGAGCAGTCGGTCGTTCTCGGGGGCCGACTCGTTCTCGGCGAGGAACGCCGCAAGCGTCGCGACGCGCTCGGGATGGGGGCGGGCCGCGAGGCAGAAGCGAAGGAGATAGCGGGCGATCGTCTCCGACTCGAGGGCGGCGCCGACGCCGCCCTCGCGCACGAGATCGCGGCGCAGGTCGGCGAGGAGATGGGTGACATCGGTTCGGTCATGGCTCTCGGGCCATTCGAACTGCGCCGGGCGCCGACCGGTGAGGAGATAGACGAGAAAGTTCTGGCGGATGAAGAGCGTCGCGGTGTTGATCCAGGCGCGGCCGCCGTCCCAGCCCTTGACATTCGGCGGCTGGAAGAGGTCCTGGCCCATGAGCGAGCTCGCGCTGACGAGGGCGTCGATCGAGCGGATTGGCGTGCGGAGCGAGCGGATCGACTGCACGATGAGCTGCACCGGACTCTTGATGACCGAGGCGACATGCTGCGGCGCGTAGAAGAACTCGCTGCGGAAGAGCGTGCGAAGGACGGGGCGCAGCTCGAAGTCGGCATCGCGAAGCTGCTTGGCGAGGGCCCGCACGACGGCGCGGGTCTCCTCGGGCACGGGGCCCGGCGCGTCGTTCACGAAGAGCCGCACGAGCTTCAGGCAGATGAACTCGCTCGAGCCGCTGAGCGTGAAGAGCAGGCGGACGAAATCCTCGCCGTTCCAGCGGCCCGTCCGGCCGAAGAGCGACTTCGGGGTGTCGTCATGCTCGTTGGCGTCGAAGACAAAATCATCGTCGACGAAGGTGTATCCGGTGAGCGCCCTCGCGCCCTCCTTGATGTCGCGCTCGGTGTAGCCGTTGCCCTCGCCGAGGACGAAGAGTTCCATCAGTTCCCGGGCGAGATTTTCATTCGGACGGCTGCGGCGGTTCTCGTCGTTGTCGAGATACTTCAGCATCGCCGGATCGCGGATGATCTCGCTCGCGAGGCGCTTGAAGTTGCCTGCGGCGTGGGCGCGAAAGAGCGCGTTCTGCCGGGCCATGTGATAGCTGTTCTCGATCGTGCGATAGCCGGTCGCGAAGTGGCCGTGCCAGAAGAGCGTGAGCTTCTCCTCGAGCGGGCGTTGCGTCTCGAGGAGGCGATGCATCCACCAGCGGCGCATGTGGGCGAGCTGATCGCGGTCGCGCCGTTCCCGCTCACCCCGCTCGCGCTGGAGCCGCGCGAGGGTCTCCTCGTCGTTCGCGCGCCGGGCCGCCGCCTCCATCGCCCGCTCCTCCGCGGTCGGCGGGCGCATGATCGCCATGTCCCAGCCGTCCACGCCGGGCCGCTCGGCGTCGTTCGGCTGCGGCGTGAGCGTCGTCGGCACCGGCGTCACCCGTTCGAAGTCCACGAGGGAATCGACCGCGGCGTCGAGCCCGAGGTTGGCGAGCGTGCGGACCTCGTCGGGGGTGCCGCCGAAGCCGGCGCGCTGCAGGAGGTGCAGCGCTTTCCAGTAGTCGAAGGCGTCGCGGGCGAGTGGTCGGAGCGGATTGGGCGGCATCGGGATCGTCCCGTCGGACGCGACGCACCGCGTCGCGCTCCTCGCCAAAGCCTATCGGCGGTTCCTCCGCGAAGCATCCACCAACCGACCACTTCGAGGGGGTTTCCGGAGCCCTCAGCGGGCGTCGACGGGGCTATGCGGACTTCGCGGCGCCGACCAGCCGATGCCCGCCGAGGGCCGCGAGCAGCACCGCCGCGAAGGCGATCGGGAGGGTCCAGGTCTTCAGGGCGATGAACCCGACCGCGCAGAGCGGCGCGAGGAGGAGGATCAGCAGGGCAAATGCGGCGAGGGCCCGCCGCGAGTGCGGCCAGGGGCGGAGCGGCAAGCGGCTGTGCCCCGCGCTCCTGGGCATGAAGAGCAGGGCGTACGCGGGGAAGAGGAGGCCGTAGCAGCCGAGGAAGAGGAGGTAACCAGTCTCGAAGGAGAGCCCGATGAAGCCGCTTCCCTCGGCGATCAGCAGGCCGCCGAGGAGCGCAGCGAGGAGGGTCAGGCTGCGGGCCCGGTGTCCGAATCGGCCATCCGGTCGCGGGCTCGGCGAGAGGCGGATCTCGCGGACATGGACGGCGATCGTGAAGAGGAGTTGGGTGCCGAGATGGGCGAGGATCGGGGCGGTGGGGTCGAGTTCGCCGCGGACGCCGTAGATCGTCGTCATCGCGATGATCGGGAAGAAGGTCACGCCGAAGACGCCGAAGCTATGGACCGACGGTGCGCACTGCCGCGCCCGATGGAAGGACCGGTCGAGCCACGGGCAGAGGAAAAAGCCGAAGGCGATGATCGGCGCCGCGAAGAGGAGGGAGAGACCTCCCTCGGTGCCGGTTCCGGAGGCCTGGGCGAGGAAGTCCGGGGTGACGCGCGGAGCGAGCGCCATCCAGGTCGCATAGGAGACGGTGGTCGCGACCGCGCCAAGCCACGGCCACGCCCGATCCGGCGCGAGGCTCAGGAGCGACCCCACGACGATCGCCCCGAAGGTCACGAGCCAGGTGACGGGGACGGTCGAGGGACCGGTGCCCGCATCGCCCGCCCCGAGCTGATGGACCCAGCTCGCGAGAAAGGCCACGAAGAAGACCTGGTAGGCGACGGTGACCGCGGAGAAGAGCGTCATCGCCGGCGCGTGACGCTCGCAGAGTTCGATGCTTCGCGTGCGCGAGCAGAGATATCCAAATCCCGCGCAGCCGAGCACATTGCAGATCGCGAAGACCCAGAAGCCCGGCCAGCCCCAGTTGCGGAGGAGAATGACCGGCAGGTACATCCCGATGCACCAGGTCCAGCTCGACGAGCAGAAGAGACCCCAGCCAGCCGTGGCGGCCGCTGTCGAGAGCGAAATGCGCGAGGACGGGCCTCCGTCGGTCATGGCGGGGGACTGTACAGACTTCGTCGGATGGGGGCGTCAGGCGGGCAGTAGACTGCCGCGACCGAGCATGCGTGAGGGGCATCGGTTGCCGCCGATCCCGTCGGCTTCGTTGCCGACGACTCCTTCGCTCCGTCGTCGATTCGCACGCCATGGCAATGCGCGACTCCCGATCCGATGCGCTGGCGGCCGAGTTCGATGACGAGCTGCGCAGTGTCGCTCGGGTTCGAAGCGTCGCCCGCGGACGGCTGGTGCTTGCGATCGTCGGCGGCATCGCCATCGGGGCGATGCTCGGCTCGGCGATCTACGCCCACCTTCCCGGGGCGTCGGCGGTCATTCCCGCACTCGGAACGCTGGTTCGGACGGCGGTCGGAATTGCGGTGGTGATGCTGGTCACGCTGGTGCCGCGTCAGCGGCTCACCATCGAGACCGCGACGACGGTGCGGGTCGAGCGTCGGGTCACGCGGCTGATCGCTGCCGTGCCCTTCACGATGCTGCTGGTGCTGCCGGAACTGCGATACGCATCATCCACGATCATGGCGGCCGTCGGGATGCCGCTCGAAGGCGTTGGCGTCGGGCCGTTTCTGATCGCGCTTGCGGTCCATGTCGTCGCGTGCGCCCTGCTGCCGCTCCGCATGCGCGAGGCATTCGTCCCGATCGTTCCCTTCGCGGTCATCACCGTCGCGGGCATCCTGCTGGTCGATCCGCCCGCCGTCCGCATTGCCAACGCGCTCATCGCGTCGGCGGTGTTCGTCGGCGCGACGGTGCCGGGAGCGCTCATCTGCATGCTGCGTGAGGTGCGTTTCCGCCGGGCGACGCTCGCCGCGGCGCTCCGCGACCGCTACATCGAGCTGCGCGAGGACCTGGATGTCGCGCGCCGCATCCATGATCGGCTGTTGCCGGCCCCGCTCCCCGAAGGTGAGCTCGACGATGGTCCGATCGCCGTGCGGTACGCCTACGAGCCGATGCGGGAAATCGGCGGCGATTTGCTTTTTCTCCACCGCGCACGGAGCGGCGCGGTCCATGTGATCGTGCTGGATGTCACCGGTCACGGCATCGCGGCCGCGCTGCTCGTGAACAGAATGCACGGTGAACTCCTTCGAATCTGCGGGACGGACGATGATCCCTCGCCGGCGCGTGTGCTCTCGTCGCTGAATGAGTATCTCCTGCTGACCGTCGCGCGGGATGCGCCCCGCGACAGCATGTACGCCACCGCCGCGGCCGTGCGCATCGATCCCGAGCAACCGATCCTTCGATATGCGAGCGCCGCCCATCCCGACCTCATGGTGAAGGATAGGACGGGTTCGGTGCGTCGGCTCGCCTCGACGACCTGTGTCGTCGGGGCGGTGCCGGCGGAGTGCTTCGACGCGCCGCCGGAGTCGGCGTCCTTCGCCGCGGGCGACGAGCTCCTGCTCTACACCGACGGCCTGACGGAAACGCGCTCGCCGACCGGGGTGATGTGGGATATCGAAGGAGTCGCGGCGCTGCTCAAGGGCGGCGAGGCGTTGACGCCGGATGCGCTTCTCGAGCGGCTCCGGCGGCACCGGAGCGCGTCGCCGCAGGACGACTGCCTGATCGTGTCGGTGACCCGGCGGGGGCCGCTATGACCGCTTGGCGTCGGCCGCGGGCAGGGCGGCCGGCTTGTTCCGCTTGCGCTCGCGGCGGGCCCGGGCCATAGCCTTCGGCGTGCAGTGGAAGGTGATGTGGCACTTCCCGACGAGCATCTCGCGGCCGCGCGAGCGAAGCTGCTGCCGGACCTCCATCTCGAGATCGATGTTGAACTCGCCGCCGGCCTTCAGCTTCTCGTCGATGTTCTCGCTCTGCACGACCTCGTAGATCGCCGGACCGAAGCAGGGGCGAAGGAAGCGATAGTTCATCTGCTTGCAGACGACCGTGTACTCGCCGCCGCACTTCGCGAAGAGATACATCCCGCCCGCAACCTCGGAGTTGCCCAGGAGCGCTGCACCCGCCATCGCGTTGTACCAATTGCGGTTGAACCGCGTGAAGGGCAGGACGGCGACGAAGCGGCTCGTCCCGTCCTTCTTCAT
This sequence comes from uncultured Isosphaeraceae bacterium, assembly GCA_964395845.1. Lineage (GTDB taxonomy): Bacteria > Planctomycetota > Phycisphaerae > Phycisphaerales > SM1A02 > JAEUIT01. The sequence goes on along the minus strand of CAYNCG010000015.1, from coordinate 95,890 downwards.
CGAGATTCCCGAGCGGTACGCGAAGGGGAGATAGATGAGGGAGAAGATCCGATGGAAGAACTGGTTCTTCGTCGCGAGCCGCGAGCAGTAGGCCTCGATCCGCTGCATGAGCGTCAGCCGCTGCCGTCGTCCCTCACCGCCGACGCCGCCGCCGCCACCACCCTCGCGGCGATCGGGACCGCCGTGCGCGCCTGCCTGTGGCGCCGCGCCGGCATGGCCGTCGGCGTCATCAAGCGAGGCGGATGTCGAGAGCGGAGCGTGGGTCACGGATCGTTCGGGTGGAGAGGCCGCGGGCGGGGCGCGGGTGGGCACCGCGTGGGGCCGCATCGTACGAAGGGGGAGTGGCGGGTTCCACTACACTTCCCGCGCGGCGTCCGAAAAGACGGCCCGCCCGAGGAGAACCGCTCATGTCGTCGCCCGCCCATCCCGCGCACCCTCGGAACTCGCGGCGGCGGCCGCGGCTCGGGGTCTGTTCCTGGTCGCTGCAGCCGGCCAGCCCGCAGGAACTCGTCGAGCGCGTGCGTGCGGCGGGGCTCTCCTCCGTTCAGCTTGCGCTCACGCCCCTCGCGGAACGCCCCATGGTGTGGGCCCCGACCGCCGATCTGCTGCGTGAAGCGGGGATCACGATCCTTTCCGGCATGCTGGAAACGGTCGGCGAGGACTACGGCTCGATCGACTCGATCACCCGCACGGGCGGCGTCCGCCCCTCGGCGACCTGGCCCGCGACGCGCGAGCGGGCCGCGAAGGTCGCCGCGGTCGCTCGGGACCTTGGCATCCGCCTCGTGACCTTCCACGCCGGGTTCCTGCCCCACGACTCGGCCGACCCGGAACGAGCCACGATGCTCGCCCGGCTCCGTGAGGTCGCTGGGCTCTTCGGCAAGCACGGGATCGCCGTCGCCCTCGAGACCGGCCAGGAACCGGCTCCGACGCTCATCGCGTGTCTGGAGGCGTTGCGGGCCAACCAGCCGCGCGACCATCCGCCGATCGGCGTCAACTTCGATCCGGCCAACATGCTCCTCTACGGGTCCGGCGATCCCATCGAGGCCCTTCGTCTGCTCGCCCCGTGGGTCGCGCAGATCCACCTGAAGGACGCCCTCCCAAGCGCGGTGGCCGGAGCGTGGGGAAGCGAAGTCCCGCTCGGCGCCGGAGCGGTCGACTGGGCGGCCTTCTTCGAGGAAGCGTCCCGCTGCGGCCAGGGCCCAGAGGGAATCGCCATGGTCATCGAACGCGAAGCCGGCGATCAGCGCATCGCCGACGTCGCCCTCGCCCGCGAGCGCGTCGCCCGCTTCGGCGTGTGAGCGTCTGCGCTCGCCGCCAGAGAACCACAGAGGCCCAACCCGAAAGGGGCGGGCACAGAGGATGCACAGAGAAGGCAAAGGAGGAGACCGGCTGCGCGCGCGTTGATGGAGACGGCCGGCGCCAGAGGGACCCGCGGTGCGCAATCGTGGGCAAGGTCAACGACTCGACCCAAGTCGAGTCCATCCTGCGCCGACGACTCTGTGCGACGCATTCCCTCCTTCCATTGACTTCTCTGTGCACCCTCTGTGCCCTCTGTGCCTCTGTGGTTCTCTGTATGACTCGCGCAGAGAGCCGCTCGCTCAGATCGGTGTCCATGCTCCGAGGAGGAGGGCGATGTCTGGCGCGCCCACCGAGCCGTCGCCGTTGAGATCCGCCGGGACGCCCGTGCTGCCCCACGCGCCGAGGAGGAGCGCGAGATCGGCCGCGCCGACCAGGCCGTCGCCGTCGAGATCCGCGAACAGCGGCGCGCCGCCGAAGCGGATGATGTCCAGCCCGTCGGGCACGCCTGGCCAGCTTGCGATGCCCTGGTTCAGTGCGGCGCTGAAGCGGAAATCGGGGGCCGAGCCGGAGATCGGAATCACCTCGAGGACCGCGCTGTCGGCCCCCGATGCCGCGATGCGGACGAGACTGCCGTCGTCGGTGGTGACGAGGTATTCGTCGCGATCGGCGAGATACTCCCCCTCGCGCGGCAGACCCGGCAGCGGCACCGACGCGATCACCGAGGCGCTCGCGAGCTCGACGACATCGATCGCCGGCGACTGGAAGGACGAGCGTCCGACATAGAGGTGCTCGCCGTCGGCGTCGAGCGCCATGTCGAGCGGGAAGTCGATCCCGCCCGTCGTCGCGAGCGGAATGAAGGCGCCGTCGGCGACCTCGATCTCCTGCACGCTGTCGCCGAAGGCGTTCGCCACGAAGAGGCGCGATCCGTCGGGGCTGAAAAGGGCTCGGATCGGGAAGTCGCCGGTCGCGACATTCGAGACGACGCTGTTCGTCGCCGTGCTCACGATGCGCAGGATGTCGTCGAAACTCACCGTCACCGCGAGCCACTTGCCGTCCGGCGAGAGCTCCATGCCCGAGACTTCCGAATAGGGATATCCGTTCGCGGCGCCGAGCTGGCCGATCGGGAAGCTCGTGACGATCGAGCTGTTCGCGCCGGCGAGGGCGATGACATAGAGCGCGTCGGTGCCGGCGACGGTGACGACATAGGCCTTCGAGCCGTCGGGCGCGACCCGCACGCGGATCGGGCGCTGCGGCGTGTTGAGCGTCTTCACCACCGTCGCGCTGGCGACATCGATGATCGAGACCGTGTTCGCGTCGCCGTTGCAGACGAGGGCGTACGCGCCGTTCGGCGTGAAGGCGCTTTCGCGCGGGACATCACCGGTGTCGATTGTCGCGAGGATCGTCTCGGTGGCGAGATCGATGAGCGAAACATTTCGGCTGACCGAGTTGGCGACGAGCGCCTTCGTGCCGTCCGGCGAAAGCGCGATCTCCTTTGGAGCGTCCGCCTCCGGCGCCGGCCCGCTGCGCGTCCAGCCGCGCAGATTCGAGGCCGCTCCGGCGAGATTGAAGGCGTAGACCTCCTCGCGGAATCGGTTGTTCAGGGCGACCGCGACATTCGTCGACGGGCTCGCCGCGCTGTCCACGCAGGCGCCGAAGGGAATCGTCTTCGCCAGCGTGCGCGAGGCGAGGTCGATGACGGCGGCATTGAAGTTCGAGACGAACGCCCACTGGCCGTCGGCGCTCACCTCGATGTCGCCGACCGTGCCGGTGCTCACCGTGGTCGCCACCGAGCCGGTCGCGAGTTCGACGAAGGCGACGCTGTTCAGGGCGCCGGCCATGACGAAGTCGTTGTCGGGGGTCAGCCGGGCGATGAAGGGATCGAGACTCGTCGGAATCGCGAAGCCGTCGATGACCGACTCGGTTCCGAGGTCCACCGTGGTGACATGCGAGGGATTGCCGTCGTGCACGATGGCCGCGAGCGAGCCGTCGTCGCTGATGTCAACCGCGGAAGGGGAGGCATCCACCGCGAGCGTCGCGCTGGCGCGGCCCGTTCCGATGTCGTAGATCGTGACCTGCGCTCCGCCGCGCCAGGGCAGCACGATGCGCGTGCCGTCGGGGGTGATGTCGAAGAGCGTCGTGAGCTCGCCGCCGATCGCGAAGGCCGGGGTGAAGAAGAATCCGATGACCCCCTGCGGCGTGCTCGCGAAGGTGCGGGCTTCGGCGAGGGCATCGAGATCGATGATCGAGAAGGCCGATGCGACGCCGTCGTTGATGAGTCCGACGACCGCCGTCGAGCCATCCGCGGAGCAGAGGACGCGGTAGGGCTGCGAGCCGCTCACCGGGACCGTGGCGACGAGCGCTTTCGTCGCGACATCGACGATCGAGACGGTGTCGTCGAAGGCGTTCGTCGCGACGGCGTAGCGTCCGTCGCCGGAGATCGCGACATCGAGCGGATAGTCGCCGATCGGCACGCTCGCCGCGATCGTCACCGTGTTCAGTTCGACGAAGACCATCAGGTCGGTGTCGCGGTTGACGACCACGGCGTACTGGCCGTCCGGCGTCACCGCGACGCTTCGGGGCATGTCTCCCTCTGGAGCGCTATCCAGGGAAAGGAAGCTGACGGTCGCGCCATCGCCGGCGACGCCTCCCTCGGGCCTGCCCTCGCCTCGCGCCGGCTTCCCCGCCGTCGGCCAGCGTTCGAGCGGAATCGGATCGCAGAATTCGGTGCGCGTGCTCGTCGCCCCGACCCGATCGGCCGCCGGGTCGGTGCGCGCCGCGGGCCGCTCGGGAGGTGCGGCGAACGCGACCATGGGCGCGACGAGGAGGCTGGCCAGGGAGAGCGCCGAGGAGCGGTGAGAGATCGAGGGCATTGGTAGCAGTCTGTGGGCGGGGCGACGGGAATCGACCGTCGAGCGTCCACCGTACGGATCCGACCGGGTCGACACAAGAGACTGCCCGACGAAAGTGCCGTCGCGTCCGGTACCCTACGGCCATGCCGACCTATGTCTACGCGGTGATCGAGCCCGATGGCAGCGACGGGGCGATCTTCGAAGTCGTCCAGTCGATGCGCGACGCTCCGCTCACGGTGCATCCGGAGAACGGCAAGCCCGTCCGGCGACTGATCACGGCGCCGAACCTGTCGCTCCATTGGAGCGAGGGGGCATCGAAGAACGCGCTTGGCGATCGCAACCTCGAGCGTCTTGGCTTCACGAAGTACCAGAACGCCGGAGGCGGCCGCTTCGAGAAGCGCGCCGGCGCCGGTCCCGACGCGATCTCCGCCGGCGATTGACGATGTCGACTCCGAGTGAACTCACCAGCCGCGTCGAGGCCTTGCGGACCCTTCTCCACCGGGCGAATCGGGCCTATTACATCGACGCCAACCCGATCATGACCGATCGGGACTTCGACGAGCGGCTCGCGGAGCTGGCGGCGCTCGAGCGCGCCCATCCGGAACTCCGCGATCCAACATCGCCGACCGAGCGGGTCGGCGAGCAGGCCACCGGAGCGTTTGCGACGGCGAAGCATCGCGTGCCGATGCAGTCGGTTGACAATAGCTATTCAGCCGACGATGTGCGGGCGTGGTACCAGCGCTGCGTCGAGGCGATCACCGCCGAGTCCACTGCGGAGGATCTCTTCTCCGCCGCCGCGGCGACGGCGCCGACGGTCGCGCTCGTCTGCGATCCGAAGGTCGACGGCGTCGCGATCAGCTTGCGCTACGAGCGCGGCGCGCTTGTCGAGGCGGTCACGCGCGGCGACGGCGAGACGGGCGATGTCGTGACCCGAAACGCGAAGGCGATTCGATCGATCCCGATGCGGCTCGATGCGGCCCCGGGCAGGCCCGTACCCGACATCCTCGAGGTCCGCGGCGAGATCTACATGCCCACCGCGATGTTCGAGCGCATCAACGCCGAGCGGGCCGCGGCCGGGGATGTTCTCTTCGCGAATCCGCGCAACTCGACCGCGGGCACGCTCAAGAATCTCGATCCGAAGGTCGTCGCCTCGCGCGGGCTCCGTTTCCTCGCCCACGGCCGCGGCGAGTCGAGCGAGACCGGGATCGACACCTGGTGGGAATGGCTCGCGTTTCTCAGGGATCTCGGCATTCCGACCAATCCGCTCGCCCGCCGCGCCGCCGACGCCGAGGAGGCGATCGCGATCATCGACGCCTTCGACGCCGAGCGACGCGCGATGCCGTACGCGGTCGATGGCATGGTCGTCCGCATCGACCGATTCGACTACCAGCAACGACTCGGCGCGACCAGCAAGGCACCGCGCTGGGCGATCGCCTTCAAGTATCCGGCCGAACAGGGGACGACGGTGCTGCGCGAGGTCGCCTGGCAGGTCGGCAAGGGAGGCACGCTCACCCCGCGGGCGACGATGGATCCGGTCATGCTCGCGGGCACCACCGTGCGACATGCGACGCTTCACAACATCGAGGAGATTCGCCGGCGCGATGTGCGCCTCGGCGATACGGTCGTGATCGAGAAGGCCGGCGAGATCATTCCGCAGGTCGTCCGTCCGGTGATCGAGCGGCGCACCGGTTCGGAGATGTCCATCGAGCCGCCCGGGGCATGCCCGGCCTGCGGCGGCCCCGTCGAGCAGGAGGGCCCGAAACTCTACTGCGTCTCGCCCGAGTGCCCCGCCCAGTTCCGCGAACGACTGAAGTGGTTCGTCGGTCGCGATCAGATGGACATTGACGGCATGGGCGAGCGGCTCGTCGATCAGCTCGTCGATGCCGGACTCGTGCATCATTTCGCCGATCTGTTTCGGCTTCGCAGGGATCAGCTTCTCGCCCTCGAACGCATGGGCGAGAAGAGCGCGGACAATCTTCTCGCGGCGATCGACGCTGCCCGCGGTCGCGGCCTTCAGCGCGTGCTCGCCGGAATCGGGCTCCGCCACATCGGGGCGAGCGCATCGAAGACCCTCGCGAAGGCCTTTCCGCATGCGGACGCGCTCCTGGCGATCGGCGAGGCCGGGGCGGCGGGGGAGGCGCAGCTCGCCGAGCTCGAGGACTTCGGGGCGATCACGGCCGCGAGCCTCGCCCGCGACCTGGCGAGCGAGCGGGTACGAGCGACCTTCCGCGAACTCGCCGGCGTCGGCGTCGATCTCACCAGCGCGACCTATCGCCCGGTCGATTCGACGCCTGCGGTCGCCGGCGGCGCCCCGGCCCTTCCGCTCGCCGGGAAGACCTTCGTGGTCACCGGCACGCTTGAGCGATGGGGTCGTAGTGACATCGAGGCGATCCTCGAGCGACTCGGCGCGAAGGTCGCGGGGAGCGTCTCGAAGAAGACGAGCGTCGTGATCGCCGGAAGCGAGGCCGGTTCGAAGCTCGCGAAAGCGCGCGAGCTCGGCGTGGAGGTCTGGGATGAGGCGCGGGCGATCCGGGAGATCGACTCCATGGAATCGTCCAGTCCCGCGTCGGCGTGATGCCGCGGCGGCCTGATGCGACCGCGACACGAGCGGCGACGGGTTTGAACGAGGAGCGAGAAAATCGATCGCTTCTTGCGAATCCGTTCCTGACTTCATTCCGAAACGCCCGCCGCTCGCAGGCAAACGCCTACTCACATCATCGGCCCCTTCATGTCTTCGGCCGATGGGCGTTCCGACACACCCTGCAGGCATCCGTTTGGAGAACGCTATGTCCCTGTCTCGCTTCATCGGAAGCGGATGCGCGATCGCATGGTCGCTCGCGTCCGCGGTGTTCGCCGCCGATCCGAATGTCCGCGTCATCCACGCGTCACCTGACGCGCCCGCGGTCGACATTCGCATCAACGGCGATGTGGCCATCCCCAACCTCGCCTTCAACCAGTTCGCCGGCTATGTCGCGCTGCCCGTGGGCAGCTACCAGGTCGAGGTCGTCCCCGCCGGCGCTTCCAAGCCCGTCGTGATCGACGCGACCCTCGACCTCGCCGCCGACACCTCCTACAGCGTCTACGCGGTCAACACGCTCTCCTCGATCGAGCCGCTCGTCGTCATCGACGATCGTTCGCCGGTCGCGAGCGGCGCCCGCATTCGTTTCGTCCACGCCTCGCCCGACGCGCCCGCCGTCGACATCGCCGTCGCCGGTGGCCCGGTTCTTTTTAGCGATGTCACCTTCAAGGAGGTCGAGGCCGGCATCACCGTTCCGGCCGGCACCTACGACCTTGAGGTGCGTCTCGCTGGAACCTCGACCGTCGTCCTCCCGCTGAACGACATCACCCTTGGCGAAGGCTTCGCGTACACCGCCGTCGCGACCGGTCTCGCCTTCGGCTCGCCGGCGCTTGGCGCGCTCCTCCTCACCGATGTCACGCCGCCGGCGAATGTCCGCATCATTCACGCCTCGCCCGACGCTCCGGCGGTTGACATTCTTGTGAATGGCGGTCTCGCCATCGAGAATCTCGCCTTCACCGAAGCGACCGACTATGTCTCGCTCGCCGCCGATACCTATCAGGTGCAGGTCGTGCCGAACGGCATGATGGCTCCGGTCGTGATCGACGCGACGCTCGCCCTCGAGGCCGGCGTCGACTACACGGTGCTCGCGATCGACGAGCTCGCCTCGATCGAGCCGCTCGTCCTCGTCGACGATCGCTCGCTCCCGGGCGACTCCTTCCGGGCGCGGTTCGTCCACGCCTCGCCGAACGCTCCGGCGGTGGACATCGCGATCGCCAACGGTCCGGTGCTCTTCCCGAATGTCTCCTTCGGCGGCACCGGCGCCGCGATCACCGCACCGGCGGGCAGCTATGACCTCGAGGTCCGTCTCGCAGGCACCTCGACCGTCGTGCTGCCGCTTCCGGGCGTGCGCTTCAATGTCAACACCGTCTACACCGTCGCGGCCGTCGGCTTCGTCGGTGGGACGCCGGGCCTCGGCGCTCAGGTGTACATCGACGCGAGCGGTCCCTCGCCGGCCGGACCGGCGGACATCGATCTCGATGGCGTGGCCGGCCAGCGCGACCTCGCGATCCTGCTCGGCGCGTGGGGTTCGAACGATGAGGCGAGCGACCTCGACGGCGACGGCTCGGTCGGCGGTGGCGACATCGCCATCCTGATCGCGGACTGGACCCGTTAAGCGCGGCCGGCAAGGCCGTCAGGTCATTCTCAACGCATGTCTCCTCAGGCGGAGGTGCGGCGAACGCGAGGACCACTCCTCGCCGACGCCGCACCTCCGTTTGTGGCGTTGCCGGAGGAGCGTTGGAAGCGGGTGTGTGGACAACCTGACCGAGCGGGGCGCGCAGCGCGACTCTCGCCGACGATGCCCGGCTATGCCCTTCCGCTCCGGATCGATCGGCTATTCTCGCTTTTCCGTCATCGGCGACGCGCCTGCCGCGCCCGACCAGGCGCTCTTCGACGCGCTGCGGGCCCACCTCCTCAAGCCGCTCGGCGGCGACGGCATCGGGCTGGCTATAGGTCCGGCGAAGGAGGTCTCGAGCGGGTTCTGCACCGGACGCCATGTCTTCGACGGTGAGTTCACCTACGAGGCCTGCGGCTTCGGAGCGTCGCTCCTCGCGGCGATGCGCGTGGACACCGCGAAGGTGCCGAGCGAGATCAAGCTCGCCTATCGCACCATGGCCGAGGACGCTCGCCGCGGTCGTGACGCCGACGGCGTCCAGGCCCTCTCACGGGCTGCGCGCCGGGAGGCGAAGGAAGACGCCGAAGAGCGGTGTCGTCGCGACCTTGCCGACGGCAAGTATCGCAAGACGAGCATGGTGCCCTTCCTGTGGGACCTGCCGAGCGGGCTGCTGCTCGCACCGCTGACGAGTGACGCGGCGTTTCAGGAATTGAAGTCCCTGCTCGATGCCGCCTGCTCGGTGCGGCTCGAACGGCGGAGCGCCGGCACTCTCGCGCTCGAGCTTGCCGCAGCGCGCGGCAAGACGGCGGCGCTTGAGGATGTCCTCCCAGACGCCTTCACCGAACGGCCGGAAGGGCCGACCCGCGAGGATGACGAGGAAACGGCGAGCGCGGTCCACTTCAGAAAGCAGGGGCGTCCCGAGATTCCTTGGGCCCACGCCGCCGGCGAGCCCAACGACTTTCTCGGGAATCTCTTTCTCCTCTGGCTCTGGTGGCAGTGCGATGTGAACGAGGGACTCATCGAGACCGGACCGAGCAGCGGCGGCGAGGTCGGCGGCCCGACCGTGGCCCTCGTGATCGAGCGGCTGCTCGATATGGAATGTGCCTGGGGCGTCACGGGGATCCAGAACCTCCGCGGTGAGACGCCGACCAAGGTCGCCGAAGCCGCGAAGGCTCTCCACTCCGGCAAGTGGCCTCGGAAGATCGGGCTCACGCTGGCAGCCCACGGACAGGAGTACCGGCTCGTTCTTCAGGGCGATCGCTTCGTGGTGAGCGGACTCTCGCTGCCCAAGCCCGACGAGGAGAACCGGCTTTCGCCGCGACAGACGCTCGAGCAGCGGATGGATCACCTCCTGACGGTGGATCGCCTGCTCGTCCTTCTGTTCGATACCTTTCTCCGCGAGCGTCTCGGAGCGGGCTGGCCGACACGGGCGGGCCAGATGCGCGAGTGGATTGCTGAACTCGGAAGACCGCAGGGACGAACGGGCCGAGCTGGCAGTACGGGCCGAGCTGGCAGTACGGGCGGAGCTGGCGGAACGGGCCAAATGGGGCGTCCGGGGCTCACCGAGATCAAGCCCACGGCCGATCACGCGTCGGAGACCGACGACGAGCCGGTGCCTGCGAAGCGACGATGACGGTGCGCGCCTGGCGGTGTTCGTTCAACAGAGAGGCGCCTACTCGAAGGTGGCGGACACCGAGGGCCACAGAGAAGATACGGAGAAGGGGCTGCGCGCCAGTCGAGGTGCGCAGACCGATTCTCTTTGCGTCCCCAGCAATCTGCACTATTCCGCCAGAGAACCACAGAGGCACAGAGGGCACAGAGGGTGCACAGAGAAGGCAAAAGAGGAGACGGGTTCCGAGCGCGTTGATCGAGACGGCCGGTACCAGAGGGACTTGCGGAGGGCAATCGCTGGACAAGTGGGGAAGACTCGACCCAAGTCAACTCCATCCTGTGCCAGCGATTGTGAGCGTCAAATTCCGTTCTTCTATTGGCTTCTCTGTGCTACCTCTGTGCCCTCTGTGCCTCTGTGGTTTTCTGGATGATTTGTGCAGAATACTGTCCCCTGTGTCACTCTGTGTCCGCCATGTTGGAGTTGGAACTCTTGTATTGAATGAACCGCGCCAGTTGCGCACAATGCATGCGCAGCCCGGGGGGTTCGATTGATCCACATGCACACGATGACCGCATGCATGGCACCGAGTCGATCGTCGGTTCGTTTGATCGCGGACTCCGGCCTCGGCCTCGCCGCCGGGCTTTGGCTCGGGCGTTTCCTATCGCTCCTCGCGGCATGCATGCTCTGGGCGATGGCGCCGATCGCCCATGCACACGACGCATCGCCGCCCGACGCCCCACCGCTCGCGACGGCAGGCGTCATTCGGGTTGAATTGCCGGAACGCTATGTCGTCAAGGCGGGCCAGCTAGGCATCATCGTGCCGCCGGCTGCGCCGGGCGAGACGGTGGGGATCTTCGAGATACCTCTGGTCGTTGACGCCAACGGCTCGGTCTCGGCTCCCTTCGACCCGGCGCTCGTCCGACGGACGAGCGATGTCGATCCGAAGGAAGTGCTTGCTGTCGTCCTCGTCCAGTATGAGTATCCATGGGCGATCGAGCTGAACGGGGAGGTGTTGCCGCCCGGCTCGGATGGGAACATGATCGCCATGGGCGGTGGACCTTTGGCGGCCTTGCCAGCGGCCGTGTGGGTCCCTGCCTACGACCGCTGGAAGTCATATGCACTGCAGGCTGTTCCGGTCGCGTTGGAGCGCGAAGGCTCTCTGCTGGCGGGGACGCTCCGATTCGTTCGGCGCGTGCAGTTGCGTGGTCAGGCCGATCATGCCGGTGACCGCGATGGTCGCTATTGGGGTCTCAGGCATAGCCACAGGAGAGTCATGCTTGACCCTCCTAGCATCAGGCCAACGGGCGACTTCGACTTCTGGATTCCGGAGGGCGTCGAGAACTCCCTGCTCGCGGTGGTCGAGCACAACCGCTTCGTGGAGGTGCCGCTTCCGGCATGGCGCGAGGGGGACCGGGGTATCCACATTCGGTTTCCGGAGACGCCTGTCGATGAGCTCGTGCGCGGCGACTCGCTGCGGCTCTTCGATGCGGGGATCGACCGCACGACCGGCAGGCCGCGGCCTTGGGCTGTGCCGTACATGGAGTCCAACTTCAGATTCCTGGTGTTCCTCGAGCGAGACGGCGGCCGGATGTTCCTTTGGCAGATGGCGCCCAGCAGTCCGCCCTCGGACGGCTCCCGGGACGCGGAGGCTCGAGCCGAGGAACTCTATGGGAGGCTTGGGGTGAGCGCGCTCTCGGCGGGATTGCAGCGCTGGAAGATCGCGGTCGGCTCGTGGTATGTCTTCGAGCTAGGCGGGTACAACAACATGGAGCTGGTCCTCGGTTGCCGCGACGCGCTCCTCGACGGTTTCGACCTCGACGGGTTCGGCCTCACGACGGTGGAGGTGACGAAGACGCCTCCGACGGAGGATCGGGTGCTCGACGCGCTGGATGTGCGTGCGAGCCAAGCGGCGGCGTGGGCGTGGATCCAAGCCTGCCGAGCCGCCGACACCGCCGGCAAGCCGCGTCCGCCGAAGCCAGAGTTGAAGCCAGATTTGAAGCCAGAGTCGAAGCCAGAGTTGAAGCCAGAGTTGAAGCCAGACTTGAAGCCAGAGGTCCCGAGGAAATGAAGCGATGACCGCACGCATGGCACCGAGTCGATCGTCGGTTCGTTTACCCGCGGGCTCCGGCCTCGGCCTCGCCGCCGGGCTTTGGCTCGGGCGTTTTCTATCGCTCGTCGCGGCATGCATGCTTTGGGCGATGGCGCCGATCGCCCATGCACACGACGCGTCGCCGCCCGACGCTCCGCGGCTCGCGACGACGGGGGTGATTCGGGTTGAATTGCCGGAACGCTATGTCGTCAAGGCGGGCCAGCTAGGCATCATCGTGCCGCCGGCTGCGCCGGGCGAGACGGTGGGGATCTTCGAGATACCTCTGGTCGTTGACGCCAACGGCTCGGTCTCGGCTCCCTTCGACCCGGCGCTCGTCCGACGGACGAGCGATGTCGATCCGAAGGAAGTGCTTGCTGTCGTCCTCGTCCAGTATGAGTATCCATGGGCGATCGAGCTGAACGGGGAGGTGTTGCCGCCCGGCTCGGATGGGAACATGATCGCCATGGGCGGTGGACCTTTGGCGGCCTTGCCAGCGGCCGTGTGGGTCCCTGCCTACGACCGCTGGAAGTCATATGCACTGCAGGCTGTTCCGGTCGCGTTGGAGCGCGAAGGCTCTCTGCTGGCGGGGACGCTCCGATTCGTTCGGCGCGTGCAGTTGCGTGGTCAGGCCGATCATGCCGGTGACCGCGATGGTCGCTATTGGGGTCTCAGGCATAGCCACAGGAGAGTCATGCTTGACCCTCCTAGCATCAGGCCAACGGGCGACTTCGACTTCTGGATTCCGGAGGGCGTCGAGAACTCCCTGCTCGCGGTGGTCGAGCACAACCGCTTCGTGGAGGTGCCGCTTCCGGCATGGCGCGAGGGGGACCGGGGTATCCACATTCGGTTTCCGGAGACGCCTGTCGATGAGCTCGTGCGCGGCGACTCGCTGCGGCTCTTCGATGCGGGGATCGACCGCACGACCGGCAGGCCGCGGCCTTGGGCTGTGCCGTACATGGAGTCCAACTTCAGATTCCTGGTGTTCCTCGAGCGAGACGGCGGCCGGATGTTCCTTTGGCAGATGGCGCCCAGCAGTCCGCCCTCGGACGGCTCCCGGGACGCGGAGGCTCGAGCCGAGGAACTCTATGGGAGGCTTGGGGTGAGCGCGCTCTCGGCGGGATTGCAGCGCTGGAAGATCGCGGTCGGCTCGTGGTATGTCTTCGAGCTAGGCGGGTACAACAACATGGAGCTGGTCCTCGGTTGCCGCGACGCGCTCCTCGACGGTTTCGACCTCGACGGGTTCGGCCTCACGACGGTGGAGGTGACGAAGACGCCTCCGACGGAGGATCGGGTGCTCGACGCGCTGGATGTGCGTGCGAGCCAAGCGGCGGCGTGGGCGTGGATCCAGGCCTGCCGAGCCGCCGACGCCGCCGGCAAGCCGCGTCCGCCGAAGCCAGAACTGAAGCCAGACTTGAAGCCAGAGTTGAAGCCCGACCACAAGCCAGACCACAAGTCTGATCCTTCGCTTCGTGCGCCGCATCCGTGACGGCAGCGTCATCGCGAGTGGCATCACGGGCGGCAACGCGACAGAAAGAGCGACGATCGTTGCGATCGGGCTCGTGGGCTCGCTGCGTCGCGAACGGCTACGCCCCCGAGCGGGCGACAAGCGCCTCGGCGTCGTCGCGGGTCGCCACGATGGTCATGAGCGTTTCGAGCCGAAGCGCGCGGAGCATCGACTCGATCTCAGGGCGCAGTGAACAGAGAATGAGCGGCTTCTGTCGCGCCCGCAGCGTGCGGCCCGCGCTGACGAGGAGCGAGATGCCGAGGCTGGCGAGGAAGGTCAAGCCGCTGCCGTCGACGATGGTCGCGCGGTGGCGGGCCAGGACGGCGGCGGTGAAACTCGACTCGATTGCCTGAACGCCGTCGAGATCGAGGGCGCCGTGCAGGGCAATGCGGGTGCAGGCGTCGTCCGACGCAAGCATGACAAGCGAGGCCCCTTCGACGCTGGGCTTGGAGGGTGAGCGCGCGGGTTCGGACGGCTGGGAGGGCGTGGACGACTGCGACATGCCGCCGCAACCCTACGAAGACTCTGTCAGGATTGTGTGAAGGGGCGTCCGCTCGGGGCTGGCGTGCCGCCGGTGCCGCCCGCCTCGTGGCGCTCGATGAGTTGGCGGGCCTCGCTCTCATCCTTGGCGAAGGGCATCAGGAGGTGGAGGCGGGTCGCGCGGAGGGCGGCATCGATCGGGCCAGTCGGAGCGACCAGGACGAGCAGCCGCCCGCGATGGCGAATCGCGCGGGATGCCATCACCAGCATGCACATCGCGTAGGAGGAGAAGAAGGTCACCTCGCGGAAGTCGAGCATCGCGGAGAGGCGCCGTGCCGGGACCAACTGGGTGAAGAGCCGCTCGATGGTGCGGGTCGCGGCGGCGTCGAAACCCCCGCGAAGGGCGAGGTGGGTGAGGTGGTCGTTGAGGGCCAGGACGACGACTTCCGGCGGAGCGGGAGCCTCGCCGGGAGGATGCGGAAGGGTCGGCCGATCCGGAGGCGGCCTGGCTGAGGGATCCGATGGGCGGGATGCGAAGGGCATGGAGGAGGAGGAGAAGGGGGCGGCGGGGGAGGAGGAGGCGGAGGCGAGACGGCCAGCGGTGACGGGCCGGCGCGGTCGCCCTTCCTCGCCACCACGCCGTTTCCGGTTCGGAGCCGCAGAGAAAGGCGGGATCCGGACGCCGAAACACCGCGCCGCCCTTCCCGAATGAGGGGCCACGCCCACGCCCGCGCCCGCGCCCACAGCCACGCCCACGTCCACGCCCACGTCCACGGAGGCAACCCGGAACGCGCAGGACTCGTCAGGCTGCTCTCGAAGTGGGATCATGGGAACTCCGGGATCATCCCTCCGGCCTTGTTCATCGCCCCGTCCGCCCGCTTCGTCCTCCGTCACCTATACCGCCATGCAGATTTCCCCCACCGCCGTCTCGCGTTCCTCCTCGCCCCGTCGTGAGGGCGGCAGCGCCCCACGGCTCCTTCGCCAGACCGCGTGCATGGCGCTCGGCTGCGGGCTCCTCGCGATGCTCGGTGGGTGCCTTCCCCTCGACGGCAGGGCCGAGCGGGCCTTCTCGGCGACGGAGGCGAAGCCCGTGAAGCTGGTGGTCGAGAGTCGCTTCCTCGACATCGACCTCTCTCCGGCCACTGGCGATGAGGTCGCGATCAAGGCGACGATCACGCTTCGAACGAGCGGCGGCAACGAGACCGCCGAGCGGGAGATCGAGAAGTGCCTGGTCCATGTCGATCGAGAGGGCGACACGCTGACGGTGCGGCAGGGGAAGAAGGGGGAGCAGATCGATGCGAGCAGTTGGTCTGGCCAGGGCACGCTGACGCTCGCCCTTCCGCCAGGGGTGACCTTCGCGATCTCCTCCGCGTCGGGTGATGTGGCGATGAATGGCGACTTCGGTGCGGTCGCAGGCTCTGTCTCGATCGCGAGCGGCGACATCAGCGGCACGCTCGGCGTCGCGAGCCTCACGACCGAGGCCGCGAGCGGCGATGCGGATCTTCGCTTCCTCGGCCCGCTCACCCTCCTCGAGTGCGAGGCTGCGTCCGGCGACATCCGCATGAGCGCGCCGCGCATCGCTCGCGGTTCCTTCGAGGCTGCGAGCGGTGACATCACGATCGGCGGACTCGCCGGTCCGACCACCGCGTCGGTCGCCTCGGGCGATGTGCGACTCACCTTCGTCGAACTGCCAGCCGACGCGACGGTCAAGGTCAGCAGCGCATCCGGCGATGTGAGCATCCTCCTTCCCGCCGGCGCTGCGCCCGGGGGAACGGTCTCGACAGCATCGGGCTCGATCGAACTCGGGGTGGACGGGACGAAGGCGAAGCGTTCCGCGACGCTGAGCGGGAGCGCGGGGAAGGTCGAGGCGTCGACGGCCTCCGGCGATGTGACGATCAAGACAGCCGCGAACGGCTCGTGATGGTGCGCGGGCGCGTCTTCCGCCAGAGAACCACAGGATTCTGCACAAATCACCCAGAGAACCACAGAGGCCCAACCCGAAAGGGGCGGGCACAGAGGTAGCACAGAGGAGCCACCAGAACGAGGGAATTCGTCGCACAAACTCGTAGGCGCAGAGTGGATTTGGCTTGGGTCGGCACTTCTCGCCGTGCCCAGCGCTTGCACTCCTCAAGTCCCTATGGCACCGGCGCGTCTTGGTCAACGCGCGCAACCCGTATCCTCATTTGCCTTCTCTGTGCACCCTCTGTGCCCTCTGTGCCTCTGTGGTTCTCTGGTCAGCCCGCTCCGCCGCTCGGGCTGCACGGCAGAACGCAGCGATCCGCTCCGGGTCCTTCACGCCGCGCTGGCGTTCGACGCCGCTCGAGACATCGACGCCCCATGGGCGGAGGCGGTCAATCGCCTCGCCGACGCTCTCGGGTGTGAGGCCACCGGCGAGGAGCCAGGGCTTGGTGATCGTCGCGACGAGCGGCTGCAGCGTCCGATGATCGAACGGCTCGCCACCGCCGCCGCTTGGGCCGTCGAGGAGGAGCCAGTCGACCGCATCAGAGGCGTTCCAGGCGGAGAGGGCAGTCGGCGAGAATCGAAAACCCTTGATCGTCGGACGATCGAGGCCAGCCGAGGTCCGGGCGGCGCCGATCGCGCGTGCGCTCTCGCCCCCGTGGAACTGCACGCGATCGAACTGCCCGGTTGCGGCAATCGCCCGGAGGAGCGACGGCTCGGGATCGACGACGAGGGCCACGCGCTCGAGACCGCGTGCTCCGGCAGCTTCGGCGAGGAGGGCGGCCCGCTCGAGCGTGACGGCCCGCGGACTCGGCGGATGAAAGACGAATCCGATGAGATCGGCGCCAGATTCCGCGACGGCGGCGACATGGTCCGGCTCGGTGACCCCACAGATCTTGATCCGCAGGCGGTGCATGCCATGCGATGCGTCGGCGCTCATCGCGAGGCTCCCTGCGCTTCGGCCCGCAGCGCTGCGACCAATGCTCGCTGCTCGTCGGTCTGAAGTCGATTCTCGATGCCCGCGAGGAGCGCGAGCCCGGCGTCCGGACGACCGAGCCGGCGGATGGAGAGCGTCGCGAGGAGAAGCCGGACTTCGAGGGCGCGCGGGTCGGTGGAGTTGAGGTGGGTCAGGCTCGCGTCATCGGAGGCGCTCGCTGGCGACGAGGGCATCGGTCGCGCCCCGATGCTCAGGAAGTTCGCATACGCCTGGGCGGCGAGCGGCACATCGCCGTCGCGCAGCAGTCGGTTCGCGAGATCGAGCTGCGCATCCGCCGGGAGCGACGCCGCGGGATTGATCGCCAGGAGGGCCCGGTAGGAGCGACCCGCCGCGGCGATGTCGTTCTGCTTCAGCGACGCGCTCAGCGCCGCACGGAGCGTCGCCGCCTGCGAGGCGCTCGCGCTCAGCGGCTCGCTGCCGACGATCGGTCCGCGGACCTTCCCGCTCTGCCAGGGCGCGGGGCCGGAACCGGCGAGTGCGCGGCGCATCGCCTGCCGGCGCCACCATTGCCGGATGAGATGGAGGAGGTCCCAGTCGCCGCGCGGGGCCCAGCCGAGCTTCTGGAGCAGAAGCCCGCTGCCGAATCCGAAGAGGGCCCCGCCGAGGTGCGCGCCGGCGGCGACATTCGTCGGGATGACGCCGCTCGTGTCGAGGAGGAGCCGCACGACATCGATCGTGAGATAGAGACCGATGAGCCAGACGCTCGGCACGAAGTGCACCGAGAGGCCGATGAGGAAGAGCACGCGGGTGTGGCTGCGCGGGAAGAAGGTCAGGAAGAGGCAGGCGACGCAACTGGTCGCGCCGCTCGCGCCGATGCCCGGGGCGTCGGAGACGAGGGCATGGGCGAGCCAGGCGGCGATCCCGCCCCCGAGGTAGAGGAGGAGGAAACGCCAGAACCCGAGGTGGCTCTCGATCGACTTCCCGAAGGCCCAGAGGAAGATCATGTTGCCCGCGATGTGCAGGATCGAGCTGGGCGAATGGGTAAACATCGCCGTCAGGTAGGACCACCATGGGGTGACCCCCGGATGGGCCATCATCTGGTCGACGAAGACGACCTCGAGGAGCTCCCGCCGCGAGATACCGGTCCCGACGAAGGCCTCGGCGTAGGCGTCCAGGGTCGCCCGGGGGGTCCAGAGGGCCGCGAAGCCGAGCTTCATGGCCGCATACATCGCCAGATTGAGGGCGATGAGGAGCGTGGTCGCCCGCGGGGGACGCCGACCGTCGCGATCTGTCCCGAGCGGCACGATCATGGGGGGCTGGAGTGTAGGGGCGGGTTCGTCTCCCGGCGGCGTCCCTGGCGAGTGGGTGTTCGATCCGGTCCTCGCCAGCCTCGTTGCAACGCCTGCCCGTCAACCTCTACCATGCGGAACTCTTCGGAAACCGATCCCGCCGGTCGGCGAAGGGTCCTTTCGCATCCAGCGCGAAGCCCCGCCGACGCTCGCCGCGTGATCGTCCTCTTCCATCCAAGTGACCAGTTGCCTTCGGAGCCCCCCATGACCGCGACCGCAGCCCCCTCTCCCTCGCCAGCGCCCAGCAAGCCGTCGTGGGACAAGGGACTCGCCAACACGATCGCCGCCGAGACGGAGATGTCCTTCATCGACGGCGCCAAGGGCATCCTCGAGTATGTCGGGATCGAGATCGACAGCCTCGCCCGCAACTCGACCTTCGAGGAGACGGTCTTCCTGCTGTGGAATCGTCGGCTGCCGAAGCGCGAGGAGCTCGCTGCCTTCGAGGCGGCGCTCCGGGCCGAGTACGGCCTTCCGCGCGAAATGGATGACTTCATCCGCGCCCTGCCGAAGACGGCGACGCCGATGCACGCCCTGCGGACGATGATCTCCGCCCTCGGCACGCTTGACCCCGAGGCCGACGACGACTCGCTCGAGGCGAACCAGCGGAAGGCCCTCAAGCTCGTCGCGAAGACGCCGGCGCTCATCGCCAACTTCGATCGTCATCGCTCCGGCAAGCCGCTCGTGAAGCCGGATGCGACGCAGAACATCGCCGGCAGCTTCCTGACCATGCTCACCGGTCAGAAGCCGACGGACGCGATGAATCGGGCGCTCGATGTCTGCCTCATTCTGCACGCGGACCATGGCCTCAACGCCTCGACCTTCGCGGCGCGGGTCACGATCGCCACGCTCTCCGACATGTACTCGGCGATGACCACCGCCGTCGGCACCCTCAAGGGACCGCTGCACGGCGGGGCCAACGAAGAGGTCATGGTGATGCTGAACGAGATCGGCTCGATCGATCGCGTCGACGCCTACATCCGGGCGAAGCTCGCCAAGAAGGACCTGGTCATGGGCTTCGGTCACCGCGTCTACAAGACCGTGGATCCGCGGGCGACCTACCTCAAGACCTTCTCGAAGCAGGTCGCCGCCGACACCGGCAACATGAAGCTCTACGAGCTCTCCTACGCGATCGAGCAGCTCATGGCGGCCGAGGTCGGTCCGAAGGGGATCTGGCCGAATGTCGACTTCTACTCCGCGACGACCTACCACTCGCTGGGCCTGCGGCTTGACCTCTTCACCCCGATGTTCGCGATGAGCCGCATGTCGGGCTGGAGCGGTCACTGCATCGAGCAGCTCCGCGACAACCGCCTCATCCGACCGATGGCGAGCTATGTCGGCCCGCACGGCGTCGCGTATGTGCCGATGGCGTCGCGCTGAGATCGCCCGAGAGCCGGTAGGATCCCCGCATGGGTCAGGTGGCGCTCGGGTTCCGCAGCCTCTTCATCCGTCTCGCGATCTTCGTCGTGATGGCGGCGCTCTTGGCGTGGACGCTCGGCGGGACGCTCTTTCCGCGGGCTGAGATCGCCGACGGTCCGGCGGTTCGCTGGAACGACGCGAGTTGGCGGCTGCGGCTCTCGCTCGGCGGCGAGCGTCGCGGACTTCTTCGCTGGTCGCTCCTCCGGCAGGAGGGCGAGCGGGCCGCCGAAGAGTGGCCGCTCGCCGGTTTCGAACGCTGGGTGGAGGCAAGCGGTCCGGTCGCTCTCGACGACCGCCTCTACATCGCCTTCCGCGACCATTCGGCGAGCGCCTGGACGCTCGCGGCGATCAGCGCGACGGGCTTCGACACCATCTCGTTGCCCGATCGGCTCGAGGCGGAGCGGCAGTTGGCTCGGCTTCGCAACGGCCTTCCCGCCCAGGGGCCGGCCGACGCCGCCGCGGCCCGCGACGCCGTGCTGCACGCTCCCGGGACTGCTTCGGCCGAGACCATTCCCGCAGCGGCGGCTCGGGAGTCCGATGCAGAACGTTGAATACAAGGCCGAGGTCCGCGACCTCGCCGCCGCGCGTCGGCAGTGCGCGCTCGTCGGGGCGGTGCCGGCCGGTCGGTTCGAGCAGAGTGATCTGTATTTTCGCGTACCCGAAGGACGCCTCAAGCGACGCGAGAGCCGCAACGAAGCCGGCACGGTGACGGTCGAATGGATTTTCTATCGTCGCCCGGACACCGCCGCGTCGCGCGTCGCCCAGTACACGATTCTCACCGACGAGCAGGCTCGGGTGCGCTTCGGCGAAGGCACGCTGACGCCGTGGAAGCGGGTGCGGAAGACGCGCGAGCTCTGGATGGTCGGCAATGTGCGCGTGCATCTCGACGAGGTCGAGGGGCTCGGCTCCTGCATCGAGTTCGAGGCGGTCGTCTCGCCGCGCCATGATCTCGCCGAGTGCCGGATGATGCTCGCCCATCTCCGCGAGCAGTTCGCGCCGATCATGGCCGAGGCCATCGCGGGCAGCTACGAATCGCTTGCCCCGGAGCTCCCCGCGGAGGACGAGCGCCAAGCGTGGCCGTGAGCCCGAGCGCCCGCCCCCGTGTCGGCGGCGAATGTACGATCATTGGCGGGATGAGCGCCCAGCGGGTCGCGAAGTGGGACGGCCAGACCTGGTCACCGCTTGGGAGCGGCATGAACAACGATGTTCTCGCCCTCGCGTTACATGAGGACGGATCCGGAGCTGGTGCGACCCGCGCTCGGCGGGGGTCACCCGAGGATCGTCGTCGAACCACAGCGTGCGATAGAGATGCTGATGCACGGCGGCGTCGATGTGCAGATGGATGTGCTGCGGATCGGCGCTTCCGGCGCGGTCGGCGACGGTCAGGACGACATGGCGGAGCGTCCGGCCTTCAAAGGCCTTGCGGAGAAGCGACTCCGCCTCCTGCATCGACATGGACGCATCGGGAAGCAGCACGACATATCCGACGGCGGTGCGGGGCTGAAGGGCGTCGATGGTCCGATCGAGCTCCATGGCAATGGCTGCCGCAGGCCCGCGCGACGCCCGACGGGGGCAGCGCGACGCATGCAAGACTCGTACCTGCCCTCAGGTCGATGACCTCCGACTTTTTCATGAAGCGGCGTTCGATATATTGCTGGTTGACCGGAGAGCTGGCACGGGGCCCGATCGTCGAAGAGGATCTTCGTCATGCATGAACGCGCTGATGGTCTCGGGGATTTTCTCCTTGGGCGAGGCTACTGCCGGATCCCGCTGCGACGCTCCGCCGTTGGCCACTTTCACGCGAGCGGCACGCTGCAGGGGCGGCCGATCGAGGTGCTGGTCGACAGCGGCGCCTCGGTGACCGTCGTGGCGATGGGTGTGGTCGCCGCCGTCGGACTCTCGGCGGAACGATTCGCGGTGGATGCGGGTGGTGCCGGCGGCGCGATGGAGCAGTTCGTCGTGCGCGGCGCCAGTCTGCGAATCGGCGGCTTCGCACCGCAGCTTGGCGAGATCGCGGGGCTTGATTTCGAACATATCAACGCGCCCCTGCGGGCTAACGGCGCGCCGGAGGTCGACCTCATCCTGGGCGCGGATGTCTTCGATGCCCACGAGGCCATCATCGACTATGCGACGCGCTCGCTCTTCCTGACCACTCGTGTCGCACGATCGGCCGATCGCGCGGAGCAAGGAGAGACCACACATGGATAGGGTGATTCATCTGGAGGCGACGCTCCGATGTGGCGTCGAACGCGCCTATGCCCACTTCGTCGATCCCGCGCTCCTCGTCACCTGGCTGACCGAGGCGGCCGAGGTCGAGGAGCGGGTCGGCGGAAGGTACGAGCTGTTCTGGGAGCCGGACCGGCGGGAGCGGAACAGCACGCTCGGTTGCCGGCTGACCGCCGTGGTGCGCCATCAGCTTCTCGGCTTCGAATGGAAGAGCCCCGAGCAGTTCGCTGCGTTCGCCAACGCCGCGGATCCCTTGACCCATGTCGTGGTTGCGTTCGTCCCAGCGGGTGAGGGGACCATCGTCCACCTCGTGCACTCCGGCTGGCGCTCCGCCGGTCCGGGAGCGGAGCAGTGGGAGGAGGCTCGCCTCTGGCAGGAGCGCGCGTGGCGAGGCGCGCTCGCGGCCCTCGCCGAGCGCGGCGATCTCGGGGCATGATGCGCCGGCGGCCGACCGAAGCAGGGGCAAGTGATCCCGTCAGACGCCCGGGTCCATCATGCGCCCAAGCGCGCGGTCCATCGCACCGCGGTAGATCCACGCTCGCTCCGACGCGTCGTGCTGCTTCGCACCCTGCTCAAGAGCCTTCGCGAGCTCGGCCTTGGCCGTTGCGCCGATGGCGTCCTCACCGAGGAGCACCACCGACAGGATCGCGACCTCGTAGAGCGCGGCGCATGACGCGGCGTCGCCGGCGTTGAAGCGGGGGACACCCCGCTCGATCGCGAGCTCGAGGATCGCCGCCGCGCTCGCTGCGCGCTGCGGCGCTGCACTCGCCGCGGATGCGATCGTCGGTGCGGCGTGCTGGTTTGGACTTTGGGCGGGCAGCACGCGGTCGATGATGTGGATGACGCCGTTCGCGGCCTCGATGTCGGCGACATCGATCCGCGCGCCGGCGACGGTGATTCCGTCGGTCGTGAGGGCAAACGCCACGCTGCCGTCACCCATCAGCGTGCGGGCCGAGCCCTGTGCGAGCATCTCGTCGCGACGGATCGCGGTCGGCAGGACATGCGCCGCGAGGACCGCGGTGAGCGCTCTGCGATCGTCGAGGAGTTCCTGCAGCGCTTCGGCGGGAATCGCAGCGAACGCCGCATTCGAGGGGGCGAGGAGCGTCCAGGGACCCGCGTTCCGCGCGCCGAGCTGCGGCCCCAGACCGGCCGCGCCGATGGCGGCCCGCAGGGTCGAGAAGCGATCGTCCTGGGTGACGATCTCCTCGATGCTCCGAAGTTCGGGCAGCATCACGCCGTCGATCACATGCACGAGTCCGCCGTCGAAGGCGACATCGGTAGCCACGAGGCGGGCGCCGTCCACGGTGAGCGCGGACGGGTCGATCTCGAGCGACTGGCCGGAGAGCGCAGCGAGCCGCCGGCGGTCGAGGAGCACGGAGCTCTCCAGCGGCTGCACGACCACATGGTGCTTGAGGATCGCCTGCAGCGTGGGCTTGCCCTGCTCGCTGGTGAGGAACTCGACCTGCTCGCGGGGCAGCTTGGCGAACGCGTCGTTCGTCGGTGCGAAGATCGTGAGCTTCGCATCCTTCGGAAGCTCGAGGCCGGCGGCCTTCACGAGTGCGAGCAGCGTCGTGAGATTCGCCTTCGTCGCCACCGCGGTGAGCGAGCCCTCGGAAGGCCGCTCGGCCGCAGCCGCGCTCACCGGGCGGATCCAGTCCACTTCGATCGCGAACGGCCCTTCCTGCTTGTCCGACAGCGTGATGCCCACCGACTCGATCGTCGCGGGGTCAAGAGGCGGGGCGTTGCGCATGCGCTGGCCGAAGCTGTTCGCGACGCATGCGTCGAACGGGATCTCGACTTCGATCCACTCGCCGGCCCGCGTCTCGAACACGCTCTGGTAGCCGCCGGCCATGATCCGCAGACGCGACGAGCGGATGTCGCACTGATAGGAACGACCGTCGCCCTTCACCCGCAGGCGGAGGCCCGTCGCGCCCGAGAAGGTGCCCTCGGGGACAGCCGTGCGGATCTGCGAGAAGCCGCCGTTGTTCTCCAGCGACAGTTCACCGGTGAAGCGAAGCGTGCCGCCGTCGCCGGCAGCGATCCGACCGGTCGAGAGGCCGCCCATGACGCCGTCGAGAACGGTCTGCCAGCCCTTCGTGCCGCTGTCGAACTCGAGGTTCGGGGTGCCGCTCGACTGGGCCGGGGCCGGATGCGCGGACCAGACGAGGAGAGCTGTGGCCAGCGAGGCGACGGAGATGCTGAGGCGATGCATGAGACCGGACGCTTCGTCCTCGGCGAAGGATTGGATGCCGCATGCAACTGTGTGAGCGGTGCTGCGGCGTTGCCACGGCGCTGGACTGGCTTGCGATTGGCCCGAGGAGGCTCTCGTTTGCGGGCACCAGCGCAAGCCCCAAAAAGAAGTAAAGGGAGCTTGACAAATGTAAAGCATGCTGTACCCTGTTCTCCGACAAGGAGTCACGCCATGTCCGACCGTCCACCCAACCGTCCCCTTTGGCTTCTCACCCTCGCGGGCTGGATCGGCACCTATGTCGCCGCGCGCTCCTGCGTCGAGCTCGCCCCAGTCGGATCGGCCCTGAGGGTGCTCATCGCCCTCGCTCCCATCGTCCCAACGCTGCTTGTGCTCTGGCTCATCTGGAGGAGCGTGCGCTCGCTCGATGAGCTTCACCGACGCGTGCAGTTGGAAGCGCTTGCGGTGGCGTTCCCGCTCTGCCTGGTGCTTCTGTGGGTGCTCGGGCTTCTCGAACTCGCCATCGATCTCGACCGATCGAACTGGAGCTATCGCCATGTCTGGGTGATGGTTCCCGTGTTCTATCTGATCGGCCTCGCACTCGCGTGGAGGCGCTACAAGTGACCAGTTGTGTGCGTGCACTGCGCGCGGCACGCGGCTGGACGCAAGCCGAGCTTGCGGAACGGCTCGGCGTGTCGCGCCAAACGGTGATCTCGATCGAGACCGGCCGCTACGAACCCAGCCTCTCATTGGCGTTCAAGTTCGCCGAGGTCTTCGGCTTGCGGATCGAGGAGATCTTCTTCCCAGACGCCGAAGGGAAGCCGCCCGCGTAACCCGGAACCTCGGATTGGTCGTCGCGTTCCGCCTCGGCGACGCAGCCAACATCCCGAAACCGTCGTGGGATTCGGCTCGGCGTTCGCCCGACGAGGGTCAAGTATGGAACGCCCGATCCAACGCGATCCGAAGGCCGCAGAGCGACGCCCGTTCGACTCTGGCCGCGGCGTCGCGTCATATAGTGATGGGCGACGCGTGCAAACGAGCGTGGAGGAATCCAGCGATGTTGTCGATCCAGCGAAGGCCGTTGACACCTGCGTGCCGGCGGCCGCTTGGCATGATCGTCAGGCTTGCGATCGCTCTTCTCAGCGTGACGGTGTGCGCCGGGATCGCGATCGCCCATCCGGGGCGGGGAATCGTCTCGACCCGCGACGGAACGATCTACTTCGCGGATGCAGGGCGCAGCGTGGTGTGGAAGTGCACGCCGGATGGCCGCGTGACGGCGGCAGCGCCTGGCGTGCACGCTCACTGGCTGGCGCTCGATCCAACGGGAACGGCGATCTACGCCGATCATCTCCGCTACGACACGGCGGAGAAGCGATTCACCCATGGCTTGGTCCGCATCATGCCGTCGGCCGGTGGCGATCGCGTGGAGGATGTGATTCCTCCCGACGAGGCGCCGCGCGGACTGGCGACCGGCACCTTTCTCATCGAAGCGGACGGCACGATCCTGCGGGTCTCCGACAGGGCGCCAGCGCGTCTCCTCCGCGAGGCGCTCGCCTCGCTGGCTCGGACGCCCACCGCGGAGCCGGTCGCACCGACCGTCTCGGAGCGGGATCGCGTCGTCGGCATCATCGAGGGGGAAAGCTCGGTGGGTGGCATCGCAGCGACGGCGGACGGGGAGTACATCCTGACCGTCGGTCGGGAGGTCCGGGCAGTCGATGCGCGCGGCACCGTTCGCGTGAAGGCCTCTGCGGAGGCGATCGCGAAGGCAGCGCCGACCGATGCGTCGCCGGCTTCTCGCCAGCGTGAGGCCCTGTACGGCGATGCGCTGTGGGGGCTCTGCGTGCTGAAGGATGGCGCCGTCCTGGTGTGCGATGCATCGAACCGCCGCGTCCTTCGGATCGCCGCCGACGGCGAGATTTCGATCTGGCACACGACGCCGGCGCCATGGTCACCGGTGGGTGTCACGACCAGTGGCGACGACATCGCGATCCTCGAGGCTGGCTTTGAGCCTCCGTCGCGCAATCTCGGTCCTCGTGTCGTCCTCAGGAAGGCCGACGGTTCATCGCGCGTCCTCGGCGAGGTCGCCGAGCAGGAACCGAGCCGACCCTATCGATAGCGCACGCCGCACGAGGCGGCGCGTCCGATTCACCCGCCGCTCGCGCGCCACGCCGCGCCGAAGTCGCTTTCGTAAAAACTCGGCGTGATCTCGCCGAGCAGGCGACGGGCGAGTTCTTCCATGAGGACCCGCTCCTGCGCCTGACGGAGGGCGGCCTCGACGGCAGGGCGGGTCGAGGCGAGGGTCAGGCCGTTCGCCGAGCGTTCCTCCTCGGCGCGGATGATGAGGT
Organism: uncultured Isosphaeraceae bacterium; assembly: GCA_964395845.1. Lineage (GTDB taxonomy): Bacteria > Planctomycetota > Phycisphaerae > Phycisphaerales > SM1A02 > JAEUIT01. Next base: position 69,444 of record CAYNCG010000015.1, on the reverse strand, counting down.
AGTCGCGATCGACGAGCGTCGGCGCCGAAATCGAGCCGATCGGAAGCGCGAAGAGCGCGTCGCGGAAGGGCTGGGGCCAGGTCGGATCGACGCGGCTGACCGGGGGAAGCAGGCCGCCGCGGCTGCCGCTCGGATCGGTCGATCGCTGGGTGGCGAGATCGGAGAAGCTCGCGCCGGCCTCAAGCTGTCGGCGGATCTCCTCGGCTTGAGCGACCGAGGGCACGGCGATGACCCGGCAGACGCGCTTCGCCCCGTGCATGACCTCATGCTGGCGGGCGATCGCATCCTCGGTCATCCGTACATCGGGCTGCACGAGGGCACGAAGCCCGGCGTTCCGGCGAAGGAGGGCCTCGAAGCGCACCGGACCGAGCCCCTGACGGGCGCGGATCTCGCCGAGCAGCCGCTCGGCGATGTTCGGATCGGGGTCGAGCGACTCGCTCAAGAGCGTCCGTTCGCGGTCCACGGCGTCAGGACCGATCGTGATCGACCGCTCCGCAAGGGCCTGGGCGATCGCATCGTCGAGGAAGGCGTCGCGCAGGGCGGTCGCGCCGCCGAGTTCGACCAGCGCTGGACGGACCTGATCCCAGGTGACCGTGCGGTCTCGCCACGCGGCGACCGCGAGCGAGGGGGAGGAGCCGCCGCTGCTCTCGGACCGCGGGAGCGTGGCTCGCGCATCACCGGTCGGACGAGCCGCGACCGTTGGACGGGGGCCTTGGGTCGGTCCGCCGCAGGCGACGAGCGCAAGAGGCAGCGCGAGCACCGCCGAGCGACGCCCGCTCCGTGAGGCGAGCTGGGCGATTCGGTGAACGGGAAGGGCGGGGGATCCAACTCGGGCCATGCGTCGTAAGCTACCACCATCCGCATGAGTGACTCACCTGAGCTTCGAGCGAACCGGGAAGGCGCCGCATCCGAGGGGATCGACGGAGCCTCGCCCATCACGACAGCCACGGCTGACCAAGCTGCGGCAGAGTCGAGGGCGGAGTCGCCCTCGGAGTCCGACGCTCGGCTCGGCGATCTCTGTCCCTACTGCGGTGAGTTCACCGAACGACGCCCGGAGCATGCGGGCGGCAGCGGCACGCCCCGCTGTCGGGGATGCCTCGCGTTCCTCGATCCGCTCTCGAAGCAGGTCACGCAGAGCCACATGGGCCCGTGGGCGGTGCGAGACTCAACCCGTCCCTTCTATCCAGGCGTCGCCTTCGAGGTGCTCGTCGCCCTCATTTCGCGCGGTGATGTGACGGCCGAGACGGTGGTGCGCGGACCTGGCACCGGTCAGTTCTGGATGCTCGCCCGCGAAGCGCCGGGCGTCGCGCATCTCCTCGGGCGCTGCCACGCATGCGGCGCCGGCGTCCGGCGCGGCGAAGGGCGATGCGGGCAGTGCGGCGTGACCTTCCCGGTCTTCGCCGATCGCGATCGACTTGGGCTTCCCGGCGCCAGCACCCCGAAGCGGCTGAGTGCGTTCGCGACCGATGAAGAACTCCGCGCTGGGGCACCCCTGCGTCCGGCTCCATCGGTACAGCCGGCGGCGGCGGGCGGAGCCCCACCCTTCGCGGCACCGATCGCCATGCCGATCTCGCGGCCACCGCGCGACGCCGAGCTCTCGCCCCTTGAAATCTCGCTCGGCGATGAGATCGCCCACGAGCGACGCAAGACGATCTGGCTCATGATCGTGATCGCCGCGCTCGTCGTAGTGAATCTCGCGATTGCCGGGTGGGCGCTGCTGGGCGGCGCGGCTGGGGGTGGCGGTACGCCTCAGCCAACGGCAGCGCGGGCGGCGAACAACGCTTCCGCGAGCGTGGCGCCGAGCGGCAACCGCGCTGAGTGAACGACAGAGTGGACGATGCTGCATCCTGAGCTCTCAGCGTGGCCGCATGCAGCCGCGCCGGCGAAGCCAGTAGCATGCCGCTCCATGTCCTCGCCTTCGCCTTCGCACTCGACATCGTCTTCGACGCCGCGGCAGCGGCCGCCCGCCATTCTCGCCATTGGGCGCAACTATGCGGACCACGCCGCTGAGATGGGCGGCGCGGTCGTCGGCCACCCGATGGTGTTCATGAAGAATCCGGCGTCGGTGGTTGCCAACGGCGATGCGATCATCATCCCGGCAATCTGCCGTGAGCACGGGCCGCAGGTGGACTGGGAGGGGGAACTCGCGGTCATCATCGACCGTGACTGTCGCGACATCGCCGAGGCCTCGGCGCTCGCCGCGGTGCGCGGCTATGCGGTTGCGAACGATGTGAGCGCTCGCTGGTGGCAGAAGGAGGGGAGCGGCGGGCAGTTCTGCCGCGGCAAGAGCTTCGACACCTTCTGTCCGCTCTCGGAGATGGTGCCAGCGGCGGCGGTCGGCGATCCGCAGAGCCTCGCGATCCGCACCCGCGTCAATGGCGTGGTCATGCAGGAGAGCTCGACCTCGATGATGCTCTTCCCGGTCGCCCGTCTGGTGAGCGAACTCTCCCGCGGCATGACCCTCGCGGCGGGCACGGTCATCCTCACCGGCACACCCGCTGGCGTCGGCGCGGCCCGCAAGCCGCCGGTCTTCCTCAAGCACGGCGATGTGGTCGAAGTCGAGATCGAACGCGTCGGCACGCTCCGCAACGCCGTCGTCGAGGCGTGACGTGACCCAGAGAACCACAGAGGCACAGCGGACACAGCTTTCTGCACAATTCGACCAGACTCACCACAGAGGACACAGAGAGCACAGAGGGGGCACAGAGAGGGAAAAGAGCGTGCTCTGAGGTCGTGACCGCCCATCCAGCTTCGAGTCATGGTCGATCTCACATCTCTCCAAATGAGTGAGCTGGCCAAGGGGCGAGCGAGAAGGACACACGCGCCTGAGGTGGATCACGGATGCTCTCGTCGCGTTCGATCCGGCTTTTCCGCTCTGTGCCCCCTCTGTGGCCTCTGTGTCCTCTGTGGTGAATGAACGACGCGAAGAGTGCAGAAGGCTGTGCCTCTGTGGTTCTCTGGATTGAAACGAACAACCGGGGGATGCCTTGGTTGGGCATCCCCCGGTTGGTGTTCAGTCACGGGCTGTGGTCGTGAGACTTACGGGCAGGCGCCCCAGCCGCCGAGGAGGGCGGCGAGGTCTGCACCGTCGACGGTGCCGTCGTTGGTGAGGTCGCCGCTGGTGTCAGCGGTGCCCCAGACGCCGAGCAGGACCGCGAGATCCGCGCCGTCGGTCGTGCCGTCACCGGTGAGATCGGTGAGGCAGGTCGCCGGGCAGAGGATCGTCTCGATCTGGAAGTTGTCGATGCCCGCCTCGGTGATCGAGTTGTTGTTCGGATCAGCCGTGAGGAAGCGGAATCGGGTCGTCGCCGTCGGGGTGACGAAGTCGCTCACCCGGAAGCTCAGGGCCTGCCAGGTGTTGTTCGTCGTGCCGATCGAGAGGACCTGCGTCCAGTTGGCGCCGGCATCGTTGGAGACCTGCACGACGAGGGTGTCAGCACCCACGCCGCCGAAGTCGTCGCAGAAGAACCACGCCGCGAAGGAGACGAAGGCATCGTCACCGCTCAGGTCGAAGATCGGCGAGGTGAGGTAGGCCGGGCCGAAGTCGACATCGCTCGCGTTCGTCGGAGCGCCGACCTGGGCCTGCTGCGTCACCCAGCACTTCACGCCAGCGCCGCTGGTCGCGTCGTTCTCGGGGGCGGCGAGACCGCCGGGCACGGGGGTGCCGACGGGATCGACGACCATCCAGTTGCCGATGGTGAGCGAGGGGTCAGCGCTGATCGTCCAGCCAGCCACCGTGCCCTCGAACTCGTCGCGGAGCGTGATCTCGGTGCCAAGCGCGGCGAGCGCCTGGTAGGTCGAGGCCGGTGCCGACGGCGGGTCGGTGAAGGTCGTGTTGCCGGGGGAGAGGGTCGAGGTGACCCACCACGAGATGGTCTCGGTGCAGCCGACCGCGGGGAGCTGCGCCTGATAGAGCGCGCCACCAAGCGGGGTGAGCGGCGAGGTCTGCGTCGTGCCGCCGTTCACCTTGAAGTTGAGCGTCGGCGAGCCGGGGTTGATCGTGCCGCCGCCGAAGGGGGTGAGCGAGACGGTGAAGGTCGTGATCGCGTCCGGCGTGATGTAGGCCGGCAGACCGTTCGGATAGCCGGTCACGACGCCGAGCGGCGGAACATTCATGAAGACGCGGAGGCCGGCGCACCGACCGACGACCATGTCCTTCCAGCCGTCACCGTTGATGTCGAAGACCGCGACATCGTGGGTGCCGGTGAGCTCGTTGGCGGGGATGCCGCCGGTGCCCTGGTCCTGGAGCGTCACGCTCGGGACATTGCCGAGGTTGCGGTAGAGGTGAAGGCGACGGTCGCAGCCACCGATGTCGACATCGACATCGGCGATGAGCACATCGTTGAAGCCGTCGTTGTTCAGGTCGACGATGCGGCTGTTGTTGCCGAAGCCGTCGTCGCCGCCGGAGATGAACGAGAAGGTCTTGCTCTCGAAGTTGGCCATGCCGTCCGCGCCGTTCCCGATGTTCAGGAGGAAGCGGTCAGCGCCGTCGTCGCCGAGCACGAAGTCGATCTTGCCGTCGTTGTTGAGCTCACCCGCGGACATGCCGTAGTGGGCGCCGCCGCTGGTGGTCTCGTGCTTGTCGAAGAAGCCGATCTGCGAGGGCTTGTTGTAGGTGGTCTTGAAGGGACCGTTCTCCGACTTCGCGATGTCCGGCACGCCGTCGCCGTTGATGTCGCCGATGAAGCCAGCGGTACCGAAGCCCGAGCTGATCATGGTCGGCGTCATGCGGGCGGCGGTCTGGTCGCTGAAGACGCCGGTGCCGTCGTTGATGAGCAGCCGGTCGCCCTGGCCGCTGAGGTAGTTGACGATGTAGATCTCGGGACGGCCGTCGCCGGTGAGATCACCGACCGCGACGCCGCAGCCGTTCGGGGCCTCGGGCATCTGCGGGATGCGGCTCTCCTCGTAGCGGAAGCCGAGCCAGTTGCCGTTGGCGTCGTTGCCGAGGTTCATGTAGATCCGCGGGTGCGAGATCGTCTTCGGCAGGTTTTGGTTCAGCGCCGGGCAGGTGACGAAGTCGAGCCAGCCGTCGCCGTTGAAGTCGGCGATCGCGACATCACGGTCGTTGGTGATGTCGAGGAAGCCCTGGCCGCCGTCGGTCGCCGCAGTGGCGTACGAAGTGGTGCGATCAACGAGGACGCCGCCCTCGTTCATGAAGAGCACATTCCGCTTGCCGTTCGGCACGGTGAAGGGCTGCTTGCGGACGACGATCAGGTCGATGTCGCCGTCCTTGTCGAGATCGCTGTACGCGAAGTCCTTCTCTTCGGGGTCGGCTGATCCGAGGCCCGGCGCCGCAACGAGGCGGGTCGAGGTCTCATTCACGAAATTCACCCAGCCATCAGCGGCGACAAGGCTCGTAAGAGCGCTGGCGATGCTGACGGCCACGAGCGCCGGCATGGGTCGAGGCATGTGTGTCTCCAAGGAACGAATCGCGTCAAGAATCTGCGCGTCAGTCCGGTCCGCCCGCACGAACCGCGACCCCCCCGCGAGCTCTCCAACCCCGTCAGTCTCGCGCCCGGAGCGAGGCATGTCAACGATGAATGCCCGATATTCTCGATTCGTTCACATGGCGATTTCGGCGGGTTTCACGCGGCCGGCGCTCGTCAGTGCACCGGACTGCCCGCAGCGTCGGTGTCCGGCGCGAAGCGGGTGACCACCTTCGCCGCGACGCAATCACCCCAGACATTCAGCACCGTTCGGCACATATCGAGCACTCGGTCGATGCCGATGATGATGCCCACCGCCGAGAGCGGAAGCGTCTCGACGCCGCGGTCCGCGAGGGAGGCATTTGCCGCACTGACCACGATCACCATCGTGACCAGTCCGGCCGAGGGAATTCCAGCGGCGCCGACCGCGGCGAGCACGGCGGCGACGGTCACGATCGCGATCTCGGTGAAGGTGAGGTCGATGCCGAAGAGCTGGAACAGGAAGAGGACCGCGACGGCCTCGTAGAGCGCGGTGCCGTTCATGTTCACGGTCGCGCCGAGCGGAATGACGAACGCCGTCGCCCGTCGCGAGACGCCGTTCGCCTGGCATTCCTCGATCGTGACCGGCAGCGTCGCGTTCGAGCTGCTGGTTGCGAACGCGGTGAGCCAGACCCGTCTCAGGCTCCACGCGAAGCGCCAGCCATTGCCGCCGCCAAAGAGCCCCTGCAGCGCCGGGAGGACGATGAGCCCCTGGATGCAGAGGCCGACGAAGACGATCGCCATGTAGCCGAGGATCGGCGTCGCGATGTTCTCGAGACCGATCTTCGCGACGCTCGCGGTCGTGAAGAAGAAGACGCCCGGAGGCAGGAGCCAGAGGATCCAATGAACGATCGTGTGGAGGGCGTGCGCGAGCGCGTCGAGGCACGCGACCGCGGGGCGCGTGGATGCGCCGCCGAGTCCGAGGGCGAGACCCAAGGCGATCGCCGCGACGATCACCGCAAGGGTGTTGCCCTCGCTCGCTTCCTTGAGCAGGTTGCGCGGCAGGGCTTGCTTCAGGATGTTCATCGCCGCACCGGCGAGTCCGAGTCCCTCGGCCTGTTCGATGCGGCTCCGGCGGGTCTCGTCGGCCGCGAACTCGCGGTCGCCGTCAGCGCGGAGCACCGCCCGCTGCTCCTCGGTCGCATGCGAGCCCGGTGACGCGAGCGTGATCATCGTCGCGCCGAGCACCGCCGCAATCGCCATCGTGAGGCCGTAGAAGCCGACCGTGGCGGTGCCGAGGCGGCCGAGGCTTCGGACATCGCCGATCGACGCCACGCCGAGGCAGACGCTCACGAAGACGATCGGGATCGTCACCAGAAGCAGGGGGCGGAGGAGGAGCAACTCCCCGATCTCGCCCCACCATCGCGAGACGGGACCGCCGCTCGCGTGCAGCACCTGGCCGGTCACGATCCCCGCGATGAGTGCGACTACGACGAGCGTGGTCTGAAGCCCGGCTCTCGACATGCGGCGGATGCTACCGCTCTTGGTCTCCACGCGGCGGTACCGGATCATGGCCACAGGCGGATCCCCACGGGTGGCAGCGGCTGAGGCGTCGCAGGGTCAGGCGTCCGCCACGGAGCGCGCCATGCGTGCGCAGGGCCTCGATCGCGTAGACGCTGCAGGAGGGGCTGAAGCGGCAGTGGCCGCCGAGGAGCGGGCCGAGGATCACCTGATAGCAGCGCACGCCCAGGATCAGGAGGCGGGCGGCGGGGGAGGGTGAGGCGGATCGCACGGCGGCTGGGGCGGCCGGGGTGCGGTCGGAGGCTGGCGGTGTCGCTTGGTCCACAGGAGATGGGCGGCTGCGATCGCCTCTTCGAGCAGCTCCCCGTAGCGGGCGAAAGGCAGCTCGCGATGCGGACGACATCCGATGACGACATCGTACGCCGCCGGAAAGCGCTCGCGGGCGAGGCGGAAGCTCTCGCGCAGCAGGCGCTTCATCCGATTCCGCCGGACCGCCGGGCCGAAGCGTCGCCCGATGGCGAGACCGAGCCGGGCGTCGCCGGTTGCCGACGGCATCGTCTGGACGATGAGCGGGAAGCGCTCGATGCGACCCTTCGCGGCGTAGACGGCGTCGAACTCGCGGGCGTGGCGCAGACGGAAGCGCTGACCGAAACGGCGCGAGCGCGGGGAGTTGGGGAGGGGCGACTCGGTCATCCGTCGCGCTCCAGCTCGTCGTGGTAGCGGCGGAGAAGCCGCTCGCGGGTGAGGAGTCCCTCGACGCGACCGCGGGCGTCGAGCACGGCGATCGCGCCGACGCCGGGCCGTGACCGTTCCGCGCCCGCCGATCCGCTCGGGGCATCCGTCATCCGCTCGAGCGCGACATCGAGGGTCTCGGCGAGGGTGATGGTCGGCGCGTCGGTCCGCATGATCTCACTGACCTGCATGAGCGGGAGCGCTTCGCGATAGACGAGAGCCGCCCGCAGCTCCGCGCCGCCGATCATCCCGATGTAGCGCTCGCTTTCGTCGGTGACGACGAACTCCTCGGTGTGCAGTCGCTCGCTCAGGGCGACGAGGCGATCGCCCGTGTCCGACGGATGCAGCGCGACCGCCGGGGCGAGCGTGACATCGCGCACGGTGAGCCGCTTGAGCAGCGACGCGTCGCCGCGGCGGCCGAGCCGGATCCCTTGGGCTGCGAGCTCCGCGGTGTAGACGCTCTCCCGCTCGAGCGAGCGGGCGACGAGGGTCGCGATCGTCGCGGTCAGCATGAGCGGCAGGATGAGGCTGTAGTCCTGGGTCAGCTCGTAGACGAGGAGGATGCCCGAGAGCGGCGCATGCATCATCGCGGCGACGGCGCCGGCCATGCCGACCAGCGCGAAGTGGGCGGGCGTCGCCTGCGGCAGGAGCCCCGTCGCCTCGACGCCTACGCCGACGATGCCGCCGGTCAGGGCGCCGATGAGGAGTCCCGGCGCGAAGAGCCCGCCGCTTCCGCCGAAGCCGAGCGTCAGGCAGGTCGCGAGCATCTTGAGGATGAGCCAGAGGAGCAGCACGAGCGCGAAGCTCCCGCCTTCCGCGCTCTCGAACGCCGCTGGATTCACCAGCCGATCGACGAGCCCATAGCCGTTGCCCATGAAGACGGGAAGCGACGCGTCGCCGTCGCGCATCGAGATCGCGATCGCGCCGGCCCCAAGCGCGCCCAGGCAGAGGCCGCCGAGGGCAGGCTTCAGGATGCGCGGCATGCGCAGCGAGGCCGCGAAGCGTTCCGTCGCGCCGAGCGCGCGGACGAAGAGGACCCCGACGATCGCACAGGCGATGCCCAGGACGACGAAGGCGGGGCTGGCCCTGATGGTCAGGATCTCGCGCATCGAATCGAGCACGGTCGGATTCACGCCGAAGAGCGGTTGGCGGCTGCCGATGAGCGTCTGCGTCGTGGCGCTCGCGAGCACGCTGGCGACGACGATCGGAGCGAGGGTGCGGAGCGAGAAGTCGCGGAGGAGGACCTCGAGGGCGAAGAAGACGCCGGCGATCGGGGCGTTGAAGACGGCGGCGATCCCAGCGGCCGCGCCGGCACCGACGAGCGTCGTCGTCATCGCCCGATCCTGATGGGAGAGTCGCCCGGCGGTGGAACCGAGGGCCCCGCCGATGGTGACGATCGGTCCCTCCGGTCCGGCCGAACCGCCGGTGAGAATCGTGGCGCTCGCCGTGAGCCACTGCCGTACGGCGAGGCGGAATGGCAGCCGCGACTGGAGCCGGGCGACGGCGAAGAGGACCATCGAGACGCCGTGGCCGCGGAGGTCGACCGGAAGGAGCCGCTGCACCGTCGCACAGGCCAGCCCGCCCAGGGCGGGAACGATCAGCGTCGCCCAGAGGAGGAGCTGGGGGTGGTCGCGGGCCCACCCCTCGGCGCGGCCCTCCGCCGAGTGGATCGGGAGGATGAAGCCGAGGGCGGCGACACCCATGAAGACCCCGAAGAGGGCCGAGAACAGAAGCTGGGGCCACGCGGTCGCCACGCCGGCGGTGTGCGGCCCCGTGGCCGTCCGGTCCTCCCCGAAGCCGGCGAGGGAGCCGATCGGCGGGGATCGGTCGTTCGCTGGAGTGGATGGCGGGGGGGCGTCGGGCACGGGGAATCGATGGGAGGATGGCCGGAAGGGGCTCGTCCGGGTATCATCGCTCCTTTTGCCGAGGCCGCTTGGCCGTCGGCGTCCCCGCGATCTCCTCACTCGACACCCGACCGCTCACGCCGCTTCGCCTGCGCATCATCGCCTGCGTGCCGGCGGGAGAGTCCCCACCATCCATGATCGACCATCTCAAGAGCGACGACATCGTGAACAAGCTCGGCGGACGCTTCAAGCTGACCGCCCTGATTCAGCGCCGCCTCGCCGAGATCATCGACGGCGCCCGTCCGCTCGTCGAGCGGAACGGCCGCAGCGACTTCGAGGTCGTGATCGAAGAGATCATGCAGGACAAGATCACGATCGACTTCGAGGCGAGCAAGATCCCGAGCCCCGGCTCGGAAGAGCTCGTCCCAAGCCGACGCTGAGCGACGAGCGAGTCGGTCCAGGCCCACGCCCAGCGGCTCCGCGGTCGCGTGCAAGCCTCTCCTCGGGCGCTGCTCCCCCGGGCGCCTCTCCCCCGGTCATGTACTCCGGCGATCCAGCGGCACTTGCTCGGTTGCACGGCCGCCGCGTTGCGGTCGGTGTCGGCGGTGGCATCGCTGCGTACAAGATGGCGTCGGTCGTCAGCACGCTCGCCCAAGCTGGCTGTGAGACGCATGTCCTCATGACCGAGGCGGGGCAGCGCTTCATCACCCCGCTCACCTTTGAGGCGCTTGCCGGCCGCCCCGTCCACACGAGCGTGTGGGAGCAGGCGGACCGAAGCGATCCGCAGCACATTCGGCTCGCGCGCTCGATCGAGCTTCTGCTCATCGCCCCGTGCACCATGGACCTGCTCGCGCGGCTGGTGGCAGGGCACGCGGATGATCCGGTGACCCTTCTCGCGGCGTCGATCGATCGGGGACGCGCCCCGGTGCTCCTCGCCCCCAGCATGAACGAGGTCATGTGGCAGCAGCCCGCGACGCAGCGGAACCTCCGACAGGCCGAGGCCGATGGATTCCGAGTTCTCGCCCCCGGCTCCGGCTGGCAGGCGTGCCGCACGGTTGGCGCGGGGCGACTTCCCGAGCCCGATCAACTCGTTGAAGCGATGGCGGCGGCGCTCGCTCCGTCCTGACGCGTTCGGACCGGTTCGCGCTTGCGTCCGTCGGTGCGTGGGGTAGGGTGCACGAGCGGCAACTCGCCTGCCCGGTTTTTGCCCCAGCTTCACAGGCCCCGATCGCGTCGGAGCGTGCATGTCGGAGCGTGCATCTCGGAGCATGCATGGAGATTGGCGACGAAATCGGCGGTGGCTCGCATCGCGTGCAACGATTCTTCGTATGGGAAGTTGGGGTTCGACCGGAAGCCGCGCCCCACTCCTCGCCCGCATCTGCGATCCACCTCGTCATCCGTCCACCTCGTCAGCGTGCCTGATCAGGACGGTTGAGCGGGTCGCCGTGCGGCGAGATCATTTCTTCAGGCTTCCAGTTCCTCGCCCACGCGGGGCCAGCGCGGGAGTAACGGGTTCGTTCGTGGGACCCATCCGACGCGCGCCGCCAGTGTGAGGACCCTCCGCAAGGACCCATCCCGATGTCATGCATGCCGACCCTGACGCTCTCCTCCCGTCGCGCCGCAGTGCTTGTGCTGAGCGCGTGTGCAGCGACCACGCTCACCTCGCTCGCGTTGGGTGGAGGGATTTGGGGATCGAAGCTCGTCGAGGCGAACGAGACGCAGGACGAAGGCATCTGGGGATCGAAGCGCGTGAGCGCCGGCAATGATTCGATCCGCGCCGAGCGAGTCCCGCCGTCGATGGGCTTCACCGTCGGCGCTTCCGATGGCAGTCGAGCCGATGGTCGCGGCGAGCGTCGCCAGTCGAATGATCGCCGCGCCGACGGCCGAACCGACGGCCCAACCGACGGCCCAACCGACGGCGAAGCTCGCTTCAAGCCGCAGGTGATCTTCACGCCGGTCATGCCCCTCTCGGTGATGACCCCCTCGAACGGCCAGGGGACCGAAGCGCCCGGTGGCGTCGCCGGCGCCTGCCCGCCGACGGTGAGCACCTGGACGAACGCAAGCTTCGAGGGCGGCAGCTACATCGTGCAGGGCGGCTTCGCCGAGCAGGAAATGGCTGCGTGCAGCTACACCATTCCGGCGAGCGCGTTTCCGATCAAGATCGACATGACCGAGATGATCTTCGCGACGAGCAACGCGACGGTCACGACCACGACGAAGTGGTCGGTTCTCTTCTTCGAGGGCACGCCCGACAACGGTCAGGTCGTCGCGAGCTTCAGCTCCGATGGCGATGTCCTGCCGCACCTCGTGATGCCCCCGGGGACGAACGGCACGAACATCCAGTTCATGATCGACCCGAGCGATCCCGAGCAGATCGTCATCCAGGACAACGGCACGCAGACCTTCACCGTCGCGTACCGCATCGACGATCACAACAATCAGACGCAGAATCCCTGCCTCTTCGAACCGCCGAGCGCGTCGAATGCCTTCCCGACAACCGATGTCGGCGGACTCCAGTCGGCCGCCAACAACTGGCTCTTCGCGGTGAACTGCGGCCCCTTCGGCTGCCCCGCGGGCTGGCGGCGCTTCAGCCAGCTTGGGCTCTGCCAGCCGAGCGGCGACTGGGTGATGCGCGTGACCTGGTCGAGCTTCACCTGCCCGACCCAAGGGGCCTGCTGCCTGCCGAGCGGCAACTGTGACTTCCTCACCGCGCAAGAGTGTCAGACGCAGGGCGGAACCTATCTCGGCGATGATGTGCCCTGCGGCATCGGGGCGTGCAACAGTGCGACCGTCGCATGCTGCTTCCAGGCGACCGGCGGCTGTCTGAACCTGCTCCCCGCGACCTGCGTCGCGGCCGGCGGCGTGCCGGGCCCGCAGGGTTCGAACTGCACGGGCTTCATCTGCTTCCCGACCGGCGCGTGCTGCCTGCCGAACGGCTCCTGCATCGGTCCGGTGAGCCCGGAGACCTGCGCCGCCCAGGGTGGCGTCTTCCAGGGCAACAACACGAACTGCGCGTCGGCCAACTGCCCGCAGCCGGTCGGCGCATGCTGTTTCTCGACCGGTTTCTGCCTGCAGCTCAAGGAAGCGGATTGCGCCTTGGCCGGCGCGAGCTGGCAGGGGCAGGGGACGACCTGCGCCGACGGCAACGGCAACGGCGTCGCTGACGCGTGCGAGCAGTCGAACCCTGCGGATCTGAACAACGACGGGTTCGTCGACGCCGGCGATCTCGCGATCCTGCTTGGCGCGTGGGGCTCCGCAGGCGGACCCGCCGACATCAACGATGACGGCACGGTCAACGCGAGCGACCTCAGCATCCTGCTCGGCTCGTGGGGCTGAGAGCGGAGTCGTTGCGTCCTCGTCGAGTCGCTGCGGACTGCTACGCCGCGCAGCGGCCGCTGCCGAAGCAGTCGAATCGAATGGCCGCGCGCAGCAGATCGCGGGTGGTCACGATGCCCTGCAGCGAGCCCTCGCCGTCGATGACCGGCACGCACGAGATACCCCGTTCGAGGAGCACTTTCGCCGCGTCTTGGGCAGGCAGCTCGGGATCGACCGTGATCGGATGACGGGTCATGAACTGATGCACGCGCTTCTTCAGCGTGGCGAGGTCGAGCGTGCGCTCGGCGTTCGTGCCCATGAAGGGTGAGCTCGCCCGAAGGACATCACGGTCGCTCACGATGCCGACGACGGCGCGGCCATCGAGGACCACGACATGGTGGATCCGGCGCGTCGAGAGCAGGGCGCTGACGCTCTCAAGCGAGTCGTCCATCCCGACGGTGACGACATGCTTGGACATGATCTCGCGAACGAGCATGGGACCTCCTTGTGTGGACCGTCGGCTCGCAGCGGGCGTCGCTCGTTCCAAACTCCGCGGTCCGCCAGCATCTCCCCGTTCTCGGACGGGCGGTACGCTGATGTGGGTCGGAGGTGTCCCATGAAGGCAGTGCTGTTGGCGCTTGGAGCGGGGGTGTGTTGGGGGATCGGCGAGGTCTGCACGAAGAGCGTGCTGCATTCGGGCAAGGTCGGTCCGCTGACGGCGATCGCGGTCCGCTCGCTCGTCGGGCTTCCGGTCATTTGGCTCGTCTGGCTCATCGCCAAGGACGGTCTCTTCGGGGCGGCCGCTGAGCCGCGCGGCTGGCTGCAGGCGGACCGCGGGATCCTGCTCAAGCTCGTCCTCGGCTCGGGGCTTCTCGCCGGTGCTGCGGCGATGGTCTGCTTCTACCTCTCGCTCAAGTTCGGTCCGGTCTCGCAGGTGAAGCCGATCGCCTTCTGCGTGGCTCCGGCGGTCGCAGTGGTCCTCGGCTGGACGCTCCTCGGCGAGCCCTTCGATCTTCGCAAGCTCTTCGCCGTCCTCCTCATCCTGACCGGCGTCGTCCTCCTCACCGGCGGGGGCACTGCGTCCGCGCCAACGGCACAGACCGTTCCGCCGTCGGCGCCCCCATCCGTTCCGCCCCCCGCAGGGGGTTGACCTTTCCCGCGCGGGAAGCAACAATCCTGCGTTCGTTGACCTCGTCACCGGGGCCGCGAACCAGACCGCCGGAGAGATGCCTGAGCGGTTGAAAGGGCTAGTCTCGAAAACTAGTGTGGGGTTTATCCTCACCGTGAGTTCGAATCTCACTCTCTCCGCTGAACGCCAACGGGTCGCCCCGACCAAGCTCCACCAGGCTTGATCAGGGCGGCCCGTTGTGCGTTATGAGGGGGTGCGTTATGAGGGGTGCGTTGTGAGGTGGTGAGTGGCCGTTGGCGGGGAGGGAGCGGGGCAGAACCGGCGTTACCGGCGATTCTGCTTGCCCCTGCACCCGGGGCGGTGACAATCCGTCGCACCATGCGAAGCGCGGGGCAGCAGGACCAGCCCGATGATGCCAGCCGCGGGGAGCGCGGCGGCTCTCTCGCAGCGGCGGCGAGGGACCTCCCGTCGGACCCGTCGGCGGAGCTGCGCTGCATGAACTGCGAGTACAACCTCGCAGGGCTGCCGCCGGAGGGGCTCTGCCCGGAGTGCGGTCACCGCATCGATGACTCGATCCGCGCCCGTGGACTGTGGACGGCGGCCCGCCTCCGTCGCCTCCGCATGGTCACGATCGCGTTCGTCGTCGGAAGCTTCGCGTGGCTGCCGCTGGCGCTCCTCATCTCGGGGCAGATTCTCGCCCGAGGGCGACTCCTCAACGCCGTGGATCCGCAGGTGGCCCAGAGCTGTGCGGCGATCGCCGTCCTGATCCACGCCGGCATGGTCGCTTTCGCGGCCATCGGCGGGACCTTCGCCTCGTCGCGGCAGGGATACCACCGACGGATGGCGATCTCGCTTGGCTTGAGCTTGGTCCTCGTGATCGCCGCAGGCTGCTTCGCCGCGGCGATCGGCGGTTCGCGTCCGCTTCAGCGGGCGTTTGAAGACTGGGGCTTCATCGCGAGCGGTCTGGTGCGCACCGCAGGGATCTCGCTGGGCTTCTACTGGATCATGCTCGGCGTTCAACAGAGCACGCTTGCCGTCAACGCCCGTCGCGCGATCGGCATGATCTTCCTCCGAGGCTATCCGCTGGCATGGTCGGCGTTCCTCGTCGCCCTCGCGATCCCCTCGCTTCAGCAGTCGCTGGTGCGGGGACCGGCCGAGTTGGTCCTCGGGGCCTTTCTCCTCACTGATGCGATCGCGCTGGTCGTGATCGGCCTCGTCGTCCAGAGCGTGATCCTCTCCGAGCGATTCGTCGCGCCCGCAGCGCGGAACGCCCTCGAGGGCGATGACGAAGGGCGGCGACCTTCCCGCGCAGCGTGAAGGCCCAGCCGCAGCGTGAAGGCCCAACCGCAGCAGGGAGTTGGGGCGAGAAAGGACAACGCCCGCCGAGATCGGCGGGCGTTGTCTGATTCAAGCGGAAGGCGAGGGGAACCGCGGTGAGGCGGCTCCAATCGACTTACTTCGCGCCGCAGCCGGACTTGCCAGCGCAGCAGCCGGACTTGCCGCTGACGGCGCCCGGAGCAGCGGTCTTGGCCTCAGAGCAGCTCTTGGCGCAGCCCGAGCCGCTCACGGCGCCGGGGGCAGCCTTCGCGTCCGAGCAGGAGGACGAGCAGCTCTTCGAGCAGCTCGAGCCGCTGACGGCGCCCGGAGCAGCCTTGTCGCAGCCCTTGGTGCAAGCGGCCTTGTCGCCGTCCTTGCAGCAGGAGCCCTGGACGGCGCCGGGGGCAGCGCTGGTCGCGGTGGTGGTGGCGCAGCCAGCGAGGAAGCAGCAGGCGGCGAGCGAAGCGAGGGTAGCGGTGAACTTCATGACAAACTCCAATGGTTCGAACCAAACTGGTACCAGACTTCCCCCAACCCACACGCGGGGAGGGGGTGTGGCAGGCGGATCCGTTCGCGAGGCGTCATGCGCATGAGCCTCCGGTAAACGCCTGCCTTGGCCCGAGGACTCGTCGACTGGACGAGCCTTGGGCCTGAACGGCTCTCGGAACCCCGAACGAAAATGGTTCGAGATTCCTCCTGCCGTCCGTGAAACGCCGTCAGTGTACTCCGGTTGCAACGGTGATCTGAAGAAGACCGTCCTTTTTGAGTCCGCTGACCGGGTCGCTTCGGCGGAGAGGCCCGATCCGATGCGACCGGTTCGGCGAGAAGGGCCCGTGGGTGAGAACAAGATGGGCTGCCAGATGTGCTGCCAGTTGGGCTGCTAGAGTGGCCGCATGGCCCCCTCGCGACCCGACCTTCCCCACGGCGAGCCGCAGGGAGAGTCCCCCGAGTCCCCCGAGTCCCCCGAATGGGGCGGGGGCGAGCGGGAGGGGGAGGTCGACGCGACCGAAGTCGACGACCAGACCCTCGATCACATCCTTGACCAGTCCCTGGAGGAACTCGCCTCCGCGACGAGCGGAGACGCCCGGGAGGCTGACAGCCTTCCGCGGCTTGCCCGGCTCCTGCGCAAGGCCCGAGAGCTTCCGAAGGTCCCCGGGGTCTACCTCATGAAGGACGGGGAGGGGCGCGTCCTCTATGTGGGCAAGGCCCGCTGCCTCCCAAACCGGGTGGCCAGCTACTTCATTCCCTCGACCCGGGTCGGGAACAAGCTCGGCTTCAAAAAGCAGCCGATGCTCGACCTCGTCCAGGACTTCGACACCATCCCCTGCGACGGCGAATGGGAAGCCCTTCTCCTCGAGAGCCGCCTGGTCAAGGACACCCGGCCCCGCTTCAACGCGAAGCTCACCGACGACAAGACCTTTCCCTACCTGGCGGTGACCACCCGCGAGGAGTTCCCGGGCGTTTTCGTCACCCGCAACCCGACCGACGAGCGCTTTCGCGGGGCTCGCATATACGGCCCCTTCACCTCGGTCGCGTCGCTGCGGCACGCCGTGCAACTCCTCCAACAGGTCTTCCAGTTCCGCACCTGCGAGATGCCGATCGCGAGCGACGATCCGAAGAACCGCTTCTTCCGCCCCTGTCTCCTCCACGCGATCCGTCAGTGCACGGCGCCGTGCGCGAATCGGATCACCCCCGAGGCCTATCGCGCGGACATCGATCGCTTCCTCCGCTTCCTCGGCGGCAAGCGAAGCGCGATGCTGGGCGAGCTGACCGAGGAAATGCAGGCCGCGGCCGATGCGCTGCAGTTCGAGCGGGCTGCCGCGCTCCGCGACCAGATCAAGGCGATCCAACGACTCGACGATCGGGAGCGGCGGAGCGGCGCAGCCTACGACTGGCAACCCGAGGTCACGATCTTCTCCGGCGACCCAAGCGCCGGCATGCGGAGTCTGCAGCGCGTCCTCGGGCTCGAGACCGAGGTCCGCTGCATCGAGGCGATTGACATCGCCCATCTCGTCGGCGGCGAAACCGTCGGCAGCAAGGTCTGCTTCATCGACGGTCGTCCCTTCAAGGACGGCTATCGTCGCTTCCGCATCGCGAGCGTCGCCAACGACGACTACATGGCGATCCGCGAGGTGGTCAGCCGCCGCTATCGCGAGGCCGGCGCCGGCCATGAGCTCTACCCCGATGTCATCCTGATCGACGGCGGCCTCGGCCAGTTGCACGCCGCGCTCGAGGCCTTCGATCAGCTCGATGTGCGGCCGCCGATGGTGATTTCGCTCGCGAAGCGCGAGGAACTCATCTATGTGCAGCGGGCGAGCGAGCCGATCCGCCTCGGGCGTGAGCATCTTGGCCTCAAGCTCTGCCAGGCGATCCGCGATGAGGCCCATCGCTTCGCCCAGCACTATCACCATCTGCTGCGCTCGAAGCGCGTGCTCGAGGAAGGGGGCGCCACGCCCGCGCCGAAGGGGCACGCGAAGAAGCGGGCCAAGCCGAGTCGCGGGCCGACGAAGCAGGGCGATACGGACCAGCCAGAGTCGCCCAACCCGCGTGAGCCGAAGCCCGGCGGCGAGTCCTCCCCGCCATGAGTCTCCTGCGCGAGCATCCTCGAGCGTTCCGCGCCCTGGCGCTCATCCTGCTCGCCCTTGTTGCCTACTGGCCCATCACGCAGGCTGGATGGGTCTGGGACGACGATTCCTATGTGACCCGCAATCCGCTGCTCACCGATCCGGCGGGCATTCTTGCGATCTGGATTCCCGGCGCGACGCCGCAGTATTACCCGCTCGTCTTCACAAGCTTCTGGATCGAGACGCAGCTCCTGCTTCTCGTGTCTGGCGGAGCGGAGCGGGAAGCGGTCGCCGGCGCGATTCCCGAGTCGATGCCCTTTCTTTTCCACGCGACGAACCTGCTGTTGCATCTCGGCTCGTCGTTCCTCCTCTGGCGATTGCTTGAGCGCCTCGGCGTGCGCGGAGCGTGGCTTGCCGCCGCGATCTTCCTCGTCCATCCGATGCAGGTCGAAAGCGTGGCGTGGGTCAGCGAACGGAAGAACACGCTCTCGGTCTTGCTCGCCCTGGCGTCGGTCTCGGCGTGGATGCGTGCGGACGAGCCGGCGGAGGAAGAGACCACGAGCCGCGCCGGCTGGCAGGGGCTCAGCCTCGTTCTGTTTGTCGCTGCGATGCTCGCGAAGACCATGGTCGCGGTGGTCGCGCCGGCGCTCGTCCTCCTCGCACTCTGGCGCCGACGGCGATTCGATGGGCAGCGCATCGCCTGGATCGCGTCATTCTTCCTCGTCGGCATTCCCCTCGGCCTCGTGACGGTGTGGATGGAGCGAAGCCATGTCGGCGCGACCGGCGAAGTCGTTGGCCTTGCGGCGCTCGAGCGACTGTTGCTCGCCCCGCGGGTCGCGCTCTGGTACCTGTGGACTTGGATCGCGCCGATCGATCTCGCGTTCATCTACGCCCGCTGGACGATCGACGCATCGAGCTGGACGGCGTGGATTCCGCTGGTGATTGCGATGCTCACGGCGGTCGGCGGTGCGATCCTCTGGCGCCGCGGACGGCGCGGGGCACCGACCATCGCGCTCCTCTTCCTCGGCGGGATCTTCCCGGCGCTCGGCTTCTTCGATGTCTATCCCTTCCGATTCGCCTTCGTCGCCGACCACTTCGCGTATGTCGGTTCGGTCGCGCTCGCGATCGGGACCGGCTGGACGCTCGCGACGCTTGCCGGGCTCGGCGCGAGGCTCGCGCGTTCCCTGCCGATGAACGCGCGCGGCATCGCCGCTGCACTCCCGCTCGGAACGCTCGCGCTTCTCAGCGCGATCCAGACGACCGCCTATCGCGATGAGGAGACGCTCTGGCGTCGTTCACTCGCGGCCGAACCGCAGAGTTGGTTGCCGGCGAGCAATCTCGCCGGACTGCTCAACCGTGAGGCGGGGGAGCTCAGCGAGCGCGGCGATGCAGCCCGCACCGTCGAAGTCGCCGCAGAGGCGGAGTCCTGGGCGCGGCATGCGATTGCGATCGATCCCGCGCCCTTCGAAGCCTGGACGGCGCTCTCCGAGGCCCTGCGGCTTCAGGGGCGCTACGCCGACGCGCTCGCCGCTGCGCGGGAGTCGCTGGCGCGGAACGCATCGTTGCCCGACACGCGTTGGATGCTCGGACGACTGCATGAGCTCCTCGGTGATCGCGAGGCTGCATTGGTCGAATACCACGCCGGCGCCACGATGCCGGAGTCGCTCCGCGCCGATGTCCGCGACCCGCGACAGGCCCTCGTGCGCACCGCCGACTGGGCGCGGATGCTCACGCTCCTCGGCCGCGATCAGGGTGCGATCGCCGCGTGGAGCGAGGTCGCCCGACTCGCCCCCGACGACGCTCGTCCGCATGTGAACATCGCGATGGCCCATGAGCGCCTCGGCGATCGATCGGCGGCCATCGCCGCGTACAAAGAAGCCGTCGCACGCTTGGATCCGCGGCTGCCGCAGGACCGGGCCACGCTCCTCGCGACGCTGCCGCGCTTCGCCACGGCGCTCCTCAGCGAGCCATCGACAGCCGAAGACCGCGACGACGCACTCTCGGTCACCCGATTCCTCAGCGAAGCGACCGGCGGCAGCGACCCGCTCGCGCTGCTGCTCCTCGCCCGAGCCGAACAGGCGAACGGCCTCGCATCGGCGTCAGTCACCTTCGCTCAGGGACGCGCCGCCCTCGACGAGGCGCTCCGCAACCCACAGCACAGCGAAGCGCTCCGCGAACTCGATCGCGAGTTCACGCGTCGCTCGCCCGAGTTCGTGCGGCCGTGAGAACCACAGAGGCACAGAGGGCACAGAGGATGCACAGAGGAGACAGGAAGAGGGCTGGTCAAGGATGATTTTGTGCGAGTGGGGCCATGCCGATATTGGGTTCTCGGGACGGAATGCGTCGACGCGAAGCGCTGATCATCCGCGCTCTTGAAGCCGACCGCGCTCGCCCTTCTTCTCTCCTCTGTGCACCCAGCTTTCTGCACTATTCCGCCAGAGAACCACAGAGGCGCAGAGGGCACAGAGGTAGCACAGAGAAGTCAACGGAAGGAGGCAGTTCGTCGCACAAAGTCGTCGGCGCAGGATGTAATCGAGTTGGGTCGAGTCGTTGACCTTACCCAGCGATTGCGAACCGCGGGTGCCTCTGGCACCGGCCGTCTCAATCAACGCGCGCGCAACCGGTCTCCTCACTTGCCTTCTCTGTGCACCCTCTGTGCCCTCTGTGCCTCTGTGGTTCTCTGGTTCTCTAGCCTTCGCCCACAGCGTCACACGCCGAACAGCGCGCCCTCGCCGAGTTCTTCCGCGATGCGGAGCAGTTGGTTGTACTTCGCGGTGCGGTCGCTGCGGCAGGGGGCGCCGGTCTTGATCTGGCCGCAGTTGAGGGCGACGGCGAGGTCGGCGATCGTCGCGTCCTCGGTTTCGCCGGAGCGGTGGCTCATGATCGTGCGGTAGCCGGAGCGGTGGGCGAGGGAGACGGTTTCGATCGTCTCGGTCAGCGTGCCGATCTGGTTCACCTTGACGAGCACCGCGTTGCCGCAGCGCTTCGCGATGCCCTCGGCGAGGATCGCGGCGTTCGTGCAGAAGAGATCGTCGCCGACGAGCTGGACCTTGGCGCCGAGCGCGGCGGTCAGCTTCGCCCAACCGGTCCAGTCGGACTCGGCGAGGCCGTCCTCGATCGAGCGGATCGGCCACTTCGCGCACCAGCGCGACCAGAGATCGATCATCTCGTCGCTCGAGACGATGCGCTTCGGGTCGCTCTTGAAGAAGCAGTAGCCCTTCTTCTTCAGCTTGTGGGCCTCGTTGGCGAGCTCGCTCATCGCCGGATCGAGGGCGATCTGCACCTGACGGCCGAGGTCGTAGCCGGCCTTTTCAACGGCCTTGGCGATGAGTTCGCACGCCTCTTCGTTGGTCTTGAGGTTCGGGGCGAAGCCGCCCTCGTCACCGACCGCGGTCGAAAGGTGCTTGTCATGCAGGATGCCGCGGAGGGCGTGGTAGATCTCGACGCCGGCGCGGAGCGCCTCGCCGAAATCGCCGAAACCCGTCGGCTGGACCATGAACTCCTGGAAGTCGACGGTGTTGTCGGCGTGCTTGCCGCCGTTCAGGATGTTCAGCATCGGCGCCGGCAGACGCCTGGCCTGCACGCCGCCGACATAGCGGTAGAGCGGCTGCTCGGTCGCGAGGGCAGCGGCCTGGGCAACGGCGAGTGAGACCGCGAGGGTCGCGTTCGCTCCGAGCTTCGACTTGTTCGGCGTGCCATCGAGGGCGATGAGCGTCTGGTCGATCGCCGTCTGGTCGCGGGCATCCATGCCGAAGAGCGCGGGGGCGATCTTCTCATTCACGCCGCGCACCGCCTTCGAGGTGCCCTTCCCGAGGTAGCGCTTCTTGTCGCCGTCGCGCAGCTCGGTCGCCTCGCGCTCACCGGTGCTCGCGCCGCTCGGCACCGCGGCGCGGCCGCTCGCTCCGCTTGAGAGCATCACATCGCACTCCACGGTCGGGTTGCCCCGGGAGTCAAGAATCGAACGGGCGTGCAGGTACTCGATGTCGAAGTTGGAGTCGTGCATGGGAGCGCGAAGCGTAGCAAACGCTCGCGGGGCTGGAGCCACCGCGGGCGTTCGCCGATCGGCGATCTGGGCGCGAGGCGATTCAGCCGGTCCACCCCCCGAGCAGGACGGCGAGATCGGCGGCGTCGACCATGCAGTCGCCGTTCAGGTCGATCGCCTGGTCGTAGCCGCCCCAGTCGCCGAGCATGATCGCCAGATCGGCTCCGTCGACGCTGCCGTTTCCGTCAAGGTCACCGGGCAGCAGGTCGGTACGGCTGGGGGTCTGTCGTTCGGCGGCGCCGATGTCGACGGTGAGTATGCGATCGGCGTTCGGCCGCGACGGGTAGTCGACGGCTCGCGGCAGTCCAAGCCCATCGACGGGGATGGTCTCGAGGATATCGCCGTCGTCGTCGAGGTCGCCCGAGTCGTTCGGCACCGCCGCGCCACAGGTCGCGACGCGAGCGCCGGCGGCGATGAGCGGACTCGTCGGCAGGAGGGCAAAGTCGTCGTCGAGCGTGCCGATGCGGTTGTCCGGGCCCGCGAGCGAAACGAACGCCGGCGGCAGGCTGATGATGCGCTGGCCGAAGGAGATGGTGTTTCCGCAGGGGACAGCGCAGAACGCCAGGCTGAGCGAGCCGCCGCTCTGGAGTGCGACTTCACTCGTCGACGAGGGGCCCTGCCCCTCGAGATTCTCGGCGAGGATCGTGATGAGGACGCAAGCGCTGCTGCCCGATCCCTGGGCGACGATGCCAGAGCGCCTTCGGTGAGACGCGGTGCGCATGGGATGATCCTGGTGGGGGTTCAGCGCTGTCACGCGCCGTCTCGCTCGCCCCGGGATCACCGCAGCTCGGATTTGTGTCGTTTGCCCTTTTGGCTCGCATGGGCCAGAGGTAAGAGTGCAGAGGCAAGAGGGCACAGGGAGAGGGCAAGGTCATTCTGATTTTCGTGGTGAATGCAGATCGCGAGAGGCGAGCGATTTGCACCTTCAGCCCAGTTCCAATGCAAGGAACTCGCAAAGTGCAGAGATTTTCCGCGTAGGACGCCCCTCGCTGGCGTATTCTGATCCGAGTGTCACCGCGTTCCGCGAATGCGGTATCAGTGAGGCATCCTTCTACAGGGAAAAGACGCATGCTTCGGACCTTCTCTCTCTCTCTCTCTCTCTCTCTCTCTGCGTGTAGCGTGACGACGCTTCTGACGGCAACGAGCCACGGGCAGTCCTACGAGAATCCAAGGACTCGCTACTTCGTGATTCGCGTCGAACGCCCCGTCGGCTGCTCTGATCGGAGCTACCTTTTCGCGACATCGCTGAACGACTGTGGAGACATGGTCGGCTACTCCAGCGACACGCACGGGACGCCGGGAGGACCTCCGGGCCCGGGCTGTCCAGATAGCCCGTGGATCTGGAGCTTCTGCGGCCGATTCGGCCTCGATGCGGGCGAGGCTGTTCTTCTGAACAACCTCTCGTGGCTCAACGGCACGACGCTGGAGTTCACGCCGACCGGGCCCGGCGCCGCTTGGGGCATCAACAACAATGGCGATGTTGTCGGCCAGCAGGAGTTAGCGGACTTCACCAACGCGCCTTTCGTTTGGCGTTTCGGTCCATCGTCCCTCATCGGTGCGTTCGCAATCGGCGACGGGACCGTCACTGGCGTCGCCCGAGCGGTAAGCGAGTCCAGCTTGACACAATCCGCCCATGTCGTCGGACTGCGCCGGTCCGGATCGTTCGGGTCGCCGTCGAGCCGTGGCTTCTACCATGTCCTCGGACAGCCGACCGGAACACTTGCCATTCTTGATCCGCTGACAGGCACCTCGTCAGCCGCCTTCGGGGTGGCTCTGGCGTCCGCAGCCGCAACCCCTCCACACATTGGTGGAGCGTCGGCACCTTCCATGCAGGGAGTGGGCTACAACGGAACATCCTTGGGACAGGCGGGTGGTATCGGCACCCCCGAGATCGACTGCGTCGCCGAACCAGCAGCGATCGACGCCGTGCGGTGGCCCGCGACTGGTACCAATGTTCCCCCTACGGCGGTTCGCGAGGACTTCCTCTCATCCGGACCGCTCGACCTCGACGCCTGGAACGCCCGGATCTATGCGATCGACGGGCTGTCCCAGTCGGTCGGCGCGTATGTCGATCCGAGCCTGTCGTGCTTCTCAAGAGCTGCGTTCTGGTCCAGCCAAGGGATCGCGACGAGCCTCGGACTGATCTCGCCGCTGAGTGCAGCTTCTCGCTCGGAGGCGCTTTCGATTGCACCCACTGACTCGAACGGGAGTTCGAGTCTGGTTGTTGGGCGCGAAACGCTTGAGTTCAATAAAGGCGTAATGTGGTGGCGACCTTCCACCACAGCGTCATTTCAAGCAACGCTCTCGACTTCGTTGCACCTGAGTGACTGCGACTGGGACATCCTCTCGATCACCGATGTCAACGCGAAGGGCTGGATGTCCGCAACGGCGATCGATACGAGCGAAGACAACGATCTGCACGCCATTCTTCTCATTCCTTACGGCTGCCCGGCAGATCTCGACCTCGACGGGATTGTTGGATCGTCGGACTTGGGCGTTCTCCTTGGCGCGTGGGGATCCTGCGGCGGCGAGCTCTGTTCGTGCTTTGCCGATCTCGATTACTCGCAAGATGTCGATTCGGCTGATCTTTCGATTCTGCTGGGCGACTGGGGTGCTTGGTGTGCACTGGAGTTCTGCGAAGGTTGCGGAGAGGTTCCCGCCCCGCTTGGGTCGAACTGGGAGTCCGCAGGCCAATCCGCAGCGGAGCCTGCCGCAAAGGGCGCGTCGCTCGACCTGATCCTCGCAGTGACCGGCCACGCCGATTCGGCAAGCTTCGCCCATTGGGTCACATCGCTCGATGAAAACCAGCGTGCCCAACTTGCGATGACCATCGCGGCTCTGGAAGGAGGGAACTGGTGATGTTGCCGAAACACTTCTTGTCTGTCATGAGCGTCAGCCTTGCAATGACCGCGGCCGGTCACGCGAGCGTCGTCGCGTACGACGGCAACTTTGCGGGCTGGAAGTCCGATGTCGTGACCTACACGACGCTTGACTTCATCGGCTTGCCGACGAACGAGGTCCTCACCACGCAATTCAGCTCGCTCGGAGCGACCTTCACCGGGTTCGGCGGGTGGGATGTGATGTTGCCATTTATACCCTCGGTCTTCTTGCAGGACGGTTTCGGATTCAGCGGGGGTACGCTCGTCGAGATCGCGTTTGACGAGCCGATGCACTCTTTCGCGGCTCATGGTCCGGGCCTGTTCCGCTTCCAGCTCTTCTCTGGCAACCAAGTCTTCCACCAGACCGATATGTTCGGGGCGCCGGGACCTAATTCCTTCGCCGGGATCACCTCGACTCAAGGCTTCGATCGAATTCGCATTCTTGAAGCAGCGGATTTTCCTGTCGACTTCGACAACATTTACTTCTCTTCGACCATTCCAGCCCCGCCGATCATCACGATGCTGGCGGTGATGCTGGGCTGTTCGGGCGCATCGCGCCGGGCTCGAGGCCGACGCTCGCGTTGATTGCGTCGGAGAAGCCGTCACCCATGGAGCCAGATGGGTGAGTCCGCGAACGCAACCATTGAGTGCACTCCGGGGATGTCGCGCACGCGACATCCCCGGAGTGCGTTTTCAGCTCCCCATCAAGGCAATACGACTGTGGATCGCGAAAGAGCCAGAGAGGCAGGGAGGGCACGAAGGTGCAGGGGCCACATCCGCCAGCACAGTCCGCTGGGATATGTCAGCCCCGAGCGGTTCGAGGCTGACCGGACTTGATAGCCGTCGCGTGTCCGACCGTTCGTGTGCACGGTCACGCCGTTGAGCAAAATCCCGGGGGCAAATCCCGGGGAGGGAGGTCGCTCAGCTCCACGCCTCGTCGTAGGCGGCGCGGAGCGGGTCGAGGGCCGCGCCGAAGCGGAGGCCGCGGCCGATCGAGGAGTCGTAGATCGGCTTCGAGGCCTGCTCGCTCGAGAGCGTCGGCGGGGGAGCGATGCCGCCGGCTGGCGTCACCTTGCGCGATCCCGAGGTGTGATACGCGAGGCACGCGTCATCCCATGGCAAGCCGAGGAACTCGACGAGGCGCCGCGTCTCGCGCTCGGGCTCGCGCACGAGCGTTTCGTATTCGACGCGGAGGATGGCGGGGGTGTGCTCCTCGCCGCCCGTGCCGCTCTGTCGCCGGAGATCGCGCACTTCCTCGAGCGTCGCATGCCAGTGTTCCATCAGCACATCGCAGGCCCGCAGGGCGATGCCGATGAGGCGGAGCGAACGCGACCACGCCACCTGGCCCGGTCGCAGCCGCTCGAAACAGGAAATGCCCGTGTCGAGCGTGTCCCGCTTCAAATGAATGATGCGCGCTTCGGGCATGGCCATCGCGATGAGGCCCACCATCGTCCAGTTGAGCAGATGCTTGTCGGCGATGCGCTCCGCCTGCGGGCCGTAGCGATCGGTCTCGGCGAGATAGCGCTGCGCGATGCGATCGAAGTCCGCCGAGGTCAGGGCGTCGACTCCCTGTGGCCAGTTGGCGATGCCTTGCAGTTGGGCACGGAGGGCCGGTGTCTCGCCGGCGCCGCCGCAGAGCGGATGGGCGGCGATGATGCGGTCGATCAGCGTGGTGCCGGAGCGCGGCATCGCTGCAACGAAGACCGGACGGGCGGAGCGGACCGTCGGCCGCGGGGCGCGGGCGATGCGCTCGGCGGTGAAGACGCGACGGATCGCGTCGATGTCCCGACGAATCGCCCGCTCGTCGACGGTGATCGGAATCGCCTCGTTCGACAGCGTGTAGGCGTCGATCGCCTTTTGAAACTCAAGCTGTGATTCGTACGCAAAACCGAGGGCGTGATAGAGATTCGAGCGCTGCTGCGGTCCGATGCGCTGGCTGGCGACGGTGCCGATATGCGGCATGAGCGCAGCGACGGCCTTCGCCGGCTCCTTCAGGTCGATCCACGACCAGGCGCTGACCGTCGCGGCGGCCGGCTGACTCTGATACGGCGCGAGACGGCTGATGGCGGCAGCGGGTCGCTTCAGGCGACGCTCCGCGTTCGCCGCCCGCATCGTGGCCTCGAAGGCGTCGGGCGATGCGGCGAGAATCGCCTCGCACATCGCCAAGGCCTCGTCGTCGCGCCCCTCGCGATAGCGGAGCGCGGAGCGGACGAGCAGGATGTCCCGCTCCGGCGCGCTCGCGGCCGCGGCGCGGGTCAGCCAGCTCTCGACCTCGTCGAAGCGCGATTGCTCGAGCGCGGAACGGGCCATGAGGATGAGGGCCTCGCTCTGCTTCGTGTTCTTCTCAAGCACCGCCCGGCAGTGCCGCTCGGCGATGGCGAATTGCCCGCGGTTGAGGGCGTCTATCGCCGACTGCACATGCTGGGCGACGGGCAGCGATGGGAAGGGCGCGGAGGAGGGCTGGGAGGGAAGCTGCGACACGGGCAGCGATGATACCGACGGGACATGCCGCAGCCCGTCCCCGCGTTACGCCGGCCACTTCGGCGAGCGACCTTCGAGCACCGCGACCACATCGCGGACCACCCAGCTCATGTTCTCCATCGCGGTCAGGGTGCGCGACGCGAGATGCGGCGTCAGAAAGGCGTTGTCGAGGCCGAGGAGCGGATTCGTCGGCGGGACCGGCTCGGGCTCGTGCACATCGAGCAGGGCGATCGCCGCCGGATGTCCGCGGAGCCAGAGGGCGAGAGCCTGATGGTCGACCACAAAGCCGCGGCTCGTGTTGATGAGGATCGCGTCGGGCTTCAGCCGACCGAGGAGTTCCTCGCTCACCAGATGGCGATTCGACGCCCGACCGTCCACATGGACGGTGACGATGTCACTGGTGCGAAAGAGCGTGTCGAGATCGACGGGCTCTGCGCCGTTGCGCTCGTCGTCGGGAATGCCGCGAATGTCGTGGAAGAGGACTTCGAAGCCGATCGCCCGGGCGACCTCGGCGACCCGGCGGCCGATGCGCCCGAGCCCGAGGATGCCGAGGGTGAGTTCGTTCATCTGCCAGAGGCCGACGAGCTCCTCGTCGCGGGCCTCGTGCCATTCCTCCTTGGAGAGGGCCCGTTCGAGCGGGGCCCGCGGCCGCAGGGCGTCGCAGAGGCAGCAGAGGACGAACTCGACGACCGCTTGGGTGTTCGCGTCGGGCGTTGAGACGACGGTGACGCCGCGGGCCCGGCAGGCCTCGACATCGATGTTGTCGAGGCCGACGCCGCCGCGGCCGACGACCTTCAGATTCGGCAGGCAGCGGAGAAGCGACTCGTCCACGGTCGTGTAGGTGCGGACGACGAGCCCCTCGATCCGATCGGCCGCTTCGGTGAAGGCCGACTCGCAGGGACGGGCCCGGACGACCTCGCACCGCTCCTCGAGCCAGCGCGCCGCGTTATCGGCGAGGAGTTCGGTCACGGCAACGATCGGGCGGCGGGTCATGCGGAAGGCTGCGGAGGGTCTGTCGAACGATAGCCGCATCGGGACCTGCCCGCACGATCGGACGCGCAGGTGATCCCACCCGCACAGACCGACCAAACCGAACAGAAGCGATCCCTCACATGGCCCGTAGCGCCATCCGGACCGGCAGGACCGCTTCAGCCGCTGCCGCCTGCGGTCGATGCACCCTGCAAGGTTCGGGCCTCGAGGTCCGGCCGCGCTGCGGAAGCGATCCCCTGGGCGTCGGGCCCGGGTCGGCGCACCGCCCGCGGACCGGCAGGGCGCGGCCGAACCGGAGGCGGAGTCATGGACAAGGCCAGTCTGATCGGATGCATCCTCGGCCTGCTCGCGTGTGGCTGGGTCGCCTATCGGGCGTCCCACGGTCACTTCGAGATCTTCATCTCGGAGAAGGGACTCGTCATGGTCTTCGGAGGCACGGCGAGCGTCCTCTTCATGGCGATGCCCATGGACAAGCTGAAGAGCGTGCCGGGCTACATCAAGCGCTTCATGTTCGAGCGGGGGATGAGTCCCTCCGAGACCGTGAAGCTCATGAGCATGCTCTCCGACAAGGCTCGCCGCGACGGCATCCTCGCCCTCGAGGCCGAGGTCGAGAAGATCAAGGACCCGTTTCTCGTCGCCGGCCTGAAGATGGCCGTGGACGGCACCGACGAGGCGACGATCGAGCAGACGCTCCGCTTCGAGGTCATGGCGATGCAGGACCGCCACAAGGCGGGCAAGAAGTTCTTCGATCTCATCAAGCTCTACGGTCCCGGCTACGGTCTCGTCGCGACGCTGATCGGCCAAATCGGCATGTTCGGCAACCTCGGCGGTGACATCAACGTGCTCGGTCACATGCTCGCGGTCGCCGTCGTCGCGACGATGTACGGAACGGTCATCGCGAACGCGATCGCCGGTCCGATGGGTGACAAGCTCGCCCTCCGCTCGAGCGAGGAGATCCTCTCGAAGGAAATGATGCTGCAGGGCATTCTCTCGATCCAGGCGGGCGACAACCCGCGAGCGACGCAGGAGAAGATGCTGGCCTTCATTCCGCAGACCTATCGCCACACGCTGCGGGCCGCGTGACCGGCGGCGACGGCGTGCGCTCCGCACGATTGTTTCACACGCTTCTTTCGTGAGCTGTACCTATGGCTGAGCACGGCGAACACGGCGACGGCGAACACAAGAAGAAGAAGGGCCACGGTCACGGCGGTCACGGCGGTGGCCACGGCGGCGGTCATGGCGAGGAAGAGGCCGGCGCGCCGGAATGGCTCATTTCCTTCGCCGACATGGTCATGCTCATGATGGGCTTCTTCGTCATTCTCTTCGCCCTGAATGTGCAGCCCAAGGGCGGCAACGCCGGCGGCGGCGGGGAGCAGGAGGAGGGCGTCGCCAACGAGCCCGACTTCGTCGACTTCGCGATCTCCGTCCGCAAGGCGTTCCACACCGACGACAACCTCGATCCGAACAATCCGGCGGAGAAGGCGCTTCTTGAGCGCATGATGGAGCAGGCCGCCGGCGCGGGCGAGAGTCGCGACGACGGCGCCCGCGGCAAGGACAAGAACGTGAAGAGCGTTCGCGACACGAAGTTCCACGCCAAGGGCACGCTCGTGAACTTCGCGCTTCTCTCGACCCAGATCGACGAGGCCGCCGCCGCGACCATCGCCGAGTTCGCCCGCAAGCAGCGCGGCCGCAACGCGGTCATCGAGATTCGCGGCCATACCGGCGTGAGCGAGGCCTTCCGCCAGCCGCGCGAGGCGTTCGACCTGAGCTACGACCGGGCTCTCGCCGTCGCCGAGGCGATGGTGGCCCATGGCATCGAGTGGCATCGCCTGCGGGTGAAGGCGGCGGGCGACAACGAGCGTGCGGAGTCCGATCCGCGCGAGTCCACGAAGGACGCCAGGAACGCCCGCGTCGAGATCCTCGTCACCGACGACATGGCCGAACCGCGCGTGCCGACCAAGCCGGCGTCGGGGCTCGCGATGCCGATCGAAGGGGCGACTTCGGGGGCGAAGCCGGCTCCGGAGGCCGATCCGGCGGCGAGCGAGAAGCCCTGAGCGAGGAGCGGACCTGGTCCCTCGCAGACGGCCGCGCCGGTCCCGGTGCGGCCGTTTGCATGACCGGGCGGGAATCGACCCTTCGGCGGATGCCGATGGGGCCCATTGGCGCGCAACTGGATCCGAAGTGGATCCCAACTGGATTCGAGCCGGGGGGGGGGGGGCGTTGCCGGCGGTGCCGGGGGCGTCTGCGCGGCTTTCGGCGATCCTCGCGATCCCCGTTGGTGCTTTGGCGAAGCGGTGATACGGTGAGGGGCAGCATGTGAGCGGGTCGCCGTTGCGGTCACCCGCCCGCGTGTCCGCCCCCGCATCGATTCACCCCAGAGAGCTTCGCCATGACGCCCGAGAACCCCGAGCGCCGCTCGCCGCGCACTCGCTTCGACCGCTCCCGATCGCGATTCCGCGGCGGAGCGCTCCTCGCCCTGGCGGTCCTCGCGTGCGGTGCCGCGGCCCAGGCCGATGTCTTTGACGACATCGGCTTCACCGCCCTGAAGAACCGGCTTGGCGCGGCGAATGTCCCGACCGGCGCCGGGTACGCGGTCGGTCAGGTCGAGGCGGCGGAGAGCCCGGGCAACTTCGGGCCGAACACGGCCAACGCCGACTTTGCCGGCAAGACCTTCACGCCGCAGAGCGGTCCCTTCGGCTCGAGCGGCCACGCGACGACGGTCGGACTCGCCCTCTATGGCAACGCCGGGAGCATCGCTCCGGGCATCACCAGCGTGTTCGTGTGGGAGGCGGGAGCATGGGCGACGACGGGATTCTTGCGCACGAACCAGGGGGCCACGCCGCCACTCACGCCGCCGGCCGGGATGCGGATCTTCAACCACAGTTGGATCGGCTCTTTCGGCAGCACCTTCCTCGATAACGATGCCCTGCGGCGATTCGATTTTCAGCTCAACCGTGACAATGTGTTGTCGGTGGTCGGAACCAACAACGGCGCGGGCAGCGCGCCGAGCGCCCTCGTCGCCTACGGCTACCACAGCCTGACCGTCGGACTCGCCAACGGTCAGCATGCGAACGCGGTGACGCCCGCGGGTCTCGACGGTCAGGGACGCCGCAAGCCGGACATCGTGGCCCCCAGCGGCTTCACGAGCTTCGCGACGCCGATCGTCGGCGCCGCCGCGGCGGTGCTCTACCAGACGACCGATCTCGATCCTGCGCTTGCCGCCAACGCCAACGCCGATCGCGCCCAGGTCATCCGCGCCGTCCTCCTCGCCGGGACCACCCACCGCGCGGGCTGGACGAACGGGGCACCGACCAGCGGGTCGCTGCGCGGCCAGACCGCGACGCCGCTCGATCCGCTCTACGGCGCGGATCTCCTCAACATCGACCGCAGCCATCTCATCCTCACCGGTCAGGAAAGCAACGGCAGCGCGACGCTGCCCTCGACCGCGAACGCCGACGACCGCGGCTGGGATTGGGTGCCGACGATCGCCTCGAACGCGAGTCAGTTCTATCGCTTCACCGCGTTCGGCCCGATCGACGAGCTCTCCGTCACGGCGACCTGGAACCGCACGGTCGCGACGAACTTCGCGAGCTTCAACCTGATGGACATCGACCTGATCCTCTGGAAGGTGAGCGGCAGTTCGCTCATCTCGCTGGTGGGCGAGCCGGGCGTCTACGGCGGCGGCAATGTCGCGAGCGTCTCGACGATCGACAACATCGAGCACCTCTACCTGACCGACCTCGAGCCGGGTGACTACGCGATCGAGCTTCGCCGGAAGGCGGGGGCCCAGAGCGCCCAGCCGGTTGCGATCGCCTGGTTCATGACCGACACCGGACCCTTCGGCGACCTGAACGGCGACGACCGCATCGACGCCGCCGACATCGCGATCCTGCTCGGGCAGTGGGGAGGCGACGGCACGGCGGACCTCGATGACGATGGCGTCGTCAGTGCCGCCGATCTCGCGATTCTCCTTGGCGCGTGGACGAGCTGACGGGAACTGAATCTCGGCGGCCTGCCGGAGCCGGTCGGGTAGACTGCCGCCCCTCATGCGTGGGCGCTGGTCGTCCTATCTTCTGCTTGCGGCGCTGCTCGCGTTTCTCGGGGCGTTCCTCGTCTATCCGATCTGGCTGACGCTGCGCGGCGCGGTGATCGACGAGCAGGGGCGATTCGTCACCCACGCCCTCGTCGAGACGCTGCGGAATCCGGTCTGGCGGAACGGCCTTCTGAACGCCGCGAGCATCGCGATCTGCGTCACGATCGTCGCGACGCTCATCGCCTTCCCGCTGGCGCTCCTCTCGAGCCGGGCGACTTGGCGCGGGAAGACCGCGGTCTCGACGCTTCTCCTCGCTCCGCTCATCCTCCCGCCCTTCGTCGGGGCGATCGGCCTGCGGCAGCTCCTCGGACAGGGCGGGTCGATCAACGCGATCCTCATGGGCCTCGGCATCGTCGAGACGCCGGTCGACTTTCTCGGCAAGGGCGGATTCGTCCTCATCGTCCTGCTCGAAGCCTTCGCCCTCTATCCGATCCTCTACCTGAATCTCGCGGCGGCACTCGCGAATCTCGATCCGGCGCTCGAGGACGCGGCCACCAATCTCGGGGCGAATCGCTGGACGCGACTGCGCCGCATCGTGCTGCCGCTCGTGCGTCCGGGGCTCTTCGCCGGGGCGACGATCGTCTTCATCTGGAGCTTCACCGAACTCGGGACGCCGCTCCTGCTCGAGTTTTACGATGTCACGCCGGTCCAGATCTTCAACGGCATCAAGGAAATGGAGACCTCGCGGCAGCCCTACGCGCTGACCGCGGTGATGCTGGCCTGCGCCGTCGCGTTCTACCTGCTCGGGAAGACGCTGCTCGGCCGGCAGAGCTATGCGATGTACTCGAAGGCGTCGGTCGGGAATCGCGAAGCGAAGCTCACCGGCAGCCGGGCCTTTGGGGCGAATCTCGTCTTCCTCTGCGTCGGCGGCCTCGCGGTCCTCCCGCACATCGGGGTGATCCTGACGAGCTTCACCGCCAGCGGGCAGTGGTATCGCACCGCGCTGCCCTCGACCTGGACGCTCGGCCACTTCGAGACGGCACTGACCCATCCGCTCGCCGCGGGCGCGATCCGGAACAGCCTGCTCCTCGCCGGCACCGCGGTCCTCCTCGACCTCTTCGTGGGCGTGCTCGTCGCCCGGCTCCTCGTCCGCACCAAGATCGCCGGCCGCTGGCTGCTCGACGCGCTGGTGATGCTTCCGCTGGCCGTGCCCGGCCTCGTCATGGCCTTCGGCTATGTCGCGATGAGCCTCGAGTGGCCATTCCACGGGGCGATGCCCGCGTGGCTCGCACCGCTTCTTTCGTGGCTCCCGGCAGGGGCGGTCGAGTGGCTGAACAGTGCACCCCTGAAGCCGCTCGGCGATGTCCTTGGGGCGGAGCCGAATCCGCTGCCGCTCCTCGTGCTTGCCTACGCGATTCGCCGGCTGCCCTATGTCGTCCGCTCCGCCGTCGCGGGACTCGAGCAGACCTCAGTCGAACTCGAGGAGGCTGCACTCAACCTCGGAGCGAGTCGCTTCACGATGACCCGCCGGATCGTGCTGCCGCTCATCGTCGCGAACCTCGTCGCCGGCGGCCTCCTGGCCTTCGCGTTCGCGATGCTCGAGGTGAGCGACTCGCTCATCCTCGCCCAGCGCGAGATGCACTTCCCGATCACGAAGGCGATCTACACCTTCGCGGATCGCCTGGGCGACGGCCCCTATGTCGCAAGCGCCCTCGGCGTGTGGGGCATGGCGCTCCTCGCCGTCTGCCTCGTCGGGGCCAGCATCGTGCTCGGCAAGAAGATGGGCCAGATGTTCCGCGCGTGAGTGCGGTGATCCAGAGAACCACAGAGGCACATCGCCTTCTGCACTCTTCGCGCGGTTCATTCACCACAGAGGACACAGAGGGCACAGAGGAGGCACAGAGAGGAAACTCCGTGCCCATGCGTTGGAGGTAGCCTGCGGCGATCTTGAGCTGGTTGCACAGTCACCCTCGCTCCTCGGTCCACGGCCTCGTTGCTGCATGCGCGATCGCGAGCGCCGCTCGACCGCGTGTCGCTGCCCACGACCGCGAGACCCCGCCACCTCTTCCTCTGTGCCCCCTCTGTGCTCTCTGTGTCCTCTGTGGTGAATCTGGACGCGTCGAGCAACATCGAGTGTTCGTCACCGACCGGTGAAGAAGCGCTTGATCGCGTGGACCGTCGTCGCCCGGCCGATGGCGGCGATCGACTCGGTGAGCGGGATTTCCTTCGGGCAGACCTTCACGCAGTTCTGCGAGTTGCCGCAGTCGTTGATGCCGCCCGGACCCATGAGGAGATCGAGGCGCTCGCCGGCGTGCTCCTTGCCGGTCTGGTGCATGTTGAAGAGTCGGATCTGGCTGATGACCGCGGCGCCGACGAAGGAGGAGGGCCACTTCTCCTTCTCCTCCTCGAGGTTGTACTGCGGGCACGCCTCGAGGCAACAGCCGCAGCTCATGCAGGTCGAGAGGACATAGCGCGTCTCCTGCTCCTTCGGCGACTCCTTCGGGCCGCCGCCGAGGTGGTAGGTGCCGTCGACGGGAACCCAGGCCTTCGCCCGCTTGAGGGCGTCGAAGAAGCGCGAGCGATCGACCGAGAGGTCGCGGAGCGTCGGGAACTTCGACATCGGCTCGAGGGTGACGACATTCGTGCCGGACTCGGCGAGCAGCGTGTCGATCAGGGCCGAGCAGCTCTGGCGGACGCGGCCGTTGATGACCATGGTGCAGGAGCCGCAGACCTCCTCCAGGCAGCCGCTGTCGTAGACGACCGGGCTCGATTCGCGACCGTCGACGGTCCGCGGGTTGGCGGCGATCCACTGGAGGCAGGAGATGATGTTCGCTCCCGGTTCGACCGGCACATCGAACTCCTCCCAGCGGGTCGCGGCGGTGGGGTTGTCCCGCCGCAGGATGCGGAAGCGGACCGTGCGGGCCGAGGAGGATGAGCCGGAGGCGGTGGTGGGGGCAACCATGGGTGTCGAACCGAAAGGGAGGCGGATTGTAGAGGGGACTTGGCTGTGGCGGACGGTCGTCGCGGTGTCTGGTGGTGTCTGGGGGTCGTCGGGGTCTCGGCCGGCGACTGGACATCCCCCCAGAGCAGCGCCGATAAGGGACACTCCCGGTCTCGCGTCCGCCTGTCGGCTTCTGGTGGATCCCGACGGCCACGCCACACCCTTCCGCATGCCGAGTTCCCTCCGCCACTGGATCCGCCTCGCCCGGCCGGGTGACTGGACGAAGAACACCTTCGTCCTGATCGCGATCCTGTTCTGGGCACCGAGCCAGCTCCCGATCGAGGGTCCGGAGGAAGTGGCCTCGATACTCGGGAAGCTCCTCGATACGGCGCTGGCCTTCGCGGCCTTTTGTCTCGCGGCGAGCGGCTTCTACATGCTGAACGACGCCCTCGACGCGGCGAGCGATCGGCTCCACCCGGTCAAGCGGCTCAGGCCCGTCGCCTCCGGGGCGATCGCACCGCGGGCGGCGGCGACGGTGGGCCTCTCGCTCCTCGCGGCCGGCATCCTCCTCGGGTTCATCGCGAACGAAGGGGCGGGGACCTGTCTGGTCGTCTATGCGATCCTGCAGGCGCTCTACAACCTGAAGCTCAAGCGGGTGATCTTCGTCGATGTCACGACGCTCGCGCTCGGTTTCTCCCTTCGGGCGGCGTGCGGAGCGCTCGCGATCGAGACGCAGATCTCGCCCTGGCTCATCGCCTGCGTCTTCTCGTTGACGCTCTACCTCGGGTTCATCAAGCGGCTCTGCGACCTGACGAGCGCCCGCAAGGCCGGGGCGACCGAGTGGAAGAGCCGGGCCGGCTACGACAATCCATTTGAATTGAACTGGCTTCTCGGCATCAGCGGCACGCTCACCGTCCTGATGTACCTCATGTACGCCTTGAGCTTCCACGCCCAGCAGCTCTTCGGCGTGCGGGCGGTCGGCTTCGCGATGCTGACGCCGCTCGTCCTCATCGTCGTCCATCGGTTCTTCCGCCGGGCGAACGAGGCCCTCTCCGACAGTCCGCTCGCGGCGCTGACCGAGGACCGCTCGGTGGCCGTCGCGCTCGGCCTCTTCATCATCGGCGTCGTGGTGACGCTCTATGTCCCGCAGGTCGCCGGACTGCTTGGGGATCTCTTCCTCACCGATGTCGGCTCGGTGCGCGGCGGCCCGCCGATCACGGGACGCGCCGGATGAGCGCGGCGCCGGAGTCACGACCGCCCGCTGCGGCGCGATCGACGGGCGCGGCGGCCCTCGGCCCGCGCGATGTCCTCGCGATCGTTGCCCTGCTCGCCGCGACGCTCGCGCTCACGCTGCCGCCGATCCTCGGTGGCGTGCTCGGTCCCAAGGCGTACGACCACCGCTTCTTCCACCTGCCGCTCGTTCGCGAGTGGGCCCAGTCCTGGCCGCTGGTCAACCTGAGCGACTACAACTCGGCGACGGGGCCGCTCTACCACTGGCTCATGGCCGGGGCGGCGCGACTCGTCGGCGTGGGGTCGGGCGACGAGACATCGATTCCGCTGCAGGCGACGAGCGCCCTGTTCGCGTGGACGCTCGCCGTTGTCGTCTATCTCGGCGCTCGGCGCCGCGCCGATCCGCTCTTCGCGGTCGCCTGCGCGGTGCCGGTGCTGCTCTCGCCCTATGTGCTCGGCAACGCGATCTGGATGATGACCGACAACCTGTCGCTCACCCTCGTCGCGATCGCGATCGGTCTGAGCGCGTTCGGCAGCGTGCAGACCGGCTCGCGACTCCTGACCGGCGCGGCCGGAGCGCTCGCCGTCGCGACCCGGCAGATCAATCTTTGGCTCCTCGCCCCGCTCGCGGCGAGTTGGTGGCTGGGCGGGCGCCGAAACACGCTCGCCGTCGCCGGCGCGGCGATCCTGCCCTGCGCGGTCCTCATCGGCTTCGTGCTGCTCTGGCAGGGGCTCGTCCCGCCGCGCTTCCGGACGCTCCACGCGAGCGGCGCGAACCCAGCGGCGATCGGCTACACGCTCACCCTCATTGCGGCCTACGGCATCTGTTTGCTGCCGGCGGTCGTCGACGGCACCCGGCGGCTTGCCGCCCGACGCGGCACGCTGATCGCCATCGCCATCGCCGGTGCGGGCCTTGCGGCGCTCGGACCGAGCGACGCGAGTCTCGAAGCGGGCCGCAACGGCGGGTGGCTCTGGACGCTCGTCGAACGGATGCCCCTCATCGGCGACCGCTCGGTGGTCCTCCTCTTCGGCGGCTCGGCGGGACTGCTCGTCATCACAGCCCTGTTCCTCGAGCTCGAACCGGCAGGGGGGAAGCACGCAGCGCTCGTGATCCTCGCAGCGCTCGCCGGCTTCATCGCCGCGCATGTCGCGAACGCCCAGATCTTCCAGCGCTACTACGACCCGATGGTGCTCCTGACGCTCGTCTGGCTCGCGACGACGCTTCCAAAGCGCGGACTGACCCGATGGTGCCTCCTCGCGCTCGCCATCCAGCAGGCGATCTTCGCCGCCGTCACGCTCTACGGCCCGATGCGCGGATGACACCGAAGCCAGGCTGCGCAACCCGAAGCGGAACGCAAGCACGACCCCGTACCGCATACGCAGACGACCAGCCGGAGCACGCGCGGACCAAAAGCGGCAGTATGGGCGGACGACAAGCGGGCAGCCCACGCGGCCGACCAGCAGCAGCCCGCGCGGACGACAAGCGGCAGCTTGCGGGGACCACCAGCAGCCTCACACGCAACCGCTGCTCGCGCACCCTCGGATCCCAGAGCGTCCGCCCCCAGCGTGCAAAAACCCATATGCCGCAACTCGCGGTCGGCCCGCAAAAGCCCATATGCCGCACAGGGCGTCCAGCATGCAAACCGCCATATGCCGCAAGCCGCGGTCAGCCTGCAAAAACCCGTATGCCGCAAGCGGCGGCCATCCTGCAAGCCCGCATGTGCCGTGAGCGGCGATGAGGCTGCACGAACTCCGATGCCATGGGCGGAGAGCATCCCGCGAAAACCCATATCCCGCGTGCGACAGCCAGCCCGCAAAAACCCATAACGCGATTGCGATCAGCCTACGCCGTCGATACTCTCAATGACGACGAGGGGCGTTCTCTCGACCATTGCAAGTTAGGGCCACCAGTCAATCGAGAAGCAGATGCCGAATGCAAATAATCTTGAACACCCAGGTGACGCCGGTACTGAGCTCGTTGCCGCTATCCCGAAGGACCGCCTTCGCTCTCTTTTCTACCTCTACGCAGGCCGTCCTGACTCGCGGATAAAGGTCTATACCGAGGCGGCACATCTCTCCCCTCATGACTTTCTCGAGCTGAATCAATGTGTTGAGCGGAAGCTCGATACGCACCAGATTGATGCATCCGCCACCACCGTGAAAGTTTCCTTCGAGAGCTCGCACTTCAACGAGTTCGGAACTTGGCTCGAGTTCGAGAGCCACCACTGGCAGCAACAGGAGTGCATCGAGGAAGTCGTTGTCAAGTGGGACTTCATGGTCGATATTCCCGGTTACAAAGCCCCGCAGCGCCACACGCTGATCTTCCGCGTATCCCGGGATCTCAAGCCGGGCCGTGTCCTGCAGATGATCGCTTCGGGCAACCCTGACGAGTTTGATCAGGTGGACCTCTTCTCAGCGCCAGCGTTCTGTCGCGTCGACTTCATCAACGCCACCCTCAGCAAGGAGCTCATTAACGTCGTTTCAGAGTGGTACGACGGCCGCAAATCGCCGAAGCTGATTGCGGACCCTTGGTTCTGGTTCAAGTCAAAGCGGCAGCTTGTCGCGACGATCCTCGACTACTGGCTCTTCGTTTCGTGCACGCTCCTGCTGATCTCGGCACTTCTGTGGGCATCCAACTACTGGTACCCCGAGGGGGCCCCCGCGCACCTAGTCGGAGCTGCAGTGCTCTTGGGCGTCGCGCTGCTCAGGTTGGCCCAGAAGGGCTCGCAGGTGTGTGCTGGATTGGTCTTCAAGTCGCTGGCAGCCTTGGAGGGCGCGCGCGTCGTCTTCGAGTTCACGAGCGGCGACAAGAAACGTCTTGCAAGGCTGGAGGACACCAATCGCCAGCTCGGCCGCAAGTTCGTACTGCACGCGGCGTGGAACATTCTGCTCAACATTCTTGCAGCAATCGTGTGCACACGCCTGATTGGCATCTGAGGGGCCCTAACGCATCGCTCATGCCGACACGCCCGTGCGGCTGTACCATGGTCGCGAGGCCTACGGCCTCGGCCGCACGTGCGTGCGGCATAGCTCAAGTCGTCAGGCCGCACAATCATCCGCCATGACTAACTACGACGTTGGAACCTTCGAAGAGTGGTTCTATCGAGATCTTGAAAAGTGGTTCTCCGCGGACATCGCATGCTGCGATGCCTGTCACGACGACTTTCTTGCGGTATGGCCATACGCCGACAGCGCGGATGACTGTCACTTCCAGAAAACGAGCATTGATCTGGATACGTTTTATGAAGGCAGCTTCCTGCGTGACGAGTACTCGAAGGAAGACTTCGATCTCCTAGTCCGTCAGCTCTACTGCCCTCGTTGTTACAGTCCTCTTGCAGGGAATATCTGGCCGTACGAATTCCCATTCAGAGTGCCGCGGAGCATAGAGCGTACCCTTCGCGAAGTCTCAATGCTGGCAAACACGACGCCCTTCCTGCTACTTGAACACGACTTCTGCAGGAACGTGCTTTCGGCAGTGCGCAGACTCGCCGCCAGCTTGCCCATCAAGCGGCTCGAGCAGCGTCTCTTTCGTGGACGCAGCTTGGCACATGGGTCGATTGAAGAGGAACTTCGGTCCTTCGACTTTCCGCCTCCGCATCTGATCCAAGAGGGCCGCTACAACCACGCGGGCCAGCCAGTCCTGTACCTTGCAAGCGACGTCAGTACATGTCATGCAGAACTTCGCCTCGCGCCAAGCTTAGTTGTTGGGTTTGAACTCCGCGCAGAGCTCCGTGTTCTTGATCTCATCAATCCGTACAGGGATCATCAGGCGTCCGTCCGCGACGTCGACTTGCTCAACTGCCTCGTGTACTCTTCGCTCGTTAGTGCGAGGCAAGAGAGCAACGGATGGCAGCGTCCACACTACGTTGTCTCCCGATTCGTAGCGGACTGCGCCCGAGCCTGCTCCGTCGACGCCATTCGCTATCCATCCACCCGGCGAACTGGAGCCAACTTCAACTTGGTTGTGCTAAATCCCGAGCTCAGCCTGGAACGGTTCGCTGAGAATCCTCTGTACTACCGCTGCGGTGCGGCCTAGCGCATCGCTCATGCCGACACGCACGTGCGGCTGTACACTCTTCGCGAGGCCTTTAGCCTCTGCCGCACGTGCGTGCGGCATAGCTCAAGTCGTTTGGCGGAGCCGTGGCGAGCGCCGAGCCCACCGCTGCTTCGGCGACGATGCGGACAGTCACATCGCTCACGCACGGAAGACCCGTCGACCTAGCTCCGACACTCCTATGCTCATCGCAATTCAACTCGCGCTCCTCGTCGGATGCCTCAAGCTGCTGGTCGAGACCGAGCGCCCCGCAGTCTGCGCCGGCATCTTCACCGGAGTCACGGGGCTGCTCACACTCTTCGCCGGCAACCCCCTTTTGGCAGTCCTGGTCGGAACGGCGATCTCGTTCGCCTACTGCTTTGGCTGGTTCTGGCTGCTCGTTCGAATAGGTTCGGGCGGTATCTGGTGGTTCATCGTCGCCGCCGGAATCCTGCTACCCACAGTCGGCCGCATCTTGCTCGACGCCCTCCTCTCGGATTGAGCCAAGGTGCGAGCCCGCCGAACGAATCACTTGTGCCGACACACGCGTGCGTTAGACTCTTGTGCGAGGCCTACGGACTCGGCCGCATGAGCGTGCGGCATCGCTCACGGTCGTGAGGCGGCACCCACCCGCGCGAGCCACGGCCAATCAATCGACGCAGTTCACGGACGGCTCGGGAAGGACGGCTCACATGTACCTGTCGCTGATTCCAAAGGTCTTCTACGCGGACATCCAGATCGGACTGGATCTCTTCGTTCGCGGCCTCGGGTTTACCTTGCTTCATCAGGACCCCACGATCTCGGTCCTTGGGCGCGACAACGTCAAGGTCTACCTCATGCAGAACGCCGGGTTGGCGGCACTGGATCGGCCCGAACTCGCAATCGAGACAGATGACATCGACGGTGCGTACGAGGAAGTCCGAAGCAGAGCCCCGGATCTGCTTCATCCGAACTCCAGCACGGTCCAAATGAAGCCTTGGGGGGCGAAGGAGTTCGCCCTACTGGACTCCACCTCTGTCTGCGTTGTGTTTCGCCAGTGGGACGCCGAGTAGTGCCGCCTCACCTGTCGTTCAACCCGAGCGCCAACGGCATGGCACCTGGCCC
This sequence comes from uncultured Isosphaeraceae bacterium, assembly GCA_964395845.1. GTDB lineage: Bacteria > Planctomycetota > Phycisphaerae > Phycisphaerales > SM1A02 > JAEUIT01. The sequence goes on along the minus strand of CAYNCG010000015.1, from coordinate 27,884 downwards.
GCGCAGCGCTCGCTGTCTGTCATCCGCCGCGCGGGCCGGGCGCTACGCCGTCGTCGCCCGGTCCACTCCGCGTTTGGCCGAATGAACCAACCGGCAATGGCTATCCACGCCTTCACCAAACTCGCACAGGGCTTCTGCGCATGGTGCGAGGGCGATTCACTTGGTCAGGACAAGGAGAGACAGGCCGCAGTGTGGCTATCCAAGCTGCATGCAGCGGTGATGGAGCTACCGGCGATCGACGGCGACGATGGAGACGAGATAGCAGAGGTTCCGGCACTACAGCTTCAGTTGGCAACGCGCAACCTCGCTGCGTTCAACGGTTGGTTCTACAGGAGTGTGTTCGATCCATCACCCAGTCTCGCTGAAGAGCCGGTCATGGGGGACATTGGGGACGACCTGCTGGATACATACAAGGACATCAAGACTGGCTGCTTGCTTGCGGACGAAGGTCGCATCGACGAAGCCATCTGGAGATGGTCGTTGACGCATCGCATGCACTGGGGCAAGCACGCCGTCGGGGCTTTGGCGGCGCTCCACGCCTTTGCATCCAAACGAGACGGTTGAGCAATGCGGCCGAACTCCTCGATCAAGCTGACCTGCTCCGGCAGGCGCTGGAAGACTGGTCCGCGGCGCTTGGTCGATCATCGCGAACCAGGCGTACACCGCCAGCCTTCGCCGGCAGCTTCGCTCGAACGATAGGCAGATCCAGAGAGGCGCTTACTGATGGCAGACCCTGTGTCGACGCTCCGAATCGCCGTTGTGCCCTCCCCAGAGACGAACGATCACGAGGTGCGTCTCCTCGATGGCGATGACGACATCATCTCGCGTTTCGACAACACGATGATGGGCCTGGACCCCGAGGATTTGCTGACTTCATCTTGTCCCCTTCTGCCACGAGATGGTCCCCACACGGCGACCATCGGACGTTGCGGTTGCGGCGTGACGGGATGCGGAAGCGTTGAGGTCGTGATCGAGCGGAACCACGATGTCGTTATCTGGCGCGCTCCAACTGGAATGACGACAGTCCGCTTTTTGGCGGAGCAATACGAACGCGAGATCGGCCGAGCGCTCGGTGACTTTTCATGGGAAACTCCCGATCGAACAGCCGCTCGCCTGATTTCGTCCGGCATCGATCGCGCAGCCCTCGCCAGTCGAGGGTTCGAGTACCTTTGGTCCTCGGGTCGCATCGGCCCGGGCAGCATGACCATTGCGATGGTGCTTTCCCCGGGGCCGTACCAGGTGCTCGTTCACCTCCAATCGGAGACCCTCTCACCTGAGGGGTTGGCCGAGCGCTGCCTTGAGGCCCTTCGGGCGGATCCCTCGTCGTGGAGTAACGTCACTTGGTATCCGCAAGCCGCTGGCCTACCGGCTCCTTCGCTCGCAGGCGCCGGATGGCGAAATGGGACTGCCTCATGAGCGGTTGTACCGGTAGACTACCGAACTGCGAGCTGGAATAGGCGGCCTTCGGCCGCTGCTCAGCGCGAGGTCGTTCGGCTGTTCGATCACATGCCCACGAAGATGACCGTGATCCTTGCCAGTCCGCCAGACCGCGAGCGACTCGTGGCGATGATCTCGTGTGATCAGGAGCAGTGGGCTGAGATCCACCAAGAGGCGGGTAGCCTCACATTGGAGCTCTACCCGCGCGAGGACGGAACGCCGTGGGAGTTCGCGCTGGATGACGCCGTTGCGGCGTTACAGCACGCGCGGGAACGACTCACTGGACGGAGCCCGGACTCTGCGCCCCAGAGTCCGGCTGGCAGGTAATCGTTCCCATCGCATCTCCACAGAGAACGGCGACAATCCTGATCCGCTCGTCTGGTGGACATCTTCGGCCTTTCGCTCGAACGAGGGCGACCACCTATGTTCGAGTAACTGTGCCTCGACACTTCGCGGACGAACGAATCGCTCATGCCGAGACGCACGCGCGGAGTACACTCAAGTATGGGGTTTTTATCCTCGGCCGTATGTGTGCGGCATAGCTCAGGTCGTCAGGCAGATTCATGCAGGAGCCGTCTGAACTCCTTTCGAAGGTCTGTCCTGACTGCGGTTTCGATCGCCGGACCCAACCGTCGAACTCGCCGTGCGCTGAGTGCGGTTCAACTCGCCGGCAGACCGCTTCACGACTCACGCTTCGACGACTCGCGGTCACCTACTGGCTCGGCTCACTCGCCTACTCCGCCGTGACTGCGGCCGTCTCGACTGTCGCATGGCTCCGGCCTCCCCCTCCGAGCTCCCTCTCGGCGGGTGCTCTCCGCTACGGCCTTCCAGCCGCGGCACTCATTGGGGTCGTGTTCGCAGCAACTGCCATGGCCGCCGACCTGCGCCGGCGGACTGTCGTCGCTCTCGCGTTTGCCGTGGCGGCTGTGATGTTCGCTGTTTGGGCGACCTAGTGTGGTGTTTCAGAAATTCGCTTCCATTGCGGCGGCCCTGTTCGCGTCTGGCGGCGTCGCCGCTCCTCGCCGTATGACTCCATACGCCTCGTCGCGGCTGCTTGCCAGACGCAAACATGCCGCGCCGCACTGTTCGCGAATTTCTGAAACACCACACTAGCAGGCCGCTCAGACACTCCATTCGGGCTGCGGCGAAGCCTGATGGGCTATCCCGCCCTCGCCGCCGCCGGCTAGTCTCCAGCACTGAGGACGAGAGCGCCAGCGGAGTCACGCGCAGTCGAGCCCTGCGGGTGTACCTCTAGGCCGTGCTGTTGCCGAGACCAGCCGATCGGCGGCGCTCAGTGTCGCGAGGCGGACTCGGATCTTGAGCGGAGCCTTGCCATGGAGCTCGTGGGCAACAAAGTTGTCGACATCCGGGCACATGCGCCGTTTCTCCGCAAGGTGCTGGCCTCCCGTCCCAATCACACCACCGGTGCGCTTGACGGTGCAGCCTGACCTTTTGCTCCACCCCCATGACCGCACCGATCTCAACTGGAAGCACCGCGCGACGGCAACTGCGTGTCGCCGGGCGGATGCTCGGATCGCTGCTGCTGGGTGGCGTAGCGGTTCTTGGCTCGATTCTGATCCTTCGCCAAGGTCTGCTACCGCTGATCGAAGCGGTGTTCCATCCCGGGCCGGACGCTCTCAGCGTCGTGCGGCGCGTTGGCATCCTTCTGACGGCGGTGGGGGGCTACTGGGCATTCGTGCACTGGTACGAAAGACGCGAAGCGACCGAGCTGCATCTGCGGCCGATTCCCCTGATGCTCGGCGGCGCAAGCGGTGCTGTCTTGGTGGCGCTCCCGATGGCTGCGCTCTTCGTTCTCGGTGCCTATGAACGGGTGCTGTTTCGAGGCTTCTCGCCGGCGCTCTTCGGCGTAGCGGCCCTGATCGGCATCGCATCGCTTTTGGAGGAACTGGTCTACCGCTGCCTGCTGTTCCGGCTGGTGGAACGGGCGTGGGGAACGATCTGGGCGTTGGTGATACAGGCGGTGGTGTTCGCCGTCGCGCACTTGGAGAATGTCGAGGAGGGTGGGATCAGCGATGTGGTGACCATGCTGATGTCAGTGACGCTGGTGGGGATGCTCTGGGCCGCGGTCTTCGTCCTGGCGCGGAACCTGTGGGTGGTGGCCGCCAATCACGCGGCATGGAACTTCACCATTCTGCTGAGCGGCCTGCCGCTTTCCGGTATCGAGGAGTGGCGCAGCGTGGCGCCGCTCGAGAGCCGCCTCGCCGGGCCCGACTGGCTGACTGGCGGGATGTTCGGTCCAGAGAGTTCGTGGCTGGTGATGGCATCGACCACGGTCGCGGTTGTGTTGCTGCTGCGCGCGGCACGGCGACGCGGGGCCTTCGTCGTGCCGGCGGCCTGCTCGACCGAGCCATCATGAACGGTCGGTAGAGCCTTGTTCTCCGTCTTCCGATCGAATCGCCCGTCGCCGATCTCATTCCAGCGCCCGTGCGATCGGATCCTTCGGAACCGTCGAATCGCTCACTCCGACCTCCGCCACTGCGTGGCGCAGGAAAGCTCCCCGCGCGTCGGAGTCGTCGACAATCGCATCGTGGGCTGCGTGCACGAAGTGGGCGACTGCGTCAACGCGTGGCTTACCGCCACCCGATCAAGCACAACGACATTTGAACACTGCGCGGCCGATCGAGGCGATGATGTACTCATTCGCATCCTCGCTGAGGTCATGACGATGAAGGAACGCAGCCGTCCGGAGAGAAGCTCGGCGGATCCAGCACCTGCCCCCGTGCCTCAACCGGCGGTGATGCCGACACGCCTGGCGGCATCATTGATGGGTGTACCGCCCGATGCGCGGAGGAGCACGCCGCCGGGCTGGAAGATCCGACGCCGCACACGAGGAGGACCCCCGGTCCTGCGTGCGCGATACTGAGGGATTCCTACAGACCGGAAGCCCCGGACCCTTCGTGCAGAAGCGAGTAGGCCGCGGGCGGCGTTCGGCCTGTAGGAACCATTTGCCGAAGCCGCCGGTAAGCCCGCAACAACACATATGCAGTAGGCGGTGACCAACCTGCCAGCGCCCGAACCGTGATTGCGACCAGCCAACGCCGTCGTTACACTTATCGAGGCGGGGGCTTCTATCGTGACAGGTTCTGCCGCCAAGGAGATATCGATGACGCCGCGCCAGATCGCCGGGTTCTTTTTGATCTCGCTTGTGCTCGTCCTCGCGGCGACATCGATCGGCCATTTCTCGCTCTGGAGCCGCTTGGGCAACTCCACCGTCCCGTGGTTCTGCACTGCGCTTGCGATGGCAATCCTGATCGTCGGCTTGACCTGCCTGCTCCTGCAGCGGTCGCCATCAGCCATTCCAGTTCGCCATGCCGTGTTCGTCACCATCGTCGTTGCGATCGCTCTTGGCATCGGACTCATCATCAAGGGAATTGCTTATGTCACACTCCCAGAAAGGCTTGCCACGATCTGGGAGTGGCTCGGATTCGTGGTCATCCTGGCTGGGGCCTTCTGGTTGCCTCGCCTTCGGATCCCCGAGTCCAGCGCGCAGTAGCGTTCGACCGGCCCGGTCGAACGCATCGTTCATGCCGACCGCATCTTCGGCGTTACCATTGGCGAGCGGCCCACGGCCTCGGCCGCGGGTGCGTGCGGCACAGTTCGAGCCGTGACACGCATCTCCGACCACCAGGCCGGTTCGAGGAGGATCCGCATCGATGTCTACGCAGCTCACATGCCCCAAGTGCAACGGTCAGATGGAGCAGGGATTCGTTCTTGACCACTCCCACGGCGGTCGACTGATTTCGCACTGGGTTCCTGGTGTTCCCCAGAAGTCATTCTGGATTGGTACGAGGTCTTCCACCTCGCACACTATTCCGATCGGAGTGTTTCGCTGCTCGTCCTGCGGATTCCTTGAGCAGTATGCCGGCCACCATTTCGCCGCGCAGTAGCAGGAGTCCTCGGGCGTTCCGCGCACAGGGGCCCCTGCGCCGCAAGTCGTGACCGGCCTGCAAAGACCCATACCCCACCCCATATCCCGATCGCGACGAGCCCACACCCCCGTTCCTCTTCGTCACGACATGGGGTGCTCTTTCGCTCATGACAACTCAGGCAGATCCGATGCGACACCCATTGGAAGCGATCACCGACAATGCCGATGCGATTCGCCTTCGCTACGGCGAGTGGCCCTCCCTTCATGACGCGGAGATCGTTGCCGTCACCGCTGAGTGTCTGCCTGGACGACATGTGACACTGACGCTTGAAGGTCAGATTCCTTGGTCCTATCCGGGGACGCCCTCCGACCCCTTGTCCGCACTTTCCTGCCCACTCGTGGGGCTCCGCTTCAACGACGTCGCAGATGTGAACCTCCGAGAATTCGGAACCCAGAACGTCATCTTCGACATTGAGGTAGAGCCAGCGACGGGCGCGAGCGGAGGGCGGCACACCGTCACGTTCGACATGTCGGTCGGCTTCGACCTCTCTCTCGTGTCGCAGCCAAACGCTGCGCGGCACTTTCCATCGCCGTCGATACGATGAACGCCATGGCCTTCACCGAGCACGAGCTGGCAGTCAATCAGACGGCGATGGATTGGTTTTTCTCGAAGCGTCGGCCGCCGGAGCACATCCGCAGTCAGCTCGACTTCGGGTTCACGACCGACGGTCACACAGTCGAGCTCTTTGAGATCCGGCCGCACTGGAAGGAAAAGACGATCCTTCGCCAGCATCCAATCGCGAGGATCCGGTATGTTCGCACGCAGGACCAGTGGAATCTGTACTGGATGCGCGGCGATCTCAAGTGGTATCTCTACGAGCCGGCGCCGCTCCACAGCGGTCTGCTCGAGGCGCTGATGGTTGTTGCTGATGACCAGCTCTGCTGCTTCTTTGGGTGACTGCCCGTGGAAACGAAACGAAATGCAGCCCGTCCCTGCTGCGGCGTGTGGGACAATCGACTCGTCCTCCCCGCGGTGTGCGGCGGCTGCCGCACGCCCGCGCGGCAAGCGGTCGCAGAGCGGCGCGACTCGGCGGCGGAGCGCGGCCGCCCGGTCGTGTACAACGAGCCGCGCACGATGGCCTCGCCGTTGTTTTTCGGATTCCTCGTCTGGTTCGCAGCGTTGGTCATCGCATCGATCGTTGCGTTTCTGGTGTGGCCAACCGCGTCGATCGTGGTCGTGCTGGCACTCGTGCTCGTCCTGCGGCCTCTCTCGTCAAGCGTGACGCGCATACGGATGCGCAGGCTTCATCGCCGTGCTGCCGAGGCTGGGTATCACCTCTGCCCGCTCTGTCTCCACCAGCTCGGTCAGCCGGAGGACGGCATCTCGGTGTGTCCTGAGTGCGGAGCCGCCGGAGTCTCGCCGGACATCGTGAGCCACTGGCGGTCGCTTGCACGACACGAGGCCGTCACTGACCCATCACATACGCCCATCACTGGCCCATCACATACGCAAAGATGAGCGGGGCGACGATCGTGGCGTCGCTCTCGACGATGAATCGCGGGGTGTCGACGCCGAGCTTGCCCCAGGTGATCTTCTCGTTCGGGGTCGCGCCGGAGTAGCTGCCGTAGCTCGTCGTCGAGTCGCTGATCTGGCAGAAGTAGCCCCACAGCGGAATGCCCTTGCGGCGCAGATCCTGGTGAAGCATCGGCACGACGCAGATCGGGAAGTCGCCTGCGATGCCGCCGCCGATCTGGAAGAAGCCGATGGTGCGGCCCTTCGTGTTGGCACGGCCGGCGCGCTTCGACGGACGCGCGGGATTCGTGGTCGCGGTGTACCACTCGGCGAGTCGCATCATGTACTCGATGCCGCTTCGCACGGTGTGGACATGCTTGATGTCCCCCTCGATGCAGTGGGCGGCATAGATGTTGCCGAGCGTCGAGTCCTCCCAGCCAGGCACGAAGACCGGCAGGTTGCGTTCGGCCGCGGCGAGGAGCCAACTGTTCTTCGGGTCGGTGTCGTAGAACTTCTTGAGCTTGCCGGAGAGGAGGATCCGGTAGAAGAACTCGTGCGGGAAGTACGCCTCGCCAGCCTTGTCGGCGCGGGTCCACTCGTCGAGGACCGCCCGCTCGAGCCGGCGGATCGCTTCCTCCTCGGGGATGCAGGTGTCCGTCACCCGGTTCATGTGCCGGTCGTGGAGCTTCTTCTCCTCCTTGGCGGGGAGCTCGCGCCAGTTCGGCACGCGGGCATAGTGCGTGTGGGCGACGAGGTTGAAGATGTCCTCCTCGAGGTTCGCGCCGGTGCAGCAGATGCCGCTCACGAGGCCGCGGCGAATCATCTCGGCGAGCGAGATCCCGAGCTCCGCCGTGCTCATCGCACCGGCGAGCGTCACGAGCATCGCTCCGCCATCCGCCATGTGCCGCTTGTATCCCTCGGCGGCATCGATGACCGACGCGGCGTTGAAGTGGCGGTAGTGGTGGGCGAGGAAGCTCGAGATCGGTCCCTGTCGCGCGCCGGCGGAACGGCCAGAGGCGGCGGCGGAGCGGGCGGAGGAGGAACGCGAGGAAGTTCGTGCGGAAGCCATAGGAGCGCGGGAAGGTAGGGCTTCCGCGCCGAAACCGCAAGCCACGACACGCCCTATGCGGCGGCGCGGCGCTCCCCGAGGGCGACGCGGCGGCATGTCTGCAGCAGCGAGGTCCGATCGATCGGCTTGGACGCGTAGTCATCGCAGCCCGCCGCGAGACACGCTGCGCGGTCGCCTTCCATGGCGTGAGCGGTGAGGGCCACGATGGGCGTCGTGATGCGAGCCGCACGGAGGGCGCGGGTGGCCGAAAAGCCGTCCATGAGCGGCATCTGAATGTCCATCAGGACGAGGTCGAAGGGCCGCTGCGCCTGGCGTGCGGCGAGCACCGCGTCGACGGCCCGTCGCCCATCGCCGACGATCTCGACCGTCGCTCCGGCCTTGCGGAGGACGAATCCGAGGAGCCGCTGGTTGTCGGGGCCATCTTCGGCGAGCAGGATGGTCAGGCCGGTCAGGTCGATCGAGAGCGCTGCCGGCGGCGGGGCCTTCGTCGAGCAGGCCGCGGCGGCCTCTGCGGTGGTCTGGGTGACGAACTCGATGTCCTCGGCGATCGGGCCGGCGGCCACGCTGAGGCGGAAGGTCGAGCCATTCGGGCCGGTCGCATGAAGGGTCAGATCCCCGCCGAGCAGGGTGGCGAGCTTGCGGCTGATCGTCAATCCGAGGCCGGTGCCGCCGAACTGCCGCGCGGTCGAGGTCTCGGCCTGTCCGTAGGCGCGGAAGAGGCGTTCCTCCTGCTCCTTGGTGACGCCGATGCCGGTGTCGCAGATGTCAACGAGCAGTCGCGGCGCGTCGGTGGGACCACTCTCGGAGTAGGACATCCGCAGCGTGACGCCGCCGCTCGGCGTGAACTTGAGGGCGTTGCCGGTGAGGTTGAGGAGAATCTGACGGAAGCGAAGCGGATCCGTCGTCACCACGCTCGGGACGCGTCCGTCGATCGTGAGATCGAGGGTCAGTCCCTTCTGCGTCGCCCGGTCGCGGAGGAGATCGATGACCTCGCGGGCGAGCAGGATCGGCGAGCAGGGGAGCGTCTCGACATCCATGCGGCCCGCCTCAATCTTCGAGAGGTCGAGGATGTCATTGATGACGGCGAGCAGGTGTCGGCCGTTGCGACGAACCGTGTCGAGCCCCTCGCGCGTGGCATGGTCCACATGACCGGCCTCCGCGAGCAGATCCGCGAATCCGAGGATCGCGGTGAGCGGCGTGCGCACCTCGTGCGACATGTTGGCGAGAAACTCGCTCTTCGCGCGGTTCGCCCGCTCGGCCGCGGCCCGCGCGCTGGCGAGGTCGCTGTGGGCGTCCGCAATGCGCGAAAAGAGTCCGTTCAGCGTCGCGGCGAGATGGCTGAGCTCATCCTGACCCTCGACCGTCACCCGACTGTCCGCGGTGATGTTTGCCATGAGCGTGCCGCTCAGGTCGCCGGACCGGTCCGAAGGCGTCGTCCCGCCGATCGATCCGACCTCGCGGTGAAGCTGGGCGAGGCGTCCGAGGACGGTGAAACGGAGGACGAGAATCGTGACCGCCACCGCGACGCAGGCCGCGATCGCGAGCGTGATCCCCATGAGCTTGCTGGTCGCGAGGGCCTGGGCATGGACGAAGCGCGGGACGGCGACATCGATCGCGAAGGCCGGCTCGCCGCGGATGTCGGCCATGATCGTCTTGCCCCGGATCGAGCTCACATCGATGGGCTCGATCGTCGGGCGTTCGGGGAGCGCCTCGGAGCGGCGCGGATCGTCTGCGGCGAGCGGCTTGATCGCGAGGGCCATGCGCAAGCGCTCGCCCATCGCCGCGATCCGCTCGTCGGTGAGTTCCGAGACGAAGAGAAGCGCCCCGCGACTCGGGCCGAGCGCCTCGCTGGTCAGGATGGGACGCGAGGCGATGAGGTAGATCCTGTCTGACCAACTCGTAACGCCGGCGCGGACATCCTCTTCGCCCGTTCCGCTGACGAGGAGATCCGGATGGGCGGCGAGTTGTCGGAGGAGTCCCTCGGGTGCGCCGTGCGCGAGGGTCGGTTCGCCTTCGCCATCCCCATCGGCTGGCATGAGCGTGATGGCATGGACGAGCGTTCCGTCGGGGCCGAAAAACGCCATCGCGTGCAGGCCCAGGGTGTCCAGTCCCTTGGCGGTCAGATTCGATGCGGCGTAGGTCTCGTTTCGATCGGCGACGAAGGCATAGGTGTCGTCCCACATCGACCAGTCGGAGAGCTTCGTCGCGAGGGTATCCGCGGCGAGGTCGATCGCTTCGACCACCCGTTCGACATGGAGACTCGTGCCGCGCTGTTCGACCTTCCAGAAGCCGCTCAGCATGACCGCAGCGACGACGACCCACAGGCCTGCCATGAGCGCAAGCAGGGCACCGCCGGTGAGGAACATGGTTCGTCGGGAGAGCGTCATCGCGCGAAGCGGTGGGAGCTGTGCGGCTTGTCCTCGGACCCTCCCGCGACGCGCGCAGGCGGACCTCCGTACAAACACCCACATGCGTCCATCGGGTCATTCACGGACATGCTTGACTCCGAGCTCCGGATCTCCGACGGTTCAGGTGCGATTCCCGGTTGCGGGGGGTGCTCGCCTGTCCCGGTTCCTTCTCGGTCCTCCCGAGCGGAGGGCCCTCCCGTAGGATGCCGCGCGGATGTCAGCGGATGGCCCGGGCAGCTCGATGGCGGAGGGATCAGCGGGCGACCCGGAGGTTGCGCGTTGGCGCGAGCTCCTCGCCCAGACCGAACTGCTCGCCGCGGCCGCCGAGGTCGTCCGGACCGGGGTCAGCGCCGCGGCCATCGAGCGGCTTCGTCGCGGGTGGGATCCGACCTCCGTCACGATGGCCCTCCAACTCGCGGAGGCACGCCTGCGGGCCCGGGCGAAATTCGCCGCTGCCGACGGGCTCGTCTGCGACCGCCAGGCGGTCGAGCAGGCGAGCGGTGAACGGGTCGCGCTCTGGAAGGCCCGGCGGTTCGCTCGAGCGATCGCGCGCATCGAGCGGACCGCGGAGGAGATCAGGGTCTGGGATCTCTGCTCCGGCATGGGAGGCGACGCGATGGCGCTCGCCGAACTCGCCCGCGGGACCGAGCGGCCCGCACCCCGCGTGCGGGTGATCGCCGTCGATCGTTCACCCGTTCGGGCGTGGATGGCGGCGACGAACGCCCGCTGCGACGCGCGGATCGCGGATGTTCGTGACCTCCTGCACGACGGAGCGCTTGACGGTGCCTTCGTCCACTGCGATCCGGCCCGACGGGACGAGGCCCGCGGCGCCCGTACCCTGACGCCGATCCATGAGCCGTCGCTTGAGGTGTGTATCGCGGTCGCCCGCCGCGCGACGGGAGCGGCGTTGAAGCTCGGTCCGGGGCTCGATCCCGCGCTCCTCCCCGACGATGCGGAACTCGAGTGGATCAGCGATGAGGGAACGCTGGTGCAGCTCGTCGCGTGGTGGGGTCGACTCCGCGAGGCCGATGGCGGCCGTCAGGCGACGCGCGTTGGCAGCGACCCCGACGATGTCGTCACGATCCGAGGCCCGATCGAGGGCGTCCCGTGCGTCGATCGCTTCGCCGCGATGCTCGCCGTGCCCGATCCTGCGCTCGAGCGAAGCCGGCTGCTCGGACACTTCGCCCGCTTGGCCCAACTCGCCGAGCCTGCGGCGGGGCTTGGGATTCTCACCGCGGAGGCGATCGCTCCGTCGCCGTGGCTCGAACGGGCGCGGATTCTCGCCGTCGTGCCCTTCGACGAGGATGCGGTCGTCGCGGAGCTCAAGCGTCGCGGCGCGCAGCGGGCCCGCGTGCGCACCCGCGGCGGCGTGGCGGATGCGGATCGTTGGACGCAGCGGATCGCCCGGACCCTCTCAGGTGGAGGGGGATCCGCGCCAACCGGCGAGCGGGAACTCGACTGCTTCCTTCTGCGCGTGGGCGTCGAGCGGCTGGCGCTCATCGCCCAGCCGCTCCCTGACACCCTTGCCGACCGCTGACGATCACCCGCCGCAGAACGCCGCGGCGAGATCAACGCAGGTCGTGTCCCAATCGACCGAGCAGCAGCTCGGATCGATGGTGCAGACGAAGGAGCAGCAGCCGAAGTTGTCGCAGTAGGGTGTCGGGTGCGTGGTGAAGCAGTCGCCCGCCGACGCCGAGCCGCAGAAGAGCTTCGACTGGCACTCCGGGCACTCCTCGCCGGCCAGGATCGCACACGCGATGTCCCACTGCGACTCGCAGCAGAAGCTGTCGATCGCACAGACCGCATCGCAGCAGCTCAGGTCGTTGCAGGCCGGACCGGCGTGCGGCGTGCAGCAGTCGCCTGCGGTGATGTCACCGCACTCCGGCTGCGGGCAGACATCGCCGCATGCGTCGGTCGACGCGGCGAGGGAGGCGCAGACCGCGTCCCACGCTCCGCCCTCGAGCTCGCAGCAGAAGGGATCGAGCGCACACACGGCTTCGCAGCAGGCCTCGTCGTCGCAGAGCGGCGTGTCCTTCGCCTCGCAGCAGGAACCGGCGCAGGCATCGCCGCACTCCGAGACGCAGTCGCAGGCTGCGGTCTTGCGGGCGAGACCGGCGCAGGTCTCATCCCACTGGCTGTCGCAGCAGAAGGGATCCTGACGGCAGACCGCCTCGCAGCACTGCTCGTCGTTGCAGGCCGGGACATCCTTGGCCTCGCAGCAGTCGCCGGCGGCGAAGGAACCGCATTCCGGCGGCTCGCAGAGGCCGCGGCGTCCGCGCTTGCCCTGGGCAAGCTCGACGCAGGCCTCATCCCAGGTCGTCGTGCAGCAGATGGGGTCGGCGGCGCAGACCGCATCGCAGCAGCTTCGATCCGAGCAGCCCGGAGCGATCTTCGGGACGAAGCAGCTTCCGCCGTCCGGCAGGCCGCAGAGCGAGCTGCAACGCTCGAAGGCGAACTCGGCGCAGACGCCGTCCCAGCGGTTGCTGCAGCAGAAGGGATCGATCATGCAGACGGCGTCGCAGCAGGCGGCGTCGTTGCAGAAGGGCTGATCGTGGCTGTCGAAGCAGGTGCCGGCGCAGTAGTTTCCGCAACCGATGTCGCCGCAGCAGACCACGCGGGCGATGAGGGCGCAGTCGGCGTCCCACGCCACCGTGCAGCAGAGCGGATCGATCGAGCAGACGCCCGAGCAGCAGGCGGTGTCGTCGCAGCCGGGGTTTCCGTGCTGCTCGAAGCAACTGCCGATGCAGGGGCAGTTCCAGTCACCCTCCGGCACGCAGCGGGCCTGGGCGACCGCGACGCAGTTCTGGTCCCACGCCTCGATGCAGCAGACCGGATCGACGGCACAGACGACATTGCAGCACGCCGGATCTTCGCAGCCCGGGGTGCCGTGCGAATCCCAGCAGGTGTCGACGCCCGGGCAGGCGGACTGACCGAAGCAGACGCCGACGGCGATGCTGACGCAGTTGTCGTCCCAGGTGTTCAGGCAGCAGATCGGATCGATCTGGCAGACCGCGGTGCAGCAGATCGGATCGTTGCAGCCGGGGTTCACATGGGGGATGAGGCAGGCGCCGCGCTTGGGGCAGCCGACGGCGGTGTCGCAGAGGCTGAAGGCGTGCTCGACGCAGGCCGCGTCCCAGCGGACATCGCAGCAATAGGGATCGAGCGTCGTGCAGACATCGACGCAGCAGCCGGCGTCTTCGCAGCCGGGCAGGTAGGCGGAGGGCACGAAGCAGGAGCGGGCGAGATTCGCGCCGCAGTTGCCGATCGGATCATCGCAGCCCGCCACCGCGAGGCTCACGCAGACGGTGTCCCACAGGTCCGAGCAGCAGAAGGGATCGATCTTGCAGACCGCCTCGCAGCACTCCTCGTTCGCGCAGGAGGGCGAGCCGTGCGGTTCGAAGCAGGAGCCGGCGTCGATGTCGCCGCAGTCGGTGCAGATGAGCGGGGCGAGATCCGCGCACTGCTGGTCCCACTTGAAGAGGCAGCAGTTCGGATCGACCGCGCAGACCGCCTCGCAGCAGCCGGCGTCATCGCAGCCTGGGGTGTCGTGGCGGACGAAGCAGGAGCCCTTGCCGACATCGCCGCAGTTCGGGTTCGTCGCACAGAGGGCCTCCGCGGCGTTCTTGCACGCCTGGTCCCACGCGACGATGCAGCAGAAGTCGTCGAAGAGGCAGACTTCCGTGCAGCACTCGAGATCGTTGCAGCCCGGGGTCGGATGGACGCTCTTGCAGCTTCCGGCGTTCGGATCGCCGCAGAGGCAGTTCGCGAGCGTGCAGACGCTGCTGGCGAGCTCGACGCAGTTCACATCCCAGCGGACGGTGCAGCAGAAATCGTCGACCTCGCAGACCGCCTCGCAGCAATCGACATCGTCACAGAAGGGGGTGGTGTGGGCGACGCAGCAGTTGCCCGCGACTGGATCGCCGCAGCCCGGGCAGAAGAACGCGGCCCACTGCACGCAGAGTTCGTCCCACGAGACCTGACAGCAGGTCGCGTCGACGGTGCAGACCTGGTCGCAGCACTCGGCGTTGTTGCAGCCGGCGCCCTCATGGACCTTGTTGCAGTCTCCGGCGCCGGGCTGACCGCAGCCGACGCAGACCTTCGTCGCCATCTTCACGCAGTTGGCGTCCCACTGGACGGTGCAGCAGTCCTCGAAGCCGGGCAGCGAGCAGACATAGTTGCAGCAGTTCGGCTCATTGCACCCCTCGGTGATGTTCTTGCCGAAGCAGGAGTTCTCCGAGATGCCGCAGGAGCTGCAGAACTTGACCGCGAGGGCGACGCAGAGTTCGTCCCAGGCGGTCGAACAGCAGGCCGGCTCGATCGTGCAGACGGTCGTGCAGCAGATCTCGTCGTTGCAGCCGCCGGCCTTCAGGTTCACCACGAGGCAACTCTGCTCGGCGCTGTTGCAGGAGGCCGGAGTGTCGCCGGCGTACGCCGAGGGGCTCAGGGCAAGGAGGCTTGCCGTCGACGCCCCGATCGCGATGGAGCTGAGGCTCGCGAAGGTCGAGAGAAGCGTGCCGAAAGTGGCGGGGAGTCGCATGGTGGGGAGGTGAGGAATGCGGCGAATCGGATCGGACACCGGGCAGGTGATCGTCAGGGAAGGGTCGGCACGAGGTTGTAGAGCGAACCGGAGTTGATGCCGGAGTCGTCGTCGAAGGGGGAGCCGATGAGGGCTCGGATGGTCGCGCCGCTCGAGTAGATCGAGGCCGACTGTCCGAACTGGTCGCCGGCGGCGATGTCGCCCGGCAGGTTCGCGTTCATGATGCTCCAGGTCGGCGAGTTCGCCGGCTTGCGGAGCACCACGACCGTGCCGGCATCGGTGAGCGTGCCGCTCGCGGTCGGCCGGTCGAAACGCGGCGCACCGACGGTGACCCAGAGGGCGCCGTCGGTTGCGGTCGTGATCGAGACCGCCGCGCCGAGCCGATCGTTCGGCTTGCCGTCGGTGAAGGTCAGCTCGACCCGCGGCGCCCAAACGCCGAGGTTCGTGCGCTCGTAGACATACGCTGCGCCGCGCCCCTCGTTGCGCCCCGGGGCGCCGATCACGAGGTAGTTGTCGGCGATCGCCACGGCCTCGCCGAAGCGGTCGCCGGCCTGGGTCTGATCCGGTCCGAGCGAGATGGTCACGCCGGCGCTCGGATAGCTCGCGTTCGGCGTGGTGGCCCGTTCGAAGACGCGCACGCGGCCAGCGTCATCGCTGAAGCCGGGAGCTCCGGCGACGAGAATGGCCCGTTGGGTGATCGCGATCGGATTCGGCGTGATGAGCGTGACGAAGTTGTCGGTCGCAAGGGACCAGCCGAAGTCCGCGCCGACATCGGAGAGCGGCAGGATCAGCTTCTTCGCGAGCGTGGTGGTGTTGGCGTCCTGGTACCGGTAGATGTAGACCGCGCCCTTGCCGGAGTTCCCGTTCGGGGCCCCGACGACGAGCGTGTGCTGGCTGTCGGCGGGCGAGCGGGTCATGTTCACGGAGAAGCCGAACCAGTCGCCGGCCTTGCCGTCGCTGGCGATCTGCTTCAGCCGCTGCGTCCATGCGCCGTCGTTGTCCGAGCTGAAGACATAGACCGCCCCGCGCTCGTTCAGGCCGAGGGCGTCGGCGCGATACGCGCCCGCTACGGCGAACTCGCGCTTCGGGGTCAGCGCGGAGGGAATGAAGGACCAGGTGTCGACCGCGCGGCCGAAGTTCGACTGCGGATCGGGATCGTCGGGGAGGAGCTTCGCCTGCTGCACGCCGAGCGGCGTGAAGACATAGGCGGCTCCGACATTGGCTCCCGCCTCGTCGTCACCGAAGGCGCCGACGACGGCGTTGAGCGGAACGGTGGTACCGACCGGAGCGAGTCCGCGGCCGATCGCGACGGCGAATCCTGCTGCGTCGAGGACCCGCGGATCGCCATCGTCCTCCGGATAGAACTTCGCCGGGAGGGCAGCGCACTCGTCGGGCACGCCGTCGTTGTTCTCGTCGAGGCTGAAGCCGCCGCCGATGTCGCACTCGTCCGGGATGCCGTTGCCGTTGCAGTCCTCGCTCGAGCCGTCGAGCACATCGATGAGATCCGGCAGGCCGTTCGCGTTGCAGTCCTTCGGCGGTTCGCCGTCGCAGCGGAAGTTCGAGACCGCTTCGGCGGTCAGCTCGATCGTGCGCGCGTTGTCGGTCGAGGTCGGGCTCGAGCCGCCGATGCCGACCGACTCGCCGTCGTACACGACCCCGGGATTCGAGAAGTAGGGGATGCGCGTTCCCGGGGCGTAGGCCATGACCGTCCGCCAGAGGGTGCTCGAGTCGCCGATGAAGCGGTAGCCGTTCGAGAAGGGGAAGTAGCCGCCCGACTCGCAGCCACCGCCGTCGCCGACCGCATGGCAGGCGCCGAAGTTGTGACCGATCTCGTGGGCCGGGGTGTAGTTCGCGAGGCACGCGGCATCGACGACGCTGAAGCCTCGGCTCGGGTCATTCTCGAAGAGCCACGCGAGGCCGCAGGCGCCGGGCGCGTCGGCGACGAGCTGAACGAGGTCGGCCGCGAAGAGGTCGCGGAGCGTGTGCACGAAGTCACCGACGCCGTCGTCCGGATCGGTGAGCGTGTCGAGGTCGGTGAAGATGTCGCCCGACTCGGGGAAGTCGAAGCCGTAGATCGAGACGAGCCGGAGGCGGTTCGGCGCTTCGCTGTTCTTGAGGGCGATGTTGGCATCGAGGATGCTGGCCTCGATGAGCGCCGTGATGGCCACCGAGCCGCCGTTCGCGGCGGCCGCGGCCGGCGTGTAGACGACAAGGACATCCTGGATCGAGGCCGGATCGTTGCAGGCGCCGGCGACGCCGCCGTCACCCGCATCATCGTTCGCCGGATCATTCGGATCGAAGGGCTTGCCCATCGCCGGCGTGTTGCCGCAGTCGCCGATCGCGCTCGGCCGGAAGACGAGCGACTGACGCCACTCGTCGATCGGCGTGACGATCACATCGAAGCCGTCGATGCCACGGACGAAGCCGCCGACGAGACCGTCGCGCACGACGAGCGTGGCGTTCGAGCCGAAGGGAGCATCGGTGTCGGGTCCGCCGCGGAAGACATAGGACGCACTGCCAAGGCTCGTCCGACCGCGCTCGATGAGCCGCATGCGAAGCGGGCCTTGGGCGGTCGGCAGTTCGATCACCGAGCCCACGGTCATCATCGAGAGGGTGGCCGCGGAGAGTCGCGACTCATCGATCGGGACGAACGGATCGAGGGCGTTCGCGGGATCGTCGGCGAGGGGCGAGAGCGCCGCGGCGCCCTGTGCGGCGGCGCCGCCGGCGAGCGGGGCGCTTCCCGTCTTGGGCGCGAGTGCCTTCGGGGCGGTGAGCGGCGTGAGCTTCGGCGAGCCGGGCAGATCGGCGCCGACGAGCGTCGACGCCGGCATCATCGCGATGCTCAACGCCAACGCGGGCGCGCAGCAGAACAGCGGGAGGCGGCGAGCGGGCCGACGGAGCGCGGCGCCGCCGCGCGACGCTGCGTGGGAGGGTTCCGAGTGCGGTGGGGTCTGGTTCGCCGAGGGCGTCTGGTCTGTCGAAAGGCCGGACGAGTGCTGCCGCATGCGGGGCTCCTGAGTCTGTGTCGCCTGCCACGGCGTCTGGGTCGGACCCAGCTCGGGTGGGGCGATGCTCATGTCGGGTGGGTCTGGAAATCTGGCCGGACGGGGGCCGGACGGGGCCGGACGGGGCCGGACGGGGGACAGACGAGACGGGGGACACACCGTCGCGCAGCCACCGCTCGCCGCGGTCCGGTCGTCTCGCGACGCTCGGACGCGGGCCGCGCGTTCCTTTCTGCTCGTCCGCAGCCCGAATGACTTGCGCCACGGGTGGGGAGGGAGGATGGGGACAGGATGGGCCGTGCCGGAGTCTGCGGGCGCGGTCGGCGGCGTCGCCCGCGGCGCGAGAACGCCGCGGTGCGACCGCCGACGCGGGCCGAACTGGCGTGCTTCCGGCCGCCAGGCCTACCCGTACGGGCCATCCGCCGGCAAAGCCGACGCGGCCGATGGTCGGTGAAGGACCTCGCTCGGCCGTCAGACCGAGCTGTCCGCAGAATACTCGTCGCCGCATCGATCTGCTATGGACGAGTCGCGAGAATGGCCACAAATGAATGGCAGCGGCCGACTTGGGGAGAAGCCTCCCGGCGGCGGTCAGGCCTTCGCCCGGATATCCCCGAATCGCCGTTCGCGGCTGGCGAAGTCTCGGATCGCCTCTCGGAGTTGCTCCGGCCCGAAGTCGGGCCAGAGGCACTCGGCGACATGGAGTTCGGCGTAACTGATCTGCCAGAGGAGGTAGTTGGAGATCCGTCGTTCGCCCGCGGTCCGGATGAGGAGATCCGGGTCCGGGAGGCCGGCGGTGTAGAGGTGCCGCTCGATCGTCGATTCGTCGATCGCGTCCACCGTCAGTTCGCCCCGGGCGACCCGGGCTGCGATCGCTCTCGCCGCGTCCACGAGTTCGGTCCGCGAACCGTAGTTGAGGGCGAGACAGAGGGTCAGTGCGGTGCAGTGGGCGGTCGCACGCTCCGCCTCGTCGAGGGCCGCGAGGACCTCCGCGGGCATCCCTTCGCGTCGTCCGATCCGGCGGAATCGGATGTTGTTGGTGATCATCGTCGCGCACTGGGCGCGGATGAACTCCTGGCAGAGTTCCATGAGCGCCGCGACCTCATCCGCCGGGCGCTTCCAGTTCTCGCTCGAGAAGGAGTAGAGCGTCAGAGCCCCGACCCCAAGCTGCTTGCACGCCTCGACGATCTCGAGCACCGCCTTCGCCCCGGCCCGATGACCCAAGGCCCTGGGCAGATCGCGGCGCTGCGCCCACCGACCATTGCCGTCCATGATGATGGCGATGTGCCGCGGCATGCGGGCCGGATCGAGCGGTGGCTCGGCGATCGACGCGGCCGTGGCGACGCCCGGAGCGATCGAGGGAGAGGCTGCGGACGCGGGAGGGGTCATGAGCGGTGGGAGAGGAGCGTCAGGTGGAAGCGGAGTCGGTGGCGCTGACGCGATCGTCACGGCGCGTCGACGAGTTCGCCAATCCGTGCCGGGTCGGCGATGGTCTGGGTGCGCTCGGGCCCCACGCTCACGATGTCGATCGGAACCCCGACGAGCTCCTCGATACGCTCGAGGTAGCGGCGGGCGTTCGCCGGAAGTGCGGATCGCGACGCACAATCGCGGATTTCTTCCTGCCAACCGGGCAAGGTCTCATAGATCGGCTCGACGAGGCCGAGGCGGTCGGCGTCGGGCCGGAAGCGATCGGTCGTCGAGCCGTCGGGGAGACGGTAGCCGACGCAGAGCTTGAGTTCGTCGAAGCCGGTCAGGACATCGAAGAGGGTGCAGGCGATGGCGGTGGCGCCGCCGATCATCGCCGAGTACCGCACCGCGACGAGATCGAGCCAGCCGCAGCGCCGCGGGCGGCCGGTGGTCGTGCCGTACTCGCGACCGCGTTCCCGAATCCGGTCGCCGATCGGGTTGAGCTGCTCGGTGGGGAAGGGACCGGCGCCGACCCGCGTCGAGTAGGCCTTCATGATCCCGTAGACGATGTCGATCCGACTGCCGGGGACGCCCGTTCCGGCGGGGATGCCCAAGGTCGAGCAGTTCGAACTCGTCACATAGGGATAGGTGCCGTGATCGATGTCGAGGAGGCACGCGTTCGCCCCCTCGAAGAGAAGCGACTTGCCCTGGGCGAGCCGATCATGCAGGAGGTAGACGGTGTCGGTGACGAGCGGTCGGATCCGCTCGCCGACCGCGCTGAAGTGCTCGGCGAGCTCGTCGGCGCGGAGCGGCCGGGTGCGGACGCCAAGGGCTTCGAGTTCCGCCGTGCGGATGCCGCAGACGACATCGAGCTTGCGGCGGAGAATGGTCGGTTCGAGGAGGTCGCCGACCCGGATCGCCGTCGAGCGGGAGATCTTGTCGGCGTACGCCGGGCCGATGCCGCGGCGGGTGGTGCCGATCGAGAGGCCGCCGTTGTCCTTCCCGGACTTCGAGGCCAGGAAGTCTTCGAGGGCCGCGTCCTGCTCCTTGTGATAGGGCATGACGACATGGGCCCGGTCGCTCACCCGCAGATTGTGGTTCACGGCGATGCCGCGAGCGCGGAGCTTGTCGATTTCGTCGAGCAGCTTCTCCGGATCGATGACCGTCCCGTTCCCGATGACATTGAGCTTCTCGGGGTAGAGGATGCCCGAGGGAATCAGGTGGAGTGCGTACTTCTGGTCCCCCACGACGACGGTGTGACCGGCGTTCGCGCCGCCGTTGTAGCGGACGATCGTGTCGTAGCGGGCGGTGAGCAGGTCAACGATCTTGCCCTTGCCCTCATCGCCCCACTGGAGGCCCACGACGGCGGCGTTGAGCGGGGCTCGGCGCTCCCCAGCGGAGTGCGCGGTCGGACGGATGGGAGAGACGGCGGCGGGAGGAGTCATGTGGCGGTGGCGCGGATCGTCGACGGGGCGAAGCGTCCGGAAAGGGACCGTGGGAGGGCCTGCCAGAGCGGACGCGTGGCTCCCCTCGCCCGCTCACCCGTCCCCGGGGGGGCGGTTGGTGGGCGTGGTCGAGCCGGAGGCCAAGCGGCGATTGTACGGGAAGCGCCGCCACGCTCTGGGGCGGTCGCACGCGGCTTCGGAGGATTGCGGGCTTGCGTCCGACCCGGCCTCAAGCGACCCGAGCGGTAGGCCGATGACAGGGCATACCCGTGAGTACGACTGGATCATCCGTACCGAACTCCGGCCATGGCGGCCGTGATGATGTCGTTCGCATCAAGTGCCCAAAGCTTGATTGCCAGCGCATTCTCGCCGTGCCGATCAACGCCCGCGGGAAGCTCGTCCGCTGCCGAAACTGCGGGACGAACATCAAGATTCCGGCCTCCGCGCCGCGGGCCGCCCCGGCCAAGCCGGACCGGGACAAGGAACGCGACAAGGACGCCGCGTAACGAGCGCGCCGGGACAGCGGCGCGCGGGCGGCTACGCTCTCCCTCGCAGTGGGCACCGAGCGACCCGATCCGACTTCACCGACCGCCGACGGGGCGGCGTTCTCCCATCCGCTTCCGCAGCTCGGCTCCGCCGTGAGCCTCGGAGGCAGAGCCGATGGGGGCGATCCACATGCGGCGACCAGCGCCGGGTTCGTCCTTCGCCAGCGCGTCGCACCCGGGCAGCCGTTCCCACGGATCCGCGGGCTCTATCTCCATGTGCCCTTCTGCTTCCACAAGTGCCACTACTGCGACTTCTACTCCTTCGTCGACCGCGCCGACCAGCAGCCGGCGTACCTGAGTCGGCTTGAGGCGGAGGTCGACGCGGCCGCCAACGCAGGCATCGGTCAGCCGGAGCGGGGGGGTGTGCTCGAGACGATCTTCATCGGCGGCGGGACGCCCACGCTCCTCCGACCGGATCTCCTGCGGCGGGCGCTCGCCCGCGTCGCCGAGCGGTTCGCCTTTTCCCCGTCGATCGAATGGACCGTCGAGGCGAACCCTGAGACCGTCACGGACGAGGTCGCCGCGATCCTCGTCGAGTCGGGGGTGAACCGGGTGAGTCTCGGAGCCCAGAGCTTTCACCCGCACCACCTGAAGACGCTGGAGCGCTGGCACGACCCGGCGAGCGTGCCCCGGGCGGTCGAACGGCTCCGCAGGGCTGGGTTGCGGCGTCTGAACCTCGACCTCATCTTTGGCGTGCCCGGATCGACGCTCGCCGAATGGGAAAGCGATCTCGCCCAGGCGATGGCCTGCGGACCCGATCACCTCTCCTGCTACGGGCTCACCTACGAGCCGAACACGGCGATGACCAAGCGCCTTGAGCTCGGTCAGTTCGAGCCCTGCGACGAGGATCTCGAGGCGGCGATGTACGAGGCGACGCTCGCCGCCACCGAACGGGCTGGCTTCGAGCAGTACGAGATCTCGAACTTCGCCCAGCCCGGTCAGGAATGCCGCCACAATCTCCTCTACTGGCGAAACGAGTCCTGGTGGGCGCTTGGGCCGAGCGCGAGCGGCCATGTCGCCGGGATCCGCTGGAAGAATGTCCCGAACCTGACCCGCTGGCTCGCGGAGACCGAGGATCGGATGGCGCCGATCGTGGACTGCGAGGAGGTCGATCCGGACACCCGCGCCGGTGAGATCCTGCTGGTCGGACTCCGCCTGCGCGAGGGCGTGCCCGACGCGGTGATCGAAGCGGCCACACGCTCCGGCCGAGGGCCGGCCCGGCGGGAGGCGATCGACCGGGCGATCGGCCGCGGACTGCTCGAGCGGGTCCAGGGACGCGTGCGGTTCACCCGCGCGGGACAATTGTTAGCGGATGAGGTGTTGGTCGAATTGTTGTGACGGATGAGCCGCGCGGCCATGTACGATTTGCCGCAGTCGCCGCCACGGACGGGCGGCGCTCGCAGCGCAGGGAGTCGCGGCCATGTCGTCAGTTGGCTTGAGTCTGGCGTCGAGTGTGTCACCGAGCGTGGACGGTCTCGTCCCGATGCTCCTCGCGTGGAGTGCCGTCGGTCTGGTCGGCGTTGCGCTCATCGGCGCAGCCCGAGCGCGATCGCGCATGCCGCGGGCACGATGCTGTCCCGGTCCTGCGCGGCGCTGGACGCCGCTCGCGATCCTCGTTCGTCGGCATTGCGCCTATGACCTCGGTGGACATGTCGAGGCGGGCCCCAAGCGAGCTCCGCTCACGGCGGCGGTGACCTGCCCGGAGTGCGGACGGGCGATCGCACGGCGCAGCGAACTCGTCCGCGGTCGCGGCGGGCTGCGGCCGCTCGGCTTCGCGTGCCTCTTCCTGCTGCTCGCGCTCTACTGCAGCATGCGCCCACCGCTCGACGGTCGGGCGCTCGTCGCGATGGCGCCGACCGATATCCTGCTCTCGAGCGGCGCAGCCCTCGGCACCGTGAGTCCGATCGAGGTGCGCGAGGAACTGCATCGGCGGGCGCTCGATCTCCAGTTCGACGAAGGCGAAACGCGGCGCTATGTCGAAATCCTCGTCGCGGACCTGCGCGACGACGGGCTTCTCGACAACGCCCGACGAGCGCTCGATCAGCTCGCGATTTTCGCGACCTACGACCCTGCGCCGCTCCTCGCGGCGCTCGCCTCGGGCGACGAGCAGCAGGGCGATCTGGCCGCCGAGGTGCTCTGCGAACTCGTCTGGGAGGGCCGCCCGCCGGCGGAACTCGTCCGCCGCTGCCTTGAGGATCTCCGTTCGGACGAGCGGAAATGGAACCATCAGCGCGGCCTTTCGTTTCTCTTCGAACACGCGGTCGCGATCCGCGGCGACCTCCTCGCCCGCATGGAGAGCGCCGACGAGCAGGAGCGACGCTCGGTGCACGATCTGCTCTGGGCATCCGACCGACGCGAGGTCCTCGATCCCGCGACGCGTCACCGTTTGCTTCAGGCAGCCGTCGCCGATCTCGCGTCGTCGCGCCGCTCCGGCGAGGCGACCGAAGCCTTCCAGCGGCTCGTTGCGCATGCGAACGAAGCGACGGCGCTGGTCGAGGCCGCGCTCGACGACGCCGACGGCCGGACACGCCTGCTGGCGGCGGCGATCCTGGGATGCGCCGGGCGAGCGGACGCGGTGGGGAGGGCCGCGCCGATCCTCATCGCCCATCTCGCCGACAACGCGATCACCGGTGACGGCATCGTCGCGGCGCGGGCGCTCTGGGGCTTCGGCGACGCGGCGTTGCCGGCGATCGACGCAGCCCTCGCCGGCGGCGGTCTCGACGAGCAGGCGCGGCAGGCGCTTGGCTACATCCGCGACCGGCGGCGGACGACGTTCTCCGTCGTCACCCTCCAGCACCGCTATCCGCTCGCCCGCCTCACGCTCTCCGCGCGCGACGCCCTCACCCTCGATGTCGAGGAGTTGCGGGCTCCGCGCTGGCCGGTGCCGTGATGGGGCAGGCGATCGCTCGCCTCGGGCGATCCGTCACATGTACAGGCCGCCGTTCACGCCGATCTCCTGACCGGTCACGAACGAGGCTTCGGGTGAGGCGAGGAACGCGACGACATTGGCGACCTCGTCGGCCTCACCCATGCGTCCCATCGGCGTGATCGTCTTGATGTGCTCGAGGGCCTTGTCCGGCACCGCGGCGGTCATGTCGGTGCGGATGAAGCCCGGAGCGACGCAGTTGACGGTGACGCCCTTGCGTGCGACCTCGCGGGCGACGCTCTTCGTGAAGGCGTCGAGGCCACCCTTCGCCGCGGCGTAGTTGGCCTGCCCGAAGTTGCCCATCTGGCCGATGACGCTCGTGATGTTGATGACCCGGCCCCAGCCCTTCTCGACCATCTGCGGAAGGAAGAGGTGCGTCATCTGCACCGGCCCCTTCAGATTCACATTGAGGACCTCGTCCCATTCGACATGGGTCATCTTCATGAAGGTCTTGTCGCGGGTGATGCCCGCGTTGTTCACGAGAATATCAATGCCGCCGAGGACGCGCTTGATCGCTTCGCCCATCGCGTGGACGGCGTTGTCGTCGGCGATGTTGCACTTGAAGAGCTCGGCGCGGCGACCCATCGCCCGGATCTCGTTCTGCACCTCTTCGGCCGCCTTGTCGTTGCTCGCGTAGTTGATCGCGAGATCGGCTCCCTGACGGGCGAGGGCGAGAGCGATGGCGCGGCCAATGCCGCGACCGGCACCGGTGACGAGAGCAACACGACCTTGCAGGGGAAGCATCGGAGCGACTCCTCGAACGCGCTCATGGCGCGCGGCAGTTCAGGAAACGCACCCACGACGGTGCGGACCTCGGAGTCTACTGGACGATGGCGCGGGGCGGGAACGGACGATCAGGCCAACTCCCACTCCCGTCGGCGTCGGTCACGCGGGCGGGTGCCAGCCTGCGTCGGCCCAGAGGGCGCCGCTCACCGCCGAGTTGCGGATCATGAAGCAAATCGCGTCGGCGATCTCCTCGGGGGCGAGCAGCCGACCGAGCTGGGTCCTGGGAAGGACGGCTTCGCTGATGATCTTCTGATCCATCGCCCGCACCATCGGCGTATCAGTGAAGCCGGGATGCACGATGGCGACGCGGACACCATAGAAAATCGCTTCCTTGGCGAGCGTCGCCTGCACGCCCTCGAGCCCCGCCTTCGTCGCGGCATAGGCGACCTGGCCCTTGTTGCCGGCGGAGGAGATCGATCCGATGAAGACGATCTCGCCCTGGACCTCCTCGCCGCCCTTCCAGCCGCCGAGTCCGGCGGCCGCGCGGCTCTCCGCGACGCTCGCGATCGTCTCCATCGCCCAGTAGCTGGCGGCGATGAGGTTGACCGCGATGGTCTTCTCCATGAGGTCCTGGTCGTAGAGCTTCGCGGTCTTCGTGGTCTTGTCGACGCGGACGGCGAGACCGTCGCGGACGATGCCGGCGGCGGGCACGCAGATCTGGACGCCGCCGAAGCGTTCCTTCATCGTGCTGAAGACCGAGCTTCGAAAGCCGCGGTTCGTGACATCGCCGCAGAACGCGACGCAGCAGCTTCGGCCGAGTTCCTTGTCGATCTCGGCGGCGACGCCGTGGACGGCCTCGGCGAAGTCAACGAGGGCGATGGCCCGGATGCCCTCGCGCCCGAGCTGACGGGCGACGGCGCGGGCGATGCCGCTGGCGCCCCCGGTGATGACGGCGACTCGCTTCGACAGATCGATCATGGCAAACCTCCGGTGCGCTTCCGCGCTGCTGTGAGGGACGCTTCGTCCCTCGTCGTGACTCCATCCACGCCAGACGCCCGATGGGCAGGCGACTCACGCCGACGCGATCGGCTCCGATCGCTCGGCCATCCACGCCGTGGCCTTCGGCCAGACTTCCTTGTGGGCCTTCGAGCCGACGCTCAAGCCGATGTGGCCGGCCTTCACCGACCAGTGGGTGTAATCGGTGCTCGACACGCACTCCTTGAGCTTCGTGCTCTGGCAGGGGAGGACGAGGTGATCCGCATCGGCGGTGAGGTTGAGGATCGGGCAGGTGATGTTGCCCAGGTTGATCTTCTTCGAGCCGAGCGGGAAGGTGCCCTGCACGAGGCGATTCTGCTGAAATCCATACTTCACGAAATCGCGGTAGACCTCGCCGGAGATCGGGATGTTGTCGTTGCTCCAGACCTCCATCGCGAAGAAGTCCTCGAGGAACTTCTCGTCCTCCATCTTGTCGTAGAAGCCCTGCCACTTCTGGAAGTAGTTGGCGACCGGCTTCAGCATGCCGAAGGAGTTGCCGAGGAACGACGGGGGAATGAGCCCGAAGGTGTCGACGAGACCGTCGACATCGAAGTACTGCGGATCGGTCCAGGAGAGCAGGAGCGACTCGCGGCTCGACCAGTCGATCGGCGCCGCCATGAGCACGAGGTTGCGCACCGACTCCTGATGGAGCGACGCATACATCGCCGACATCGTGCCGCCCATGCAGTAGCCGACGAGGTTCACCTGATCGCTGCCGGTGTCGGACTTGATCCGCTCGACCGCGCGATGGAGGTGCCCCTCGACATAGTCATGCAGCGTCTTCGACGCGTCGGCGGGCGACGGCACGCCCCAGTCCATCATGTAGACATCGAAGCCGGCGTTGAGATACTGCCGGACGACGCTCTTGTGCGGGAGGAGATCGAGCACATAGGGGCGGTTGACGAGGGCGAAGACGAAGAGGACCGGCGTCGCGTGACGCTTGTCGGCCTTGCCCGTGAAGCGAAGGAGCCGCACCGGCTCCTCGTTCAGCACGACCTCGTGGGGCGTCGATCCCTTCGTCGCCTTCAGCGCCGCTTCCATCACCTTCGGCATGGCCGCGACCTTGCGCGACATCGCGGCAAACTCGCCTTGCCAGGCCTGGGCCATCGCGGCGAACGCGCCGGTCGGGTCGAAGGGGTTGGCTCCGCCCGCGTTGGCCGTGGTGTTGGTCTGCGACGCGCCCGATTGGCCGGTGTTCTGTGTGCCCATCTGCTGCTGCCTTCGATGATGAGGAATGAAGTTGCAATCACTTGCCGCGCTTGGCTGACTTGTCCGCGGGCCGCTCGGCCGTCGCCGCCGGCTTCGCCGCGCCGCCAGACTGCTCGAGATTCGCCACGCGAGCCTCGAGCTTCTTGAGCTCGCCGAGCACTTCGGCGTGCGACTGCCGGATGGCGTTGAGGATCTCGCCGTTCGCGCCGCCCGTCGCGGTCTCGAAGGCGCTCGCCATGTTCGACTTGAGGAAGTCGTCCATCTGCCGCTTGTGCTGGAGGGCCTGATCCATCGAGCGCTTCATCGCCTCGAGGAACTGCGGGCTTCGCATCGTCTGCTCGGCATGCTGGGCCATCGCATCGAAGAAGGCCGACTGCATGCGCCGCAGCGCTTCCGGGGTCATCATCGCGGAGGCCATCGCGGCGGGGTCGAAGGGCGAACCGCCCGCGGCCGCGGCGAAGGGATTCGGCATGCCGGCCATATTGGGCATGTTGGGCATGCCGGCGGCAAACCCGCCCGCAAAGGGATTCGGCATCCCAGCACCCGGCGCCTGAGCGCCGGCGCGGGCCCAGACATCGCGCCAAAACGCGCTGATCGGATCAACCGGCGGGGGAGTCGTGTTGTCGTTGTTGGCCATGGCGTTTGTCCTAGAAGAGGTGCAACACAGAGGCACAGCGTTCCGCGCTATTCGCGTCGTTCATTCACCACAGAGGACACAGAGGTCACAGAGGGGGCACAG
>CAYNCG010000014.1:49235-135060 GCA_964395845.1 uncultured Isosphaeraceae bacterium | reverse complement strand
GTACGCGCGATCGAGCAGCGGGTTGCGCCAGTGCCGGGATTTCTTAGCGGCCTGCGAGAGGACGACCGACGGAAACTGGTTCTGCATGGTGGGGATCTCGGAAATGGGCTGCGATCCGGCTAGCGAGCTGGAAGGGGGCGAGATTCTCGGGCAAACACCGCATTTCGGCAAGCGAATCCGGAGAAATACTCGCCTGATTCACGAGCGGCCCGAGGCGTCGGCCCCCGGCATGGCGGGGGCGGCTTCGCTCGGTACGATCGATACATGCTCCACGCTCGCTTTCGCGCCGACGCGACCCGTGCTACGCAGCACGAGTCGAACAGCATGATTTGGATTCTCCGCGTCATTCTTGCGGCTCGGACCGCGGTCGCGCCGCTGCTCGTGATCGCGGTGCTCGGCGGGTGTACGACCGTGAGCGGCACGGGCCGCACACAGTTCAATTTCATGAGCCGCGATCAGGAGCTGGCCCTCGGCGCCGGCGCGTATGACGAGGAGCTGAACGGAGCGAAGCTCATCACGAGCGGCCCGCAATGGGACATGGTGAAGCGCGTGACGGATCGCGTCTCGAAGGCCGCCGAGCGACTCCATCCGGAGGCGACGAAGGGCTTCCAGTGGGAGGTCCGGCTCGTCGACGCTCCCGATACGGTGAACGCGTGGGCGCTGCCCGGCGGCCGCATGGCCGTCTACACGGGGCTCTTCAAGGCCGCGCAGAACGAGGCCCAGCTCGCCGCGGTCATGGGACACGAGTGCGCACACGCCGTCGCCCGCCACAGCGGCGAGCGCATGAGCCAGCACTACGCCGCCCAGTTCGCCCTCATGGGCATCGGCCTCGGCACCTCCTACTCGCAGCTCTCGCCGGCGTCGCAGCAGGCGATCATGGCGGTCTCCGGCGCGGGAGCCCAATACGGCATCCTCTTGCCGTTCAGCCGCCACCACGAGAGCGAAGCGGACGAGATCGGACTCTTCATCGCCGCCGACGCGGGCTACGACCCGCGCGAGGCGGTGCAGTTGTGGAAGAACATGGCGTCGATTGGCGGGGACAAGCCGCCGGAATGGGCGTCGACCCACCCATCGGACGAGACGCGACAGGCTCGGCTTGCGGAGCTGATGCCGCGGGCGCTCGAGATGTGGAAGGCCCGCGGCGGCAAGCCGTGACCGACCGGGCGGATCGCTGCCGCACAAGGTTGCGATAACCCGCGTTCATCCGCCGGTGGCGGGGTTTCGTGGACGCTCGGCGGGGCCACCGATACACTTCGATTCGCTTTCGCCGCGGGTCCGCGCGAGCGTTCCCGGGCACCGGTCACGGTGCCGCGGTCTCCTCTTTCCGTTCCCGATGACATCGTCCTTCCACCGCGTCCAGCTCGGCGATCCCTCGGGGCACGCGAGCGGCGGCACGGGCGGGCCGGTCATCGGCGGAGCCGCCGGGAGGTCGGCCGCGCACAACGCAGCCCTCGGCGAGGCGATTCGCCTCTTGCGACACAGGGTGGCTCAGGCCCTGCGCGATGCCGAGCGAACCGGGCGACGACCGCCGCTCCAGCGCTTCGAGGTCGTCTTCGAGGGCGCCGAGCCGCTGGCCTTCCTCGCGGCGCAGCCCGCCGGAGGCAGGGCCTTCTTCCGGTCGCGCGATGGCGTCACGAGCGTCGCCATGATCGGCGTGGCGGCACGGTTCGATCGTCCCGACGATCCCGAGTTCGAAGCGCTCCGCGAGGCGGTGCCGGGCATGTCCTCGCTCCTCGTCGGCCGCTTCGATCCGGAGCGTGAGACGGGCGTCGAATGGCAGCCCTTCGGCCGAAGTCAGGTGATCGTGCCGGCGGTGAAGCTTCGCCGCGACGCGGATCGCACCGCGCTCGTCGCGATCGTCGTCGGCGACGGCGCCGTGACGCTCGCGACCCTCGATCGTCTTGCGAGCCTCGAGCAGGCGAGCAACCCGCAGGGTGCGGTCCCGGAGTTCACGCCCGGTTTCGGGGCCGAGCCCGGCGTCGACTCGAGCGAGGAGGCCTGGCGCATCGCGATGCAGGCGACGCTGTCGGAGATCAGCGCGGGCACCGCGCGAAAGATCGTGCTCGCCCGAACCAGGGCGTTTCGCCTGAGCGAACCGGCGGATCCCTGCGAACTGCTCGCGCGGCTCGGCGAGAACGAGCCCGGCACCTACCAGTTCATGATCGAGCCGACGGCCGGCGCGGCCTTCGTCGGGGCAAGTCCCGAGCGACTCTTCCGTCGCGCCGGCCGCACGCTCGAGAGCGAGGCGGTCGCCGGCACGCGGCCGCGCGGCGAAACGCCCGAGGCCGATTGGCGCTACGCCGAGGATCTCTTCGGAAGCGAGAAGGACCGGCGCGAACACGCGCTCGTCCTCGACCGGATCCGCGAGCGACTCGCCGACGCGACCGACTCGATCCGCGTCGCCCGCGGCGCGCGACTGCTTCGGCTGGCCCGCGTCCAGCACCTCTGCACGCCGGTGGAGGCGACGCTGCGCGGTTCGGTGAGCGACGCCGACATCCTCGCCCGGCTTCATCCGACTCCCGCGGTCTGCGGCCAGCCCGCCGAGCGGGCCCGCACGATCATCCGAGCCTGCGAGCCCTTCGACCGCGGGCTCTACGCGGGTCCGATCGGACTTCTCGGCGAGACGACCGAGGTCTGCGTCGGCATCCGCTCCGCGCTCATTCTCGGCAGCTCGGTCATCGCCTTCGCCGGCGCGGGCATCGTCGCCGGGAGCGACGCGGCGGCCGAGTGGCGCGAGACCGAGCACAAGCTCGCGACGATCGAGCGGCTGGTGCGGCCGTCATGACCTGGCGCGGCGCCGAGAACCTGAATGTGCTGTGGGCCGGCCTTCTCCTTGAGGAACTCGTCCGCCAATCCATCGGCCGTCCGCTGATCATCGTCTGCCCCGGCTCGCGCTCCTCGCCGCTGGCGATCAGCGCCGGACGATTGGCCGAGCGCGCGGAGATCGTCGTCGCGATCGACGAGCGATGCGCGGGCTTCATCGCCCTCGGAGCGGCGGCTGACGGTCGTGAGCCGATCGTGATCACGACGAGCGGCACCGCCGTCGCGAATCTCCTTCCCGCGTGCGTCGAGGCCTCGGCGAGCGAACGCTCGATCGTGTTCATCTCCGCCGATCGTCCCGCCGAACTGCTCGACTGTGGCGCGAACCAGACGATCCGGCAGCGCGATCTCTTCGGCGGCTTCGTGCGCTGGGTCTACGAGCTTCCGCAGCCGAGCGAGCGCGTGGATCCGAGCGTGGTGCTCTCCATCGCCGACGAGGCCCGCGAACGGGCCCGCCTGCCCGCGCGCGGGCCGGTGCACCTCAACATGCCGCTGCGCGAACCGCTCGCGCCGACATCCGAGCCGTACGCGATCGCGCCGAGCGATCGCCTCGTGTCGTGGGCCGCGAATCCCTCAGAGGTCTGGCGTTCGATTCCGCAGGTCCGACGATGTCGCATCGCCGGTGACGAACGGGGCATCGCGATCCTGGCCGCGTCGCGGCGCGGTGCGATCGTCGCGGGCGCGGGCGGCGACGCCGCGGCGACCCTGGCCCTCGCGCGGTCCATTCGATGGCCCGTGATCGCCGACATCGGTAGCGGACTTCGCACGATGGGCAGCTCCGATGTCGTGATGAAGGCACCGGATCTGGTGTGGTCGGAGTCTCCGGAGGCGCTGCGCGAGCGGCTGCGCCCAGACTGCATCCTGCGCGTCGGCGGCCCGCTGACGAGCAAGCGCCTGAACCAGTCGTTGGTGGGCGAGGTGCCGACGGTCATCCTGCGGTCGGGCGCGACGCGCTTCGATGACCGACACAATGCCGTGGCGGAGATCGATGGAAGCGCAGCGGATCTCCTCGCGTTCGCTCCCCAGTGGCATCCGAGCGAGGCCCTCGACGCATGGCGCTTGGCCGGATCGATCGTCGAGCCGCTTCTCGCCCGAGCGCTGTCGGAGCTGCCTGAGCACGATGGGCTCGATGAGCCGTGGATCGCCCGCGCCGTCGTGAGCGAGCTTCCGGATCACGCCACGCTCGTCCTCGGCAACAGCATGCCGATCCGCGATGCAGACCTGTTCGCGCCGGGCGATCGGCCGGGACGCGTCATCGTGAACCGTGGGGCGAGCGGCATCGACGGCCTTGTGTCGACCGCGGTCGGCGCCGCCCTCTCCGGCCGACCGACGACGCTGCTCGTCGGGGATCTCTCGCTCCTGCACGATCTCGGCGGACTCGCCAATGTCCGATCGACGGGGGCCAATCTCAACATCGTCGTCGTCAACAATGACGGCGGCGGCATTTTTCACTTTCTTCCCGTGGCCGAGGCGCCGGGTGCGCGTGACGGATTCGAGCGATTCTTCGGCACGCCACATGGGCTGTCGTTCGAGGCCGCGGCAGCGATGTTCGGGCTGCGCTCCACCCGCGTCGCGGACCGCGCGTCGGCGCGTCGCGCGATCGCCGGCCTCTCCGCGCACGCGCCGCAGCTCATCGAGTGCGTGACCGATCGCCGCACCAATGTCGAGGCGCACCGACGCGTGCGCGAGCAGGTAGCGCTCGGGCTTCGCGCGTGGGAAGGCGGCTCGCCGTGATCGTCGAGGATCCGCGGCCCGCGCGCGAGTCCGCCTCGCCGCTTCTCCTCATCCACGGATTCCTCGGCGAACCGGCGGACTGGGATGCGGTCGTCGCCGATCTCGGCGTCCCGCGGCGAACGGTGCGCGCGAACCTGCTTCAGTTTGAGGGCGCGCGGGCCGATCTCGCCTCGCTCGCCGACGCCGTCGCGGATGCGATCCGCGCGAGCGGCCTCGCCCCGATCTCGGCGGTCGGCTATTCGCTCGGCGGTCGCGTGCTCCTGACGCTTGCGACGCGCCATCCGCGCCTCCTGCGACGCGGGATCGCGGTGTCGGCGACGCCCGGTCTGCGCGACGACGAGGAGCGCGCGGCCCGCGCCGCCGCGGACGCCGCGCTCGCCGAGGCGCTCGTGCGCGAGGGCATCGCGCCCTTTCTCGACCGCTGGTACGCCCAGCCGCTCTTCGCGTCGCTCCGCTCGCATCCGGACTTCGCTCTCGTCGCCCGCCGCCGCTCGGCGCTCGCTTCCGAGGCGCGCGACGCCGCCGCGTGGGCGAGGATCCTCCGCGACGCGTCCCCCGGGGCGAATCCGCATCTCTGGGACGCGCTTGCGGATTGCTCCGCCGGCATCGGCTTCGCCGTCGGCCGTCTCGACGCGAAATACCTTGCGATCGCCCACGAGATCGAGCGCATCGCGCCCTCGGCCCACATCGAGTTCGTCGAGGGCGCCGGTCACGCGGTGCACCTCGAGCGCCCCGGCTCGCTCGCCGCGCTGATCGATCGTCGCCTCGACTGACGCCGCCGGACCCGTATGATCCGGGCCCTTTCCGACGCACCCCTTCGAACACGCCAATGACCGCCACCCACTCGACCTCCACCGCAGCGGCGCTTCCCGAGATTCCGGCCTGGAAGTCCGTCGGCTCCTATTCCGACATCCTCTTCCACCTCTCGGAGGAGGGGATCGCGAAGATCACGATCAACCGCCCGGAGGTCCGCAACGCGTTCCGGCCGCAGACGGTGATCGAGATGCGCCACGCCCTCAACGAGGCCCGCGAGAATCCGGCGGTCGGCGTCGTCATCCTCTGCGGTCAGGGGCCGCTCGCCTTCTGCTCCGGCGGCGATCAGCGGATCCGCGGCGAGGCCGGCTACAAGGACGACTCTGGCGTCATGCGGCTGAATGTCCTTGATTTCCAGAAGGAGATTCGCGGCTGCCCGAAGCCGGTCATCGCGATGGTCGCCGGCTATGCGATCGGCGGAGGCCATGTGCTGCACATGCTCTGCGACATCACGATCGCCGCCGACAACGCCCGCTTCGGACAGACCGGCCCGCGCGTCGGCAGCTTCGACGGCGGCTTCGGCGCAAGCTACATGGCCCGCATCGTCGGCCAGAAGAAGGCCCGCGAGATCTGGTTCCTCTGTCGGCAGTACGACGCGAAGCAGGCCCTCGAGATGGGCCTCGTGAACACGGTCGTGCCGCTCGAGCGGCTCGAGGCCGAGACGGTCCAGTGGTGCCGCGAGATCCTCGCGAACTCGCCGATCGCGATCCGCTGCCTGAAGGCGGCGCTGAACGCCGATTGCGACGGCCAGAGCGGCCTGCAGGAGCTCGCCGGCTGCGCGACGATGCTCTACTACATGAGCGAGGAGGGCCAGGAGGGCCACCGCGCGTATCTTGAGAAGCGCAAGCCCGACTTCCGCAAGTTCCCGCGGCGCCCGTGAGCGATCGCTCTCCGGTCGGGACCGTCCGATGGATGACACGCGCCCGCAATCTCCCGCGCCGCTCTCGGTCTGGTGGCTCGCCATTCGCCCGAAGACGCTCGGCGCGGCGATCGCGCCGGTGCTGATGGGACTGGCGATCGCGTGGGGCGAGGGACGCTGGCATGGCGGCGCCGCGGCGGCAGCGCTCGCCGGTGCGCTGCTGCTGCAGATCGCCGCGAACTTCGCCAACGACTATTTCGATTGGAAGAAGGGGGCCGACGACGAGCGCCGCGTCGGGCCGGTGCGGGTCGTCGCCGCCGGTCTCGTGCGTCCCGCGGTGATGCGCGTCGCGATCGTCCTCACGCTGCTCGCCGTCGTCCCGATCGCCGCCTATCTCGTCTGGCGCGCCGGTCCGGCCTTCATCGCGATCGGCGCTGCGTCGATCCTCTTCGCGGTGCTCTACACCGGCGGCCCGCGGCCCCTTGCCTATGTCGGGCTCGGCGACATCGCGGCCTTCGCGTTCTTCGGTCCGATCGCCGTCGCCGGCACGCATGCGGCGGTGACCACCGAGTTCGCGTGGCTCCCGGCGGTCGCGGGCATCGGGCCGGGATGTCTCGCGATGACGCTGCTGGCCGTCAACAACCTGCGCGACCGGGTCGGCGACGCGCGGGTCAACAAGCGCACGCTCGCCGTCCGCTTCGGCGCCGGCTTCGCCCGGGCCGAGATCGTGCTGTCGATCGTCGCCGCGGCGCTCGTGCCGATCGTCCTCGCGCCGCTCGCGGGGCGCTGGTTCGCGATGGCCGCATCGCTGACCTGCCTGACCATGATCCCTGCGGTGCGCGCGGTGCTCGCCGGCGGCGAGGGCCACACGCTCAATCGCGTCCTCGCCTCGACGGGACGCCTCATCATCCTGTACGGATTCGCCTTTGCCGCCGGATGGATCATCGCGTGGTGAGATCCGAGTCCATCACGGTCGCTCGATATCGCTCGCCGCTGCGAACGCCGATGCGGTTCGGCGGAGCGACCTTCGCCGAGCGCGAGGGTTTCTTCGTGCGGATCGAGGGGGACTCGGGCGTCGGCATCAGCGAGGTCGCGCCGCTGCCCGGAGTGCATCGCGAGCGCGTCGAGGACTGCATCGCCGCGCTCGCCGCGTGGTCCGGCGACGACGCTCCCGCGGTGATCGATCGGATGCCGCCCTCGCTCGCGTTCGGACTCAGCGTCGCGCTCGGTCTTGCCGCCGGCGAGCCGCTCCTCGCGCGCCCCCTCCGATCCGTTGTGGGCGTGAACGAACTCTGCCTCGACGGTGCGATGCCCTCGGTCGATGCCCGAACGGTGAAGGTGAAGGTCGGTCGCGGCGATGCCCTTGCGGAACGGGAACACCTCGCGACGATCCTGCGGGAGCGGCCTCGGGCAACGCTCCGCATCGACGCCAACCGCACGCTCTCGCTCGAGTCCGCCAAGCGACTCTTCGACGGACTCGATCCGGCGCGCATCGACTACCTCGAAGAGCCGCTCGCTGCGCCGCTCGAGCTGCCGGCGCTGCACTTCGCGACGGGCCTGTCGATCGCGCTCGACGAGTCGCTGCACGAGCCGGAGCATCGCGCCGCGCTCGAGACCGCGCCGGGCGTCGTCGCCCATGTCGTGAAGCCCACGCTCCTCGGATCGGTGCGGGCGCTTCGGGCGCGGGCCGAGCGCACCGCCCGGCAGCAGCTTCGCACGACGGTCACCTCGACCTTCGAGAGCGGCTACACGCTCTGGGTGCTTGCCCGACTCGTGACCTGGCTTCCGAACGCCGGCGGCGACCACGGTCTTGGCACCGCGGGCATGTTGCTCGAGGATCCGGCCGCCCCGCCGGCCCTCCGCGATCACGCGATCGCGACGGACGCGCCACCGCCGGCGATCCGACTCCCGTTCGCGCCGCTTGCGCATGGAGGCGCGGTTGTCGAGCGTCCCTGACGCGCTCGACTGGCCCGGCCCGCATGCGGCGCGGCCCTTCCTGCGCACCGCGACGCAGTGTTGGTCGCATGGCGAGGTGGCCGCGCAGGCCCGCGCCATCGCCGCCGGCATGCCGGACGCCGAGCGCGTGCTGATCGCGGGACAGGACGGCATCCGCCTCGTGCCGGCCCTGATCGCGGCGTGGGCGCGCGGCGCGCTCGCGCTCCTCGTCGATCCGCGCGAGCCCGTGACGGAACTCGAGCGCATCGCGGGCGCGGCCCGGGCGCGCCTCTGGCATCCCGGTCCGCCGCTTCGGCTGACGAGCGCAGCGGCGACGCCGCTCGCCTTCGAGCGAAGCCGCCCGGCGGTCGCGATCCGAACCTCGGGCTCGACCGGCACGCCGAAGTTCGCCGTCCACGCCCTCGCGAGCCTGCTTGCCAACGCGCGGGCCGCGAACGGCCGCGTCGGGTTCGGGGCCGACGACGGCTGGCTCCTCTCGCTCGCGCCGCACCACATCGGAGGCCTTTCGATCCTCGTGCGGGCGATGGTCGGCGGAGGATGCGTCATCCTCGGCGACGGACCCGGCGCGATCGCCGAGGACCTGCGCCGCGAGCGATCGATCACCCATCTCTCGGTGGTCGCGACCCAGCTTCGCCGGCTGCTCGACGACGCGACGCTCGATCGGCGGGTGCGATCGCTACGGGCGATCCTCCTCGGCGGCGGACCGACGCCTGCAGCGTGGCGACAGGAAGCGCTCGACCGCGGCTGGCCGCTCTTCGTGACCTACGGGCTTACCGAGTGCGCCTCACAGGTGACGACCGCGCGGGCCGAGCGCAGGGAGCCGCCAGACTCCGATGCCTCGACCGACGCGGGTGAACCGCTCGACGGCGTCGAGCTCCGCATCGCGGCGGACGGCGAGATCGTCGTGCGCGGCCCGACGGTGTTCATGGGATATCTCGACGAGCGACAGACGGAGGATGAGACCTTCGCGACCGGCGATGTCGGCTTCGTTGACCCGCTCGGTCGACTGCATGTCACCGGCCGGCGCGATGCGATGTTCATCACCGGCGGCGAGAATGTGCAGCCGGAGGAGATCGAGAATGTCCTCCGCTCGGTGCCGGGCATCGCCTGCGCCGCGGTCATCGCCGTTCCCGATCCCGTCTGGCAGTGGCGTCCGATCGCGTTCGTCGTGGGGCGATTCGAGCACGCTGCGCTCGAGGCGGCGCTCGCGCGGCTGCCGCGCTTCAAGTGGCCCGACCGGATTCTCGAGATGCCCGCGAGCGAGCGGGAGCGGGCGAAGCCGCGGCGCCATGTGCTCGCCGAGGCGCGTGACGCGCCGACGCTCTGGACGCGCGGATCATCCTGAGCGATGCGGCGGGGCGGGGGACGCGAACGCCGCGCGCAGGACCGGCGGCACCGGCGCGCTGCGGCCGTCGGCGCCGATGCACACATGGACGACAAGGGCCTCGGCGGCGAGCGTGCCGTCGTCGGTGCGCACGACATAGCCCATGCGGAAGCTCGAGTCGCCGATCGACTCGACCGTCGTCTCGACCGTGATCGCGTCGCCGAGCCGCAGGGCCTTGCGATAGTCCGCCTCGACATGGACGACGGGCGCGAGGATGCGATCGGCGAGGAAGCGGGTGATGGGGAATCCACACCCCGCGCAGTGGTGTTCGAAGGCCCGCTGCGTGAGCTCGAAGAGTCGGGCGTAGAAGAGGACGCCGGCGGCGTCGGTGTCGCCGAGGGAGACCGTCGTGTGCATCGCCGAGCGCATGGCGCGAAGCGTACCGCTGCACGCGCTCTCGTGCCCGTCCCGCTGCGCGGTACAACATCGCCCATGAGCACCACCCGAGCTGCCATCGGCCTTGTCTCTCTCGTCGCCGTCGCCGGACTCGCCTTCACGCAGGCCGAGCGAACCTTTAAGTGGAAGGTCCACGACATGACGCGCCCTGCGCCGCCAGTCGTCGATGCGGGCAAGGCCGGCCCGGTCGCTCCCGCGCCGAGCGATGCGGTGGTCCTCTTCGCCGCGTCGAAGCCGAGTCTCGCGGCGTGGACCGGCGGCAGCGGCACCGCGGAGTGGGCGGTCGAAGGCGATGAGATCGTCGTCGTTCCCGGCAAGGGCGATATCCGCACCCGCGAGAGCTTCGGCGATGTGCAGCTTCACATCGAGTGGATGGTGCCCGCGGGCCGCGCGGTGAACGGCCAGCAAGGCTGCAATTCAGGGATCTTCTTCATGGATCGCTACGAGATCCAGATCCTCTCGTCGAACGGCAACACGACCTATGTCGACGGCATGGCCGGCGCGCTCTACGGCCAGTATCCGCCGCTCGTGAACGCATGTCGGCCGCAGGGCGAATGGAATGTCTATGACATCGTCTTCCGCGCTCCGGTGTTTGAGGATGGCAAGCTCGTGCGGCCCGCGACGGTGACGGCGTTCCTCAACGGCGTGCTCGTGCAGGACAACAGCGAACTGCTCGGCGCGACCGCCCACGCGGCGCGGGCGAGCTACGCCCCCCACGAGGCGACCGGACCGATCCGACTCCAGGATCACGGTGACCCGATTCGCTTCCGGAACGCGTGGGTGCGCTCGCTGCCGGCCCGCGTCGGCGCGGAGTGATCGGCGGCCGGGCGCCGAGCCGGGGCCGTTTGATAGGAAAATGTTCGGTTTCTCGCGCGGTCCCGCGACTTGGCGGGGGCCGGCGGGCATGACCACCGCCGCCTGATTGACGGGAAATCGCCCCGTGTTGCCTGCGCATCGCCTCCGAATCGGATGCGGTTGCGTACTGTCTGCCGGAAGCGATCGGAAGCCTCGCTACCCTTTCCGCCCAGCACCCGACGGAGCCAGACCTGATGTTCCCCAGTCCCGCCGCCGCCCGCTCTGCCGACGACCTTCCGATCGCTCGCACCCGCCCCGCGTCCCGCGTCGCCCGTTCGGCGGGCGGCTTCACGATGGTCGAGCTGCTCGTCGTGATCGCGATCATCGTCCTGATCATCGCGATCCTCCTGCCGGTCTTCGGCAAGGTGCGGGCGAATGCCCGGACGACCACCTGCACCGTGAATCAGCGTTCGATCGCCCTCGCGATGACCTCGTACGCGACGGACAACGCCGGACGCATCCCGAGTCCGCGCACGGACAACTTCAGCAACGCCCCCGGCGTCGGCGCGACCACGCAGCACACCTGGGTGAAGGCGACGACCGGCGATCCGGACGGCGCCGGTCCGCTCAAGGCGGGCGTCGTCGGTGGCGTCGAGACCGAGGCGAGCCTCGAGAACGGCGTGATCTTCCCCTACATGGATCGGGCGACGAAGGCCTACAAGTCACCGAACGACCCGACCGATCGCGTGCGCAGCTACTCGATCAACGCGTACATCGGAAACCAGGCCTGCCCGGACGATTGGGACTTCGACACCTTCGTGCCGATCCCGCAGGATGAGGTGAACCTCCGGACCTCTGCCCTCACGCAGATTCCGCAGCCCGCCGCGACCATGTGCTCGATCGTCGAGGAGTCCGCCGCCGGCTTCAACAAGCAGGGCTGGATCATCGACTGGTACACGCCGGAGTGGATCGATCTCCCGGCGTTCTGGGATGAGGGACGCCTGAGCGTCT
The DNA here is from genome assembly GCA_964395845.1 of uncultured Isosphaeraceae bacterium. Lineage (GTDB taxonomy): Bacteria > Planctomycetota > Phycisphaerae > Phycisphaerales > SM1A02 > JAEUIT01. The sequence goes on along the minus strand of CAYNCG010000014.1, from coordinate 123,292 downwards.
CCTACCTCGACGGTTCCACCCAGACGCTGAACCTCTTCAGTCAGCGCTTCATCACCGAGGCGACGGCGCTCGGCGGCAACTTCATCGATCCCTCAGGCGACGGCGGCGCGTGGTTCGTCCTGCGCGACATGCTGCTCCCGGGCCGCTGCGACCTCAACGACCTTCCGTGACCGCCGGCTGGCCCGCGTTCGACGCGAAGATGTATTGAAGGACCTTGCGATCGGCCTCGCTCCAATCGGGCGAGGCCATCGCCCTTTTGATCGCGGTCGTCGCGTCGTTGATCGCCCCCTGGATCTTCTCGAACTCCGCCTGCACGCTCTCCGAGCGCGGCTTGGGGTTGGCCTTGTTGAACGCCTGGAGCCGCTGGGCCTCGGTCGCGCGGGCCCGGCAGAGCTTCGTGAACTCGGCAAAACGCTCGTCCGCTGCGGCCGTCTTGACGGCATCGTCGAACTGGAACTCCGGGGGCGGAGCGATCGGGGCAGGGGGATTGCCTCCTCCGCAGCCGCCTGCAAGGGCCGGCGTGAGAAGGGCGACGAGGACAAGAGCGGGGCGGACGCAAACCATCGGAGCCCACGATAGCACGCGGAACGCGGGGTGCCCATTTTCCGGAGAGATCGTCGGGAGTCGTTTGGCGGAACGCGTTCGCGCCGTAGGATCGGTCCTATGCAGCGATCGATCGACTTGTGGGCAGGCTCGACTTCCCGCCGCGACCCTCGGGCCAACGGTGTGCGAGCGGGGATCAGTGCCGCGGTGGTTCTGTCACTCGCGCTCGCGGGCATCGCCGCGGGGCAGTCCGCACCCTCGCCGCGTCCCGGCGTCGGAGCGATTCCCTTCTCGGGCGGGCAGGGCGGGGCCGGCTTCGGCGTCACCTTCCGGACCTGGGCGCCGAACGCGACCGCGGTGCGCGTCGCCGGCACCTTCAACGGCTGGAACGCAACGAGCCATCCGCTCTTCGCCGAGGGCAACGGTTGGTGGTCCGTCGATGTTCCGACGATCTTCCCCGGACATCAGTACAAGTTCGTGCTCGTCACGCCGAACGGACAGACGCTCTGGCGGAACGATCCGCGCGCCCGGCGGCTCGTGAACTCGGTCGGCGCCGCGATCATCCATGATCCGAACAGCTATGTCTGGCAGGTGAACGATTTCCAGATGCCGAACTGGAACGAGCTCGTCGTCTACGAGATGCACCTGGGGACCTTCAATGTCCCGAACGCCGCGTCGCTTCCGACGACCTTCGACGAGGCCCGCGAGCGTCTCGATTCGCTGAAGGATCTCGGCGTCAACGCGATCGCGCTCATGCCGATCTGCGAGTTCCCGGGTGACCTCTCGTGGGGCTACAACCCGTCCTATCCGTTTTCGGTCGAGTCCTCCTACGGCACGCCGAACGACCTGAAGGAGTTCGTCGACGCCGCCCACGCCCGCGGCATGGCCGTGTTCCATGACCTCGTCTACAGCCACTTCGGTCCGAACGACATGGACCTCTGGCAGTTCGACGGCTGGAGCCAGAACGGCCTCGGCGGCATTTTCTTCTATAACGATTTCCGGGCCGTGACCCCTTGGGGCGACACGCGTCCCGACTTCGGCCGCGGCGAGGTCCGGCAGTACCTCCGCGACAACGCGCTCCTCTGGCTGGAAGAGTTCCGGATGGACGGCCATCGCTGGGACGGCACGAAATATGTGCGAAAGGTCGATCAGAACGGCCCGGACATTCCCGACGGCTGGTCGCTCATGCAGTGGGTGAACAACGAGATCGACGCCACGCAGCCGTGGAAGATCCAGATCGCCGAGGATCTCGACAACAACGAATGGCTGACGAAGACGACCGGAGCGGGGGGCGCCGGTTTCGATAGCCAATGGGACGCGAGCTTCGTCCATCCGATCCGCAGCGCGATCATCGCCGCGAACGACAGCGACCGGAACATGTGGTCGGTGCGCGACGCGATCGCGAAGACCTACAACGGCGATGCCTTCGAGCGCGTCGTCTATACCGAAAGCCACGACGAGGTGGCGAACGGCAAGCAGCGCGTGCCCGAGGAGATCTGGCCCGGCAACGCGAGTTCCTGGTTCTCGAAGAAGCGATCGACGCTCGGGGCGGTCGTGGTGATGGGTTCGCCCGGCGTTCCGATGCTCTTCCAGGGACAGGAGTTCCTCGAGGACGGCTGGTTCGCCGACAGCGATCCGCTCGACTGGTCGAAGGCGACGACCTTCGCCGGCATCCGCTCGATGTATCGCGATCTCATCGCGTTGCGCCGCAATCTCGGCGGCGTGACCCGCGGCCTCACGGGCCAGAACACGAATGTCTTCCATGTGAACAACAACTGGAAGCTCATCGCCTGGCACCGCTGGATGAACGGCGGCGAGAAGGACGATGTCGTCGTCGTCGCCAACTTCGCCGGCGTCGGTCGGACCAACTACCGCATCGGCGTGCCGCGGAGCGGACTCTGGCGCTGCCGGTTCAATAGCGATTGGGCCGGCTACGACGGAAGTTTCGGGACCTGGCCGGCGTGGGATGCCTGGGCGGAGAACGTCCCGTGGGACGGAATGCCGCACTCGATCGTGATCTCGGTCGGGCCCTACACCGGACTCGTCTACTCGCAGGGAGAGGCACCGCCGCCCTGCGCCGCGACGGACCTGAATTGTGACGGTTCCGTGAACGCCGCCGACCTCTCGATTCTGCTCGGCGCCTGGGGCACGAGCGGACCGGGCGACCTCACCGGCGACGGAGCGGTGAACGCCGCGGACCTCTCGATCCTGCTCGGCGCCTGGAACTGACGCATCGTCGCCCGGCCCTCGTTACCGCCCCATGCGGAGCGGTATGAGGGTCGTGCACCCATTGTGCGGCACTCCCCCGCGCCGCTACCATCGACCCGCTGCGCGCCTGTCGAGGCGCTCACATCATCCCGAGGAGAAAGCATGTCGAAGAATCTCGCTATCGCCGCGCTCGCGGCTTCCCTGTCGTCGATCGTCCTTGCCGGCGCCACCACCGTCACCATGGACGGCCAGCTTGATGCGGCCTACGGCGACGCGCTCGCCGTGCAGAACACCCAGACCCAGTTCGGCGACTCGAACCTTGGGTCGCTGAGCTTCGCCAACGGCAGCGAGCTCAATGTCGCCCACGGCTTCGTCGACACCGACGCGGGCGTCCTTCGGCTCTTCATCGGGGGCAACCTCGAGAGCAACTTCAACAAGTTCGAGCTCTTCATCGACTACACGAGCGGCGGCCAGAACAAGCTCCGCGGCGACAATCCCGATGTCGACTTCAACGGCCTCAACCGCATGGGCGATGATGGCTCGGGCAACGGCCTCACCTTCGACGCCGGCTTCGAGGCTGATTTCTATCTCACCTTCACCTGCGGCAACTCGCCGCTCGCGACCTTCGCCAACACCGCCTCTCTCCTCACCAACGGCGGCGGCTCGGGCGGTTTCATCGGAAGCGGCTCGAGCGGTACGAGCATCCTGAGCGGAAGCGACGGCACGCTCATCGCGCTGGACAACTCGAACACCGGCGGCGTCGATGGCGGCACTGGTCTCGCAAGCGGCGCCGGCGTGACCACGGGCATCGAGATCGCGATCCCGCTGGCCAACCTGCTCTATGTTGGCGGCGACATCAAGGTCACCGCCTTCATCAACGGCGGCGGTCATGACTTCGTCTCGAACCAAGTGATCGCCGGCATCGGCGGGGGCGGCAACCTCGGGGAGCCGCGCTTCGTCAACTTCAATGCGATCCCGGGCGACCAGTTCTTCGTCGTGCCGGCCCAGGCCTTCCTCGCCGGTGACCTCAACGGCGATGGTTTTGTCGATGGTGCCGATCTCGCCATCCTGCTTGGCGGCTGGGGCCCCTGCTCCGGCCTGAAGGGCTGCCCGGCTGACCTCGACGGTAACGGCGTGGTCGACGGTGCCGACCTCGCGATCCTCCTCGGTTCGTGGGGCTGATCCGCTTCGCGATTCGGTCCGAGAAATCGTCATCCAAACGCGTCAGTGGCGGGGCCGATTCGCCCGAATCGCAGCCCCGCCACTGGCATTTTCTCGCGGCTGGTCTCTAGTATCGGGGTCGCATTGTCGCGCCCAGAGACCCCGCTTAATGCCGAACGCAGCGACCGTGGGGTCGCCGGGGGGCTGCAAGGCCTGCGTTCCACTCCTCTTCCTCTTCGCATCGTCAGCACACCATGAAGAACACCCTGTTCATCGCGTCCGCGCTCGCCGCGGTCGCCTCGTCCGTCGCCCTCGCCGAGATCGTCATCGACGGCACGCTTGATGCCGGCTACGGCGACGCCATCGTCGTCCAGAACACCCAGACCCAGTTCGGCGACTCGAACCTCGGCGCCATCGACTACGCCAACGGCAGCGAGCTCGACAACGCCTACGGCGTCATCGCCGACGGCTACCTCTACCTGTTCTTCGGGGGCAACCTCGAGAGCAACTTCAACAAGTTCGAGGTCTTCATCGACTTCCAGGCCGGTGGCCAGAACAAGCTCCGCGGCGACAACCCCGATGTCGACTTCAACGGTCTCAACCGCATGGGCGACGACGGCTCGGGCAACGGCCTCACCTTCGACAACGGCTTCGAGGCGGACTTCTATGTGACCACCACCTGCGGCGGCGGTCCCTTCTCGACCTTCGCGAACACCGCCCAGATCCTGACCAAGGGCGGCGGGGTTGGCGAGTTCATCGGCTCCGGCGGCGCCGGCAGCCAGAACCTCCAGGGTTCGAACGGCACGATCGTCGGCATCAACAACTCGAACATCGCCGGCGTCACCGGCGGTACCCGCGCCGGTGACGGCTCGGGCGTGAGCACCGGCGTTGAGTTCGCGATCCCGCTCAACCTGCTCGTCGGCTACGACGGCACGAGCGACATCAAGGTCACCGCGTTCGTCAACGGCGGCGGCCACGACTTCCTTTCGAACCAGGTGGCGGCGCCGATCAACGGCGGCGGCAACCTCGGCGAGCCGCGGCTCGTGAACTTCTCGCTCATCAAGGGCGATCAGTTCTTCGTCGTCCCCGGCCCGAACGGCGGCGGCGGTGGCGGCTGCACCGGCGACGTGAACGGTGACCTCACCGTGGACGCGAGCGACCTCGCCTTCGTCCTCGGCGCTTGGGGCACGCCCGATGTTGACCTGAACGAAGATGGCACGACCGACGCGACGGATCTCGCGATCGTGCTTGGCGCGTGGGGTGCCTGCCCGTAATCACGGGTGGCTTCCAGACGTGGAGAGACCGACGGCCCGCGGGCATCTGCCCGCGGGCCGTTGTGTTGTGGGCCGAAACGCGCGGTGATCCGCGGCGATCATCGGGAGCTTGCCCCATCCGCCCGCCGCTCCGTCGCGGGTCGCGCACGAGTGACGCAACCGAGCGATGATCCGGAGGTAGCGTTCGATCGCCCCGCGCCCCTCGTCGGTCGGCGGCGAGTCGGTTCCTCTCGTCGAGTTCGGTATCACCCCATGCGAAACCCGCTGCTTGTCGGCCTCTTCCTGACGGCGTCGATCTCCGCGACGCTCCTCGCCCAGAACGCTCCCCCCGGCCCGCCGCCGGGACAGGGCGAGGGAGGCCCGCGACCCGAGTACCCGCCCTTCCAGGAAGTCTCGAAGAACTTCGAGCGCGTCACCTCGAGTCCTGACGGACAGTCGCTCTTCGGCCTCTACATCAACCGCAAGGATGAGCAGCTCCTCGCCGAGCTGCCGCGGGGCTGGGAGCGCATGCGGTTCTACATCGCCGCAACGCCCGCCGGCGGCGTCATCTTCTCCGGCCTCCAGGGTCCCGACCGCTACGTGACCTGGCGGCAGTACGGCAATCGGCTCGCCCTCATCGAGCCGCAGATGAGCATCCGCAGCAACGGTGAGCAGTCGAGCAAGGATTCGGTGCGCCGCATCTTCACCGACAAGGTGCTCTTCGAGGTGCCGATCGTCTCGATGGGCCCGAACGGCGCGCCGGTCATCGACCTCGACGCGATGCTCGCCGGCCAGTCGCAGCAGCTCGCCGGCATCGGCCTGAACACGCGGCTGCTCAAGGTCGCGAAGGCCAAGAGCTTCCCGCAGAACCTCGAGATCGCGCTGGAAGCGCCCGACCAGTCGGGCAGCTACAAGACCGTCCACTACTCGATCTCGGTGATCCCGGACAACCCCGGCTACAAGCCGCGCGCCGCCGACGATCGCGTCGGCTACTTCCTCACCGACTATCGCGATCTCGGCCAGTACGGCACCGAGACCAACTGGGTGCGCTACATCAACCGCTGGGATCTCCAGAAGCGCGATCCGAAGCTCTCCGTCTCGCCGCCGAAGGAACCGATCGTCTTCTACATCGAGCACACCGTGCCGGTGCGCTACCGTCGCTTCGTGCGCGAGGGCGTGCTCCAGTGGAACGACGCCTTCCGCAAGATCGGCATCGACAACGCGATCGAGGTGTACCAGCAGGATGAGGTGACCGGCGCCCACATGGAGAAGGATCCGGAGGATGTGCGCTTCAACTTCGTGCGCTGGCTGAACAACGACATCGCCACCGCGATCGGCCCGAGCCGCGCCAACCCATTCACCGGCCAGATCCTCGACGCGGACATCGTCCTCACCGACGGCTGGATCCGCGCGTTCTACAACTGGTACGACGAGCGTCCGCTCGACATGGCCCAGGGACTCAGCGCCGAGTCGCTCGTGTGGCTCGAGAAGCACCCCGAGTGGGATCCGCGACTCACGCTCCTCGACCCGCTCGCGCGGGAGGCGGAGCTCCAGCGGCGCGCGACCCGCGCCGCCGCCGGCGATCCCGACCCGGCCGACAGCCGCAAGGATCCGATGATCGCCGGTCGCCCCGAGTTCCAGGAGGCGATGCGCCTCGCGAGCGGCGGCGACACGAACCGTCACGGCGAGCCCGGCCACACCTGCGGCGCTCACTGCTTCGCGGCCCAGGGGCTCGCGATGGACATGGCCTTCGCGAACATGCAGCTTGAGATGCTCGGCATCATCGGCGAGGGCTCCGTCTCGCAGGACGCGCCGAAGGGCGACGGCGGCGACAAGCCGAAGGGCGAGGACAAGCCGAAGGAGGACATCCTCGACGGCGTGCCGGAGAGCTTCGTGAGCGTGCAGCTCGCCCACCTCGTGGCCCACGAGGTCGGTCACACGCTCGGCCTGCGCCACAACTTCAAGGCCTCCGGCCAGTACACGCTCAAGGAGATCAACTCGCCCGAGTTCAAGGGCAAGAAGGCGTACGCCGCGTCCGTCATGGACTACATCGGCACGAACTTCAATGTCGACTCCGGCGCCGTCCAGGGCGACTACGCGATGATCGGCATCGGCGACTACGACTACTGGGCGATCGAGTACGGATACACCTTCGACGATCCGAACAAGGTGCTCGCCCGCGTCGGCGAGCCGGGACACGCGTACCTCACCGACGAGGACACCGGCGGTCCCGATCCGCTCGCCCGCCGCTATGACTTCTCGAAGGATCCGCACGAGTGGGCGCTCTCGACGATCGCCCTCTGCAACAAGCTCCGCGCCAACCTCCTCGACAAGTATGTGAAGAACGGCGACGCGTGGGAGCGGGTCCGCAAGGGCTATGTGAAGACGCTGAACCGTCAGCGGCAGATGGTCGACGTGATGGCCTCCTGGATCGGCGGCACGCATGTCAACCGCGTCAAGAAGGGCGATCCGAACACCGGCGATCCGCTCGTGCCGGTCGATCCGGCGATGCAGCGCAAGGCGCTTCAGTTCGTCATCGATCACGCCTTCCGCGACGAGGCCTACGGGCTCTCGCCGGAGCTCGTGAACAAGATGAGCTTCGAGATGTGGGATCCGCGCGGCGGCGAGCCGACCTGGCCGATCAACGACCAGGTCGCGGCCACGCAGGGTCTCGCCCTCACGATGATCGTGAATCCGCAGACCCTCACGCGCATCCTCGACAACGAGCAGCGCACGAAGGCCGGCGAGGACGCCCTCACCCTGCCGGAGGTCATGAAGACGCTGAGCGACGAGATCTACAGCGAACTCGGCAAGGCCGGCGGCAAGTTCACCGACCGCAGTCCGATGATCTCGCAGTTCCGGCGCAACCTCCAGGCGGACTACACCGACCGCCTGATCAAGGTCGCGACCGGCAACGCCCAGATGCCGCGGACCGTGCGGCAGCAGGCCCAGTATCAGCTCGAGCAGATCCAGGGCAAGCTCGCCAACGCTGAGCAGGCGGGCGGTCTCGACGGATACACCGCCGCGCACCTCTCCGACATGTCGAAGCGGGTGCAGAAGGCGCTCGATTCGGTCTATGTCGCTCAGTGACCGGTAGCCGGTCGCGGTGACATGCATGATCAAGCCAGCGGGGCCCGGCGCGAGCCGGGCCCCGCTGTCGTTCGGGCACTCTCTTCGCTACATGCCGTACTGCCACGCGAGCACGGCGGTCGTCGTCGTGCACGCGAGAAGATTGAGCGGGAGTCCGAGGCGAAGGTAATCGCTGAAGCGATAGCCGCCGGGTCCGTAGACCATGAGATTCGTCTGGTAGCCGATCGGCGTCGCGAAATCGGCGCTCGCGGCAAAGAGAATCGCCATCACATAGGGCATCGGATCGCCGCCGATCGAGCCTGCGGCGCCGAGGGCGATCGGGAACATGATCGCCGCGGCCGCACCGTTGCTGACGAAGCCGGTGAAGAGCATGGTCGCGAGATAGGTCGCCGCGAGGGTCGCGATCGCGTTGCCCTGCGCGCCGGCGACGAAGGCCTCGCCGACGATGCGCCCGAGACCGCTCGACTCGACCGCCTTCGAGATGCCGAGGCTCGCCGCGATCGTCAGGAGCGTCGGAAGGTCGAGCGCCGATCGGGCCTGCGACGGCGACACGCAGCGGAAGAGGAGCATCGCTCCAGCGGCGACCGCCGCGGCCGCGAGCATCTCGCCCGCGATCGTCGCGGTCGCGACCATCGCCACGAGGATGAGGATCGCGATCCACGCCCGCTCGTGGCTCGGCGTCTCGCCGCCGTCCACCTTCCCGACGAGATGGAAGTCGCGGCTGTCGCGCCAGCGCTCGACGAATCCGGGCTCGGCGTCGATGAGGAGCGTGTCGCCCGGTTCCAGCACGACATCGCCGATCTTGCCCTCGATGCGCTGGCCATTGCGGGCGACGGCGAGCACGGCGGCGTCGTAGCGGCCGCGGAAGCCGAAATCGCGAATCGAGCGGCCGAGGCCGGGAAAGGAGGTGCTCACCACGGCCTCGATGAGCGATCCGCCCTTGCTGTGCGAGTTCGGACGGTCGGCCGCCGCGAAGCCGCGTGTGCCGATGAGACCCTTCACCATCTCGAGGACGCCCGCGAAGACGACGACATCGTCGGCGCGGAGCGTGGTCTCCGGGCCGGGCGCAGCGAGGCGATCGTCACCGCGCTCGATGCCGACGACGAAGAGGCCGGGCAGTCCGCGCAGGCCAGCCTCTTCGATCGTGCGGCCGACCAGCGGGCCGCCGGCGAGGACGCGAAGACGGGTCGTGTACTGCCGCGCGTCCTCGTCGACATCGATGACTGGCGTGCGGACCGGCAGGAGCGTCCGCGTGAAGAGGACGATGTAGGTGATGCCGATCGCGGCGAGCGGCACGCCGACCCACGCGAGCTCGAAGAAGCCGATGGGGCGAAGCCCTTCTGGGGCGGTTCCCCGCCCGACGCTGTCGCGCACGAGCCCCATCACGACGAGGTTCGTGCTCGTGCCGATCAGCGTGATCGTGCCGCCGAGAATCGTCGCGTAGCTCAGCGGCATGAGCAGCCGGCTGACCGGGATGCGCGAGCGCTTCGCCCAATCGGTCACGACGGGAATGAGCACGGCGACGATCGGCGTGTTGTTCAGGAACGCGCTGATGGCCGCCACCGGAATGCACATCTTGAGGAGGGCGATCCGGTCGTTCGCAACCGGTCTGAACAGCGTGCCGGTGAGGCGCTGGATGGCCGCCGTGGACTGCAGTCCGGCGACGACGACATACAGGACGGCGACCGTCAGCATGCCCTCGTTCGAGAATCCGGTGATCGCCTGAGCGGGCGTGACGAGGCCGAGCGCCGCGAGCAGGATCACGGCTCCAAGCATCGCCATATCGGCGGCGACGCCGAGCATGAGTGCGGCGACGACCGAGACGACGACCGAGCCGACGATCCAGGGGGCGAGTTCGACCGGAATCATCACCGCGAGCGTACCCGAGATCGCACGCCAACTGCGCCGGCTTCCTGCGTCCTTCAGGCTTCCGTCTGGAGTGTCGCCTCTGTACAGTCCGATCATGCATCAGACCGTCGAGGCGCGGCGCATGCGACGGCGAGGCTCGGCTCGGGGCGTCGCCCTGCTCGCGCTCGCCTCCACGGCGCTTGCGGCCGGCATCCTGCTGCGTCCGGCGTCGGATGCGCGGCGCACGGCCGCGGTCGATTTCGACGAGCAGATTCGCCCGGTGCTCGCGGGGACCTGCCTCCGCTGTCACGGTGGGGTCCGCGAACTCGGCGATCTCCACCTTGGGGATCTCCATCTCGGCGACGCGGCGCGAGCGCTCGCCCCGGCGCGAAGCGGTCGCCGCGCGATCGTGCCCGGCGACCCGCGCTCGAGCGAACTCCTGCGGCGGATCGCCGATGCCGGCCCCGACCGCATGCCGCCCGACGGCGAGCCGCTGACGGCGGCGCAAGTCGAGGCGTTCCGGAGGTGGATTCTCGCCGGCGCACCGGTGACGGAACTCTGGTCGCATCGGCCGATCGCCGTGCCGGACCTTCCGGAGGTCGGAACGGCCGGGCCGATCGCAGGCTGGCCGCGCCGCGATCTCGATCGGCTGGTGCTCGCCGGGCTCAAGCGCGCGGGACTCGCGCCGGCACCGGAGGCCGAGCGCGCCACGCTGCTGCGTCGGGCGTCGCTCGACATCATCGGCCTGCCGCCGACCGTCGCCGAGCTGGATGCGTTCCTCGACGACCGGGCACCCGATGCCTACGAACGGATGATCGATCGCCTGCTCGCCTCACCGCACTTCGGCGAGCGATGGGCGCGGCCCTGGCTGGACCTGGCCCGCTATGCCGACACGCAGGGCTACGAGAAGGATGATCGCCGGACGATCTGGGCCTATCGCGATTGGGTGATCACCTCACTCAACGCCGACATGCCCTACGACCGCTTCCTCACCCTCCAGATGGCGGGCGACCTGCTGCCTGACGCGAGCGACGACGACCGGATCGCGACGGCGTTCCATCGCAACACGCTGACCAACACCGAGGGCGGCACCGACGACGAGGAGTTCCGGATGGCCGCGGTCTTCGATCGCGTCGCCGTGACCGCCAACGCCCTGATGGGCATCACGCTGCAGTGCGCGCAGTGTCACGGACATCCCTACGACGCCTACTCCCAAGAGGAATACTATCGATTCGTCGCATTCTTCAATCAGACCGAGGATGCCGACCGCGGCGACGAGGCGCCGGTGCTGACGGTGCGCTCGCCCGGCCATCGCGAGCGGTCGGAGGAGACGACGACGGTTCCGATCCTGCGCGAGCTTCCGGCCGACCGCCAGCGCATGACCCACTTCCTCGATCGCGGCAGCTTGCGCAGTCCGAAGCATGCGGTCACGCCAGGCACGCCCGCGGCACTTCCGCCGATGCCCGACGGCGCGCCCGCGAACCGGCTCGGGCTCGCGGCGTGGATGACCGCGCCGGAGCATCCGCTCACCGATCGCGTGGCGGTGAACCGCGTCTGGGAAACGCTCTTTGGCCGCGGCATCGTCGAGACGGTCGAGGACTTCGGCACGCAGGGGTCGGGGGCGGATGACGCCGCGCTCCTCGACCATCTCGTCGTCCGCTTCCGCGCGGAGGGGCGCTCGCTCAAGGCGCTTCTGCGGGAGATCACGACCTCGGCGACCTACCGCCAAAGCGCCATCGCGAGCGATGCGGCGCGTCGCATCGATCCCGACAATCGGCTCCGCTCGCGCGCTCCGCGCTATCGGCTCGAGGCGGAGGCCGTGCGCGACTCGGCGCTCGCCGTCTCCGGCCTGCTCAGCCGACGCATGTTCGGTCCGAGCGTCATGCCACCGCAGCCGGCGGGCGTCTGGGCCGTCGTCTACAGCGGCGACCAGTGGACGGAGAGCGCGGGTGAGGATCGATATCGACGGGCGATCTATACCTTCTGGCGCCGCTCGAGTCCGTACCCGGCACTCATCGCCTTCGACGCGCCGAGTCGCGAGATCTGCTCGCCGCGACGCGGCCGGAGCAACTCGCCGCTCGCCGCGCTCGTCACGCTGAACGATCCGGCCTTCATCGAGGCGGCCCGCTCGCTGGCGTCGAACGCGCTCGCCGCCGTCGAGTCGACCGACGCCTCGACGATCGCCGCCCGACTGCTGCGGACGGCCCTTCTGCGCGATCCGCTCGCCGCGGAGACCGACCGCCTCGTCGCGCTGGTGGCCGACGAGGAAGCCCGATTCCTCGCGGATCCGGACGCGGCGAGTCGGCTCGTCGGTTCCGCCGACCCGCGGCTCGCGGCGTGGACGGTGGTCGCATCGGTCATTCTCAATCTCGACGAGTTCCTGAGCAGGGGATAGCGATGACGATCTCTCCACGCGACTTTCTCGACATGCGACAGGTGACCCGCCGGGCGTTCCTCGGCGGCGTCGGCCGAGGCGTGGGCGTGGGGCTCGGCTCGATCGCGCTCGCCTCGCTGCTCGGCGAGGGGGCGCTCGCCTCGCCGCCGAAGGCCAGCGCGAGTCCCTTCGATCCGCGGCCGCCGCACCATCGACCGCGCGCGAAGGCCGTCATCTCGATCCACCTCGCGGGCAGTCCGTCGCAGCACGAGCTCTTCGAGAACAAGCCGGCGCTTCGCGAGCATCACGGCAAGCCCTGTCCCGAGGAGTACCTCAAGGGCGAGCAGTTCGCGTTCATCAAGGGACATCCGACGCTTCTCGGCGGCCTCTACGGCTTCCGTCGCCACGGCGACAGCGGCATGGAGATGAGCGAACTCATCCCGCATCTCGGCTCCGTCGCCGACGACCTCTGCATGATCCGCTCCGTGCGCACGGACCAGTTCAATCACGCCCCGGCGCAGCTTCTCCTGTGGACGGGCGAAGCGCGATTCGGCCATCCGTCGATGGGATCCTGGCTCACCTACGGACTCGGCAGCGAGGCCCGCGACCTGCCGGCGTTCGTCGTGCTCGTCAGCGGCGACAAGACGCCCGACGCGGGCAAGAGCGTGTGGGGAAGCGGATTTCTGCCGAGCGTCCATCAGGGGGTCCAGTGCCGCGCGTCGGGCGATCCCGTTCTCTTCGTCGGCGACCCGCCGGGTATCACCCGCGACGCGCGGCGTCGCACGATCGACGCGATCAACGATCTCAATCGGATCGAGGCGGAGCGCACGGGCGACCCCGAGATTCTCACCCGCATCGCCCAGTACGAACTCGCCTACCGCATGCAGATGTCGGTGCCAGATGCGATGGACATCAGCCGCGAACGGCCGGAGACGCTCGAGGAGTACGGCGCCGTGCCGGGGCAGGGCTCGATCGCGAGCAGTTGCCTGCTCGCCCGCCGGCTCGTCGAGCGCGGCGTGCGCTTCGTGCAGATCTTCGACTGGGGTTGGGACGGCCATGGCACGAGCGCGAGCGATGATCTCGTCACGCAGCTCCCGAAGAAGTGCCTCGAGATGGACCGTCCGGTCGCCGCGCTCATCCGTGACCTGAAGCGTCGCGGCCTCCTCGACGAGACGCTCGTCGTCTGGGGTGGGGAGTTCGGGCGCACGCCCGTCGCCGAGTTCCGCGATGGCAAGCGCGATTTCCTCGGGCGCGACCATCATCCGCACGCCTTCACGATGCTGCTCGCCGGCGGCGGCACGCGGGGCGGCCTGACCTACGGCGAGACCGACGAGCTCGGCTATCGCGTCACGCGCGATCCGATGCCGGTGAACGACCTGCAGGCCACGCTGCTCGCCTGTCTCGGGCTCGATCACGAGCGGCTGACCTATCCGCACAACGGGCTCGATCAGCGGCTCACCGGCGTGACGAAGCCGAGTCGCGTGCACGAGGCGATCCTCCGGCCGTTCTGACCGCGAAGCTCGCTCCTGCGATACTGGCGTGATGCCAGCACCACTCTCGACCGTCATCCCGACGGTGCTCCTGCTGCTCGCGTCGAATGTCTTCATGACCTACGCGTGGTACGGGCACCTCAAGTTCAAGACAGCGCCGCTCTGGATCGCGATTCTCGCAAGCTGGGGCATCGCATTCTTCGAATACTGCCTCCAGGTGCCCGCGAACCGCATCGGTCACGGCACCTTCACGCTCGCGCAGCTCAAGATCCTGCAGGAGGTCATCACCCTCGCGGTCTTCATCGTCTTCGCATGGATCACCTTCCGCGAGGCGCCGCGCTGGAACGAGGCGCTCGCGATGGTGCTGATTCTCGCCGCCGTCGTCGTCACCTTCGCCTTCGGCGAACCGCGCTCGACGCCGACGGCGACCGAGACCATGACGGCGCCGGACGGCGATCGGGGTTCATGACGCCGGCTCGGAGCGCTCGATGAAGACGTCGAGCACCTGACCGGTGAGAAGCGGCGCGCCGGCCTCCGCGGACGACGACGGCTCCACCGCGTAGATCACCTGCATGACCCGCGTGTCGGTGCGCTCGCCCATGTCGCCCGAGAGCGTGCGCTTCGGCTGGACCTGCGGGACGATCCGCACGAAGCGCAGCGGAAAGGTCCGCTTTTCCGCGCCGCGCAGCATCGCGACCGCCGGCGCCTTCCGGTCGAAGCGCCATGCGTCCAGCTCGTCGATCTCGACGCGGAGGTGCATCGGCGAGACGACCCCGACGGCGATGAGCGTCGGCGCCTGCGGCCCCGCCGAGGCGAACTCGCCGGCGCGGATCGCCACCGAGAGCACCATGCCGTCGATCGGACTCCGCACCGTGAGTCGCTCGAGGGCGGTCGCGGCCTCGTCACGACGGGCCTGCGCGACCGCGACCTGGGCGCTGGCCTGGTCGAGCTCCTCGGGATAGGCGCCGATCTCGACCTGGGCGAGATCGGCCTTCGCCTCGGCGACCTGGGCGATCCAGGTCGCCACCTGGAACTCGAGCGTGGGGCGCTCGTTCGCCGTCACGACCGCGTCGGCACCGACGCGATCGAGTCGATCGAGTCGGCCCTTCGCGTCGTCGAGCGCGGCCTGTCGCGCCGCGACGCGAGCGCGGGCACGGGCGAGATCCTCGGCCCGCGGGCGGGCCTCGAGCGTCGCGAGGTTCGTCATCGCCGCGCGCAGGTCCGCTTCGGCGACCGCGAGCTTCGCCTGCGCGTCGCGGCGGTCGAGGACGAAGAGCGTGTCGCCGGCGGAGACGGTCGCGCCCTCGACCGCGCTCACCGACTCGATCAGTGCGCTCGCCGGCGCGCCGACCTTGATGATCTCGCTCGCCGGCTCCGCGACGCCGATGCCCGCGATGCGTCCGACGAACGGTGAGGAGTTCGGCGCGATCGGGATCGGCGGAGGCGGCACCGGCTGGTTCTGCTTGTGCACGGTGTAGGCCGTCAGGGCGAAGCCGGTGATGGCGAGGGCCGGAAGCACGATGAATCGAAGCGGCATCATGGGGCTGAACTCCCGGCGGCGCCGGAGGGGGGAGAGGCTGGCGTCGTGGCTGTCCCCATTTCGGTGCGCAGTTCGGTGCGCAGTTCGGTGCGCAGTTCGGTGCGCGTCACGCGACCGTCGTCCATGTGCACGATGCGGTCCGCGAAGGGGAAGATGCGATCGTCGTGCGTCACCACGAGGACCGCGCGATCGGGCTTGCGCGAGACCGCGGCGATCAGCTCCATCACGCGGCGTCCGACGGACGCGTCGAGGGCGCTGGTCGGCTCGTCGCACACGAGGATCCGCGGGTCGTGCACGAGACTGCGGGCGATCGCGACGCGCTGCTGCTGGCCGCCCGAGAGCTTGTTGGGACGCGATCGTTCGCGCCCGCCCAGTCCGACGGCCTCGAGCATCGCTGCGGATCGGGCCAGCGCCTCGCGGCGCGGCACGCCGCGGATCACGAGCGGCACGGAGACATTCTCGGCGACGGTGAGCTGCGGGATGAGGTTGAAGGCCTGGAAGATGAAGCCGACATGCTCGGCCCGCCAGCGGGTGAGCGCGCCGCGGCGCAGCGAGCCGAGATCGGTGCCGAGGACCGACATCGCGCCGCCGTCGCGATGGAGAAGTCCGGCGACGATCGAGATGAGCGTGGTCTTCCCGCAGCCCGAGGGGCCGACCAGGAAGGTCGCCTGACCGTAGAGGGCGTCGAGGTCTGCGCCGCGGAGCGCGGGCACGGCGTTCTCGCCGGTCCCGAAGGTCTTCGTCACGCCGCGCAGGCGAATCGCGACGCCGCTTCCGTCGCCGGCGGCGCTCATGTCTTGAAGACCTCCGCAGGATCGAGCCGCACCACGCGGATCATCGACAGCAGGGCGCTGCCGACGCAGATGATCGTGACGGCGCCGGCGGTCATCACCGGAATGTGCCAGAGCATGCGGAACGCCAGCCGATTGCCCGGCACCGAGAGACCGAACGCGCTGGTGATGCCGAGGCCGATGCCGAGTCCGAGCACCGCGGCGACGAACGCCTGCAGGGCGACCATCCCGAGCAGCCGGCGCGTCGAGGCGCCCATCGCCTTCATCGCGCCGAAGTACTTCAGATTGTCGAGCGTGAAGTTGTAGAACATCTGTCCGGCGATCGCGACGCCGACGAGAAAGCCGAGTCCGATGGCGATGCCGAAGTTGATCGGAATGCCGGTCTGTCCAACCCAGTAGCCGATCGTGCGCCAGGAGAACTCCTCCGGCGTGAAGGCGAGCAGGCCCGTCTCCCGTTCGATCCGCGCCGCGAGCTCGGTCGGAGCGACGCCGTCCAGGGCCTTTACGAGCACGATCGACGCCGTGCGGCGGTTCGGCGGGGCGAATTGCCTGGCTCGCGTGTAGGTCGTGTAGATGACCGGCTGGCTCTGAAAGGTCGGCGTCGTCTCGGCCACGCCGACGACGATCGCCCGCCGCTCGTTCAGCTCGAGGATGTCGCCGACGGCCATCGGCCGTCGTGCGGCGGTGCTGTCGTTCGGATCGAACGAGAGCATGACCTCGCCGATCGGAAGTTCGGCGGGCAGGGCGAGCTTGCGGCCGCGGTTCGCGGCGTCGATGACGATCGCGTCCGGTCGGCGCAGGTCCTCGACATGTCCCTCGATGAGCCGCGGCGGGCCGCCGATGAGCGTTGCGTCGTCGATGCCGATGACATCGCAGGTCTCGCGCTCGCCGCTCGGCAGCTTCGCCGTGAGAAGGCCCTTGTAGAGCGGCACGGCCCATGCGACGCCGGTCACGCTGCGCACGCGGTCGACCTCGGTGTCGCGGAGCGGCTTCTGGTCGTCGACGAAGGTCTTGTCTGGATCGACGACCCAGAGGTCGGCCTGGCCCGTGTCGCGCACGAAGCCGACGGTGCGGCTCATGAGACCGACGAAGATCGAGCTCTGCTGCGAGATCAGGAGCGAGGCGAAGGTCAGTCCGAGGAGGATGCCGTAGAACTTCGCGACATCGCCGAACAGCATCTTGAGGGCGAAGAGCTTCACGGCGTGCGCTGCGACTCCCGGGCGAGCTCGCGGGCCTCGCGCCGCGCTTTCCACCATTCGAACACGATCGGCAGCACGCTGACCACGATGATCACGAGGATCACCTTGCTGAAGTTCTGCTTCACGAACGGCAGGTTGCCGAAAACGAAGCCGGCGCCGACGAAGAGCGTGATCCAGAGGAACGCACCGAGGACGTTGTAGAAGAGAAAGCGGCCGTAGTGCATCGTCCCGACGCCGGCCACGAACGGGGCGAAGGTGCGCACGATCGGCACGAAGCGGGCGAGGACGATCGCCTTCGGGCCGTACTTCTCGAAGAACCGCTGGGTGCGGACGAGATGGTCCTGCTTGAGGAAGCGGAAGCGTCCGCTGAAGGCGGGGGGCCCGATGTACTTCCCGATGTGATAGTTCACGGTGTCGCCGAGCACCGCTGCGACGAAGAGGAGGAGGCCGAGCAGCCAGACATCGAGCCCGCCGTGGGCAGAGAGCGCGCCCGCCGCGAAGAGGAGCGAGTCACCGGGCAAAAAGGGCGTGACGACGAGACCCGTCTCGGCGAACACGATCGCGAAGAGAATCGCGTAGGTCCAGACGCCGTAGTCGCGCACGAAGTCGGCGAGGACGACATCGAGATCGCTGAACAGGCGGAGAAACTCGTGGAACCAGTCCATCGGCGGAGTATACGGCGAAGCGTTATGGGCCCTTCTCTGGTGCCCGGACGCGGCCGTCAGTTTGTGTCCCTTTCGCAGTCGCGTTGAAGGCGTGGACCGGAGATTCCGATCGGAACCGCACACCGCTCCCTCTCGGGCTTTCCGAGGGAGTCCAACGATTTCCGGCTCGGCCGGGGGACCCGTCATGACGCGACTGGAGTTGTTTGGCTCGTTGGCTCTCGCCTGTGCGCTCGCCGGCTCATCCGCCGCCCTGGCTCAGGACGGTCCGGTCCCGAACGATGAGACCGTCGCCGGCGCCGGCGGCGTCGACGATGCGGTCGAAGTCATCGCCCCGGCCTCCGCGGGGGCGATTCCCCCGGATTTCCCCGGTCAGAAGCCAGGTCCGCGCGAGCGTTCCGAGCCCTCCGCCGAGGCAGCCGCGATCCCCGCCGATCAGCGCGAGTGGTTCGGCGGCAAGCCGATCTGGGAGTGGTCGCGCATCACCGGCGACTGGGGTGGCGCTCGCACCTTCCTGGAGGAGCATGGCGTCACCGTCGCCGGCTCCTTCACCATCGAGTGGGCCGACGCCATCAGCGGCGGCCTGTCGCGGAAGTGGGTGAGCCGCAACATCTTCAACCTGAACACGACCTTCGACACGGAGAAGCTCTTCGGCTGGAAGGGCGGCACCTTCTTCGTCGATGTCGCCTCGAGCGACTCGACCGAGGGCGGCACCTTCGTGCCCGGCACGCAGTGGACCTCGACGATCGAGATCGCCGGCGACACCTTCCAGATCGCGAATGTCTGGTACCAGCAGGAGCTCTTCGACGGCGCGCTGCGGGCGAAGTTCGGCAAGATCGATCCGACCACCGAGTTCGGCTATCTCAGCGCGAGCGCTGGATATCTCAATCTCGGCACGCTCTATCCGATGACCTTCCTGACGGTGCCGACCTATCCCTACTCCTCGCTCGGCGGCGTCGCATATCTCTATCCGTGCGACAATTTTTATGTGGGCGGTGGCGTGTTCGACGCCAACTTCCTCTGGGACCAGTTCATCCCCGACGACCAGTTCGATGATGTCTGGGCCGTCGGCGAGATGGGCCTGACCTTCGATGCGCTCGGCCCGATCAACGACGCCCGATTCTCCTTCGGCGGTTGGTACGACTCGCGCGACTTCGATCGCCTCGACGGCGGCGGCGGCACCGATACCGCTTACGGGTTGTACGCTCTTGCCGAGGGTCGCCTTTTCGCGCCGGCCGACGGCGGCGAGGACGACACCCGCGGCCTCTGGCTCTTCGGCCAGTGGAGCTACGCCGATCCGAGCGTGATCGAGACCCACCTGCACTACGGCGGCGGCGCTGCCCTGCACGGCACGCTTCCGGGCCGCGACGAGGACAAGCTCGGCGCGTATGTCGGTCGCGTGCACTACGCCACCGCGCCCTCGGACGAGACGGCGATCGAGCTGTTCTACGCGGCGAAGATCACCCCGTCGGTGACCATCACCCCGGACATCCAGTTCCTGCTCGATCCGGGCGGGAACGACACGGTGAAGGACCCGATCGTGTTCACGGTGCGGCTCCAGGTCGCCTTCTGAGCCCCGCCTTCGGGCGTGACGATCAACCACAAACGCCATGCGCGGGCTATCCTCCCGCGCATGGCGTTGGTCGTTGAGCGAGGTCCCGCGGCGCGCGGTGGTGCCGGCATCGGGATCGATGCCGAGGGCGTCTCACGCCGCTTCGGCGCCGTCGACGCCGTCGATGGCGTGACGCTGACGATCGAGCCGGGCGACTTCCTCGCGATCATCGGCCCGAGCGGCTGCGGGAAGACGACGCTGCTCCGCATCCTTGGTGGACTCGACCGTCCGAGCGTCGGGGCGGTGCGCTATCGATCGCGCGAGGCGCCGATCGCCGAGAGCGAGGCCCTCGCGCGTCGGGCGGTCTGCTTTCAGGAGCCGCGTCTCCTCCCATGGCGGAGCGTGCTTGCGAATGTCGAGCTGCCGCTCGAACTCGCCGGCGTCGATGCCGGCGAGCGACGGCAACGGGCGGCCGAGGCGGTCGAGCGCGTCGGCCTCGGCGACGCGAGCCGTCGCCGTCCGCACCAGCTTTCGGGTGGCATGCGCATGCGGGCCGCGCTCGCGCGGGCGCTCGTCACGCGCCCGAGCCTGCTCCTCCTCGATGAGCCATTTGCCGCGATCGACGAGGTGACCCGCGAGGAGCTCTGCGGCGAACTCCGCCGGCTCTGGCGCGAGGACGGATTCACCGCGATCCTCGTGACCCACTCGATCCCGGAGGCGGTGTTTCTCGCTGCGCGATGCGCGGTCTGTTCGCCGCGACCCGCTCGCGTGACGCATCTCGAGCGGGTGTTCGTGGACGCGGAGGATCCTGAGGTCCGGACGAGCGAGGCCTTCAACGCGCATGTGCGGCGCCTCTCGCAGGCGCTTCGTGCGGGCAGCGCTCGCGGAGCGCCCGAGGTGGCTCCATGAGCGGCAACGCGATCATCGCCGGGCTGCGCCGCGTCGGTCCGCCGTGCGCCGCGGTGCTTCTTCTTCTCGCTCTCTGGCAAGCGCTGGTCGCGGCCTTCGGCGTCTCGCCCTTCATCCTTCCCTCGCCCGCGCGGATCGCGACGGCGCTGTGGCAGGACCGCGGCCAGCTTCTGCACGGCGCGCTACTCACGGCGCAGGCCACGCTCCTTGGCTTTCTTCTCGCGGCGACGGTCGGGATCGTGACGGGCAGCCTCCTGAGCGTCTCGCGGCGCGTCGAGCGGGCGATCTATCCGCTCACGCTTCTCTTTCAGATGGTGCCCCTCGTGGCGATCGCGCCGGTCCTCGTCATCTGGCTCGACAACGGGGCGCCGGCGGTCATCGCGGCGAGCGCGATCGTGGCCGTCTTTCCGGTGATCGCCAACACGCTCGCCGGTCTGCGGAGCGCGGATCCGCTGCTCGAGGAGCTCTTCGATCTGTATCGGGCGAGCGCCTGGCAGCGCTGGACGCGACTGCGCGTGCCCTCGGCGATTCCCTCGGTGCTGACCGGCCTCCGAGTGGCCGCAGGACTCGCGACGATCGGCGCCGTCGTCGGGGAATTCGTCGCCGGCTTCTCGAGCGACGCGGCGCCGCTCGGCATGGTGATCACCGCCAGCCAACGCGAGTTCCGCACCGATCGCGTCTTCGCCGCCGTGCTGCTCGCATCGCTGATCGGCTTCGCGCTCTTCGCGATCGTGAGCCTGCTCGCCGCTCGGGCGGAACGCCTGCTCGGATCAGGCGACCGCGAGCTCGGCAGGCGAGCGAGTACGATTCCGGGATGATGTCCCGCAGGCTCCTCGCCGTCCTGTCGCCGATCGCGCTCTCCCTCGCCTGCCTCCTCCTTGCGGCGTGCGGCGGCGGGTCCGAGCGGAAGCCCGACAGCGGCGCGGGCAACGCCGCGCCGCCGCTCACCCGCGTGCGGCTGCAGCTCAACTGGGTTCCGGAGCCAGAGTTCGGAGGCATCTACGCCGCGGCGCTCAATGGATATTTTCGTGATGAGGGGCTCGATGTCGAGATCGTGAAGGGCGGCCCGGGCGTCGCGGCGCCGCAGCTCGCCGCTGCGGGAAAGGTCGAGTTCGCGGTCGTCGGCGGCGAGCAGATCCTGACCCTGCGCGAGCAGGGAGGCGATCTCGTCGGTCTTTTCGCGATCTTTCAGGACGATCCGATGGCCGTGATGGTGCATGCGGAGAGTCCGCACCGCACGCTCGAGGAGCTCTGGCGCTCCGACGCGACGCTGGCCTGCGAGTCGAATCTCTCGTGGGTGCGCACGCTCGAGCGGCGTCTCGGCAAGGGCGGCGTGCGCATCGTGCCGCACACCGGAAGTCTCGCGGAGTTCGCCTCGGACAAGAATAGGGCCCAGCAGTGCTTTGTTTTCGCGGAGCCCGTGGCGCTTGAGCTTCAGGGCGTCCCGACGCGGGTGTTTCTCGCGAGCGAGAGCGGCTTCCGCGCGTACAACGCCGTGGTGGCCGCATCGGAGAGCTTCGTCGCAGAGAACGGCGAGACATGCGACCGCCTGGTGCGGGCCATGCAGCGAGGCTGGCGCAGCTATCTCGACGCCCCCGGACCGACGAACGCCCACATGGCCACGCTCAACACCGCCATGTCGCAGCAGGCGATGGACCTCGGAGCGAAGCGGCAGGCCGCGCTGGTCATCGGAACGGACACCGAGGCGCTCGGGCTTGGAGCGATGACCGTCGAGCGCTGGAGCGAGATGCGCGACGCGCTCCGCGGCCTGGGGACGATCGGGGGCGAGACGGGGAGTGACGCGAGCCGGCTCTTCCGGTGGACGAAGTCGCCTGCACGGCCGTGAGCGGAGAAGGCTTCAGTCGGCGACGGCGGCGCGGCGCCGCAGGGCCACCGCGCACACCACGATCGCTAGGTTGAGCGCTCCCGTCAGGAGACCGCTCAGAATCGCCTGTGGCTCGGCGTAGCGACCCATGTAGAGATAGAGGCAGAGGTTCGCGAGCGCGAACAGCAGCCACGCGGTCACCGAAACGCCCTTTGCCGAGCCGGCCCGCAGCATCGCGACAAGCTGCAGCGCGGTCGCCGTCGGAAAGATGATCGCGGGAATCCACCCCGCAAGCGATGCGAGATCCATGATCGGTCCATCGGTCGGGGGGCATCGCGGGCGTGAGGCAAATGCGGTTGCGGAACGCGCCGCGGTCCGTACGCTTCGCGGCGTGAGCTTCTACCGCAACCACGCGCTCTATTCGGCCTTCTTCGCTCCGAGCGAGGAGATGCGAGCCTCGATCGACACCATGGTCCGCACCCATGTCGGCGGGAAGCCGCGTCGGGTGCTGGATCCGGCCTGCGGCCCGGGCCTGTGGCTCGAGCACTTCGCCGCGCGCGGCGCGCGGGTGGCGGGCGTCGAGCTCGACGCGGCCGTGGCCGACGCCGGCGCGCGCCGTCTCCGCGGGCGCCACGGCGCGGTCGTTCAGGGCGACATGCGTGCGCCGCCGACGACGATCGGTCAGGGCTTCGACCTGGCGATCAATCTCGACAATTCCGTCGGTCACCTCGGTGGCATCGGCGATCTCGTGGTCCACCTGCGGGCGATGCACGCCCTCCTCGCCGCGGACGGCGTCTACCTCCTCGGTCTCGCGGTGCGCGAGCCGCGCGAACGGATTCGAGCGGAGACCGTCTACGAGCGCGGTCCGCTCCCGATCGATGGCGGCGGGTTCGCCGCGATTCGCTCCGAGACGCTCGGACTGCAGAAGGCGACCGGCCCCGACCGGCTGCGCTGCGAGCGCATTCGCCATCATGTGATGACGGTCGGCATCGAAGGCCTCGCCCCGCTCTTCATCGAGCAATACGACCTCCTGACCTTCCCCTTCGCGACGCTGAAGCTCGCCCTCGCCGTCGGCGGTCCGTGGAAGGTCGCCGACTGCCGCGACGCGACCGACGAGAGCCTGCCGAAAGCGGCCTTCACCGCCGGCTGCGGCGATGTCCTCCTCGCGCTGCGGCCCATCCGAGTCGCCGACGCGAAGCGCACCACCCGACGAAGCGCCGCCCGCCGCTGAGGCTCGCGGCCTTCTGCGACCAGCCTCCAGAGAACCACAGAGGCACAGAGGGCACAGAGGATGCACAGAGAAGCCGAAGAAGAGGGCGGGTTGCGCGCGCCTTGATGGAGAGATGCCGGTGTCAGAGGGACTTGAGGAGCGCAAGCGCTGGGCACATTGAGATGTTCTGACCCAAGTCAATTCCAGTCTGCCCCTGCGAGTTTGCCCGGCAGAATCCCTCTTTTGTTGGCTTCTCTGTGCTGCCTCTGTGCCCTCTGTGCCTCTGTGGTTCTCTGGCCGAACCGCGAACCGCGCGTCACGCGTGGCCGCGGGGTGCTTCGCGGTCGGTCCAGCGCGGGGCTCTGTCGCGCGGCAGGTCGGCGCGGGCGATCGCGTGCTTGCCGAAACGGGCCTGAATCGCGTCGGCGACGCGGTCGATCGCGCTGTGCTTCGTCGCCTCGCCCTCGCCGAAGAGGGCGAGCTGCTCGCCGCCCGAGGAGAGTTCGCTCGCGCTGCAGCCGATCAGGCGGACCGGGCGGAACTCGCCGTCCGCCCACGCCCGAAAGAGCTCCCGCGCCGCCTGCCGCAGCAGGTCGCTGCGGTCGGTTTCGGCGTCGAGCGTCCGCGAGCGCGTGATCGTCCGGAAGTCGCCGAAGCGAATCTTCACCGTCACGCGCTTCGCCTTGAGGCCCTTGCGGCGCAGGCGCGCGGCGATGTCGTCGCACTCCTCAAGCAGCGCCGACTCGACCTCCGCGCGGTCGCGGAGATCCTCGCCGAAGGTCTGCTCGTGGCCGACGCTCTTGGCCGTGCGTTCGACGATCACCGGTCGATCGTCGATGCCGAAGGACCGCTTCCACCAGTCGCCTGCCCCGTCGCCGAGGAGCGCGCGAATCTCGGATTCCTCGTGGCGCTGCATGTCGCCGAAGGTGCGGATCCCGACGCGTCGAAGCGCTTCCGCCGCGACCGGGCCGACGCCCCACATGCGCTCGATCGCGAGCGGCGCGAGCTGCTCGGCGAGGCCATCGGGCGGCAGCACGCTCAGGCCATCGGGCTTGCGCAGGTCGCTGCCGATCTTGGCGACGAACTTGTTCGGGGCGACGCCGACGGAGCAGGTCAGCGAGAGCTCGCTGCGGACGCGCTCGCGAATCCGCGTGGCGATCGCGACGCCGTCGCCGAGCAGGCGTTCGCAGCCGGTGACATCGACGAAGGCCTCGTCGAGCGAGAGCGGCTCGACGAGCGGCGAGACGCTTTCGAGGAGATCCATGAGCCGGTCGGAGATCTCGCGATAGCGGCTGAAGCGTGGCGCAGCGATGATCGCCTGCGGGCAGAGCGCCCGCGCCTGGGCCATCGGCATCGCGGAGCGGCAGCCGAACCGTCGGGCCTCGTAGCTTGCCGCACCGACGACGCCGCGGCGCCCGTTGCCGCCGACGAGCACCGGCTTGCCGCGCATCGCGGGATGATCAAGCTGCTCGACCGACGCATAGAACGCGTCCATGTCCACATGGAGGATGGTCCGCGGCCAGGGCGTCATCGCGCCGCTCCGCCCGTGCCCCCGTCCGGCGACGAACCCCTCTCCGGAAGCGAGCGGAGCAGCGACTCGATCGCCGGACCGGTGCGCTCGCCGCCGAGCGTGCGATCGATGCCGCGCAGCCAGTGGATGCGGGCCCGCACCGCGACGATCGCCTCGTCGGTCCCGCTCGCGGCGGTCGTCCGAAGCTGACCGAGTTCGGCTCGCCACCAGGCTTCGGATCGCTCCGGCGCGCGGGCCGCGACCGTGCCGAAGACGCGCATCGCATCGCCGCGCGAGCCTGGCGTGTTGCGCCGCCGCATCGCGTCGCCGCGAAGGAGAAGCGCGTCGATCGTGTCGGAATCGGCCTCGAGCGGCGGAAAGACGCGCTCGACGAGCTCGGGACGACCCGCCGCGATCAGCGCCTGGGCGAGCGCGAGTCGGCGCGGGCCGTCGGCGCGCAGGTCCGTGACGAGGCTCGGCGCGACCGCCGCGAGGAGCGCCGCGTCGCGATCCGCGGGCCGCGGCGCGTCGGTGTCGATCGTGGGCGACGCAAGGCGATCGATCGCGCCGTCGAGCTCGACGCGCAGCGCGCGTCGCCAGCGTGCGGCATCGCGCTCGATGGCCGCCGCGACGGGGCGCGCAAGATCCGGTCCGGCGCCGCTGCGGCGGAGCGCTTCCACGAGCGTGACGAGGGCATGGGCGCGGGCGTCGATCAGGTCGTCGGCGGGCGCATCGTCGCGCATGATGCATGCGATCGCCCGCTCCTTCGCGTCGGTCACGCGCCCGCCGTTGCCGCCGTTGCCGTCCGCGTCGAGGAGGGCGCGCCGCGCGAGGAGCGCATCGACCCACGCATGCGTCGCCGCATCGGCGTTGCGGAGAAGCGCCGTCGGAGACGCGCCGTCCGTGCCGACGAGCGGGTCGAGCGCACGAAGGGCGATCGCGGCGCGCTCGACATCATTCAGCTCGACGGATTCGTCGAGCGCCGTGCGCGTCACGAGCACGCGCATCGCGGCGAAGCGAGGATGCGCGGGATCCATGAGGCTCGCGAAGCCGAGGGCCGCCGCCGGATCCCGCGCTTCGCAGTCGAGTTCGCACGCCGCGGCGAGCCACGCCTGGCGCTCGGGATGATCCGGACACGCGTCGATCGCCCGACCCAGGAGATCGGCCAGCGTCGTGCGTGACTGGGCGTCCGGAGCGCGCCGATGCCGATCGATGCCGATCACGATCGCAAGGTCCGCTGCGGGCCCGCAGAGCGGATCCCTCGGATGGTCCGTGACGAGCCTCGCGAAGGGAGCGAAGGCCTCGTCGAAGCGGCCGGCGACGCTGAGCGTGCGGCCGAGTTCGAAGAGGAGCGCCGGCGCGAGCGGAGCGAGGCCTTCGCCGGCGTCGATCGCCGCGATCGAGCGCTGGAGTCGATCGATGAGCTTCGCGGCGTCTCGGTCGCGAGCGTGATCGGCGTTGGCGAGAAGTCGAAGGTCCGACCCGCGCTCGTCGATCGCCTGCATGGCCGACGGATCAAGACGGAGTCGCATGAGGAGATACGACCGCATCTCCACCGCCTGGGCCGGCGTTGCGGCGGCGCGGAGTGCGCCGTCGAAGGCCGCATCCTCGGCAAGCCGATCGCCGCGACCCGCACGCTGGAGCCGCAGGGCGCGAACCTCCGTGACGAGCAGGAGTTCGATCGTCGAGCTGCGGGCGGCCGTCGCCTGAAGCGAATCGAGCGTTCGATCGGCCGCTGCGCCGTGGACCGTGTCGAGCGCGGCCCGGCGGGCGCGGGCGAGGGTCCGCTCCGCCGGTCGGAGATCCTTTCGCTCAAGGAGCCGGTCGAGCGACGGCATCGGATCGCGTCCTTCGCGATCGGCGAGCAGACTCTCGATGAGGAGTGCGAGCGTTCGCCATGCGGCGGGAAGCTGGTCAGGATCCTCGGCGAAGCGCGCGAAGCTGGACGCGCCGAAGGTCGCCGCGTCGGGCACGCTCGCCCCGCGCGCGGTGGCGAGCGCCCACGCCAGACTTCCGCGCTGCCGCTGCGCACGAGCGAGCGCCCGGGCCTCGTCGCTCGTTCCGGCGATCGGTGCCGCGGCGCGAGCGACGAGCTCGGGGCTCGGAAGCGCCGTCGGCAGTCCATCCGGGCGTCGTCCGAAGAGGGCGAGTAGCGCGGCGTCGCGGCTCGCGTCGGACGCATCGGAGCGGATGATCGGGGTGATGCCGAGCGTTTCCTCGAGCTCGCTCAACGCCGCGAGCGTCGATGCGGACGCTTCCGACGGCGGCGCCTGCACCATCGCGGTTTCCACCGATGGTGTCGGAGCATGGCCGGGCGCCGCGCACGCGGCGCGCGCGGCGAGCGCGGCGAGCAGGGCGACCGCCGGGGCAGCGGCGGTCGTGGTCGGCGCGAGGCGTGTTCGATGCGACGGTCGTGACACGGTGCGGTGGGACGGTCAGCGCGCGAGCGGCTCGATCTCCCGTGCGCCGAGTCCGAGTGACTCGCGCGAGAGAAATCGATACGCGTCGCGACCGCCGTGGATCTCGGCGATGCGACGAAGCGTATCGAAGGGGTCGGCGTCGAGGAACTGCACGCAGTGGATGCGCGTCGGTCTGCGCCCCGTGGCCGCATCGAGCGGATTCAGTCGATCGAGCGCCTTGAGGAGCTCGTCGCGCCCCATCTCGAAGTCGCCGCTTCCGGTGATGTCGGCGGAGAGGAGGAAGATCACATCGGGCTCGAGCGCCAGCGCTCGTTCCAGGGCGGGCAGGGGATTGCTTCGCCCGGTCGGCCGGATCTCCCCGGCCCATCGGAGGACCAGCTCGATGGCCGCTGGCGACGCTGCCTGCAGCCGGCTGCGTTGGCTCGGACCCGGGGGTTCCAGAGCGGCGTTCCGCTGGAAAAAGAGGACGGCGAATCGCTGGTCCGGGGTCAGCGTCCGCAAGGAGGCCTCCAGCTCCCTGCGAACCACGGGAAGGGTGCCGATGAGCGACCCGCTCGCGTCGACCACATAGACGATCGACTGGGCGTTCGAAGCCCGAAGGCCCGCGAATGTCGCGGGCGGCGCCACGCCAGCGCGGGTTCCGCCGCCGAGCCCGTTCGGATCGGCCAGCGGCGTCCCGAGTCCCTCCTCGGTGCGCTCGCCGAGCGACGCGCCCGGCGCCGCAGGCGAGGCTCCCGCCGATCCGGAACCCGCAGACTCCGTCGGAATCGTCTGGCGGGTGCCGACTTGGGAGTTGACTGCGGCGAGTCTCTCTGCGATCTTAGAGCGGAGGGCTGCGTCGACCGATTGGTCCGACCGGTCAGCCGGTGTGGCGACGGACAGAGCGTCGCGCCCGGATGCACCAGTCGGCGTCGCGACGCGAGCGACTGCGTCTGTGGACCCCAACCGTGGGGAGTCGGATTGCGTGCCGTCCCGTTCGCCTCGTGCGTCGGGAGTTGCGGCCTCGGCCAATCCGGCGTGGTTGAAGTCCACGACGATCTCGATCGGCGCCGTTTCGGGCGTCGAGCGCATGTATGTTCCAATCGCGACCGTTCCGATCACAACGCCCAGGGCGGCATGCAGCGCGAGCGATGCGAGCGATGGCGCGATCCATCGGCGCAGTCGGTGCGGGCCCGCGTGTCGTCCGGGACCGGGGAGCGGCGACAGGCCAGCAGGCGTCACCCGCATGGGCGACTCCGGCGGCGCGTCGTTCGGGGGGGTGCCGTTGGAATCCCGTTCGCTCACGATCCCATCGTACGCCTCGCACCGCCCCGCGTTGCTCGTGAATGCGATCGCGTGGGACTGACGGGAGGGATGGACAACATGGTTCTGGCGTCCGCGTGGAAGACGCAGAACCGCCCGGGCACTCGCCCGCGGGGAACCGAGTCATGAAGACAGGCCGTCCGCACCCGGACGCATGAGGGTCTGAGGCAAGGTCGCCTCGAGGAAGAATCGCTGATGTCGGTGCAACCCATCGCTGCCGTTTCGATGCCTCTCGTCCAAGCGCTCTTGAGCGCCTTGCCCGAGCAGGTCGTCCATCGCGGGCTCGGCTACGCGCTCGATCGCGAGCGGGCCGACGATGTCGCCATCGAGGGGACGCCGCGCGCCGCGGGCGACACGCTGTCGTTGGACGGTTGGGTGCGCGGCAACGAGCGGTACAAGGTGAAGCTCCGCATCCACTCGAGCGGCGGGGTCGAGACCTCCTGCACCTGCCCCTTCTTCATCGATCGCTCACAACCCTGCAAGCACATCGTCGCCCTGCTGATCGAGGCCTCGGCCCGCGGCTACTGGACGCCGCATCCGCAGCTTCGGATCGCCGCCTTCGGCGCTCTGCACGCGAAGCCGCTTCCGCGCGGCCCCGTGCCCGACGGGAAGTTCGCCCGCGACGGCAACCGGCCCGGCCGTCCGCAGCGCGGTCCGGCGCAGCAGCGCGATTTCGTCGAGGGCGAGGAATGGCGCTCGACGCTCGCGAGGCCGAATCAGGGGGCTCCGCCGCCGCTGGTCTACGCCTTCGCGATGCAGCACAGCCGACAGCCCTCGGCGATGATCGAGGTCTTCAAGCGTCACTACGGACACAAGGGGCACATCAGGCTCTCGCGCGTCGACATCGCCGCGGTCTTTGCCGACGCCCTCAAGCTCGATGCGATCGACCGCCAGATCATCGACGAGATACGCCGCGGCGACGAGCTCGCCCGCTCGCGCACCTGGCTGCGTCCCGAGGACGATCCCATCGTGCCCGTCGTGAAGGCCGCGGCCTCTGCGGGACGCCTGCACGCTCGCCTCGACCGCATGCGCCTCGGTCCGGCGTATCGCTGGGACGGCGATGTGCCGTGGTCCGCCGAGGTCCATGTCGAGCCGATTCCGCCCGAACTTCCGCGCGAGCATCGTCATCGCGGTCGTCGTCGGCGGCGCGATCGGCGGAACAAGTTTCATTCGAACAGTCCGCCCCGGCGGGGCGAGCCGCAGCGGTTCGACGCGGGCGGTCCTCGCCCCGACGCCTCGGCCGAAGCGAGGTCCGGCGGACAGCCGCTTCCTCCGGCCCAGGAGAGCGGCCCGCCGTCGCCACCGCGGCAGCCAGAGCGGCCCGCGAAGAAGCTGCAGGGAAACGCTGCGTGGCTCGATGTGCTCAGTGCCCTCGACGAGCCGCTTCCCCTTGAGCCGGCCATCGAGACGAGCGCTCCGTCGGGTGCCGGTTCGGCCGATGCCGGATTTGCCTCCGGTGACGCAGACACCGCGATTCCCGCAATTTGGACGCCGGACGGGCCCGAAGGCGACCGTGACGCCGACGACGGTTCCGATGATGTCGACGGCGAGCGAGCCGAGGACGATCGTCAGGACGAGGGCGGCGCCGACGGTGACGCCGATCGCGACACTGAGGGCGACGACGATGATGACGACGGCTCGGACACCGAGCGCGAGGGCCGCTCGGAATGGCGTTCCGATGGCGACGACCAGTCGCAGTCCGACGCTCCGGTCGATCCCAATCCGCTCGCGCGCGGCATTCGCATCTTCGTGAAGCTCATCGCGGAGGGGCGCAATCCGGTCTCCTGCATGCGCCCGCTGCGGGCCCAGGTCGGTCCGCTCCTCTTCGTCGATCGCCTGATCGTGCGACCGAAGGCCGGTCCGTCCGGCTCCTCGCGCGGCAGCTTCGGATGGAGTCGCGATGCGCTCCTCCGCGACGGCGTGCGCACCGTTTCCGTCGATGAGATGCGCGCCGTCCTCGACGGCATCCGTCACGGCGACTATCAGCCGGAAGCGCCCGAGGGGGCCAGCGGTCCCCTGGTGATCGATCCGCGCATCGGACTCACCTTCTTCCGGGCGATGCCCGAGTCGGTGGTGCGGCTCGATTCCGGCGGCAAGCGCGTCACCGTCGATGTCGCCCCGATCGCCCGCTACCGCGACCCCGATGACGAGGCGGTCGTCGTCGATCGTGACGCGCGCGAACACAAGATCATCGACAGCGGCGAGTTCGCCATGCGCG
Organism: uncultured Isosphaeraceae bacterium; assembly: GCA_964395845.1. Classification (GTDB taxonomy): domain Bacteria; phylum Planctomycetota; class Phycisphaerae; order Phycisphaerales; family SM1A02; genus JAEUIT01. The sequence continues at coordinate 92,187 of CAYNCG010000014.1, read as the reverse complement.
TCCCGTACGCGCAGCGCTCCCGCGAGGCCGCGCTGAACCGCGAGATCGAGAAGCTCGTCCGCGACTCGCACGGTTCGGGCGACGCCCAGTTGCGCATTCCGCGCCACGCCCTCCCGAAGTTCATCGCCGCGGCCGGCAAGGCCGGCATCGCCGTCGAGATGGCGAAGGCCCCGGCGCGGCTCGGTGGTTCCTGGTCGGTGCAGGTGAAGAGCGGCGCCGACTGGTTCGAGCTCACCGGCGAGCTCGTCACGCCGGAAGGGACGATTCCGCTGCGCGAGCTGGTCGAGGCGGCGAAGCGCCAGCCCGACGCGATCGAGGTGCTGACGCTCGCCGACGGGACTTCGGTCGTCGTGCCGGCGCGGCTGCGCGCGGTGCTGAAGCGACTGAGTGCCCTCCTGGCGAAGCGCGACAAGGGCGACGAACTGCGCTTCGGCCGCGCGGAGGCGCTCCTCCTCGACGAGGCGCTCGAGGGCGCCGAGGTCCGCAGCGAGGATGACGCCTTCATCGATCTCCGCTCGCGCTTGCAGAAGTTCGACCGCGCCGAGCCGCGCGAGCCGACCGCCCAGTTCAAGGGCACGCTGCGCGACTATCAGAAGGCCGGCCTCGGCTGGTTCGAGGGGCTTCGGGCGCTTGAGTTCGGCGGCTGCCTCGCCGACGAGATGGGTCTCGGCAAGACGATCCAGGTGCTCGCCATGCTCCTGCACCGCAAGGCCGAGCTCGCCGAGTCGAAGACCAAGCAGTGCTCGATCATCGTGCTGCCCCGTTCGCTGGTGCGGAACTGGATGGACGAGGCTCGGCGTTTCGCGCCCTCCCTCCGGGTCATCGACCTCACCCACGGCAAGCGAACGCTCGATGCGAAGACCTTCGCGAGCTGCGATGTCGCGCTCATGACCTACGGCACCGTGCTGCGCGACGCGGAGACGCTCTCGAAGCGAACCTTCGACTATGTCATTCTCGACGAGGCCCAGGCCATCAAGAACGCCGACGCCCGTACGAGCAAGGCGTGCAAGCTCCTCAAGGCCGAGCATCGTCTGGCCCTCACCGGCACGCCGATCGAGAATCACCTCGGCGAACTCTGGAGCCTCATGGAGTTCCTCAATCCCGGCGCCACCTCGCGCTTCGAGGGACTCGCCGGGCGCGGCGATCCGGACGATCTCGCGATGGTGCGCAGGGCCGTTCAGCCGTTTATTCTCAGGCGCACGAAGCGCGAGGTCGCGAAGGAGCTGCCCGAGCGCATCGAGCAGACGCTCCCCTGCGAGATGACCGAGGATCAGGAGAAGCACTACAACCAGTTGCTTGCCAAGATCCGCGCTGACCTGCTCGATCAGGTCGAGCGAATCGGCATCGGCAAGGCCCGCATGGCGATCCTCGAAGGCCTGCTCCGCCTCCGTCAGATCGCCTGCCATCCGGTGCTCGTGGACCGGAGCCGCTTCGACGCGGGCTCCGGCAAGCTCGAGGCGCTCCTGCCGATGCTCGAGGAGTCGCATGAGGAAGGCCGCAAGACGCTCGTCTTCTCGCAGTTCACGAGCTTCCTCGCCCTCGTGCGGGCGGAACTCGACGACCGCAAGATTCCATATGAATATCTCGACGGGTCGACCGTCGACCGCGCGGAGCGCGTGAAGCATTTCGCCGAGGACGAAGGCGTCTCGGTCTTCCTGCTGAGCCTCAAGGCCGGTGGCGTCGGTCTCAACCTCCAGGCGGCCGAGCGCGTCGTGCTGCTCGATCCGTGGTGGAATCCGGCGGTCGAAGCGCAGGCGATCGATCGCGCCCACCGCATCGGACAGCATCGCACCGTCCATGCCCTGCGCTTCGTCAGCGTCGGCACGGTCGAGGAGCGGGTGCTCGAGATGCAGGCCCGCAAGCGCACGCTTGCCGACGCGATCCTCGGCGAGGACGCGGGTCCGCTCGGCTCGCTCACCCGTGAGGATCTCGAGTTCCTGCTCAGGCCGGTGAGTGCGAATCCGGTGAAGGATGTGAGCGATTCGATCGCCGCCCAACGAGAGAGCCAGCGCGAGACCGAACGCGCGAGTCAACGCGAGGCGGAACGCGAAAGCCAGCGCGTCGCCAAGGTCGCGGCCCAACTCGCGGCCGAGGCATCGGCGTTCCCGAGTGCGGATGATGCCCCTGCGCCCCGGCTCGTCGCTGCCCGCAAGGTCACAGCGCAGCCGACGATCACGAGCACGCCGGCGCCCGTGAAGCCAGAACTGAAGCCAGAACCGAAGCCAGAATTGAAGCCAACACCGAAGCCAGAACTGAAGCCAGAGCCGAGACCAGAGCCGAAACCAGTCGCGAAGGTCCTCGCTAAGGCACCAGCAAAGGTCGCCTCGCCCGCCACCAAGGTCGTGAGCAAGCCGGTCACGCCACCCTCCAAGCCCGAGCCCACCCGAAAGCCGGCGCCGAAGGCCGCGGCAAAGGTGACACCCATCAAGGCGAAGGTCTCCAAGCCGGCGACCTCGAAAGCGCCCGTATCGAAAGCGTCAACCTCGAAAGCCGCAGCGACGAAGTCCGCAACCGTGAAGGTTGCCAAGAAGTCGCCGGCCACCTCGCCGCAGTCCGCGAAGAAGTCCGCTTCAGCGAAGCCAAAGGCCGCACTCGTCAAGAAGACATCAGCCGCCGCGAAATCCCGTCGCGGGAAGGCGTAGTTGCCCGCGGGTAGAGCTCTGCACGCGATTCGCTTTCTTGAATCGGAGTCATGCAGCATCCTGGATGCCAAGGCATGCTGGGCATGCGAGAGGCACGCAGCGTGCGTCGCGTCGCTCGCGTGCTCCCTCTTCCGTCAACTCGCCGGCTTGCTTCCGAGGAGCCATTGCACCACGGCCCAGTAGAGCGGTAGCCCAATGGTGATGTTGAACGGAAAGGTGACGGCGAGGGCCATTGGCACATACAGGCCCGGGCTCGCCTTCGGGATCGCGTGCCGAATCGCGGCCGGTGCGGCGATGTAGCTCGCGGATGCGGCGAGCACCACGAGCAGGAATGCGTTGCCTTGGGAGAGCCCGGCGAGCGCGGCGAGGCCGAGGGCGAGGATGGCGTTCACCAGCGGAATCACCACGCCCATCGTCGGCAATCCGAGTCCCACCACCCTGAGCACCCGCGACCGGCGGGCGGCGACGAGTCCGAGCTCGAGGAGGAAGAAGGTGAGGATCGGCTGGAAGAGATCGACATAGAGCGGCTTGAGAAGCGTGTGCCCGCGTTCGCCGGTGATCGCACCGATCAGCATGCTGCCGGTGAGCAGCACGACCGGCCCGTTGAGGGCGGCTTCACGGAGACTCGCGCCGAGTGACGGCATCGGACCGTCGCCTTTGGTTTGCGCCGCTCGCGCGAAGAGCACGGCGAGCAGAATGGCCGGCGACTCCATGAGCGCGAGCGCCGCGACCATGTGGCCGCCATACTCGATGCCGCGATTCTGGAGGAAGGCGGTCGCCGTGAGGAAGGTCACTGCCGAGACCGAGCCGTAGACCGCGCAGAGCGCCGCGGCGTTCGCGGCGTCGAGCGTCCGGCGGAGGAGGGCGTAGACATAGATCGGGACGACGATCGCGAGCAGCATCGCCGCACCGAGACTCCACGCGGCGTCCGCGGTGAACCCGGACTCCGCGAGCTTCACGCCGCCCTTGATGCCTATCGCCCACATGAGGTAGAGCGAGAGGAGTTTGGTGACCGCCTCGGGAATCGCGAGATCGGACTTCAGGAGACCGGCCACGACTCCCAAAATGAAAAAGAGAATCGGCGGGCTCAGAAGGTTGTCGGTGACGAGCGTCCAGTCCACGGCGGGAGCGTACCGGAGAGCTCGCGTCGAGTCGACGATGCGGTTTCAGGCGGTGGGAGCGGCTGGTACGCTCGTTGAGATGCTGGCTTCGCATTCGATCGCCGTCGTCTTGGCTCTTGTCGCATGTGGTTCGGAGCCGCCATCGGCGTCGCCTGTGCCTTCAGCGCCCGCCACGCCCGTCGCAAGCCCCGCGTCGGCGCAGGCTGCGTTCGCGGTCGCGCTCGATCGCGAGACCGGCACCGATGCGGCGTGGCGTGCCGTCGCCGATGCGCTCGTCGCCAAGCATGGCGGGCCGGATCGGGTGCGCGTCGTCCCGTTCGACGCGGCCGAACCGGCGTCGCTCATCGAGCCGCTCCGCACGAGTACGCCGGAGACGCTCGCCGTCGTCGTGCGGCCCGACCGCGCGGGGCGAGCCTTCGTCGGCGCGCTCCATCGCTCACTGCGGGCGATCGACGCCGATCCGCATGCCGATGTCCGCTGGGGAGTCATCACCGCGCGCACGGCTGCGGGCGCGCGAGCGCTCGTCGCGCAGTCGGCGCCGCTCGTCGCCCGGACGGCGTTCGGCACGGCCGACTTTCCGATCCATCTCTTCCGGCAGTCGATCTGGTGGAGCGAAGAGGATGCGTGGCGATTCACCATGCATGAGCGAGGCGCCGACGGTGCGGTGCGATCGCGCCCGCTCGACGAGACGAGCGTCGCGCAGGCCGTCGCCGACGCGATCAACCAAGCGCCAATCGACCTCGTGATGACCGGCGGTCACGCCACCGAGCGCGGGCTCGAAATCGGATTTCGAAAGCCCTGCGGATCGCTGCGGCCGAAGGACGGTGAGATCGTCGTCGAGGCGAAGGATGGCACGGTGCTGCCCGTCACGCACGAGTCTCCGAAGGCGTGGATCGGCGTCGGCAACTGCCTCATCGGCAATGTCGACGGACCAGAGAGCATGGCGACGACGCTCATCGAACGCTTCGGCGTGCGGGCTCATGTCGGGTATGTCGTCGTCACCTGGTTCGGCCGCGGCGGCTGGGGAACGCTGAAGCTCTTCACCGAGCCGGCCGGTCAGCGCACGTTGAACGAGGCATGGGCGGCGAACGATGCTTTGATCATCGACGCGCTTCTCACCGGCTTTCCGACGCTCGCCGGCGAGCCGCTCACATCGGTGACCTTCGACGGCTGGCTCGAGGACGATCCCGATCGCTTCGCCCGCGCCGTCCAGGCCCGCTACGGCGACCGCGTGCAGGGCGAGCAACTCCGCGAACTCATCGGCCTCCTCTGGGACCGCGACGCGGTGAGTTACCTCGGCGACCCGACCTGGGACATCCGCGCCGCAGACCGGCCGCGCGGTTGAGCCGGGTTGAGCCAGAGAACCACAGAGGCACAGAGGACACAGAGGTAGCACAGAGAATACAAACGAGATAGGTGGTCGCTAGCGAGCTCGCGACGGCAAGTCACGGCCATGATGGAGCCGAGATGCTCAATCGCTATCCACTGAGGGGCTGCTATCCGATCAAGTGCCGCACTGCGCGAACCGAGTCACGCACGAAGCCCCGTTCCTCCGCTGCCTTCTCTGTGCACCCTCTGTGCCCTCTGTGCCTCTGTGGTTCTCTGGCGGCAGCGCACCCGCCGCCGTCACTCGGCTGATGCGGCGGGCTTCTTCGAACTGCCCGAGCTTGCGCCTGCTCCCATGCGGCGGTCGATGCTGGCGCCGCCCGCGCCGGTGAGGAGGAGGCCGAAGGAGAGGGCGAAGAGGGCAAGCTGCGAGGCGAAGCGGTTGAAGTCGGGAATCGGCATCCCGAAGACCTTGGTGGTCAGGACCGCGTCGAGACTCGTGAGGTAGAACGCGACGACCATCGCGATCGCGAGGCCGAGCCCCCAGACGCGGGTGAAGAGGCCGAGGATGAGGCAGGCGCCGCCGACGAACTCGGTGACGGCCGCGGCCCATGCGAGCCAGGTCTGGTAGGGCCAGCCGGCCTTGTCGACCATGAGCGTGACCTTGTGGAGGGCTCGGGCCTTCACCGGCTCGCCGCCAGCGTTCGCGCCGGCCTGCGGTCCGCCGGTGCCGGGCGAACCGGCCGGCGGCGGGGTTCCGGCGGCCGATCCGGTCGCAGGGCCCGCGGCGGGCGCGCCGCCCTCGTCGGTCGAGGGTTGGGAGGGTGGCGTCGATCCGCTCGAGGCGGCCTCGCCCTGCGGACTGGGAACCTCCTGCCGCAGCGCTGCGGGGACGATCAGCGGGCGAAGGAGCGGGCTGTCCGCGTCGGCCGAGGCGATGACGCTCAGCTCCCGAAGTCGCTTCGCCTCCTCGCCGGAGAATTCAGCCTCGCGCATGAGCTTGTTGTAGCCGGCGGGAATGAAGACCGCGGCGAGCACAAGGCGGGCGATGAGCGGAACGATGTTGGTGGCGGCCGACTGGCTGAAGGACATTGGGGCTGCTCGAAGCTCGAGATGGTCGTCCGCGTGCGGACCGGCGGCGGCGCCAGTCAGCGGGGGGCGGGTCAGCGGGGGGGCGAAAGGGTACGATCTCTCGTCCGCCGCGGGCGTGGCGAAATTGGCAGACGCATGGGATTTAGGTTCCCATGGGGTAACACCCGTGCAGGTTCAAGTCCTGTCGCCCGCATCTTTTCTATCGGCAGAGTTGGGGGTCGCCAGTCCGCTTTTGCCTCGCGGCTCCTCGCCCCGCACCCGCCGCCCCGACGCCCTCCCGTCCATGCCCTCGCCCGAAGCCGTCACTCCCGAGCGTCCCTGGTCCCCAACCTCCTGGAGGGCGTTCCGGGCTGAGCAGCAGCCTGACTACCCCGACCCGGCAGCGGCGGAGGCGGTCGTCGGAGCCATCGCGAAGCTTCCGCCGCTCGTGACCTCCGGTGAGGTCGAGACGCTGAAGCGGCAGCTCGCCGAGGTCGCCAGGGGCGAGCGCTTTCTCCTCCAGGGCGGCGACTGCGCGGAGAGCTTCGACGCCTGCGACAGCGGCCACACCACGGCGCTCCTCAAGATCCTCCTGCAGATGAGTCTCGTCCTGACCCACGGGACGCGGAAGCGCATCGTGCGGGTCGGGCGATTCGCCGGCCAGTATGCGAAGCCGCGCTCGAACGCGATGGAGACCCGCGACGGCGTGACGCTCCCGAGCTATCGCGGCGACATCGTGAACCGCGTCGGGTTCACCGCCGCGGATCGCGTCCCCGATCCGATGCTCCTGCTACGCGGCTACGAGCGATCGGCGCTGACCCTCAACTTCATCCGGGCCCTCGTGGACGGCGGCTTCGCCGACCTCCACCATCCCGACTATTGGGATCTCGACTTCGTGCGGCACGCGCCGCTCGCCGCCGACTACCAGCGCATCGTCGAGTCGATCGGCGAGAGCCTTCGTTTTATGGAAACGCTCGCCGGCGCCGAGGTCGGGCAGATCAATCGCGTCGATTTCTATACGAGCCATGAGGGACTCGTCCTCCTCTACGAGCAGGCCCAGACGCGACAGGTCCCGCGGCGCACCGGCTGGTACGACCTCTCGACGCACTTTCCTTGGATCGGCGTGCGCACCGCGACGCGCGACTCGGCGCATGTCGAGTACTTCCGCGGGATCGCGAATCCGATCGGCGTGAAGGTCGGTCCCGACACGACGCCCGACCATCTCGCGTGGCTGATCGAAACCCTCGATCCGAACGCCGAGCCCGGGCGCCTCACGCTCATTCACCGCTTCGGCGCGCATCGGATCGCGAAGCACCTGCCGGCGCTCGTCGAGCGCGTCCGCAGCATGGGGCGCACGCCGGTGTGGAGCTGCGACCCGATGCACGGCAACACCGAGACCGTCGTGCCCGCCGAAGGGGACTGGGCGGGGAAGCAGGTGAAGACGCGGAAGTTCATGCACATCCTGGCCGAACTCGAGCAGGCCTTCGAGATCCACCGCAACGCCGGGACGATTCTCGGCGGCGTCCATCTCGAGGTCACCGGCGAGAATGTGACCGAGTGCATCGGCGGCGCCCGCGGCCTGAGCGAAGGCGGGCTCTCGCGGGCCTATGTCTCGCAGGTCGATCCGCGGCTCAACTACGAACAGGCGCTCGAGATGGCGATGCTCATCGCGCGGCGGGCCTCGGGCGCCCGAGGGCGCTGAGCGTTTCCTCCGCGATCACGGGCAGGGGGTCAGCACCTGGAAGTTGAGGCCGTATTGGCCGAGGTTCTGACTATCGAACGGAATCACGCGAATGGAGTACTTCGTGTTCGGCGTGCAGTCCTTGAGGATGATCTCCTCGCCGAGGAGATTGTCGGGACCGAGGCAGTTGTCGTCCACGCAGGTGATCTGGAAGAGCTCGCCGCAGCTTCCGACATACGCGCTCACCACGCAGTCCATGAAGGTGAATCCCTGGCATGTCGAAATGCGCAGGTCGAAGTTCTGCGAGCAGGCCGACTCGAAGGTGTACCAGACGACCGGCTTGGCGAACGCGTCGAAGCAGCCCGGTCCCGGCAGGCGCGGATAGGCCATGTCGAAGGTCGAGATCGAGGTTGATCCGCCGCCGCCGCCGGTCCAGACCTCGATCGGCTCGCAGGGCGACCAGCCGGCCTGCACGCGCTCGATCATGAGCGATCCGTAGCCGATCGCGCCGGTCGGCGAGCCGACACGAATCATGATCGGCTGGTTTGCGCCACGATCGAACTCAACCCAATGGCCATCGACGCTCGGGACGATGTACGCGGGGACCGCCTCGGTCGTGCAGCCGAGGACCACGGCGTTTCCCTGGGTCGCACTGCAGACGCTCTCGATCGTCGGAGCGCTGTAGACGATGGCGCGGGCATCGAAGGTGGCGTCGTACACCTTCACGCGATATCGCCCGCTCGTCGGCGGCACGAAGCGATAGAAGATGTCGCGCTGGATCGCGCCGTCCGGGCCGCACGAGGGCGCGCTGCTCAGCGAGGTGGACGCGTTGATCGTGCAGAAGGGGACCTCGACGAAGGTCTTGCCGATCGAGATCGGCTGGGAGCAGGCGTCGTTGACCGGGATCGCCGGGCAGGCGCCCCAGGCGCCGAGCAGGAGCGCGAGATCCTCCGCGTCAACCAGCTCGTTGAAGCTGAGGTCACCGAGCGGTCCGGTCTGTCCCCATTCGCCGAGAAGAATGGCAAGATCGGCGGCGTCGACAAGCCCGTCGCCGTTCAGGTCCCCGAGGCAGGGGCAGCTCTGATCGCCGGCATGGGCGACCGGGGCGAGCGCGGCGGCGAGGGCGCCGCCGAGGGTGAGGGCGATAAGCGTGGACGAACGGTTGGCGATGGTGAGAGAGGGCATGGTTTGCTCCGCCGGTGAACGCGAGGTTCGGCCGGAGGGAGCGCCAAGAAATCGCCGCTTCGCCGGCGTCGGCTCCTACCCGACTTCCCAGCGCACGCGGCGCTCGTCGAGCGGGACGACGCGCGGGGCCGGCACCGAGGTGCGCTCCAGGAACGCTGCGACGAGATCGCCGTTGGTGCGGGCGTGACGCGACAGCGGCATCGTGTCGAAGCCGCAGGGGGAGCCGCTGCGGGCGGCGATGATCGCGAAGGGGACCATGAGCTGGTCGGCGAGATGGCGGCCGATCGGAACCTGCGCGGCGAGATACTCGCGGGCGAGATCGACCGCCTCCGAAGCCACCGACTCCGCTCGCTTGCCGTGTTCCCCGAGCGTGCAGCAGACCTCGCGGGCATGTTCCGACTCGATGTCGAGGATGACGGCGTTGCCCGGCCCGATCGAATCGGTGATCTCGCGAATGTCGCGCGGCGAGCACTCCCAGGTAAGCCTCGCCTGCAGGACATCCAGCTCGCGCCGGGCGATCGAGGTGGGCAGCTTCGCGATGAGGATCGCGACGCTGCGTCGGACCAGCTCACCGCGCTCGTGGACGCTCACGGCGGTCGGCGCGGCGCTCGGCTCGATGCGCACGCGCACCACGCCGCCGCCCGCCGGATAGAAGCCGTGGCGTTCGATCGCACAGTCGATCCGCGCGCCGCAGCGCGCGAGCGTCGGGACCAGGGCGCGCTCGAAGAACTCGTAGGGGGGTGCCCACCGCGCGTGCGTTCCGCCCTCGATCACGAGTTCCGACGGTGCGTCCGCGACCAGAAGCGGCGGAAGGATCGCCTGCAGCACGAGTGTGGTGCTGCCCGCGGTCCCGATGGCGAAACGATAGGAACCCGGCGCGATGGGGCCCGGGACGAAGAGGAGTTCGCGCGAACCGACGCTCGCTCCCTCGCATCGGGCCGACCCGATCGTGACCGCCGCCTGCACCGCCGTGAGATGCTGCCGCATGAGTCCCGGCCGATCGCGGTTGGCGCGGATGTTGACGATGCGAAATGGGATGCCCAGCGCCATCGACAGCGCGAGCGAGGAGCGGAGCACCTGGCCTCCGCCCTCGCCCGCAGCGCCGTCGATCACGATCGGCTCGTGCGCAGAAACATGATGGTTCGCTGTCATCGGTGTCACGGGAATCCTCAGTCATCCGCCTTGTCGCCGTCCTTGATCACGAACCGAGCCCGCAGGCGCGCGACCTCGGTGGCGAGTCCGGCCTCACGCACGCTTCGCAGCACCTCGTTGAAATCCTTATATGCGGAAGGGGCTTCATCGATCGGGTACTGTCGGCAGTTGGTGAGGATGTCGGCCTCGTCGAACGAGCGGTCCACGCCCGCCTGATCGAGACGCTTCGTCGCCGCGGTCCGGCTCATCGCCCGTCCCGCGCCGTGGTTCACGCTGAAGCAGGAGCGCCGCGCTCCCTCGTCGGCGACCATCACGCTCGAGCCGGCCTGCGGATTGCCGGGCAGGAGGATCGGATGGCCGGTCGCCGCGAAGGGCGTCTCGCGCAGCGCCGGATGTCCGGCCGGAAAGGCCCGCGTCGCTCCCTTGCGATGAACCCAGGTCGGCTTGCCGTCGAGGATCTCGCGCCGGGCGATGTTGTGGCTGATGAGGTAGACGAGCCGTCCCGTCGTCCCGGGAATGACCTCCTGAAACGCCTCGAGCACGAGGGCGTTGATGAGGAGATGGTTCACGGTGGCGAAGTTCGCGCCGAGCGCCATGTCGTTCAGGTACGCATCGGCCTCGGGCGTTCCGAGCGGCGCGTAGACGAGCTCGCGGTCGTTCCCGGGCAGCGGGAGTCCCCAGCGCTCGAAGTGACCTCGCAGCGCCTTGAACTGACCTTCGGCGAGCAGCGAGCCCCAGCCGCGGCTGCCGCAGTGGGACATGAAGGCGACATGGCCGTCGCGCAGTCCGAAGGCCTCGGCCGTGCGGCGGGCCCGCTCGTCGCTCGCGACCTCGACCGCCTCGCACTCGCCGAAGTGGTTGCCGCCGCCGTAGCTTCCGAGCTGCCGCATCTTGCCGCCGAAGACCTCGGTCGCGGCGTGGTTGCGGATCGGCTTCGAGAGGAGAACATCGAGCCGCGCCTCGAGCGCCGCGCGGGTGTCGTCGTGCCCGACATGCACGGAGTCCTCGCATCGCGCGATCCACTCGGCCGGGATGCCGAGCGCGCGGCACACCGATTCGGATGCGCCCTCGGTGACCACCGCGCGGCCGAGCGTCGGGTCCACGCGCCGCCCCTTCGGAGCGTTGCGCTGCCCGCGTCCCGCGCCGGTCGGCGTGCGCTCGAGGATCGCGTTGATGAGCGCCCGTCGCGTCGGACGATCCTGCACCGCCTCGGCGGGCAGATCGAGCTGCAAGAGGCTCATCGAGCACTTGATGTCGACGCCGACCGGGCCGGGATAGATGTGCGTCGGCGACGCGAGCACGCATCCGACCGGCGCGCCGTATCCGCAGTGCGCGTCGGGATTCAGCACGAGGTCCGTCACGCCCGGCGCGAGCCGCGAGTTGATCGCCTGACGGATGCAGTGGTCGTCGAAGGTCGAGCGGATCGCTTCCGTACCGATGACGGTGATCGGCGCGCTCGTCGAGCCCGGAACCGGGAGGAAGCCGATCGCGTCGCCGGTCGGGACGATCGCCTTGTTCGCCGCGGGTGCGGAATCCGAAGGGGAAGTTTGCAGAGTGATGTCCATTGTCAGTCAACCTTCATGGTGACACGCATGCATCGCGACAAGAGTTCGTGAGACGCCCGCTCTAACCGATTGAGCTACGGCAGGCATGACCGAGGTCGTGCGCCACCGGCGGGATTCGAACCCGCAACCTGGACGAGGGTAACGTGTAGTCCCACAGGGCATTCGCGATATCAGCGTGAGAGTGAGGAGCGTGAGCGTGAGGCGTCGCGGCGTTCACCGCGCGTTGTCAGGGGTTGATCGCTCGAATCTCGTCGAGCCAGCGAGCCGCGTTTCCGCCGGGCGCGTCCTTCGAGCGGGCGAAGGATGCGATGACCTCGAAGACCGCGTCGCTGAAGCCGCCGACATTGAGGATGTCCTCGCGGTCGATGGCCTGCGTGTGCGGATTCGGCTGGAGATCGAGGCAGACGAGCTTGGCGGTCGGGTTCCGCTCGCGGAACCGTTCCCACTCGACGAGCGTCTGCGTCGGTCCAGGACCGCGCCGCGTGCCGATCCACGACTCGTTGTCCGAGACGAGGAGAACGAGGTCGCCGCGCTCGCGCCGATCGTTCATCCACCGGAGCGGCGCCGAGCAGTCCGTGCCTCCCGAGGGAAGCGAGGCGAGTCGCTGGGCGTTCGTCATGACGGTGTCGCGCGGGTTGAGATCGATTGGCGCGGCCTGGTCGCTGAAGGCGAGGATGCGGGCCGCCGGATTCCGGCGAAGCACGCTCGCCGCCACGAGGCCAGCGACCTGCACGCACTGCACCGCGGTCGTCGCCGAGCCGCGATCGCCGGTGACCGGCGAGTGCATCGAGCCCGAGACATCGACCAGCACCCAGACGGTGCCCGAGACCGCGCTCTGGAACCCGGGTACCTGCTCGGTGGCGACCTCGAGCGCGTCGTGGAGCGCATCGCGGATCGCCGGCGGCATGTCGTTGGCGTGGATCGCCGCGGCGAGGAGCTGATAGGGCAGCGCCTTGGCGCGGGCGATTTCCTTGCGATCGCGCAGGCGATTGGCGATCGTCTGCACCGCGCTCGACGAGCTGAACACGCCATGCCGTGCAAAGGTGTTCAGGTTCATGCGCGTGGTCTGCCACGATGCGTTGAGGGCGAGGCTCCGCCAGTGCTCCGAACGAAGCGGCAGGCTCGTGAGCAGTGCCATCGGCACATTCGGGATGGGCGACATCGTGTTCATGGAAAGGCTCCTCGCGATGGAGGGGACTGGGTCGCGCCGAAGGGCTCCTGATGAGAGCCCGTCAGTTGGCGGCGATGAGGGATTGCTTGAACGACTCGTACTCCGTCACGATCGACGGGAGCAACGACGGATCGTGCGGGCGACCGATGAGGTAGGCGTAGAGCGCCTCGCGCGTCGGGGTCGCGGGCTTCGGGTGCACCATGCGGATCACGTCGGCGAGCGAAGGATCGTTGCCGATCGAGGCGAAGAAGATCTGCTCGTCGCTCCGCGCGGCGAGCCAGTTCTGGACCGCCCGCTTCGGACGCGAGCCGAGGCTCTTCCGACCGGTCACGCCCGAGCGCATGATCTGGACGAAGGTCCGGAGCACGCGCGGCGTGTCGATTGCCCGATCGAAGATGCGCTCGAAGAGCGCACCGTCGCGCGACGCGAGGATCGCGCAGAGCATCGCCGGCATGTCCTTCATCGCCCCGCGCTCGCGGGCATAGATCGCAAGCTGGGCGAGGAAGCGCGTCTCGACCGTCTGGGCGAGGGCGAGCACCGTCCGAAGCTGGCTCTCGGCGGAGCCGCCGCCGAAGCCCGCCTTGGCGCCGGCGGACGCCGACGGCGCCCAGGCGTAGAAGGTCGAGTGGAAGCAGCCGGTGACCGCGTACTGGGCCAGGGCGTGCTCGGGCGAGAGGGCGTAGGCCGAGCCGCCCGCGAAGGTGCGGGTGTCGGTTGCCGGGAGGCGGCGACCGAAGAGCGATTGGAAGAGTGAGCGGTTGGCCATTGGGGACTCCGTGTGTCACCGGGGCAAGTCTGTCGGCGACGGATCCCCCTTTGCGAGCAGCGTGCCACGAGCGAGACCCGCGTTTGGGTGGCCGAAAAGCGGGTTTTCCATTCGGGGTCAGCGCGAAGACGCGCCGAAAAGCGAGTTGAGTTAGACTATAAGCGAGTCATGTCCCGCCCCGTCGTCGTCATCGGTCTGGTCGGCACGAACCTCGACGCTGGTCGTGGGCCGGAGCGGTGGGACCGTTGGCGTCCGACGGTCAGCCTCTGTCAGCAGGAGGACCTTGCGGTCGCCCGCCTCGAACTCCTCTACCCGGCCGGTCGCGAGGCGCTCTGCCATCAGCTGGTCGAGGATCTCAAGGCGGTCTCCCCGGAGACGGTCGTCCGAACGCATCGCACCGCCGTCGATGACCCGTGGGATTTCGAGAGCGTCTACGCGTCGCTCGACGACTTCGCCCGCAGCTACGACTTCCGGCCCGACGAGGAGGACTATCTCGTTCACATCACGACGGGCACGCATGTCGCCCAGATCTGCCTCTTCCTCCTCACGGAATCGCGCCGCTTCCCGGCGCGCCTCGTGCAGACTGGGCCGCGCACGAAGACCACGGATCCCGCCGGCGTCGCCCGCATCATCGATCTCGACCTCTCGCGCTACGACCGCATCGCCGAGCGCTTCGCCCGCGAGCGGCGCGACGCGGTCGTCGGCCTGAAGTCCGGGATCGCGACGCGGAGTCCGGCGTTCAACCGGCTGATCGAGGAGATCGAGCATGTCGCGACGCACTCCGACGACCCGATCCTCCTCATGGGGCCGACCGGCGCCGGCAAGAGTCAGCTCGCCCGGCGCATCGTCGAGCTGAAGCGGCAGCGTCACCGGATTCAGGGGCCCTTCGTCGAGGTCAATTGCGCGACGCTGCGCGGCGACTCCGCGATGAGCGCCCTCTTCGGACATCGCAAGGGCGCGTTCACCGGCGCCGCCTCGGATCGCGCCGGCCTCCTGCGCTCCGCCGACGGCGGCGTTCTGTTTCTCGACGAGATCGGCGAGCTCGGGCTCGACGAACAGGCGATGCTGCTGCGGGCCCTGGAAGAGAAGCGATTTCTCCCGGTCGGCGCCGATCGTGAGGTCACGAGCCGCTTCCTGCTCATCGCCGGCACGAATCGCGATCTCGGCGAGCGGGTCGCCGGCGGCGCGTTTCGCGAGGACCTTCTCGCCCGCATCAACCTCTGGACCTTCGTGCTTCCCGCGCTGCGCGATCGGCGCGAGGACATCGAGCCGAATCTCGACTATGAGCTCGAGCAGTTCGCCGCCCGCAGCGGCCGCATCGTTCGATTCAATCGCGAGGCCCGCGACGCGTATCTCGCGTTCGCCTCGGCGCCGAGCTCGCGGTGGAGCGGGAACTTCCGCGATCTCGCCGCCTCGGTGACGCGCATGGCGACGCTCGCGGGGGGTGGACGCATCGCGGTCGACGAGGTCGAGCGCGAGCGGGCGAGGCTCGAGCGGTCGTGGCGAGCCGGTCCCGCCGCGGCGGACGCGATCGAACTCGCGGACATCCTCGGGCCCGCCGAGCTCGCGTCGATCGATCTCTTCGATCGCATCCAGCTCGTCGAGGTGATCCGCATCTGTCGCGCGTCGACGACGATCTCCGAGGCCGGTCGCACGCTCTTTCAGGCGTCCCGCACTCGCCGCGCGGCGGTGAACGACGCGGATCGGCTGCGCAAGTACCTCGCCCGATTCGGGCTCGACTGGGCGCGCGTGCGCGGCGGCGCCGCGGACGCGTGAGCTCGTCCGCAGGGGAAACCCCGATCGCAGGGCCGTGGGGCGACAACGCCGGTCGGGGTGTTACCATTCGCCGCTTCATGTCCCGTTCCGCCAGTCGTCGCGTCGTGATCACCGGGCTCGGACCCGTTTCCGCCTTCGGGGTCGGCATGGGGCCGCTCTGGAGCGCCCTGACCGAGGGGCGATCCGCCATGCGCGGCATCGCGTCGTGGGACGCGACGGGACTGCCGACCAGCGTCGCAGCGGAGATTCCCGCCGATCTCTTCGACGTGAAGGCCTTCGTCCCGAAGAGCTATCGCAAGGCGACGAAGGTCATGGCCCGCGACATCGAGCTGGCCGTCGGCGCGGCCCACGAGGCGGTGCGCGACGCCGGGCTCGTGACCAAGTCGACCGAAGGCGCCACGCCGACGCTCGCTCCCGATCGGGTCGGCTGTCACATCGGCGCGGGTCTCATCGCCGCCGACATCGACGAACTCACGAGCGCGCTCGACACCGCCCGCGACGCCGAGGGACGCTTCAGCATCGCCCTGTGGGGCGAGCAGGGGATGAACAACCTCACGCCGCTGTGGCTCCTCAAGTACCTGCCCAACATGCTGGCGTGTCATGTGACGATCATCCATGACTGTCAGGGGCCGTCGAACACGATCACCTGCGCCGAGACCTCGGCGGCGCTCTCGATCGGCGAGTCGATGCGGGTCATCGAGCGCGGCGACGCCGACGCGTGCCTCTCGGGCGGCGCGGAGGCGAGGCTGCATCCGATGGGCATCCTTCGGCAGATTCTCGCCAAGCGCCTCGCGCCGACGCCCGAGGGGGCGGACCCGACCGCGATCCTGCGCCCCTTCGATCCGCGGGCGACAGGCAGCCTCCTTGGCGAAGGCGGCGGCATTCTCGTCCTCGAGGCGAGCGAGACCGCAGCGGCCCGCGGCGCCAAGGCGATCGCGGAGATCGCCGGATACGCCGCCGCGCAGTGCTTCTGCCCCGACACGGTCGGCGCGGTGATCGACGCCGGAGGCGAGGAGATCGCTGCTGCGATGCGCGACGCGATCGCCGACGCCGGCCTGACTCCGGACGCGGTGGACGCGATCGTGCCCTTCGGCTCGGGGATTCCGAACCTCGACGCCGCTGAAGCCGCTGCGATCCGCGCCGTCTTCGGCCAGCGGGCCGCCTCGATTCCCGTCGTCCAGGTGATGCCCTTCATCGGCAACTGCGGCGCCGGCTGCGGCGCGCTCTCCGTCGCGATCGCGGCCCAGTGCCTTCGGACGCAGACGCTGCCCGCGCGGCTGAACAGCGCCGGCACCGGTCTCGACGCCGACGCCGCACCGTCGCGGCCCGCGAACCTCCGCACGATGCTCGTGTCCACCACGAGTCTCGGCGGCCAGACCGCGGCGATCGTCCTGCGGGCCTCGCACTGACCGAACGACCCATGCCTTCCATGTCACGCACCACACCGCGCATCGTCATCACCGGCATGGGTTGGGTCACTCCGCTCGGCCACGATCTCGCAACCGTCTGGGGACGCCTCATGCGAAGCGAGTCGGGCATGGCCCCGATCGACCGCTTCGATGCCCGCACCTTTCCGACGACCTTCGCGGCGCAGGTGCGCGACTTCGATGTCACCCGCTTCGTCGAGGATGCCGCAATCCATGCGACCGCCGGACTCAACACCTGCTTCGCCCTCGGCGCCGCCCGACAGGCGTGGGAGCAGGCGGGACTCTCGCGCTTCGCGGGCCTCAACCGACGGCGGGCGGGCATCTATCTCGGCGCCGGCGAGGGCGTGCTCGACACCGAGCACTATGTCGCCGCGAATCTCGCCGGCTGGGACCGGGCCGCGCAGCGGATCGACGGCAAGCGATGGGCGGCCGCGGCGCTCCGCGAGATGACGGCGCTCCGCGAGATCGAGCAGGAGCCGAACATGCCGGTGTCGCACCTGGCGCGCGAGTTCGGCCTGCGCGGACCGAGCTACAACTGCCTCACGGCATGCGCCGCGAGCACGCAGGCGATCGGCGAGGCGTGCACGATCCTCAAGCGCGGCGACACCGACCTCATGCTCGCGGGCGGCACGCACACGATGATCCACATGCTCGGCATCACCGGCTTCAACCGGCTCACCGCGCTCTCGACGAGCAAGGGCGATCCGACGAAGGCCAGCCGACCCTTCGATCGCGAACGCGACGGATTCGTGATGGGCGAGGGAAGCGGGATGGTGATTCTCGAGACGCTCGACCACGCGCTCGCCCGCGGCGCGAAGCCCGTCGCCGAGGTCCTCGGCTACGGATCGAGCGCCGACGCCTTCCGCATCACGGACATCCAGCCGGAGGGCCGCGGGGCCGCGGCCGCCATGACGATGGCGCTCGGGCAGGCGGGGATCGATCCGGCCGCTCGGCGCGGCGATGGTCGCGCGCCGATCGACTACATCTCCGCCCACGGGACGGGCACCAAGGAGAACGACTCGATCGAGACGCTCGCGGTCAAGCGCGTCTTCGGCTCGCTCGCCCGGGACATTCCGATGAGTTCGGTGAAGAGCATGATGGGACATCTCATCGCGGCGGCCGGCGCGGTCGAGCTCATCACCTGCGTGCTCGCGATCGAGCACGGGATGCTGCCGCCGACGATCAACTACGCGCATCCCGATCCGGAGCTCGACCTCGACTATGTGCCGAACGCGGCGCGCAAGGCGAAGGTCGACGTGTGCCTCTCGAACTCCTTCGGCTTCGGCGGACAGAACGACACGCTCATCGTCTCGCGGTGGAACGGCTGACATGGTCACGCGCGACGAGGCCGCGCGGCCCTCGCGCTTCCGTCGGACGCTTCTTGGTGCGGCGACGCTCTGCGCGGCGCTCGTCGCAATCGCGATCGTTCAACTCCGCCCGCCCGCGTGGTGGGCGCCGATCGTCGGCGTGGACGATGCCATGCGCGGCCGCGCGGAGCGCTTCGAACAGGCCTTCGTCAGCGAGATCCATCGTGTTCGCGGCGAGGACGGCCCGTGGGCGATCCGCGTCCGCGAGTCGGACATCAACGAGTGGCTCGCGGCGCGGCTGCCGCTGTGGTGCGATCACGCGGGCATCGAGCGCATCGGACCGGTGCAGGTGCGGCTGACCGCCGGGGCGATCGAGCTGGCCGTCGAGACGCCTGAGCTGCCCGCGCTCGCGGTCGTCCGCGCCCAGCCTGCGCTCGACGAGCGGGGACTCCGTCCGTCGGTCGACGCGGCGCGGCTCGGGCGCCTGGCCGTTCCGATTCTTGGCGACCGCGCGGTGCGCACCACGCTCCTTTCGCTCGGCGGCGAGGAGGGCGATGCGCTCGAACTCCTCACGCGCATCCTCCGCAACGAGCCGATCGAGGCGGTGGTTGAGCTCGGCGACGGGCGGCGCGTGCATCTCCGCGATCTCGAGGTCCGGGCCGGCGAGGTGCTCCTGGAGTTCGAGACGCTCCCGGAATTGAACCGGCCCGCGGCGGGCGCCGCGGGCCGGTGACTCCTTCGCGATGGTGGGTGCGGTCCGGCGGCGACGCCGGCCGTACCGAGAACTCAGTCCTTCTTGCCGAAGCCCGGGATGTTCGGAACGAGACTTCCCTTGGCGGCGAGCAGCTTGTTCATCGCCTTGATGACGATGAACAGGCAGAAGGCGACGATCGTGAACTCGATCAGGAGGTTGATGAAGTTGCCGTAGCTGATCGCGACCTCCGGCACGGTGTCGGTCTTCGCCTGCAGGATGTACTTCGCCGACTTGAAGTCGACGCCTGCGATCATGTACCCGAGCGGCGGCATCATGATGTCCTGCACCATGCTGTTGACGATCTTGCCGAACGCCGCGCCCATGATCACGCCGACGGCCATGTCGACGACGTTGCCCTTGAGCGCGAAATCACGAAACTCTGAAACGAAACCCATCGCGGTATCTCCTCTGAAAAAGGTCCCCACCGACCGTGAGGCGTTTCGCGAAGGGTACAGCAACCGCCCCTGACCGTGCGAGCGGTCGGGGGCGGTTGCTGTGCGGCTGTCCTGCGATCAGACCCGGAAGCGGCCGACGAGTTCGGTGAGTTCCTGAGCCTTCAGCGAGAGGTCCCCGCACGCGCGGGCCATCTCGTCCGCGCCGTGGCTCGCCCCGGTCGTCGCCTCACGAATGCGTTCCGCCTTGCTGCGAACGGCCTGGGCGACCTCGACGATCTCGCGCAGGCTCGCGTCGGCCCGCTCGGCCGTGCTCGTGCTGGCGGTCGCCTGGTTCTTCGTGCGGGTCATCGCGTCGGTGGCGGCCTTCGCCTCGCGGGCCATGGCCTCGATCACCTCGGCGATCTGCTTCGTCGCCTTGGTGGTCCGGTCGGAGAGCGTCTTGACCTCGCCCGCCACGACCGCGAAGCCGAGTCCGTGATCGCCCGCGCGGGCGGCCTCGATCGCGGCGTTCAGGGCGAGCAGGTTCGTCTGGTTGGCGATCTCGGCGATGACATCGGTGAAGCGGGCGATCTCCTCGCCGCGCTTCGTGAGGCGGACGACCGTGTCGCCGCTCTCGACGATCGTTCCACCGACGGCCTTCATTTCCTCGATCGACGCCTGGATCGAGCGGCCGCCCTCTTCGGCGACTTCGCCGCCGGCGATCGCGGTCTTCTCCGAGTCCGCGGCCTGCGATGCGATGCCCTTCACGGAGGCCGCGATTCCCTCGGTGCTCGCTGCGATCTGCGTGGACGCGCTCGCCACCGCGGATGCGCCGCGGGCGACCTCGCCGATGACCTCGCGCAGCATCGCGACGAAGGCGTTGATGTTGTCGCCGAGCGCGCGCATCGACGGGAGATTCGCGCACTCGATCGGGCGTGTGAGATCGCCCGACTCGCGCATCGCGGTGAGCGAGCGGGTGAGCGAGTCGACGGCCTTCGCGACCTTCGCGGACTCGTTCGTCTCGCGGACGACATAGACGAGGACCGCACTCTCGGCGACCACCCACACCGCGTGCTCGACCCAGCGCCAGGGCGCGTCGGTCACGCCGAAGACGGACATCGGGAAGAAGATGCCGCGCACGAGGTGATCGACGGCGATCGCCGCGGCGCCCACGAGAATCACGTCGACGCGACGGTACATCGTGAAGAACGCGAGCGAGACGAACACATGGAAGTGGAACTCGCTGCGTCCGCCGGAGAGGTGAATCCAGAGCGCGCCGGTCAGCATCTGGGCGACGGCGACGAAGTAGGCGTTGCTCCGGCGACCGGGTCGCGTCAGGGCCATGAGCGCCGGCGGGATCGCCAGCACGCCGCCGACGACGACGGCCGCGATCACATGCTGGTGCGTGGCCCAGGTCGAGCCTTCCCACGCGCGGGGCGAGACCACCAGCGCGAGCACGATCCCGAAGACGAACTGGGCGAGGAGCAGCCAGCCGAAGAGACGATCGGCCTTGCGGGCGATCGGGTCGGTGCACTCCTGCGTGGTCGGGAGGGTGTCAGGGGCGTTCATCGGCTGGGCGGAGAGGGCGGTCATGAACTGGTCACTCCTTGTCGCGAGTCTGGCGTGTGGTGCGTTCGTGGTGGTTCGTGTCGTCAGTCGGCGTCGGCTTCGGCGCAGCAGCTCGGCTGCGCGTGATCGGCGGTCGGGGGGCGGGCGGGCGCGTCGAAGAGTCCGCAGCCGTAGACCGGATGCATGCGGTTCGGCACGGGATCGCCGCGGAGCGCGGCGGCGAGCGCTCGCCGTCCGTCGTTGTCCCCGGCGTGTCCGCGACCGAGCGTGATGCCGCCGTCGAACTGCAGCGTGCCGTCGGCATCGAAGAGAAGAACATGCCCCGAGGTGCGCGGCCCGAGCGAGCGGGCGTCCGATTCGGAGACGAGAACGCGCAGGAGACCGGGAATGGTCGCTGCGCGATGCCAGCTTGGGCTCGACTTCACCCACGGCTCGGCGAGCGCTTCCGACGCGTCGGCGCGCAGCCCTGCGATGCCGGCCGGCACCACGAAGAGGGCGGTCGCCCGCACGGAATCGCCGGCCTCATGCAGGAGTTGGCGGAGTTCCTCGAGCGTGGTGTTCGAGCATGGACACTGCGGATGCAGCGTGACGATGAGCGCGCGCGGTCGGTCCGCGGCGACGCCGACGGCCGAGAATCGATCCCGCGGCGCGACGCCCGCTCCGTGATCGCCGGCGGCGTACTGGTGTCGCAGGAGCGCAGCGAAGCCGAGCGTCGGCACGGCGAGCCACAGCGCGGCGGCCGCCGTGGCGAGCGCAGCCCGCGAGAGCGTCGCGCGGAGTGGGAAGCGGGTGGACGGGGCGTTCGTTGACATCGTGGGAGTGCCGCGGCGGCCGGCGCGCGGGCGTCGCGGCGATCGCTTGGTGACATCGGGAAGGAAAGAACGCGACTTGTTCCGGCTTCCCCGGCGCGAGGCGTTCGGGCGCCGCGGCGCCACGCCAAATCGGAAGACATGGAGCGCCCGGCGCACGCGGCGTGACCGGACCAGACCGCGCAGGCCGACTCCCTTGGGGAGTGCCCTTGGGAGTGCCCGCATGAGTGATAGAGTGCGGGCGCATGGAGTTCCGCGATCCAAACGAGGACGGTCGCAGGGTGACGAGGACCTTCGTCGATCCGCGATGCGGCGTGCTGCGCGGCGTGGCGGAGGCGCTCCTGGCGATCGGGACGGGGCGGCCCGAGGCGGACGCGGTCGAGCTCGACGGCTGGCTGCTCGTCGTGCCGGGCGGCCGCGCCGGTCGACTCGTCCTGCACGCCCTCGCCCGCGCTGCCCTCGAGCGGGGACTCGGGCTGGAGCCGCCGATTCTCGCGACGCCCGGCTCGCTCTTCGAGCGGGCCTTTCGGCCGCTCGCCGATGCGTTGCCCGTGGCGACGCCGCTCGAGCGCAGGCTCGCGTGGGAGCGTGCGCTCGAATCCGCGGACCCTGCGACGACGACGCCCTTCCGACCGCGCGGCGCGCCCGGGACGGCGGCGGACGAAGCCTTTCCGCCGCGCCTCTGGCGACAGCTCGCCGCGACCGCCGTGCGCCTCGAGGACGATCTCGCCGCGGCCGGACGATCGATCCACGACGCTGTCGACGCCGTCATCCGGCGCGGTGGCGATCCCGCTCGGCTCCAGGCCCTCGCGTCCCTCCGGACGGGCGTGGACGCGCTCCTCACCTCGGTCGGTCGAGAGCTGCCGGAACGCGATCGTGCGCGGCTGATCGAGCGTGGGACGCTGGTCGCCGAGCGGGCGATCCTCGTCGGAACGCTCGAGCTCGCCGTGCCGCACCGCCTCGTGCTCGAACGGATGCGCGAGGTCGTCGCGCTCGTGCCGGCGCGAGCCGAACGCTCGGAGTGCTTCGACGAGCTGGGCTGCGCGACGGCGCGCTGGGGCAGCGTCGACCTGCATGTGCCCGACGCGCTGATCGCGAGCGCCGAGGGACCGCGCGATCTCGCCGAGCGGGCCATGCGCCATATCGCGTCGGTGGCGAAGGGCGGACGCATCGCGGCGGATGAGGTCGTCATCGGTCTCGCGGACGATTCGCTCGCGCCGGCGCTTGCGCTCGCCGGCCACGATGCGGGCGTCGATGTGCATGTGGCCGCCGGCGTCGCGATTCCCGCGACGCCGATCGGTCGGCTTCTGCATGCCGCGAGCGCGTATCGCAGGACGCGCTCGCCCTCCGACGCCGCCGTGCTGCTCCGTCGCCCGATCATCGGGGCCCTGCTGGCGGGCGAGGATGGCGACGCGGAGATCGCGGATGCCGTGGCTGCGCTCGATGCGGTCCGCGCGGCCCGCCTGCCCTCGTCGCTCGAGGGCGATCTGCGCGTCGGGCCGGAGGATGACTCCGGCGCGGTGGTGCGCGCCGCGATCGACCGCATCGACGACTGGATCGCCCGTCTCGCGTCGGCGGCATCGATGGCGGCGGCGCTCGACGAACTCCCCTGGCCGGAGCCGACCGCGGGCGGCGGTTCGGAGGAGATTCCGGCGGCGGCGCGAAGCGCCGTCAGGGGCTTCGCCGAGGCGATCGCCGCGCTTCCGCCCGCGCTCCTCGGCTCCGACGATCCGCTCGAACTCCTCTGCGAGGAGTCGGCGCGGGCGAGCGTTCCGGGTGCGCCGCGCGAACGGGCGATCGAGGCCGTCGGCTGGCTCGAGCTGCTCGTCGAGCCGGCGCCGCATCTCGCGGTGCTCGGCATGAACGAAGGGGCCATTCCGAGCGGCGGCGCGGGCGACACGCTCATCCCCGAATCCCTGCGCGAGGAGCTGGGCCTCTCGTGCCGCGCCTCGCGGGCGTGGCGCGACGCCGCGATCCTCGACACGCTGCTCGCCCGCGCGACGCCGCCGCTCCTGGTCGTGGGACGGCGCTCGGAGCGCGACGACCCGCTCGTCCCGAGTCGGCTGCTCCTCCGCGACCGCGGCGAGGCGCTCGCCCGTCGCGTCCTCGCGCTGAGCGATCCGCATGCGGCGCTCTCTGGCGCCCGGGCGTGGCGACGCAGCGCGGCGGAGCGCAGCGCCTTCACCATCCCCACGCCGCCGCCGCAAGCGAGCACGATCGCATCGCTCAGCGCGACGGCGTTCCGCATCTACCTCGCCTCGGGGATGCGCTTCTGGCTCGATCGCATCGAGCGCGTCGTGACCGTTGACGACGATCCGCGTGAGATCGCCATCCCCGATCTCGGCGTGCTCGTCCACGGCATGCTGCAGCGGCTCGGGCTCGACGGCGCCGACGCGATCACCGATCCGGATCTCCTGCACGACATGCTGCGGAGCTGGTTCCGCGAGGCGGTGCGAGACCAGTACGGCGATCGGCCGCTGCCGGCGGTGCGGCTGCAGTGCGAGGTCATGGAGCGTCGGCTCGAGCCGTTCGCGCGATGGCAGGCGGCGCACGCCGCGGAGGGCTGGCGCGTCCACGCGGTCGAGCGCGAGCTGCCGGAGGGGTTCGCGCTCACGCCGCCTGGCGTCGAGCCGATGCGCATCCGCGGTCGCGTCGATCGCATCGATTGGCATGCGGGCATGCGGCGCTGGCGCATCATCGACTACAAGACGAGCGATGCGGGCAAGTCCCCGCGCGAGACGCACCGGGCGAACGGCAAGGGGCGCTGGATCGACCTCCAGTTGCCGCTGTACCTGATCGGCGCGAGCGCGGCGCTCCGCGCTGCGACGCCGGGCAGCTCGGTCGAGATCGGCTATGTGCGCATTCCCGCGAACGCCGCGGACATCGGCTGGTGCGAGGCGGACTTCAGCGATGCGGAGATCGCCGAGGCCCGCGCGAAGGCGGAGGAGATCGTCGTCGCGATCCGACAGGGCGAGTTTCCGGCCGGCGCACCGCTCGGTGCGGACGATCCGCTGGCGGGCATCCTCCAGGCCACGGTCTTCGGGCGCGACGATGCGGATGCGGTGGACGGCGACGGTGACGAGGACGACGGGGAGGCGGCGTCATGAGGCGCGAGCTCCCACCGCTGCGTCACGAGCGCATCCTCGCCTCGGCGGGCAGCGGCAAGACCTTCCGCCTCTCGGGGCGGGCGATCGAACTCTTGCTGCGCGGCGTCGTTCCCTCGACGCTCCTCGCGAGCACCTTCACCCGCGCGGCCGCGGCGGAGATCCGCGATCGCGTGCTCGGTCGTCTGGCGAAGGCGGCGCTCGAGGAGCGCGACCGGCGCGCGCTGGCGATCGGGTCCTCGCTCGGCGTCCCGACGCCCGACGAGGTCATCGCGGCGCTCGAGCGGACCGTGGATGCGATCGATCGCCTCCAGCTTCGCACGCTCGATTCGCTCTTCGCCTCGACCGTGCTCGCCTGCGCCGCCGAACTCGGCATGCCCTCCGAAGTCCGCATCGTGGACGATCAGGAGCGACAGCGACTCGAGGATGAGGCGATCGCCGCGATGCTCTCGGGTGACGACGCGCCGGCGCTCCTCGCGACGATCGCGGCCGTCAACAAGGGCCGCGAGCGGCTGACCGTCGCCGATGCGATCCGCGG
This sequence comes from uncultured Isosphaeraceae bacterium, assembly GCA_964395845.1. Taxonomy (GTDB): domain Bacteria; phylum Planctomycetota; class Phycisphaerae; order Phycisphaerales; family SM1A02; genus JAEUIT01. The sequence continues at coordinate 66,849 of CAYNCG010000014.1, read as the reverse complement.
CGCGGTCACTCCCGTCCTCGCCGTCGCCCGCCAGAGCGACGAGGCTGCGTGGAGCTGGCCGCGACCGACGCTCGCCGACGCCGATGATGTCGCCGACATGATCGCCGCGCACCGTGAGATGCCGCCGCCGACGCAGAAGACGATGCTGCGGGCGATCGAGAAGGATCGGGAGCTCCTCGCCCGCATCGGCCCGCATGACGCGCAGGCCTGGCAGGCGTTCCTCGAGGGCGGGATCGCGAAGAAGATCCTGGCCGGCGAGACGACATTCGGCAGGTCGGAGATTCCCGGCGAGGTGCTCCTCGCGTACGAGCCGCTGGTGGCCCACGCCGCGGATCTCGCCGAGGACGCGAGCGCCCGCCACACGACGGCGCTGCGCGAGCTGGCCACGCGCTTCGACGCGCGCTTCGCCGAGTGCAAGCGCCGCGCCGGCGTGGTGACCTTCGACGATCTCACGATGGCGCTCGCCCGCGCCGGCGAGCTGCCCGATCTTGCCGAGATCTTCTTCCGCCTCGACACGCGCATCGGTCACGCGCTGCTCGATGAGTTTCAGGACACGAGCGTCCCGCAGTGGCGGGCCCTTCGTCCGCTCCTCCGGGAGATCGCCGGCGGGGATCCGTCGGAGCGGAGCCTCTTCGTCGTCGGCGACCTCAAGCAGTCGATCTACGGCTGGCGCGGCGCCTCGCCCGCACTCCTTGACAGGCTGCCGACGATCGCCCTCGAGACCGGCACGCTCGCGATGCACGACGAGCTGCTCGCGACGAGCTTCCGCAGCAGTCAGACCGTCCTCGATGCGGTGAACGACCTCTTCGACGCGCTGCCGCGCAATCCGGTCCTCGTCGACGCCGATCCGACGCTGCGCCACGCGGCCGAGGACTGGCTGCGCGGATGGCAGCGTCATGTGGCGAGCGACCGGGAACGGGGCGGCGTCGTCGAGCTGCACATCGCCCCGCGCGTGCCCGGCCATCCGCAGTCGCGCGAGCAGCAGGGCGTCGTGCTCGACACCGCGGTCGCGCTCGTGAGCGAGATTCTCCGCGACGCGCCGAACGGTTCGATCGGGATCCTCTGTCGCCGGAACAGCGCGGTCGCCGGCGTGCTCAACCGTCTCCGCGAGCGAGGCGTGCCCGCGTCGGCGCGCGGCGCCGGCTCGCTCTGCGATGCGGCCGCGGTGAACGCGATGATCGCCGCGCTCGATCTCGCGGACCATCCGGACGACACCATCGCCGCGTTCCATGTCGCCCACTCGCCGCTCGGTCCGATCATCGGCGTGGGGGAGTGCGATCACCGCGACGCCCGTGCGCTGAGCCGACGGCGGGCGAGCCGCAGGCTGCGCGAGACGCTCGAGCGCGACGGGTACGCGGCGACGCTGGCGTCCTGGCGCGAGCGGCTGACCGATCCGGCCGCTCCCGTGGTGGACGCGCGGGAGGCGAAGCGGCTCGACCAGCTCGTCGAGGCGGTCGCGGTCTGCGACGGCGCGGCCGGCGCGAACTCGGTGGCGCGTCGCCCCGGTGATGTCGCCCGCATGCTGCGCGGCCTCGTGATCGACGAGCCGGGCGGCGGCGGCGTCACGGTCATGAACATCCACCAGTCGAAGGGGCTCGAGTTCGACGCCGTCGTCCTCTGCGACATCGACCGGCCCTTCCGGCTGAGCGCGCCGATCGCGGCGGTGCGCAACCCGGCGCGGCCCGACTCGGACTATCTGCGCGTCACCCGCGTCATCGCGAAGGCCCTCCGGCGCGGCGCGATGGCGGAGGTGATCGCCGGCGCGACGGAAGAGGCCTATCGCGAGTTCCTCTCGATGCTCTATGTCGCGGTGACGCGGGCCCGTCGGGGGCTTTTCGCGGTCACCGCGCCGGCGAGCGTGTCGGGCTCCTTCCCGGGATCCTTCGGCGGGCTTCTGCGCGGCGCGTGGTGTCCGAACGCCGACGCCGCGGGGTGTGCGCATCGCGTCGGCGAACGGAGCGCGCTCGCGGTCACCGACGCCCGCGAGGGGCGCGCGCCGGCGCATGAGCCGGGGCTTCCGCGCATCGAGACCTCGAAGGCATCGGGGCTTCGTGTCGCCAGGGCGCTCGCGGCCTCGGCTCGCGAGGTGTGGGAAGGGGCGACGGATGCGCACGCCGACGCCGATGCCTTGCTCCGTCTCGAGGCGGCTCGCCGTCGGGCGAAGGAGCGCGGCACGCTCGCCCACGCGATGCTCGAGTCGATCGAGTGGTTGGAGGGGGACGCGCTCCCGACCGCGGACGCGCTGACGACCGCTGCCCGAGCGGCCGCGCCGCGGGCCGAGGCGGCGCTCCTCGATGACGCCGCGAGGCTCATCCTCGACGCGCTCCGGCGGCCGTCGATCCGTGGCCTCTTCGCCCGTCGGGCTCCGACCGAAGCGGAGGCCGGGTGGCTCCGCTCGATCGTCGGCGAGGGGGCGGTTCCGATCGCGGTGCGTCGCGAGTGGCGCTACGCGCGGCTGGCGGCCGGGCAGGGCAGCGCACTCGAACAGGGCTCGGTGGACCGTCTGATCCTGTTCGGCGTTGCGGGAAAGCCGACCGGTGCGCTCATCGTCGACTTCAAGACCGACCGGTTCGCGAGGTCATCCCCCGGCGAAGCGGCGGGAGAGGGTCCCGCGACGCAGCCCGAGGCGATCCTCAAGGGGCGGTACGCACCCCAGCTCGCGGCCTATCGTGAGGCCGTCGCCGAGCGCTTCCGGCTTGCGCCCGAGGCGGTCGCCGCGGTCATCGTCGCCCTCGAGGGGGGGCTCGTCGTCCCCGTCCCGTTCGGGTCCTGAGCGGTTCGCCGAAGCGGGGGCTGGCCGTGGAGGGGGACGGCTCCACCGCCTCAAACGCCTTCTCGGTTTCCCGTACACTCCGCCCGCTCTTATGCCCACGATCACGATCAACGGCTGCAAGGTCGAGTTCAAGGCCGGCCAGTCCATCCTCCAGGCGGCACTCGATCAGGAGATGGAGATCCCGCACTACTGCTACCACCCGGGTCTCTCGGTGGTGGCAAGCTGCCGCATCTGCCTCGCCGAGGTCTGGGCCCCGAACCCGAAGACCGGGAAGCTCGAGCCCTTCCCGAAGCTCGTCCCGACCTGCCAGCAGCCGGCGACCGACGGCATGGTCGTCTACTCCGACAGCCCGAAGGCGGTCGCGAACCAGAAGTCGGTGATGGAGCTTCTGCTCATCAATCACCCGGTTGACTGCCCGGTCTGCGACAAGGCCGGCGAGTGCCACCTGCAGGACTACTCGTATCAGTACGGCCGTGGCGTCAGCCGCTTCGAAGAGGACAAGATCAAGCAGCCCAAGAAGGATGTCGGTCCGAATGTCCTTCTGTACAGCGACCGCTGCATCATGTGCACCCGCTGCGTGCGCTTCACCCGCGAGGTCACCGGCACCGGCGAGCTGATGGTCGACGGCCGCGGCTCGACCGAGCAGATCGATGTCTTCCCCGGGCTCGCGCTCGACAACGAGCTCTCCGCGAACGTCACGGACATCTGCCCGGTCGGCGCGCTTCTCGATAAGGATTTCCTCTTCCAGCAGCGCGTCTGGTACCTCAAGCGGACCCCGTCGATCGACGGCATCACCGCGAGCGGCGACAACATCGCCATCGAGCACAACGAGGGTCAGATCTATCGCTTCAAGCCGCGGGCGAACGCCGAGGTGAACCGCTGGTGGATCACCGACGAGGTGCGCTACGGCTGGAAGTTCGTGCACCGCGAGGATCGGCTGGCGATGCCCGCGGTGCGCGGCGCCGAGCCATTCGACCGCACGCGGCCGTCCGACGCGTGGGCGCTCGCCGTCGAGCGCGTCGAGGAGCAGATGAAGTCGCTCGTGAGCGTCGCCCAGAAGCGGCTTGCGCTCCTCGTCAGTCCGATGCTCTCCTGCGAGGACGCGTATCACCTCGCGAGCTACGCGCTCGCCGTCGATCCGCAGGCGCTCCTCGCGGTCGGCCCGATCCCGACGCACGGCGCGGACAAGACCTTCCCCGGCGGCTTCACGCTCTACGCGGAGAAGGCGCCGAACGCCCGCGGCGTCCGTCGTGTGCTCGAGGCGCTCGTCGCCGGAAGCGGGCGGCGCGTCGAGGATTTCGCCGGTTTCGTCCGCGAGGTCGCGAAGCCCGCGTACGGCGCCGCGATCGTGACCGGCAACTATCCGAGCGACTGGGTGACGCCCGCCCTCGTCGAGAGCCTGCGGCATGTCTCGGTCATCTCGATCGACACGCTGCCGAGCCCGATCACCGCGATGGCCGAGGTCGTCCTTCCGAGCGTCACCTGGACCGAGAAGGCCGGCACCTTCGAGAACGCCAAGGGCCGCATGCAGGTCTTCCGTGCCGCGATCGCGGCGAAGGAGTTCGCGAAGAGCGAGGCGCAGATCGGCATCGAGCTGCTCGCGGATCGCCAGTCGCGTTACCCGCAGGCCTACGACGACGCCGCGACTCGCGCCGCGATGGCGAAGGTCGCCGGTCTTGAGGCGATCGCACACGCCCATCTCCCCTCGACCGACCATGAGCGCGTCGAAAGCGACATGGTGATGGTCGAGCTCTGATCGCAGCCCGATCGCAGCCCGATCGCAGCCTGATTTTGAAGATTTCGTTTTTCCGCGGAGCTGTCGCGCGGACAGTCTCGTTTCTCGCGCGCGGCATCCAGTGAGCATGACCCAACCAAGCCCCATCCGCGAAGTCTGGTCGATCGCCTGGCCGGTCGTGCTGACGATGATGTCCTACACGGTCATGCAGTTCGTCGACGCGCTGATGGTCTCGCGCGTCGATGCGATCTCCGTCGCCGCGCAGGGCAACGGAAGCGTCTGGAGCTTCACGGTCATCTCGTTCCTCTTCGGGATCGTGACGATGGTGAACACCTTCGTCAGCCAGAACATCGGCGCCGGAAAGCCCGAGGAGGCGGCCCGCTACGCCTGGGCGGGCATCTGGCTTTCGGTCATCGCGTGGCTCCTCCTGCTCGTTCCCTTCGGCTTCCTGCTGCCGACGATCTTCCGGATGATGCATCCCGGCGAGCCGCGGCTCGTCGAGCTCGAGACGGCATACGCGCAGATTCTCCTCTTCGGTGGCGTCGTCACCGTCGTCACGAAGGCCATCGCCCAGTTCTTCTTCGGCACGCAGCGGCCGCGGGTGATCGCCGTCGCCGCGATCACCGGAAACCTCGTCAATCTCGTCGGCAACTACATCCTGATCTTCGGTGAGGCCGGCCTTCCCGCGTTGGGCATCCCGGGGATTCCCGGCACGCCCGCGCTCGGCGTCGCCGGCGCCGCGATCGCAACGCTCATCGGCGTCGCCGTCGAAGGGGCGATTCCGCTCGTGATCTTCCTGTCGCGCCGTTCGCACGAGCGATACCGCAGCCGCTCCCTCTGGCGATTCGATCAGCGGCGCACGCTCGAGCTGATCCGGCTCGGCTGGCCGAACGCGCTCCAGCTCTCGAACGAGATCATCTGCTGGGCGATCTTCATGAGCTATCTGGTCGGGCTTTTCGGGCCGTTGCACCTCGTCGCGGGCTGGGGCACGCTCCGCTACATGCACATGGCGTTCATGCCTGCGGTCGGATTCTCGGTGGCGACGACCTCGCTCGTCGGCAAGTACATCGGCGCCGGGCAGCCCGATGTCGCCGCCCAGCGGGCCCGCGTCGCCGTGTGCATGGCGATGGCCTACATGACCGTCTGCGGACTGCTCATGGCGATCTTCCGGGAGGATCTCCTGCAGGCCTTCACGATGGGTGAGGAGACCACGGCCGCGGAAGCGGAGGAGATCCTCCGGATCGGCAGCGGCATGATGATCTGCGCGGCGATCTTCCAGACCTTCGACGCGCTCGGCATCGTCTACTCCGGCGCGTTGCGCGGAGCGGGCGACACCATCGTGCCCGGCGTCCTGACGGTCGTCCTGAGCTGGGGCGTCATCGTCGGCGGCGGCTGGCTGCTCGCGACCCGCGTGCCGGAATGGTCCAGCCTCGGACCGTGGATCGCGTCGGCCGTCTACATCATCCTGCTCGGCTTCGCGATGGCCGGCCGCTTCGAGAGCGGTCGATGGCGCTCGATCAGGCTGGTGGAAGGGCGCTGAGTGCCGAGGCGAGGTCGCGTTCCATCGACGGGCGCAGCGGGTCATCGGCGGCAGCGTGCTCGAGCGCGGTGCGAAGCGCGGCGACCGCCTCGTCGAATCGGCCGAGCCGCACCAGCGCGCTTCCCAGCAGGGCGTGGCCGTGGAAGATGCCCGGATCGAGTCGAATCGCGTCGCTCGCCCGCTGCGCGGCGACCTCGAAGCGACGATCCGCGAACGCCGCCGTGGCGAGACTGAAGTGCACGAGGGCCGTGTCGGGCGCGATCTCGAGCGCCACCATCCATTCGGCCTCGGCCTCGCTCGTCCGACCCTGGCCGTCGAGCGCGATGCCGAGGTTGACGCGGGCGCCGACCGATTCGGGCCGGAGGGCGACGGCGGCGCGGTAGAAGGCGACGGCATCGGTGTGGCCGCGCGCCTGGTGCATCTCGCCGAGCAGGAAGTTCACCCAGAAGTCCGAGGGACGGGCCCGCTGCACGCGGCTCAGGAAGGGGATGGGATCGTCGCCCGCATCCGCCAGCAGGTTGGCGAGGAGAAAGAGAAGCGGAATCGGCTCGCGGGAGACATCGGCCTCGGCGGCGAGCGCACGAAGACGATCGCCGTCCGTCCAGCGGGTCGGCGTGCGGAGCCGGTCGCGCCACGCCGCGTCGGGGTCGCAGAGCCGGTTGATGGCCATGAGCCAGGAGATGTGCGGGCGGTCGCGCGAGCAGAGGACCCAGTCATCGATCGCCTCGACGACGGCCGTGCGAATCGGTGATGCAGCGATGCGGGCTGCGATCCGCTCCGGATCATCGCCGGTCTCGACGAAGCCCGCCTCGCGCAGGATCTCGGCGTAGCGGTCCGCCGAGGACTTCGGGTCGAAGTCGCCGGTGACCGCGAGCGTGCGCTGCATGCGCACCGCGGCGAGATCGGTGACGGTCCGCAGGTCGCGCTCGCGCTTTGCGATCGGATCGGCAAACGAGGCATCGGGCGTCGCAGCCTGTCGGGCGAGGACCATGTCGAGCGCGCGTCGCGCCTCGTCCCAGGCGCCCGCGGCGGCCGCTCCGTCGACGGCCTTGAGTCCCTCGGCGATCGCCCGAGCGTTGGCCCGAACCGTCGCGCCGTACCAGGTCGCGCCGATGATCGCCGCCGCTGCGATCGCCGCACCCGTGCCGGCGAGCGTCGCGTGCGCGGGCTTGCGCCGCGCCCAGCGGATGATCCGCTCGAGCGACCCTGCGCGACGCGCCGCGATCGGCTCGCCGTGCAGATGCCGTCGAAGATCGGCCGCGAGCGCCTGTGCGCTCGGATAGCGCCGCGTCGGCTCCTTCGCCAGCGCCGTCAGGCAGATCGTCTCGAGGTCGCGCGGCACGCGGGCGTTGAGCGACGAGGGCAGGGCCGGCTGCCGCTCGACGACCTGCCGAAGCGTCTCGGCGTGCGTCTCCGCTCGGAACGGCGGTCGCCCGGTGAGAAGCTCGTAGAGGAGTGCGCCGAGGGCGTAGATGTCGACGCGCGGCCCGGCCGCGTCGCCCTCGCCCGTCGCCTGTTCGGGCGCCATGTAGCTCGGTGTGCCCACGCGCGACTCGCGCTCCGTGAGTCCGCTCGGCATGTCCACGCGCCGAGCGAGGCTGAAGTCGGCGATCTTCGGCGTCCCGTCGAGCGTGAGGAGGACATTCGCGGGCTTGAGATCGCGATGCACGACGCCGCTCGCGTGCGCGACCGCGACCGCCTCGGCGAGGATGCAGGCGAGCCGCGCCGACGCGTCGGGCGGCTGCGGCACGCCGCCGATCGCCTCGGCGAGCGAGCCGCCGTCGATGTATTCCATCGAGAAATAGGGCTGACCATCGACGGCGCCGACCTCGTAGACGCGGACGATGTTCGGATGCTGGAGCCTCGCGACGGCGAGCGCCTCGCGCTCGAGGCAGGCGGCTTCGGCCGGCGTCGCCTGGCGGCCGAGGGCGACCATCTTCACCGCGACGATCCGGTCCAGCCGTCGGTGGCGCGCCTTATGGACGACGCCCATGCCGCCGCTGCCGAGGAGGCCGAGGAACTCGTAGCCGTCGATGCGCGGCAGCGGCCCGTGCGCCGCCCGCGCCTGCTCGGCGCCGTCTCGCGACGGCGGCGGGAACATCGCGTCGCTCGCACGGCCGATTTCGCCTGCGCGCCGCCAGCGCTCACGCACCGCGTCCAGGAGCTCCGGATGGCCAACGCAGGCCTCTTCGGCGGTGAGATCGCCCTCGATCATCGCATCGAGGAGGCCGTCGATCCGCGGGTCGGCGCCGGGCCTCATCGGCCGTCCTCCCCGTCCTCGAGCGGGCGGAGGTCATCGAGCGTCTCGGCGAGAAGGAGCAGACCGCGCTGCAGCCGACGCTGCACGGTCTTCGTCGCGACGCCGAGGAGTTCCGCGGCCTCGGCGTGGGTGAGGCCCTGGATGCGCACGAGCTCGAAGGTCTCGCGGAGCTCATCGGGCAGAGCGTCGATCGCCTCCAGCATGCGCAGCGCGTCGGGACTCAGCGGCGCGTGGTCGGTCTCGGGCGATGCGACGACATGGTCGTCGACCAGGCCGATGGCTTCGGGGCGCGCGTCGAGCGTGCGGGCGAGATCGTTGAGCTCCCAGCGCATGTGCCGCGCCGCAAGGCCGAAGAACTGGCGCGGGGTCTCGGGGCGCACGCTTCGCAAGGCGCGGATGAGGCGGGTGACGACGGCGCTCAGCATCTCGTCGGCGCCGAGATTCATCGGCGGCCGCATGAGCCGCGGGTAACGGCGCACGAGCATCGTGCGGCAGAGGAACTCGAGGCGACCGGCAGCGCGGGCGATGAGCTCGCTCGTCGCGGCGCCCGCATCCGGATGGCCGTCCATCTCCGCGAGACATCGCCGCACCGCCGCGGTGGTGTGACCATGCGCCATGCGGCCATCGTAGAGGAGCGGCCGCCGCGATACGAGTCCTGCGGTGCGAACGCAGCAGCATGTCCACCCCGCACGCTCAGGAAGGTGAGGCCGTCACCGCGGCCGCTTCCAGGAGACATGCATGCCCACCTTCACGACGCAGGACGGAACGACACTCTTCTACAAAGAATGGGGCAGCGGTCGCCCCGTCGTGTTCAGCCATGGATTTCCCCTCTCGTCCGACGCGTGGGATCTCCAGATGCACGCCCTCGCCGAGGCGGGATTCCGGTGCATCGCCCACGATCGGCGCGGCCACGGCCGCTCCGAACAGCCGGGGCACGGCAACGACATGAATACCTATGCGGACGACCTCGCGGCGCTCGTCGCGCATCTCGATCTCCGTGAGGTCGTCCATGTCGGCCACTCCACCGGCGGCGGCGAGGTGGTGCGCTATCTCGGTCGCCACGGGACGCGCCGCGCGTCGAAGGCCGTGATCATCAGCGGCATTCCGCCGCTCATGCTGAAGACGCCGGCGAATCCGAAGGGCACGCCGATCGAGGTGTTCGACGGCCTCCGCGCCGGACTCCTGCGCGACCGGTCGGGACTCTTCCGCGAGCTCGCTGCGCCGTTCTACGGCTCGAACCGCCCCGGAAATCGCGTTCCGGAGGGACTTCACCACGACTTCTGGCGGCAGGGGATGCAGGCCGGCCTGCGCAACGAATACGAGTGCATCCGCGTCTTCTCGGAGACGGATCTCACCGCGGATCTCGGGCGCATCGACATTCCGACGCTCTTCATCCACGGCGACGACGACCAGATCGTGCCGATCGCCGCGGCGGCCGAGCGTGCGGTCGCACTCGTGCGCGGCGCGACCCTCACGGTCTACGCGGGCGGCGGCCACGGGCTCTGCTCGACCGACGCCGATCGCATCAACGCCGATCTCATCAGCTTCATTCGCTCCTGATCGGCGCGCGTGCGCCGTTCGATCCGTCGACCTCCACCGCAAGGGAAAGGCTCCCATGTCCAACCAGAATCGTCCCGTTCTCAGCGAGAAGGGCCTGCTGACGCCGTCCAACTGCGTCGTCGGCATGATTGACCTCCAGCCGCAGATGCTCTTTGGCGTCGCCAACTTCGACCGTCAGGCGGTCATCAACGCGAATGTCGCGCTGGCGAAGGCGGCGCGCGTCTTCGGCGTGCCGACGGTGCTTTCGACCGTCGAATCGCAGGCGTTCAGCGGCCAGACCTGGCCGCAGGTGCTCGCGGCGCTCGGCCATCCGACGCCGATCGAGCGGACCTCGATGAACTCCTGGGACGACGCCAACTTCGTGAAGGCCGTCGCCGCCACGGGTCGGCGGAAGATCGTGCTCTCGGGCCTCTGGACCGAGACCTGCGTCGCCCTGCCGACGATTCAGGCGATGCACGACGGCTTCGAGGTCTTCGTCGTCGAGGACTGCTGCGGCGATGTGAGTCAGCTCGCCCACGACAACGCGATGCGCCGCATGGTGCAGGCCGGCGCGAAGCCGGTGACGGCTCTTTCGGTGATGCTCGAGTGGCAGCGCGACTGGGCGCACCGCGGGACCTACGACGCGGTCATGGACATCGCGAAGACGCACTTCGGGGCGTATGGCGCCGGCGTCGAGTATGCATACACGATGGTGCACAAGACGCCGCCGACGCGGTTGCCGGCGTATGTTCCGGCGACGCCCGCGCACTGACGAGACGCGAGGTGAACCGTGGAGGCACGCGACACGGGCGGAACAGGCGAGGGCGGCTCCGGCGCGGTCACGGCCGTGCGGACGATGTGGGTCCGCGAGCGGGACCGCGCGACCTTCGAGGCGCACATGGCGACGCTCATCCGCGAGGCGCTTGCCCAACCCGGACACCTCGGCGCCACGATGATCCGGCCGCTCTGCGCCGACGATGCCTATCGCTTTCTCTATCGGTTTCGCGATGCGGAAGCGATGGACGCGTGGCATCGTTCGGCGCTGCGGCGGCGGCTGATGATTCCGATCGAGCCGCTCGTCCAGCGCGAGGACCTGCACGCCGAGCGGGACTTCTTCGCGCTGTTTCTTCCTGCGGCGAGCCCCGAGATCTCGCCGTGGCGCTCGACGCTCCTGAGCTGGGCCGCGATCTATCCCTGCGTCGTGGGCTGTTCGGCGCTCCTCGCCGCCCTCGGCATCGACTGGCCCATGCCGCTTCAGACGCTCGTCGTGACGGCGATCGTCGTGCCGCTGGTGGCGCTCGTGATCGGCCCTGGTCTTGCGCGGCTGCTCGGCGGCTGGCTGCGGCCCGGCGTCGTCACGACGAAAGGAAGGCGAGAAGATTCATGAACATCCATCCCGACCTCATCGTGACGAACGCGAAGGTGACTTCGATGCGCGCCGGCGCGCCGGACGCGGAGGCCTTCGCGGCGCGCGACGGGCGCTTCACCGCGGTCGGTACCGATGCACAGATGCTCGCCCTGCGCGGCCCATCGACCCGGCATGTCGACGCCGGCGGCCGACGCGTGATTCCCGGGCTCATCGATTCGCACCTCCATCTCATCCGCGGCGGTCTGAGCTACAACCTCGAGCTCCGCTGGGATGGCGTCCCGAGCCTGGCCGACGCGCTGCGCCTGCTGCGCGCCCAGGTCGAGCGGACGCCTCCCGGACAGTGGGTGCGCGTTGTGGGCGGGTTCGCGGAGCTGCAGTTCGCCGAGCGGCGCCTGCCCACGGTGGCCGAGCTCAACGCGATCGCCCCCGAGACGCCGGTCTTCATCCTTCATCTCTACGACCGCGCGATCCTGAATCGGGCGGCGCTTCGCGCCGTCGGCTACACGCGCGACACGCCCGAGCCGCCTGGCGGCAGGATCGAGCGCGATCACACCGGCGAGCCGACCGGTCTTCTCGTCGCCCAGCCGAACGCGGCGATTCTGTACCGCACGCTGGCGCTCGGCCCGACGCTGGAGGCCGAGTATCAGGCGAACTCGACGCGTCACTTCATGCGCGAGCTCAACCGCCTCGGCGTGACCAGCGTCTGTGACGCCGGCGGCGGATTCCAGAGCTATCCCGACGACTACGCGGTCATCCGCGAACTCCATCGTCGCGGCGAGATGACCGTGCGCATCGCGTACAACCTCTTCACGCAGCGCCCAGCGCGGGAACGCGAGGATTTCGCACGATGGGTCGGCAGCGAGCGCCTCTACCAGGGAGACGCGTTCCTGCGGCTCAACGGCGCCGGAGAGATGCTCGTGTATTCGGCGGCGGACTTCGAGGACTTCCGCGTCGCGCGGCCGGACCTCTCCGACGCGATGGAGCCGGAGCTCGAGACCGTCGTCGCACTGCTCGCCCGCAATCGCTGGGCGTTTCGGCTCCACGCCACCTACGACGAGTCGATCGGTCGTGCGCTCGATGTCTTCGAGCGTGTGCATCGCGAGGTGCCGCTCACCGACCTGCGCTGGTTCTTCGACCACTGCGAGACGATCAGCGAGCGGAACATCGAGCGGATTCGCCGGCTCGGCGGCGGGATCGCGGTGCAGCACCGCATGGCCTTTCAGGGGGAATACTTCCTGGAGCGATACGGGGCTGCCGAGACGGCGCGCACGCCGCCGGTTCGCCGGATGCTCGAGCTCGGCGTACCGCTCGGCGGCGGCACCGACGCGACGCGCGTGGCGAGCTACAACCCGTGGACGGCGATCGCATGGATGGTGACCGGCCGCACGGTCGGCGGGACGGTGCTCTACGGACCGGAGAATCGCCTCTCGCGCCGCGAGGCGCTCCGCGCGTTCACGACCGGGAGCGCGTGGTTCAGCCGTGAGGAGGAAGCGAAGGGCTCGATCGAGCCAGGAAAGCTCGCGGACTTCGCGATCCTGAGCGAGGATCCGCTCGAGGCCGACGACGACGCGATCCGCGGGATCGAGAGCCTGCTCACCGCCGTCGGCGGGACGACCGTGTACGCGACCGGTGCGTTCGCGTCCGATGCGCCGCCCGACCTTCCCGTCCTTCCGTCCTGGTCGCCCGTCGCGGCGTTCGGCGGGCATTGGCGTCGCGCCGCGGGGCGGGCGGCGCCGGCGACGGCGGTGACCTGTCCGCACGGGGCAGCGCGGCGAGCGCTCGGGAGCGACGGTCTCGATGCTGGCGGCTGCAGTTGCTGGGCGTTCTGAGCGGAGACGGCCGCCGCTCGTCGCCGCAACTTTCCGGGATCAGGCGGCGAACGCGGTCGTATGCTGCTTTGCATGCGGCCCGCGCGAACGATTTCGATACGCGTCACGCTCGCGGTCCTTGCGTGGATTGTCCTGTTCACCTCTCCGGCACGGGTGTACGCCGATGGGAAGTTCTTCCCGCGGCACGAGGCGGTCACGCGCGATCCCTCGATGCCGTCGCAGGCTGCGGTCATCATGCATCGCGCCGGGATCGAGACGCTCATCGTCGAAAGCGCGGTCGAGTCGGACGGTTCGCCGCTTGCGTGGGTGCTTCCGATTCCGTCGGAGCCGCTGGAGATCCGAGCGTGTGGGGTCGGCGCTGTCGAGACCGCGCTCGCGATCACGGCGCCGCGACCGGCGGATCCGGCGCGTGAGCGCTCGGCTCTGCGTTCGGCGCTCTTCAGTGCGGCGATCCTCGGCGGATTCGGCCTCCTGCTTGCCTTCGTCAAGGTGCGGGCGATCTCGTCGATCGTTCTTGTCCTGCTGTCGATGGCGATCATCATCGCCGTGCTTCTTCCCGCACTCGGCTCCGCACGCGGACTCGGCCCGCTGCCGAAGGCCGGCGTGGAACACCTACGCACCGTGCAGGCCGGCCTCTATGAGGTCGATGTGGTGCGGGCGAGCGATGCCAGGGACCTCGTCGATTGGCTCGACAGCAGAGGCTTCGCCTTCGGCTCCGATGCGTTGCCGGTGATCGAGCGGGCGATCGCCGACGGCTGGGTGTTCTGTGCGGCGAGGGTCGATCTCGCTGCGGGCGTGCGGGCGCCGCATCCGCTTCTCGTGCGCTTCGCGAGCGATCGCGTCATCTATCCGATGGCCCTGACGGCGGTCGGCGGAGGCGTGCTTGACCTCGATCTCGTCGTCCTCTCGACGGGACCAGCGCGAACCGATCGACTCGATGTCTGGGGCGAGCGGGTGATGCAATCGGAGTCGGATGCGCATCCCTATCCGCTCTGGCGGCTTCCGATGCGACCGCGACACTTCGGACATCCTGATCTCGCCGAGCTTGCGCGTGCGTTCTCGGAGAGTTTTTGGGTGACGCGCCTGCATGGCCGTCTTGACCTTGCGACGCATCGCGACGACATCGAACTCGCGATCGTGCCGCCCGAAGAGGCGCGCAGTGGACAGGGCTTTACCGTGACGCTCGCGTCGCCGACCGATGCCGCCCTGCGAGCGCTCAGGGTCGCTGCGTGGGCCGTCGGCGCGGCTGCGGTTGTCGGCGTGCCGATCTGGGCTGGGAAGCGGCGGTGGGCGGCGCTGAGCGTTGCCCTCGTGACCGGAGGCGCGGTCGGCGGCCTCATGGGTTATGCGCTCTTCCACGACATCCGAGTTGCGGACTTCGCCCTCGTCGAGAGGAGTTCGAAGGATTGGCCGTGGGACGCGGCCGAGGTGGCCATCGACGCGGCGACCGCGGAGGACGCTCGGGCGGCGATGCTCCGGGCGATGGGGTTCGCCCCGGACGCCACCGCCCGCGAGACCGGCGAGGCCGCGGATCGCCCCTTCGCGTGGAGGGTCGTGCCCGGAGCGAACGGCGCGTTCGCGATCGAGGTCATGGACCAGGCAGGGGAGCCGTGGCTGCTCGGGTCGGCCGACGGGAGAATGGCCCACGGCTGGGAGCGTCCGGCGGCGGCTCGCTGAGCCTCAAGCCGTGTCGTCCGAGAATCCCGCCGGCAGGGGGGAGTCCGGTGACGACGCAACGGCTCGGAGCCTCTTGCTACACTCCCCGGTCCACGCGACGGAGACAGATGGGGACCGTCCGAACGCCGTTCGTGCCGGTCCCCGAGAACCCTCTCCGCGCAGGCTTTGGAGCTTCGATGACCATCGACATCAACCGCATGGGCGGCGGCAGTTCTGGCTTGGACACGATCATCGGCGGCAAGTCGACGGCGGGCAATCCCGCTGCGGCCGAGGCGCATTTCAAGCGCGGCCAAGAACTCGAGAAGGCAGGCGATCGACTCGCCGCCATCGAGGAGTACCGCAAGGCGCGCGAGCAGAACGAACACATCGACGCGACCTTCCGGCTCGCGTACCTCCTCGACCTGTTCGGTGAGGAGGACGAGTCGCTCGAACTCTACGACGAACTCATCCACGGCCCGCGGCCGCCGCTCAACGCCCTCGTCAATCTCGCGATCCTGTACGAGGACCGCGGCGAGATCAACCGCGCCGAGCGCCTCCTGCGCCAGGTGCTGGAGACCGATCCGAACCACCCGCGGGCGCGGCTCTACTACAAGGATGTGAGCGCGAGCAAGGACATGTTCTACGACGCGGAGAGCGACCGGAATCGCCTCCGCGAGAACGCCGTCCTCGACACGCCGGTCACCGACTTCGAGCTCTCCGTGCGGGCCCGCAACTGCCTCAAGAAGATGCAGATTCGCACCCTCGGCGATCTCCTCAAGATCAGCGAGGCGGAGCTTCTTTCGTACAAGAACTTCGGCGAGACCTCGCTGGTCGAGATCAAGAACATGCTCTCGTCCAAGGGGCTTCGTCTCGGCCAGGGACTCGAGGGCGGCAACTACAGCCGGGCCCGCAAGGACATCATCGAGTCGCTGCGGGCCTCGGTGCCGGAGTCGACGCTCAACAAGCCGATTTCGGTCCTCGAGCTCTCCGTTCGGGCCCGCAAGGCCCTCCAGCTCCTCAACATCGGGACGCTCGGCGAACTCGCCTCGCGCACCGAAGCCGAGCTCATGGGCGTCAAGAACTTCGGCCAGACCTCGCTCGTCGAGATCAAGGAGAAGCTCACCCAGCACGGGCTGACGCTGCGGAAGCTCGACTGACGCGGGGTGTGCCGGATGCAACGCAGCGACTGTGTTGCATCTGGCCGCCGCCTGCGCGGGTCCGCCAGAAAACCGGTTGCGCGAACACTTCAGCCCGCGAAATCGAAACGCCGATCTTTTGGCATTCGAGGATCGAGGGTAGCGTACGGACCTGCGCATGACGGATCACCGCCACTCACATCATGCGGAGCGAGGCTGGTTGCACGGCGATCCCGGGCAGTCGCCGGTGCGCTCATGCGCGTCCTTCGACCCCAATCGACGCCTCTTCATCGCCGGCGCGACGGCGCTCTCGGCGCTGGCGATGCTCGCCGGATGCGATCCTCCATCGTCGCGCGACGGGCGCCGGCTTCCCCGCGCGACCGACGAGCTCGAGCCTCCGCCGAGTGAGGCGATCGCGAGCGGGAGCGAGCCGAAGCCGCGACCGCCGCCGCGGGTCATGCAGCGACCGTTGCCGCCGACCAGCGAGCCGATCGTGCGCGTGCGCATCGCGACCGTCCGTCCGCCGGTGCGGATCATCCGCCTCGAGGGTGATGGCCCGAGCGTCCAGATCGCACAGGGCGACGGCCTGCCGGCGAAGATGGTGACGCTCCCGGCCACGGTCGAATCGACGATCGGCGGTTGGGTGGTCATCGCCGCCGCCGGCACGCGCAACGCGGCGACGCTGACCTTCGCTTCGCCGACGATTGAGGTCCGTCCTGCGGCTGGCGCCGGTCGTGGCGTGCGGCTCTCGAAGGACATCGCCGCGTGCGGTTCGCTGCCGTGGGGGGTCCGATTGGTCGCCCGAACGGACGAGGCCGTCGGAGCGGTGGATGTCGTCACCCATGTGCCGATGGAGCAGTACCTGCCGGGCGTGCTCGCCAAGGAGCTCTACAACACCTGGTCGCTGCAGACGCATCTTGCCCAGGCCGTCGCCGCCCGCAGCTACGCGGTCTGTGAGATCGCCCAGAGCGTCGATTCCCACTTCGATGTCGTCGCCGGCGAAGCCAGCCAGGCGTGGATCGGGGTGACGAAGCACAAGAACAGTCTCGATGCCGTGCGCCAGACGCGCGGCATGGTGATGATCTGGGACCGGCGCGTCGTTCCCGCGTACTACTCGTCAACCTGTGGCGGTCGTCCCGCGAGTGCGACGGATGCGATCGCCGGCAACGAGTTCAACGCCATCGCTCCGCTCCAGGTGACCGCCGCGATGGCCCGCGACTGCTGCCGCGGTGCGCCCCAGTGGCGCTGGTCGATGCGACTCCCGCTCCCCGAGACCGCTCGGCGGCTTGCCGGCTGGGCGAAGACCGATCGCCCGGTGATGGCCCGGATCGACGGCATTCGCACCATCGAGGTCGCGACCGTCAACGCCGTCGGGCGTCCGCTCGCGTACCGGATCACCGACGCGAAGAATCAGGTCTTCGAAGTGCCCGCGGAGCGGCTGCGGTGGGCGTTCAACGCCGATGTGCCGGGCGTGCCCGCGCCGACGGGGCGCGTGAAGAGCGCGGATTTCACGGCGAAAGTCAGCGGCACGAGCATCACGCTCGATGGTCGCGGCTTCGGCCACGGCGTCGGCATGTGTCAGTACGGAGCCGAGGCGCTCAGCAAGAAGGGTTCGACTTGGCGCGACATTCTCGCGCGGTACTACCCTGGCAGCGAGATCTTCGCGACCTACGCGTCGCAGGCGTGAGTCGCGTGCATCGCGTGCAGGGATTTGTTTTGGCCCAAAAGTAGACTCGGCCGCGCCCTTTTCCAGAACGCGGCCGGTCTCCCTTTTCCC
>CAYNCG010000014.1:1170-49135 GCA_964395845.1 uncultured Isosphaeraceae bacterium | reverse complement strand
TCCCTTTTCCCCTGAGACTGGTCTGTCGACTCCAGACCCTTGATTCTGGAGAGGACAGCGGTCCCGGCAACTCCGCCCAAACTCCGGTGGTTGGTTCCCTCAACCTACACCGGTGATTGATCCTTCAGCGTCCCTTACACCGAAGGATCCGTGCTACCTGTCAGTCCGACGGAGAAAGAGGTCGCCGTCGGCATGTACATCTTCGCACATTCCGAGGCCGATGTTCCAGACTGCTCCACTCTTTTTGATGAACTGACGAAAGAAGTGAACGATTCCGGTCGGTCTGCGCGGCATACTCCGTCTGCACCGCCAGTTCAGGCGATTCTCAGGCCTTTTATCGGGCGAATCTGCAATGACGACTTCTACTCACGAGCCGCCCGCGACCGCAGTTACCGGCCACACGGTGCGTTCGTCGGGGCGTGCGGCACTTCTCGGACGCCATGGCGGCATCGCGCTGCTGGTCCTCGCGCTGCTCTGGCCGCTCGCGCATCAGACGCTCGCGCTCCCGACCGACGCGCCCACGAGCGTTCGCGCCGCCCCCGCGCAGGCGGAGGGCCGCGACGCGGGTCGGCGCATGCAGGCAAGCTGGTGGGATCGCACCGAGCCGGGCAAGGGCGGACCGCTTCGGAGTCGCTTCTACCGACTTCGCAGCGACCTGAGCGCCGCGGACACGAAGGCCTACGGACATCATCTCGACACGATCTATGCGGAGTACCAGCGGCGGCTCGGAGCGCTCGAGCAGCGCACCGCGGAGGTGCTGGATGTGCTGATGTTCGCCACGCAGGAGGACTACATAGCGACCCTGCGCGAGCGCTTCGGCATCAACGGGATGGGCAGCGGCGGGATGTTCTTCGTCTCGCCGCGCGGGGCGGCCCTCGCGTTCTGGGTCGAAGGCTTGCCGCGATCCCGCGTGCACCATGTCATCCAGCACGAGGGATTTCATCAGTTCGCTCACAGCCGCTTCGGCAACGACCTGCCGATGTGGGTGAACGAGGGCGTCGCGGAGTTCTTCGGCGAGTCCGAGATCATCGACGGCACGGTCATCATCGGGCAGACGAGCGAGCGCACGCTGAACGCGATCCGCGCCGCGATCGACGCCGGCAAGCACATCCGATTCCGCGACATGCTCACCATGGACAACGAGCGCTGGAACGCGAATGTGCGCGGAGGCAGCGCTGCGCTCCAGTATCAGCAGGCCTGGTCGATGGTCCATTTCCTGATCTACGCCGACAACGGCCGCTACCAGCGACAGTTCGAGGCGTATCTCGGCAACATGAACCGCGGAATGCGGAACTACGACGCCTTCGTGCGGGCGTTCGGGACCGACGACATCGAGTCCTTCGAGCGGCGCTGGATCGAGTACGCGCGGACCGCCCGGCCGAGCGCGTTTGTCACGGCCCTCGAGCGCATGCATTTTCTCGCCGAAGGGCTCGCCCATCTTGCGGAGAAGGGCATCGTGCCGACCACGATGGACGATCTCTACGATCGGCTGCGCGAGGCGAAGTTCTCGACGACCATCGCCTCCGGGGGCGGCGCCCACGGGCAGTCGGTCACGCTCTCCGCGCTCGATGACCTGAACTTCCAGATCCCCGACGACGACCTGTCGAAGGGAACGCCGACCTTCGAGCTCGTCCCGGCCAAGCCGAAGCGTGGCACGAAGAAGGACCGCGAGGCGGAGGAGAAGCTGCCGACGCCGCCGTCGATCGTCACCCGAGATCTCGCGCCGCGCAATCTCGCGGTGCGCTGGGCCCGCTCGAAGGACGGCACGCGCATCGCGTTCGAGATCGAGATCAAGTGACGGGCGGGGCGGGACAGGGCGGCGCACGAAAAACGGCATGGGCCCCCGAACGGATGTGATCCGGACGGGAGGCCCATGCCGCGTGTGGGGGCGCTTGCTCGGAGTGGATGCGTCGCGTTCCGCGCGCCGCGGACGCACAACCATTCCGATCGGTCTCGTGTCGTCGCCGCGCCCAGCGATCGACCGCTTCTATCGCTCACCCGCGAGCGGGATGCGATCAGGCTCCCTTGCGGTCCTGCGCCGAGCGGGCGCCGGTCGGGGTCACCGTCGCGGTATCGCGCTGCGGCCGTGACTCGGGAGAACCCGATGCGTTGTCGCGGCGCTCGACCGGGGAGTTCTCCAGTCCGAGCGGATCGTCGCCGGTCCATCGCTCGTCGGCGATCTCGGCCTTGGCCCGCTGCTCGTAGTCGCTCGGGACACCGGCCCGGGCGAGAGCCTCGAGCTGCGCCTCCTGGACGGTGCGGAGTTCTGCGAGCTTCGACTCGAGCTGACCGAGGTTGCCGACCTCGCCGAACTTGTCATAGTCGGCGAGCATCGCCTGCTGCTCCTTGGTCATGTCGATGAGCCGCTCGTTCCGCTCGATCGAGTCGATCTGACGATCCAGCACGGCCATCTTCGTCTCGAAGTCCGAGTACTCGGTCTCGAGGCGGCCGAGGATCTTGGTGAGCCGATCCTGCTGCTGCGTCAGGAACTCGATCTGCTGCCGGTTCGCCGCGAAGCGATCCTGGTAGCTGAGGCGCACGTTGTTGATGCGGCGGGCCTCTTCCTTCGCGGCCTGCAGCGCGTCGTCCTTGTCGGTCATCTGGCTCTCGCGGAGCGTGATGAGCCGGCCCGTCGGGGTCTCGCCGCCGGCGACCGCCATGCGGAGCCGGTTGAGGTCCTCGTTGGCCATCGAGACGACGCGCTTGGCGACCTCGGAGTCCTGCTCGAGCTGTCGGATCTGGCGTTCGACCTCGGCGAGCTCGCCGCGGACCTGACCGATGCGGGTCGGATACTGTTCGGCGAGGCTCTGGAGCTGGCGACGAAGGGCGATCGGGTCGTCGATCAGGCTGTCGGCGGCGTCACGGGCGCTGCTGCGAAGCTGGTCGAATGCGGCACCGACGCGCTCCGGACCGATCAGGATCGTCAGACCGCCAAGAGCGAGACCACCAATGATGCCCCAACGGAGGAGGCCGCGGCTGAGGGTGGGCATGGAGCCGACCTTTCAAATCGCGTCCGCGGTGGGGGCTTCAACGGCGAGGCCCGGTCCGTTTGCGGACGCTCAGTTGCGTCAGGGGCCCTTGTTGGGCGGCCGGTCGGGGCGATTTCGTGATGACGCGCCGAGTTTGGGCGGAAATCGCCCCCTTTCGGGCGAAGATGTTCGGACGATTTCGCTCCCGGACCGAACGCCGTCCGAAACCCGGGCGTCCGGTCCCCAACAACGCGGAGGCATGCTCCTCATGAACTCGATCACCACCTCCTTCATTCGCCGGCTCCGGGCCCGCGACGAGGCCGCCTGGTTCGAGCTCTGGGAGATCTTCGGCCCGGTCATCCGCGGCCAGCTCTTCAAGTGGGGACGCGGGCAGATCCGCACCGAGACGATCCGCGACCTCACCCAAGAGACGCTCGCGGCCCTCTCCGGCTCGATCGACCGCTACGACCCGGCTCGCGGCGCCCGCTTCTCGACATGGCTGCTCTCGATCGCGAAGCATGTGCTCGGCGACGAGATCGACCGGCGGACCGCGGGCAAGCGCGGCGGCGGCAAGCGTGGCGTGAGCTTCGACGAGAGCTTCATGGGCTCCTCGCGGCTCCCCGAGGCCGACGAGGCCTACGAACGCGATGTCTTCCGGGCGAAGGTCTACGCGGGCATTCGGGCGACCGAGAGCGAGAGCGAGTTCCTGCCCTTTCAGGTCTATCGCATGCGGGTCTTCGACGGGCTGAGCGGCAAGAGCGTCGCCGAGAACCTCGGCGTCAGCGAGCCGACGGTCAGCCGTCACCTCACGAAGGTCCGCGCGCTTCTCCGCCGTCGGCTCGGTGAGGTGATCGCGACCTATTCGTTCACCCCCGACGAGATGGCAGAGGCGGAGCGGGCCGGCCTCAGCCAGGACGACGACCTGTTCGACGAGGCCCTCGCCGACATCTATCACGCGCAGTCGCGACTCCTGCGCGAGGATCTTCAGCGTTGAGTCGCGCGCACCCCGAAGGGCGGTTGGACCACCATGGGATCCAATGACGTCAGCTTCATCCTGCTCGCGATCCTCGGCGGCGCCGTCGGTCTTGGCATCGCCATCGCCCTGATCGTCGTGGCCGTCAAGGTCACGGGCGGACTGCTCTCCGCGCTCGGTTGGCTCGTGAAGCATGTCGTGCGATTCGTCGTGCATGTGCTCGGCGACGCGATCGGCCTCGTCGGCTCCGCGTTCGCGGCGCTGGTCGCCATTCCCTTCGCGACCTGCAATGTCGTCCTCGGCCGCTGGGAGGCCGCCGGGCGTTGGGGGCGCGCTCTCCGACGCGAGACGCTGCATGTCGGCTATCGCTGCTATTCGCTGGTCCTGAAGCGCCCGCTCGAGCTCGTGTGCCTTGACGGCATCCTGCTCGGCGTGGAGCGACGGCTTCCGCAGGGTGACGCGATCGTCGCCCCGACCGACGACCTGCGTCGCGATGCGGGGCGGGATGTCGCCGGCGCGTCGGGTGGCAAGGACCATGGGACCCGCCGCGGTCCGAGCGAGTTCGCCGGCTACACGATCGAAGGCACGCTGCGGCCGGGCGGATCGGGCGCGAAGCTCTACATCGCCTCGCCGGATGACGACCTGCGGCGCCGCCTCGCGATCTCGTCGGAGAAGGTCGTCATCAAGAGCTTCGCCCTCGAGGAAGGGTCCTCGCTTCCGCAGATCGTCAGGGAATCGCGGGCGCTCGACGCGGCCCGCGCCCTCGGGCTCGTCTTCGACCACGGGCTCGACGGCGGTCGCTTCTGGTACGCGATGCCCTATCACCCCGGCGAGAGTCTCGCCGAGCAGGCCCGCTTCCTCCACGCCCGCTCCGGTGCCGAGGGACTCCACGGCGACGATCTCCGCGAGGCGATGCAGCACGCGTGCGATCTCGTCGCGACGCTCAACCGCTATCACCAGGGCGGACTCTGGCACAAGGACGTGAAGCCCGACAACATCATCGTCCACGACGGACGGGCCCATCTCGTCGATCTCGGTCTCGTGACGCCGCTCCGATCGGCGATGACGCTCACGACGCACGGCACGGAGTACTTCCGCGATCCGGAGATGGTGCGTCAGGCCCTGCGCGGCGTGCGCGTCCACCAGGTGGACGGCGCCCGCTTCGATGTCTACGGCGCCGGCGCGGTGCTCTATTTCCTCCTCGAGAACACCTTCCCGGCGCACGGCGGCCTCAGCGCGTTCATGAAGCGCAGCCCCGAGGCGCTGCGATGGATCGTGCGCCGGGCGATGGCCGACTATCACCAGCGCTACGCGAATGCCCAGATGATGCTTGACGATCTCGTCGCGGTGATCCGCTCCTCGGATCCGTGGACGCTCAAGCCGATCGAGCTGCCGTCGATGCGCGCCGCCGACCTGAACGCCGTCGCCCCCGCGGTCGGTTCGTTTGTCGGCCCCGGCGTCGGTGTCGGGATGGGCGTCGGCGCTGCCGCCGCGACCCCGTGGATGGGCGCTGCGCCGGCCGCCGCCGCCGCGATTCCGTTCGTTCAGGGCCGGCCCCGTCTCGTCGTGACCGGTTGGTGGAGCGGGCGTTACGCCTCGCCGGATGTCGCCGAGAAGGTCCGCAGCGTGCGGACCGAGGCTGCGCAGGCGTCGCTCGCGGCCCGCGAGGCCGTGAAGGCCCATCGGCGGAAGACGAAGGAAGCGAAGCCGGAGCCGCCGCGCCTCGCTGCGCTCTTCGGACTGCTGCTGCCGCTCGCCCTCGTCGTGACGAGCATCGGACTCCTGATGCGCGAAGGAGGCTCCGTCGTCCCCCCGATCGCGAGCCCCGCGGATGTGGCCCTTGCGGCGGCGCTCGCGCCGAAGCACCTCGCGGCGCCGGCGCCGTCGGCGCGACTCGTCCTCGTCAACGACCATCCCGCGTTCGCGGCGCCGGAGATCACCTCGATGGTCGATCGCGTCGTCTCCTCCTACGAGTCGAAGGGATTCAAGGTCGTGCGCGACGACCAGGACATCGCCGCGAAGCTCTCGCTCGAGCTCGCGAAGGCGCGGGCGGCCACGCCCGACGAGCCGGCGGCCTCGACCGAGATCGACGCTGCGCTCGCCGCCGCGGGCTATGAGGGCGCTCTCCATGTGCGTGCGGTCGAGGGTGCCGGATCGAGCGCGGAGCGATTCCGCGTCGAGCCGATCGGCTCGCGACTCGCGACGCTCGTGGCGGCCGGCACGAAGAAGTCGTCGGGCCGCGGCAACGCGACGCGGACCGTCTCGGACGCGCCGGTGCCCGCCAAGCCGGCGGAGGAGGCCCCTCCAGCGCCACCGGCCGCGCCGGCGGTGCCGGCCGGCCCCGAGCCGAGCGTCGGCGAGCAGTCATCGGTGGGCGCGTCGCTGACGACCACCGGCCTTTGTGCGACACTGAGCGACCTCGAGCTCCGGTGCGGAACCGACGCCCGTCCCGCGTGCAGAACGGCCCTCACCCGGGCCCGCTGCGCGTCGGGCGCCCGCCCCGATCGGGACCTGATGAGAAGTTCCGCATGTCGCATGTCCCACCGTCCCCGTCTTCCGCTCGCCATCAGCCGTGGGTCCATCCAGGCCGACGGCTGCGTGACCTGATCGCCCGCGAGACCGTCATGGCGCCGGGGGCGTTCAACGCCCTCGTCGCCCGCGCCGTCGCCCAGGCGGGATTTCCCGCGGTCTACATCTCGGGCGGAGCGACGGCGAATGTGGCCGGCTATCCCGACATCGGACTCATCACGCTCTCCGAGATGTGCCGCACGATCCGCGAGATCAGCGATGCCTCGGGCCTCCCCGTGATCGCCGACGCCGACACCGGCTACGGCGAAGTCGAGTGCGCGGTGCGCACGGTGATCGAGTACGAGCGATCCGGCGCGGCCGCGCTCCACATCGAAGATCAGGTCTTCCCGAAGCGCTGCGGGCATCTCGACGGCAAGGATCTCGTCGCGACGAGCGCGATGGTCGAGAAGGTCGAGGCGATGGCCCGGCGCAGGCTCTCACGCGACTTCATGATCATCGCCCGCACCGATGCGCGGCATGTCACCGGCTTCGACGACGCGGTCGCGCGGGCCAACGCCTATCGCGAGGCCGGCGCCGACTGCATCTTCCCGGAAGGCCTGCAGAGCGAAGAGGAGTTCGCCCGCTTCGCGAAGGCAAGTCCCGGTCCGCTCCTCGCCAACATGACCGAGTTCGGCAAGACGCCCGACATCAGCGCGGAGCGCTTCCGCGAACTCGGCTACCACATCGTCATCTATCCGCTCAGCATGATGCGCCTGGCGATGGGCCATGTCGCCAAGGGCCTCGCGGCGCTCAAGCGCGACGGCAGCGTGCGCGGCGTGCTCGGCGAGATGCAGACGCGCAAGGAGCTCTACGCCCTCCTCGGCTATGTGCCGGGAGAGCAGTGGGACTTCCCGGCGCTGAACGCGCCGCGCGGCGACGCGTGATGGGCACCTGATCACCGCACGCCGAACGGCTTCGCATCGCTCGGAAGCGTTGACGCCGGCGCGGCCGGCGCGGCTGGCAGGCGTCGGAAGATGTAGGGGCCCTTCTCGGCTCCCCAGACCTGCTTGCCGTCCTTGTCGAAGCCGCGGTCCCAGGAGCGGAGTTCCTCGCTCGTGAGCGTCACTTCGCTCGTCGCGTAGGTCGCGCCGCGGAGGGCGCTTGAGCAGCCCGTCCCGTCGGTGCCGCCGGACCAGCTTCCGTCGCTGTTGGGTACGAGGTAGACCGTGCAGCCGTCACGCGGGACAAGCGACTCGATCGAGATCGCATCGAAGCGGGCCGGCTCCTGCCACGCGCCCGCCAGGGCGAGGGGATCGCCCGGCAGCTCGAAGACGCGGCTTTCGACGGTGCCCGGGGCCGCGTCCGGGTTCTCCGAGAGGGCCACCTGATAGACCCGCTGGCGATAGGGGCGAAGCGGTTCGCTCGCCAGCGCCTGCTCGACATAGATCCACGGTCCGTCGGCGCGATCGGCCCAGATCGTCGCCATATGCAGCGTGATCTCGCGGAAATCCTTGTCTGACTTGGACTGTTCGAGGCTCGAGTAGGAGCCGACCAGCATCCCGGCAACGGCGGCGACCGGGTCCTTCGCGGCCTCGGTCTGGCCGGTCGAGGCGCAGCCGCCAACGGGGAGGGCGACCGCGAGGAGGATGGTCATGGCGCCGAGGAGCGCGCCGGAGCCGAGTCGAGGAAGGTTGGTTCGCATGGGGTGCAATCCTACAGGAGCAGCCGCGGCGGCGTCTGGGCGGAGAGGCGGGAACCGCTACCATTGCCGCTTCACGCTCGACCGGCCGGCCGTGTGGGCCGGTGTCGTTTCGCAACCCCAAAGACCGTCCGGAACTCCCATGTCCACGAGCGCTTCCGCCGCCCCGTCCCCCAAGCCCGTCGATACCCGAGGCCTCGCCGGCCAGACCGTCGGCGACACCGCCATCTGCGCGGTCACGCAGACCGAGCTGATCTACCGGGGCTATGAGATCGCGGACCTGGCGGCGCATGCGACCTTCGAGGAGGTCGCGCACCTCCTCCTGGTGGGCCACAAGCCGAGTGCGAGCGAGCTCGCCGCGTTCCGTTCGGAGATCGCGTCCATGCGGGCCATCCCCGCCAGCGTGCGCGACGCCGTCATCCGGATCGCGAAGGAGAGCCCGAACGCTCACCCGATGTCGATCCTCCGCTCGGGTGTCAGCCTCCTCTCGCATCTCGATCCGGAGTGCGAGGACAACAGCCCGGCCGCGGAGCTCCGCAAGTCGAAGCGGCTGCTCGCCCAGATCCCGACCATCATCGGCGCCTGCCAGCGGACGCTCGACGGCAAGGCTCCGCTCGATCCGGACGCCTCACTCGGCCACGCCGCGAATCTCATGTGGCTCATGAGCGGCACGAAGCCGACGGAGCTCGCCGCGAAGATCATGGACATCAGCCTGATCCTCTACGCAGAGCACGACTTCAACGCCAGCACCTTCTCCTGCCGGACCATCGCCTCGACCGAAACCGACCTGCACTCCGCGGTCTGCGGCGGCATCGGCGCCCTGAAGGGCCCGCTGCACGGCGGCGCGAACGAGATGGCGATGGAGATGCTCAAGGACATCGACCGCGACCTCGCCGCGGCGAAGGGATCCATGAATGTCGACCAGTGGATGCAGCGGGCCTTCGCCGAGAAGCGGAAGCTGATGGGCTTCGGTCACCGCGTCTACAAGAACGGCGATCACCGCGCGGGCATCCTGCGCGGCTGGGGACTCAAGCTCGCCGAGCAGATCGGACCGAACGCGAAGAAGTGGTTCGATCTCGGCGATCAGGTCCAGGCGATCATGCTCCGCGACAAGAACATCCATCCGAATGTCGACTTCCCCTGCGGCATGACCTATTTCATCATGGGCATTCCGGTGCCGCAGTACACGCCGATCTTCGTCGCGAGCCGCATCACCGGCTGGTGCGCCCACATCATGGAGCAGCACGCGAACAACCGGATCATCCGTCCGCTCGCCGAGTACAAGGGACCGGCGCTCAAGAAGTGGAACGGCTGATTCGTCGCCGAGACGGCTGACCGAGATGAACAACAGGCGTGCCCGGCCGAGCCGGGCACGCCTGTTTCTTTCGAGCGATGTGCGTCCGGTCGCTTACGGCGCGAGCGCGTTCCGCAGGTTCACGCGGCCCGAGCCGAGCTTGCCGGCGAAGGTCGGGTTCAGCGAGTCGATGCTGTCGGCGGTCGTCCGCACCTTGTCCCAGACCTGCGTGCGGGTCCAGGTCGGATTCTTGCTCCACACGGCGGCTGCGACGCTCGCGACCATCGGCGTCGCCATCGAGGTGCCGCTCAGCGAGGCGACATAGTCATTCGCCGGCTGGTTGAAGACATGGTAGGTCGAGCTGATCGAGGTGCCCGGCGCGGAGATGTCGACCCAGGTGCCGTAGCTCGAGAAGCTCGACTTCTTATCGAGCTGGTCGGTCGACGCGACCGAGTAGACATCGCTTCGCGAGCAGAGGTAGTCGGCGCTCTGGTTGTTGCTGTTGCCCGCGGCCTTGAAGACGAGGCCGCCCGCGTTGATGAAGAAGGTCGTCGCGGCAGCGAGTCCGCCCGAGTTCGACGATCCCCACGAGCAGCTCGCGATGCGGGCTCCCCTGTTCGCCGCGTAGTACAGCGCGTTCGCCGCGGAATCCATGCGGACGACGCCGACCTGCTGGCCCTGAATCTTCGCGGAGTGGCCGATGCGGAGGCACATCACCTTCACGCCGTTGCCGGTCGTGCTGTTCGATCCGTTGCCCCAGCCGCCCGCCGGGCTCGCGACCGCGTAGCCGTTGTTGTTCATCGCGCCGACGATGCCCGCGCAGTGCGTCCCGTGGCCGTTGAAGTCGCGCGGGTCGTTGTCGGCGGTCGTGCAGTCCTCGCCGACCCAGCAGGTCGCCGCCGGGGCCGTCACGAAGTCCCAGCCCACCCAGTCGTCCACGAAGCCGTTGGCGTCATCGTCGACGCCCGCGACGCCGTTCTTTTCCGCGGCATTGATCCAGATGTTGCCGTCGGTCGCGTTCGGGTTCGACGAGGAGGCCGCGCTGCCGCCGAGATCCTTGTGGAAGTAGCGAACGCCCGAGTCGAGCACCGCGACCGTCGTCGCGCTCGAGCCGGTCCAGATGTCCCAGCCCTCGGGCGAGTCGATGTCCTTGTCGCTCGTCTGGTTGTGGAACCACTGGGCGGAGTAGCTGCCGTCGTTGGGCACCTGGAAGAGCGGGTGGATGCCGATCTCCTCGACGCGCTCGACGAAGGGCGAGCGTTCGAAGGCCCGCATCGCCTCGCTGAGCGTGGTCCGATCGAGATCGACGGTGAGCGTGAACCATCCCGAGAGGTCCTCGCCGCCGAGCATGACATCCTTCACCGGATCGCTTCCCGTGAAGAGCTGGCGATAGGCGACGACGCCGTTCGACTGGGCGACGTCGTCGAGCGGGGTGAAGCCGGTGACGCCGAGGTCGTAGAGTCGCATCGCCCGCACGACGGCCGCGGCCTCGGCGGTGAGTCGCACGACGAACTCGTCGGGCACGACGACGGGCGTCTTCTCGATCTGCACGCCGTCGATCGCCTCAGGGACGAGCCACTGCATGCGCGGGTCGAGATGCGGCTGGTCGGCGACGCGCACGGTCTGGATCTCGGCGGCGGCCGGGCCGCTCTCGGCCGACGCGAGGGCGACGGCGAGGCCGAGCGAGGAAACGAGGGCTACGGAAACGAACGCCTTCATGGGAGCAATCCTCCGCGGATCCGTGATCGCAGTCGCCGCGCGCAGCGTGAGCGGCCTGAAGCGGTCGGACGGACAGGTGATGGGCTCGCGGCGCGACAGACACCACGCATGTCGCGAAGCGGAACCCGTGGGAAATCGGGAATGGCCGGGATGCGTCGTGGCACGGAAACGGGGAGAGCAGCGTCGGCGATCGGCGATCGCGACCTCACGGGCAACTCGTTGCACTGCACTGCACCCGCCATCGTCGAGCGGACCCCCGGCACGAATGATCGACTTGGTCTGCCGCAGGCCTCTGAACGCCGCGACGACTTCAGGCTAACGCGCCGAGCGGCAAAGAAAAGAGGTCGCGGCCAAGTTCGGCCGCGACCTCTGCTTTTCTCCAGCGCCGCACGCGGATCGGTTACGGGGTCAGGGCCTTCTGCATGTTCAGCCGGCCCGAACCCAACTTGCCGACAAAGCTCGGGTTCTGTGCGTCGATGTTGTCGGTGTTGAGCCGCACCGCGTCCCAGACCTGCGCCCGCGTCCAGGTGGGGTGCTTGCTCCAGACGGCCGCCGCAACGCTCGCGACAAGCGGCGTCGCCATCGAGGTGCCGCTGAGCGACGCGAACTGATCGCTACCGGGATTGGTCGCCTTGTGATAGGTCGAGTTGATCGACACGCCCGGCGCCGAGATGTCCACCCAGGTGCCGTAGCTGGAGAAGCTCGCCTTCGCGTCCGTCTGGCCGGTGGCCGCGACCGAGTAGACATCGGTGCGCGAGCAGAGATAGTCGGCGCTCTGGTTGTTGCTGTTGCCGGCGGCCTTGAAGACGAGTCCTCCGGCGTTGATGAAGAAGGTCGTCGCCGCGCCGAGACCGCCGGTGTCCGACGAGCCCCACGAGCAGCTCGCGATGCGGGCGCCCTTGTTCGCGGCGTAGTAGAGGGCGCTCGCGGCGGAATCCATGCGCACGACGCCGACCTGACTGCCGCCGATCGACGCCGAGTGTCCGATGCGCAGGCACATCACCTTCGCGCCGTTGCCGGTGGTGCCGTTCGTGCCGGTGCCCCATCCGCCCGCCGGACTCGCGATGCCGAATCCGTTGTTGTTCATCGCTCCGACGATGCCTGCGCAATGCGTTCCGTGGCCGTTGAAGTCGCGGGGATCGTTGTCCGCGCCGCTGCAGTCCTCGCCCGCCCAGCAGGACGCGGCCGGCGCGGTGACGAAGTCGTAGCCGACCCAGTCGTCGGTGTAGCCGTTGGCATCGTCATCGACGCCCGCGACGCCGTTCTTCTCGGCGAGATTGATCCAGATGTTGCCGTTCGCGCCCGTCGGATTCGACCACGAACCGCCGGTGCCGCCAAGATCCTTGTGGAAGTAGCGGACGCCCGTGTCGAGCACCGCGACGATCACCGAGGGCGAACCGGTATTGATGTCCCAGCCTTCCGGAGCGTCGATGTCCCGATCGCTGTTCTGTCGCAGCGACCATTGGCCGAGGAACGAGGGATCGTTGGGGGTCTGCTCGATCGCATGGATGCCGATCTCCTCGGCGTGATCGACGAAAGGCGACGCGCTCATCCGCCGCATCGCATCCCGCACCGAGGTCGCGTTCGGATCGATGCGCAGCACATACCAGCCCGAGAGATCCTCGCCGCCGAGGAGGACATCGCGCAGCGGCTCGCTGCCGACGAAGAGCGGGCGGTATCCGATGATGCCCGCCTCCTGCGCCGCATCGTCGAGCGGGCTGAGTCCGGTGAGACCGGCGTCAAGCTCGGCCATGCCGCGCACGAGGAGCGTCGCCTCCGGCGTGAATCGGACGATGAACTCGTCGTCGACGATGAGCGGCGTCGGCTCGATCTGCTCGCCGTCGATCGCGGCGGGGACGAGGAGCCGCAGGCGCGGATCGAGGTGCGACTCGCGCTCGAACGGCGCGGCCATTTGGGCGGCCGCATGCGGCGCGAGGGCGAGGAGCGTGGCGGCGAGCGGAAGGGCCGCGAGGCGAAGGACAGGCGTGCGCATGGCGAGAGGACTCCTCGTGCGTGAAATGGGCGCCGTCGCGGAGCGAGACAACGCGCGCTGCGACCGATGCCGGCACCGCAAACGCTACCCCGTTCGGGAGACCTCCACGAGAGGGGTGTTTTCCGGCGGCGGCGAGGGCCCGCCGTTTCGCGCCGTTTTGCGCGGTTTCGCGGGGGCTCGCGGGGAGGCGAAAGCAGTATCATCCGCCCCTCGCGGCGATCGGCCGCGCTTCCCCTCTTGCTCGGATTTCCCGCGGAGTTCGCTCGTGTCGACCGTCTCGTCCATCGCCGTCATCGGAGCCGGAACCATGGGCTCCGGCATCGCCCTCACCGCCGCGACCTCGGGCATCCGGGCGTTCCAGATCGATGTCAGCCAAGCGCAGCTCGACAAGGCCAAGGCCTATCACGCGAAGACGCTCGCCCGCGGCGTCGAGAAGCAGAAGATGACCCAGGCCGACGCCGATGCGGCGCTCGCCCGGATCAACTATGTGACCGACATGGCCGGCGCGGCCAGCGCCGAGTGGGCGGTCGAGGCGGCGACGGAGAACATCGACCTCAAGAAGAAGATCTTCCAGTCGATGCGCTCGACCTTCGGTCCGACCGCGGTCCTTGCGACGAACACCTCGAGCATCTCGATCACCGACATTGCCACCGCCGTCGGGCCCGACGCCCACCGCGTGATCGGCATGCACTTCTTCAATCCGGTGCCGATCATGAAGCTCGTCGAGGTCATCAAGGGCCTCGCGACGAGCGAGGAGACGACGCAGCGGACGATCGATCTCGCCAAGGCGATGGGCAAGACGCCCGTGCCCGCGAACGACCGCGCCGGCTTCGTCTCGAACCGCGTCCTCATGCCGCTCATCAACGAGGCGTTCTACGCCTGGATGGAAGGGGTCGCGAAGCCCGAGGACATCGATCAGATCATGCTGCTCGGCTGCAACTTCCCGATGGGCCCGCTGCGTCTCGCGGACTTCATCGGCCTTGATGTCTGCCACGACATCATGATGGTCCTGCACCGCGAGCTCGGCAATCCCAAGTTCTTCCCCTGTCCGCTGCTTCGACAGCTCGTGCAGGCCGGTCGACTCGGCGACAAGAGCGGCCGCGGCGTCTACGAGTATCCGAAGCGCTGATCGAAACGGAGTGCACCATGTCCGAGGTCCGCGGCGCCGGCGCTTCCGTCTCTCCGATCGACGCCGCGAAGGCCGTGGTCTTCGCTTGTGCGCTCGGCACGCTCGGCGCCGTCGGCTGGGCGGTCGCCACGCACTACACGCCGCTTGAGATCGGCTTCATCGCGTGGGGCATCGGCTGGCTTGCGGGCACCGGCGCGCTCCTCGGCAACGGCGGACGCGTCGGTCCGGCGTGGGGCGCGCTCGCCGTGACCGTCGCCCTCGCCTGCTTCGCGCTGGCGAAGCTGTTCGGGATTCTGCTGCGCGTCCTGCAGGGAAACGAAATCCTCGACTGGTGGGGGGTCTACCGGAACGAGTACTACATCCTCGACATCCTGTGGATCGCCTTCGCGATCTGGCCCGCCTGGGCAATCGGCACACGCGGCCGCTCGTGACGGTGTTGAACGCGCACCGCGAGCCGCGCCCGATGCTCAGTCCGCGAGGCGGGCGAAGCGTCGGTTGCTCGTCGGGAAGTCGACGCCCATCGCGAATGCGTGGACAAGGCCGATGAGTGCGACCCAGAGGAATGCGACACCGCTTGGCGCTGTGAGTGGCGGTGCCGACTCGGTGGCGACGCAGCTGATGGCCGCGCCGGCGAGGATCATCGCCAATGCGCACCATTGGTAGAACCGCAGGCCCCGGATCACGCGGGTCTGCGGCTCGCCGCGATAGGCCTCTTCAACGAAGCGGCTCAGCCCGGCGAGGATCAGATAGAGCCCGATCAGCGCCGAGAGCGGCGCGTCGAGCGCCCAGGCGCGAAGGAGGGCGCACCCGATCACGCCGTTCGCGAGCATCGAATAGAGCGGCGTCGCGTGCACGCGGATGCCGGAGAGCCGGGCGATCGACACCACGCGCGAGCGGGGATGTCGGTATCGAATGCCGCCGCCCGGGTTGTCATCCGGGCCATCGCCGCAGGACGCTCCGTGACAGCAACCCTGCACGAGACAGCGCAGGCGGCCGATCGCCTGCACCCATGGCGCGGCGAGGGCGACGCTTGCGGCGAGCAGCCAGCCGTCGAGGCCGAGGGGCATGAGCGCGGCGGAGGCGACGGCGACGCCGAGCACGCTTCCAAAATATCCAAATGGTCGGAGGAGCTTCTTGGATCCGACCCAATACTGACCCCACAATCCCGCGCCGAGAAGCGACGCTCCCGCGATGATCGCCATCTGCCACGCCCGGTCGGATCCGAGCGCCGCGGTGATGATCGCGGCCCCGACCGCGGCCGCAACGCCCGCATAGAGGCCATGGACGATGATCCGCGCCGGGCCGATCCGCCACTCCCGCCAACTGTTCGCGACGCGCTCCGTCCATGCCAGGAGCGCCGACCAGATCGCTTCGCGCCGCCATGCGGCGAGGGCGAGCACCGCGCCGGCGAAGAGATCGACGAGGGCATGCATGCCGGTCGTGACGCAGGCGATGACGATCGCGATCGCGAGGAGGGCCGCCGGGACGGCCGCGCGCAGGCCGCGCAATGCGATGAGCGTCGCCGCGTAGATCGCCCAGAACACATGAAACGACGGACATGCGGCGCGTCCGTCGAGTCCGTCGGCACGCTCGAGCGCGAGGAGTCCCGCGAAGGCGCCGTCGGGATCGAAGGGACGCGGCGGCGCGACGATCGGAAGGACGAGGTAACACAGGAAGCCGATCGCCATCGCGCACCAGGCGTCGATCGTCCACCGACGAAGCGCCCGTCGCGTCGGGGCAAGCAGCGTCGCGAGGATCACGAACGGATAGGCGGTGCTGTAGATCGGCGTCGTCCAGGTGAGGACCGGCCACGCGCTCTCGCCGCCGATCTGCGCGGGAATCGGATCGGGCACGGGAAGGTGACCGATCGCTTCGTAGAGGATCACGAAGGGAATGAGGACACGAGCCCAGACGGCGATCGTGTCGCGCATCGAAGGCGGCGCGTCCTCCGCCGCCGGAAGCCGCAGGAGGTCGCCGCCCGGCACCGCACCGAATCGGGCGATGAGCGCGTGGCGCTCGAAACCGAGGACCAGCGCCGCAGCGCCGGCGGCGAGCGTCGGCGTGACGAGAACGAGCCCCGCGAAGGAGCCGCAGGCGATCGATGCGCCGGCGGAGACCAGGACGGCGGCGATGTAGATCGGATGGGCGAAGAGGGCGTAGGGGCCGCTGCGCACCGGCGCGCTCGTCGGGAACGCGTTCATCGGAAGCCCGCGTCCGCGTCGCCACAGTTCGAGCATCGACCAGAGGATGACCGCAACGGCGGCGGCGGCGATGAGCCAGCCCGCCGGCTCGGGCGACAGCGACGGCAGGCGAAGGATCGTGTCGAGCCGCGCCGCCCAGAGCGCGAGAAGCGTCGGCAGCGCGACGCAGAAGAGCAGGGCGTAGGCGATGCGGCCGCTCACGCGGGCAGCTCCGGAGGCCCTCGATCGCCGATGAAGCGCACCCGTTCCCAGATGGCCGGATGCGGCGCGCGACCTCGTTCGTCATGAAGGGTCGCGACGCCGAACCACTTCGTCTCGTGGGCGCGCAGGAAATCCGGTGACGCGCGGCGCAGCGGCTCGGGAAGCAGGGCGAGCGCACCCTCGCCGATCGCCGCATCGCGAAGGGTCGCCGTCGGCGTCAGCGCGATCGCTCCGCCCTCCCAGCGCACCATGTCGTCGTCGATCGCCGCGCCCGGCCGCTCCTGTCCGTCAACGAGGACGATGTCACGCGGTGCGGCGCCGCGCCACTGGATCCAGACGACGCTGCGGTCGTGCGCCGCGACGCGCCCCCAGCGGAGTTCCGTGATCGGCAGTTCCCACGGAGCGATCGTGAGCTCCAGGCGTTCGATATAACCATGACCGCGGATCGTTCGCGGGCCGATCCGAAGCGTTGCGTGTGAGGTGCCGGCGAAGAGCGACCAGCGCACGGCTCGCGGGTCGCCGTGCGCACGCGTCTCATGCAGCACGCGCTCAGGAGCGGTGAAGCGAGGGCGCTCCCATCGCCCCTCCGCGTCGAGCCGATCGCAATGCCAGGCCCAGCCGCCCTCCGGAAGGGGATCCGGAAGCCGAGTTCCGAGAAGTGCGACCCGCTCCCGACACGCGCCCGTCGGGCCGCGCGGATCGGCTGCGAGCAGGGCGTTCGCGACGACATGCAGGCCTCCGAGGCCGATTTCCGCGGCGTAGACGATCGCGCAGTCGTTCGCCTCTCCGGTGATGTCGAGATACCACTTGGTAAGGCGAAATCGCATGTGCGTGGTTCGGAGCGAGCGCGACCTCGACCGGGTGGGGGCATCCTATCGAGGGGGCGTGCGTCCGGATGGAAGGCCGCCGGACCGATCGGCTACCATGACGGTTCTGGTCGCGGAGCGCGTCTCCGCGATCGCCGCTTCTCGTCCAACCGACGCACGCAGCCATGACCACCGCCCGCGAAGCCACCAGCCGTTCGACCGTCGCCGCGACGACCGCCTCCATCGGCGGCGTTCCGATCAATCCCGAGACGGTCACGATCTCCGGCTACATCGTTGACGAGAAGTACGGTCCGACCTCGGTCGAGGTGAACGATCCGAAGGACGCCGCGAAGCCGCATCCGCGCATCGGCGAGCCGGGTCAGTTTCCGTATACCCGCGGCGTGCACAAGACGATGTATCGCGATCGTCTCTGGACGATGCGCCAGTTCGCCGGCTTCGGTTCCGCCGACGACACGAACAAGCGTTTCAAGTATCTCCTCTCGAACGCGAAGGGCACGAAGGCCAACACCGGTCTCTCGACCGCGTTCGACCTTCCGACGCTCATGGGCCGCGACTCCGACGATCCGCTTTCGGCGGGCGAGGTCGGCCGCTGCGGCGTCGCGATCGCCTCGATCGAGGACATGCACCGGCTCTACGCCGACATCCCGATCGGCGAGGTGACGGTCTCGCAGACGATCAACGGCCCGGCCGCGGTCATCTGGGCGATGTACCTGGCGATGGCCCGCGAGCGCGGCATCGACTGGGCGACCGTCGGCGGAACCCTGCAGAACGACATCCTGAAGGAGTTCCACTCCCAGAACGAGTTCATCTATCCGCCCGAGGCGAGCGTGAAGCTCGTCGTCGACACGATCGAGTTCGCGTCGCAGCACCTGCCGAAGTGGAACTCGGTCTCGATCTCGGGCTACCACATCCGCGAGGCCGGCTCGACCGCGACGCAGGAACTCGCCTTCACGCTTCGCGACGGCATGGAGTATGTCGAGGCCTGCATGAAGCGCGGCATGGATGTCGACGCCTTCGCCCCGCGACTCAGCTTCTTCTTCAACTCGCACAACGAGTTCTTCGAGGAGATCTGCAAGCTGCGGGCCGCCCGGCGCATCTGGGCCACCGCGATGCGCGACCGCTACGGCGCGAAGAACCAGCGTTCGATGCTCATGCGGACCCATGTCCAGACCGCCGGCTGCTCGCTCACCGAGCAGCAGCCGCTCAACAACATCGTGCGCGTCGCCTATCAGGCGCTCGCCGGCGTGCTCGGCGGCTGCCAGTCGCTGCACACCGACTCGATGGACGAGACGCTCGGCCTGCCGACCGAGACCGCCGTGCGCGTCGCGCTGCGCACCCAGCAGATCCTCGCCCACGAGACGGGCGTCCACCGCACCGTCGATCCGCTCGGCGGCTCGTGGTTCGTCGAGGCCCTCACCGACCGCATGGAGGCCGACGCGAACGCGATCATCCGCGAGGTCGATGACATGGGCGGCGTCGTCTCGGGCATCCACAAGGGCTATTTCCGCCGCTCGATCGCCGAGGCGAGCTACCGCTTCGGACAGGAGATGGAGGCGGGCGACCGGATCATCGTCGGCGTGAACGCCTATCCCGAGGGCAACGAGGACAATCAGGTCGAGATCCTGCAGATCCCGCATGAGGTCGAGACGGTGCAGTGCGAGCGGCTCGCCGCGTTCCGCAAGAATCGCGATCAGACGAAGGCCGCGCGGGCCCTCGACCGGATCCGAGAGGCGTGCCGGAAGGACCAGAATGTCATGCCGGCGCTCGTCGAGGCGGCGCACGACAAGTGCACGCTCGGAGAGATGGTGCAGGCGATGGCCGATGTCTTCGGCCGCTACTCCGGCGGACCGGAGTGGTGATCGACGGATAGCCGATCGCCACCATGTCCATCCTGCGGACCGCCCTCTGGTCACTCTGGTTCCTCATCGCCGGGGCCGCGCTCTCGATAGCGATCGCGCTCGTCCGCGATGCCGTGCCTGATCCGACGATTCCGTACAAGCGTCCGATCGATCTCGCCGGTGACATCGGATGGACGCGGCGCAGCCTGCCCGAGGATGTTGCGCGGGCGCTCTCGATCGGGATGGACGGCCATGGCTGGCGGATCGACGGGATGCGGACCGTCATGGGCCGATGGGGCGAGGAGCTGACATCGCTCCGGCTCTGGCGCGTGCTCCCCGACGGCACCATCGAGCGGGATGTTCCCGCGACGACGATCACCGTCGAGCGCGTCCGACGAGGCTGGCCGCTTTTCTGTCTCGAGGGGGCGATCTGGACGCCAGGCACGCAGCCGCCGCGGACCGACGCCCTCCTCGTCAGTCCTGCGGCCGGCGGTCGCAACACCTACCTGCCGCTCCGCCCGCTCTGGGGAGGGCTCCTCGCCAACGCGGTCCTCTTCGCCGTGATGCTCGTCACCCTCTGCCGACTCCCCGGTGCCGCCGAGCGGCTCGTCCGCCGCTGGCGCCGCCGGTGTCCGCGCTGCAATCACCCGCTCGACCCCGACCGAACGCCCAACGGCGTCTGCCCCGAATGCGGTCCGGAGGTTGGGCGGGGGCGGGTTCGCGGCGGAACCGAGGGTTGACGCCCGACAACAGGTCGGAAGGGAGTAGCATCGCCCCTCTCCCATGCCAGCACCCACCAGCAAGATTCAGGCGGCCAAGGGCACGCGCGACTTCTTTCCCGTTGAGATGGCGGCGCGGCGCCATGTCGAGGCGGCGTGGCGGTCGGCGTCGATCGACTGCGGATTCGAGGAGATCGACGGGCCGACCTTCGAGCATTTGGAGCTCTACACGATCAAGAGCGGCGAGGGCATCGTCAACGAGCTTTTTAGCTTTACCCGCGCCGGCGGTGAGTCGACCTACGCGCTGCGGCCGGAGTTCACGCCGACGCTCGCCCGCATGGTGGCCGCGAAGGGCTCGCAGCTTCCGATGCCGATCAAGTGGTTCTGCATGCCGATGATGTTCCGCGCCGAGAAGCCGCAGCGCGGGCGGCTGCGCGAGTTTCAGCAGTGGAATGTCGATCTCATCGGCGTCGACGGCGCGGCCGCCGATGTCGAGGTGATCTCGGTCGCGATCCTCGCCCTCGAGCGTCTCGGGCTGCGACCGACCGATGTGCAGGTGCGGATCAGCCACCGTTCGGTTGTCGCAAGAATGCTCATTCGCCTCGGTGTGCCTGAAGACCGTGTCACGGAGGCAATGGGATTGCTCGATCGACGGGCGAAGCTGAGTCCCGCGCTGTTTAAAGCCGAATGTGAGAAGGTTGGCTTGACCGAGTTGGCGGTTCGGTGGAACGAGGTCATGGAAAGGGCCAGCGCGGACATGTTCGATCCGCGATGGCAGTTTGACCCGATGTTCCTCGGCGGTGCTGGCAATGAGCTTTATGAGCTTGCGACTCGTCTTGAGGCTGCAGGTCTAAGGGAGTGGTGCAAATGGGACTGGAGCATCGTCCGCGGCCTCGCCTACTACACCGGCACCGTCTTCGAGATCCACGAGATCACCGGCGCCGAGCGGGCCGTCGCCGGCGGCGGGCGCTATGACTCGCTCGTCGAACTCTTCGGCGGTCCGAAGATGCCCGCCTGCGGCTTCGGCATGGGCGATGTCGTCCTGTCGCTCGTCCTCGCGGATCGCGGGCTCCTGAAGTCCGATGAGCTTCTGCCGCGCCCGGACGCCTTCCTTCTGAGTAACGGCGGCGAGGCGGCGGAGCGCATGCTGCCGCAGCTTCTTGCTTCCCTCCGCCGCGCGGGACTCCACGCCCGACAGAGTTACAAGACCACGCGCAACATCGGCAAGCT
The DNA here is from genome assembly GCA_964395845.1 of uncultured Isosphaeraceae bacterium. Classification (GTDB taxonomy): domain Bacteria; phylum Planctomycetota; class Phycisphaerae; order Phycisphaerales; family SM1A02; genus JAEUIT01. The sequence continues at coordinate 27,835 of CAYNCG010000014.1, read as the reverse complement.
GCTCGGCGACGCCGCGAAGTGCCGTTCGCGCTTCGCGGTCATCCTCGACGAGCGCTTGGCCGAGGGGCTCGTCACGGTGAAGGACCTGGACGCGGGGTCGCAGGGTGAGGTGCCGCTCGCCGGCCTCGCGGAGCGCCTGCGATCGCCGGTCGGCTGATCGCCGCTTGTCCAGCCCGCACAACCGGCAAGGTCGGTGGGGCCCGCCTGCGTGCCCCGGCTGAACCGTCGGGTCGAACGCGTCGATGACGACTCCAGCGGCCGCGCCCGGTTTCCCGTGCGCGCTGATGCGGAGGCGGCATGGCATTCTCGATGTTCTCCAAGCAGGCGTCCCCGATCCTTGCGGACTTTGGTTCCGCTTCGGTCAAGCTCCTTCAGGTTTCGAGCGGCGACAAGCCGACCGTGACCGCGGCGGCGGAGCTGGCCATTCCCGACGACATGCGCGGGCAGTCGGTTGACCGCCGCTTCGAGTTCCTCCAACAGGAGCTTCCGAAGATCCTGAAGGACAACGGCTTCCGCGGCAAGCGCGTGGTCGTCAGTCCGCCGAGCGGACAGATGCTCGTGCAGCACATGCAGTTCGCGCCGACCGAGGCGCCGATCGACGCCATCAAGGCCCAGCTCGCCCAGCAGCTCAACATCGACACCTCGGGCGTCGTCGTCCGCAGCGAGGCGGTCTCCGATCATCCCGGCCCGAACGGCAAGGTCGAGCACATCGCCTTCGCCATGGCCCGTGACGATGTGATGCGCTATGTCGACCTCTTCCGTCGGCTGCGCATGCAGGTCGTCGCCGTGCACAACGAGCTGCAGGCGATGCTCCATGCCTTCGACCACATCAACCGCCGCGACGGCGACGCCAATGTCTCGACGCTCTATGTCGATCTCGGATGGGGCTCGACGAAGGTGGCCGTGGCCCACGGAACGAAGCTCGTCTTCGCGAAGAACATCGCCATCGGCGGCCGCCACTTCGACGCGGTCGTCGCCCAGATGTTCCGCTGCGACCTCGCCGCGGCGCGGCTGAAGCGGATGAGCGAGGACCTGCTCCCGCTCCGTCAGGCGCCGGCCCAGACCAAGCGCGCCGCCGAAAGCCCGGGCGGTCTTGCCATCCTCAGCGCCGGCTTGGCTCAGGCGCACACCGACGCGCGGCTCGAGAGCGTGCAGGGCTCGGTCGCCGCGGAGGATGACCGTCGGGTCGGAGACGCAGCGCCGGCGCTCGGCACGAGCGTGCCGCGCGCCGGAGGCGCACAGCGCGTCACGGGCGACTACGGCGAGGTGCTCGAGAGTCTCGCCGACGAGCTCTCCATGTGCGCCCGCTACCACGCCGCGAGCTTCCCGGGACGGCACATCGACCGCGTCGTCTTCCTCGGCGGCGAGGCCCGACAGATCGGTCTCTGCCAGTTCCTCGCGGAGGCCCTTCGCCTGCCCGCGAAGTCCGGCGATCCGCTCGCCCGCATGCTCGGACCGGAGCCGCCCGAGGGGCTGCCCGACCCGCAGCTCTCGCATCCCGCGTGGGCCGTCGTCTGCGGCCTCGCCTCGGCCCCGATCGACCTCTGATCCCGTGTGAGGGAAACCGCATGTCCACCAGTCACAGCTTCCTTCCCGAGGACTATGTCGCGCAGGCCGCGGAGCGGCGCACGAACCTCGTCAGCCTCGTTCTCTTCGGGGTCGTGATGACCGCCGTCTTCGGCGCGTTCCTCGTCACGAACCAGCAGTGGACGCAGGTGCGGCGCGAGCAGATGCGCATCCATACCGAGACGCAGCAGGCCGCGGGCGACATCCGCAAGATGCGCGACCTCGACGAGAAGCGCGAGCAGATGGTCGAGAAGGCCGATCTCGCGATGACCCTCATCGAGCCGGTGCCGCGCTCGGTGCTGCTTGCGATGCTCGTCAACGCGATGCCCGAGCGGCTGAGCCTGCTCGACTTCGACCTGAAGAGCCAGGAGATCCGCGTGCCGAAGCGCAGCGCGGAGAAGGAGCCGGAGAAGAAGCCGGCCGCATCGGCCCCGAAGGTGGCCGGGCGCGCGAAGACGAAGTCCGAGGCCGACGCCGCGTCGAAGACCCAGAAGGAGACGCCGAAGGTCGAGCCGACGCGCTATCTCATCGCGATCTCGATGACCGGCGTCGCCCCGACCGACCTCGATGTCTCCCGCTACATGAATGCCCTCGCGGCGATTCCGGTCTTCCGCGGCGTGCAGCTCGTGACGACCGAGGAGAAGGAAGTCGACGGCATGATCGTCCGGCAGTTCCGCATCTCGATGCGGATCGAGCCTGACGCGGACCTGCGGTCGCTCCGCAACACCATCCCGCTGCAGAGCGATCCGATGAGCGAGACCATGCGGCTCTCCCCCGGCTCGACCGCGAGCGTCGACGAGGCCGGTGCGGCCGACATCGAGGTTCCCGGCCCGTCGGCGGAACCGACCACCACCCCGGAGACGAAGCCGTGAACCAGTACAAGTTCGGAGTCCGCGAGTGCATCTTCGCCGGCGTGCTGCTGGCCGTGCCGATCGCGAGCTACTTCTTCGTCTTCGCCCCGCGCAACGCCCAGATCCGCGCCGCGAAGGCCGAGATGCAGCAGAAGGAGACGCGGCTCGCCGAGCTGCGCACCCTGACCAAGCGCATCAGCAGCCTCGACGACGAGATCCTCCAGTGGGAGGACTCGCTGAAGCGGCTCGAGGAGAAGCTCCCCGACCAGGAGGGCGTCGACGCGATCCTCGGGCAGATCACCGAGATCGCCCAGCAGCACAAGCTCCTGGTGCGCTCGATCAAGGGCGAGAAGACGGTGCCCGTCGCGATGGCGATGGAACTGCCGCTCCGCACCACCGTCGAGGGTGACTTCAAGAGCTTCTACCGGTTCCTGCTCGGGATCGAGGCGCTCCCGCGCATCACGCGCATCCACCAGCTCCGCATGAGCCGGCTGGAGCCGTCGCGCGGCTCGGACAAGCCCATCGAGCCGGGAACCATGCAGGCCGAATTCGTGCTGAGCATCTACTTCGATGCCGGCGACCAACCGCAGTTCGAGACGATCGGAGGGAAGCGTGACCGTCAAGCAGCAACGCGGCGCTAATCGGGTCGAGGCCAACGAGGAGGAATCGAGCGTTCCGGCGCCGAACTCGCTCGACGGGTCGGCCGACGGCTCGATGGACGGCGCGCTCTCCGGCGCGACCGGACGCGGGAAGCGGCGCATCAACAGCGGCACGCTCATCCTCGCCGGCGTCATCCTGGCCTCGGGCGCAAGCCTCTGGTCGATGCGGGCGGTCGATCGCGCCGCCGCCAGCGGACCGAAGCCGGACAAGGAGGACGAGAAGGTGCTCGCCGAGGCGCTCGCGCCGCGGAAGCCGAGCGCCAGCGCGAACGCCGATCCGAAGGCCTTCGTCGATCGAACCGAACCTCCGGTGGATCTCCAGGTGCCCGTCGAGCAGGTGCCGAAGAATCCCTTCGTCATCTACGCCGAGCCGAAGGCCGATCTGCCCAAGTCGGGCGATGTGGTCGTGGAGGAGGCGCCCAAGGTCGACCGCGTCGCCGAGTGGCAGGCCAAGGTCGACGAGGCCGCGGCGACGATCGTCCTGCAGTCGACCATGACCGGCACCGACCTCAAGAAGGGTCTCGTCGGCATCGCGAACATCAACGGCGAGATGCTGCGGCTCGGCGACATCTTCGGGGTGGACGGCTCGGAGATCGAGTTCCGCCTCGAGCATGTCGAGCGCGACGCCATCATCGTCCGCGCGTACAGCACCGAGCTGAAGCACGAGCGGCTCGTCACCGTGCAGGTCCAGAAGCGCTACTGATCCGACGGTTGACGCCGCGTCGAGGGAGGGCAGATGGGATTCAACTGGGACGAACTGCTCAAGGGACTCGGCCAGCCGCGCAAGGACGCGCCGAAGGAGATCGTCCCGAACGCGCCGCTTCCGAGCGGCGTGCCGGGACTTCCGCCGCGCCGCGACAATCCGCTCGAATCGGCGGAGGATCGCGTCGCGCCGGCCCCGCAGCCGACCGAGCTCCCGCGACCGCGGATGCCGGTCTCCCCCTCGATGGACTCGCCGCGCCCGCCTGACCTGAACGGTCAGGGCTTCGGCGAGGAGACCGACACCTCGCTCGCGGCGCAGGGCGCCGATCCGGCGCGGGCCCGTCCCGACGACGCGATGAGCGATGTCTATGTCCCCGCGACCCGCGGACAGAAGCTCGATCTCGGGCAGATCCTTCTCGAGCGCGGGGTCATCGACCAGGAGCGCCTGTCGAGCGCCCAGCGCATCCTCAAGCAGACGCCGGGCAAGCGCCTCTCGCAACTGCTGATCGAGAGCGGCGTCGACGAGGTGAAAGTGCAGGCGGTCGTCGCCGAGCTCGCGCGGCTCCCGTTCGAGCGCATCGACGTGAAGGCCAAGGAGCCGGTCGAGCCGCGCTCCTTCCAGAAGCTCGGTCAGGACTTCTGCCGTCAGAACTCCGTCCTTCCGCTCCGGCAGGAGGGACACCGCATCGTGGTCGGGACGACGAGTCCCGATGACGTCTTCCTGCTCGACGACATCAAGCGGCGCCTCGGCGTCGCGGCGGTCAAGCATGTCCTCATCGCCTCCGCCGATGTCGTCGCGTATCTCCAGTCGATCACCGAGGCGGCGGCGCAGGAGGTCGACATCGACGAGATCCTCGCCAATGTCGAGGAGGACGATGTCGAGGTCGAGGAGCAGGAGAAGGACGCCGACGGGGTCGAGGCCGACGCCGAGAGCTCGCCGGTCGTTCGCTATGTCAATCACATCATTCAGACCGCGCTGAAGGAAGGCGCGAGCGATATCCATATCGAGCCCGACGACAAGGTGCTCAAGGTGCGCTTCCGCATCGACGGCGTCCTCTTCGAGGCGATGACGCCGCCGAGGAAGATGCACGCCGCGCTCACCAGCCGCATCAAGATCATGGCGAATCTCGACATCGCCGAGCGGCGGCTTCCGCAGGACGGCCGCATCCGCGTGACGGTGATGGGCCGCAAGATCGATCTCCGCGTCTCGACCGTGCCGACGAGCAAGGGCGAGAAGACGGTCATGCGTATCCTCGACAACCGCTCGATCTCGGTGTCGCTCGACGATCTCGGCTTCAGCGAGGACACGCTCACGATCTGGAAGAACCAGATCGACATGCCGCACGGGATCATCCTCGTCACCGGTCCGACCGGTAGCGGTAAGACGACGACGCTCTATTCGTCCATCCGCCAGATGGACACGCGGCGGATGAACATCTCGACGGTCGAGGATCCGGTCGAATACAACCTCGCCGGCATCACCCAGATCCAGACGCACGAGAAGATCGGCATGACCTTCGCACGGGCGCTGAAGGCCCTGCTGCGTCAGGATCCCGATGTCGTCATGGTCGGCGAGATCCGCGACGCGGAGACCGCCACCACGGCGATCCAGGCCGCGCTCACCGGCCACCTCGTGCTCTCGACGCTTCACACGAACGATGCGCCGAGCTCGATCACGCGACTCATCAACATCGGCATCGAGCCCTTCCTCGTCGGCGCCGCGGTGAATGCGGTGCTCGCCCAGCGACTCGTCCGCAAGGTGTGCAAGCACTGCGGCCGCGACGAGCCGGTGCCGGACGACATCAAGGACTTCCTCATCATGCACGGCGTCGATCGCCCGACGGTCATGACGCCGAAGGGCTGCTCGACCTGCCGCGAGACGGGCTACCAGGGCCGACTCGGCATCTACGAGCTGCTCGTCCTCGACGACTTCCTGCGGGACTGCACCGCCGCGAGTCCGAATGTGACCGAGTTCCGCCGCACCTGTGTCGAGCGCGGCATGGTCACGCTTCGCCAGGACGGCTTCGAGAAGGTGAAGCAGGGGCGCACGACCGTCGAGGAAGTGCTCCGCGTGACCGAAGCGACGATCTGAGGCGCGGCTCGCATACCGTGCGGGTCGGCCCCATGACTACAGCGCCCCTTCGGTTCTGCTGCGGCTGAGCAGAGGCCTTCGCCGGCGGCGTGGAAGCTTGATCTTGACCCTCGACGCATCGTTGCGGATACGCCTTCGGGCCACAATCGGCGCTTCTCCCACTCTACGGTTGGGCCAGCAAAGGCCCCGCTCGCCCTCGCGACGAACCGAAGGGGCGCTGTCGTGCTCAATGCCCGCTCGCCGCGGGATCCTCATGAAGCGTCTCGGGACGGGCGAAGGCGCTGGACGATCCGGGAGAGACTTGCAGAAAAAAATGCAAAGGCGCGAGAATTTGTCTTGCCTCCCCCCCCGGGATTCAGACGAGAATCCCGGCATGGCCCGTCGAATAACCGTTGCGTTGCACAGCGTCGCCCCTCGTCAGTTGATGAGGTTCGCGGTCGGATCGGGTGTCCCCCTGCACCATGCGAACCAAAAAGGTGCACGAAGGTCGCGTGTCCGGCGCCGCAGATTCCGGTCGCCGGGGGTGCGGTCGGGATCACGAACATCGGCCCTCTTCCAAGCTGTCAGCTCATTCCGGTGCGGCAGAAGCACTACAACTGCAGTACGACGGCAGGGGGATGCGACTGTAGCGGTGGAGAGATGATTGAGCGCTGCAACATTCTGCTTCCCGCCAACACCTACTTTGACTTCTGCGGGTGAGCCCCCGCAAAGAGGAGACCATGCTATGTTCATGCCATGCGTGATGCTCGGCGTCTCGTGCACTGTCTTGGCGACGGTCGGGCATACCCCCGTTGTGGGGAAGGCCGAACTCGCGACGCTGGTGCAGATGAACCGATTGGCGGTGCCGCCGCTTGAGGTGCACTTGGCAGCCGAGGAACGCTGCACCGGCAATCTGGACTTCATCGTGGCGTGGGAAGAGCTGATCTCCTTCAGCCGCAGCCGATTTCGTATTGAGATCCGTTACGCACCCGGCGGAGCGGATGGGCTGAAGCGTGAGAAGCTGACGATCGGCGCGTACGACGGCGCTTCCTTCATGTCCGTCGCGAATGGGTTCGGTGCGGTCTCGGCGAGCGACGCTCAAACCGCCGCGACGGGCATGGCGAACTCCGACTTCTGGGTGGCGTTGCGCTGGCAGGTTCCATCGCAGGTCGCGGGAGAGCCCGAAGGCGACGACATTCTTGACATACTCGCCATGCAGAGGTCGGAGCTCAGGCCGGGTACGGAACTTGTGAACGGAGCCCCTTGCCTCGTCCTCGACATATGGCCTGAAGGTTCGGGGAACCTCGGGCATCCGATGGAGACATACTGGTTGGATCCCACACGAGGCGGGGTGATTCTGCGTTCGATCTCGTGGACTCAACAGGGTGCGCCTCGCACGCGCTTGGATGTCACCGAAGTCTGGCAGTCTGAGGGGGCTTGGATTCCCGCCAAGTTCGCATTCGAGCGGCCCGCCTCGCCGAATGTCGTGGATCCGCCGACCGCAAGCGGTACGCTCGTCCGGAGCTACCGCGTTGTCGGAGCGCCAGTCGTCGTGCCCGAAGAGGCGATCTCGACCCAAGGCCCGGCCGGTGTACAGATGACAGATCTTGAGACCAACGATACTTGGGTCGTGCGCGCGTCTCCTGCGGATCTGGCGGGCGAAGCGCTGCGATTCGTCGGTCGGTCCCGAGCCATGCCAGTCGCTGAGACGGAAAGCCGTAGCCATCTGGGGCTTTGGCTCGTCGGTTCCGTGCTCACCTTTGGCCTCTTGGGGGCGGGTGTCGCTCGACGGTCGGTCCGACGCCTCGGCGTCGGGCGTGCTTGAGCCGTGCATGGCTGCGCGGAGGGGCTCTGTTCCATGCAATCGGAGACAGTTGTGTTCTCAGCGCCGACCGCTGTCGCCGTGGTCGTGCGATCGCTGGGCGCAGATTCTCGGGAGGCGGATCGGAGGGTCGCTCGGCTCGGTGACGCTCGGTCATTGCATGAGATCGCAGAAGTGCTCGCCGAGGACGGATGTGATGTGCAGCTCGTAGGCGTCGATCTTGAAGCGCTTCGCTCGTCTCGCTGGCCCGCCGTGGTCGAACTTGCGAGGGTTGGCGGCGGCGGACCGGAGTTCGTCGCGATGTTGCCGGCGACGGAGGGAAGGGCCCCCGTTTTCCTGGATGCGTCGGCCAGTCGCATGCAGTGGGAAGTGCCTTCCTCGGTGGTTGCGGATCGGTTGACCGGTGAAGTGCTCTTCGTTCGATCGCTTGAACGACCTCGATCGGACTTTTGGTGGTCGGTCCCCCTCAGCGGAGCGGCAGCGTTTGGAGCGATGTATGTGTGGTTCCGAGGCAAGACGCGCGTCACTGCTGCTGCTCGCGACAATGTTCGTAGCTCTTGAAGCGGCTCGTCACGGCAGTTCGATCGTTCCGCACCTCTTCGAACCGCGGGTTGCGGACGCGCATCGCGCATTGGATCTTGCACGCATCGATCGGATACGCGCGCGCGGAACGGCGGCGCTATTGAGATTGAAGAACTTGGAGCCGGGGCGAAGCGAGACGGAGAATCTTGCGGACGCTGCGCACCGGTTACTTGCGAGCGATCTCAGCACGTGTCGATAGTATGATCGTGGCTTCGCGAGCGCGGCTCGTTCGCCGCCATCTCGAAGTCGGGCACGCTGGCCGATCGTGCTCATCGACCGATCGGCCAAGCCAGTCGCGGATCAGCGCGTGGTCACCATCGTCTTGGTCACGCACGCGGTCGAGTTCGTCGTGGACGCTTCAGCGGACGGCGATCTTCTGCATGATGGCCGTGTTTGAACGCGGTTGAGGCGCTCATCCTTCTCGTCGAGTCCGGAGCGACGGACGCTGCGGGGATCGGTCCACGCTCACATGCGACGCGAGCCATACGACGGTTCCTCGAACGGACCGGGGATGTGGTATCGCGATCGTCAACCGTGCTATCCGCCAACTCCGTCAAGACGGCTTCCAGAAGGTGAAGCAGGGGCGCACGACCGTCGAGGAAGTGCTCCGTGTGACCGAAGCGACGATCTGACCGACGGAGATGCGGAAGCCGGTGGTAGGATGACCCCTGATCCCATCGCGCGGGATCGAAGGGGGTGCCGATGCCGCAGGCTCATTCGATCTCCGACCGCGACCGCGAACTTGAAAGCGGGCCCGACGGGCGCGCGGCGCCGTCCGCCGCGGTATCGGTCGAGGCGATCTTGGATGCCCTGCGCACGAGCGAGGAGCGCTGGCGCGTCGCTGCGCTCGTGACCAACGACGCCATCTGGGATTGGGATGTGCGCACCCATCGCGTCCGATGGGGCATCGGCTTCCGCAAGCTCTTCGGCTACGAGCTCGACACCGACGAGACGGATCTCTCCTTCTGGAGCGACCGGATCCATCCCGACGACCGGGCTCGCGTCACGGAGACGCTCCATGACGCCGCGGAGCGCGGCACACCGTGGGTCGAGGAGTACCGCTTCCTCAAGTCCGACGGCGAGTACACCTATGTCGAGGATCGCGGCGATGTGGTCCGCGACTCGGGCGGTCGGGTCATCCAGATGGTCGGCGGCATCACTGACATCTCGCTGCGGAAGGCCCGCGAGGTCGACATTCGCAGGCAGAACGAGGAACTTGAGGCCCGCGTCCGGCGTCGGACCGAGGATCTCGAGCGCGCGGTCCGCGAGCTCGATGCCTTCTCCTATTCGGTCTCGCACGACCTCCGCGCGCCGCTTCGCTCGCTCGACGGGTACTCGCGGATCCTCGAGGAAGAGTACGGCCCAGCCCTCGATGAGACGGCTCGCGAATATCTTCATCGCTTGCGGATCGGCGCCCAGCGCATGGGATCGCTGATCGACGATCTCCTTGCTTTCAGCCGGCTTGGGCGTCAGCCCATGAGCCTGGTGCCGATCGGCATGACGGATCTGGTGCGCCGCTGCGTCGAGGAGATCCGCGCCAATGCGACGGACGCGACCGACGCGCTGCCCGTCCTGCACCTCGCGGAGCTGCCCGACTGCGTCGGCGACCCCGCGCTCCTGAGGCAGGTCTGGCTCAATCTCCTCACCAATGCCTGCAAGTATTCGAAGGGCAGGCCCGACCGCACGATCTGGATCGATAGTCCCGATCCCGCGTCGTTTCCCCGTTCGGCGGACCTCGCCTGGTACCGGATCCGCGACAACGGCGTCGGTTTCGACGGCCGCTTCGCCGATCGGCTCTTTCAGGTCTTCCAGCGGCTGCACGCGAGCGAGGAGTTTGAGGGAACGGGCGTCGGACTCGCGATCGTGAAGCGCATCGTCGAGCGGCATGGCGGGCAGGTCGCGGCGCAGGGGGCCGTCGGCGTGGGCGCCGAGTTCCGGTTCGCGCTTCCGCGGCGGGTGGGCCCATGAGCTTCGCCGAGCGGCCGGCGGATACAACGGCGGCCCACGACGAGGGCGGCGCTGCGATCGTGCTCGTCGAGGACAACCATGATGACGCGCAGCTTGCCCTGCACGCCTTCGGACGCCGGGGATTCCGTGAGCGCGTGCTCGTGCTGCGCGACGGACAGGCGGCGATCGACCGGATGATCCCGCGGGCCTCGTCAACGGGGCGGTGCGCGTCGCCGCTCCGGCCTCGGCTGATCCTGCTCGACCTGAAGCTTCCGACGCTCGACGGTCTCGAAGTCCTCCGACTGCTGAAGTCGGGCGAGGAGACCTGTCACCTTCCGATCGTGGTCCTCACCTCCTCGCGCGAGGCCCGCGACATCGAGGCCGCGTATCGGCACGGTGCGAACGCCTATGTCGTGAAGCCCGTCGACTTTGACGAGTTCCAGCGCATCGTCGGCCTGCTCGTCGACTTCTGGCTCGGATGCAACTGCGCATGCGATCCGCCCGCCGCCGCATCGGAGCACCACCATGGCTGACGCGGGATGCATCGGAGCCGATGGCGTGCCGGGCGTGCCTGAAGGGCGACCGCTTCGGGTCCTCCTGCTCGAGGATTCCCACGACGACGCGGTCTTCATCGCGGCCGCGCTTCGCCGCGGGGGCATCGAGGCGCGGGTGCAGCGCGTCGATCGCGCGGAGGACCTTCGACGCGGGCTCGAGGAGTCGCCCGATGTGCTGCTCGTCGACTACTCGGTCCCCGGTTTCGACGCGGTGGAGACGATTCGCCTCGCGGCGACGATCCAGCCGGAACTCCCGGTCATCATCGTGTCGGGCACGATCGGCGAGGAGACGGCGGTCGCGACGATGCGCGCCGGGGCTGAGGACTATCTCCTGAAGGACCGTCTCGAACGGTTGGGTCCGGCGATCGCCCAGGCCCTCGAGCGCCGACGGCTCGCCCGCGATCGCGTGCGCGCCGAACGGACGGCGATCACGCTCCTCCACACCATCGAGGCCACGCAGCAGGCGCTGGCGATGCTCGATGCGCGCGGTCATGTGCACTTCGCCAATCCCGCCTTCGCGACGCTGGTGGGCCGGCAGCGGGAGGAGCTCGTGGGTCGCCCCTTCACCGACGCGCTCGGCGGTCCCGCGGTGGTCGGCCTCCTCGAGACCGCGTTGGGCGGCAGTCGCGTGAGCAGCGAGGAGGTCAGCGCGACGCGCGCCGACGGAACGAGCTTCTGGTGCAGGCTGACGGTGGAGCGCCTGCCGGACACGGGCGAGGATCGCGGACGCGTGGTGGTCTTCGTCGCCGACACCACCGAGCGGCGGCGGCTCGAAGAGCGCCTGCGGCGCCGACGGCGGCTTGAGGCGCTTGGGCAGCTCGCCGCGGAGATCGCCCACGACTTCAACAACCTGCTCTTCGTCATCAACTCCCACGCCGATCGCCTGCGTCTCGACGGGCTTCCGCCGGAGCGGGCGGCCGAGGCGATCGAGGCGATTCGGGCCTGTGGCGAGCGGGGCAGCGCACTCACCTCCGAACTGCTCCTCTTCGGGCGAAGCGAACTCGTGCCGCCCAAGCCGATCGCGGTCGCCGAGTCGCTCCGGTCGCTGCTGACCGAGCTGCGCCCGACGCTCCCGCCCGATGTCGAGGTGACGCTCGAGATCGACGCGACCGCCGATCGGTTGGCGGACGAGGGCTCCGTCGACCTCGTCCTCATGGGGCCCGGACTGCTCGAGCGGACGGTGACGAATCTCGTCCTGAACGCCCGAGACGCGATGCCCGAGGGCGGCGCGGTGCGGATCCGCCTCGAGCGCCGCACGCTCGCGTCGCCGCTTGAGACCGCCTGTGGCGAGCTCTCGCCCGGACCCTACGCGGTCATCGTCGTCGCCGACGAGGGGGCGGGGATGAGCCGGGCGACGATGGACCGGATCTTCGAGCCCTTCTTCACGACGAAGGGCGTCGATCACGGCACCGGGCTCGGCCTCAGCACCGCGCACGGCATCGTCGCCCAATCCGGCGGATCGATCGATGTCGCCAGCACGCCGGGGAACGGCGCTGTGTTCACCGTCTACCTGCCGGTCGTCCCGCGCACCGCCGGGCGCGTGCGCGTCTGACCGAGCGAACTCGCGCGACGCTGGGCGACGCCGGTCGCTCACGCGCCGTCGTGCGGCTTCGCGACCGAGCGCTGCTCCACTGGGCGGAGCTGGCCGGGGGTGAAGTGGGCGCGGGTCGGCGTCGGCGCTCCGAGACCGCGGGCGATCACCACGAGCTTCGCCCGCTCGTGCACCCCCCAACGCTCCATGATGCCCTCGACATGGCGGCCGATGGTCCGCGGGCTCAGGGACATCGTCTTCGCCATTTCCTTCGTGCTCATGCCCTGCACGAGGTAGCCGACGACCTGCCGCTGGCGGGGGGTGAGCGTGTCGAGCGGCGTCGCGGGCTCCGAAGGATCGGAGTCGAACGCCGTTCCGCCCACGAGGAGACGGGCGAGCGAGGCGAGGGCATGCTCGCGCCGCGCCGACTTGTGGAGGAAGCCGACGGCACCGACCCGCTTCGCGTCGGCCGCGAGACTCGGCGACTCGTGGGCGGTCAGGAACGCGACGCGCGTGTCGGGGACGCTGCGCCGAAGCTGGTCGGCGACATCGAAGACCGAACGGCCGGGCATCTCCACATCGAAGAGGGCGAGCGTCGGTCGGAGGCGCTGGATCGCGGCCAGCGCTTCGTCGGCCTCGGTGAAGCGGCCGACGACCGTGACGCCGAGGTCATGCTCGAGCATGCTCGCGATGGCGTCGCGCACGAGCTGGTGATCGTCAACGACGACGACCGTCTGCCGGCGAGGGGTCGCCGACTGGGGCGCGCCGCTCTGGCTTTTGCTCTCGCTCTGGCTCTGGCTCATCGTCTCCGCTGTCCCGATGGTCTCTGGAAGACCGCGGGCCGCATGCGATGCGGCCCGCGGTCGTGACTTCATCCGATCCGATCAGTTCGTCTTGACGCTCTCCGCCGCCGCGCGAGCGCCGGCCTTGCGGGTAAAGACGATCTCCATCATCTTGTACTCCTTGCCCATCTTCGGATGGGTGCCGAACATCTCGAGCTTCAGAGTATTGTCGTCGACCATCGTGTCGACCTCGCGCATCACGCAGGCCTTCTTGGCGATCGGACAGTAGTAGTTCATCGACCAGGTGAGCGTCTTGCCGTCGGCCGAGAGCGTTCCCGTGCCCTGCATCATGCCGGTGCCCATGTTGTCGAGCCAGGTCGACTGGAACTGCTTCGACACATTGTCATAGCCGTTGATGCCGAGACCCGAGAAGGGCATGCCGGAGAAGTCGCCCTTCACGCTCGTCTGGATGAACTTGCCGTCCATGAGCGCGACGACGGTCGAGGTGCACTCGCCGGTCGTCGGCGGCGCGTCCGGGGCCATCCACGAGGTGGTCTTGCCGGTCCACTCGCCGACGCTCCGCATGAGGTGGGCGTGCATCGGGCCGGGCGTGCTCGCCTCCATGTACGCCTGCATGTCGGCCGGGTCCATCCCCGGAGGAAGTTCGCCCGCGGACTGGCCGCCGGTGACGCCCTCGACGGCCTTCTCGACCTGCTTCTTCACATCGGTGGTGATGCGATCGGCGCCCTTCTTCAGGTCCTTGCCGAGGTCCGGCGTGCTCTGGGCGATGGCGAGGGTGGTCGTGAGCGCGGTGAGCGCTGCGAGCGAGGCGATGAGATGACGACGCATGAGGTGTTCCTTGCTGCTCTGTGCGACGACCGCCCGATGTGCAAGGGGCGGTCGGAAGATCGGTGACACGATGTCAGTCGATCCGCGCGCATCGTACCGGGGAGGATGCCTGATCGCGAGGCTCTTCACCACGAGCGGTCAGCGATCGCTCTCATTCGTCAGCGGTTCATCGGAGCGCGAGCGAAGTGGACGGACGAGATCGATGTTCCAGCGCATGAGTCCGCCGCGTCCGCCGGCGACGATCTCGCGCCCGTCGGGGGCGACCGAGAGGGTCCGCACGACCTCGATCGCCGACGCTCGGAGCGTCAGTAACTCCTCACAGCGGGGCCAGTTCCAGACGCGGACATCGCCGAAGAGCGAGCCCGTGAAGAGCCGCGAGCCATCGGGCAGAAAGGCGATCGCGCTGATCGCCTGTCCATGCCCTTCGACGCTCCCGAGGACGCGCCCATCATCGGGGGCATAGCGCAGCAACCGCTGATCCCGACCGCCCGAGACGAGCGTGCCATCCTGCGGATGCACGGCGAGGGAGAGGATCGCGTCGGTGTGGGCGCTGCGCTTCCAGCGCGGCGCTTTCCCGTCGGCATCGGCATCGGCATCGGCGCCCACACTCCACGCCGCGAGGACGCGATCGACCGAGGCCGCATAGAGCGTCGCTCCGTCGGGGGCGTATGCGAGGGCGGTGACCTCACCGGCATGGACGCCCGCGCCGCCTTCGATGACGCGCTCGAGCGTCAGTCGCTCCCCGTCCGCGGCGATCTCGATGCGGTAGATGCGGATCGCCGCGTCGGAGCCGCCGGTCGCGACATGCACGCCATCGGGACTGAAGGTGACCGCCGTCGCGCTTCGGCTGAGAACGCGGGCCTCGCCGCCCTCATCGCCCTGCTCGACGCGGGCGATCTCCGCGCCGCTCGCGCCGTCGACGAGAAGGACCGACGATCTGCCATGCCCGACCGCGACGCGCGAACCGTCGCGGCTCGCCGCGGCGTGTCGGTACCCGATCCCCGCACGCTCCGACGACGCGAGCGGGCGCCACGCCGCGGCGTCGAGCAGTTCGAGCGTGCCGAACTCGGTGCCGACGAACACGCGACCCTCGGCGGTGTGGGCGAGCGCGGTCACGGACGGACGCCAGCGCGGCCCGATCGATCGTCGCGTCCGATCCTCCGCATCGAGCGTCCACACCCGTGCGGTGCGATCGGCCGACGACGAGACGATCCGTTCGCCGTCCGGGCCGAGCGACAGCGCGAGAACGCCATCGAAGTGGCCGGCGAGAACGCGCCGCTCGCGAAGATCGGACGCATCGCTCTCGACGATGCGATGGTCGTCGCCGCCGCTCACGACCCGCGCGCCGTCGGGCGTGATGACGATGCTGCGCACCGGTCGCGTATGCACCCGTCGCGAGGCGATCGCAGCGCCGTCCGCAAGCCGGTTGATGGTGATGCGCCCATCCTGCGTCCCGGAGGCGATCGTCGTGCCGTCCGGCGCCCAGGCGATCGCATCGACATACTCGACGCCGTTGGCGATCGTCGTGAGCAGCGCGCCGTCGAGAGCGTCGCGAATCTCGACGCTCGCCTCGCGGGCCAGCGCGATGCGCCGCCCGTCGGGAGCGAAGCGCACCGACCGCAGCGCGCCGCGGTCGTCAAGCGAGGCGAGCGGCGTCGCATCGATGGTGCGCCAGATCCTCGCTCCGCGCTCTCCGGCGTAGGTGAGGAGCGAGCCGTCGTGGCTCAGGTCCACCGAGCTGACGCCTCCCGAAAGCAGCGGGAACGACCGATCGATCTCCTCGAGCGTGATGCCGCCGGAGCTGTCGTCTCGCGAAGCGACGCGAAAGAGCCGAATCGGCGTGAGCATCGCGGCCGCCGCGAGCAGTCGCCCGTCGCCCGACCACGCGACGGCGTAGGCCGGCTTGCCGAGGTCGATCGCCGGCGCGAGCTCCGTGGCCCCGCCCGACTCGTCGGGGCGCCAGACGCGCAGCGTGCCGTTCATGTCGGCGCTGGCGATCGCGTCCGCGCTCGGTGACCACGCGACCGCGCTGACCCGCTGGCCGTGCAGGCGAAGGACCGACTGCTCCGGCCTCGACTGTCGCTCGAGGAAACGCCATTCCCAGCCGCGGAAATCCGTCGGGGCGAGGGCGAGCCGCTCGCGCAGCCGGTGGATCTCGTGGGCGTCGTAGGCGGCGTTCGCCGACGCAAGGATCGCGGCATAGCTTGTCCGCACCGCCGCGTCGCGCTGCCGCTCGGCGTCGATCGCGAAGCGCAGGCTCACGACCGTCGCGGCGACCAGCACGGCGAGGATCACGACGGTCGCACCGGCGAGAGCGACATGGCGGCGCACGAAGAGCGCGAGATGGTGCGCCCAGCCTGCGGGCCTCGCCTCGATCGGGCGATGCTCGCGGATGCGCTGGATGTCGTCCGCAAGCGCAGCCATCGACTGGTATCGCCGGGCGGCGTCCTTCTCGAGCGCGGTGAGGGCGACGGTCTCGAGATCGCGCGGCGTGCCCGGCGCGACGCGGCGGAGCGGCGGTGGCGGAACGGTGCGAATGGTCCGAAGCGAGGACTCCAGGGAGCGCTTCGCGAGATCGAAGGGGGGCGCGCCGGCGATCATCTCGTGGAGGACCACGCCCATCGAATAGACATCGGTGCGAAGGTCGATCGGCTCGCCGCCGCACTGCTCGGGACTCATCGAGGCCAGCGTGCCGATCGGGCCGGCTTCGGCGCTCGCCGTGGCTCCGAAGCTCGCGCGCGAGTCGTCCGGACCGAGCAGCCGAGCGACGCCGAAGTCGATCACCTTCACGCGGCCGTCGCGCCCGACGAGGATGTTCGACGGCTTCAGGTCGCGATGGATCACGCCGCGCAGATGGCCGTGGTGGACCGCATCGCACGCCTCGCGGAAGAGCCGCAGCCGCTCGTCGAGCGACGCGCTCGTCTCGCGGACGAAGGTCGTGATGGGTCGCCCGCCGTCGACGAGCTCCATCGCGATCCACGCGAGTCCGGAAAGGGCATCGACGCCCGCCTCGAAGACCGTCGCGATCGCGGGATGGCGCATGCGGGCGAGCGCCCGACTTTCGCCCTCGAACCGACGCCGCGCGGAGAGCGAGACGGCGAAGGGCGTGACCTTCACGGCGACCTCGCGCTCCGGTGATCGCTGCGTCGCCCGGTGGACGATGCCCATGCCGCCGCGGCCGAGTTCCTCATGCAGCGTGTAGCCGCCGAGCGTGCGCCCGACGAGCGAGGTCTCCGCGGCCGTCAGGCTCTCCCGCGCCGCCTCGATCGCGGGCGTGTCGAGGAAGCCGTCCGGCTGCTCCGCGAACGCGAGCAGTTCGACGACCTCGGCCCGCATCGCGTCATCGTCGCCGCAGGCTTCGGCGAGGCGGCGATCCCGTTCGTCGGGATTGCAGTCGAGCAGCTCGACGAGCAGGCGCTGCACGCGCCGCTCGCGATCAGCGTTCACGGCCCGCTTCCCGGCCGCTTCCTCCGACATCGCGTCGATCGGGGCCTTCCATCGCCCGATGGAGCCACGCCCGCGCCGCTGCCCACTCGCGGTCGACGGTGCGCTTCGCCATGCCGATGGTCTCGGCGACCTGATCGCAGCTCAGTCCGCCGAAGAAGCGCAGCTCGACGATGCGCGCCTGGGTCGCGTCGATCGTCGCCAGACGCTCGAGCGCGTCCTCGAGGGCGAGGAGGTCGATGTCGCCGGCGCCAGCCGACGCCGGCGACGGCGTGTCAACATGCTCAAGCGAGAGGCGCTGAAGCCCGCCGCCGCGCTTCGCCGCCTCCCGTCCGCGGGCGTGATCGACGAGCACGCGGCGCATCGCCTGGGCGGCGAGGCCGAGCGCCTGAGCGGGATTGTCCCAGGCGACCTCGCGCTGTTGCAGGAGCTTGAGATACGCCTCGTGCACGAGAGCGGTCGGCTGCAGCGTGTGGCCCCGATCCTCGTCGCGCAGGTGCCGTTCTGCGATCGCACGCAGATCGTCATAGAGCCGCTCGACGAGCGCCGCACACGCCGCGTCGCGGGATCGCTTCTGGTTCGGCTCGTGCTCGGGCTCAGGCATGGGATCGATCGCGCGCGTCGGACGCGCGCCCGACGGACCGCGCCGGCGCGTGGGCGACTCCGCCCCGGATCGTACATCGCGGGGATCCGCGTCCCAGCGGCAACGGCCGAAAACCCGCCTGGCGTTCGTTACAGGAACGCCGCCACGGCCATGATGAGGAGCATCGTGGCGGCGAAACCGCTTTTCGCGAGCACCGCCATGAGGCGTCCGGCGACCGCGCCCGCGGCGGGCTTGGCGGTCTCGCCGAGTGTCTTGCCGCCCACGCTCAGTTCGCCGACGATCGCGCCGATCGCGGCCCCGAGGAGTGCGCCGAGGAGCGAACCGACCACCGGAATCGGCAGGAGAAAGGTCCCGAAGATCGCGCCGAGGAGGCTGCCGACGACGGCCCCGGTCATGCCGCGCTTGCTCGCCCCGCCGGCCCGGGCACCGACCGCCGAGGCGCCGAACTCCACGATTTCCGCGACGACGGCGAGGGCGGCCATGGCGATGAGCGTCCACCAGCCGAAGATCGGTTCGCCGTTCGGCTGGCCGAGCGGCACGAAGGTCTCGACCACGCGGACCGCAACGGCCGCGAAGAGCACGATCCAGGTGCCGGGCAGGCTGGCGAGCTGGAGCAGCACGCCCGCCGAACCGACGAGGAGCGCCGC
The DNA here is from genome assembly GCA_964395845.1 of uncultured Isosphaeraceae bacterium. Taxonomy (GTDB): domain Bacteria; phylum Planctomycetota; class Phycisphaerae; order Phycisphaerales; family SM1A02; genus JAEUIT01. Next base: position 9,224 of record CAYNCG010000014.1, on the reverse strand, counting down.
GAGAACGACCAGGATCTGGAGCCAGCTCATGAGGTCCGACCTCCTTCGGATTCGGGCCTCGGGCCTTCCGCCGACGAGGTCCGCTGCGCGTTCGCCTCGACGATCAGGGCGTCCCCCCGCTCGCTGATCCGCCAGAGCGACCGGCCACCATCCTCCCAGCGAATCCCGATTCGATCGCCGGCACGGTCGGCGAGGCCGCGGCGGAGCGGCGTCACGCGGCCGCGACCCCGGTCAAGCTCCCGCGGTTCGCGCAGCCTGAGGTAGAGCGCGCGGTGATCGTCGATCGGCTCCAGCCCGATGGTCGTGCCGCCGGACGCCTCGTCGGGCCGCACCGCACAGCGCCATGTCGGCACGACGCGGGCGTCGTCGGGGGCCGGGAGCCCGCTCCGGGCGATGAGGAGATCGAGATGGGACCCTCCCTCCGCGAGCTCATGCAGGAGGATCGCGACCGGGGCGGGGGCGGGCTGGTCGGACGCCATGACGCGGCCAAGCGTAGCAGGCGCTCCCGCCGCCCGCCGCAGGGCCGGCCGCGAGCGTTGCCGTATCATCCGCCGCCATGGCCCGGTCCGTTCCGCTCGTCTCCGTCGTCCGTTCCCTCTCGCTTCTCGTCCTCACCCTTGCGCCGCTCGCCCTCACCGCCTGCGGCGATCGGGCGCTCGATGTGGCCCGCGCCGAGGGTGACTTCCACTACGAGTGGGGCCGCTACGAGCAGGCCGCTCCGGCCTATCTGGAGATCATCGATCGCTATCCCGGCGATTGGCAGGCCGAGTATCGATATGGCATGTGCTTGGTCAACCTCGGCCGCGAGCGCGAGGCCCGCACCCACATCGAAACCGCCGCGGCGCGGAATCCCGAGAGCCGTGAGGTCGCCTTCGCCCTCGCCGATGTCTACGCCAAGCTCAACGAGCGCGGCCGCCTCGTCCAGCTCCTGAAGGGGCGGGCGACGGAGCGAGCCGAGGTCGAGAGCTGGCTGAAGCTCGCCGAGCTCGGCCGCGAGCTGAACGATCTCGACATCGAGGATCTCGCGGTCACGAGCGCCCTCCAGGTGAAGGGCGAGTCGCAGTGGAAGGCCTATGTGATGGCCTCCGAGCGGGCCGAGCAGGCGGGCGACGAGGCCGCCGCGGTGCGCCGCATCCGGCAGGCCTACTACCTCAACCGGCACAGCCCGATCGTGGTGAATCGGCTCGCGACGCTCGGCGTGCCGATCGGCCCCGAGACCGCGCTGCCGCCGGGTCTGTGAACCGAGTACGGGCCCGCCGGGGGGCCGGGCAGCGGACCTGCATGAGGAGAGCGTCGCATGACGAATCGCAATGATGCCGCGGCCCGCGACGCGTGGCTTGCGCGGCTCGGCGCGCTCGGCGATCTCACCCGGCTGCGTCTCCTTCGGCTGCTCGAGCGGCAGGAGCTCGGCGTGGGCGAGTTGGCCCGCGCGACGCGGCTTCCGCAGTCCACGGTGAGCCGACATCTCAAGGTGCTCTTCGAGGCGGCCCTCGTCGCGAAGCGCAGCGAGGGAACGACCACGCTCTATGTCGTGCCCGCGGATGGCGTCGATCCGGAAGCGCAGGCGGTCTGGACGCTCACCCGCGATCGACTCGGCGCGAGTCCGGAGTTCGACGAGGACGACGCCCGGCTCCATGAGGTGCTCGCGGAGCGGAGGATGGACAGCCGGACCTTCTTCGGTCGGCTCGGTCGCGAGTGGGACACGATCCGCGAGGAGCTGTTCGGAGACCGCTTCACCGCAGCGGCGATGCTCGGACTGATCGATCCCTCGTGGACCGTTGCGGATCTCGGCTGCGGCACCGGCGAAGCGACCGAACTGCTCGCCCCCTTCGTCGCGAAGGTCGTCGGCGTCGATCGTGAGCCGTCGATGCTCGTGGCCGCGCGGGCCCGCATGGCGGCTTCGACGAACACGGAGTTTCGCGAGGGTGACCTCCTGTCGATTCCGGCCCGCGACGGCGAGTTCGACGCTGCGGTCCTCATGCTCGTCCTGCATCATGTCGCCGAGATCGCGCCGACGCTTCGCGCGGTTCGCCGAACGCTGCGGAAGGGCGGCACGCTGCTCATCGTCGACATGGTCGCCCATGGCCACGAGGACTACCGCCTGACGATGGGACACCAGCATCTGGGTTTCGACGAGGATTCGATTCGCTCGGCGAGCGAGGACGCCGGCTTCGCGTCGGTTCGCTATCGGCGCTTGCGGGCCGCGACCGATCGCAAGGGCCCCGGGCTCTTCGCCGCGGCATTGCGTGCATAGGAACCGCGTCGCCGCGTGGCCCGCGTCGGAACGGAATCAGGATCGAGAGGACACCATGTCAACGACCGACGCCACCGCCGCTTTCTCGCTTCGCGAGACCATCCATCGACGACGACAGCGTGCGGCACAGGCGTGGGCGGAGGCCGGCGATGCGCTGCGCGACGCGCTCGTTCTCGTCGCCGCAGGCGAGCCGATCGGCATTCCCGGCGGACAGGACCAGACCTACGCCTTTCATCCGCACCCCGATCACCGGTGGCTGACCGGACGGGCGAGCCCCGGCGCGGTGCTCATCTTCGATCCCGACGCGCCGGGCGGCGCATGGCATGACTTCGAGCCTGAGGTCACCGAAGCGGAGCGGGTCTGGGAAGGACGCGAGCCCGAGACGATCGACGGCACGCGGCCGCTTGGCGAGCTTGAAGGTTTTCTCGGCGGCCGAAGCGGTCGGAGGATCGTCGCGCTGGGCGCAGCCAGCGCTCGTTGGGGCACCGCCGACGCCGAGCGCACGCATCGACTCGGCCAGCTTCTCCTGCATGCCCGCAGACCGAAGGACGCGCTGGAGATCGATCTCCTCCGCCGCGCGGTCTCGGCGACCGGGCGCGGATTCGCGGCGGCCCGCGAGATCCTTGCGACGGTCGGCGGCGACCGGTCCTCCAGCGAGCGCGCGATCCAGATCGAGCTCGAAGCGGCGATGTTCCGCGCCGGAGCGAAGGCGACCGGCTACGGCACGCTCGTCGGAAGCGGGCCGAACGCCGCGGTGCTCCACTTCAGTCCGAGTGGGCGCGTGATTCGGCCGGGCGAGCTCGTCCTGATCGACGCCGGCGGCGCGATCGACGGCTATACCGCCGATGTCACGCGCACCTTCGTGGCGGGCGACGCGTCGGCGAAGGCTGCGACGGATCGCGCCGCGTGTGCCCGTCGCGATCTCTACGACATCGTGCTGCAGGCCCAGATTCGGGCGATCGAGCGATGCAGGCCGGGTCTCGTGTGGCGCGACCTGCACACGCGCACCGCGATCGATCTCGCCGACGGTCTCACGACGATGGGCATCCTGCGCGGCCGGGGCGAGACGCTCGTCGAGCGTGAGGCGATCGCGATGTTCTTCCCGCACGGCATCGGTCACATGGTCGGCCTCGGCGTGCGTGATGCCGGCGGCCGCCAGCCCGGACTTCCGCTCGACGCGCCGCCGGCGCCGACCTGCTGCGGCGTGCGGCTCCGCGTCGATCTCGCGCTCGAGGCCGGCTACCTCATGACCGTCGAGCCCGGGCTCTACTTCATTCCCGCGATCCTCAACGATCCCGCCCGCCGCGAGCGCTTCGCCGACTGCGTCCACTGGTCGCGCGTCGACGAGTTCCTCCAGATCGGCGACGACGGCCAAGGCATCGGCGGCGTCCGCATCGAGGACAACATCCTCATCAGCGAATGCGGCCCGGTGAACCTCACGGCGGCGATCGAGAAGTAGCGCCGGCGCGAGATCCGCGCTACTCGGCGAGCAGCTCGTCGAGGAGGCGACGCAGCGAGGCAAGCTCGGGGTCGCCGTCCGCCCTCGCTTCGAGGAGCGACATGCGATAGCGAATCGCTTCCGCGTACGGCGCTTTCGCACCGGCATCCGTCGGGTCGCGATCGTGATGCGCCTTCGTGATGCGAAGTGCCTCGAGCGTCGCGGTGTCGGCGTCGAGCTGGACCCTGACGGCGCACTCCGCGAACTCAAGGGCCGCCCGGATCGGGGTCAGGTATGGCGGAGCGCCCTCAGGCAGTCCGCTCGCGTAGTCGGATGCCCGCTCGAGTGCTCGTCGACGCTGGGCGAGCTCCTTCTCGGGATCGCCGGCGGCGCGGCCGATCTCCGCTCGGGTGCGCTCAAGGTTGACCAAGCGCACCGTGCAAGCGAACGCGCTCGGGTCGGCGTTCTCTTGCAGTACTCGCTCCGCTTCGTCGATGAGTCGCGTCGCCTCGGTCGTCCGTCCGATCGCCGCGGCAACGCGGGCGAGGGAATCGCAGATGTCCGCGACGAGCACAGCCTCGTCGGAAGAGATCGCCGCGGACTCGGCCCGTATGCGAGCCGCGATCGCTTCCAGCCTTGTCGTTGTTCTGGGCAGCTCTTCGTCGATCCAGGTCCGCGCCTCGTCGAGTACGAGCTGCGAGGCCTGAAGCATCACATGTGCGGCTCCAAGTCGTCCATGCTCGTCGCGCGAGTGCAGTTCCAGAAGGTCCGTGGAAAGCGCGTGCGCTGCCCGAAACCGATCGAGTGCCTCCGGAGGATCATCAGCTCCAATCATGCGTCCGAGCATCGCGTGCGCATCCGCTCGCGCTGCGAGGCAGCGTGCGTCGGTGGTGGCGCGCGGCGATGCGGCGAGCGTCTCGATCGCGAGCTCCGCGACCGCCTTCGCCCGATCGCGGTCGCCGACATTCGGGCGCACCGGGTCACCAAGCACTCGGGCGAGGTACACGAGCGCGAAGCCCAGTGACTCGTGGAGTGCTTGGTTGCCCGGACTCGCCTCGGCGATCTCGCGAAGCGCTGCGATTCCGCGATCAAGCAGCAGTGATCGGCCGGCGGTGCTTGCAGGCAGTCCCTCCGCAGCGCTGGTGATCTCGAAGATGACCCTTTGGGCGAGCGTCGCAAGTCGCTCGCTGCGGGCCTCAGCGGTCGCGGCGTGACGCTGGGCCAGATTCGCCTGCCACAGCGTCGTCGCCGTTCCAGCCACCGTCGCCGCGATCGCGAGTCCTGCACCGGCCATCACCGCGCGGTGTCGGCGCGCGTAGCGACAGAGATCATCCCACGCGGTGGGGCGTCGGCCGCTCGGGCGGTCACCCCTGCAGATCGCGCGCAGATCGGCGGCGAGCTCGTCGGCGCTCGCGTGTCTCCGTGCCGGTACGGGGTCGAGCGCCCGCACGATGACCGCCGCGGCGTCGGCCCCCAACCGACGCCGAAGTTGGGAGATCGGCCGGAGCCGGCCGTCGGCGATTGCCCGAAGCAGATCGGGGAGATCGCGTCGCGAGCAGTCATACGGCAGTTCGTCGGTCAGGAGCTCATGCACCATGACGCCGAGCGCGTAGATGTCGGTCGCCTCGATCGCACGGCCGCCCGCGATGAGTTGCTCGGGCGCGGCGTAGTCAAAGGTGCAGACGACGCTGCCGGGTTCGGTGACACGCTCCCGATCGGCCAGTTCCTGCGGCTGACTCCACGCGAGCGAGAAGTCGCGGATCGCCGGAAGTCCGCTCTCCCGCACGACCACATTGGAGGGCTTCAAGTCGCGGTGGACGACGCCGTTCAGGTGTGCGTAATGCACTCCTTCGGCGACCTTCGCAAGAAGTTCGAGCTTCGCTTCGAATATGAGCGCGTGCGCTCGGGCGTACTCGACGAGCGACGGAGCGTCGAGAAACTCCATCGCGAGGTAGGGCTGCTCCCGGCCGGATTCGCCGAAAAAACCGGCGTCATACACGGGCAGGATGTAGGGGTGATGAAGCCGCGAGGCATGGGCGACCTCGCTCTCGAAGCGCCGCAGGACGGACTCTCGGAGACGGTCGTCAGCGACAAGCTCGGGGCGGGTCACCTTGATGGCGACCCGGCGGCGAGGGTGCTCCTGTTCGGCGTCGAAGACGACTCCCAGTCCCCCGACGCCAGCGACCCCCCGGATTTCGTAGCCGGCGATCGTCGGCAGCGGGCCCCGGTGCCAGAGATCGTTCGGCTCCCGATGCGGCGGCTCACTCCGTCCTGACCCTGGCGGTGCGGTACCGAATGCGATGACGGATGCCGCATCGAGTGCAGGCCCCCGGGGGGCCGGCGTAGAGGCAATCGGTTCGCCCGCTCGGTCGTGCATGCGTTTCTCGCCGCTTTGCTCGCAGAATACCAATCGAAGCGCGCACAATGCCAGCGTCTGCCCACAGGAAGCAGTGCCGGCCGGTTCGGTAGGAGCGCCCCGTCCGAGCCCGTGCGTGCGGACGCCTGACGCCTCTATCCTTCCATACCGCCATCGCCGATCCTGCCATCACGACTCATTTGGGACACCTGCTTGCGGTAGGCGAGGCGGATGACGCGCGCCGACTCATCATGCGGGTGTACCGCGAACCGCTGCTTGCGTATGTCCGACGCGTTCGATGGGCCCACGGGCTTCACCTTCTTCCGGGCTACGAGGATCCCGAATCGATCGTGAGCGGGTTCTTCGCCGAACGCCTGGCCCACGATCGGGTGCTCCTGAGCTGGGCCGCGGAGCGCTGCCGGTTTCGCGCGTGGATCCGGTCGACCATGAGGAACTACCTTCTCTCGCTGGTCGCGATCCAGCGGCAGGACGCGGTGAACCGGCGAAACCTCGAGCAGCGGGCGATCGTCGGCGACTTTGAGACGGAGGGCCCCGAGCAGGCGTTTGATCTGGCGTTTCGAGAGTGCATCGTGCGTGAGGCGATGCGAGCAACCGCGGCTCGGGCGCTGGCTTTGGGCCGGAGCAATGCTTGGCAGGCGTTCGTCGCCCACGAACTGCAGGGTGTTCCGTACCAGGAGCTCGTGCATCTCGTGCCGGGAACCCACGGCCAGCGGGCCGCGGCGTTGCGGCGGATGCGGGCGCTTCTCGTGCAGGCACTCCGTGACGCGGTAGCGTGGCCCGGCGCGAGCGAAGCGGAGATCGACGAGGAGTTGGAGGTGCTGATGGGTGCGCCGAGGGAAGGTCGCCCTCGAGCCGGAGGGATGCGCGATGGGCGATGAACGCAACGGACACCCGAAGGAGACGATGGCCCTCGACGCCGAAGCGGCGACACGGCTCCTGCACTACGCGACCGGCGCATCCCGCCAGGCGTGGGCGAGCCTGTTGGAGCGACTCCATCGCGCGGACGGCCACGGCTGGGTGGTCGTACGGCTCGAAGCCTGCTTCGGTCGGGGCGTTCTCCCGAAGGATGTACCACTCGATCGACTCATGGCGGTGAAGGAGTCATCGAAGATCGAAGTCGCGGCCGCCGCCGATGTCGAAGCCCAGGCGACGGCGTGGCTCGGCTACGCGACGACGGTAGCCGTCGCGGCCGCGTTCTACGACTTGCGCCTCTCGACAATGCCGACCGACGCGTGGATCGAGGTCTTCTCGGAGCTCTCCGCGCTCACCCCCGAGCCATGGGCAGGCGTCTTCGAGGCGGCGATGGCTGGCTGGATGGGGTAAGTACGGAAGGGGGCGTCCGGCTGCGGAGCCAGATACGCCGTCGCGCGACAGCCGCATGGCCGTGGTCTGAACGGAGCTCGGCCTGGACGCGGTGCTCGCCCGATCCGCTCGAAATCAGAAGGTCGCTGCGCACAGCACCCTCCCGCAATCACTGGCTGGTCGCGCGTCTGCTTCTCGCTGCGCCCCGAGCGGCTCGGTGACGGCGGCAACTGCACTCGATCCGTCCGTGGGAGTCGTCATGAAGAGCCGAAGCCAGGTCCTGTCGCGTCTCATCTCCTCCGCCACAGCCCTCCGCGCGGCAGTCACGGCGATCATCGCCCTCCACGCTGCAGCCGGCGCCAACGCAGCGACCAAGACCTGGGACGGTGGCGCGGGAACGAGTTCCTGGCATACCGCCGCGAACTGGGACAACGACACGCTCCCGGTCGCCGGCGACGACATCGTGATCAGCGTGCCGGGGCCGCTGACGGTGACCTACAGCACCGGCTCGCTGGCGGTGAACAGCATCACCTGCACGAACGGCCTGACGATCTCGGGCGGGACGCTGACGGTGAACGGGGCGTCGACGATTGCGACGCTGACGCTCGGCAGCGGGACGCTGAGCGGCTCGGGCGTTGTGACGATCACGGGCGGCCTGACGTGGAACAGCGGCGGTCTGATGT
>CAYNCG010000014.1:0-1070 GCA_964395845.1 uncultured Isosphaeraceae bacterium | reverse complement strand
AACCCGGTGGTGCTGGCGACGGGCGGGACGCTCTCGGGCTCGGGCGTTGTGACGACTACGGGCGGCCTGACGTGGAACAGCGGCAGCACCATGTCGGGCGCGGGGAAGACGGTCCTGGCGTCGGGGGCGACCGGGACGGTCTCGACGGGCGCGGGGGGATCTCCCGCCCTCGCCCGGCCGTTCGACATCGCGGGGACGCTCACATTCGCGGGTCCGTCGGGGGGGGCGTGGAACCTCGGGGGCGGCGCGGTGCTGACGGTGAAGTCGGGCGGAGTCCTGGACGTCACGACGGCGTCGTCGGGGTTCGGCAACAACGGGGGCGGCTCGATCGTCGTGGAGTCAGGAGGCATCTTCCGCAAGTTGGGCACGAGCTCCGTGTCGGTCGGGTCGTCGATTCCGCTGACGAACAACGGTACGGTGGACGTGCAGGCCGGCACCCTCCAACTCAACACCCTCCCCCAACTCACCTCAAACACCCTCACTGGCGGTTCGTGGCAGGTCTCCGGCACGGGCACACTCGGATTCCCGTCGGGGGCGAGCGTTCGCACGCTCGCGGCTGGCACGCATGTGATGCTGGACGGTGCGTCGAGTTCCTTCCCGGCCATTGCCTCGCTCACAACGATCGCTAACGGTGCGTCCTTCTCGCTCGCTGGCGGTCGTGACTTCACGGCTGCGCCCGTGGGCGGCACGCTCACGAATGGTGGAACGCTGGCGCTCGGCGGTCTTTCGGATTTTAATGTGACGGGCGGCTTCGCCCACGCAGCGACCGGGGCTCTCTCGATCGCCCTCGCGGGCCCGAGCGACACGCCCATCTCAGCAACGACGAACGCCGCGCTTGCGGGCGGTCTCGCTGTCTCGTACGCGAGCGGATTCGCCCCGGCGCCGCCATTGAGCATCGCGCTCCTCACGGCAGCTTCGGTGAGCGGCACCTTCGCGAGCGAATCGACGCCGGTAGGGAACAACGTTCTCTTCGAAGCGCCGATCGCGTACGCACCCTCGACAGTGACCTTCAACCTGGCCTACAAGCCCGGTGCCTTCCTCGGCGCTGATGGCGCGTCATGGTTCGAGCC
>CAYNCG010000013.1:0-139428 GCA_964395845.1 uncultured Isosphaeraceae bacterium | reverse complement strand
CGTACGATCCAAGAGAATCGACTTGACGGAGCTGGCCTCATAGAAGGCACAGAGGGCACAGAGGATGCACAGAGAATGCGAAGGAGAGGGCCGGTTGCGCGCGCCCTGATGAAGACATGCCGGTGCCAGAGGGACTTGCGGAGCGCAATCGCTGGGCACGGTGGGAAGACCCGAACCAAGTCAAGTCCACCCTGGACATACGATTCTGGCGACGAATTCCCTGCTTCTGCTGCCTCCTCTGTGCTACCTCTGTGCCCTCTGCGCCTCTGTGGTTCTCTGGGTGATTCGTGCAGAATCCTGATACCCTCCTCCCCTTCCCCCCTGAACGAGCCCTCCCGTGTTTGAAAGCCTCAGCGAACGATTCGGCGACTTCTTCCGCAAGGTCAGTGGCAAGGGAGCGATCAGCGAATCGAATGTTCGCGACGCGATGGCCGAGGTCCGGACCGCCCTCCTCGAGGCGGATGTCCATCAGGATGTCGTCGCGAGCTTCTCGGAGTCGGTCCTCGCCGACTCGCTCGGCAAGCAGGTCACGAAGAGCCTGAAGCCCGGGCAGGAGATGATCGGCATCATCCACGACCGGCTCGTGGCCCTCATGGGCGGCGACCCGGAACACCCCGATCGGCGCGTCGATCCGATCGAGTTCGTCGCCCCCGGACCGACGGTCATCATGATGTGCGGCCTGCAGGGTTCGGGAAAGACGACGACCTGCGGCAAGGTCGCGGCGTGGTGCCGCCGTCGCGGACTGAATGTCCTCGTCGCCGCCGCCGATCTCCAGCGCCCCGCAGCGGTCGAGCAGCTTCGGCAGGTGATCGAGACGGTGAAGGGCGAAGCCCCGGGCGGCTCGCGGGTCGAGTTCTACGGCGAGCCGGAGCGCTGCGCCGAGTACGGCAAGGCGGTCGGTGTCGCGATCGGCGTCTGCCAGCGGGCGTGGAAGCAGGCCAAGGACGGGAAGTTCGATGTCCTCATCCTCGACACCGCAGGGCGCCTCCACATCAACGATGACCTCATGCGCGAGCTGCAGGGCGTCAAGACCGCCGTGCCGCCGCATCAGGTCCTCCTCGTCGTCGACGCGATGACCGGCCAGGACGCCCTGCGAAGCGCGAAGGCCTTCCACGAGCGGCTCCATGTCGACGGCCTCATCCTGACCAAGTTCGACTCCGAGTCGCGCGGCGGCGCCGCCCTGAGCGCGAAGTTCGTGACCGGCGCTCCGGTGCGCTTCGTCGGCACGGGCGAGAAGTGGGACGCCCTCGAGGAGTTCCATCCCGAGCGCGTCGCCGGACGCATCCTCGGCATGGGCGATGTCGTCTCGCTCGTCGAGAAGGCCAAGCAGGAAGTGAGCGAGGCCGACGCCGAGAAGCTCGCCAACAAGATGGCCGAGGGACGGCTCACCGTCGACGACTTCATCGGGCAGATGCGCTCGATCCGTCGCATGGGGCCGCTCAAGAGTCTGCTCGGCATGCTGCCCGGCGTCGGCGCGGCGCTGAAGGGCGTCAACATCGACGACAAGCAGATCGACCACATCGAGGCCATCGGCAGCTCGATGACCAAGGCCGAACGCGATCAGGTCAAGGTCATCAACAAGAGCCGCTCGAAGCGGATCAGCGCCGGCTCCGGCACGAAGGAGCACGAGGTGAATCGCTTTGTGGACAGCTTCCTCCAGATGCAGAAGCTGACCAAGCAGATGGCGAGCGGCGGCCTGGCCGCCCAGGTGAACGCCGCGAAGGAGGCCGCGAAGTCCGGTGCCCTGCCCGGTCTCGGCCAGATGCCGGGACTGAGCACGAGGGGCAGCTCGGCGACGGTGAGCCCGAAGGCGAAGTTCAAGAAGCGGCGGTGAGGCGACCGTGGTCAGGCGACGCGCTGCACCGAGGCGAGCACCTCGACGGCGCTCCGCGACTCCGGCACATGGCTTCGAATGAGCTCGGCGAGCTGTCGGCCGTCCTTCGGTCGGCGGGCCGGGTGCAGCTCGTGCAGCATCGCCGCGACGGCGGTCGGCTCGGGATTCGGCAGTCCCCAGATCCGAATGTCCGGATGGCGCGTGGCGACGATCTGCTCGCGGTCGAGGGCGAGTTCCTCGAAGAGCTTCTCCCCCGGTCGGATGCCGGTGTAGACGATCGGCATGGCCCCGCGGGCCGCGGCCCCGGCGTTCGCTCGAGCGGTGCCCGCCTCGGGAAAGACGGCGCTGAAGCCGTGGGCCTCGACGAAGCGGCGGGCGACATCGACGATGCGGAGCGGCTCACCCATGTCGAGGACGAAGACCTCGCCGGAGCGGGCCTCCGGATCGTGGAGCGCGGCGGCCTGGATCACCAGCGCCGCAGCCTCGGGAATGCTCATGAAATACCGCGTCATGCGCGGGTCGGTGATCGTGATCGGGCCCCCGTCGCGGATCTGCCGCTTCCAGGTCTCGAGCACGCTGCCGGAGCTGCCGAGCACATTGCCGAAGCGCACCATCGAATAGCCGGTGCGATCCGACGCGAAGGGTCCGGAGGCGCGGGCGGCCCGCATCGGCGAGGGCTGTCCGTGGCGGTGGACATGCTGGACATACAGCTCGGCGAGCCGCTTGGTCATGCCCATCACGCTGGTGGGATTGACCGCCTTGTCGCTTGAAATCAGGACGAATCGCTCGGCTCCGGAGCGCAGCGCGGCGTCGGCCGCGCTCACCGTGCCGAAGAGATTGTTGTCGACCGCAGCGCCGGGGTGATCCTCGGAGAGCGGCACATGCTTGTGCGCCGCGGCGTGGAACACGATGTCCGGACGCACCGAGGCGAAGAGTTCCTTCGTCGCGTCGGCGTCGACGACATCGTGGAGCGCGGCGTGACGCCGAAGCGTCGGCCACGCCCTAGCGATCTGACGATCGATCTCAAAGAGCGCATTTTCGCTCCGTTCGACCATGACCAGCCGGTCCGGGCCGTAGCGGGCGACGATGCGGCAGAGTTCGCTTCCGATCGAGCCGCCGGCGCCGGTGACGAGCACCGTCCGGCCGCGGATCGTCCGCTCGATCGACTGCTCGTCGAGGTGGCGCGGAGGCCGCCCGATGAGCGATGCGAGATCGACATCGATCTCGGTGCGCGGGCCGACGCCAGCCAACTGGTCCTCGAGCGTCGGCAGGAAGCGATCGGTCACACCCAACCTGCGCAGGCGGGTGCGCACCGCGGCGATGAGCTCCGACATCGCCGCGGGCAGGCTGACGAGCGCGAGACTCGGTGTCGACAGCCGACACACGGTCTCGAGCTCGTCGAGGTCTCCAAGAACCGGCAGGTCGCGGATGTAGCGCTGCCCTTCCCGCTGGTGCACGACACACCCGACGAGAATGGGAGGCGACGCGAGGACGGCAAGCTGCCGTTCGGCGGCGCGGATGGTGGCAGGCGTTCCGACGAGTAGCGCGGTCGTGGTCATCCGGCGAATCCCTTCGCTGGGCCCCTGCGTCGACACTCCGATCGACGAGCGGGCAACCGTGCACGGCGGTCCTCACGGGGCTACGACAGCTTGCCGTGGCCGTGACTCGGTGCCCTCTCATCGGCTTCCTGGCCCCGGACCTGAGCCCAATCGTCGGATTGGCCGATAGTCTGTCGGGTTCCTCCCCGCTCGGCCGCTCCTTATCGGCCAACTGTCCTTGGCTGTCGCGACCCGACCGACCGCCCCAGGCGGAGCGACAGGCGCGACGCTGGCGACTCTCCTGACTGGGGCGACTCTCGCGAATGGGGCAACCCTCCCAACCGTTCCATGGCTCCTCTCATGCCCGAGCACATCCTCGTCACCGGCGGCGCCGGCTTCATCGGCTCGCACGCTGCGCTGCGGCTTCTCGAGGCCGGCCATCGGGTGACGATCGTCGACAACCTGAGCCGCGGACATCGGGCCGCGATCGAGGCGCTCAGCCACATCGCCCCCGATCGCCTGCGCTTCGTCGAAGCGGATCTCCGCGCCACCGGACCGCTGACCGCTGCGCTGCGCGGCGTCGATCTCGTGCTGCACTTCGCGGCGCTCGCCTATGTCGGCGAGTCGGTTGAGCAGCCGCTGCGCTACTACCGCACGAACATCGAGAGCACGCTCTCGCTCCTTGAGGCGATGGACGCCGCGAGCGTTGACGCCATCCTCCTCTCCTCCACCTGCGCCACCTATGGCGAGCCGCCGCCGGAGTCGATCCCGATCCGCGAGAGCTGTCCGCAATCCCCGGTCAACCCCTACGGCCGCTCGAAGCTCCTCTGCGAGTCGATCATCCGCGACTGGCGCGTGGCTCGCGGACGGGCCGGGCGACCGGCGAGCTTCGCCTTTCTCCGCTACTTCAATGTCGCCGGCAGCGATCGAAGCGGCCGCGTCGGTGAGGTCCACAGGCCGGAGACGCATCTCATCCCGATCTGCCTGGAGGTCGCCCTCGGCCAGCGCGAGCGGCTGGCGATTTTCGGCGACGACTGGCCGACGCCGGACGGCACCTGCATCCGGGACTATGTCCATGTCGAGGATCTCGTCGACGCCCATCTCGTCGTGGCCCGCGAAGTCGATCGGCGGCGGAGGCAGTCGCCCGCGGCCTCGTCGGAGTCAGAGGAGGAACTCATCTTCAACATCGGCACCGGACAGGGCGTGAGCGTCCGCGAGGTGCTCGACGCGTGTCGCCGCATCACCGGTCACGCGATCCCCGCCGTCGTCGCACCGCGTCGGGCCGGCGATCCGCCGCGGCTGGTCGGCTCGCCCGCTCGCATCGAAGCGGCGCTCGGTTGGACGGCCCGACACCGTTCGATCGAGGTGATGGTCGAGGATGCGTGGCGCTGGCGTCGCGCGCATCCGCATGGGTGGTGAGCGCGCCGTACAGGCGCGGATCGACCGACGGGCGGTTGCCGAGCGATCGAGGCTCGCGTACGGTGATTGTCCCTATGACTCCCTCGCGTCGTCCTCTCGGTGTGGCCGCACTGGCCAGCGGCATCCTGATCGTCCCGTGCGCGTCGGCCCTCGCCGACGCGAGCCCGACGAGCCTCCAGCTCGATCTCGCCGCGGCCTATGCGAACTCCGCGGCGGAGGACGCTCCCTCGCCGGCAGCGGCGCCCGCCGGTGACGGAGGCCGTCCGGCGTGGGGTGAAAAGGGTTCCTTCACGGTCAATCTCTCCGCCGGCTATGCGGATGACTTTGAGGACATCGGCGTCTTCCCGGGCACGCTCGGCGTCTCCTGGTTCGTCGTGAAGAACCTCTCCGTGGACCTCCAGTTCGAGGCCGCCCATGTCACCCAGCCGGGCGATGATGCGAGCGGCGCCGGCGCAGCGTTCATGGTGCGCTGGCACTTCCTCGCTCGCGAGCGCTGGTCGCTCTATGCGGATCTTGGCGTCGGATTCCTGGTCATGAGCGAACCCGTTCCGCAGAATGCCGCGGACTTCGTCTTCACGCCGCGGGCCGGCATCGGCGCGAGCCTCGCGATCACCGACATGACGCGACTCATGGTCGGCGCGCGTTGGTTCCACATCTCGAACGCGGAGACTTCCTTCGAGAACCCCGGCGTCGATGCGATTCAGGGCTACCTCGGGATCAGCTTCGGCTTCTGAGTCGGCCGAGCCGCCCAAAGACCCCCCACATGACGAGCGCTCCCCTCAGCACCTGTCCGGCCATCGCCATCGGCAGCTTCTTCGCCTGTGAGCGAAATGCCGAGGGGGCGACCCGACCGGTTGGCGACGGCGGCTTCGTCGGCTCCGTGAGTCACCTGCTGCGAGCGCTTGGCGGACGCCCGACACCGATCGCGCGGCTCGGCATGGATCCCCACGGCACGGCGCTCGTGGACGGGCTGCACCGGGCAGGCATCTCGACGGCGTCACTCCAGACCGATCCTGACCTGGCCACCGGTCGCCTCATCGAGCGCGGCGCGAGCGTACGCATCGAGCCCTATGCGGCCTTCGACAATCTGCAGTGGGATGCCGATGTCGAAGCCGCCGCCCGCTCCGCGGAGCTCATCCTCACCGACGCCTTCGGCCGTCGGCACGGGCAAACCCGCTCGACGATCGATCGCCTGCTGATCGCAGCGCCGAGCGCTGTGCGGGCGATCGACCTCACGATGCGGCCCCCTTCCAGCCCGCTCGGCGGCGAGAGCACGCAGCGCCTCGACCGGGAGCAGGTCGGGCAGGCGCTCGAACTCTGCACCCTTTTCGTCGTCGATGCGATCGCCTTGCGCACGCTCGTGCCGACGGCAGCGAACGCCGCCGAAGGAGCCCGACGACTGCATGCGTCCTTCGGGGGAGCGACCGGTGCGGCGAGCACGGCCCGCTGTGTGGTGTTGCCCGCGACCGCACGCGAGGAGGGGCTTGTCGTCCTCCGTGGTGGCGTCGAGACGCTCCCGCGTGAGCGTGCCGTCGACGACGCGGGGCGCGAGCGCAGCGATCGTCTGCCGCCCGGCGCGATCGCCCTGCTTGCCGGCGCCGCGATCCTCTACGGCCATCACCCCGCGTCGTTCATCACCCAGCATCTCGCCATCGCGCGCGGAGGAGGATGACACTCCGGCATTCGCCCGCTCGCGATGGAACGCGCAGAGTGCGACGATGTGCACGCGCCATCGGCAACGAGGGGGATGAAGAGGGCGACAAAAAAGGGGCCGCCCGGATGCTCCGACACATCCGAGCGGCGGTCACGACCTTGTGCGCCACCGTCGTGACGCGTCAGGCCGCGAAGAAGAGTTTGGTGGGCAGCGCGAGTCATGCGGTGCGACGCTTGATGCGTCTCCACCGAACCCAGCACGGCCGTCGCCTCATCGCGATCGATGCGGCCACAATAGCGGTCCCGAACGGGCATGGTCAATGGCTCCACGAGGGTTCTGTGAAGTATTCACAAGCCTAGCAATAGCAAGCACTTGAGAACTTCCGCATGACCCGTGCATATTCTCCGGACCTTCCGCCGCGCGAGCCCGACCAACGGCCGTCTCCGACGCCCGATCCGGCGACCCGCGGGCCGGGGGATCGGCCGGGACCACAGTGCATCGATGTGGCTGTGGCGGCCCTCTGGCGACAGGTCCTCCGGGAGGGGGTGCCGGTGATCGAAGTGCTGGCTGCACGGCGACATGCGCATGCGGTCCGGGGCGGCTGCTGGGAGTTGCCCGGGGGCAAGATCGAGCCTGGCGAGAGCGCCGAGCGGGCGGCCCTCCGGGAGGTCGCTGAGGAAACAGGGATCGTCGCGACGGGAGCGATTCCGCTCGGGATCGTCGAGCACCACGACCTCGAGGGCGAGGCGGCGGCCGCCGCGGCGACCGGACCGGATCTGCGTGGCGAGTCCCGGGTCCGCCTCCATGCGGTCCTCGTCGAGGCCCACGCGACGATGGAGGCGAAGCCACTCGCGAGCGCTGAGTGTCGTTGGATTCCGCTCGACGCATTCGATCGCTACGAGTGGCCACCGGCGAACGCGCGGCTGAATGATCTCGTGCGCGCTGCGCTCTGTCGCAGGGCGAGCGATTGAGTGAGCGCATGGGAGTGCGATCGGCAGCGCACTTGACAAGCGACCGCGCCCCTCGCTACCTTTCCGCCCGCGTATCACGAGTCCCGGGATGGCCTCATCCACCCGGGCGGCAACCGAGTCGGGCGTGCTTCACCTGAATGCACGCAGCGAACGCGGTGCCGAGGCCAGCCTTGCTGACGCCGCAGGACGATCGATGATCGTCACGCGACGCCGAGCCAAGGAACGATGCGGCGAGTTCGCCGACTCGAGCAGCGGTCCAGCAGGACCGCCGTTGCGAGCGATGCGAGATTCGCACAGCCATCAGGGTCCGATCTCGACTGATGACGCCAGCGTTGCCCGCTGCGCTCTCACGGCCGTTCGCTCGGCTCGGATCCCGCAGGCAACGACGACTGGCGCATGAGTCGGAACGGCACCCGAAGGCACCCGGCGACGACGGTCGTTGCCACACGCTCGTTCGACTGCCACTGGTGGACGCTTCACGGCCGCGGGCTCGAGGCTTCGAGTCTCCCGCCGCCAGCCCCCACACCCACGGTGGGGGACGAGGTTGAAGCATGCCATCGCGTTCAGACAGCACATCCCGTTCGCCCCTTTCGGCCGCGCCCGCACGGAGCGCGACCCGCGCCATCCACGGGTGGCGCAGCCCCGCAACCAGCGGCCCCGGCCACCCCCTTCTTCCCCCGATCGTTCAGACGGCGACCTTCGAGCAGGAACTCTGGCTCGGCGCGGGCAGCGGCGCTCCGCCGACGCACACCTACTCCCGCGCGGCGAACCCGACCGTCGACGCGCTGGAGCGCTGCCTCGGGGCGCTCGAGGACGCGGAGCCTGCCGTCGCCTTCGCCTCGGGCCTGGCGGCGACGCATGTCCTCGCGATCGCCCATCTCGCTTGTGGCGACCACGCGATCGTCAGCGCCACGAGTTACGGCGGCACGATCCGCCTCTTCCGCGAGACGCTCGCCCCGCTCGGCATCCGGGTCAGTTTCGTGGATGCCCGCGACCTGCACGCCATCGCCGCGGCATTCGAAAGCCGCACGCGACTCGTCCTGATCGAGACCCCGGCCAATCCGACGCTTGAGCTCGCCGACATCGCAGCCATCGCGAAGATCGCCAAGGCAGCGCGGGTGCCGCTCGCCGTCGACAACACCTTCCTGACCGCAGCGTTCCAGCGGCCGCTCGACCTCGGGGCGGACATCTCACTCCTCTCGACGACCAAGTGGATCGACGGCCATCACGCGACGATCGGCGGAGCCCTCGTCACGCGCGACGCGGCCCAGCGGGCTCGCTACGCCCACCTCCGCAAGTGCGTCGGCTCCATCCAATCGCCGCTTGACGCCTGGCTCACGCTTCAGGGCGTCAAGACGCTGCCGCTGCGCCTCGAGCGTCATGCCGCCCACGCGGCCCGCATCGCCGAGGCGCTCGAGGGACATCCCGCCCTGCGGAGCGTGCGCTATCCTGGGCTCGCGAGCTTTCCGCAGCGGGCGCTCGCCGAGCGTCAGCACCGGGGACTCGCCGGCTCGGGACATGGCGGCGTCCTCACCCTCTCGCTTCGAGGGGGCATCGACGCCGCTGTCGCGTTCAGCCGCTCGCTTCGCACCATCAAGGTCGCCGAGAGCCTCGGTGGCGTCGAAAGCCTTCTCACCCCTCCGGTGACGATGACCCACGGCGATGTCCCCGCCGCCCAGCGCGCGGCGGCCGGCATCGACGATGGACTCCTGCGGCTCTCGGTCGGACTCGAATCACCGGAGGATCTCCTCGACGAGCTCCTGCCGGCGCTCGATGCCCTCGTCGACCCGATCGACGACGAACGCATCGCCGCACGCGCAGCCGCCCCAGCGACGCAGGAGGTGCTCCGTGGCTGAGCGCCGATCGTCCCCCACCGACGACATCATCGTCCTCAAGTTCGGCGGCTCGGTCCTTGCCCGCACCGAGGACATTGCCCGCGCGGTCCACGAGTGCTACCGCTGGTTCCGCGACGGCTATCGCGTGCTCGCGGTGGTGAGCGCCATCGGCGACACCACCGATCGACTGCTCGAGCAGGCCGCACGCTATGGCCACGCGCCGCACGCCTCTGCCCTCGCCTCGCTCGTCGCGACCGGCGAGACCACCAGCGCAGCCCACCTCTGGCTCGGCTGTGACGCCGCAGGCTTGCCCGCCGTGGCCCTCGACCCGCGCGAGTTCGCCCTCCGGGTCGGCGGTCCCGCTGACGACGCATCGCCCCTGTCCGTCGATGCCGACGCCCTCCGGCAGGCCCTCGACGGCCACGCCATCGTGATCGTCCCGGGCTTCTTCGGCATCGACGGAAGCGGCCGGATCGCGCTCCTCGGACGGGGCGGCTCCGACCTCACCGCGATTCTCCTCGCCGAATCGCTCGGCGCCCGCTGTCGCCTCATCAAGGATGTCGCCGGGCTCTACGAGCGTGATCCCGCCCGACCGGGCCCCTACGCTCGACGCTACGCGCGGATCACCTTCGGGGACGCTGCACGCTTGGGCGGCGCGATTCTTCAACCGAAGGCCCTGCGCCGCGCGACCGAGCGTGCGTTTCCGTTCGAGGTCGCGGCGCTGGCCCGCCCGGACGCCACGCTCGTCGGCGCCACCGAGACGGCGTTTGCGCCGGAGCGGCCGCGTGCGACTGAGCGTCCGCTTCGCGTGGCGCTCCTCGGGCTCGGCGTCGTCGGACGCGGCGTCTGGCACCATCTTGCGCGCGAGCGAGGGCGGCCGGGCGCCTGCTTCGAACCGGTGGGCGTTGCCGTCCGCCAGCCGAAGCGCCACGCGGATCTCGTCCATCCGAAGCTCCTCTCGACCGACGCGGTCGCCCTCGCCGAACAGCCCGATGTCGATGTCGTCATCGAGACGATCGGCGGCACGGAGATCGCGTATGAGGCGGCCATCGCCACGCTCCGCCGCGGAGCGACCTTCGTCACCGCGAACAAGGCCCTCCTCGCGGCCTGCGGGCCGGAGCTCGACGCATGTGCCCGGGCCACCGGTGGTGCGGTGCGGAGCGCCGCCGCGGTCGGTGGGGCAGCGCCGCTTCTCGAGAGCGTGCGGAGGCTCGCGCCGCGGGGCATCCTGCGACTGGAGGGCATCCTGAACGGCACGACGAACCACATGCTCGACGCCCAGCGGCGCGGATACACCTTCGCCGAAGCGCTCGCCGATGCCCAGGCTCTGGGCTTCGCCGAGACCGATCCAAGCGCCGATCTCGACGGGCTCGACGCCGCCCAGAAACTCATCCTGCTCGTCCGAGAGGCCTTCGGGGTCGATCCCGACGATCTCGCCGTCACCGGCATCCGGGGGCTCACGATCGACGCCTCCGCCGAGCGGGCGACGCGACTTGTCGCCCGCGCCGAGCGCGTCGGCTCGCGGATCGAGGCACGCGTCGCCCCGCTCGCCCTTCCGATCGGCGATCCGCTCGCCGGCGCGGCGGGCGAATGGAACGCCCTCACCATCACCACCGCCGACGGCGAACGGCACACGGTGCGTGGGAAGGGAGCGGGACGGGCCCCGACGGCGGAGGCGATCATGGCGGACTGTTTCGCCTGCTATCGCGATCGACAGCGTCTGGCCGTTGCGGCGCCGGAGGAGGTGCTCCGTGGATGAGCGATCGACGACCGCGTCGGCGGAGCCCCTCATCGCGGGTGCGAGAGTTGCCCGACCGCATGCGTGGCTCGCCCTCGACACCTCCGCACCCGATCATCCGGCCGACCGCTGGCGGGCGAGTTCGCCGCCGATCTACCAGACGGCGACCTTCGAACAGGAGGATCCCGCCGGCTTCGGTCGGTACGACTACGCCCGCAGCGGCAATCCGACGCGCGAAGCGCTCGAACGCCACTGCGCCCGACTGGAGGGCGCTGCCGGCGCGCGGGCGTTCTCGAGCGGCATGGCGGCGATCGCCGCGGCGACGAGCCTCGTTCGCAGCGGCGGGCGCATCGTCGCCCATCGCGATCTCTACGGCGGCACGCAGCGCTGGCTCGGGCACCTCGCCTCCCATCGCGGCATCGATGTCGTCCATGCGGATCTCGTGGATGGCGACCTCGGCGCCGTCGAGGCGGGCTGTGACCTCGTCCTCGTCGAGAGCCTCTCGAATCCGCTCTGGCGAGCGCCTGACCTGCCGAGGCTGATCGCCGCGGCGCATCGCGTCGGAGCGCTCATCGCCGTCGATGCGACCGCGATGAGTCCCTGGCTCCAGCGGCCGATCACGCTCGGCGCCGATCTCGTCATCCATTCGGCGACCAAGCTCCTCGCGGGCCACGCGGATACCACCGCGGGGATCGTGGCCGCACGGGAGGAGGACACGCTTGGGCGCATCGGCTGGCTGCAGAACGCCGAGGGCACGAGCCTCGCGCCATTCGACAGTTGGCTTCTTCTCCGAGGCATGCGGACGCTGGGCGTGCGGCTCGACCGACAGCAGCAGAGTGCGATCCGGGTCGCCGCGGCGCTCGATGCCCGCGGGGATCTGCGGCGCGTTCACCATCCGTCGCTCCCAAGCCACCCTGACCATGCGCGCCATCACCGCCAGGCCGACGGGCCCGGCAGTGTGCTCAGCGTCGAGACGGGCTCGGAGGATCGCTCGCTCGCCATTGTGCGTCGCCTGCAACGCTTCGCGATCACGGTGAGCTTCGGCTCGATCGACTCGACCGCGAGCCTCCCCTGCCGCATGTCACACGCGTCGGTGCCCACCGCACTCCGGGCGGTCCAGTCGCTCCCCCGCGACCTGATCCGCCTCTCGATCGGCCTCGAGGAACCGGAGGAACTGCTCGACGACCTCACGACAGCGCTCGACGCGTGAGCGAAGGGCTGTGCTCTGTTCCTCCAGAGAACCACAGAGGCACAGAGGGCACAGAGGATGCACAGAGAAGGCAACAGAGGAAGGGAATTCGTCGCGCGACTCGATACGCGTGCGGTCGTACTGACTTTGCTACACAGCCATCGTCATCGTCCGCAATCAGACTTCTCGACTCCCTCGCCACAGGCACGTTCTCACAAGACCGCACGCGACAAGAGACCCCTCATCTCCTCTGTGCAACCTCTGTGCCCTCTGTGCCTCTGTGGTTCTCTGGACGATTCGAACAGAACCACAGCGGTCAGGGCGTTGGCGCCGGCGCGTTCGTCCGGTCGCGCAGCTCGCGGGCGCGTTCGAGGAGCGCTGCGTGATCGAGCGAGGTCGGCAGGAGCGTGTAGTGCCAGGCGTTGCGGCTCTCGAGCTTTGCCGGCGCGGCTTCGGCGGCGAGGTCCAAGGGGATCGTGTCCCAGAGCGGGGCGACCGCCTCGCCGGTCGTGTCGAGCGGCTCGTAGCCGTCGAGCTGGAGACGGACATCGTAGGTGCCGTAGTAGGTGAACTCGGCCTCGCAGGGGGTCCGGCCGATCTCGCGGTCATTCAGCCAGACCGTGGCGCCGCTCGGTTCGCTGGTGATCGAGATGACCCGCCGCACGCATCCGGTGAGGAGGAGCGACCCGGCGAGAAGCGAGAGGGCAAGCGTGTGGCGAACCATGGTGCGTTCCTTGCGGCAGCGATCGTCCGTGGATGGGATCGCGCTCTGGCTCAATCGAACTCATCCCCGCGGAAGGTGGATCCAAGATACGCGTCGCGGACCACGGGATCGTTGATGATCGACCGGGGGTCCCCCTCGCGCAGGTTCTTTCCCTCGTGGATGATGTACGCCCGATCGCAGATCCGCAGCGTCTGCTGCACATTGTGGTCGGTGACCAGCATCGCGATCCCCTCGTCGGCGAGCTTGCGGACTTCGGCCTGCAGCTCTTCGACGGTGTGGGGATCGACCGCCGCGAAGGGCTCGTCGAGAAGCATCAGGCGGGGCTTGGTGATGAGCGCCCGGGCGATCTCAAGGCGGCGTCGCTCGCCACCGGAACAGGTCCGGGCCTGCTCCTTCGCCTTGAGCTGGAGCCCGAACTGGTCGAGCAGCTCCGCCGCCCGCCGTCGCCGGGCCTCGCGGGACATCCGCTGGGTCTCAAGGATCGCGAGGAGGTTCTCCTCGCAGGTCAGCCGCTGGAAGACGCTCGGCTCTTGGGAGAGGTACCCCATACCCGCGAGGGCGTGTCGGTACATCGGCAGGAAGGTCACATCCTGGCCGTTGAAGAGGACCCGACCGGCCTCGGGGGCAATCATCCCGATCGCCATCCGGAAGGAGGTCGTCTTCCCGGCGCCGTTGCGGCCAAGGAGCCCGACGACCTCGCCTGCCTCGACCGAGAAGGAGACATTGTCGACGACGGTGCGACCGTTGTAGGCCTTCTTCAGTCCCTTCACATCGAGGAGCGGCATCGGTCGGGCAGTGTACCCCGACCGCGGAGCGCCGCGACGCGGGGCCGCGCGGCCTTCGGAGCGACTTTCCACGGCGCCACCGTCTCGCCACAATGCTCGCGTGGACGAAGCCCCGGAACGACCCGCCAAACAAGCGCCTGATCGCCCTGACGAGCGGCGCGATGCACGGCTTCGGGCCCTGGTGTCGGACTCGATCGGCGCCCTGCGCACGCTGGCGCTTGTCGACGATCCGAATCGCCCGTTGCCCGAACCAGGGCTGCCGCTCGCCCTTGGGTCCATCGACGCCGATGGCCGCGCCGACTATCGACTCATCGAGCAGGCGGGCGAAGGACAGAGCGCTCGCGTCTATCGCGCCGTCGTCGAACGCATGAGTGACGGCACCCACCGACGCGAGGTCGCGGTGAAGCTCTTTCGGGCGATGACCGAGCCAGCGCACTTCGAGGCGGTCCGCGCCGAGGCGCTTCGGGCGGATCGGGTGCGGAGCCCACACATCGTCCGGGTCTTCGATGTCGGTCTCTGGGATGGTCGCCACCCATTCGTCGTGCAGGACTTTCACGAGTCGGTCCATCTGGAGGCGTGGGCCGAGAAGGCCTTCGCCGTTGGGGTGCCGCCACCGTCGGTCGAGCGATGCGTGCGGATGACGCTGGATGTGGCCCGTGGCCTCGTCGAGGCCCATGCGCACGACCTCATCCATCGCGACATCGCCCCGCGGAACATCCTGGTCTGTCGCGACGGCGTGCTCCGCATCACCGACTTTGGCTGCGCTGGATTCGGCGAAGCTGCGTCGAATGCCACGGTGGTCGGAACGCCCGGCTTCATGCCCCCGGAACAGTGGCGATCGGGCGCCCAACTGAAGCAGTCGGATCTCGCCTCGCTCGCAGGCGTTCTCTACTGGCTCCTGACCGGCAAGCTCCCCTACGGATCAAACCGCGAGGAGATCCTCGCGTCGCATGCAGCGCCGGCGATCGCCCACGCCCGACGCTCGATCGAACTCGCGAACTCAGAGGTTCCGCCGCCGGTCGCCAAGGCCGTGCTCTCCGCGATGGAACCCGATCTGGTCGCACGCACCGCCGAGGTGAGCGACTTCATCGCCGAGCTGGAACGCTGGCTCGCGTCGCTCGCCCCGCGGCGTCGCTCGGAGCGCAGACAGGTCCTCCTGCTTGCGGCGCTCCTCGCGATGGTCGTGACCACGGTGCTCCTGCAACGCAACGACGGGGCCGCAGAGCGTCTTCCCTTCGAGAACAGCGCGTCGATCGCCGAGTGGTTCGGTCGCTCGGTCGATGATCCGGCGGCCGATACGCTCAATCGTGAGTTGCAGGCCTGGGGGGTGGTGGAGTTCAACTTCGCGCGGCCGCTCGAAACCCGTCCCGTCGAGGCGTTCGAGCTCGTGCGCGAGCACGAAGCCCGACTCCTGGCGGAGCCGGATCCAGTTCGACGACTCTGCATGTGCCTCGCGGCTGTCACCCTCGCCGGGCGCGCCGGTCTTCTGGAGGATCGCGACCATTGGCTCGCGCGCGGGGCCGATGTCATGCTCGATCCCGGTCTCACGCAATCGATGGCCCCCGTGGTCGTGTATCGAAAGCGTGCCTGGGAAGGGCTGCATGCGCTCGCGACCCTCGACGCCCTCACCCGCGGCGGGAGCATCGCGCTCACCGAATGCATGACCGCTCGAGAAGCCCGGCTTTGGCAGGACTGCCTGACGGTAGGGCTCGTACGCATCCAGCCCTTCCCGAGCGTCGACGCGTACCTCCGCCCCATTCCGGAGGGACATCCGGCGATGACCGCCGCTCGCGATTGGATCGTCCGGCTCCAGGAAGCCTTCCCATCGCTCCCCGACGAACTCGCCACCGTCGATCGGGCTCCGCCCACGGTGACGGACCCGGGGGGGTGATGGTGGCGTTCGAGGCGGGTTCCCCCGGTCATACCGAATAGACCCTACACAATTCCACCTCACATTCTTTCGAGAAGAGGTAACAGAGAGAGTCCAAACCCGCTTGGAGAGATGGTGTCCTATGAAGACCATTTCTCTTCAATCGGTGCGCCGAGGGATGAGATCGCTCATCGCCTCGCGCGCAAGGTCTTGCCTCGCACCCTCTTTCGTCGCCCTCACCTTCGTCGGGTTGGGGGCTGGCTCGTGGCTCGGGGCGGGAGCGCACATCGCTCTCGCTGATGGGCCTGGCCAGTCCGGATGCGGACAGGTCGTCTACCGGACTGGGAACGACCCGACCTGCTTCATCATTCCCGGGGCGACATGCATCGATCCCGCGGGAAGTGCCGCCGAGAAGTACTCCGCCCTGAAGTGTGGAGTCAAGTTCCTCGCCGGAGCCCCGGTTCCCTGTGGTTTCCCGAACGTCGTTCCAGGAGGTTGCCCATGAACGCCCAACCTCACACCTTCCCGCCCGCCGAGCGATCGCGCAGCGCACCCGCGGCCCCGCCGCGGATCCTTCCTTGGCGTGACGAGCACGATGACCGCTCGAGCACGCAGCGGGCGCTTCGCTCGGGCGCGACGCTCGGCCTCACGGCGCTCTTGTCCGCGGGCGCCACCTCGCTTCTGCTGCAGCCCTTTGGCGGCCCTTCGAACGCCATCGCTGGCAACGCGAGCGGCCAAGGCCCCTCCTCGCCGATTCGAATTCTCCGCGACGCCTCGACCGTCGCGGTGGACGCCGTCTATCAGTACCGCCTGTTCGCCGAACCTGAGATCCCCTGGCAAGGCCCGCCGGCAGACGGCGCTCCCACGACCGGTTTCCTTCGCTATCGCGAGGCCGGCAAGGCTTGGCGGATCGAGGAGAAGGTCGATCCGGAGCGGGCGAAGTATTTCGCCTCGATGGATCAGTCCTTCTCCGTCGCGGCCGACGGTACCGGCGAGTATCGATATCACGATGTCGGGTTGGGCCATGCGGCGATCGCCTCCGAGGAACCGCCGCTGATCGCCTGCTGGTCGATGCAGCCGTTCTACTGGCTCGCGTGGTGGGCGGCCCCTCTGGGTGCCGGGACGAGTTACCCGCTCACCCGCAGCACGATCCTCGGTCTCAGCGACGAAGCGATCAGCATCGCCGACGACGGGTGGTCGCTGATCGAGCTCGACGGCGCCGACGGGGTGTCGCTCGCCGAACAGGTGACGATCCTGAGCGGCGGCGACGGTTCGGTGTTCGTCCTGACCGCACCGCCTGGCGAGCGCGATGAACTCATCTCAATCGACCACTACGCCGCCGACGGCGCGATCCTCCGGCGGGTCCGATTCAACGATTGGAAGGTGCCCGCATGGGGCGAGACCTCGGCGTTCGAGCCGCGCACCCTGCCATACACCGTCACGGTGATCGGCTACGACAAGCTCGGCGCGACGCTGTACGAGGCTACACTCTCCATCGTCGCCTGCGCGATCGATCTGCCTCTGCCGGCAGATGAGCTCACGGCCTCCTTCGACGGTGCCACGACCATTGTTGACACGACTTCGGGCAATTGGCCGCAGTAGCGGGCTGTTTGTTGAGCGGACGCGGCGAACGCCCGTCGCGCGACAGGATCACCATCGTCCACTCCTCCACGCGGGTGCGCCGCTCTGCGGCGCACCCGCGTGCTTGCTTGGGCCGCGACGGACCGGTTGTCCGCGCGAACGCTGGGGAGCGCTGTCGGCGATGCTCCTCGTCGCGCTCGCGCTGGTCGGCTGCGGCAACGCACCGCCCCCACCGCCAACCCAGCTCGGTTTCATCCGCTCGCGCGAGTTCGCGCCAGGCCGCATCCACACGACCTTCACGAAGGCGATCGATGCCCTCGAAGATGCTCGCGACGCAGACTTGAGCGTCAAGACGGAGGCCAGTCGCAGCGCCGTGATCGACCGAGCGATCGCGATCGTCCTTCTGACCGAACAACCCGAGATCAGGCTCGAACTGCTCGATGCGGCGGCGATCCCCTTCGCGGATCCGCTCCAACATCGCTCGCTCATGATCTATATGACGCGAGGGAACGCCTTCGCCTATGCGATGCGGCAGATCGAGCGCAGCCGCGCCTCAGGCCGGGCTGACCTTCCCGATCGGACGCGCCTCCAGCAGGCGGCCTCTCGGGTGCATCTGGCGAACGCCCACATCATCAAGCTGCTCAATCCGATGGCCGAACCGCTTTCCTATTGCGTTCGCGAGCTGAACTCAGCCGCCGCCGAGGGACTCGAGCCCAAGCCGGATCCGAAGTGATCGCCAGCGCTGGCGGCAGGTCGCGGCCGAGCAACCCAAGGCCTCGGCGATCGCATCAAAGTGCTTGCCGTCGAGGCGCATGAGCAGGAGCTGATATTCGTCCTTGGAGAGATCGGCGACGATCGTGGCGAGTTCCGCGTGCTCGATGCGACGGTGCTCCGCGTCCGAGTGGGTCTTCGGAGCGCTTGCCGCACGCCGTGCGAGTGCGCCGCGGGCGATCCGCTCGCGACGGAACACATGCCCAAGAGCGCGGCGGAGAATCGTGCGCACGAGGCCATGCGCCTCGGCGGCCCGCGATGGCGTAAAGTCACCGCGATCCATCAGGTCCAACACCTGGCGGACAACAGTGGACATGACATCATCCCGACCGTGGGAGCGCTGACCGTCGTTGCGGCCGTAACGGGCCGCCATGCGCTCGAGTGTCTCCCAATGTCGCGAGAGGAACTCCACCAGCGCGTCACGGTCACCGCTCGAAGCGGCGGCGATGAGTCGCTCGTCGTCCCAGCCCTCAAAGCGTGGATTCCTCGGCACTTGCCGCATGCCGACATTGTCCCGTCGCGGGGCCGGGCCGCAAGCGCAGAGTGACAACTTCGGCCAAGGCGGTCTCGGGACCCTCGGGCTCAGCCGATCGGCCGGAAGATCATGCCGTATCGGAAATGCTCACGCCCGGCGGCGGCGATGGCCCCCCGGATCGAGTTCACCATCGAGACGACGATCAGCACCACCGCCACCGGCAGGCCGATGATCGAGACCGCGAAGAGGAGAATCGTGAGCTGGGTGTTGAGGATCTCCCGGCCGTGATCGTCCACGAAGCCGCTCGCACTCTGCCGAACGGCCCACAGGATGAGGGGGAGCAGCGCGAGCGGGAAAAGCCCGGTGAAGAGGAACCCGATCCACCAGAGGTGCATGATCACGGCGATCGCTCGGTCCGAATCACTGACCCGCGGGTCGACGAGTCGCTCGCCGCGCCAATAGGGCGTGCCGCCGCCCATCCCGTTGCCAAAGCCACCGCCGGGGCCACCTCCTGCTGCCGCTCCGGGATTCATCGGCGGGGTCGCCGCAGCCCAAGCCCCCTGCCCGGCGGGCGGGGCGGCGAACTGGTGCGGCGGCTGTCCCAGAGGCTCGGCCACGCCAGCCGGGAACGCGTGCGGCGCTGGCGGGGGCATCTCGGCGACCATCGGCATGAGCGAACCTCTCCTATCGGGGGAAGCGAGATCGGCGGAGTCCCGGCCGGCGGGCCAGCCCTGCGAGGGTCCCATGCTGGCGTTCGCCTGGTCGAGCGGTGCCTCGCCAAGAGGAACCGACGCGCCTCCTTCGGAGAAGGCGTCAGGCGATTTCGTCCATCCGCCCATCGAGTCGCCGAACGGACCTCCGGTCGCATCAGCCCCCATCGACGCTCCGACGCTCGCGTCGCCGTCGGTCATCCGACCGGCTCTCCCCGGCGGGCCCCATTGCCAACGCCAGTCCCCGCCGCCCCATCGGCCCGGGCGCCGGTCTGTCCCCGACGCTCATCCGCCGTGGCGGAGGGATCGCTCGAAGGGCTCGCCCCGTCGATGCCACTGTCGCGCGCCGCATCTCCACCCGAGCGCCACCGGTCCGACAGCGACGCCGGCGCGGTCAGCCGCACGGTCAGGATCTGGGTTCTGGTCGCGCTGGAGACCTCGAACTGCCAGCCCGCTTCGACGAGCGTCTCGCCGAGTGAGGGAATCCGGCCGAAGCGCTTGAGGAGGAACCCGGCGACGGTGTCGTAGTCGTCCTCCTCCGGCAGCCCGACCTCGAGGTGGGCGTTCAGGTCATCGACGCGGTATCGCCCCGGCATCTCCCACGCCCGCTCGCCGATCGGGGCGAGTTCCGGCGTCTCCTCCGCGTCCACATCGTGCTCGTCGTTGATCTCGCCGACGATCTCCTCAAGGACATCCTCGATCGTGGCGAGCCCCGCGGTACCGCCGTACTCGTCGACGACGATCGCCATGTGGACCTCGCTCCGCTGGAAGTCGAGCAGGAGCTCGCGCACCGGCTTCGTCTCCGGCACGCGAATCGGCTCGCGGAGAAGCGGACGAAGTCGGAACTCGGGCGCGCCGGTGCCGAGATAGCGAATGAGATCCTTCACATAGAGCACGCCCAGGATCTGGTCGAGCGAGTCCTCGAAGACCGGCACCCGCGAGTGGCCCGCCTCGGCGAGGAAGATCCGGATGGCATCGAGATCGTCGGTGTAGGGCAGCCCGATGACATTCGTGCGCGGGGTCATGACGCTCGACACCGCGGTCGATCGGAACTCGACGACATTTTCGAGAATGCGGGCGGAAAGCGGGTCGAGCTCACCCTCCTTCTTCGAATCCTCGATCGTCAGGAGGAGGTCCTCGTCCACCTCGTCGGCATCGTTCTCATCCACGCCGGCGAGCCGCCGGACCGCCTCGTCCACGAACGCCACGACCGCGAGGAAGGGCGAAGCGAGGAGCGACGCGACGCGAATGAAGGGAATGCTCGCGGCGATGAGGCCGAGGGCGAGATAGCGGGCGGTCGCGGCGGCGATCACGCTGGTGAAGAACCAGACGAGCAGCACCGAGGTGGCCATCGAGAGGCCGAGCGCGCCGAGCGTGATCTCGGCGGTTTCGCCAAAGCCCGTATAGGCGATCAGGATGAGCGTGAAGCAGAGGACGCGACCGCAGGTGCGGAAGAGCGCGACGGCGTGCGCGGCGTCCTCGAGCTCGGCGAGCAGCCACGCGGGACGCTTGCGGCCGCGCTCCTCGAGTGCCCGCTCAAGGGCTGAGGGACTGGCGTTCGCGAGCGCAAGATTGAGCGCCGACAGATAGCTCGTCAGCACGAGGCAGAGGGCGAGGACGAGAACGATGGTGCCGATCATGCGTCAGTGCGCTCCGAAACGAGATCGGCCCCGCCGCCTGGCTGGCGCGGGCGAAAGGTCGCGCCGACGCCGGCGGCCTCGAGAATGCTGTCCTCTTCGGCGTGCATGCGTTCGAAGGCCGCCGGGTCGTGATCGTCGTGGCCGAGGCAATGCAGGATGCCATGCACCGCATAGAGCAGGACTTCGCGCTCGGGCGGGTGACCGAACTCCCTCGCCCGCCGATGGGCCTCGTCGGCGCAGACGATGAGATCGACCGTGATCCCGCCAGCCTCGCCCGGGCCCTCGGACCCGCGGAAGGTCAGGACATCGGTGGTGCCGGCGACCCCCGAAAAGCGACGGTGATACGCGTCCATACGCGCATCATCGACCATTTCGAGGTGCACCCGCTGGATGTCGGTCTGGCGGCGGCCGAACTCCGCCCGGATCCGCAGGAGTCCCTGCTCGATCGTGCGGAGATCAATCGGCTCCCCCCCGCGCTGGACGCAGGTCCACGGCTCCCCCGCGTCGATGCCGTCGGCGCCGGCGACGGAGCGCGTCGCTGGGTCATGACGGTGGTCATCTCGGGCAACAACGCGATCGGCCGCCATAGACCGATAGGGTAGCCGCTCCGAGGGCGATCACAGAGTCACTTTCGGTCCGCTCGGGATCGCCCGTTCGTCCCCCCGGGCAGGTGTGGCCTTCGTCAGCGTCCGGGCAGGCCACCGCCCGCCGGAGGGTCCGTAAACCGAAGAATCCGCCCGCTCTCGACGCGCAGAACTTGCAACGAAACCGCCTTCATCGCTACCTTCGGGCCCATGCTTCCCCAGCCACTCCGCCACCGTGGACCGCGGATCACGACCCGTCCGGCCGCAACGCTGACCGCGCTCCTCATGGGGCTCGGAATCTCGGCTCCCGCCGCCGCAGGCGACCTCGTCATCTTCTGGAGCGCCGCCGGCAACGGAGGGAGCGGTGTGCTGCCGACCGAACGGTGCTGGGAGGCGATCTCGCCGCAGAACGCCCCGACTCCCACCATCGTGGATGGCGCGATGCTGTTCGGACCGACCGGCTACGGGAGTTATTCCTACTTCCTGCACAGCTTTCCCCCGATCGCCTTCGCCGACGGCGCCGCGATCGAGGCTCGCATCAAGGTCGATGCCTCCACCTGGTACGGAACGAATCCCTACAAGCGAACGGGGTTCTACCTCAGCATCTCTGACGCCGCAGGCAAGTGGGCGGCGCTCGGGCTCTCGAGTGATCGCGTTCTCCTCGCGACGGGGGATCAGAACTGGAGCGATCAGACCTTCCGCTTCCCCACGACGGATGGATTTCATACCTATCGCCTCGAAATCCAAGGCTCCATCGCGACCGTCCTGATCGACGGACAGGTCGTCCTCAGCGATACGGTGGGCAGCGGCGCGCTCCCCAACCAGGCCTACTTCGGCGATGCCTCCATTCTCGGCAACAGCACAACGCGGACCGAGTATGTGCAGGTGGAAGGCGTCCCGGTCTGCTCGGTCGCCGATATCGACTGCAGCGGCGTGGTGGACGGCAGCGATCTGGCGACCCTCATCGGCGCATGGGGGACCTCGCTTTGCGAGGCCGATCTGAACGAGGACGGAATCGTCAACGGCCTCGATCTGGCGATTCTCCTCGGCCTTTGGGGCTGACCGAACCGGGGATTCAGAGGCAGCTTCCCAACGAGCCCGGGCGGCGGCCCACGAGGCGCGTCGCGGCGCGGCCGCCCGCCTTGCCCATCCCGTCACCGTCAGGCCGAGCCGCCCAATCGACGGCGTCGCATGATCCCGACCGCGGCTGGACGGCGCGTCTGTCGTGCCATGCCAACGCGACACCTCAGACTCACCCGTTCCAGCCTCCCCCGTCAGCTCGTGGCTTCGCTCCTCCTCGGGGCGGCGGCTGCGTCACCGACCTTCGGCGATGTCATCTTCGTGCGGGCCAACCAGGTCCTGCCGACCGCGCTGCAGAACGGCGGAAGTTGGGCCTTGGCCTTCAAGGACCTTCAGGCGGCCCTGGCCGCGTCGAGTCCGAATGACGAGATCTGGATCGCCGAGGGGACCTATCGCCCCACGACGACGAACAACCGGAGCGCATCCTTTGTCGTCCGCAATCGGGTGCATCTGATCGGTGGCTTCGCGGGCAACGAGACGCTCAAGTCGCAGCGCAATGTCCCCGAGAACCCGACGGTGCTCACCGGCGAGATCGGCGGCCCCTCGCTCGACGACAACAGCTTCCATGTCGTGAGCGCAGGAATCGACATCGTTGACATCACGGCCATCGACGGCGTGACGATCACGCGCGGCAACGCAAACGGCGCCGGCAGCGACGCAAGCGGCGGCGGCGCCCGGATCGCCTCATCGAATCTTGCCTTCTATTCCTGCACCTTCCGTGACAACCACGCGGTCGGGAACGGCGGCGCGATCCTCACCGTCGGCCCCATCACCGGTCGCCAACAGAGGTTCTCCAACTGCGTCGTGACCGGCAACTCCCCCACGGCGCTCTCCTTCCAGGCGATCGAAGGCCCGGTCATCGACAGTTGCACGATCGTCGGCAACGCGAAGGGTTTCAATTGCCTGAACGCAACCGCCGGGACGCTCTTCCTGATCAACTCGATCGTGTATGACAACGGATCCGGCTCGGAGTCGGACCAGTTCGCCCTGTCGAATGTCTCGTCGACCCTCATCCAGAGCTGCCTGATTCAGGGCTGGGACAACGCGAGTCCGAGCGGCTCCGCGACCCTCTCGGCCGATCCGCAGTTCATCGATGCCGATGGTCCGGACGACATCTACGGCACGCCGGATGACACCCTCCGGCTGCGCGGCGACTCCCCCGCCATCGACTCGGGTCACGGCAACTTCGGTCTGCCCGACTTCCTCGATCTTGACGAGGACGGAAACAACACCGAAACCTACTTTCTCGACATCGGTGGCGACCCACGGGAGGTCGACGATCCGCTTGTCCCGAACACCGGCTTCGGTCCCGCACCGCTGCCTGACCGTGGCGCGTTCGAGTTCCAACGTCCGAGGACCATCCTCGTCGACGCCGACGCGACCGGGCTGAACAACGGCAAGAGCTGGGCGAACGCCTACACGCAACTCTTCGACGCGATCGCCGAACTGAACGACCCGAGAACCGGCGGGCCGGGTGAGATCTGGGTCGCGCAAGGCACCTATCTGCCGACGCTCACGAACGACACGAACATCGGATTCACGCCCGGAAAGGGCGCTCGTCTCTACGGCGGCTTCATCGGCAACGGTCCCGGCGGCAACGAACTCGATCGATCCGAGCGCGACTGGCTCGCTCATCCGACGATTCTGTCGGGCGATCTTCCTGGCGTCCTCGGCCAGCAGAACACGCGGGGGGTCGTTCGCTACAACGGCATCTTCCTGACTGATTCGATCTTGGATGGCTTCATCGTCGAGAACGGCCGCATCGCCGGTCTCAACGAGCCGGGCGGCGGCATTCGCATCGACGACGATGCGAGCCCGACGATCCGCAACTGCATCGTTCGCCGCTGCGGGTCGATCTCGGGCGGCCTCGGCGCAGGCATCGCGATCGGCGAGGGAACGACCGGAACGGCGCGGATCATCCAGTGCATGATCGTGGGCAACGGAAACAGCTTCGCGGGTCCGGGCGCCGGGATCTTCGTCGCGTCCGATACCGCGGACATCCATCATTGCGTCATCGCCGGCAACCGCTCCGCAACCTCGAATGTCGGCGCTGGCGTGCACTACAACACGGCGGGCGACGGCAACCTCATTCAGAACAGCATCCTCTTCGACAACATCGGCGGAACGCTCCAGACCGCCGGCACACAACTGACCCAGGCCGGTTCCGGCGTCGTGTTCGCCGTCTCATGCTCGATCGAGGCGTTCACCGGATCCATCCCGGGAATCCTCCACGGCGACATCCTCACCTACAGCCCCACCCAGCTTGTCGACCCGGACGGTGCCGACAACCAGTACGGCACGAACGACGACAACCCGCGGCCGACGATCTGCGGAGGACTGGTCGATGCCGGCCGCACGCTGTCCCTCCCGCTCGACATCGACGATCTCGACGGCGACGCCAACACGACCGAGTCCCTCTCCCTCGATGCGACCCTGCGTCCGCGTCGGGTCGATCTGCCCCTCGCAAACAGCGGATCCGGCAGCGCTCCAGCCATCGACATCGGCGCGTTTGAGGTGCAGACGGAGGACCTGCCCGATGCCGACCTCAACGGCGACGGCAGCGTGAACGCAGCGGACCTCGCCCTCCTGCTCGGGGCCTGGCTCAGCGTCGATACGCCCGAGGATCTCTCCGGCGACTGCGTCGTCGACGCAGCCGATCTCGCACTCCTGCTCGGCCAGTGGGACTGAACGAGCGGACGGCCACCACACGCCCGCCGGAGCGCCCGCCTCTCCAGAGACGCTCCGGCGGGCGTTCTTCGATCGACACGCCAGAACACGGCGTGACGGTCAACCCGTCCAGGCCGCGAGCAGCAGGGCGAGGTCGGCCGCGTCCACCGCGCCGCTGTCATCGAGATCCGCTTCGCCGGCTGCCCCCCACGCAGCAAGGAGCGACGCCAGATCGGCTCCGTTCACCGCGCCATCGCCGGTCAGGTCACCGAGGACGCCGGAGGCGGTCGACTCGTAGACGACTTCGATGGCCGGACGAAGGAGCGGGTTCGGTGATTCGCTCGAGAAGATCTCGATGCCGTCGTCGTTTCCCGAAATGATCTCGGGCAGGATCGCGAATCCCCAATTCGGCGTGCCATCGGCCCATTGCTGCACGACGGCCGTGATGTCGATCGCTCGAAGCCCGTCGCTGTTCGGATCGTTGTCACCGGCCATGATCGCGACGAGCGGCCCAAGCTCGGAACCGAGCTGTAGACCGTTTCCGAGGGAGTTCCACGTCGAGCTCTCACTCCACGGGATCAGCACGGGGTGGATGAAGAAATCGGGCGTGAACAGAGGCGTATCGATATCGTCAGCGATCTGCAGGGTGAGCCGCGCGCTGAGGATGGTCGCGCCGGCGGGCACGCCATCCGGGCCGATGAGTCCGTCGAATCGAACGAGCGCCTGCCCCTGCTTGTCGGAGAAGAAGGAGTTGGTGACATCGTCGTCGGAGACGCGCGTTCCCGCGTCCCCGTACGCGGTGTTCGGGTTGGCCTGACTGATCCAGGTGTCCTGCGTACCCGCATACGCCGCGATGCCCTGCTGGCGCACGACGGTCGGATTGACTTCGAAGTATCGATTGAACTCGACCGCAAGCGTGAAGTCGCTCTCGTCCGCCGAACGATAGGCATTCAGGAAGGGCGAGTAGGAGTCGACATCGACGATGCCAGCCGCGCAATCGAACCGCATGATGCGCAGCCAGCCGTCGCCGCCGTTCGGGTCATCCTGATAGTCAGCCAGAACCTCATGGACCGGATCGCCATAGGCATTGGTCGAGGTCTGCCGGAACTCCTCGTGGAAGTGTCCGCACTGCACCATGAAGATGTTGGGATTGCGGCGCACGAACCAGTCGTAGACCTGCTCGATCTGCGTGCCCCCGGGCACATACACCCCCTCGACCGCGTACCAGATCTCCGGGTAGCGGCCGGACGGCACGATCGGAACGCCGGCGGTGTAGTCCTCCGCGTCCTGCAGATAGCGATGCGTTGAGAGGAGCACCGGCTTGTCTCGATTCGCGTTCAGCACGCCCTGCGCCCAGGTCATCTCCGCGAGCGTCGGATCGCACTCGATGTTCATCGCGAGAAACTCAAGGCTTCCGCCCAAGCCATCCGGCGCCGAGAAGACCTGATAGCTGCTCATGCCGCTCGGGGACGCACCTCGATACCAGGGCCTCCCGTCGAAGCGATCGGGCCCGAAGTTGGCGAGGAAGTTCTGCGGGATGTAGCTGGACCCGGAGACGCCCGACGGCGTGATGTCGTGATTTCCGGCGCAGACGCCGTACGGAACGCCGAGGAGATCGAGCGTCGTCATTGCCGCGTCGGCGTTCTCCCATTCGAACAGGCTGTCGCCATGGTTCACGACATCGCCCACATGGGCGACGAAGCGGAGATTCAGCGCTGCGGCATTCTGCGCGATCCATGCGGTCTGTTGAGCGAAGATCTCCGGATAGAACTCGCTGTAGTTCTGCGTGTCGGGAAGGGTGACGATCGTGAAGACCTGGCCGGCTGACTGGCCGAAGGCCACAGGACCCGCGAGCGTACCGCCGAGCGCAACGGCGAGCGCCAGACCGAGCGGGAGACCGGACGCCGGACGACGAAGCGGGGATGCAAGGTGGAATCGCATCGCCACATGCTGCCTCCCCTTCCTTGTCGGCGGGCAATCATCCGGTGAAGCGCATGTTCGGGCACGATGTTGATTCGGAAGCCCGGGTACCGCCGCATCGCCTCGCGAACACACAGAACGCACGCGACGCGGGCCGCATCTTCGTCATCCGAGAGCAGATCCTTGATCGGGCGCGCGGACCCTACCGATCGCGTCCTGCGGTCTTCACCCTCATCGATAGGAGTTCCCGTGCGCTCGATTCTTCCCATCGCATCCTGTCTCGGATCCATGCTCGCCGTGTCGCCCCTGCTCGCGGGCGACGGTTCGGTGCGCGTCGCGACCTTCAACTGCTCGCTGAATCGCAATGCAGCTGGACAGCTCATCGCCGATCTTTCGACTCCGGCGAATGCCCAGGCGAAAGTGATCGCCGAGATCGTCCAACGCGTCGCCCCGGACATCGTTCTACTCAACGAGTTCGACTTCGATGCCAACGGGACCGCGCGCGATCTCTTCCGGTCCAACTACCTTGAGGTCTCGCAGAACGGCGCCGACCCGATCGTCTATCCCTACGCGTTCGTCGCCCCGAGCAATACCGGCATTCCCTCGGGCTTCGATCTCGACAACAGCGGTACGGTCGGCGGCGGAAACGATGCCTTCGGCTTCGGCTTTTTTCCCGGCCAGTTCGGGATGGTGATCTATTCGAAGTATCCGATCGACGCGAGCGGCATCCGGACCTTCCAGAACTTCCTGTGGAAGGACATGCCCGGCGCGCTCCTTCCGGACGACCCCGCCACCGCCGCTCCGGCGGACTGGTACTCGCCGGAGGAACTCGCCGTGTTCCGACTCTCGTCGAAGAGCCACTGGGACATTCCGGTCATGGTCGGCGGAACGACCCTCCATGTGCTTGCCAGCCATCCCACGCCACCGGTCTTCGACGGCCCCGAGGATCGCAACGGCCTTCGTAATCACGACGAGATCCGTCTCTGGGCGGACTATGTGACGCCCGGGGCTGCGGGCTACCTGTACGACGACGCGGGGAACTTCGGCGGCCTCCCGAGCGGCGCCAAGTTCGTGATCGTCGGCGATCAGAACGCCGATCCCCTCGACGGGGACAGCGTGGACGAAGCGATCCTTCAACTCGTTGCCCATCCGCTCATCAACGATACGAATCCACCTGCCGCCGCTGGCGGGACGGAAGCCGCACTTTTGCAGCGCAACGCGAACGCCAACCATCGTGGTGATCCGGCGCTCGACACCGCGGACTTCGCGGACGGCGCGCCCGGCAACCTGAGGGCTGACTATTTGCTGCCCTCTTGGACGGTCCCGCACGCCGGGGGCGGGATCTTCTGGCCGACGACGACCGAGCCGTTCTTCAACCTCACCGGCGTGTTTCCTTTCCCAAGCTCCGACCATCGACTGGTGTGGGCCGATCTCTCGCTCCAGGCCGACCTGAACGGCGACGGCACCGTCGATGCTGCCGATCTCGCCGTCCTCCTGGGCAACTGGGGACAGCCGGGGGTCGCTGATCTCGACGGAAGCGGTACCGTCGACGCGAGCGACCTCGCGACGCTGCTGGGCGAGTGGAACGCCTGACCGCGATCGATCTCAGGTCAGCGGCCGACGAACGAGCGCGGGTTCCTAACGGAATCCGCGCTTGTTCGCTTGTGCAGGATGATTCAGGAGAGCGCGTCGGATACAAAATGCTCGTATGGCTTCATCCCACGCTTCCGCGATTGCCATGGCGCTCGTTTCGCTGGTCGCCACCGCGTCCCACGCCGATCGTCCCCGCATCCTCCTGACCGGCTACTGGCCGCCGTCGAACGAGGCGGTGCGCCCGTTCAGCCAGCATCCCGCCCAGAATCCCGGAGGCTGGATCGGCGAGAACTGGGAGGGCCGTGGGTACGACATCGTCGCTCACTTCCCGGAGTTCGTGCCGGCGAACTGCTCGAGCTGCGGCATCGGAAGCGGCGACCTCCAGGTTGACTACCAGGACACCTCCGCCGACTTCTGGGCGATCGCGGAATCCGTCAGGCCGGTCGCGATCATCACCTTCAGCCGAGGCTTCATCAATCGAAGCTGGGAACTCGAAATGAACCAATTCAACCGAACGAATTGGTTCAACGACTATCTTCCCCCGCTGCTCCCGACGCCGAATCCGCCGGACGCGTCCGTCCCAGCGGGCACGCTGCGCCTCTCGACGCTTCCGGTGCAGGCCATCGTCGACGCCGTGGCCAGCGAACACGCGACGCTCGTTCCCTATGTTTGCTTCACACAGGATGGCGGCGGCTTCCTGTCCGAGTTCATCGCGTATCACGGCGTCTGGTACCAGTCGCTCCACGCCGATGCCCTGGATCCCGATCGCTGCGTCGCCGCGGGCCACATCCATGTCGGCGGACTGATCGACTGGCCGACCGCCCGCGCTGCGGCGGCGACCTCAATCCGCGTCCTCATCGATCATGTGGACGCGCTGCTCTACGCCGCCGAGGATCTCGACCGAGACGGCTTGGTCGGCAGCGCGGATCTCGCGATTCTCCTCGGCGCGTTCGGTCCCTGCCCCGCACCAGGCTCATGCGACGCCGACCTCGATGGCGACGGCGCGGTGAATGCGTCGGATATCGCGTTGCTCCTCGGTGCGTGGAGCTCGTAACGCCGCGTCGAGGGGAGGCTAGCGCGCCCCGACCGTCACCGCGACGAAGGTGGGCTTCACCCGCGCCTCGAATTCGCTGCGGTACTTGTTGACGATCGTGCGCACCGCGAAGTTGTTGCCGTCGGCGAGGCCGCAGATCGTCGTGCCGGGGGTGAGACCCATCGAGCCGGCGATCTCGAGCAGCAGGTCGAGATCCTTCGTCTGCCCCTCGCCGCGCTCGATCTTCGTGAGCAGCTTCAGCATCCAGCCCGAGCCCTCGCGGCATGGCGTGCACTGGCCGCAGGATTCGTTCTTGAAGAATCGAGCGAGATTGCGGGCGACCGCAATCATGTCCGTGTCCTCGTCGAAGATCGTCGGGCAGGCGGTTCCGAGGCCGAGGACGTCGTACTTGCGGCCGATGTCGAAATCCATCTCGGCGTCATACTGATCCGGACCGAGGACGCCCATGCTCACGCCGCCGGCGATCGCTCCCTTGAAGCGCTTGCCCTTGCGCATGCCGCCGCAGTAGTCCTCGACCAGCTTGCGGAGCGGAATGCCGAGATCGCACTCGAAGACGCCAGGTCGCTCGACATGGCCGGAGACGCCCATGAGCTTCGGACCGTAGCTCGGCGGTCCTCCGATGGTGCTCTCACAGCCGCGGCCCTTCCACCACGCCACGCCGCGATCGAGGATCGGGACGACGGCGGCGAGCGTTTCGACATTGTTGATGATCGTCGGCCGACCGAAGAGGCCCTTCACCGCCGGGA
This sequence comes from uncultured Isosphaeraceae bacterium, assembly GCA_964395845.1. Lineage (GTDB taxonomy): Bacteria > Planctomycetota > Phycisphaerae > Phycisphaerales > SM1A02 > JAEUIT01. The sequence continues at coordinate 109,050 of CAYNCG010000013.1, read as the reverse complement.
AGGGCGGCTTGATGCGCGGCCAGCCGCGCTTGCCCTCGATCGCCTCGAGAAGACCCGTCTCCTCGCCGCAGATGTAGGCGCCGGCGCCGCGATGGAGATAGCACTCCACCTTGAAATTGGAGGCGCCGTGCAGCAGGCCCTTGCCGCCGAAGATCCCCTTCGCGTAGGCCTCGTCGATCGCCCGCTGCATCACCTTCGCCTGATGGTGATACTCGCCGCGAATGAAGAAAAACGCCGTGTCGAGCTGGCACGCGTAGCAGGCGATCGCAATGCCTTCGAGGATCAGGTGCGGATCGAAGTCGCAGAGGAGACGATCCTTGAAGGTGCCCGGCTCGGCCTCGTCGCAGTTGATGCAGAGGTAGCGCGTCTTGCCGTCGGCCGGGGGCAGGAAGGTCCACTTGAGACCGGCCGGGAAGCCGGCGCCGCCGCGCCCGCGCAGGTTCGCGTCCTTCACCTGGTTGACGATCTCGCCCGGCTGCATGGCGATCGCCTTCCGCAGCGTTTCGTAGCCGCCGGTCGCCATGTATTGGTCGATCCCGACCGTCCGGCGATTCTTCGGATCGCCGAAGGGAAAGGTCGGGATGCGCTGCGTGAGCACGGCTTCGGGCTGGCGGTCAGTCGCGGGCATGGTTCGTTTCGTCCTTCGTCTCTGCTTCGGGCTGCGGGGGCTTCGTGCCGGGCCGCAGCTCCACTTCTTCGATCACGGTGCGCCGCAGGATGACCCCATCGTCCCGGCGCGTCTCTTCCACGGTTCGGCTCACCTCGCGCTTGGTCGGATCGGTTCGAATTCCCTCGGCGATGTGGCCGACGAACTCGCCGAGCGACTGCATGATCGATTTGGGCTTCTGGTCGGCCACGGGGTTCGTCAGGGAGCGTGCCGCATCATCAGTGATGGCCGTGCCCGCCGCCGCGGCGGGCATCCTCGATGAGTTCGTCCACCTTGGCGACGGTCAGGTTCTCGTGGAGCGTCTCGTTGAACAGGGCCACCGGCGCTGTGTCGCAGCTTCCCAGGCACTCGAGCGTGAGGAGCGTGAACTTCCCGTCGTCGGTCGTCTCGTGCGGCTCGATCCCGAGCTTCGTCCGGACATGGTCCAGGAGCTTCTTGTGGTCGCAGACCTCGCAGGCGATCGATTGGCAGATGCCGATGACGCACTGCCCGAGCTTCTCGGTGGTGTACTCCTCGTAGAAGGTCACCGTGTCGAGCACCTCGGCCGGGGTGATGGCCAGGAACTTCGCGATCTCGATCATCGCCTGGTAGGGAATGCAGCGATGCTCGTGCTGGATCTCGTGCAGGATCGGCATGAGCGCCCCCTGCCGGGTCGCGTAGCGCGGAATGAGGTCCCGTTCCCAGCGTTCCTTCATCGCCGCCGTCAGGTACGGCTCAGCGCGGGTCGGAATCTTCTGGGTCGCGGATGGTTTGGTGGTCCAGGCCATGGTGGTTGTGTGAGAGGTTCGCCAGAGAACCACAGAGGCACAGAGGGCACAGAGGGGGCACAGAGGGCTTGTTTTCCAGTCTTTCCCGCGATCCGCGCCTCTTCGGGTGGATCGAGAATCGGATCATGCAAGCGGGATGTCCGACCCCATTCTCCTTGTCATCTCTGTGCTGCCTCTGTGCCCTCTGTGCCTCTGTGGTTCTCTGGTGGAAATCGTCCGATTCGACCGGGTTCGTTACCGATCCAGCTCCGCCGCGATGATGTTGAGGGAGCCGAGCACCGCGACGACGTCGGCGATCTGGTGTCCCTCGATCAGCTTCGGGAAGACGGAGTAGTTGATGTAGCTCGGCGGACGGGTGCGGGCGCGGAACGCGCAGCGGCCGCCGTCGGAGACGAGGTAGTAGCCGAGCTCGCCGTTCGGGCTTTCGATCGCGTGGTAGCACTCGCCGATCGGGGCGTCGGCCCCGCGGTTGTGCATGCGCAGCTCGAAGAGCTGGATCGTCGCCTCGATCGAGCCGTAGACATCGCCCTTCTCGGGGGTCACGAGCTTGGCGTTCACATCGTTGTTCATCGGCCCCTTCGGGATCCGGTCGATGAGCTGGTCGATGATCTTCGCCGACTGCTTCATCTCCTCCATGCGGACGAGATAGCGGCAGAGCGAGTCGCCGTCGTTGGTGACCGGCACGCTGAACTTCACCGCCTCGGCCCCCTCGCCGTCCCAGTTGTCGGCGAAGCAGAGAACGGGCTCGTCCTTGCGGAGGTCGCGGCGCACGCCGGAGGCCCGGGCGATCGGACCGGAAAGGCTCCAGGCGATCGCGTCCTCGCGGCTGATCGCGCCGACGCCCGCGACGCGGTCGATGAAGATCCGGTTGCGGTTCAGGAGCGTCTCGAGATCCTTGATCGCGTTCGGCAGGCGGACATCGATGAACTTCCGCACCATGCGGCGGAAGACCTCGTCGTCGGGCAGGTCGCGCCAGTGGCCGCCCACGCGGGTCCAGTCGGGATGGAACCGCTGGCCGCTGATGTACTCGACGATGTCGTAGATGTGCTCGCGCTCGTTGAACCCGTAGAGGAAGCCGGTGAAGGCCCCGAGATCGAGGGCCGCCGCACCGCAGCAGAGCAGGTGGTTCTGGATGCGGCCGAGCTCCATCATGATCGTCCGGACCACCTTGCAGCGCGGGGTCAGGTCGATTCCGAAGAGCTTCTCGACCGCGAGGTGCCAGGCGATGTCGTTCACGATCGGCGAGATGTAGTCCATCCGGCTGATCGTGCAGACATATTGATTCCAGTCATGGTGCTCGCCGAGCTTCTCGAAGCCCGAGTGGAGGTAGCCGATGTGCGGCGTGCAGCGGACCACACGCTCGCCCTCGATCTCGAGGACCAGGCGCAGGGTGGTGTGCGTGGCGGGGTGCTGCGGGCCGAAGTTCAGGATCCAGCGGTCGCCGACCTGCACGCGGTCGGCGAGGTACTCGGTCGTTTCGACATCGAGACCAAGCGGGACATCGGGCAGCGGATCCGGTTGAAGCGTGTAGGGCATGCGGACGGGCTGTGAAGGGAGGGGTCGGCGGGAAAAGTCGGAGTATAGGGGAGTCGGCCCTTCCCGATGGCTGGGGCGGACCGCCGGGCGGAGGGATCACCACCCCGAAGGCCGGAGCACATAGGGATTCTGCTGGCGCTCGCGGCCGATCGTCGTGGTCGGGCCGTGACCGGGGTAGATCCGAGTCTCGTCCGGGAGCGTCATGAGCCTCGCGAGGGACGCCTTGAGGGCCCGGGGGTCGCTCGTCGGGAAATCGTGTCGGCCGATGCTGCCCGCGAAGAGGACATCGCCGGAGATCGCTTGCCCCGAGGGCTCATGGACGAACGCCACCGACCCGGGGCTGTGGCCCGGGACATGCAGCACGCGCCACGGCGATCCACAGAGATCGATCACCTGACCATCCTCGACGAACGCCGTCGGCGACGAGACGCGGACTTCCCCGGAGGCGCCGGCGCTCATCGCGGAGAGGTTGAGCATCGGCTCGCCGTTCCAGGCCGCCTCGAGGGGATGGCAGAGGATCGGCATCGGGCCGAAGGCGCTCAGGGCCTCGTCGATCCCCATGATGTGGTCGAGGTGGCAGTGCGTCAGGAGAATGCCCCGCGGGGTCCAGCCCCGCTCGCGGATGAGCGTGAGGAGCGGCTGCGGTCGCTGCCCGCAGTCGACGATCCAGCAGCCCGTCGGGTCGGGGCCCTCCGGCACCTGCACGACGAAGCAGTTGGTCTGCCACATGCCGAGCGGACGGCCATGGATGGTGGGGGCAGGTGACGGCGTGGAGGCGGCTCGGGAGTCGGTCATGGCGCGGCGGTAGAGTATCCGCGTGCTCGTCAAGCGAAACATCCACGATCATCCGCCCGAACCACTCGCCATGCCGGGGACCCAGGGGGTCTCGATGCGCATCATGGTCGGTCGGGCCGACGGCGCCCCGAACTTCGCCCTGCGGCAGTTCGCCGTCGAGCCGGGCGGGCACACCCCCCGCCACAGCCATGACTACGAACATGAGGTCGTCGTGATCGGCGGCACGGGCACGGCGGAGTATGGCGGCGAGCAGCACGCGATTCGCGATGGCGATGTCCTCCTCATCCAGCCGAATGTCACCCATCAGTTTCGTGCCGACCGCGGAACGGAGCTCCGCTTCCTCTGCCTCGTGCCGGTGAGCTTCGACTGCGGGAAGCCGACGCCCGGCAGTTGAGTGGGCGGAAGCCGATTCGCGAGTTTGCAGTAGACTCCGGCGATGCAGAAGCGACTCGCTTCCATCGCTCGCGTCGCCGTGGCAGGTTCGATGCTCCTCGTCGTGAACGCCTGCGACACGATCTCGTCGGATCTCGACGCCTTCACCGAGACATTCAATCCGCCGACGCCGGCCCAGGCCGCCGCGTGGGCGGTGGACACGACGAATCCCGAAAATCAGCGGCGCGGCATCGCCCTGCTCGCGAGCGCGCCGTGGGGCGGCGCCCAGCCATACCAGCAGCTCTACCGGCTCTATGTCGAGGAGCCGACGGACCCGCTCGTCAAGAGCTTCGCGCTCCGGGCCATCGGCCGTCACGGTGATGCGACCGACGCGCCGCTCGTTGCCAAACAGCTCGAGAGTCCCTTCCGGCTGGTCCGGCTCGAGGCGGCGAAGGCGCTCCAGCGACTGCACGATCCGACCGTCGCCGATCCGATGTGGAAGAAGCTCGTGGACCAGACCGAGGAGTCGGAGATCCGCGCCGAGCTCGCCGTCGCGCTCGGCCAGTATCCGACCGACGCGGTCTTTCAGGCCCTGATCGCAGCCCTCGACCATCGCGAACTCGCCGTGAACCTCGCTGCGCTCGATTCCCTCCAGACGATGACCGGTCAGGACTTCGGGCTGAACCAATCGGCCTGGATCGCATGGCGGGCCCAGAGCGGCGGCACGGCCAGCGCAGCCGCGGTCTTCCGCACCGATGAACGCTATCTCTACCCGGTCTTCCGCCGTCCGAAGGGGGTCATGGACTACATCCTCTTCTGGGTGCCGCTGAGTTTCGAGGATCCTGGCCTTCCGATCGGGACCCCATCGACCGGCGTGCGCCGGACCTACGAAGGGGAAGAACAGCCGAGTCCCGAGTTCCAGCTTCCCGCGATCGAGAAGCCCGAAGCCGCCGCGCCGGCGGAGGCTGCGCCGCCCCGGAGCGGATCCCCGCGATGAGGGCCATCGTCAGCGGCAGCGATGGCCCGCGCGTCGGTGAACGGCAGGAGCAACCCGCTCCGGACGGGGCCTGCGTCGTCCGCATGCGGGCGAGTCTGGTGACCCCCGCCGACGCCGCTGCAGGCCGACAGGATCCGCCGACGGTGCTTGGGGAGTCTGGGGTCGGCGTCGTCGAACGGGTCATCGGCACGGCAGGCCAGACGCAGTGGGTCGGCAAGCGCGTCGCGATCCATCCGATCGTGCGCTGCGGACGCTGCGATCGCTGTCTCGCCGGACTGTCGAGCCACTGCCGCGAGCGTCAGATCCTCGGGCGCGCTGGCCGCGACGGCTGCTTCGCGGAGCGGGTGACGGTGCCCACGACCAACCTCTCCCTCCTGCCCGACACGCTCGATGACGAGCGGGCGGCCTTCGCGTCGCTCGTCGCCGAAGCGCTCGAGGCGACGAAGCAGATCCGTCTCGAAGGCAAGGGATACATCACCGTCCTCGGCGATACCGTCGCCGCGCTCGTGACCGCGCAGGTGATGACCCGGCTCAACGCCGCGGTCCGGGTGATCGCCCATCAGCAGGCGACCCTCGCCCTCGCGGAGAAGCTGGGCATCAAGCATCGCCACGCCGACGAGATCGGGCGCCGCGGCGATCAGGATGTCGTCGTCGATTGCGTCGGCACCGCCGAGAGTCTCGCCTTCGCGAGCATGCTGGTCCGGGCCCGCGGCACGGTGGTCCTCAAGTCGCTCCCGCTCTCGCGCGAACCGGCGGCTGCGGATCTCTCGCCGATCATCCTGGGGGAACTCACCGTGCAGGGCTCCTTCCACGGACCGCTTCCCGAAGCGATCGGACTGCTGGCGAAGCGGGGAATCGAGGTCACCGCCCTCATCGAGCGGAAGTGCGGACTCGACCAGGCGCTTCCGCTGCGGGCGGCGACGCTGCTTCGCCTCGCCCCTTCGTAACGATACGCGGCCAGCGTCGCCGATAGTCGATTCATGCGTCCAGTCGCCAGCGGCGTTGCCGGCTTCGGCCATTCCGTCTTCTCGCTCTTCAGCGGATTCGGTCGTCTGACCGCCTTCGCCCTCTCGGCGTTTCGTTGGATGGCGGTTCGGCCCTCCTGCTGGCTCGCCTGGAGCCAACTCGCCCCCCAGCTCTACCGCGTCGGCGTGGCCAGCGTGCCGGTCGTCGCGATCGTCGGCGTCTTCATCGGGATGATCCTCTCCCTCGAGGGGTATTCGCAGTTCGCGGCGATCGGCCAGGAGGATCGGATGGGCGGCGTCATCAACGCCGCGGTGACCAAGCAGATCGGCCCGGTGCTCGCCGCGGTCATGGTCGCCGGACGCGTCGGCGGGGCGCTCGCCGCCGAGCTCGGATCGATGAAGGTGACGGAACAGCTCGACGCGATGCGGGCGATGGCCGCGGATCCGATCCGCACCCTCGTCGCCCCGCGCTTGGCCGCCTGCGTCATCATGACTCCCCTGCTCACGATCTACTCCGACCTGCTCGGCTCGTGGGGCGCGTGGTTCATCTCGGTCAAGATCCACGGCATCTCGAATCCCGACTACTGGCACTTCACGAGCCTCTTCGTGACCTGGTGGGAGCCGACGACCGGCATTCTCAAGAGCGTCGTCTTCGGCCTCTGCATCGGGCTCATCAGTTGCTACAAGGGCTTCCACTGTGCCGCCGGGGCGACCGGCGTCGGACGGGCGGCGACGGCGAGCTTCGTGGCCAGCTTCCTCGCCATCATCGTCACCAACCTCGTGTTGGCCGAGTTCCTCGGCAAGCTCCAGGGCTGGCTCGATCCGAGCAGCCAGATGAACCTGCTCTCCTGAGCGCTTTTCGCTCGCGTTCGCGGCGATCGCGTCGTATCACACGGGAGTCGGGCGATGCCGCCGAGCCCCGCGCGGCGTCGTCCCTCCGGCCACCGCGCCGTCCGTGTTCCGCGAGTCCCGCGATGCAGGCCCGAATCCCACGCGATCCAACCGACCGTCGTCTCGCCCCGCTGCCCGTGGTCGCGATGCTGCTCGTCGCCGCGACCGCCATCCAGGTCGGTCCCTCGGCGGCGGCCCAAGGCGTGCCGACGCCACCGCCGCAGCAGCCGCCGGCCCAACCCCCCGTCGCACCGCCGCCGAACCAGACGGTCGGCGGCCCGCGGGCGATCGACCGCTACGACCCGAAGCTCTTCGATGTCCGCTTCGAAGTCGTGATCTCCGGGTTCCCGTCAACGGACCGGACCAACGCGATCACGCTCGAGGGCACGCCGCTCGTCCTTCCGATCGTCACCCGCGGCCCCTTCTCGGTCGTGGACCCGAAGTCGCTCATGCCGACGCTCGTCCTCGACGGCGGTCCCGATCGCACGCTCACCCAACGGGCGCGACTCGAGGAGAAGGGCGAGCTTGGCATGAGCACCGCGATCATTCCGATCGAGCGCTTCAGCGGCTCCTCGATCCGCTGGAGCGTCGCGTGGCGGGCGCAGGTGTGGAGCTGCCGCATCGACGAGGTGCTGCTTGCCCGAAAGACCTGGCCGCGCGAGTGGCCGGAGGAGGTCCGCGACGCGCTCCGTCCGCAGAAGGGCATCGAGAGCGATCGCCCCTTCGCCAAGGCGATCGTCGAGTCGGCGGTCGGAAACCGTCTGCGCAGCATGCCGCCTTGGTACGCAGCGAAGGAGATCATCCGCTCGGTGTGCATCGGCATGAAGAGCGTCTCGGACGACGCGTGGGAGCGACGGGCCCTTGGTCGCGTCATCGGCCTGAAGATGGAAGGCGCGGCCGAGGCGGCGAGGCTTGGTCGCGGAACGACGCACGACCTCGTCGCGGTGACCGTGGCGGCGCTCCGCGCCGGCGGCATTCCGGCGCGACCGGTCGTCGGCTTCGTCGAGGAGGTCGACCGAGCCGGCGGCGGCGGGCTGCGAAAGCGCACGCTGCTCCGCAGTTGGGCCGAGGTCTACATGCCGGACGCGGGCTGGATTCCCTTCGATCCCGCGGAAATCCGCTCGCGAGCGGTCCGGCAACTGAAGGTCGAGGATGCGTGGCCGACCCTGGGCAACTGGAAGGATCTGAACGAGCGCGTGCCGATCGCGTGGTGCTTCGCACCGCAGGGGTACAGCGGCTCCGACTACGCGTCGCTCTGGGGATGGGCGCCGCGGGGCCAGATCGCGGCCTCCAGTCTCGAGGCGACGATTCAACTGGAGATGATTTCCCGCGGTCCGGGCAAGGACGATCCGGGCGACACGCAATGAGCGAGCCTGCGGCGTGGGCGCACGAAAAGGACCCCCGGCGGTCGATGAACGACGAGCCGGGGGGCCAGCGTGGAACAATGGCGTAGGCTTTTTGGCGGGGCGCCAATCAGGCGCGCCGTCCAGTCACACCCGCGTCGGCTTAGCGGCGCCAGGGTGACGGGCGCGACCAGGGCTGCCGGTTGGGCGAGCGTTGACCGGCCTGCGACGGCCGACGGTTCGATGAGCTCGCCGCGGACTTCGACTTCGACTTCGAGCTCGAGGCGGCCGCCTTCTTCGACGGCTTCTTCTTGTCGCCCGAGATGATGACCTTGTTCGACGGACTCGCCCCCAGGGTGATCGCGCTCGTGGTCACACCGCCAGGGCCGGAGGGGATGATCACCGCAGCCGGAGCCACCGACGCCTGGGCGTTGCCCGCTGCGCTCGCGGCCTGCTGGCACTCGACGAAGTTCGCGGGATCACCGCCGACGATGAGGTTCGAGGTGATGAGGACGGTGTCGCCGTCGGTGAGCTTGAAGACATGGCGCAGGCCGAACTCGCTGGTCACGGCCGCCGATGGCATCGCCGGGAAGGGCGCGCCGAACATGTTCGCGGTCTGGGCGGTGCCCGAACCGGTCGATCCCATGTTGAAGGGACCGTGGAAGATCTTGCCGCCGCTCATGCCGTCGGCCAGCGCGGTGAAGACGGAGTTGCCGCCGAGGCAGGAGATCGCGCCGCCGTTGGCGTTCGTGGTGAGCTTGATGGTGCACGAACCGCCCATCCGGCTCGCCGACTGGATGAAGGGGCAGATCGGGACTTCGAAGACGAGGTCGAAGTCGACGGCCTCGTTCGACTTGTTGACGATCGTGGCCGCGCCGGTCAGCTTCGCGTTGCCGGTCGGATCGAGATCCGCCTGGTAGTCCCACGAGGCTTCCCACAGTCCGCCGGGATCAACCGCGGAGCCGACGAAGCGGACGCTCGAGGCGTCGACACCGGGGCTCGCCATGCTCTGCACGCTGTGCAGCGCTCCGCCGTTGGCGCGGAGGCCGAAGGTGCCCACGGCGTCGAGCGGATTGCCCGCCTGAGCATGGAGCGGAGTTGCCACCACAGCGGCGAGCGCCGTCATGAGCAGCGCAGGGCCCATGGCGGCTTGGCTGCCGGAGACCTGCTGTCGCAGGCGGGTGGTCGGTTGGAGTGGGTTCCGCATGGTGGTCCTCCAGTCGTTCGGTCAGGCACGCTCATCAACGCCTCCGATCCCGTGCGGACAAGGGCCGAACGGGTGGAGTCGTCATGCACCCTCCGCAGGCGACCGGTCCGCGTGGGCGGGAGTCGGCGGAGATGCAGGGACCGTCCGATTGAACCTCCGACGACGCAAGGGATGCAGGCGAATTTGGCGCGTTGCGACCCGCCGGATGGGTCTGTCTGTGCGGGCTCGGCAAGCTGTGCCGAGCGCGCGGCGTCACCGCCGATCCGCTCGATCAGGCTGATCCAACTGGTCCGACGCGCGGAGATATGCCGATGACACCTCGGTATGGGTGCTTCAAGCCATCTTCGCCCGACGCTCCGCCTCTGCGGGACCGACGGTGACCGACCGCTCGCCGCGCGTTCCGCTACCGGCTCCGCCGCGCCGGCTGACGCGATCACCGCGGAGACGGTTCTCCGCGAGGCCCGTCGAGCGATCCTCGACCTCTACGGCCCCTGCTGCGCCGCGTCGATCTCGCTCGTGCGCGCCTGGGCGACCCGACTGGCCGAGACGCGCCCGATGCCGCTCAACACCCGCCGGGCGCTCCTCGCCGAACTGCATGAGCTCCTTCCATAAGTCGGGGCTCGCTGCGCTACAGGACCGGTGAGGCCATCCCGACGGCGTTGGCGACCAGGCGTCGCCACCAGCTTCGCCGCGACCACACCGCCGGATCGATGCGCGTCGAACGCTCGATGTAGCTCTCCTGCATCGCCCGCATCGCCACCGTCGCGTCGGCGTCGTAGAGGAAGAGGCTGACCTCGAAGTTGATCTCAAAGCTGCGACGATCGAGATTCGCGCTGGTCATGACGCCCAGCGCGTCGTCCACGGTGATCGTCTTCGAGTGGAGCATGCCCCCCGAAAACTCGAGCAGCCGAACCCCCGCGTCGAGCAGCCGCTCGAAGTAGGACTGGCTGGCGAGCTTGACGAGGTAGGAGTCGTTGTGTTCGGGAACGACGAGCGTGACCTGCACGCCGCGCCGGGCCGCGGTGATGATCGAGACCATCGTCGGCTCGTCGGGAACGAAATAGGGGGTGGTGAGAATGATCTCGCGCTGCGCGAGATGGAGGCAGGTCGCCATGACCTGCGACATCGACTGCTCCTCGACCGTCGGTCCCGTGGCCATCACCTGCACGACCGCGCCGGCCTCACCGCCGCTCGGCGGACGGACGAGATGCTCGACGGGCTCTTCGGTCTCGACCCACCAATCCTCGACGAAGACGCGCTGGAGCTCGTTCGCCGCCGGCCCTTCGATGCGGGCGGTCGCGTCAACCCACTCGACATTGGCCCGCCCCACCTTGAAGTCGCTCGCCGCGAGATTGTGGCTGCCGATGTAGCCGATGTTGCCGTCGATGATGACGAGCTTGCGGTGGTTGCGGAGGTCGATTCGCTGGAAGAGGGCGCGGAGGAGTCCGGCGGGGAGCGCCTCGACGAGATGGACGCCGGCGTCACGCAGCGCTTGGGCGTCTTCGCTCGCAAGGAAGCCGCGCCCGCCGATCGAGTCCACGAGGAAACGCACCCGGACGCCGCGCCGCGCCGCCCGGGCCAATGCCTCGAGGACCGGACGCGAGCTGCGATCGGCCACGACGATGTAGAAGAGGACATGGACATGGTCGAGCGCCGCATCGATGTCCTCGGCGATGCGGGCGAAGAGATCATCCGCGTCGGCGAGATACTCGACATCGTTCCCCCCGACCGGCGGCAGACCGGAGACCTGACAGGCGAGCGCCGCGAGGCCTCGGGTGCCGACCGGCATGTCGTCGAGCGCGGCGCGCACGCCTTTCGCGCGCAGCGCCCGCCCCGTGTCCATGCGCTTGCCGAGGCGCTCGCGCTGTCGATCGAGGAGTTCCCTCCGGCGTCGCTGAAGCCATGGCTTGCCGGCGAGCCAGTAGAGGCAGCAGCCGATGACCGGGAGGACCGCGATGAGCAGGATCCACGAGGTCGCCGTCGCCGGACGGGCACGGCGGTCGGTGAGGACCTGCAGCGCGGTCAGGAAGGCGACGATCACCTGCCCGACGAAGAGGATCTCGAGAACGACGCGGCCGGACACAGCGGAGAAGGTATCGCGTTCCCCCACTCGGCGCGACGCCGCTACCATGCCCGCACCTTTTCCAAGGCCCTCTTAGCTCAGTTGGATAGAGCGGGTCTTTCCTAAAGACCAGGTCGCAAGTTCGAATCTTGCAGGGGGCGTTCCGACGCTCGGCCCGACACGGACCCGGACACAGACGCCGAACCCGCATCCCCCGCCATCGTGCTGCCTCCCCTCACCGCCGATCGACGCCCCCTGACCACCGCCGAGCGGATCATGGTGGTCGCGTCCATGCTGCTTGTGTGGTTTCTCGCGTGGGGTCACCCGCTCATTCCGCCGGATGAGGGACGCTACGCCTCCGTCGCTGCGGCGATGGCGACCGATGGCTCGCTCCTCATCCCGGAGTTTCGCGGTGAGCCGCACCTGACCAAACCGCCCTTGGCGTACTGGCTGCAGGCTGCGGCGATCAGCCTGATCGGGCCACATGAGTTCTCGGTGCGCTTGCCGAGCCTGCTCGCGACGAGCGCCTCGCTCGCCCTCCTCTTCGCCTTTGCCCGGCGCACCCTCGGCACCCGGCCCGCAGTCATGGCCACCGCGATCGCGGCGGTCATGCCCTACACGCTCATCGTCGGGCGGCTGGCGAACACCGACGCGCTGGTGAGCTTCTTCTGGCTCGCAGCGCTTGCCCTCGGCCACCGGCTGATGACCGAACCGGACCGGCTCCGTCGCGACGCGCGGATCGACCGGATCCTCTTCTGGTCCGCGATCGCCCTGGGGCTCCTGACCAAGCGGGAGGTCGCCTTCGGACCGCTCCTGATCCTCGGCGTCTGGGCCACGCTCGCGGCCCGACCGCGCGACCTCTGGCGGCTCGCGCCGGCGATGGGCCTGCCGCTCGCGATTCTCCCGCTCGCCCTCTGGTCGGCGGTCGTTCTCGTCCAGCATCCCGAGGCGGCCCAGATCTGGTGGAACGAAACGATCGGCCGCGTCACCGGCGAGCATGGCCTCCGCGCCGAGCCTTGGTGGTTCTATCTCCCCTTCTTCCTCGGAGGGATGTTCCCGGCGTCGGCGATGCTCGTCCTCCCGCTCTTCAACTGCTCGTTCCGGCGGGCCGGCAGCGCGTTCCTCGCGGGCGATCTTCGGGCCCTCGGACTCTGGGCGATCCTCCTGCCCCTCGTCGGCTTCAGCCTGTCGACCGGCAAGCTCGCGACCTACCTCCTGCCCGTCGCGGCGCCGACCGCCCTCCTCGTCTCGATCACCCTCGAGCGATGGCTGCGCGGCACCTTCGACGGCCCGCGACCCGAGGGCTATCGCCCCCCCGATGTCCGCTACACCGTTGCGATCGCGGCGGCCCTCATCTTCGTCGCCCAGATGACCGGAGCGGTCGCGGTCGCTGAAGTCATCCCCGAACTCTGGGCGCTCGCCCTGCCGCTGGTCCTCGCTCCGCTCGGCGCGGCCATCTGCTGGATGTTCTGGAACGCAGGGCCGTTCCTCCGCGAACGGGGCCTCGCCATCGCGTGGTGCGGACTCGCGGTGAGCTGGACGATCGCCTTCGCGATCCAGACCCGCTACGGAACGCCGATGGGCGCCCCGGCGATGCTCGGCTCGATCGACCGGATCATGGCGATCGAGTCGCCGCAGGTCGTCACCGTCGCCTTCAGCGACACCACGATCGAGTTCTACAACGAGGGGCGCGAGACGCTCTGGGCAGGTTCGATCGCGTCGCTTGCGCGGCGCACCGATCTGAAGCTTCCGGCCGTCGTGCTCGTCGATCTTGACCGGTCGGAAGAGGAGTTCGAGCAGGCCCTCGACAAGGCCCCCGGGCTCGCCCAGCGCCTCGCCCCGCTTGGCGTCTGGACGCGATGGTTCGGAAAACGAACGCGGATCCTCGTGTTGAGCGAGGATCCGCATGGTGGTCTGCCGTTGCCGGCTGCGCCGCCGAACTGACCCAAATGGCCGCCGGGTGCTGTTGGCCGCAATGGGCGGCCGTCGGCCGAAGGTCGTTAGCGGGTCAACCGTCGATCAGTCGATGTCGTTCGGGCCGATCGGCTTCTGGAAGCCGGTGCCCGCGGCGCGATCCTTGGCGGCCTGGCCGAAGCAGAGGACGCACCAGACAGCGCAGACGATGAGCCAGAGGGCGTTCGCGACAAGGACGGTCGTGATCGGCGAGTCGAGCATGGCGCAGAGTATATCGGGCGGATGGCCGCCTGCATGCAGCAACTCCGACCCGCCGTTCAGTCCTCCTCGGGACGGGGCTTGAAGCGGGCCATCTCGGCGTCGCGGACGGTGCTCGGGGCGGTCTCGTCGTGGCTGTACTCCATGACGAAGGTCCCCACGCCGCCGGTCAGGGACTTCAGTTGGTTGGCGTAGTTCATGACCTCGGAGAGGGGTGCCTCGGCCCGGATCACGCTCATGTTGCCAGCCAGCATGTCGGTGCCCTGAATCCGCCCACGCTTGCCGGAGAGATCCCCGGCGATCGTGCCGATGTGGTCGGCGGCGACATTGATCTCGAGCTTCACGATCGGCTCGAGCAGCACCGGCTTCGCCTTCATCACGGCATCGATGAAGGCCCGTCGGCCGGCGGTGACGAAGGCGACTTCCTTGCTGTCCACCGGGTGGTACTTCCCGTCGTAGACGCTCACCCGCACCCCGGTCATCGGATAGCCGGCGATCGCCCCTTCGAGCAGGACCTGGCGGATCCCCTTCTCGATCGCCGGGAGGAACTGCTTCGGGATGGAGCCGCCGAAGGTGTCGTCGACGAACTCGAACTCCGGTCCGCCGCGCTCGAAGACGGGCATCGGCTCGACCCGGAGGAAGACCTCGCCGAACTGGCCGGCGCCACCGGACTGCTTCTTGTGGCGGTGATGTCCCTCGGCGCGGGCGGTGATCGTCTCCTTGTAGGCGATGCGCGGCGGCTTGCTCGTCACCTCGACGCCGTAGCGATCCTTCAGCATCCGGATCTTCGTCCGCAGGTGCAGCTCATCCAACCCGCGGAGCACCGTCTCGCCGGTCGCCGGGACATGCTCGATGCGAAGCGTCGGGTCCTCGCTGTGCAGCTTCGCGAGCGCCTCACCCATCTTCGCCTCGGCGTTGCGGTTCGCGGCTTCGACCGCGAGGCCGTACATCGGGATCGGCAGCGGCAGCGGCCGGAGGTGCATGTGCTCGCCGATCTCGCCATCGTGGAGGACGCTGTTGAAGTGCACATCGTCGATCTTGCTCGTCGCGCCGATCTCGCCGGCGACGAGATGATCGACCTCGACATGCTTCGCTCCCTGGAGCCGGAAGACATGGGCGATGCGGATCGGCTTCTTGCCGTCGTCCACCTTCGGATGCGATTCCTTCCGCACGGTGCCCTGGTGGACGCGGAAGATCGCGAGCTTCCCGACATAGGGATCGCTCGTCACCTTGAAGATGTGGCTCACCGCCGGAAGCGATGGATCCGCGGTCGCCCGCCACTGCTTCGACTCCCCGCCCTCGTCGTACTCGAAGGGCCGCGGATTGCCTTCGGTCGGATTGGGGCAGAGGTCCGCCATCGCGTCGAGCAGTTCCTTGATGCCGGCGCCGGTCTTCGCGCTGACGAAACAGATCGGCACGAGATGTCGCTCGCGCAGCGCTTTCTCGAAGCAGGTGTGCAGATGGGCGTCGTCGACCGTCTCACCGCCGAGGTAGGCGTTGAGCGTTTCCTCGTCCACCTCAACGATCTGTTCGATGATGCCGGTGTGGAAGTCGGCGACGGAGCCGAGGTCACTCGTGCCCTCCGTGCCGCGGTAGCAGTCGATGACCGCGGAGCCGTTGCGCACCGGCAGGTTGATCGGCCGGCAGACGCCGCCGAAGGCTTCCTGGATCGACGCCAGGAGCATCTCGAGCTCGGTCGGATCGGTCGTCGCGTGGTCGATCTTGTTGACGATGATCATCCGCGGCAGATCGCGGCTTTCGGCGATGGCCATGAGCCGACGGGCGACGGGATCGATGCCCTTGCCGCAGTCGAGGACGACCGCGACGGTCTCGACCGCCGGGAACGCGGTGATCGTCTTGCCGAGAAAACCCGGCGAACCGGGGGTATCGATGAGCGTGATCTCCGCGCCGCCATGCCGAAGGTGCACGACGGAACTGTCGACGGAGTGCTGGAGTTCCTTGGCGATCGGATCGTGGTCGCAGACGGTGTTGCCGTCCTCGATGCGGCCGGCCTTGGTGATGGCGCCGGCGGCGAGCAGGAGCGCCTCGACCAGCGTGGTCTTGCCCGTGCCGGCGCCGCCTACGATCGCCAGATTGCGGATGTCCGTCGTGGAGTAGCCACTCATTGTGTGATCTCCTTCAGGGCCGGCGCGCAGGGCAACGCCCGTCGTCGAAGGGACGCGAGGCCCGCTCGACGCGTGATGTCGCCCCACGCTCCGAGCGTGGATGGGCCCGGAAGCGGGCCTCTGGATTGGATGAGGTCTGGAAGGACCGATGTCCGTGGCGAGCATCGCCTGCATCCGATCGAATCGATCGTGCGCGGACAGTCATGACATGCGTAGCGTAGCGAAGGGGCGAGCGGCTCGAAAGCCGCTATCGTGCCGGATCGTGTCGGCGAACGACTCCATGCGCTCCGCGGAAGGCTTCGAGGGGGACGGGGCGATCGCGCGCCCCGTCGGGTCACCCGGCGAACCGGCCTTCCATATCGTCCTGCTGCATCCGGAGATCCCCAACAACACCGGCAACATTGGCCGAACCGCAGCGGCGACGGGCTGTCGCCTCCATGTCATCCACCCGATCGGATTCGACATGGGCGAAAAGGCGCGGCGTCGGGCCGGCCTCGACTATTGGCACCTCGTCGATTGCCGCGAGCACGCCTCGTGGGAGGCGTTCCTCGCGACCGAGGCGCCGGCCCGCCTGTGGCTTCTGACCACGAAGGCGAAGCGGCCGATCTGGCAGGCCCCGCTGCAGCGCGGCGATTACCTGCTCTTCGGCAAGGAGACGCGCGGCGTTGACGAGGCGACGCACCGGTGGGTGGACGCCCGGTACGGAGCCGATCACCGCGTGCTGCTGCCCATGGTCCCGATCCCCGAAGCCCGAAGCCTCAATCTCGCGACCGCGGCAGCCATCACCGTCTACGAGGGGCTTCGACAACTGCACGCCGCGGGCACGCTGCCGTGGCCGATCGCAGAGTGACCCGACCGGGACCTGCCCGAAAGTTCGCCCCGCGAAGCAACAGCCCTTCCCCGGATCGCGTACAGTCACCCGTACCGGATGAGCGTGACGAGGCCGCGGCCCTGTCCGATGGATGTTGCACGCCCCGGTGTTTCGTTGTGGTCCTTCGTATTGGAACCGGCGATGGGGCGGGCGTTTCTTGCACGGACTCTTCCACGGGTTCCTGCTCGAGCTCTTGTTGGGGGATCGTTGCCCATGCCGCTTACCACCCAGGTTCCCACCACGACGACCATGACCGCCCATACCCCATCGGCACCGGCGCCTGCGCCGCGGGCTTCCTCTGCGGCCTCGCTCCGCAGCCGTCCCCGTCGCTCGGGCTTCACGATCACCGAACTCCTGGTTGCGATCGGGATCATCGTGCTCCTGATCGGCATCCTTCTCCCGGCGCTCTCGAAGGCGCTGCAGCGGGCGAAGGTGTCGCAGACCCAGAGCACGATGCAGGAGTTCGCCAAGGCGATCGAGTCCTTCCAGCAGGAGTTCGGCTACTACCCCGGGCTCATTCCGGAAGCGACCCTCGCGAGCGATCCGCGGATCTCCTCGACCGAGAACGCGATCCTCCACCTCATGGGCGGTGCGGTCGGCTCGGACGACCCGGCGTATGCGAGCTTCACCACCGGGTGGACCGCCTACACGATCGGCTCCGGCGCGAACACCTTCAGCTTCAAGGTGAACATCAACGAGATCGGCAAGGGACCGCGCATCGCGGGCAAGCAGTACCCGCCCTTCTTCGCGCCGAAGTCCGATGAGTTCGCCGCGATCATCGGTCAGGTCGCTGGCCTCTCGGGTTCCGATACGCCGCTTGTCGACCTTCCCGATGTGCTCGACGCGTGGGGTCAGCCGGTGATCTATCTCCGCTCGCTGCGGGATGTCGGCGATCTCGTCGGCGGCGCGACGAACGCCCAGTTCTCGATCGCCTCGAACGCGCCCTATGTCCTCTCGAACGCCCTCGGCGAACTCGAGAAGTCGCAGGCGACGAGCCTGCTCAACCCGGCGTCCGGCGTGAGCCCGAGCGTCGATGCGGCCCTCGCCCAGATCATCCGAAGCCCAGGCTTCGGCGCCGCCGGCACGCCGCTCACCGGCACGCCCCGCGGCAAGTTCGTGCTGATTTCGGCCGGTCCCGACGGCATCTACTTCTCGCGGAACGACGGCCTCGGGACGAGCTCCGCACCGATCACGAACATCGTCGGCACCTCGACCAATCCCGGCGGTCCCGCGTCGATCGACAAGTGGGATGATGTGCGGGTCTTCGGCGGCGGCTGACGATCACCCTGGATGACAACGAACAGGGGCCCGAGCGGATGCTCGGGCCCCTGTGTCATGCTGGTTGGCTTGCTCGCGACGCGTGAGCGCCGCGTGCCGGTCAGCGACCGGTGCCGCCCTCACGCCCCGCCGGCGGAGCGCCCTCGCCGCCCCGACCGCCGGCGCCGCCCTCGCGCCCCTCGCGGCCCTTGCGGTTCTCCTCACGGCGCTTCTCGCGGGTCTCGGACTTCACCTTCTCGATCTTCGCCTTGAGCTCAGCCTTCTGGGCGTCGGTGAGCACTTCCGAGATCTTGGCCTGCAGGTCCATCGGCTTCGGACGCGACTCGGTCAGCGTGCGGAGCTTCTCGCGATCGGCTTCGCTGAGCCGCTCGCCGCTCTCGCGGGCCTTCTTCGCGGCCTCCTCGAGCTTCTTCGTTTCCTCGCCGTTGGTCTTCTGCCACTCGGCGACCTTGGCCTCGTGAGCCGTCACCAGCTCATCGATCTTGGCGGACTGCTCGGCGGAGAGCCCCTGGAGGCCCTTGACCGCGAGGATCCAGGCCTGCGCCTCGCCGCGAGCGTTGCCGCGGCCGCCCGGGCGACCTTCGCCGCGGGCTCGCTCGCCAGGCTTACCACCCTCGCGAGCGCCATCCTTGCCACCGCCGCGCGGCTCGCGGACCGGCGGCTGTCCATCCTTGGCGGTGTCGTCGGCGGCGAGCGCCGGGCTGGCGACGCTCATGCCAAGGGCGAGCGTGAGGGCGAGAAGGCCAATCGGACGAACGGTACGAAGTTCCATAGGTGCTATCTCCGGATGAAGCCGCTGGCGTGACGGTCGTCGGCACGCGTCGCCTCGCTGTCGATGGCCGGCCAACTGAGCCGGTGCATGGTTCGGGCGAGGAGCCGGCGAAGGACGGAAGGTCCTCGGGCCAGCCAGCGGGTTCGGGTTTCGAACGAAGGGTTGTCATCGGCTATTTCGGCCGGACGGTCGATCGGCGCCGAGAGCCCCGGAACGGGGGTTCCAGAGCGCAAAGTTCCATTGGGGCCCTCGCACGCAAACGGCAACCGGATCGGAGGAAGCGATCTGAATCGATCGCGCCGGATGGGAGGCCCGCTATCATCGTCCCCCCGCCCGCGCAGGGCTGTCCGGGAACGCCACCAGCGGCGTTCGCGGCCCCTTCGCCGCCCCGCTCTGGACCATCTGGCCCATGCCCCTCACCCATCAGCAGTTGATCGACGCCCTCCGGACCGTGCAGGATCCGGACCTTCACAAGGACCTGGTCACCCTCAACATGGTGAAGGGGGCATCGGATGACGATGGCGTGGTCCGGGTGACCGTCGAACTCACCACCCCTGCCTGCCCCATGAAGGACAAGATCCGCGGGGACATCGAGGCTGCGATCACCAAGGCGGGTGCGACCGCGGGGCAACGGGTCAATCGCATCGAGGTGGAGTTCACCGCCGATGTCCGCAAGGCCAACGAGCGCGTGAAGGACGCCTCGAATCCCCTGCCGAATGTCCGGCAGATCATCGCCGTCGGCGCCGGCAAGGGCGGCGTCGGGAAGTCCACCGTCGCGGTGAACCTCGCCGTCGGTCTCGCCCGCTTCGGGGCTCGCGTCGGCCTCCTCGACGGCGACATCTACGGCCCGAGCGCCCCAACGATGCTGGGGCTCGACCAGATCGGCACCGCGGCTCGGGACAACATGCTCATCCCGTTCGAGGTGCACGGCATTCGGGCCATGACGATCGGCAAGCTTGTCGATCCCGACAAGGCCCTCATCTGGCGCGGGCCGATGGCGCACAACGCCTTCAAACAGCTCGCAGTGCAGACCGAGTGGGGCGACCTCGACTATCTCATCGTCGATCTGCCGCCAGGCACGGGCGATGTGCCGCTCACCCTCTCCCAGCTACTCCCGCTCACCGGTGCGGTGATCGTCTGCACGCCGCAGCAGGTCGCCCAGGACGACGCTCGCCGAGCGGTCCGGATGTTCCAGCAGCTTGGCGTCGAGGTCCTTGGCGTCGTCGAGAACATGAGCTACTTCGTTGGCGACGATGGCCGCGAATACGACCTCTTCGGTCGGGGCGGCGCGGAGATCATGGCCCAGACGATGGGGCTTCCCTTCCTCGGGGCGATTCCGATCGTCACCGCCCTCCGCACGAACAGCGACGCCGGAACGCCGCTTCGCAACTGGGATGACCAACGACTGGCGATCTCACTCGACCGCTTCGTGAAGAACACGGCGAGCCAGGTCTCGATCGCGAGCTTCGGGCCGCGTTTCGTGCAGCCAACGCTCAGCATCCGCTGAGTTCGGCAAGCGACCGGGCCACGCAGCCAAGCGACGCGCATCCGCGGGGCGGCTGTCGCGCGCGAACATCTGTGGGGGATGGATCGCGCGATTGACGCGCCGTGCAAAACGAGCGACGCCGGGCCACCCACGAGGGTGGCCCGGCAGTCATTCGGAGGTCCAGAGAGAGTGGTGCGGTCGGCGTGGCACCACTGATCGCCCGTGTACTTCACAGGCGGCCAACCGTACCCATCATCCACTCACGCCCGACGGCGACGGCCGACGAGGCCCGCGAGGCCGAGGAGGGCGATCGCACCCGGAGCCGGGATACGAGCCTGATCCTGAGCGACCGAGTTGACGAGGCCTTCAACGAAGGTCGTCTGCCAGCCACCCGAGCCGAGCGAGGCGAAGATCTGGTTGTACCAGAAGGACACATCAGCACTGAGGTTGGCGCGGTGAGCGCCGTTGACGAGCGACATCTGCGACTTGATCGTGTCGAGATCGCCACCCGTGAAGTTCTCGTGCGTGATCTCCCAGATCGCGATCGCGAAGGCCGCAGCCTTGGCGTTCGTCGCAGCGAGCGTTCCCTCGAGAGCGACCGTACCGGTGTTGGTATCGATCCAGCGAGAGAAGAGGTCGCGCATCAGGTTCGCCTGGAGCGTGCCCATCGGGCCGGGGGCCGGCGGGGCCTGCGGGGCGAGCTCAAGGTCGACGCTGTTGAAGGTGTACTGGTTGCCGACGGTAATGCCCTGGTAGAGCTGGATGCACCAGCCCGTCCAAGTCGTACCCGTGCCGACATCTTGCCAGTTGTGGTCAAAGGCCTTCACGGAGTAGAACGGGCCGCTGCCGGCCTGATCCCACTGCGTGCTGGGGTTGTACGACACACTCTGGAACTTGCCGTAGCCAGTTCCGAGGTAAGTCGTCGTGAGGTTTGCGGAGGCAGCCGAAGCGATGACGGCCGCGAGGCCCGCACCGACGACACACTTGAAAGCCGAGGTCATATCTCTCTCCGAAAAGGTTCCTCCGGGAATGCCACATCCCGGCCCTTTCGAGGCCCTCGCTCCGATGGAGAAGATACACGCCCCATGGAAGCCCGCAAGCCAGAAGGGACATTTTCTGCGCAAGTGACGAGAAATTCTTCACGAGCCTCCAGGCAGTCCCGGGGCCAGCCCGCATCGATCTTGCCCATTTTGCCAAAGACAAGCCCGCCCCCGCTGAGGCGGAGGCGGGCTTGGATCCCATCGGAGCGTTCGGCACGCTCGGCGCTGCCGTCGGCGAGAGGCCGATCAGGCGAATTCCCGCCGGAGCTGGCTCAGGCCCTCGAGGAGCCGGTCGAGATGCGACTTCGTATGGGCGGCGGAGATCTGGACGCGAAGCCGGGCGTGGCCTTCGGGGACAACCGGGTAGCCGAACCCGATGACGAAGCTGCCAAGCTCGAGGAGCCGCTTGCTCATGGCGATCGCCTTCGCCGTGTCGTGAACGATGATCGGGCAGATCGCCGTCGGGCTCTCGAGCACCTCAAAGCCAACCTGGCGGATGCCTTGGCGGGCGTAGGCGACATTCGACCGGAGCGTCGCCACGCGCTGAGGCTCCGCCATCACGATCTCGATCGCCTTGTCGGCCGAGCAGGCGATCGTGCAGGGCAGCGCGTTGGAGAAGAGCGTCGGACGCCCCCGCTGCACGAGGAGCTCGATTCCCCGCCGGCTGCCGGCGATGTAGCCGCCCGCCCCGCCACCGAGGGCCTTGCCGAGCGTCCCGGTGAAGAAGTCGACCTGGCTGCCCGCCATGCCCCAGTGCTCATGGGTCCCGCGGCCCGTCGGTCCCATGACGCCCGTGCCGTGGCTGTCGTCCACGACGAGGAAGGCCCCGAACTCGTCGCAGAGCCGGCGCATCGCCGGCAGGTCGGCGATGTCGCCCTCCATGCTGAAGACGCCATCCGTGACGACCCAGATTTGGCCTGAAATCTCGCTGTTTCCGCGGGCCTCGACCAGCTTCTGGCGAAGCGCCGACAGGTCGTTGTGGCGGTAGACGGTTCGGTGCAGCCCCTTCTTGATCGAGTGGGCGAGTCGGATGCCGTCGATGATCGATGCGTGATTCAGCTCGTCGGAGATGATGAGGTCACCGGGCTCGCAGAGCGTCGGGAAGATCGCCTCGTTCGCGTTCCAGCAGCTCGTGAAGGTGTAGCTCGCCTCGACGCCGTAGAACGCTGCGATGCGGGCTTCCAGCCGCTCGTGGCAGTCGAAGGTGCCGCAGATGAAGCGGACGCTCGCCGTGCCTGCGCCGTAGCGGCGGAGCCCCTCGATGCCGGCCTCCACGACCGCCGGGTGGTTGGCGAGACCGAGATAGTTGTTCGAGCAGAAGCAGCCGACCTCGCCGTACCCGCGGAGGCGGACCGTGGCGTCCATCGGCCCCTCGATCATCTGCAACTGCTTCATTTGCCCCCCCTTCTTCAGCGTGTCGAGGGTGTCAGTCGTGCGGCGGTCGAAGGGGGCGGCTGAGGTCAGCGTGGTCATGGGACGGTGCGGCGATGAAGGGGCGAACGGCGTGAGCGCGGCGACAGCGGCCGCGCCCGGCGCAGCGCGCATGGTACGGCGCAGGCGTCCGCGCAACCGAGGTGCGCGTGTCATCGATGCGTGCGTCGCCGGGCGTCAGCGAGCCGCGGCGTGCATGGCCCGAATCCGCGGGACGAGATACTCGCCGAAGGCGGTGAGCAGGGTGTGCGTCGGCTTCCAGCCCCAGTCGCGGCGGGCGGCGTCGTCGATGAGGTCCTCGGGCCAGCTATCGACGATGGCCTGCCGGGCGAGGTCCGGGGCGAAGGTGATCTGGCTTCCCGGGAAGGCCTGGCGAACGAGTGCCGCGAAATCCTCGGCGGAGGGGCTGAACGCGGAGACGTTGTACACCTGCCGGGTGAGGCTCTGCTCCGGCGCCTCCGCCAGCTTCAGGAGGGCGTCGATCGCCTCCGGCATGGTCATGAAGGGGATCTTGGAGTCCGGACGGACGAAGCAGGCGTAGGGTCGGCCGGCCGCGCCAGCGTGGATCATCTCGGGGCCATAGTCGCTGGTGCCGCCCGAGGGGACGGTGTCGGCCGAGATGATGCCCGGGAAGCGAATCGAGCGGAAATCGATCGGCCGATCGAGGCGATCCTTCGCGAGGAGGCGGTAGTGCCGGGCGTAGTAGCGCCCGAGGTGCTCGCCTTCGAGCTTGTTGACCCCGTACATCGTGTGCGGCTCGAGGAACTGATCCTCGCGGATCCGCCCCGCCGCCCGCTTCGTGGCGATGTCCGGCATGCCGTAGACCGCGATCGAGCTCGGGAAGACGAACTTCACCCGACGCCCGTGGGAGCGGGCCTCGTCGGCGGCAAGCCGGAGGAGATTGACCGTCCCGACGACATTCACCGCGTGGGCGGTTTCGGGGACGAACTCGCCGCGGGTCGAGAGCAACGCGGCGAGGTGGAAGATCTCGTGGATCTCAAACTGCGACTGGAGCCGGTCAATGAGGGCCCGATCGCAGATGTCGCCGACGAACGCCTGGGTCACATGCCGGCGGCTGTGCTCATCGAGGTCACGGACATCGATGGCGATGATCTGCTGGCCGCGGGCGGCCGCCTGCACCTTCAGCCGCTCGAGGAGGCCATGCCCCATTTCGCCGCCGGCGCCTGTGACGAGGATCGCCGCGGTGCGACGCCCCCCTGCAAAGGCCCCGACCGGGGGCTCCGTCCGGGCGTGCGAGGTGGGAGCGGAACCGGCGGATGGGGTCGACGGGCTGGACGACATGGGAGACAGGGCGTGAGGATGGGGACCGACCGGCCGGCGAACGGGTGCCGAGCGGCCCAATACTGGGAGGCAGTATTGGAAGAGAGTCCTGGAAGGCGTGACTCGTGGGCGGGAATCGCGGGAACGATCGGCGACCGGTGGTCGTCGAGGCGGGGAGTGTACTCCGCTCATCCCGAGCGGCAGCCAAGCCGCTCGAGGAGCTTTCTCGTTCGGGCGATCCCGTCCCGTTCGCTCAGCCGGCGACCCTCATACTCGATGCCGATCGCGCCCGCATAGTTGGCTGCGCGGGCGATCGCCATCATGCGGGGATAGTCGATGGTCGTTTCGTTGCCCGCGGCATCAAAGTCGAAGGACTTCGCGCTCATCGCAAAGGCGAGCGGGGCGAGCGCGGTGACCCCGGCGTACCGGTCGGCCCATTGCCGGGCGTTCATGCGGAAGTTCCCGAAGTCCGGGAGCGCGCCGAGGTTGGCCCTACCAGCAGCCCGAAGGACGCGAGCGAGCCAGACGCCGTCGGAACTCTGGGCGCCGTGATTCTCAACGACGACCCGAAGCCCCTGCTCCGCGGCATGGTCAGCCAACGCGCCGAGTCCCTCGACGAGATGTCCGAGCTGTTCATCGGGGGTGCCAGCACTCATCGCGTTCACCCGAATCGAGTGGCATCCAAG
Source organism: uncultured Isosphaeraceae bacterium (assembly GCA_964395845.1). GTDB lineage: Bacteria > Planctomycetota > Phycisphaerae > Phycisphaerales > SM1A02 > JAEUIT01. The sequence goes on along the minus strand of CAYNCG010000013.1, from coordinate 84,305 downwards.
TTCGCGGGCGATCTCAATCCACGGGCGGTGCTGTTCAACGGCGCGACGCCGCCCGCCCGCGTCGGGATCACCAAGCTCGCCCTCCCCGTCACACATGATGAGGTGGCAGCGGACCCCTTCCGCATCGGCCTGACGCCGCAGTGCAGCGATCCAATCCGTCCCCGGTCGATAGCGCTGATAGAACTGGTTCACAAACTCGATGCCGCTGATGCCCTCGGCGCGAGCGGCCCGAGGAAAGTCGAGCGGGTCGAGTTCGCCGCCGAAGATCGTCCGGTGGAGCGACCACTGGGCCAGGGTGATCGCGATCGGTGCGGCAGCCGGCGCGATCGGGGCAGCGGCAGCGACGGCGTTGGCAACCGCTGGAAGAACGAACACTCCGGCGCAGAGCGTGCGGAGGGCATCGCGGCGCGTCAAGGTTGAGCGTTCCGATGTCGTTCCACAAGGGGCAGTGCGGTCGAGAGAGGCGATCGAGCGGGTGGTCATGGTGAAGCCCAAGGATGCGGGGAGCTATGAGCGGAGGGGAATCGACGGGAGGCGGGATGAAGGCGTCACATGCAGCGGCACATGGAGGCGGCGACGCGAAGCCAGAACCGGGCAACAGTCAGCGTGACCGCTCCCGTGGCGCCTGCGACTCGCGCCGCAGGCCGTCGCGCTCCGCGATGGCGATGTGCTTCATGAGCGTGGCCGCTGCAGCGCCGCCTGCTGCGACGAGCCCGCGCCAGCCGTCTTGGAAGCCGCGACGAAGAAGGTACTGCTTGAGAAACGCTGCGGACGGACGGACAGCGATGTCGAGAAGACCACCCCCGGTCGCCTCCTGCCGAGCGGCGATGGTGGCGTAGCCCTCCGCACGCCTGAGCATGTCGCTCGCGTGGGCCCACGAATCGTGGAGAAGGAGCCCATCGAGCCGTCCAACGGTGCCATCGACATCGAGACGATCGTGGGGCGGCGTGCCCGCGACGCGGTAGCGGCCAACCCGCACGAGGCGCAACCGCCATTCCGGCTGAAAGGTCCGGTGGAGCGTGCGACCGTGGAGGACAAGCGGCCGACGCATTTCCCATCCGGCTGGAGCGGCGGCGTCGTTCGTCTTGCCGCTCGCTGCGCGGAGCGCAGCACGAATCGACTCGGCGAGCGTCGGATCGACGGCCTCGTCGGAGTCGAGGAGAAGCAGCCATCGCAGGGTCGGTCGCAAGGCGACGCACCGGTCGAGCGCGTGCTGCTTCTGGGCCACATGCCCTGCCCACGGCCGCTCCTCGACGGTCGCCCCCAAGGCGCGGGCGCAGGCTTGCGAGCCGTCCGTCGAGCCCGAGTCGATGACCAGGACGAGTCCTGCGAGACCGACCACGCTGCGGATCGTGGGCTCCAGCGTGCGCATGCTGTTCATCGCGGTGAGGGCGACGCCGAGCTCGTCGATCCTCCCATGCGGAGCGCCTTGCGGAACCCCATGCATGTCCGATGAAGCCGAATCGGCCGGCGCGTCCGCCCGGACGCCGTCGGCGCCGTGACTCGACGAAGAGGGTTGCCGATCTGACGCGCCTGCGCTGGCCACGAGGGCCATGGTATCGCTCTCCCGCGGGTTGGCGCGAAGGCGTCCATCGGCCAACGAAACGCTCGCCCGCGGGTGATCGCGTCGCCGGAGGGTAGATTCCCGTGATGCTCCTCGAAACCCCTCGCGGCATCTCCATCCTCGCCATCGCCCTGATCGCGACCGCGACCCCACCGATGACTGTTGCGTGGGCATCGCCGCGTGCAACGCTGGACGACACCCGCACGCCAACCCGCATCACGCCAACAGAGGGCACAGAGGGCACAAAGGGCACGCCAGCAAAGGGCACAGGGGCGAACAGCACGCCGGCGGCAGGCGCGAGGCGAGACGAGCCCGCGCTCGAGCGCCGCCTCGACGGTCTCGATGCCGACGCGACGGTCGAACTCGATGCCTTCGCGATCCCCTTGGTCCGGGCTGCGAGCCTCGCCGATGCGATGCGGGTGCAGGGATACCTCCACGCCCGCGAGCGCTTCGCACAGATGGACCTCATGCGCCGCTCCGTTGCCGGCGAACTCGCGGAACTCGCCGGTGAACTCGGCCTGCCGATGGATCGCCAGCAGCGCCCGCTGCGCCTCCGGGCGGTTGCCGAGCGTGCGTTCGCTGGGCTCGCACCGGAGGAACGGACGCTCGTCGAGGCGTATGCGCAGGGCGTGAACGCCGGCCTCCGTTCGCTCGAGCGACCTCCGGCCGAACATGCCCTGCTCGGCGCGACGCCAGCCGACTGGCGCCCCGAAGACTGCCTGCTCGTCGGTCTGGGTATGGCCGCGATGCTCAACGACAGCGCCCGCTTCGAGATCGAGTTCGCAGCCGTCGCCGCGACGCTCCCGCGGGAGGCGATCGACTTCCTGCGTCCACCGACCTCGCGATGGGACGCTCCGGTTCTCGCGCCGAGCGACGCCCACGACGCCCCGCCAAGCGGCCCGCCACCATACCCATCAGCGGATCTCCTCGACACCCGACGGCTCCGGGATGCGCTCGCGACCGAGCAACGCCAATCTCGCGCCGAGTCGGCCCACGGTTTCGCACCGCTGCCGTGGTGGGAGGAGCCCGCTCCGATCGGCTCGAACGGCTGGGTCGTCGCCGGACGGCATACGAAGGACGGGCGGGCGATCCTCGCAAGCGACATGCACCTGCCGCTCTCGGTCCCGGGCATCTGGTACCGCATGTCGATGGAGGTCGCTCCCGTCGCAGCCCCCGCCGAGGGCGAGCCCGGATCGCCATCTCTTGCCCTCCACGGACTCACACTCCCCGGCGCACCGGGACTGATCGTCGGCTCGAACGGACATGTGGCGTGGGGGTTCACGAATGTCGAGGGAGACTTCATGGACTTCGTCGTCGTGGAGACGGACCCGACCGATCCGACCCGGTACCTCGTTCCCGGCGGAAGCGAGCCCTTCCAACAGTTCGAGGAAACGCTGCGCATCGGCGCCGACCGAAGCGAAACGCTGGTCACCCGCGCCACACGATGGGGGCCGCTGGTGGGGACCGATGGCGAAGGTCGGCCCCTCGCGATGATGTGGACGGCGATGCAGCCCAACGGCCTCGATGTCGGGCACCTTCGTCTTGGGCGCGCGACGACCACCGAAGAGGCGCTGGTCGCTGCGGCGGCGATGCGCGGACCGCAGCAGAATGTGGTGATCGCCGATTGCCACGGCTCGATCGGATGGACCATCTCTGGCTATCTCCCGCTTCGATTCGGACCGACCGATGACCCCCTCGACGGCTCCACACCACGCTCGTGGGCGGATGGACGCCGAGGCTGGAAGGGCGAGTGGCCGGAGTCCGATCGGCCGCGCGTCCTGAACCCTCCCTCCGGCGTGATCGTCACGGCGAATCAGCGAACGCTTCCGGTGGAGGTCGCCGAACGACTCGGCCGAATGTGGGCAGGCCCGGAGCGGGCTGCCCGCATCCGGACTTTGCTCGAAGAGAGCGTGACCAGCACATCGGACGCGCCGATCACATCCGAGCGTGAACGCACCGAGCATGACGCGCCAGGCGACGCTGCGACCCGCCGCACGATCGACGAAGGGACCTGCGCAACGATCCAGTTGGACATCCGCTCGCCGCGCCTCGTCGCGTGGCGCGATGCGCTTGTCGCGTCGCTCGAACGCGGTCGCGCAGCCGAGGAAACGGCAGCGCGCGGCTCCGCGAAGGATCAGGCCGAACGCTCCAAGCAACTCGATGCCACGCTGCGCCTGCTCCAGTCCTGGGATGGTGAGGCGAGCGTCGACAGCAAGGCCGTCGGCGTCGTCTCGCGCGCTCGCGAGCTCCTCACCGCCCAGGTCGCGTCCGCGTGGGTCGAGACCGCGCTCCTGGCCCGCGAACCCGGGCTTTCCCCGGAGGAGCGAGCCCGTCGCGCGACCGCCCTCGCTCGACGATGGCCCAACGACGAGTCCATTTTGGTCCTTCTGGAAACCCGACCCGATCACCTCCTTCCGCCATCCGCCGCGAGTTGGGACGCGCTTGTCGCCCAATCGCTGCTGGCTGCGATCGCCGAACTCCGGACAAAGGAGGGGCTCCCGCGCTGGGGCACCCTCAACATGAGTTCCATCGCCCATCCACTCGCGCGGAGCGCGCCGCTGCTCGCAAGCGCCTTCCGCATCGATCCGCACGAACAGCCCGGCCATTGGTCCACCGTCCGCGTCGCGAGCCCCCGCTTCGGCGCGAGCAATCGACTCGTCGTCGCCCCGGGGCGCGAACGCGATGCGACGCTGACAACCCCCGCCGGCCAAAGTGCGAATCCGGGGAGCCGACACTACGCGGATCTGCACCCGTTCTGGCGCGACGGTCTCCGCGCCCCGCTTCTGCCCGGTCCAGCGGCGGAGCGCTGGACGCTCCGCCCGCTGCCGACGGGTCAGCCGGCGCCCAGTAACCGCCCCCAGTGACGGCCCCCAGTGATTCCGGCTTTCCGCACCGTGACGCCAGCCTTCGCCCCGGCGCCCCGAAGGCGCGCCGGGGCGGAGCGGACACAGGGACCGAGAGCACGCGAGGTTCAGGGAGCGCTCATGCGCTCGCGCCACGAGGTGACGAACGCTCGGATGTCGTCGGCGTCGTAGTCACCATCGAGGTCGAGATCGCGCGGATCGACGCCGGCGACCGGCTGGGTCTGGAAGAACGCCACCCAGTCGTCGGTGGTGACGGCACCGTCGCCGTTCCAATCGGCGAAGCCGAGCGCTCCCGGCATGACCGCGAGCGCGGGCAGCGCGTTCGCGTCCAACTCGATGGCCCCGCCACCGACCCGGAGCGGGAGATCAAGCGCCACCCGCGGCGGCACGAGGAGCGAGAGCCCCTCGGAGAGCTCGGTCGCCATGACCAGGCGCAGCGTGCCGCGCTGGCCATCGAGCCGCAGCCGCGAGTGGCCATGGTCGTCATCGAGATCGAAGGCCAACTCGCTCGAACCGACGCCGAAGCGAATCGAGGCCGCGGTCACGAGATACTCCGCCGGCCCGCTCGGCACGAGCGTCATCGAGCCGAGGAGCGCTCCGTTCACATCGGCGCCGAAGGCGTGCATGGCAAAGGTGCCTCCGTCGAGCCGCAGCTCGAACGCCCGATCGCCGGCATCGCCGCCGACCTCGAACTGAGGCGGCACGACAAGTCCAAAGGGACTGACCAAGCGGCCGGCGAGCGAGATCCGGTCCTCCGGGCCGAATGGAATGCCGACCGTCGCGACGCGCCCATCCGCGAGGGTGACGATCCCGCCGCAGGCTTGGGAAGCGCGATCCTTCACCTCCTGCGTCAGGATGCCGAGCACCTCGTTCGCAAGCGACCGATTGCCGTTCAGGCACGCCTGATACCAGGCGATGATCAACGCCCCCGTCTCGAGCCGCCAGTTCTTGACATCCTCGAAGCAGGCCGCCGCCCCCGCCGGATCGACGGCCAGCATCTGCTGGCAGCACGCGTGTGCGGCGTCCCCGTACTCCTTGGCGACGCGCTCCATCTCGCGTCGCCCGTCATCGCAACATCCGGCGAGGAGCATCGCCGAGGTACCGATCCCGGCCAGCGCGCCGAGCCGCGCGTGCACGCTGCGCGTGCCCATGTCGTTTCCCATGACTCACCTCCGTCGTGCGAGTGAACGCTCGGAGCGTGGCGATACCGGGACGATCGGCCCACTGCCGATCGCCGCTTCCCACAGTCCGACATCAACTCGGTTCGCGTTCCTTCGCGAACGCCGACGACACTACCACGACGCGGAGGGGCGTCCGGAATTCATTGGCACATTTTTCCGCACATCGGCCTGTCAATTGCGCAGCCTGTCAATTGCGCATCACGAGTCGCAGTCGGCGCTCGTCGCCTGGGCGCTGCTGCGCGGCGAGCCGTGGATCGCCTCCGAGCGAAGCCGAGCGTATTCGTCGGCGCTGATCGCACCGCAGTCGACGGCTCGCTTGAGATCGACGAGCTCCTGCCCGAGCGTCGGCTTCGGCGCTGCGTGCGAGGTCCCGCCGACAGCGATGCAACCGCCGAGCGTCAGCGGAAGGAGCGCCGCAGCGCAGATGCGGGCGGCGAACGACATGGTGGCGGAACGGACTGGGGTTCGATGGCTGGGTGTGTGCATGGGGTTCATCGTCGCATGGGTGGAGCCCCGCGTCGCGCACGACGCGCGATCGGCAAGGCGGCCCGCTGACCCGCATGGACCGCGGGCGATTCCACGCTCCGATCGAGGGGCCGACCGACCTGTCCCTGCTCGGACGAGAGCGCCGGCCGTCACTTCGCCGAGCCGGTGCGCTCTGGGAGGAAGTCCACCTCTCCCGTCGCGAGGTCGTACACCGCGCCGACCACACGAAGGCCGCCGTGCTCCACGCCGCCCTTGATGCTCGGCCCCGACGCCCGCAGGCTTTCGACCGTCATCTGCACATTGCGCATGACGGCCGCGCGAACCCGGTCCCCGCTGGCCGTTGCCGTCTCGGCGACCGCCGGCATGATCGGCGCGACCACCGCCGGGAGGTGCCCCGGGAGCGCGTCAGACCCCTTCCCAGCGCTGGCGGTGTCGACCGCGGCCTTCACCGCGCCGCAGGAGGTATGGCCCATCACCAGAATGAGCTTGGTTCCGAGGTGATCGACGGCGTACTCGATCGACCCGAGGACCGTGTCGTCCGCGGTGTTGCCGGCGACGCGCACGACGAAGAGGTCACCGAGTTCCTGATCGAAGACGAGTTCCGGCGGAACCCGCGAGTCGGCGCAGGACAGGATGATCGCGAAGGGCGCCTGTCCGGAGGCGAGCTTGCCACGCCGACTGGGGTCGCGCTTGGTCTGGTCGTCGATGTCGTGGACGAATCGGGCGTTCCCCTCGATCAGCCGACGCATCGCCTCGTCTGCGCCGACGCCCGGGGATGCGTCTGTGTGATGCGACGCCGCTGGAGCGGGCTCTGCGTGATCACCCGCTGTCTCGCCCGCATGTTCGGAAGCCGACGGGGCCTCCGCCGGCGAAGCGGCGGCTGGCTCCTCGGCACGCGGGGCCCCCGACTTCGGCGCGGCCGGCTTCTTCGGCGCCGCCGCGGGGTGTGCCGGTGGGGTAGCCGGAGCTGTGTGGCTCGGTGCCGCGGGCTTGGTGGGCTTTGCGGGCGTCGACGGCGGAGCATGGTGGTCGTCAACCGCCACCCCGTTCGCCACCGCCGCGGTGATCAGCGCCGCAACCAGCGACGCGGACGCAAAGAGCCTGCCAGAGTTGATCGGAGCGAGCGATGCCGGTCGGGAGCGACGATGCGGGTGCGATTCCATGGAAGTCGCATCGGCCCCGCGCGAGGGCAGACTTGAACGCGATCGAGGCGAGTGCCCCGATCGACAGGGCCGCCGGCCGATGGGCCGGGCGTTTCGCCCACGCCGAGCCTCCGATCAGCCCTCGGCCGGACGATTTCGGACATCGGGCTCTGCGCCCCCCTCGGTCGGCGTGGTCCGCGCCGGGTGGATCTTTCCGAGCGCCGGCGGAAGCTCGATGCCCGCCTGCTTCGCGAGCTCGTGCAGGCGCGGCAGGCTGTTGACGACGCCGGAGAGGAAGTCGCTCGTCGCGTTGCGGCCGTCGCGCGAGGTGCCGGTGTCCCAGACCGTGATCTTGTCGATCTTGAGCGAGGAGATGGCCTTGACCTGTTCCGCCACGAGCTGCGGGAGCTGTTCGATGAGGAGGAGCGTCGGTCCGACCTGGGGATCGCTTCCGCAGGCCTCGATGAGCCGTCGGTAGCCTTCGGCCTTCGCTTCCATGACGCTCCGGACACCCTCCGCCTCGGCCTGATACTTGAGCATCACGGCGTCCGCGTCGCCCTTCGCCTCGATGCGCCGCTTCTCGGCCTCGGCGGCCGCGGCGATCTCGATGCGCTTCTTCTCGATCTCCTGCGGCGCGACGAGATCCTTCGCCATGCGGGCGATCTCCTGTTCGCGCTCGGCGATGAGGATCGACTCCATGGCCTTCGCGCTTGCGACCTCGCGACGCCGACGGCTGTCCGCCTCGACCTCGCCAAGCTGCGCCTGCGCCTCGGCCATCTTCGCGCGGGCGAGATTCTCGCCGGTCACCGCGGTGGCTTCGGCATCGGCGACGCGCACGCGCTGCTCCTGCTCGGCGGCCTTCTTCGCGGCGACGGTTTCGGCCGCCCGCTTCGCGGTGTTCACCTCACGGTCGCGCTGGGCGGTGACTTCGGCGGCGATCGCCTCGGCCTCCAGCGCCGCGACCGCCGCTCGCTGCTGACTCTCCGCGGCCTTCTTGCCCTGCTCGGCCTCCGCCTTCGTCTTCGAGACGCTCACCTCGCGCTCGCGGACCGCGAGGGCTTCGCCCATCGCGCCGTCGCGCTCCTGCTGGGCGACCTCGACCTTGGCGCGGTTGATCGCCTCGGCCGCCGCCCGCTTGCCGATCGCCTCGATGTAGCCGCTCTCGTCGGTGATGTCGCGGACATTCACGTTGATCAGCTCAAGGCCGATTTTGTTGATTTCCTGAGCGACATTCTCGTTGATGAGCTTCATGAACTTCTCGCGGTCCTTGTTGATCTCCTCGATCGTGAGGGTCGCGATGACGAGTCGAAGCTGGCCGAGGATGATGTCCTGGGCCTGGTCGCGGATCTGCTGCGTGGTCAGGTTCAGCAGACGCTCGGCGGCGTTGTTCATGAGCACCGGGTCGGTCGACACGCCCACCGTGAAGGTGGCCGGCGCGTTGACGCGGATGTTGTTCAGCGAGAGCGCTCCGGAGAGCGGGATGTCGATGACCATCGGCTCGAGCGAGAGATAGGCCCAGTCCTGGATGAGCGGCCAGACCAGGGCGCCACCGCCGTGCATGCAGCGGCTCGCGCGGCCGCTGCCGACGCGACCGTAGATGACGAGAATGCGGTTCGACGGGCAGCGCCGATAGCGACGGGCGATGAGGATCGTCGGAGTGACGATCACGAGCATCGCGGCGAAGGCGAGCAGCACGAAGACGAGAGCCTTCATGTCGGCGCCGGTCGGCAGCACCGATGCGATGGTGGCGGGGATGTCCGAAACCGGTTGGAAACCTGCGGTCATCATCGTTCTCTCACTCCCACGCGAAATCGTTGGTGACTGGCTTGTTACGCTCGCTCCCGCGACGCCGGGGAAATCGGACGCACGGTCACGGTGTTGTCTGCATTCGCCCGCACGACGGTGATGCGCGTACGGGTCTGGATCTCCTCGCCCTCGCTCACGGCGTAGACGAAGCGCTGTCGGTCGCCGACCACGGTCCGGATCTGTCCCTGCCCCTGACCCGCCGGCGGCACGACGGTATAGGCCTCGCCCTCGAGCCCGACGACCTCGGCGATCCCGATGTTGCCGCTCGAATGGAGCTTCCGGGTCGCACGCAGGATGACCACGGTGAGACCGAGGAAGAGAAGACCGACCACGAAGCCGCCGCCGGCACTCACCGGCGCCGAGAGGTCCAGGGCCCGGTGGCAGGCAAGTCCCCCCCACCCGAAGCCCATCAGGAAGGTCAGCATTCCCTGCAGGGAAAGGGCCGTCGCGGCGATGTCGCTATGGCCGCTTCCCCCCTCTCCACCAATCGCCTCGGTGCCGTCTCCGTCGGCGTCATCGCCCAGGATCGCGGCAAGCGCGAGCCGAATGAGATAGCCGCCGGTGCCGATGAGGGCCGGTACGGTGAACCAAACGCCGGCCCCGCCGAAGAAAAGCTCGGTGAGCGTCCCCATGGAAGTCGCAAAGCGTATCCGAGTTCGCCGGATCGCGACGCGAGCGCCACGAAGCCAGTCGCGCCAAAGGGATAGGCGGAAGGGGTAGGCTGAAGGGGTACGCGAAGTCGCGTACCGAAAGAGAGCCACCCACGGGACTCGAACCCGTGACCTGAGCTTTACGAAAGCTCCGCTCTACCGGCTGAGCTAGGGTGGCGCCGGAAACCGCGACGATAGGAACGACGGGCGGAGAAACCGCCCTGCCGTCGAGCCGGCGCGGGTCGAAGAGTGTACACCAAACCGCAGCGGGGAAAAGTCCGACGAGAGGCCCGAACGCTGGCGGACGAACTGGTCGCCGTCGCGCCCGGCCCCCTTCCCCGGGGCACCGCGCGTCTTCAGCCCGGGTTCGCCGCCGGCGCGGTGATGAGCTTCACCGTCTCCTCGGGAGAGAGATTCAGCGCACCGTAGAGCCGACCGGCCGCCTCGGCGAGCTCGCCCGCGGAGCTGCCGACGAGCGAACGGATCGCCTCGACCTGCCGAGCCTCGGCCTGGTTGCCGAAGTTCCGGGCGCTCGTCGCCGCACGGGTGAGGAGCTCGATCTTCTCCGCCTCGTCCGAGGCGGAAAGGGCCGCGTCAATGAGGGCTCGCTGCGACTGGGCACCCGGGAGCAGGGCAACGACATCGGCGACCATGAGCCGCAGACCGCCGTCGCGCTTCGCGAGGGCTTCGAGCAGCGGAGCCTCCGCATCCTTCAGGGTGAAGACGCCGCTGCGGGAGATGGCGATGCCGCGGAGGGTCTCGAGGCTACGCACGGTGTACTCGAGCGCCTCCTCCTCGCCGATGCGGCCACCAGCCTGCCGCTCGAAGACGGTGTCGACCGCCCGAGCGAAGCTCTCCTCGCTGCCGTTCGCCGGCCAGACGATGACGCCGCGATCGCGGTCGAAGGCGGTGGTCGCTGCGGACGAGTCCGATTCCGACACGATCGCGAGAATCGGCACGGCCGCGGTCGAGGGGGCGATCCGGGCTGCGGCGATCCCTTCCTTCACGGCCTGGAGATTGCCTGCGACGACGAGGAGATCGAGACCGATCGAGCCATTGACCTCCGGCTCGAAGTCGCCGAAGGAGCCAGCGCCGCTCAGCATGGTGAAGCCCATGCCGGCGAGCTTGCCGGAGAACTGACGGCGATCCTCTTCCGTGGCCGAGACGACGCCGCCGACGACGGTGCCCGCGTCGCGGACCGCCGAGGCGAGGATCGAGACCACCGAGAAGTCACCGGCAAAGGTCTGCTCGGGGAGGGCGTTGCCGATCGCGAGCGCCGCGTCGTACTGGACGCGCTTCTCGGGATAGCGGAGGCACTCGAGGAGCGGCTGACGCGGCCCGCCACCGATGAGCGACTTCGCGCCGGCGGTCTGGGACATCGCGGCGATCGCGTCGCGGACGAGCTCCGTGTCGCGACGATCGATCGCCAGGCCGAGGACCGCGGAATCGATCGAGGGGCCGGCGGCCATCGCGAAGAAGGCGGGGCTGTAGTTCGACGAGCCGAAGATCGGATCGGTCGCGCCGTCCGGAAGCCGGTTCTCGCGCCGGAGATCCGAGGCGATGTGCAGGGCGAGGGCCGTGGCGTTGCCCGGATTGAGGGTCAGCGCCCGCTTCGCGGTGAACATCGCCATGACTTCGGTGTAGATCTCGGTCGGCACCGGGGTCGGCATAAGGCCGCCGAAGGTGTCGTAGCTCCACACATTGTTCGTCGCCTCGGTCGGATAGCTGACGAGGCTCTCATCGCCCTCGAAGAAGCGACGGGAGAGTTCGGTGAACTGCATCCCGGCGTCCATCGAGCTCGCCCCGATGCGCTTGGCCGCACGCTCGGCGGCAGCCTTCGCGTCGGCGGCGGTGCCGTCCGCGCTCGCGAGCTCGAGCAGGTAGGGCAGCGCGGCGGGATAGCCGATCTGGCCGAGCATGTCGCAGACCTTCCGCTGGTTCACCGGATCGAGCTTCGGAAGCGCCGCACAGAGCGGCATGACCGCGTACCGGCGCATCGACTCGATGACGCTGGTGGCGGCGAGCTCAAGCCCGGCGTCCTTGCCGCTGGTCACGACCTTGAGGAGCTGCGGCATCGCGTACTCGCCGGCGGCGGCGAGCCGCTCCTTGGCGAACATCTGCTGACGCAGCGTGCCGGTGAGCTTGCTGATCGCGTCTTCGATGCGGGCGGGCTGGCGAGCCAACTCGAGCCGGCCGTCGCGAAGCAACTGCTCGAAGCGGATGGCGAGGTCGGAGACGCCCTGCATGCCGCGACCACGGACCATCACCTCGTCGAACCGCGCCGCGAGTTCGTTCTCATCGACGATCGTGGCGAGCTCGGCGGCGGTCAGACCGCCGTCCAGGAGCGCCTGGGCCTGGGACGCCGCGGCGTCGGGCTTGGCGATGTTGATGTAGTGCAGGAACTGCTTGACGCCGGTGAGCTTCGAAGCGAGGTCGCCGGTGGCGCTCGCGCCGTCCTGGCGCACGCTCGCGCTCGCCGGTCCCGCGGTCGCCGCCGTCGTCGCGGTCAGCGTCGCACAAAGCGTCGCTGCGGTGAGAACGGCACGAACGCGCACAAAGGGTCGCATCGGTAAGGGCTCCGCAAAGGAATCGTCAAGTCGAAGGTCAAGCTCCGGCGAGCGGCGGAAACCCGGAAAGGCCTCGCGGCCGGGGCACCTTGCCCGCGCACCGCTCGTCACCTTCGGGCGGCGCCACCGCCGCGTTCGGAGCCCCGCACGGTCATCGCGCGGGAAGTCCGGAATGTACGGGACGCTCGCGGAGAGTGTCAACGCTCGATCGACCTCTTCGCGGGCTTCCATGCGCATCACGGCGTTCTCCCGACGCCAGAGGAAGACGCCCACCTCGCCGTCGCGCGCGTCCCGTATACTCCGCCCCACAACCGAGGCGCTCGACGACCGGATGTCGTCGATGTCGCGCGTCACACCCATGACGCGCGGCAAGGGAAGGCGGTGCAAATCCGCCGCGGACGCGCCGCCGTAACGGGTGCGAGCGTGCTCGCATGCCAGGTCCCCCGCCCGAGGCGTCGAATGCCCGACGCCGCATGGGCAAGCCACTGGATCGCCTCCGTCCGCCTCACCGGCGCCGCGGCCGATCCGGGAAGGCGGACCCGACAGACCCGGAGCCGGAAGACCTTCCTCGGTTTCGCACCGCGACCCGCCCACCGCTCTCAACCCGTTTCGCCCCCTGCCGTCCGCGCCCCGCGCGGGCCCGGCGCGCGGCGACCGACAGGAGCTCCCAAGGGCTGGCCGCGACCGACGCCGGCGCGAATCCGTCGTCGAGAAAGGTCTCTCCGTGGCTTCAGGTCTTCCGCGCATGCCCCAGGGCATGCGCACGCTCCGTCGTGCGACGCCCATGGCGTCGTTCATCGCCTGCACCGCCGCCGTCCTGCTCGCGCAGGCGACGCTCGCAGAATCGCCCTTCGCCACAGCGGTCGTCGGCTATGTGCCCGGCGTCGGCGCTGCGGCGGGATACACGAACCCCGCGGTCGCGCTCGGCTCGCCCGAGCGCTTCACCGGCGATGGATTCGCGCCCCAGGCGGTCACGCCCTTCCAGCCCGCGTTTCTCTCGAGCGAGATCGTCTCGATCGGCATGGGAGGCTCGCTCACGCTGGCCTTCGACCATGATGTGCTCGACGACCCGCGGAATCCCTTCGGCGTCGATCTGCTGATTTTCGGCAACGCGTTCTGTCCCGATCAGGCACCGCCGGCGGGCGTGGTCGGCGGCTTCTTCTCGGAGGGCGGCACGATCGCCGTCAGCGCCGACGGCGTGCAGTGGATCACCATTCCGGGAGTCGCCGCCGACGGCCCCTTCCCGACCCTTGGGTACCGCGATGTCGGTCCCTACGCGACCGCGCCCGGAGCGGTGCCGACCGACTTCACCCGGCCGGTCGATCCGGCACTCGGCCCGGCGATGGTCGGCATGGACTGGGCCTCGCTCATGGACGCCTACGACGGCTCGGGAGGCGGCGTTGGCATCGACCTCCAGGCCGTGGGCATCCGTGGCGTGCGCTTCGTCCGCATCACCGGCCCGACGATGTTCGGCATCTCCCCGGAGATCGACGCGATCGCCGATGTCGCGCCGGCGGCCGAGCCATCCGATCTCGACGGCGACGGCAGCGTGAGCGCGAGTGACCTCGCGATCCTGCTCGGTGCCTGGGGTCCGACCGGCGGCGCCGCCGATCTCGATCTCGACGGCGATGTCGACGCCGGCGACCTCGCGATCCTCCTGGGAGCGTGGCAGTGAGCGGCCCGGGCAGGGTTCGTCGTCGCGCCGGTCTCACGCTCGTCGAGGTCATCGTGACCACGGCCATCGTGGCGATCCTCATGGCCCTCGCGCTCCCGGGGCTCCAGACCGTCCGCGAGAGCGCCAGAGGGGCGCGCTGCTCCTCGAACCTTCGGCAGATGGGCGCAGCGGCGCTGATGTACGGATCGTCGAATCGCGACGCGATGCCCGCCGCGATTCTCTACACGATGTCCGACGAGGGACTGCGCACGCAGATGTGGGATGTCGAGGTCCGCGCCGACGGCTCGATGCGCCCCGGACCGATCTGGGCCTACACCGACGCGCCGCCCACCGCGCCGGAAGAGATCTTCCGCTGCCCGAGCTTCGAGGGCCCCGAGACGCCGAACGGCGCAGAGCCCTTCGCGGGCTACAACTACAACACGACCTACATCGGAGCGGAAGGACGATTTCCTGAACTCGGAGTCGATGGTCGCTGGAGACACGGTTGGGCGAACGCACGACTCGGCGTGCCGACCGCGTCGCACCGTCGCACCGACTCGACGGCGCTCTTCGGCGACGCCGGCTGGAAGGGCGGCGCGAATCGTTTCATGCGGGCGCCTTCCGCAGATGTGGAGCAGGATCTCGGGATTGTCTACGCCGGCGGTCAGGCGTTTCGCCATCGCGGCTGCGCTCATGTCGTCTTTCTTGATGGACATGTGCGTCCGCATGACCGATGTTGCGAAGGTGCGCACGCGTCGCCCGAGCTGCTTGAGCAGGTGATGGGTGCGCCGCACAATGGGTTCCTGTCGGACGATGATGCGTTGTATGACCCGCGCTGAGCGGGTCCGTCGATCCGGACGGGATTCCCTTCACGGCGCGATCGCAAGCGCCGAGCGAGATCATCCTCATGCTTCACATCGATCGCTGCGTCTGCGTCGACTGCACCTTTGCCGAGATGCGGTCCTTGGCGGAGCGGAAGAAGCTCGACTTCAAGGGTATCTCGCGCGAGACCAACTGCGGCATGGGCTGCGGGCTCTGCGTGCCGTACATCAAGGTCATGCTGTGCACCGGCCAGACCGTCTTCGACGAGATGCTGACCGAAGCCGATGTCGAGCGCGAGGTGCGCGACGCCTCCGGCGCAGCGAACAGGCGCACGAGCGGTACCGCCTGACCGTCGCGGATGCGATGAGGCCGATCAGCCGCGGCCGAACTGCCGCTCGAGATCGCGGATCGTGATCCGCAGGCTCGTCGGTCGCCCGTGCGGGCAGTTCGTCGATCGCTCGATGCGCTCGCGGAGGGCGAGGAGATCGCGCAACTCCTCGAGCGTCAGCGCGTCGCCGGCCTTGATCGCCGCCTTGCACGCCATCATGTCGAGCGTCTCCGCCAACGCCGCCTCGGCGTCGAAGCGCGTGCCGTCCTCGATGGCCCGAGCGAGCAGGTCACGCACGAAGGGCTCGACCTCGACGCCCCGCTCGATGAGAAAGCTCGGGAAGGCATGCACCGCGATCGAGCGGGGACCGGCCTGACGCAGTTCGAGACCGATGCGCTCACAGAGGGGCGCGAGGTCGTCGAGGGTCTCGATCTCCGATCCCCCGACCTCGAGGATCGTGGGGAGGAGCAGCGCCTGACGCTCGAGCGGACCGGCCGCGACCCGCTCGAGGAGTCGCTCGAACATGACCCGCTCGTGGAGGGCGTGCTGGTCCACGATAAGGATCCCCTGCTCGTCCTGCGTGACCACGAAGGACTTGTGCACCTGGAGGATCTCGACCGCCCGCACCGGCGTCGGGATGGACCGGGCGTCGGCTTCGGCAGGCGCCGAGAGCGGCGGCAGCGGCCCGAGCGCAGCCCGCGCCGCGTCGTAGCGGATCGGCTCCGGTCGGCGCTCGCCGCCGAATCCGCCCGGTGCGAACGCCGCCCGCTCCGGTGCGGCGAGGAGCGCACTCGGCTTCCCCTCGACGAAGGCAAGCCCCCCGCTCCCCGCGTGCGGCGCGGGAGCGTCGATCTCGAAGGATGGCACGAGATCCGCGGCGCGGAGCGCCCGTCGCACGCTGCGCAGGACCGCCTGATGGACCTGCGACGGCTGGCGGAAGCGCACCTCGGTCTTCGCGGGGTGGACATTCACATCGACCTCGCGCGGATCCATCGCGAGGAACAGCACCGCGAGCGGCGATCGACTCGGCTCGATCAGTCCGCGGTAGGCCTCGCGGGCCGCATGGAGAATCGCCCGATCCGCGATCGGACGACCGTTGAGATAGACCCGCACATGGCGAGCGTTCGGCTTGGCGAGTTCCGGATGTCCGACGAGCCCCCAGACGGTGATGCCCCCGTCGGTCGTATCGGCGGTCAGGAGCTTCTCCTCGAGCTCGCGGCCGACCACATCGAGCGATCGACGCTTCGGATCGAGCGTCGCCGGCAGATCGAGGAGCGTTCGCTGCACGCCGCCGCGGTCGGCGCTGCGGAGGAGGAACGCGACCTGCGGATGCGAGAGCGCGAGATGCTCGACGACATCGACGATCCGACCCGCCTCGGTCGCCTCGCTCTTGAGAAACTTCCGCCTGGCGGGCGTGTTGAAGAAGAGCGTGCGGACGGTGACCGTCGTTCCGGGAGGAGCCGCAGCGGGGCGCGGGCCCTCGACGCGTTCGCCCTCGACGAGGAGTTCCGCGCCGGCGGCGGCGTCCCGGGTTCGCGACAGGATCGACACCCGGGCGACGGAGCTGATCGAGGCGAGGGCCTCGCCGCGAAATCCCATCGTGCCGATGGCGACCAGATCCTCGGGCGCGCTGATCTTGCTCGTTGCGTGCGGGGCGATCGCCAGCGGCAGCTCGTCGGCGGGAATGCCGCCGCCATCGTCCGTGACGCGGATGAGATCCCGCCCACCACCCTCGATCGCGACCTCGATCCGGGTCGCTCCCGCGTCGAGGGCGTTCTCGACGAGTTCCTTGACGACGCTCGCCGGCCGCTCGACGACCTCGCCGGCGGCGATCTGGTTGACGAGGAGCGGAGGCAGGACGCGGATGGGCATTGGGCGGTCCGGACGGATCATGCTACCCGAGCGGGCTTCACGAGACGCTGACAATGGCGAACGAGGCTCGGGGTAGCATGCGAAGCACATGTGACGGGACGGTCTTCGAGCGCGACCTCACGGACGATGGATCGAGTCGATGATGAGCGAACCGACGGTTCGACAGCCTGATCAATCGCCGCCACGCCCCCAGTCGGTGGGCGCAGGGCCGGGAAGCGGCGGACGCGACGCGACGCAGCCGGTGATCGTCGGCGATGTGCACGGCTGCGGCGACGAGCTGCGCGAGCTCCTGCACGATCTCGATCGCGCCCTCGGGCAGCCTTGGATCGTGCTCATCGGCGACCTGCTCACGAAAGGCCCCGCCCCGCATGTCGTGGTCGCCGAACTGCGCCAGCGTCGGGCCCGCGGTCAGCGGATCTCGATGATCTGCGGCAACCACGACCAGCGCATGCTGCTCGCCCTGGTCCAGGTCGAGGCGGGCCTCGATCCGAACCGCCTGTCGCGCACCGAACGCGAGACCTGGCATGCCCTCGCGAAGCGGCGCATGATCGCCGAGGCGACCGAACTGCTCGTCGAATGCAACGAGACGATCATCGTGCAGGGCCTCCTCCCGCCGGTCGCATCGCTCCGTCCGCCCTCGGTGCGCGAGCCGCTGCGCTGGACGGCGGTGCACGGCGGCATCGAACCGCGACTCGGTCTCGCCCGAACGCCCGACCAGCTCAAGATTCACATCAAGGCCGAGAGCGAGCAGGAGGAGCACTGGTGGGAGCGCTACCGCGGCGAGGATGGCCTGATCATCGTCGGCCACAAGCCGCTGCGGGCACCGATGGTCCTCCGCCGTCGCGACGGCACGCCGATGGTCGTCAACATCGATACCGGCTGCGCCTACGGCAATGCCCTCACCGCCTATCTGCCGCATGAGGATCGGCTCGTGAGCGTGCCGTCGCGCCAGCCGCGCGGCGAGAAGTACCGCAGCCTGCGCGTCGCCGACGATCAGGGTTCGACGCGCGGTGCGCCGCCCGGCTCGGGAAGTGCGCCGAGCGCCGACGCGAAGCTCGCAGCGCGCGAGCATTGGGTCCGATCGCCGCATGCGCCGCATCCGCCTCACGCGGGCATCGCGGGCTCGGCCTGACGGCCCGTGCCGGTCCACGCTGGCGTCCGTCGGTCCGGTGCGGCGCCACCGTTGGCCATCAACCGGCGTGCGGCGGACGCAGGATCTCGGCGGTGACGAAGGCGACCCGCACCGACTGCGGATCTCCGAGCGTCTTCCGCACCGCCGCCGCCGTCGAGACGCCGAGCGCCGCAGCGTGGGCGACTTCCGAGGCGTGCCCGGTGCGCAGCTCGTCGCGTCGATGGGCTTCCGCCGCAGCGGCCTGGAGCGCCTTGCGGGTGGCCTGCGCGGTCTTCGCCGCGACGCTTCCACGATCGCCTCGGGCCTGACGCGCCCGGGCCCGTGCGGCGCGACTCGCAGCCCGCTCGGCGATGCGCTGGGCCTTCAGCCGGTCGCGCTCGCTCGGCCCTCGCTTCGAACGCGCTTCCATGAAGCCGCTTCGCTGGGCCCGCGGCTGCCGGTCGGCGACATCGCCACGACGCTGACCGCGACCCGGACCTGCGCCGGGCCCGAGCGGCGGGCCACCGGGTTGGCCGGTGGGCGGCGCCGGGACCGGCCTCGGCATCGGAATGGGAAGGGGAATCGGAATCGGGAACGAGACGGGCGGGGTTCCGCCACCCGGTCCCATTCCCCCTCCTTGCCCGGGCACCTGATTCGGGAAACGCACGCCCGTGGATGTCGACGCCGTCTGAGGCTGCTGCGTCGGCACGGGCGGCGGCGGTTGCGCGGCTCGCTCGCGGCGACGGGCCTCTTCCCGTTCCTCCTCCTCGTCGTCGTCATCCTCGAGGAGGTCGTAGAGGTCGCTGTCCTCAGCATCCGGCGTCTCGACCGCGGTGCCGTCGCCGTTTCGCTGCCATTTCATTTCCTCGAGACGCCGTTGCTTCTCAAGCTGCTTCTTCTTCGCGTAGATCGCCGCGATCGCCTGCGAGAGGAGGAAGAGGATGCCGAGGATGAGTTCGAACTTCACGGCGAAGCGCTCCAGCCAACGGGTGCGCGAGAGGCGGGCCAGCCGGCGCTGGCGTCGAGCCGGCGCGGAAGGCGTTGGTCCGTCCTCACGATAGCCGCACCGCCCGCCTCACGCATCGCGTGGCGGCCGCATTTCGGCGCGTTCGGCAGCTCCCTGCCCCGACGCGCTCCCGAGCATCGGCACCGGACAGCCTCGGGCGTCGCGCTCGAACGGCACGCCGAAGTGGAGGGTCAGTCGCTCGGGGACAAGGAGTTCGCCCGTGGTTCCGGCCGCCACGAGTCGCCCCCCGTCGAGCAGCCACGCGTCGTCGGCGATGCGGGCGGCGAGCGTGAGATCGTGGACGACGATCACCGCCGAACCGCCCCGCCCCCGATGGGCGTCGAGGAGCCGCAGGGTGCGATCGGTCTCCGCAAGGTCCATCGCCGCGAAGGGCTCGTCGAGCAGGAACACGCCATCGGGGTCGAGTTGGGCCCAGGCCCGGGCGAGCGCCACCCGCTGCTGCTGGCCGACCGAGAGATCGTGGTACGCCCGCTGGCCAAGCCCTTCGAGTCCGAATGCGGCAAGCGCATCGGTCACGCGGCGCGGCGACGAGGCGAGCGCATAGCGCCCGAGCTCCACCGTCTCGCGCACGCTGAAACGCTCGCTGAGCGACGACCGCTGGGCCACATACGCGACCCGTCGGGCCCGGTCGCGGGCACTCCAACGCATCGGTGCCCGCCCCTCCCAGAGGACCTCACCCTCATCGGGAGGCAGCACCCCCGCCAGGGCGCGGAGGAGCGTCGTCTTGCCCGCCGCATTGCGGCCGACGATCGCGACGCTGCGACCCCGGGCGAGCGAGACGCTCACGCCGGTCAGGGCCTGCTGGGCACCGAGCCGAATCGAGATCCCGCGCGCCGCAATCACCCGCCACCACCCTGCTGACGAAGGATCGGCGCGCGGCGGAGCAGAAGGAGGAAGACCGGACCGCCGATGACCGCCGTCAAGACGCCGACCGGCAGCCGCCCGCCACCGATCTCGAGCAGGTGTCGGGCCGCATCGGCGGTGAGTAGCAGCGCAGCGCCGGCGAGCGAGGCTCCGAGGGCCAGCGTCGCATGCCGCGGGCCGACGAGGAGTCGCGCCGCGTGCGGGGCGACGAGACCGATGAACGCGATCGGGCCGGTGAGGGCCACGGTCGCCGCGGTGAGGATGCCGGCAGCGAGGAAGAGCGTGACGCGCAAGCCGCCGAGCGGGACACCGACGCTGCGCGCCTCATCGTCCGAAAGACACGCAGCGTCGAGCGAGCGTCCGAGCGCGATGCCGAGGCCGGCACCGGTGACCGCCATCGCACTCACGATCAGCAGGAGTCGCTGCGGCGGCGCTTCCGGAATGCGACCCATCATCCACAGGACGAAATCGCCCCGCAGTCCGGCCGGCACGAGCGACTGGAGGGCCGCACTGCCCGCGGAAAAAATCGAACCGACGATGACCCCCGCGAGCACGAGGGCGAGCGGATCGACCGCGCCGCGTCGCACGCCGATGCGCCAGACGATCGCGAGGGTGAGGAACGCCCCGAGCATGGCGAAGAGGACCGGTGTCGTCAGCCCGATCCCCGCGGCGGCGGCGCTGACGGTCGCGAGCGGGGAGCCCGCGCCCGCACCGCCCTCGAGCCAGCCAAGCCAACCGAGCCAACCGAGGTACAGGGCGAACATGTAGCCGAAGCCGGCTCCACTCGAGAGTCCCAAGACGAATGGCGAGGCGAGCGGATTGCGCAACAGCACCTGCAGAAAGAGACCGGCCATCGCCAGGGCGACGCCTGCCGCCGTCGCGGCGAGTCCGCTGTCCAGCCGATAGCGCTCGACCGCGGCGTGCGGCGCGCCGAAGCCGCTGCTACCCGCGAGATACCGCAGGACGAGCGCAGCGCTGAACGCCGCGAGCAGGACCAGCAGTCCGATCGCCCGCCTGTTCATCGCCCACCCACGGCTTCCGTCGCGACGCCCATCTCCCGGAGCGCATCGCGGAGCCGCTCGACGACGGCCGGAGCTTGGGTGGACGGGAGCATCACCGAGGCATCGACGAAGAATCGCACCGCACCGATCCGCGCGGCCCGGGTCACCGTCGAGCGAAGCGGCGCCAAGACAAGATCCGCCTCGCTCGGCCCAGGCGGCACTTCGCGCAGGACGAGGATCCGTTCCGGATCGAGTCCGACGATGTCTTCGAGCGTGAGTTCGGGGTAGCCCTCCGCCTCGACCGCGTTGACGCCTCCGGCGGCGACGAGCATCTCATCGACGAATGTCGCCCGCCCAGCGGCGGTCGGCGGGTCGGTGCCAACGAGGAGGAGCGTGCGCACCGGTGCGGGGCCCGCCGCGGCATCGGCCGGGACGATGAGCGCACGGAGCCGAGCGGCAGCCGTCCGAGCCCGTTCGCCCAAGGCTGCGAGCGCCTCGGCCGCCTCACTCCCGTCGGCGGCGTCGATCTGGAGTCCAGCCGGCAGCGCGTCGACGAAGACCGCGACATCCTCCAGCCGATCGAGCCCTTGCTCGATGAGGATCCAGCCGTTGGCGACGGCGAGCCGCTCGAGTTCGGGATCGGTGCCGCTCGCCGCGGGCTGCACGACGAGATGGGTCGGCGCGATGGTCAGCAGCCGCTCGTAATCGACATCGAGCAGCGAGCCGACGATGGGGATCGCATCGGGCAGCGCGTCACAGAAGGGTGTTCGACCGACGATCCGATCGCCAAGCCCAAGATCGAGGAGCACCTGCGACAGCGCCGGACTGAGGGAGACGATGCGGAGGTCGTCGATCGCACGAACCGGCCCCGATCGCTCCCCCGCGAGCGGGGCTCCCTCCGCCTGCGCCTGCGTCGGCGCTGCGGGGTTGCCGTTCGCGTCGGGACTCCCCGTGCCCGCCCCACCGCAACCGACCAGTGCGGCCAGCGCGGCCAGCGCGACGACCGAGGCGACCGAAACGACGGCGCGGTGCGCGCAACGAGCCGCGGTGGCCCGACGGATCTGCAGACGCTCAGGGAAGAGGGGTCGCACGACGCGTTGCATGCTACCGGTAACGCTGCGCGACCTCCCTCTCGCGGGCTTGAAACGCGGGAACCACCGACGCTCCCCCGCTCTCCCCTCTTCCCGACGGATACACTCTCCCCGCGATGTCGCTCTTCACCTCGCTCGCCCGCTATCTCCCCTCCGCCCCCGGGTCGAACCGGCGTCGGCTGGAGGAACTCGCGGAGGAGATCCGGCAGGTGCGGCAGGACACCCGGCGCGCCCAAGACAAGATCGCCGATGCGATCGTGCCGCTCGCCCGCGTCTCGGAACACTTCCCGCTCCTCCGGCGCGAACTGGACGAGTTCGTTCAGGGCCTCTCCGTCACCCTTCGTCAGGCGAGCGACCGCATTCGCGAGGTCGATGATCGTCTCGACGAACTGATGGAGCAGACGCGGACCCAGTCCGACGCCTTGGGCATGCTCCAGACGAACCTCATGCCGCACCGATCGGGACGCGATGGTGCGACCGCCGAGGATGGGTCGGCCGAGGACGCCCAGGCGCTCCCCGCAACGCGCCGTGACTCCGTCGCCCTCCAGGAGCAGGTCGAATCGCTGCGCGCGGCCGTCGATCGCCTCTCCGTCGCGACGACCCGCACCGAGACGCTCGTCGAGGAACTGCTCGACCGCCCGCAGGAGAAGCGCGACCTCGCAACCTGGTACCTCGCCATGCTGGCCTTCGGCTTCGCGGCGCTCGGCATCGCGCTGGCGACGATGGCCTACTTGCGGTGACGCTTCGCGCGAGAGAACCACAGCAATCTGCGCCGTTCGTCCAGAGAACCACAGAGGCACAGAGGGCACAGAGGGTGCACAGAGAAGGCAAACGATGAGGCCGGTTGCGCGCGCTGATGCAGATGGCCGTTTCTAGAGGGACTCGCGAAGCGCAATCGCTGGGCACGGTGGGAAGACTCGCCCCAAGTCAACGCCATCGTGGGCCGACGATTGTCTGCGCCTGTTTCCATCCTCTCATTGCCTTCTCTGTGCACCCTCTGTGCCCTCTGTGCCTCTGTGGTTCTCTGGGTGATTTATGCAGAATCCTGCGGTTCTCGACTCGGCTACGCCGGGAGTGCAGGGCTGTCGGGGTCGGCGCCCGGTTCGGGCAGGAGCAGGCGGGCCTCGTCGGCGGGGAGTTCGTCCACGCGGGCCAGCTTGCGCACGATCTGATCCGATCGGCCGCGGGCCTTCTCGATCGAATCCTTCGCGTCGTCGAGCTTCGACTCGACCTTCACGAGGAGTTCGCCGAACTTGCCGAAGTCCGTCTTCACCGCGCCGAGCAGCTTGGCGATGTCTGCGGATCGGCGCTGGATCGCGAGCGTGCTGAAGCCCATGAGGAGCGACATCGCAAACGCGGAGAAGGTCGTCGGACCCGTCACCGTCACGCGACAGTCGCGCTGCAGCCGCTCGATGAGGCCGGGCATCTTCGCGACCTCGGCATAGAGGGCCTCGGTCGGCAGGAAGAGCACCGCGAAGTTGGTCGTCGCCGGCGGATGGACATACTTGTCGCGAATGTCCCGGGCGCATCCCTCGATGCGGACCTCGAGGGCCCGCGTCGCAGCGCGCACCCCCTCGACATCGCCGGCCTCCGAGGCCTCGACGAGACGCTGGTAATCCTCGATCGGAAACTTCGAATCGACCGGCAGATAGACGGGACCGGAGTCGGCGTCGGGCCCGGGGAGCCGCAGCGCGAACTCGACGCTCTCCTGACTCCGCGGGCGCGGACGGTAGTTCCGCTCGTACTGGGCCTCGGTGAAGAGCTGGCCGAGGAGATTCGCGAGCTGCACCTCGCCCCACACGCCGCGGGTCTTCACATTCGTCATGATCCGGCGGAGGTCGGTCACATTGCCGGCGAGCGAGCGCATCTCGCCGAAGCCGCTCTGGACCGCCTCGAGCCGGTCGCTCACGAGTCGGAAGCTCTCGCCGAGCCGGGCCGTCAGCGTGTTCGAGAGCTTCTCATCGACGGTGACCCGCATTTCCTCGAGCTTCGCGTCGGCGGCAGCCTGAATGCTCGCGAGCTTCACCTCGACGGTGGTGCGCAACCGTTCGATGCTCTCGCCCGACTCGCGGGTCTGGTGGGCGAGCTGCGTCGCGACGCGCTCGCCGATCGATCCGAGGATCGCCAGATTCTCGCGTTGGAGCGTTCCGACCGCGCCGGCGATCTCGGTGCGGGTGCGGGTGAGTTCCTCACCGAGAAGCGTCTGCACGCGGCCGAGTTCACTCGCCTGCGCCGCGCTCGCCTGCGCGGTCGCGGTCGTGAGGCGCCCGACCTGCTCGGCAAGGCGGGCCTCGAACTGGGCGATGCGCTCGTCAAGCTCCCGCCGCTGCTGGGCGAGGTCGGTGCGCTGTTGGGCGAGATCGCTGCGCTGCTGCGCGAGCTGCGCCTGAAGCTCCTGACGCTGCGCGGCCGCATCGGCGCGGGCGGACTGCTCGATGCGCTGGAGTTCGCCCCGCAGCGCGTCGCTCGCCGCCCGCTGGCCGTCGAGAAGCGCGGCGTGATGAAGCTCAGCGCGGCTCGTCGCCATCGCGTCGGCCGCGCGCAGGCGCGCGAGGAGCAGGACGAGGAGCGCGACGACGCCCGCCGCGGCGAGCAGGGTGAGAACGAGCAGCGTCTCGATCATGCCGGACTTCCCTCCGCGCCGGAGACTCGCTCCCCATCGGCGCCCGCGGTCATCTCGCCGACGAGTTGGGTGCGGGCAAGGCGGCGATAGGTCTCGCAGCGCTCGAAGAGCTCGGCGTGGCGGCCGGCATCGACGATGCGTCCGCCATCCATCACGACGATGCGGTGAGCGCTCAGGACCGTCGAGAGGCGATGGGCGATGACGAGCACCGTGCGCCCCGTCGAGAACGCGCGGATCGCCCGGTTGATCTCCTCTTCGCTCTCCGCATCGACCTGGCTCGTCGCCTCGTCCATGATGAGGATCGCCGGATCGCGCAGGATCGCTCGGGCGATCGCGATCCGCTGCCGCTGACCGCCGGAGAGCGACGCCCCCATCTCCGATACCGGCGTCTCATAGCCCTTGGGCGTCGCCCGGATGAAGGCGTCGGCGTGGGCGCGTCGCGCGGCGTCCTCGATCGCCGCCCGCGTCACGCCGGTGAGACCGAAGCGAATGTTCTCGGCGATGGTGTCCGCCACGAGTACCGCCTCTTGGGTGACAACGCCGATCTGGGCCCGCAGGGAACGGAGCGTCCCAGCCCGGAGGTCAACCCCATCGAGGAGGACGCGTCCCTCGCTCGGATCGGCGAGGCGCGGCACGAGGGAGAGCAGCGTCGTCTTACCGCAGCCGTTCGGACCGACGATGGCGACGGTCTCGCCATGCCGAATCGCGAGCGTGACATCGCGCAGGATCGCCGGGCCATCGGCTGCATATCGAAAGGAGACCCCTTCGAAGGCGAGCGCCGTGCGATGGCGAGGGAATGCCGGAAGCGATCGCTCGCGCCGCCCCTCGACGGGCATGTCGGTGATCTCGACGAGCCGCTCCGCGGGCGCCGACGCGGCCTGCACATCGTTGATGAGTCCGGTGAGCGGCTTGAAGGATCCACCGGCGATGCCCAGCGCGCCGAGGGCGAGCAGGAAGCGCTCGAACGCCATCGTGCCGTCGAGAATCTGCTTCGCGGCGATCGTCGCGAGCAGGAGGATCGCGAAGACCGCCAGCGTCTCGACCAGCGGCCCGGAAACGGCCCGCGCGGTTCGCACGACGAGCTCGTCGCGGATCGCCTTCCGGTTGGCTCGACCGAACCGAGACAGCGCTTGGCGTTCCGCTCCCGAAGTCTTCACCGCCCGCAACCCCTGGAGGCTTTCGTTGCTCGTGCGGAGGAGATCTTCCTGCGCCTGGAGCGCCCCGCGCGAACCGCGCCGGATGCGCTTGCCGAACTTCCGAAGCACGATCGCCAGCGGCGGTGCGACCAGAATCGCGACGACGGTCAGTCTCCAGTCGAACCAGACCGCGGCGAGAAATGCGGCGAATCCCTTCGTGAGCTGGGCGAGCACCTTGCTCGTCAGGGCGAGAAATCCGCGCTGCAGCTCCGTCGTGTCCTTCGTGACGCGCGAGACGAGTTCCGCCGGTCCGCGACGGATGACGGTGCCGAGCGGCAGGTGCAGCGCATGGCGAAAGACCTCCAGCCGAATGGCCGCCGTCGTGCGGGTGACGAGCGTGAGCGAACACCACTGGTGGAGGAAATTCGCCGTCGCGCCGAAGACCGTCAGGAGGGCGATGCCGCCCATCAGAAGGAGGATGCCGTCGTAGGAATCGGTCGGCAGTCGTCCGGCGAGCGAACGGACGAGATCGGCGAAGGGCCCCAGCGTGGCCGCATGTTCGGTCACCCAGCTCTCGCTGATCGAGCGAAGATTCGCGGGGCTCGCGCCGTCGCCCGAGCCGTTCCCGCCGCGTTCGAGGATGAGCCGCAGAATCGGGCCGAGGCTCACGAGCCCCGCAGCGAGGCCGCCCGCGGAGAGTCCCGAGAAGAGGAGCGTCCCGACGACCAACCCGCGATGGCGCAGCATGCGGCGGGCGAAGTGCCAAAATGGAGGGACGCGGGTCGTCACGGGGACATGCTACCGCCATCGGCTTCCGGGCCGCGTGCGGCGTCGGTCCCGCTGGCCCCACCTGAACCCCCACCGAAGCTCCCACCTGAAATCCCAAATGGAGCTCCATCTGGAGCCGACCGAATCGTCCGCTCGAAATCCTCCCAGAACCCCGGATAGCTCTTCGCCACGCAACCCGGGTCGACGATGGTGAGCCCGGGCAGCGCGGCGCTGAGGGCCGCGAAACTCATCGCCATGCGGTGGTCGCGGTAGGTCTCGATCCGTGCGGGTCGTCCGTCAACGCCGGCGGGATCGATGGTGAGCGCGTCGTCGGTCGTCTCGCAGCGGCAGCCGATGCGGGTGAGCTCCGTCGCGAGGGCCCCGATCCGATCGGATTCCTTCACCCGCAGCGTTGCGAGCCCGGTGATCACGCTCGGTCCCGTCGCGCGGGCACAGGCCGCGGCGAGGGCGAGCGCCGCGTCGGGGAAGCGCGATGCATCGCCGGTGAACGGCCGCAGCCCCGCTCGACCGCGGACGATCACCGCGTCCGCGGAGCGCTCGACCGCCGCGCCCATCGCGGCGAGGGCGTCGAGCAGCGCGCAGTCTGGCTGCACGCTCGCAGCGGGAATCCCCTCAAGCATGACCTCCGCGCCGGGGACGAGCGCAGCCGCAACGGCGGCGTAGGCGACGCTGCTCGCATCAGGCTCGACGGCGCGATCGAATGCCGCAATCGGCCCAGGCTCCACGCGATGGAGGAGCGGGTCATGCGCCGCGTCGCGCTCGACGGTGAGCCTCACGCCGACCGAGCGGAGCGCGTCGATCGTCAGGTCGAGATAGGACGCGCTCGTCGGCGTGGTGGCGTAGCGAATGGTGAGCGCCTCGCGCATCGTCGGCGCGATGAGGAGGAGCGCCGAGAGGAACTGGCTCGAGGCCGTGCGCCCCACGGTGATCGTGCCGCCGCGCAGCGGCCCGCTCGGCTCGACCCGCACCGGCAATCGCTCCGCGCCGGAGGGATCGTCACGACGCCCATGGATCGACGCCCCGAGCAAGCGCAGGAGCGCGACCCCCTCATCGATCGGCCGCTCGCGCATCCGAGCGCTGCCATCGATGACGACCGGTTCGCCGGCAAGCGTCGCGAGCGCGAGGAGGAAACGGGTGGGCGTGCCGCCATCGCCGAGGTCAACGCACCCGCCGCGCGGCAGTCGTCCCCCCTGCCCCGTGAAGCGAACCGCGTCGCCCTCCCACGCGGTCGGAACGCCGAGTTGGTTCAAGGCCACGAGGAGTCGATCGGTGTCATCCGCGCGGAGCGGGCGACGCACCCATGAGGTGCCCTCGGCGAGCGCCGCGAGCACATAGAGCCTATTCGTGATGCTCTTCGACCCGGGCACGCGCAGCCGCGCTCGAAAGGGCCGCGTGACCGGCCGGCAGGGTCGCGCATCCTGCGGCGCGGCGCTCACGACTTCCGGAACACCGCGACGATGTCCTCGATCGGAACGACGAAGAGCCGGTTGTCCCCCTCGAAATCGACAGGGATCGCATGCTTCGGATTGAAGAGCACGCGGTCGTACTGCTGGATCGGATAGTCCGCGTTGCGGGCGACCTCGGCGCTCACCGCGACGACTCGGCCGGTGAGGGTCGGAATCTCGATCTTGTCGGGCAGGTGGACGCCGCCCTTGGTCACCTTCTTGTCCTCATCCTTGCGGATGAGCACGCGCTTGCCGATGGGCTCGACGACCTCGATCGCCTTCTCGCGGGCCCCGGACTTGTCGGATCGGGCTTCAGCCATGGTCTCCAAGGATAGCCGTTCGCGGCCTCGTGCGGGCGGGAGTGATAGATTGATCGTGATGCCCGTCGCCACCGCCGCCCGCACCATCCGCCATGTGAAGCGCTATGGGGAAATCCTCGATGTGCTCGTGCGGAACGGTTTCGCCGATGTGGTCACCCACCTCGGCCTCGATCGACACATCCAGCGCGGATTCGGGCTGGTCGGGGCGAGTCGCGAGCCGACCGAGCATCTCTCCCGACCGGCCCGCATGCGGAAGGTGCTGGAGGAGCTCGGCCCGACCTTCATGAAGCTCGGCCAGATGCTCTCCTGCCGCAAGGATCTCGTGCCGGAGGAGTGGGCGAGGGAGTTCGAGAAACTGCAGGCCGAGGGCCCGAAGCTCCCCTTCGAGGAGATTCGCGCGGTCCTCCACGCCGAGTTCGACGGCCGCGAGCGCGAGCTCTTCGCCTCGATCGACGAGACGCCGATCGCCGCGGCGTCGATGGCCCAGGTGCATCGCGCGGTCCTCGCCGAGGGCACGCCGGTCGTGCTGAAGGTCCTCCGTCCCGGCACCGAGGAGCGCACCCAGGCCGATCTCGAGATCCTCAGCACGCTCGCCGGATTCGTCGAACATCATTTTACGAATGTCGGATTCCATCCCACGGATGTCGTCCGCGAGTTCGCCCGCGAGCTCAAGCGCGAGGTCGATTTCACCTATGAGGCCCGCAGCACGGAGACGCTCCGCCGCGCCTTCGCCGACGAGCCGTCGGTGCGGTTCCCCAAGGTGCACTGGAGCGCGACGACGCGGCGCGTCCTCGCCCTCGAGGAGTTCACCGGCATCCTGCTCTCGCGACTCACGGCAGCCGATCTCACCGCCGAACAGCGCCGCCAGGTCGTCTCGCGCGGCGCTGACGCGGTGGCGAGACAATGCCTCGAGATCGGCGTGTTTCACGCCGATCCGCATCCGGGGAATCTCTTCGCGCTCCCCCAGGAGGACGGGAGCGTCGTCGCCGGCTTCATCGACTGCGGCATGACCGGTCGGCTCGAGCGGCGCACGATGGACCAGCTCGCCCAGCTCGTGAAGGGCGTCGCCGAGGCCGATGTCGAACGGGTCATCGAGATCTGCGGGGCGTTCGCGAATGTGCCTCCCGCGACGCTCGGCAACGCCGCCTTCCGGGCGGACATGTCCGACATGGTGCGATCGTTCGAAGCGCAGAGCTTCGATCAGTTCGACCTGCCGGGACTCCTCAACACGCTCTTCGAGACGATGCGGGCCCACTCGCTGCGCTTCCCGTCGGAACTCGTTCTCCTCATCAAGGCCCTCACGACGATCGAGGCCGTCGGACGCAGCATCGACCCGAGCTTCGACCTCGTCGCCCACATGCGCCCCTCGATCGAGCGCGTGGTGCGCGACCGCTACGGATGGCGCGCCGTGCGCGATCGAGCGCTCCGAAACCTCGGGCAGTACGCGTCGCTCATCGAGGACCTGCCGCGCGAGCTGAAGCTTCTCATCGGCGCGGCCCGACAGAACAATTTTGCGATCAACCTGCAGCACAAGGGACTGACGCGGCTCACCACGACGATCGAGCACGCCAGCCGCAACATCGGCTTCGCGATGATGGTGACGGGCCTCACCGTCAGCTCGGCGATTCTCGTCCACGCCAGCGGCACCCCGGAGCGGGCGGGACTCCAGACGCTCGGCATCGTCGGCTTCATCGCCGCAGGTGTGCTCGCGATGGTCTACCTCGTCGCGAACCGTCGGTGGATCTCGGCGCAGCGGGCGAAGGATGATGACTGATCGCGCACCCCGCGCTTCGGCGGGCATGCCGCGTGCGGAGGTGCTCTTCGCCGTCGCCTCCGGCGTCCTCGTATCGCCCTTCCTCTGCCTGGTGCTGACGACCACCGAGACGGTTGCAATCCTCTCGCGCGGAACCGGGGCGATGCTCATCGTCGCCCTGTCGCTGCTTGCGCTGAACGCGGCCCTCCATCGCGTCGCCGCCCCACCGGGTGTCCTCCGGCGCTTCGCGCACGCCGACGCCTTTCAGCGATGGGCTGATCATCGCTGTCCGAGCTGCGGTCACGCGATGCCGCCGCACCGGTTCGACGGTCCCTGCCCGGAATGCGGCGAGCCCTTTCGCGTGCCGAAGCTGACGCCGCACGGGCGTCGGGAGTCGTTGCGCTTCGCGGCGCTCGGGGTGGCGATCGCCGTCACGCTCGCCCTCGGCTGGCTCGTCGCCGATGTCGCCACCTTTCGTGCGGAGGCCGCCCAGCGCCTCGCCCAGCAGCCGGGACAGCCGTTCTCCCGCCCCCGCTGGTGGCCGGGCGGTTCCGGCCAGTTCGTCGCGACCGGTGCCCTCGAGGACGGCCGCCTGCGGGTCATCGCCCACGAATGACGGCCGTCACCCGACGCATTTCGTCGGGTGATCCGAACCCGCCTCGCGCTTGTCTCCGGTCCCACTCCAGAGAGACACACCATGAAGATCACCTCCGTCAGCGCCTGCGCGGCCATCCTGCTTCTCGCCCCTTCCGTGCTCGCCAGCGGCCCATGCCCCTGTGCGACCGATCTCAACAACGACGGCATGACCGATGCCCCCGACCTCGCGATTCTTCTCGGCGCCTGGGGCGGATCCGGCCTCGCCGATTTCGACGCCAGCGGCTCGATCGACGCCGCCGACCTTGCGATTCTTCTTGGCGAGTGGGGCCCCTGCGATCCGCCGCCCAACGACGGGTGCCAGCAGGCGATCGTCCTCGCCGGCGACGGCACCATCGTGGAGCCGATCTGCAACGCGAGCGCGACCGACAGTCCCGGCGCCTTCCCCGCCTCCTGCGACGGCGACCGGGCCACGATCGGCAAGGACATCTGGTATCGCTACACGATGCCCTACGACGGGGCGCTCATCGTGCATACCTACGATTCGAGTTTCGATACGGTCCTCGGCGTCTACGGCAACAGCGCTCCGAGCGGATGTGCGTGCCCGGCGACGATCTTCTCGACCGCCTATCTCATCGCCTGCAGCGATGACGCCAACGGCGGATTCAATAGCTTCGTCGATTTTCCGATGACGGCCGGCGCCTGCATGGCGATTCGCGTCGGCGGATACAAGTATTCCGACGGCGATGTCGCGGAAGGCCCCGGCTTCCTCACCCTTCGGACCATCAAGCGCGGCGACCGCTGCGACATCGCCCATCCGCTGCCGAGCCAGAATCTCGTCATCGTCGATGGCACGAACGCCGGCGACACATGGGTGCAGGCCGATCTCTCGAGCTGCGCGGCGGGCGACACCATCGATGAGTGGTATCGCTTCGAGATGCCCTGCCAGGGCTCGGTCACGATCTCGACCTGCGACGGCCTGACCGATTTCGATACGACGCTCGCCGTCTACACCGGCTGCGGCGGCCAGCAGATCGTCTGCAACGACGACAGCCCCGAGCCCGGCTGTCAGCTCGGCGGATTCAACCGCAAGTCGGAAGTCACGGTGAACGCCGACGGCGGCGAAGTTCTCTTCATCCGCGTCTCCGGCTTCCAGGGAGCGACCGGCGCCTTCCGTCTGACGGTCGATGTCGACTGCATCAACTGACCCCTCGGTCTCCCGCACGACACGACCATCCGCATGAAACAGCACGACCCGCTGCTCAGGCAGCGGGTTGTGTCATGGTTCGTCAGGTCGTTCGGTCAGCGGCCGCGGAGGCGGATCGATCGGGCGGCGTTCGTCAGAAGGGCGAGGTCCGCGGGGTGCATCTGTTTGACCCGCGTCGCGGCCGGGGCCGTCTCGCCCTCGCTGCCGCGGACGGACCACTCGGCGACTTGCCCAACGGTCTGGCTCACGAGATCGGCGGGCGCGGCGACGCCCGAGCTGAGGGCGGGTGACGGAGGATTGGCGGCGGCGACGGGCGACATGCGAATGAACCCCTACTCATTCGGATGAACACCGTGAAAAGACGCACATTCCGGCCTCTCGTGGGTGAACTCCCCCCCTCGCCGAACGAGAAACCATGCCGCCGCTCGCTGCGACGCTGCAACGAACGAGCGAGAACCGACGAAGGGCGGCGACCGCGCCAGCGCGGAGGACCGGGCGATCATGCCGTCGCCGCTCCCGAACAAATCCCTATCACCCGGTATCATCCCGACGCATGTGCCCTCCGCAGCAGCCAGCTTCCGCCTCACCGAGCACCCTTGATCCCCGCCACTGCATCCGCGTGCGCGGGGCGAAGGAGCACAACCTGAAGGATGTCAGCATCGACATCCCCCGCGACCGGCTGGTGGTGATCACTGGCGTCTCGGGCTCGGGCAAGAGCTCGCTCGCCTTCGACACGATCTTCGCCGAGGGGCAGCGGAAGTACATGGAGTCGCTCTCCGCCTACGCCCGGCAGTTCCTCGACCAGATGGAGAAGCCGAATGTCGAGGCGATCGAGGGCCTGCCGCCGACGATCGCTATCGAACAGCGCACCGGCGGCCACACGCCGCGCTCGACGGTCGCGACCACGACGGAGATCTACGACTACCTGCGTCTTCTTTTCGCCCGCTGCGGACAGCCGACCTGCTGGCATGTGAGCGAGCCGAAGGGGAAGCAGCCGGGGGAACTCTGCGGGCTTCCGATCACCGCGGCGAGCGCCTCGCAGATCGTGCAGACGCTGGTCGATCAGCGAGCCGGCAAGCGGGCGATGATCTGCGCGCCGGTCGTCCGCTCGAAGAAGGGGTTCCACCGCGACGCGCTCGAACTCATCCAGAAGCAGGGCTTCGTGCGGGCCCGCGTGAACGGGACGATCGTCGACCTGCGCGAGGCGCTCAAGAGCGGCGGCGAGAATCCCCTGAAGCTCGGCCGCTACGAGATGCACGATGTCGAAGCCGTCGTCGACCGCGTGCAGATCGACGCCGAGAGTCGGCAGCGACTCGCCGAAAGCGTCGAGACGGCGCTCAAGCTCGCGGAGGGCAATGTCGTCGTCCTCATCGAGGAGGGAGAGAGCTGGCGCGAGGAACGCTACAGCGAGCGCTTCGCCTGCTCCCTCCATCCGGAGTGCTCGCTCGAGGAGCTTGAGCCGCGGCTCTTCAGCTTCAACTCGCCGCACGGCGCCTGCCCGGCCTGCGCCGGACTCGGTCGCGTGAGCGAGCTCGACGAGCGGCTCGTCGTGCCCCATCCCGACAAGCCGCTCGGCGAGGCGATCGACCCGTGGCGGAAGAACGGACCGCGGATGAACATGTGGTACGGGCGGCTGCTCCGCAAGCTGGCGACGAAGCTTGGCCTCGATCTCGATGTCCCGTTCGCGAAGCAGCCGGCGAAGCCGCGGCGCCAGCTCATGCAGGGTCTCACGCCGGAGGAGGAGACGAAGCTCGGGTTCTCCTGGGAGGGCGTCCTTCCCGGCCTCAAGCGGCGCTATCTCGAGACCGAGAGCGACATCGTCAAGGAGCGGCTCACCGCCTACATGAGCGACGCCCCCTGCCTGAGCTGCCACGGCGCCCGCCTGAAGCCCGCGGCGCTCGCGGTGCGCATCCGCTCGGGCTCGCTCTTCCTCAACATCGCCGAAGTCTGTCGGCTGAATGTCGAGAAGGCGATCGGCTTCTTCGCCTCGCTCGCCCTCTCGCCCGAGCACCGTTCGATCGCGGCGCCGATCCTGAAGGAGATCCAGGCCCGTCTCGGCTTCCTCGCGTCGGTCGGACTCGACTACCTCACCCTCGACCGCACCAGCTCCACCCTCTCGGGCGGCGAGGCCCAGCGGATTCGCCTCGCGACGCAGGTCGGCTCCGGCCTCGTCGGCGTCGCATATGTCCTCGACGAGCCGACCATCGGACTCCATCAGCGGGACAACGACCGACTGGTCGCGACCCTGCGCCGGCTCGCCGACATCGGCAACAGCGTCCTCGTCGTCGAGCATGACGAGGACATGATTCGGGCGAGCGACTTCATCGTCGATGTCGGTCCCGGACCCGGACGCCACGGCGGCACGATCGTCGCCGCCGGCACCCCGCTCGAGATCGCCACCCATCCGACCTCACTGACCGGCGCGTATCTCAGCGGCCGCAAGCGCATCGATGTCCCCGCCCGACGGCGGCAGGTCGACGCGGCCCGCGGCGTCACCGTGCGCGGTGCCCGCGAAAACAATCTCAGGTCGATCGATGTGACCTTCCCGGCGAACGGCTTTCTCTGCGTCACGGGCGTCTCGGGTTCGGGCAAGTCCACGCTCGTGAACGAGATTCTCCTGCATAGCGCCCTCATCGAGATTCACGACGCGCGGATCGTCGCCGGCGCCCACACATCGATCGCCGGCCTGAAGGGCTTCGAGCGCGTCGTCGATGTCGATCAGTCGCCCATCGGCCGCACGCCGCGATCGAATCCCGCGACCTACACCGGCATCTTCGACGAGATCCGCAAGATCTTCGCCCTCACCAGCGAGTCGAAGATCCGCGGATACGAGCCGGGTCGGTTCAGCTTCAATGTGAAGGGAGGCCGCTGCGAGGCCTGCCAGGGACAGGGCGTGCGGAAGATCGAGATGCACTTCCTGCCCGATGTCTTCGTGGTCTGCGACACCTGCAAGGGAGCTCGCTACAACCGCGAGACGCTTGAGGTGAAGTACAAGCACAAGACGATCGCCGATGTCCTCGACATGACCGTCGACGACGCGGTCGCCTACTTCGACGCCCACCCGCGCATCCGCCGGATGCTCGAATGCCTGCAGGAGGTCGGCCTGGGATACATCCAGCTCGGCCAGGCGTCGACGACCCTCTCGGGCGGCGAGGCCCAGCGGGTGAAGCTCGCCTCGGAGCTCGGCACCTCGAGCGGACCTTCCGGCGTCGCTCCGCGCACGCTCTACATCCTCGACGAACCGACGACGGGCCTGCACTTCGACGATGTCCGCAAGCTGATCGGCGTGCTCTCCCAGCTCGCCGACGCGGGCCACACGCTCGTGGTGATCGAGCACAACCTCGATGTCATCAAGTGCGCGGACTGGATCATCGACCTCGGTCCCGAGGGAGGCGATCGCGGCGGCACCATCGTCGCCGCAGGGACGCCGGAGGAGATCGCCGCCCATCCGACGAGCTACACCGGCCGCTATCTCAAGCCGCTCCTCGGCGAGCGTTCGGCTGCACCGGCGAACGCGACGATCAAGGCCAGCAGCGGCACGAAGTCGCCCAAGCCGAGCAAGCCTGCGGCGAAGGAGTCGGCGAAGACGAAGGATCCGGCAAACGCGAAGTCACCCGCAACGGAGCCGACGCCCCCGAAGCCAGCTTCCAAGCGCAAGCCAACCGCAACCTCCGCCTCACGGTGAGCGCTCGAGACGCAGCCGCCAAGAACGCAGGATGCTGCTCGCACGACCCAGCTTTCTGCACGATTCGCGTCGTCCGTTCAACACAGAGGCACGGGGGGACAAGATCCTGCACAAATCATCCAGAGAACCACAGAGGCACAGAGGGCACAGAGGGTGCACAGAGAAGCCAATAGAAGCACGGAATTTGACGCTCACAATCGCTGGCACAGGATGGAGTTGACTTGGGTCGAGTCTTCCCCACTTGTCCAGCGATTGCCCTCCGCAAGTCCCTCTGGTACCGGCCGTCTCGATCAACGCGCTCGGAACCCGTCTCCTCGTTTGCCTTCTCTGTGCACCCTCTGTGCCCTCTGTGCCTCTGTGGTTCTCTGTCGGAATAGTGCAGATTGCTGGGCACAGCGGCATCGCACACAACAGCGACCAGCCCGTCAACCGACTCGCTTGACTCAATCGCCTTCGATCTCGGCGTTGTGGTAGGTCTTCTGCACATCGTCGTGATCCTCGATCGCGTCGATGAGGGCGAGCAGCCGCGCCCCGGTGTCGGCGTCGAGGGACACCGTCGTCTGCGGGGTGAAGGTGATCTCGGCGTTCTCGATCGGGAACTTCGCCGCCTCGAGGGCTGACTTCACCCGCTCGAAATCGGCGGGCTTGCAGGTGACCTGGATGAACTCGCCGTCGCCCGCGACATCCTCGGCGTCGGCGCCGAGGGCGACCTCCATGACCGCCTCCTCGCTCGCGCCGGATGCGGGCACGAGAATCACCCCCTGCTGGGTGAAGCCGAAGGCGACGGAGCCGGGGACGCCGATCTTCCCGCCGTTCTTGTCGATGATCGTTCGGATCTCGGCCGCCGTGCGGTTCGCGTTCGCGATGAGGAGATCGATGATGATCGCCGCACCGCCGGGACCGAAGGCCTCGTAGCGGACATTCTCATACCGCTCGGTGCTGCCCTCACCGGTGCCCTTCTTGATCGCCTTCTCGATCGTGTCGCGCGGCATGTTCGCCGCCTTGGCCTCGTCAACGGCGAGCCGCAGCGTCGCGTTGAACTTCGGGTCACCGCCGCCGCGCTGGGCTGCCACGATGATCGCCCGGCTGACCTTGCTCCAGATCTTGCCGCGCTTCGCGTCCACGGCGGCCTTCCGCCGCTTGATGTTCTTCCATGCACTGTGTCCAGCCATTGCTCGCTCCAACACGCCATCACGGAGAAGGAAAGCGAGCACGATACGGGAAGCCTTCGGCCGCTGCCCGCCGTGCCCGCTACCAGATCGGTGCGACCGGCGGATCCTCGCCGGCGTCGAGCGCTGCGAGCTTCGCGCGGGCCCGATCGCGCGGAGCCCCGTAGACGCGCTGCCAGAGCCGGGCGGCGTCGATGACCCGCACCCCATGCTCGCGGCGTTCGTAGTCCGGAAGTCGACCGACGATCACCGGCTCGGCATAGTCGGTGTCGGCACCTCGGACGACCGCGTTCCACGCCTGACGGGCCGCTTCGCGATCGCCCCGTCGCCACGCCGCATCGCCGAAATGATCGAGAATCTCAAGGCTGGTTTCGCCTTCGGTCACCTCGATCGCCCGCTTGAGCAGCGTGAACGCCTCGTCGATCCGCCCCTGCTTGTAGCGGAGCCAGCCGAGCGAATCGAGGATCGCCCCGTCGTCGGGTCGCGCGGCGTGTGCCCCCTCGAGCAGGGCGACGATCGTGTCGAGCTCCTTCGGAGGAACAACGGATGCCTCAAGCAACTCCCAGCCGAGGTTGTTCATGCTCATCGCATGCTGCGGATCGCGGCGAAGCGATTCCTCGAGAATCGTCCGCGCACCGGCATGGTCGAGCACCATCGCGTAGAGGCTTGCGAGGAGATAGAGCTCGTCGACATCGCGGTCGACCACCCGATCGCGGCCGGCGAAGGGGCGGACGCCGCGTGACCGCACGAGGTCGAGCAGGGCGATCGAGCGATCCGCCCGTCCTCCAGCGGCCGCGTCGAGGGCGAAGGAGGCGGTGGCGAGTCGCGCAGCGGCGCTCGGCCGCATCCGCAGGTCGCTCGTCGCGAGGGCCCGGATGAAGTCGCTCCCGCTTGCGAAACGCCCCGCGTCGGCGAAGGCCTGAGCGACCTCGAGCCACGGCTGGATCGCTTCGCCATCGATGTCGCCGCCGGCGCGAGCCTGCAGTGCGACCGCAACGCTCGCGAGACGGGCTCGCTCGGACGCCGGCGGAGCGTCCGCGCCAACGGCATCCGGTGGCGCGTCGTTCGGATCGGCCGGCAGATCCTCCTGCACGAGGGCGAGGATGCCAGCGGCCCGCACGAGGCCTGCGACGCCGCCAGGCATCGCTCCGTGCAGATGGTCGGCGTCGGCGAGCAGGTCGCCGGCAAGGCGTCGGATGAGTCGGGCGCGATCGGTGCGGTCGGTCGATCCCGAGGGATCGGCATCACCGGGCAAGCGGAAAGCGAGTTCAAGGGCCCGCTCGCGGGCGGCGAATCGGGCGGCATCGAAGGAACCATCGTCGGTCGGTGCCCGCCCCGCCTCCGCCAACTCGTCGGCGAAACTCCACAGTCGCTCGACCGCTTCGCCCGTTGCACCGCGAGCGAGCGATTGTCGAATCGCCTCGAGGCGCGTGCGCGGCGTCGGAAGTCGGCGGGTAATCGCCCGCTCCTCCGCCGCTGCCGCTTCCTCCTCGCGGCCGAGCGCTCGAAGCGGGCGTGCGACCAGCGCCTCACCGATCGGATCGTCGCCTCCCTCGCCGAGGTGTCGGCTCAATCGCGCGAGCGCATCCTCGGCGAGCCCGGCCTCGATCGCCGTCTCGGTCCAGAGCTCCCAGAGATCGGCCGCGGCCGGGGCCCGCTCCAGCCGCTGGTCGAGGAGCGCCAGCGCTTCGCTCGGACCGCGAGCGGTGGTGAGCCCGCGCACCGCCTCGCGGAGGAGCCCGCCGTCCGTCGGTCGAGCGGCCGACGCTGCGCAGACCAGCTCGATGAGATCGACCGCAGGCTCGCGGCGCGCGTCGCCTTCGCCCGATCCCGACGATCCCCCTCGACTGTGCCGCGCGGCCCGCACGCCGAGCGCGATGGCCGTTCCCGGGATCTGCTTGAGAATCGCCGATTCCGCTTCCCGTTCGGCATCGCTCGGCTCGCCGCCAGCGCTGCGTGGAGCGAGCGATCGCGTCAGGCTCAGGGCGGCGATCCACGCCTGTTCAAGTTCGGCCTCGACCGCGCCGGGATCGGCGGCACCGGCATCGATCGCCTCGCGGAAGAGCCCCAGCACGCTCTCGGCTCGCCCACGATCCGCGATCGGCGCCATCGCCGCGATCGACGCCCGGGCGAGGAGCGCCATCGCTCGCGCCCGCGGTTCCCCTGCTCCGAGCGCGAGGATTCGCTCGATGCTCGTGTCGAGCGGACCCGACTCCGCCGCGGAACGCGCATCGCCAGGAGCGCGAGCCTCTCGCGCGTCCGCCGCGTCGAGCCGCGCCGCCTCGAGGAGAGACCGCAGGATCTCGATTTCGTTCGCAAGGGCCCGCCGCGTGGTCGCGGCATCGGCGGCGGAATCCGCCGTGTCGGCGCGCAGCTCGGCGATCAGCGCCGTCGTGCCTCCGGCCCCCTGCCCGAATCGCCCGGCCGCGACGGCCACCGCAAGGCGCGCGCGAAGCAGGAGAGCCCGCGCGTCCGGATCGGTCCGCTGTCCTCCACGCGATGCCGCGAGCGCGTCGTCGCCGAGCGCCCACGCTTCCGCGGTGCGATTGAAGCGAGACAGCACGCGCATGCGGAGGGCCAGGCGCTTCACATCGCCCCCGCCGCCGGCCTCGAGCGTCTCGAGAAGGATCGGCGCCGAGAGCCCCGCGTGCAGCAGTCCATCGACGACGAACTCGGGGGCCAACGGGGTTTCGATGAGAAGGTTCGCGGCGAGGCTGACCGCCCGCTCCGGCGCGATCGCCGCCGCAGCGCGAAGCCACGCCGCAAGATGGGTCCGGTCGGGTCGTCCGCGATCATGCGACGCCGCAAGCCGCTCGAACGCCTGCGCGGGAGCGAACGCAGCGGCGAGCCTTGCCGGGTCGGGGTCTCCCTTTCGCACCGGCAGCGAGCTGGCCTGGGCGCGCAGGGCCGCGTCGAGGGGCGAGCCATCGGTGGCGGTTGACGCGAGCCAATCGGCGAGCGAAATCCACGCGTCGACTCCGCCGAGCGGCGTCTGGCCCGTCCGTTCGGCGTGGGCGATGAGCTCGGCGAGCGTCTCGACGGGATGGCGAACCCCGGCCCGCTCGGCATCGGAGCGATCGAGGAGCGTTCGCTCGGCCCACAACACCCGCGCGGCGAGCGGGAGCATCGCCGGATCGCCGTCGCGGTCCTCGCCCTCGGCAGCCAGTGCCGTCATCAGCGCCGCGGACCAGAGTTGCCACGCGTCGCGCAGGCCACCGGCACGGGCGTGCGCGTCGCCGATCATCCGCCGCATGCGATGGAGCGGCGCGACCAAGGTCGGCTCCACCTCCCGCGACGCCTTGGCGAGCAGCTCTCGGCTGATCTCGATGAGCGCGGCGTCCGCGCCGGTCGCGGCCAGCGCATCGGCGACGGCCATCGTGACGGCGAGCCGGATCGGCGGCGCGTAGGAGCGAGCGAGTGCCTCGCGCTGCGTGCGATCCTCCAGGAGCGGCCCGAGGAGGCGGAGCGTGTCGTCGAAGTTCGCCCGCTGTCGGGCGTGGAATCCGAGCGCGACGCGGGCCTCGAGGTGGGTCGGATCGATCACGAGGGCCCGCGTGAAGAAGTCGCGGGACTTCGGTCCGTTGCCGAGTCGCGTCAGGAGCGCTGCGTAGCCGCTCAGAATCTCCGGCGACGAGGCGTCGAGGGCGAGGGCGGACTCAAAGTGCGTGGCGGCCAACAGCAGTTGGTTGCCAAGCATCGCCGCCCGAGCTCGCACATAGTGACGGGTCGCTTCGCGGATCGCCTCCGGATCGCTGCGTGCTGGTGCGGGCGGCGGTGCGGGCTGCGCCGTTGGGGAAGCACCTTCCTCCGAACCGAGCCTCGCTCGCCAGGGACCGAGGCTCGTGAGGATCTCCGCGAGCGAGAGATTCGCTCCGAGCGGCGATGCGGGCATGCCAATCGGATCGAAGAGGCCCGGCACCAGATGGGGCGGCAGCGGCGGCGGGAGCAGCGTTCGCAACGGACGCGCTGCGGAGGCTGTGGTCGCGGCCGCGACGGAGGTCGCCCCTCTGCCGAGACCGACTTCGGCCGCGCACGCCGCGTCAGCCAGCGGCGCCGCGGAGCCCGCCAGAAGCGTCAAGCCAACCAAGGTCGACGACACGCGACCGAACACCGCTCGTCGAGCGAGCGCCGCGCGGGTCACCGACCGGAGCCCTTTCGAGCGGGCGCTGCGGTCTTGCCTCGAGCGGGAGAGGCTGCCTTGGACTTCGCAGGAGCCTTCGACGCGGCCTTGGCGGGTGCCTTCGCGGCTGGCTTCGGGTTGGGCTTCTGCGCTGACTTGGGGGCCGGCTTGGGGGCTGCCTTCGGCGCTGGCTTCGGCGCTGGCTTCGCGACTGGCTTGGTGGTTCCCTTCGCGGCTGGCTTCGTGACGGGCTTGGCGGCCGGCTTCGCCGCTGGCTTGGCGACTGGCTTCCCCGCCGGCTTGGCAACTGGCTTCGGAGTGGGCTTCGGGGTTGGCTTCGGGGTTGGCTTCGAGTTCGCCTTCGCGGCGGCAGCCGCTGCGGCCGCTGCGGCCTTCGCTGCCTGCTGCTGGAGCTTCAGCGCCTCGGCCTTGGCGGCGGCCTCGGCCTGTCGAGCCGCGGCCTTCGCGGCCGCCGCCCGCGCCCGAGCCTCTGCTCGCGCCTGGGCTCGCGCTGCGATCTTCGCGGCCTCGATTCGCTCGGCCTCCGCCTTTGCCGCCGCTTCCGCCGCCTTTGCGGCAGCCTCAGCGGCCTTCTCCGCCTCGCGCCGCGCGGCTCGCTCGGCGGCGTGCTGGGCGGCGAGACGGGCGGCCTTGTTCTTCAACATCGCCTTCGCATCGCGTTCCCACGCGGCATCGGCGAAGCCGACGAGGGCGACATGCGCCTTCGTGGCCTCCTCAACCGTCGAGAACTGCTTGGCGAGGGCCAGGCTGACCTGAGCGGCGAGCTGCGCGGCCTGTTCGGCCACACCCGCTTCCTTGGTTCCGGCGCCATCCTTCGCGGTTCCGGTCGCCGACTCCTTCGCGATCAGCTTCTGCTCGCGGGCCAGCTCGACGAACTGATCGTCGACGGGCACGATCGCATGACCGAAGTGGAAGAGGAGAATGCGTCCCGAGACGAAGGGCACCATGCCGTCGAGCTGCTCGACGAAGGTCCGCTGCTCGCGCTTGCCCATCGCGGTCACATGGTCGAGGCTGACCTTGTGTTCGCGGCGATAGATGTCGTTCAGCGACCGCCGCATCCGATTCGCCCGCTCGTCGGCGAAGGGATACTTGCTGCCGAGCATCCCGATGATCTCCTCCGGCAGGCAGACGCGCAGTTCGTTGAAGTCCACGCACTCCGCCTTGATCCGCACGAGGGCCTGCTCGGCGAGCTGGGTGGACGACTCCCACAGGAGGAAGCTCGAGACGAGCGTCGCGATCGGATCGAGCCCGCCCCACGGCAGGAGACCCGGCGTCGGGGCTGCGGCGGCGTGGCGCTTGAGAATCGGCGCGAGCTTCGTCGCAGGGAGAAGGTGAGCGAGGGCGTCAGTCTTCACAGGTGAGTCCCTTGGGCAGATCCAGAGGAACAGGAGGCGGGGAACGGGGAAACAAGCGGCGGGCGTCGGCTCATCCGGCCCTCTCTTCTCGCGCGTCGCGTCGCGGGAAGCCATCCGGACCGTCGGGAGGATCACCTTCCGACGAAGGTGCCTCGACCGAGCCCTCGCCATCCGGCTCCAGGCTCGCGAGCGAGGCCCGCAGCGACTGCTCGAGGGCCGCCTCGCGCTTGAGGGAATCATCGAGCAGGAAGTGGAGACGCGGCACCTTGCGGAGCCTGGTCGCCTTCCGGATGACGCCCTCGAGATGACGCGTTGCGCTGCGGATGCCGGAGATGGCGAGCTTCGCCCGATCCGCCGGCAGCACGCTGATGCGCACCTGCGCCGAGACCAGATCCGGCGTGCACTCCACGCCGAGCACCGACACCATGCCCTGCACGCGCGGATCATTGAGCCCGCGCGCGAGCCGATCCTGGAGGACCCGTGCGATGAGCGAACTCACCTGGGCCACGCGGTGGGATGGCGCTGCCGCCGTGAGATCCTGACCGAGGTCGAAACCCCCGCTGGGAACCCGACTGGCGCTCGGAAGCGGCCGCGGCGGTCCCGACGCGCGCCCGCCCGGCCGGCGCGAGCCCGATCGATCGAGCCGGTCGCGTCGGCCGGATCGGTCGGAGCCCTCATCGGATGGAAAACGCTCGTCAGGTCGCATGGAGGAAGGCATCAGGATCAGAGCGAACGGGCGACCTGGACGGTCTTGTAGCACTCAAGCACATCGCCGACCTTGATGTCGTCGTAGCCCACGATCTTCATGCCGCACTCCTGGCCGGCGCGAACTTCCTTCGCGTCGTCCTTGAAGCGCTTGAGCTGCTCGAGCCGCCGGTCCTTCTCGATCACGATGCCGCCGCGGGTCACGCGGATCTGGGCATTGCGCTCGATCGTGCCGTCGGTGACATAGCAGCCGGCGATCATGCCGACCTTCGAGATCTTGAAGGCCTGACGGACTTCGGCGTGACCCAGCACCTCGAGCTTGAGCTCCGGTGCGAGGAGACCCGAGGCCGCCTTCGTGACATCGTCCTTGAGGTCGTAGATGACATCGTAGAGACGGATCTCGATGTGCTTGGCCTCGGCGACCGTGCGGGCCTTCGAGGAGCTCGTGACATTGAAGCCGACGATGAAGGCCTTGGTCGCCTCGGCGAGGGCCACATCGTTCTCGGTGATGCCGCCGACCGCGCAGTGCTTGACGACGACCTGGATCTCCTCGGTGCCGATCTTGGAGAGTTCGGCGCGGAGGGCCTCGACCGATCCCTGCGAATCGGCCTTGACCACGAGGGCGAGTTCCTTTCGCTTGCCCTTTTCGAGGCTCGCGAAGAAGGTGTCGAGCGTGACCTTCGGAGCGGCCAGTTCGCG
Source organism: uncultured Isosphaeraceae bacterium (assembly GCA_964395845.1). Taxonomy (GTDB): domain Bacteria; phylum Planctomycetota; class Phycisphaerae; order Phycisphaerales; family SM1A02; genus JAEUIT01. Next base: position 40,654 of record CAYNCG010000013.1, on the reverse strand, counting down.
CTCGCGATCGAGACGCCGCCGCTCTTCGGCGGCCTCTTCGGCGGCCTTGATCGAGGAGACGACGAAGAACTTGTCGCCGGCGTCAGGCAACTCGTCGATGCCCGAGATGGCGATCGGCGTCGAGGGGCCGGCCTCGGTGATGCGCTGGCCGCGATCGTTCATCAGGTCGCGCACGCGGCCGAAGCCGCGCCCGACGACGATGAAGTCGCCCTTCTTGAGCGTGCCTTCCTGGACGATGACGCTGGCGACGGGGCCGCGTCCCTCTTCCATCTTGGCCTCGAGCACCGTACCGCGAGCGTCGCCGCCCCAGTCGGAGGTGAGGCCGAGGAGATCCGCCTGATAGTCGAGGATCTCGAGGAGCTCCTGAATGCCCGTGCCCTTCGTCGCGCTGGTCTTGACGACTTCGACGGTACCGCCCCACTCGGTGGGGTTGAGTTCGTGACCGGCGAGCTGGCCGAGGATCCGCTGGATGTTCGAGTCGGTGGCCTCGGGCTTGTCGATCTTGTTGAGCGCCACGACGATCGGGACGCCCGCCGCCTTCGCGTGGGCGATCGACTCGGCGGTCTGCGGCATGACGCCGTCATCGGCCGCGACGACCAGGACGGCGATGTCGGTGACCTTCGCGCCGCGGGCCCGCATGTTGGTGAAGGCCTCGTGGCCCGGCGTATCGATGAAGGTGACGACGCGATCGCGGTCGCCGGCCCGCACCGGAACGGTGAAGGCGCTCGTCTTCTGGGTGATGCCGCCGGCCTCGCCCGCCGCGACATTCGCGTTGCGGATCCGGTCGAGCAGGCTCGTCTTGCCGTGGTCGACATGCCCGAGGATCGTGACGACCGGCGCGCGGGGACGCTCGTCGATCTTCTCGCGATCGGCGAAGCGCTCCTCGATGATCTCGGCCGCGGACTTCGACTGCTCGACGACAAGCTCGATGTCGAAATCCATCATGAGCTCGATGGCCTTCTCGCGATCGACGGATCCGTTGATCGTCGAGGGCGAGCCCATGAGGAAGAGCTTCTTGAGGATGTCGGCGGTCTTCACGCCGGTCGCGGCGCTGAGTTCCTTGATGGTGATCGGCTCGGTGATGTGCACCGGACCGGCCGACGAGGCGTCGCCCGCCTTGCCGCCGCCCGGACCGCCACGGCCCGGCATGCGCTGCGTGGTGTGCGACTTGAAGAAGCCGCCCGCGCGGGAAAGACGGTCCTCGCGCTCGGCGAGATCCTGCGGGCGCCAGGGATCGCCGGCTCCGCCGCCACGGGCGAGGCGACCGCTGCGACCGGTGTCATCGCGACGACGGGTGTCGGTGCGGCCGGAAGCGCCGCCGGTGCGGGTACCGCCGGTGCCGGAGCGCATGCCGCCGCCGATGCCGGAGCCGCCGGTGCCGGGAGCACTGCGGGGACGGGGAGTCGGAAGCTGATCGGGCTGCTCGATGCGGACGACGCGGGGGCCGGCGAGGGCGCTCTTGACCGGCGCTTCGAGCTTCGGGCCAACGGGCTTCACGATGTCCGGCCGCTTGGGCACATTCATCGTGGGAGGCGCGGTGGGCGCGAAGCTTGGTGGCGGCGGCGGCGGGTTGGACGGCCCGATGCGACGCTCACCGGAGCGTTCTCCGGCGGGCGCGCTGGCACCGGCCTGACCACCGACCGCTCCGCTTGCGCTCGCGGCTGCGGCGGGACGAGCGGTCGGGCCGGTGGGACGAAGGATCGGCCGACTCGCCGGACCGCTGGTGGCGGGACCTGCGGGAGCTGCGGCGGCGGGCTTCAGGTCGGATGCGACATCCGGGCGCGCGTCGGACTTGTGGTCGTGCCTGAGGTCTGGCTTCGAGTCTGGCTTGGAGTCTGGCTTGACCTCTGCCTTCACATCTGCCTTCACCTCTGGCTTGGCGTCAGCCCTCACCTCTGGCTTCGGCTCTGGCTTCGAATCTGGCTTCGAATCTGGCTTCGATTCTGGCTTCGAATCTGGCTTCGATTCTGGCTTGACCTCAGCCTTCGACTCATGCTTGTGTTCTGGCTTCGCGTCACCCGCGTGCGCATCGCGGGCATCGGCCTTGGCGTCCGTTCGCGTCTCCGCGCGATGCTCGCCCTCCGCCTTGTGGGCGGTGGACGGCTCGGCGTGGGCGTCGGCGTCGTGCTTCGCCGCAACCTTCGGTTCGGCGTGGCTGTCGGCCTTCGCTGCGGCGCTGGCTTCCTCGGCGGCCGCCGCACTCTTCTTGGCTGCGGCCTTCTTGGTCGCCTTCTGATGCTCCGTGCCGTCGCCGCTTGGCTTGGCGATCTTCGCGGACGGCTTCACTTCGACGCCCGCCGCTGGGGCTGCGGCGGCTTCGGCTGCCCGGGCGTCAGCGGCCGCTTCGGCTCGAGCTTCGGCTGCTCCGGGAGCACCGACGGCGAACCACTCGCGGATGGTCTGGGCGAGGCCGACCGAGACTGGCGACAGATGCGTCTCGATGTCGGGGATTTCCTCCGCCTTGCATCGGGCCACGATCTCCTTGGAGTTGACTCCAAGTTCCTTCGCCAACTGGTGAACCTTCAGTGCGCTCTTCTTCATCGTCGTCAAGCAGTGCTCCTCGCCATCGTGTCGTCCGGAGGCAACCCGTCACAGGGTTGTCTGGCGACTTGGCATGTCCCGTCAGCCGACCAAACCAACTCACTCCAGCCTTCTCAGTCACTCGCGATCAATCCCGATCGCACTGGCCCACTCCGTTCCATCCACACCCCACGCGTGACCTCCAACAGGGAGGACGCTCGGTCGGCTTACCGACCGCCGTCACTTCCCTCGGCGGCTGCGGGGCCGCCTGACCCACCGGCACCCGAGCCGGTACCGGCACCGCCGACCAGAATGCTGTCGGCAGCGGCCTCGGCCGCGGCGTCAGGGGCCGAGGCTCCCGACGAACCGCGCCCCAGAATCGTGTCCGCCGCACGGCTCGCGCCAGCGTCCGCCGCGTCGCCCCCGCCGGCCTTCTCCGCGGCCTGGGCCTCGGCGACCTCGCGAGCGCGGTAGGAGCACTGCTCGACCACCACATCAGCGAGCTCCGGCGACATGCCGAGCTCCTGAATGAGGACCGGCGCGCCGACCTCCTCGATGTCGAAGACGCTGATCATGCCGAGCGCGCCCATCCGGTCGAGCATCTCGTTCGTGACCCCCTGCACCGATCGAACGGTGCTCTCGAGGATCTCAAGACCCTTCTGGAACTCCGGCGGCGTGAGGATGTCGACATCCCAGCCGGTGAGCCGAGCGGCGAGACGGACATTCTGTCCGCGACGGCCGATGGCCAGCGAGAGCTGGTCTTCGCGCACGATGATCGTGGCCCGACCGAGCTCGAAGCAGAGGCTGACTTCCTCGACTTCCGCCGGCTTGAGGGCGTTGGCGATGAGGATCTGGCTCGACTCGTTCCAGCGAACGATGTCGATCTTCTCGCCGCCGAGCTCATCGACGATGTTGCGGATGCGGCTGCCGCGCACGCCGACGCACGCGCCGACCGCATCGACCTTCGTGTCGACGCTCGAGACGGCCAGCTTGGTGCGGAAGCCCGGCTCGCGGGCCATCGCCTTGATCTCGATGACCCGCTCCGCGACCTCCGGCACCTCGGTCTCGAAGAGCTTGCGGATGAAGTCCGGATGCGAGCGGCTGAGGACGATCTTCACCTGGTTGATCGCGTCGCGCACATCGAGGATCAGGCACCGCACGCGATCGCCCGGCTGGAACTGCTCGCCCGGGATCTGCTCGGAACGCGGCATGAAGCCTTCGGCGCGGTCGATCTGGACCACGAGGGCACCGCCCTCGTAGCGCTGGGCGACGCCCGTGACGAGCTCCCCCTGCCGCTTCGCGAACTCATCGAGGAGGCTGTTGCGCTCATCCTCGCGGAACTTCTGGATCATCACCTGCTTCGCGGTCTGGGCCGGAATGCGGCCGAGCTTCTCGAGCGGGATGAACTCCTTCGTTCCCTCCTCGGTGTTGCGCCACAGGGTGATCTTGCCGCTCAGGCGGTCCATCTCGCAGCCGAACTCCTCGGTATCGAGGGAGTTGAAGTGCTTGCGGGCGGCGCTGATCATCGCCTGCTCGAGATCGTTGATCAGCAGCTCGCGATCGATGTTCCGGTCGCGGGCGATGGAGTCAAGGATGCGAAGGGTTTCGGAGTTCATGGCGTGAGGACGGGGATTGGGATGTCAGGATGTGGGACGCGGGGCGGCGGTCGAAATCCGACAGGCGCACGGCGGGAGGAGCGAAGCGGGCGAGGATCAGGCCGAAAACACACAGGCCACCCGAGCCGAAGCTCGCGTGGCCTGTCGTCCGACGCTGCGCGATTGCGCTGCGAGGGCCCGTTCGGACGCCTCGCGACCGTGCTGACCTAGTGGTGAGCTAGTGGTCAGGCGGAGAGGAGGATCCGACGCGCCCCCACGAACAGGGACGCACTGGGCGAGGACCGCTGGACTTGCCAGCCCCGGACAACGGGTGGGCGCAGTGCCCAAACCGTGGCCCAGAGGGCTCGCCGCGTCGGCAACCATGGACGCGCAAGGGCGTCATGGCTGAAACGCGGTCGCGGCGCAACGCAGGCTGCGAAGGCCGGAGGCCTTCAGGCATGCGCGGCGAGCCGCGGCGAAACTGGGTGCGAAGTCGTTCAAGGGAATCGGCCCGGGACGCTTGGATGCCCCGGGAGGGGTCTTGAAGAACGGAACGCGAACCAGCAATCCGGCGGACCGGACGACAGGACTCCAATGTCCCCTCTCCCGTTGAGAAGGGTGGATTGGAAGTGGACAGTCTACGGGGAACCCGCCCGAGGCGTCAATCGAGGGCCCCAGAACTGGGATCGCGCGGCGCGGCGATCACTCCCCAAAAGTGAACTTCGCTCGGAGGCATCCTCCGGCAAAGTCGCCTTGGTGGTCGCCCCGGGGAGCTCGGTCGAGCACCCCCAGTCGCCGCGTTGGCCATTTTCGGGGCGCCTCGCCATCCGCTCACCGCCTCTTCGATCGAAGGCCTCCCCATGCACCTCGCCGACTCCTCTGCCTTCACCGCATCCCGCGCTTCTTCCTGCTCGTCGGGCTGCTCGTCGGGCCACTCATCGGGCTGCTCGTCGGGCCGCTCGTCGGGCCGGAGCCTCCTCGCCGCGACCTTGACTTCGACGGCGCTGGTCGGGTCCCTCGTCGGAGCCGTCGCCTCGGCCAGTCCGGTTGCCCTCGGCACGCCCCCCGCGGGTGGTCGGACCGGTGGTCGGGAGGATGGCGGTGTCGCGGTTGGCCTGAACGGCACGGCGATCACCTATCAGGGGCAGCTCCGTCGGGCTGGTGAGCCCTTCACCGGCACCCTGGCGACCCTCCGCTTCCAGCTCTTCGATGGCACCGGCCCCGGGGCGCTCCCCGTGACCGGTCCGATCGAACTCGTCGATGTCGCCGTCGTCGACGGCCTCGTCACCGTGGATCTCGACTTCGGCCTCGTCGCCTTCAACGGCGCGGATCGATGGCTGGAGATCACCGTGGACGGCGTCACCCTCTCCCCCCGGCAGCGCGTTGCGCCAGCCCCTTACGCCCTCTTCGCTCTCAGCGGCAACGAAGGCCCCGCTGGCGACACCGGTCCGACGGGGCCGGCCGGTCCCGCAGGGCCGCAGGGTGTGCCCGGCGCGCAAGGACCCCAGGGACTCCCGGGCGCGCAGGGACCCGCCGGTCCGACGGGGCCGACGGGGCCGACGGGTCCTGCCGGTCCGCAAGGCGTCGCCGGCCCGCAGGGGCCCGCCGGCAGCAACTCCCTCTGGACCGTGAACGGCAGCGCGATGCACTACACGGGTGGCAATGTCTCGGTCGGCACCACCCTGCAGCAAGGACGGGTGACGATCTACCCGGCCGCGGGTGATGGCGGCACCCAGGTCGGCCTCTATGTCCGCAACACGGATGGATCGAACCAGACGACCACCGGCCAGTTCGTCAACGACAGCACGAACGGCGTCGCCCTCGCCGCGAACGGCACGGCGACGAGCGGACCGAACCGGGCGATCTCGGCCTCGACGGCGAGCACCACCGGCACCGCCCTCTACGGCATCGCCACCGCGACGAGCGGCGTGAACTACGGCGTCTTCGGCAAGGCGTCGAGCGGCACCGGCTGGGCAGGCTACTTCGAGGGGCGCAGCCACTTCACCTCAACGACGCTCATCGGTCGCACGAACACCATCGGCTCCGAGATTTTCGGGATCCGCCATCCGACGACCACCGGCTACGGCGGCATGTATATGGAAACGGCCGGCGGGAACGGACTTCCTTTTTATGGATATGCCGCAAACGGCGTCGCACTCGGCTGGACATATATGGAAGGCGCGACGGGCAACTGGCATCTCCACAACGGCGGCCTGCGCATGACCGTCCAGCCGAACGGCCATGTCGGCATCGGCACGAGCGCGCCGGCGACGCGCCTCCAGGTCGACGGCGGCAGCGACGCGTCGCTCACCGGCGGCGGCTTCATCCTCGCCGGCCCGACGAACGGACTCAATGTCGTCATCGACAACAACGAAATCATGGCCCGCTCGAACGGGCAGGCCGCTCCGCTCTCCCTCAATCACAACGGCGGCGAGGTCCGCATCGGCCAGGGCAGCGGCGGCACCGGACGGCTGGTGACCCCGGTCCTGCAGATCACCGGCGGGTCGGACCTCGCTGAAGGTTTCGATGTCGCGAGCGTCGACGGCGTGACGCCCACCGCGGGCATGCTCGTCTCGATCGATCCGGATCATCCCGGCAAGCTCCTCGTCGCGAGTCGGGCCTACGACCCGACCGTCGCGGGCGTCATCAGCGGCGCGAACGGCATTCGCCCCGGCATGGTGATGGGACAGGAATCCTCCATCGCCGACGGCCGTCTGCCCGTCGCGCTCACCGGACGCGTCTATGTGCATGTCGATACGCGGTTCGCGGGCATCGAGCCCGGTGACCTCCTGACGACCTCCGACCGGCCGGGCCACGCCATGAAGGCGATCGACCGCGAGCGGGCCCACGGGGCGATCATCGGCAAGGCGATGACCCGCATCGCCCAGGGCGAGGAGGGCATGGTGCTCGTCCTGGTCAACCTCCACTGACCATTCGCCGCCTCGGTCCGCCGAGGCGACCCGCAGCGAACCGAAGGGAAACCCCGAGCCATGTCACGAGCCATCTCACGAGCCCGTCCACACACACCTCGATCGACGATCGTCGCCTCCACCCTGGCCATTGCGTCGCTCAGCGCCCTCGCCCTCGCCGCGCAAGAGTTCGATCTCGCGTGGCACACCGTCGACGGCGGCGGTGGAACATCGAGCGGCCTCGACCTCACCCTGACCGGCACGATCGGCCAGGCCGATGCGGCGCCGATCCTGAGCGGCGGGAACTTCGAGCTGCAGGGCGGCTTCTGGCCCGGCATCTCGACGGCCGCGCGCCTCCCGAGCTGCCTCGGCGACCTCGACCGAAGCGGCACCGTTGACCAGACCGATCTCGCGATCCTGCTCGGCGCGTGGAACACCGGCGACGCCGACCTCGATGGCGACGGCAACACCGCCCAAGCCGATCTCGCGATCATCCTCGGGGCCTGGGGCGCGTGTCCGTAGGAGCGGCGCGGCTCAGGCGTCGGGTGGCCCGATCCGCTCGCGCACCTCGTCGAGAATCGAGACGAGTTCGGTCGGCACGCGGCCGTCCACGAGGCTCTTGACCTCCTCGAGCAGACGCGTCGCACCGGTGCGATCGCCGCGCAGCGCATGCACCATCGCGCGGAACGCGACATCGAAGGGATCGCGCTTCCCTGCGAGCGCATCGCAGGCATCGAGCGCCCGCAGGGCCTCCTCGAGCTGCCGGTCGCGAATCAGGGCGAGCGCGAGCGTGTTGAGGATCGCGTGATCGTTCGGAATGGTCCGGTCCGCCGCTCGGGCGAACTCGACCGCCTGCGCGGCCTTGGCCCGATCGGTCACGGTGGGTTCGCCCAGCCTGCCCTCGGCGTGTCGGGCGAGCTTCCACGCCTCGCTGTTCAGGAGATTCGGATCGCTGCCGCGGAGGCTCGCATAGCGAATCGCCTCGTCGAAGTCGACGCCATCAGGCAGCCCCGCCTGGCCGGCGGCGCGACCGATGCGCTCCACCACCCGCTCGACGAGCGGATCCTCGGCGAAGAGCCCCTCCACCCACTCGATCGACGCGCCGCGTCTTGCCCGCACGCTCCGTTCGGCCTGGCTCATCGCATCGGCGGTCTCGAGCGCCGCAAGCAGCGTGGTGCTGCCGGTGAGCACCACCGCCTCGCCGCCGCGCCAGGCCGCGTCGTCCGCATCGAAGTCGGGCACCTCCATGCCCAGCACGAGTTCCAGCCGCTCCGCATCGAAGAGCTGGACGGACCCCGAGCGGTCGGCGATCGCGATCCGCGATCCGTCCGGACTGAGCCTGCCGACCCGCGAACGCAAGAGCGTGGCAGGCGCCCGCGTGCCGACGATCGTCGGCGTCGCGCCGGCCGCGCGGCGCTCGGTCACCGTCGCAAGCGGCCAGGAGAGCAGCGACTGTCCGGCGCCGGCGAGCAGTCGGCCGCGCGCTTCATCGAGCAGGATCCAATCGATGGCCTCGGGAGGGACGCTCGTCGATGCATCGCGGTCTGCGACGCTCGTCGGCGGCGCGCAGAGGACGCTCGCGCCGCTCGCGTCGCGCCAGAGGATCGCGCCGCCGCGCACCGCGAGCGCCGTGCCGCGGCCATCGGGACTCGCCACGATCGGGCCGATGATCGGGCTCTCCTCGATCCGGGCGAGCGGCACGATGGTTGCGGGGCGGACCCGATCCGTCGTCGATGCTGCGGTGGAAGCGGCGGCCGCCACGCTTGGGGCCCGCGGAATCGGCGGCGACTCGTAGACCGCCGCTCCGCCGACGCGCCGACCGTCGGTGATGATGAGCCGGTCGTCGTGCGTCCAACCGATCTGCGTGAGCCGGGCGCGGTCGCACTGGAACGCCGCGAGGAGCGCGCCGGTCGCGCGATCGATGACCCGCACCCCGCCGCGCTCGTCGGCGGTCGCGATCCGCGCCCCCTCCTCGTCCCAGGCGAGGGCGAGGATCTCCGGCCGGTGGAGCAGCGTGATCCGCTCGATCTCGCCCGATCCCGCGTCAAGCACCATGAGCGTGCCCCAGTGCGCGGCGGCCAATCGCCGTCCCGCACGATCGAAGCGCCCGACGAAGCTTCGCGGCATGCGCAGCGACCAGATCGCCGGCTCGCCGGGACGCCACGCCCGCACCGTCCCGTCGCCCGCACCGGTCCAGAGGAGATCCTCCTCGGGATCGAAGCTCGCCGCACGCCCCCACACCCGTCCGACGGGATGGGTGCCGACGCGCGGCCATGCCTCTTGGGGCCGGTCCGCGACCGCGACCAGCCGGATGATCTCGGTCACATCGCCGGGGCGAGAGATGCTCATGAGCGCGCCGCGCCGGTCGAGGGCGAATCCGACATCGCGTCCGAAAGGGCCTTGGAGTGCGGCGAGCACCGCGCCGCGCTCGACATCGATGACCCGCAGTTCCTCGTCGCGCACGAGCATGCCGAGCCGGCGGCTCGTTGACCTGCCGCGGAAGCTGCCCGGCACGCGCCACGCCTGCTCGCCGTCGAGCGGCCCCGTCTCGGCCCGCGATCGGTCGGCGACGATGATGCGGTCGGACTCGTCGAACGATGCGTGCAGATAGACGCGATCGTCGCGCGGCGGAGCGATCGGCGCACCGTCGCGCATCGCGATGGTGTGCAGCCGACCGCCGCCGAGGTCCGTCGCGAGGAGCGTCTCCCCGTCGCGCGAGATGGCCGCATCGGTCAGCGTCATGTCCTGCGGCGTGCGGAACAGCTCGCCCACGCCGACCTCGAAGGCGATGACGCTGCCGACCGTTCGGGTGACGAAGCGCTGCCCGATGCGGTCCGCGACGATCTGCTTCGTGCTGCCCGGGGGCGTCGTGAAGCGCCACAGGACACGGCCATCGCTTCGGTCGATGACGACCCCTTGCCCGAGCTCATCGAGGGCGATGAGCCGTGCACCGCTGTCGGGAATCGCGACGGTCACGATCGGTCCGTCGAGCACGCGAAAGGAGCGTTCGACCGGGGCGAGCATGCGCTCGAGGAGCCGCCACTCGAAGCCGCGGCGCTCGGCCTGGGCAGCAGCGAGCTCCCGCGCAGCGAAGAGAAACTCCCCCGCCGACATCGAAGCCCGCGCCGCAGCGAGCGTCGCGTGATACGCCTCGCGGGCGAGCTGTTCGTTCGCCGCCTCGGCCCTGGCCCGCTGGTCGCGTTCCTGGAGCAGGACGATCGAGAGGGCGGCGCTCGACGCGATGAGGAGGACGATGATCGCGAGCGTCGACAGGACGAGCGTCCGATGCCGACGGACGAAGGTGCGGGCGCGATAGCCCGCGCTCGCCGGCCGGGCCAGGATGGGCTCGTGCCGGAGCCAGCGGCGCAGGTCATCGGCCACCTCGCCCGCGCTCTGGTAGCGCCGCGCCGGCTCCTTCTCGAGGAGCTTCGCGACGATCGTCTCGAGATCGCCGCGGAGTCCGGTCTCGATCTCGCCGAGCCGTGTCGGTCGCTCCTCGCGGATGATTCGAGCCGCCTCCGCGAGCGACACCGAGCGGACATCGAGCGGCAGGCGGCCGGTGAGCAGCTCGTAGAGCGTCACCCCCAAGGCGTACACATCGGTCGCGGCGCTGATCGCCGTCGCGTCGCCTGCGATCTGCTCGGGACTCATGTAGGGCACCGTGCCGAGCAGTTCCCCCTCGCCGGTGCGCACCGTGCGCGTCGCCTGCTCCTCCCCGACGAAGCGGGCGATGCCGAAGTCGAGCACCTTCGGCACGCCCGCGGCGGTCACGAGGATGTTCGCGGGCTTGAGATCGCGGTGGACGACGCCGGCCGCGTGCGCCGCGGCGACGCCGTCACAGAGTTGCGTCATGAGCTCGATCGCCGCCCGGACCTCGAGTCGCTTGGTTCGCGCGTAGGCGAGGAGCGGCGATCCGTCGACGAACTCCATCGCCACGAAGGGGACCGCCGGGCGGCTTCGATCGCCATCCACGAAGGCCTCGCCGGCGTCGTGCACGCGGGCGATGTTGGGATGCTCGAGGCGCCCAAGGGCCTCCACCTCGCGCTCGAAGCGACGAAGCCGCTCGGTCCGCGATGGCCCGAGCAAGAGGTCACCCCGGACGATCTTGAGGGCGACGCGCCGCTTCGGGCTGCGCTGCTCGGCCTCGTAGACGACGCCCATGCCACCCTCACCGAGCAGCCGAAGGACGCGGTAGTCACCGATCGTGCGCGGCAGGTCGGGCTGCCCGCGCCCGGAGCCGACCCGAAAGAGCCCCATCCGACCGACGAATCCGCGGGTGCGCGTACCGCGCTCCTCGCTCTCGCCGTCGCGTTCGCCGGCGAGTTCGCGCATCGCGCCGACGAGGACCGTCGCCTCGACGAGCGGACGCTCCGTGTCGTGGGCCGCGAGCATCGACGCGACCTCCGCGGCGAGCTCGCCGTCCTCGGCGCGAAGTCGCTCCAGTTCCCGCTCGCGCTCCGCCCGATCCGCCTGACGCAGGCGGTGGAACGAGGCCTCGAGTCGCGAGAAGCGCTCAACCGATTCGCTCACGACTTTCCAAGCTCCTTTGCGAGCCACGCCCGCGCGAACGACCAGTCATCGGCCACGGTCGCGCGAGCGATTCCCAGGGCCTCGGCCACCGCCTCATTCGTCAGCCCGCCGAAAAACCGAAGCGTCACGACCTGCGCTTTCCGCGGATCGAGCGCCGCGAGCCGCTCGAGCGCGTCCTCGAGATCGAGGATCGCCCCGAGATCCCCCTGCCCTTCGGCGGCCCATTCGCCGAGTTCGACGCGGGAGCGTCCGCCCTCGCGCTTCTCGGCCCGCTTGCGCCGGGCGTGGTCAACGAGGACCTGACGCATGGCCTGGGCGGCGACGGCGAAGAAGTGATCGCGTCCGTTCCACGATGCCGGCGCGCCGCGGGCGAGCTTCAGGTAGACCTCATGGACGAGCGCCGTCGCCTGCAGCGTGTGGTCGGGGGACTGGCGGGCGAAGTGCGACTGGGCGAGGGCCCGCAGTTCGTCGTAGACGAGCGGCAAGAGGGCCTGGGCGACCGAGCCGTCGTCCGCTCCCAAGCGACCGAGGAGGAGGGTGATGTCGGCGTCGGGGCCCGTTCCGTCGGACTCGCGTGGAGGCGTTGCGTCGCTCATCGATCCGTCGAGCGTAGCGTCAGGCGACGCGTGCAACCAAGCGCCTCCTGCGAGCCACGCCGCCGAATCGCACCGGCCGACGCGGGACGCCCCCGACCGCGGCGAACGAGTCGCCGCGGCCAGGGGCCGTCGGGCCGGCGGGAACGCCGCGCCGTTCCGCATCACGGCACCGGATCGCACTGGCAGATCGCGAAGCAGGCCGAGGCACCGATCGAGACGCACCCCGCATCCCACGCCGTCGAGCAGCAGGACGGATCGAGTTCGCAGACGCAGGTCTCGCAGGAGGGCAGGTCGCAGCCGCCCGCACCATGATCGGTGCAGCAGCTCGTCGTCGGACACTCGCCCCACAGGCCGAGGAGGAGCGAGAGGTCGGACGCCCCGGTCACACCGTCGCCGTCGAGGTCGCCGTCAGCGCCACCCCAGGCACCGAGCAGGATCGAGATGTCCGGAGCTCCGATCGCTCCGTCACCCGAGAGATCGCCCGAGCAACCGAGCTCGACGAACCCGTATGCGACGGCGGTGTGCGCGGTGTCCCGCCAGCCGCCGAAGCCAGGGAAGGGACTCGGGGTCATCTGGACGAAGTCGGCGTTACCGTTGTTGTCGGGCTGCTGGAAGTCCCAGCCGGTGTAGCCAACCTGCAATCCGAGATGCGTCTGGAACTGACCCTCGACGAGCTGGTCGTGGACGCCGAGCCAGCCGGGGATCGCCCCGAGGGCGCCGTTGGCGAGGTTCGCAAGCAACCACTGGTTTTCGCCCGCATCCTTCGGCACGGCGAGGATGCCGCCGAGTTCGATGGCGGTGCGCTCGGCGATCGAGGCGGAGCTCATCTGGGTGATGTAATAGCGATTGCGGGTCGCATGGTTGATGAAGGGGCCGGCGACGACGCGCGGGGTTCCCGCGACGCCGCACTGCTGGTTCGCGAGCTGGACGCAGGTTGCGTCCCACGCCGTCGTGCAGCAGAACTCGTCCACCGCACAGACGCTCTCGCAGCAGGTTCCGTCATTGCAGCCCGGACCGTGGACCGAGTAGCAGTCGCCGCCGCTTCCGCAGTTCGCGACGGAGAACTCCGCAAGTCCGCGCTCGACCTCGAAGCCGGTGCGGTCGAACCAGCGACCGTCGCTCAGGCGCAGGGCGACATAGTCATCGGTCGCGTCGCTCGCGTTCGGCTGGCCCGGGGCCCAATTCGTAAAACTCACCGGAAGGCCGCTCGTCCAGCGGAACGCCCCCTCGTTCGCTCCCTCATGGGCGGCGTCGGTGAGACCGATCCACAGACTTCCGATTCCGAGACTGGGCGGCACCAGGCTGAGGGTCCGCTCGATCCAGAGCTGCTTCGCGCGGCTCTCGATCGTCGCGAGCCGACCGCCCTGCGCCTCGGCGGCCTGGGATGCGGTGAGCCAGATCGCCTCCTCGACGATCGCGTAGCGCCGACCGGTGAGCGGATCGAGGACGCGGGTGGTGATCTCCGCGGGATCCGTGCAGCCGATCGTCGCCTGGCTCACGCAGGTCGCGTCCCAGGTCACCTCGCAACAGGAGGGATCGATCGCGCAGACGGTTTCGCAGCAGGTCGCGTCGTTGCAGTGCGGCTCGGCGTGCGGGACGAAACAGGAGCCGGCGAACGGGCTGCCGCAGAAGAGTTCCGGCGTGCTGAGGGTGATCGCAAAATCCATCGCCCCGTTCGCGGGAAGGTCGGTGACCTCCAGCTCGGCCTGGGCGAGGAGTTCGACCGTGTAGGTGCCGTTGGTGAGGCTCAGCACCGTCGAGAAGCCCGTCGCGGGACCGCTGTAGAGAACGACATTGGCGGCGTTCCGAACGACGCAACTGATGGCCGCCTCGGCGAGCGGGAGGCTGCTCGTCCGGGTGCCGACGAGTTCGAGCAGGTAGGGCTCACTCGTCGTCGCCCCGGCGATGCTGAAGGTGAGCGAGCGAGCCTGCCGGGCGAAGGCCCGGTCGCCGATCGCCGGCTTCGCGACCGTCAGCGTCCCGCTCATCGAGAAGCCCGTCGCGACATTGCCGGCCGACAGGGCCGTCCATGCGGCCGCGACATCGGCGCAGGCCTTGACCGAGTCGTTGCCCGCGGTGACGCAATGGTCGAAGAGACTGGGCTGGAACTGCAGGGATCCAACGGGAACGGCCTGCGTGATGCTGACCGGGATGCCGTTGCCCTTGCGGGCGAGGATCGTCTCGTTCCCGGTCGTCCCGACGGCGACGAGCGTTCCAAGAGCAGCGACGGTGTGCGAAATGGTCGCGGCGGCGACGAGACTGACGATGCATGATGGACGGAACATGGCGCGAAGTCCTCTGAAGGGCGTGCGTGGGTGGGTGATGGCTGCGCGACGCCCAGCTCGCCGGACTTCCGGCGTTTGGGGGTCGCTCGCCCTCACTCACGCAGGCCGCGGATCGCGCGCCTGATCGATGTGCACATTTTTCGGGGGACGACGCTGCGTCAGGGGATGGTCCAGGCGCCCAGCAGGGTCGCGAGGTCCCCAGCGCCGACCGTGCCGTCGCCATCGAGATCCGCGTCGCCGCCGGAACGCCCCCACGCGCCGAGGAGCATGGCGAGGTCGCCGGGCCCGACGCTTCCGTCGCCGTCAAGATCCGCGGGGACTCGGACGCAGGCGTCGGGGACGCCGTCACCATCGCCATCGCGCGACTGCCCCCCCGCGATGTCGCACCAATCGGCGATGCCGTTGCCGTTGCAGTCCGGGTAGGCGAGCTGCACCGCCAGGATGTCGCTTTCGCCGGCCGCTGACTCGAGCAGCAGGGTGATGATCCCCCCCTCGGCGACCCCGAGCGCCGGCCGAGCGTCCTGCCGCGTTCCGTCCACGGCCGCGTCGGCGAGCGCGGGAATCGGCTCCGCCCAGGTGAGCCCGCCGTCATCGCTGCGGCTCACCAGGATGTCCTGATCGCTCCCGAGCGGGGCGACAATCGTCCCAGTCACCCGCCACGACGCGCGAAGCGTCGCGCCGCTCGCCGCGAGCGTCGGCTGTCCCTCATCGACCGCGTTCGACCCGCTCAGCGATTGGACGGACTCCCACAGCAGGCCATCCGCAGAGCGACGAAGGAGCACATCGAAATCCGTACCCGCGCTGCCGCCAGGCCCGCGCTGGCTCCACGCGACGGCGAAGCCCGCGCTGCCTCCGCCGCCTCCAGGGGTGACGATGAGCGCTGGCTCGACATCAGCCCGCTGCGACGAGTCGGTCAGGGCCTCGGGATTGATCGCGAAGGGTTGGCTCCAGGTGAGTCCGTCGTCGACGCTCAGGACAGCGTGCACATCGGCGTCGGTTCCCGTCCCGCCCGGCAAGGGATTGCGCGAGACCCAGACGATGAGCCACCGACCGGCGCCGGCGAAGGCGATGCGCGGATCACTGTCCTCGAGCGTGTCACTCACAGCCGTCGCGACGATCGCGGTCGGCGCCGCGAAGCTGAGGCCGCCGTCGTCGCTCCGCGCGACGACGATGTCGCCGTCGCTGCCGATACCCGGCTCTGACTTCGACTGCCAGACCGCGAGAACCCGTCCCCCAGCACCGCCCGCGATCGCCGGCGTCGCATCGGCGACCGCAGGCCCAAACGGATTCGGGTGGACATAGCGCGGGGCGGACCAGCTCAGGCCCCCGTCATCGGAATGGACGATCTGGATCTCGCGTGCGGCGCTCGCGCCGGGCTGATCGAGGAGGGCGTTGCTCGCCCAGATCACCGCGATGCGATCCGATCCGTCGACCTCGGCGATCCGCGCTGCGCGGGGGGCGATGTCGAGTCCGGTGTTGGTCAGCGCGTTCGCGACTACCGGCGCTGGAAGGCTCCACGAGCGACCGCCGTCGGTCGAGCGGCTGGCGACGACCTCACCATCGGTCCCCCACGGACCGAGCGAGCGCGTCCACGCCGCGACGAGGATCGCCTCGCCGCCGACGAGGGCCCCGGTGACGGTCGGTGCCTGGTCATTCCAAACGGCAGCGCCGTCCGCGGAGACATCGGTCGCGAGGCCGATGCCGTCGGCCCACTGACACTCGTCGGGCTCGCCGTTGCCGTCACAGTCGAAGGAGGTCCCGGCGAGCAGATCGACGCCATCCGCCACGCCGTTCTCGTTGCAGTCGGGATCGCACTCGTCGGGGACGCCGTTGCGGTCGAGATCGAGGCTCGTGCCGTCGGCGATGTCGCAGGCGTCGAACAGGCCGTTGCCGTTGCAGTCGAAGGTCGGCGCGCCGAGCGCGTCGCAGATGTCGAGAACGCCATTCCCGTTGCAGTCGGCGTTCGTCCGCAGGATGTCGCACTCGTCGGGGATGTTGTTGCCGTCGCAGTCCTCGCTCGTGCCGGCCGCGATGTCGTCGAGGTCGCCGACGCCGTTGCCGTTGCAGTCAACCAAGGCACAGTCCAGACAGTCGATCGACGCGGCGAAGGCGATGATCTGGGCCGGCGTTGGCGAGGACTGGAAGCTGTTTGCGCAGATGATCGACGCATTCATCGTCGAGGGGGGCGAGACGCAGACGCAGTGTGTCGCGTTCCAGAGATGCCCAAGCTCATGCGCCGAGAGATCGGTCGCGCACGCGAGCGTGCCGTCGAAATCCGACTGCGAAAGGCAGTACGCGTTGGCCTCGTCGCAGATCTCGCCGAATCCGAAGGCGACCCCGACCGTCGTCCCGATGAGTTCCTTGCCGGTGAAGAGCTGGGCGACATCGCGCTCGACCGAGGTCTGGTTCGCGTTCCACTCGTCGCGGAACTGGTTGAGGAGGGTCGCGTGCGCCGACGATGTGTACGGCGCTCCCGACACCGTCCGCACGACGATCGTCGTCAGCTCGTGCCGAAGGCCGACATCGCGCTCCCACTGCTCGTTCATGACCGCGGTGACGAGTTCGATGCGCTCGACGACCGCTTCGACCGAGCCCCACGCCGTGAAGTATTCGAAATCGGCGTCGCAGGCCATCGCCGCGGCGCAGCGTTCGTTCACCGGCGGCGCCGGATCGCCGGCGACTCCCCCCTGCTCGGGCTCGGCGCCGTCGGGCATCCCGCAGGTCGCGGGCACGCGCGGCGGACCGACATCCACCACGCGGAGTCCATGCGGTGCGTGCGGATCGGGGGACACCTCGGCGCGCGTGCCATCATCGCCGAGGAGGAGCCCGCTGAATCCGGGCTTCGGACCGGCAACGCTTCGGGCCCCGACGAAGCGCAGCCCGGAGTCGTCGAGCGATCGGCCGCGCAGCGTGCGCGGCGGCGGAACGGGGCCGGGCTCCGCGCCCGAAGCGCCGACGACGATCACCCGCAGGGCGCCGTCGCGGCGCACGGACATCGGACGCAGGGCGAAGGTCGCCTCGCCGCCGCCCATCGATTCCGGCAAGCGCACGCGAAGGAGTTCCGTCGCGTCGGGCCCCTTCCCTCCGCCAACGCCGAACCCGCTCCCAGCGAGGAGGAGAAGGACGGCGACGGCAACGAGGGAGAGGGTCCGCGTCGTCACGCGCAACCGCCCCATGCACCGAGCAGGAGCGCGAGATCGGCGGCGTCGACGGTGCCCGAGGCGTCGAGATCCGCACTGCCCGAAGCCCCCCACTGACCGAGGAGAATGGCGAGGTCGGCGGCGTCCACCATGCCGGTCTCGTCGAGATCGGCCGGACACTTCGCGGGCACCGCGAGCTCGATCGCCGCAACGAAGTTCGCGACGCCGGAGCAGTTGGGACCGAAGCTGAAGAGGCTCCAGGAACTGCCGTCGAAGAAGCTCGCGTTGTTCGTGTAGAAGCCGACCCACTGGCCGGCGCAGCTCGACACCTGGAAACCGAAGTCGCCGGCGAAATCGTAATTCTCGAGGGCGACCGACCAGCCGACATTGTTGAAACCGCCGGCCGTCATGACCGCGGGCAGCGGAATGGTCAGGCTGAGATAGTCGACGGTGTTGAGGCCCGGCGCAGGCAGCTTCACGCCGCGAATCACCGTGGAGTAGAGGGTGGCACCGGAACCGAAGACGAGGCCGGAGGGATCGCCGTCGTTGAAGGTGAAGATGATGTCGGTGGTGCCGGGCGTCTCGCTGTTGAAGACCGCGAGCCCCAGGGTGATCCGGCCGAGGGCGGCCGGGTCATCGCTGCCGCTGCCGATCCAGCCGCCGTCACCGTAGATCACGGTGCCGGCGTTCCCCGCGTTGAAGGGGGTGAAGAACCCGTTGTCGTTCTGGGCGTCGAAGACCACCTGGGCGGAGGCGGTGCTGGCGACGCAGGTGGCGATGGACGCGGCGAGGAGAGCGACGGACAGGCGCTGGGCGAAGCGGGTCATGGCGGGTCGATCCTGAGTGGTTTGGCGGAGACGGGACGGCGAGCGTGCGCTCGTCGGGAGAGGCTAGCAAATGCACCGCGGCCGCGGCAACAGTTTTGTTGCGCGGCCGCGGCGTTGGGCTCGATCACCGATCGCGGATGAACCCTCGCTGAAGGGGCGATGCCGGACTCACCCGGTCGGACAGTCACCCCACGCCCCGAGCAGGACCGAGAGATCGGCGCCGTCGGTCTGGAAGTCGCCGGTGAGGTCGCCTCCCGCTGTCCCCCACGCGCCCAAGAGCTGCGAGAGATCCGCTCCGGTCACAGCGCCGTCATCATCGAAGTCACCGAGGCAGTTGGCCTCGACAATCGACCACTGTGGGACTCGACCGTCCAGATCGTTCCACTTGCCGCCGAAGTAGAGGAAATCCATGGTGACGGCGTCCTCGCTCGAAAGATAATCATTTGGCTCTCCGTTCGCCCATTGGGTGAATTGCGGCGTGAGGCCGAGTTCGGTTCGGAAGCTCCCCTCGATGAGCTCATCGTTGATGCCGATGAAGTAGGCATTCGAGAACCTGGGAAGTTCATTGACCATCCAATCCTGCTCGGCTTGGGAGTTCGGAATCGCAAGCGTTCCGCCGAGGGCCGCGGCGGCGCGGCGGCCGAGCACCACATGGCTCGGGCCGAGAATCCAATAGCGATGACGGTTGGCGGGATTGATGAATGGCCCGGCCTCGACGACCGGATTGCCGAGGTCGAGGGCGGTCCAGACGCAGTTCGCGTCCCACGCAATCGTGCAGCAGGCGGGATCCTGGGCGCAGACGAGCGAGCAGATCACCGGGTCATCGCAGCCCGGGCCGTGGACCGCGAAGGGACTGCCACCGCTGCCGCAGTTGGGAGGCAGGTACTCGGCGAGCGTCGGATTGTTGCTGTTGCATGCACTGTCAAACCAACCGCCCGAGAATCGCATCTCGACACAGTCCTCGCCGCCGTTGAAGTCATTTGGTTCACCCGGCGTCCACGGGGCGTAGGAGAGCGGCTCGCCGTCATGCCAGACGAAGGTGCCCTCCGAGGCACCGTCGCTCAGGCCGATGCGCACGGCATCCCCGAACGCGCCGCTCGGCACGGCGACCGAACGCTGGAGCCAGCGATGCGAACGGTCGTCCTTCACGAGCCCCGGCGTCCAGCCGTCCTGGAGAAGCGCCGCGAACGCGAAGTCGCGCGGCGCGCGATCGTAGAGGACATAGCGTCGACCGCTGATCGGATCGATGCGCTCGCCCGACGCGGGGCCGGCGAGCAGGCAGTTCTCCGCAGCGAGTGCCGCGCAGCTCGCGTCCCAGGCGGTCTGGCAGCAGCTCGGATCGAGCGTCGTGCAGAGCGTCTGGCAGCAGGCGAGGTCATCGCAGTTCGGAACGCCGCGCGCCGCAAGGCAGTCGCCTGCGCCGGGGCCGCCGCAGGTCGTGTCGCCTGGCGTGACCGTCACGGTGTAGTCGAGGAAGCCGCTCGTCGGTGACCCGCCATAGACGAGGCTGGCCGTCGCGGTCAGGCTGAGCCGGTAGTTTCCGTCGACCAGACTGATGAGCGCGTCGAACTCCCCGACCGAATAGGACTGCATGAGCGTGCTGGTGCCGTTCGCGTTGACCTTGTAGAGCTGCGCCTTGACCGGTGCGTTGCCCGGGAGCGTCTCCGTGAAATCGGCCTGCACCCGGAACTCGTAGGGATCCCAGATCGCCGTGCCCGCGATCGTGAAGAAGAGATCGCGGGACTGCTGGGCAAGCGAACTGTCGAGCGTGGCCGACTTCGCCACCGACATGATGCCCTGCAGCCGAAGGCTCGTGAACAGCCCTTGCGGGGTCAGTCCGAAGAGCGTGGCGTTCGCGTCGAGACAGGACTTCAGCGATCCGCTGGCGTTGGCGAGACACTCCTCGAAACTCATCGGAGCGAAGGGTGCGGCAGGGTTCACCTCCTCGACCAGCTCGAAGACATCGGTGCCCGCCGGGTCGATCTTCACGAGGTCGTAACCGGTCAGGTTGGTGACGGCCATCGTGCCCCCGGCGTGAACGGGAAGCGTGCAGAGCGGCAAGGCGAGCAGCGTGCTGGCGAGGGTGGTGGCGAGACGGGGGGTCGGGCTAGTCATGGCGGTGGTCTCCTTCGCCCCCACTCACGCGATCTGCCGCTCGCGCGCCTGACGCTTCCCGAAAAAATCTCGCTACCCCCCCGCCCCGCCGGCGCGCGACAACCCCCGGCGCGGGGCCGGGGGTTGTCGGTTCAGGCGTTTCGGAATCCGTCAGGTTCGGCTGCGATCAGCAGGAACCCCACGCCCCGAGGAGGACCGCGAGGTCCGCACCGTCGGTCGTGCCGTTCCCGTCGAGGTCGCCGCCAGCGCCACCCCACGAGCCGAGGAGGACCGCGAGGTCAGCGCCGTCCACCACGCCGTTGCCGTCGAAATCGCCGACGCAGGCCGGGGTTTCGCAGGCGTCGCCGATGCCGTTGCCATCGGTGTCGGCCTGATCGGGGTTGGCGACGGTCGGGCAGTTGTCGCAGTCGTCACCGAGGCCGTCGCCGTCGGTGTCGAGCGCCGTGCCGGCCACGGTCGGGCAGGGATCGACGCAATCGCCGATGCCATCGCCATCCTGATCGGCGCCGAAGGGCGCGTTCACGCGACCGAGGTCAGCGGCCTGGTTCGCGAAGAGCGGAATGCCGCCGAAGTTCTCGGTCTCCGCGATGGCGTAGGGGCCACCGGGGTTGGTGCCGAGGACATCGCTACCGGCCCAGCTCAGCGTGCCGGAGCAGTCGATGACGCGGTAGAGCAGGTCCGGCGTGAAGGTGAAGGGACCGTAGTCCTGGCCGGCGCTGCCGAGGTCACCGGCGTAGCTGAAGTTGTTGCCGGTGTCGGTCTCGCGGATGCCGACGGCCTCGTAGACGAAGAAGCCGGCGGGCAGGTTGTCGACGACGCCGTTGTTGTCGGTGTCGAGATCGAAGCCGATCGCCGGAGCGACGCCGAAGCCGAGCACGAAGGTGTTCGAGCCGTTCTCGATGTTGATGTTGAAGCCGAGATCAACGACGGTCGTCGCCCCGTCCGGGCCGGGCAGGATGACGCCGGCGCCGTCCCGGAGCAGCGTGAGGCCGTTCGAGCCGTTCGCGATGCTCGCGAGGCTGATGCGCTCGTCGACGAGACCGGCCGAGGTCGTGTCGCCGTCGATGGTGAGAATCCACCAGCCGTTGAGGCTGATGCCCGCGGGGCCGCTCAGTTCGAGCGACTCCTGGCCGTCGTCACCACCCGGAGGATTGAGGAGGATCTCGGTGAGGCGGACATCGTCCTGGGCGCCGTCGCCGTTCTGGTCAAGCACGGAGTCGCAGGGATCGCCGATGCCGTCACCATCGCTATCGAGCTGATCGGCGTTGGCGAAGGTCGGGCAGTTGTCGCAGGCGTCACCGAGGGTGTCGCCGTCGCTGTCGAGCTGGTCGGCGTTCGCCGCGCTCGGGCAGTTGTCGCAGACATCGCCGATGCCGTCGCCGTCGAAGTCTTCCTGCTTCGGGTTGAAGGTGTTCGGGCAGTTGTCGACCGGATCGAAGACGCCGTCGAAGTCCGCGTCGGGATCGACGATCTTCTCGCAGGCGTCGCCGGTGCCGTCGCCGTCCGTGTCCTCCTGGCGGGGATTCACGACATTCGGGCAGTTGTCGCAGACATCGCCGACGCCGTCGCTGTCCGAGTCCTCCTGGCCGGGATTCTTCGTCGCCGGGCAGTTGTCGATCGAGTCCTCGACGCCGTCGCCGTCGGTGTCGACCGCCTCGCAGGCGTCGCCGATGCCGTTGCCGTTCGCGTCTTCCTGCCGCGGATTCGCAACCGTCGGGCAGTTGTCGACATCGTCACAGACGCCGTCGCCGTCGGTGTCCACGCAATCGAAGCAATCGAGCGTGCCGTTGCCGTTGAGGTCATCGCTCGTCACGCGGTTCGGGCTGCCGAGATCCATCGCCTGACCGGCGATGAGGGCCGGGATCGAGCCCGAGCCCCAGCCGCTCGTGGTGCCCCAGACGAAAGGACCGGGCACGGCACCGATGATGGTGCCGGCGGTCCAGCCGAGGGTCGAGCCGTCGCAGGCGATGACGCGGTAAGCGCCAGCGGCATCGACGCCGGGGATCAGGTCAGTGAAGCCGAGGCTCGCACCGTAGAGGAAGTCGCCGGCGCCGGAGTCGCGCAGGCCGAGGGCGTCCACGACCGTGATGCCGGGGATGCCGGCATCAAGCGTGCCGTCGTTGTTCGTGTCGAGATCGGTGCCGACCGTCGGCGGCGTGCCGAAGCCGACGACGAAGGTGTTCGTGCCGTTCTCGATGTCAGGATTGAAGTCGAAGATGCCGACCGAGGTCCCAGCCGCAGGGGCGGGCGAGAGCACCGTCGCGGTATCGCGAAGGAGGAAGAGGCCGTTCGAGCCGAAGCTGAAGCCGCTCAGGTTGACGACGACATCGACGACGCCAGCGCCGGTCGTGTCACCCTCGATGACGATGAGGTAGTAGCCGGAGAGCGAGCCGCCCGGCACGCCGGCGAACTCCACGCTCTCGCCTCCCTGATCGGTACCGCTTGGGTTGAACAGGATCTCCCGCAGCTCGACCTGTCCGAAGGTCGTCGAGGCACAGAGCCCCGTCATCATCAGCGCGGCCAGTTGCACCGGCGCGCAGCATCGCATTCGCTTCATCGCATTCTCTCCTCAACAGGAAGGCGCGCCGGCACGGACCGGCCCGCCAAGGGTTGCATGCACCGAGTCGGGCGAACGCCCGATCCAGAGCCGCCAGTGTGGCGACTCAACGCGGTCGGTGCAACCCTGCCGGGAGGGGCGACCATCCGCTCCTCCCGGTTCCTGAACGAAACCCACATGGAACGGCGGGCTGCGCGAGCGGAACACGGCGGGGCCGCGGTCCGGTCGCCGCTCTTCCCGCAGCGTCTCAGAACCGATCGTCCGCGGTCACGGGGCGGACGATGCGCAAGGCGCGGGCGCCGCGGTGTTGGCCGATGTTGGCGAAGAACTTGGGGCGGCCTTCGACGGAGAGGACGACCGGCTGTTCGCGGGCCTTGCCGGTCATGATGATGTCGCCGGCCTCGAGCTGCATGAGTTCCGCGACGGTCATGCTCGTTTCGGCGAGCGTCGCCTCGAGCTGCATGCGGGCTCCGCCGAGTTCGCGGGTGAGGCGCTGGCCGAACTTCTCCGTGTCCTCGGTCTGGGCCGGAATCGCCCAGGTCTGGGCGCTGAGGCGATCGACGATCGGTTCGATCGTGTTGTAGGGAATGCAGAAGTTCATGCTGCCGGCGCGGTTGCCGAGCTTCACATCGAACATGACGCCGACGACGGTCTCGTTGGGCGGAACGATCTGCATGAGCTGCGGATTCGATTCCATCTCGTGCAGCTCGAAGGTCAGCGGGATCACGGTGGACCACGCCTCGGTCAGGACCGTCATCGCCCGATTCAATATCTTTTGGATGAGCCGCTGTTCGATGAGCGTCGGCGGGCGCTGCGGAATGAAGAGATCCTTGCCGCTGCCGCCGAGCAGTCGATCGATGATCGGGTAGATCGCCAGCGGACTCAGCTCGAGACAGAACGCGCCGGTGAGCGGCGGTGCCTTCACGAGGTTGTAGGAGGTCGGGATGGTGAGATTGCCGGCGAACTCGGCATAGCTCATCTGGGCGACCTGGGAGACGCGCACCTCGACGATGGTCCGCAGGAAGCCGGAGGCCGACGCGCCGAAGTTGCGGGCGAAGGTCTCGTGCATCGTGTGCAGCGTGCGGATCTGCTCCTTCGAGATCCGCTCCGGCCGCTTGAAGTCATAGTCCTTGATCTCGACCCGTTCATTCTCGCGAAAGGACTGGGCGAAGACCTCGACCGCAGCGTCCTCACTCTCGAGCGTGCCGTTCGACACCGCGTTCAGCAGTGCGTCGATGTCGTCCTGATTGAGGATGTTGTCGCCCATGGTCTGGTTCGCCTCCGGCGGATGGGTCGGGTCGTCGCCCGGCTCCCCTCCCACACACGGGACGGGGCATACACCCCGGCACCACGAGGGGAGCCTCCCAGCGACCCTCGGATATCGGAAGGTGCCGCCCTTGGCCTTGACTCGCCAACCCGACCAGCGCGCGGAGGGCCCCATCCCCGATCGCGGCGTACGCTCCGCTCTCCACCCCGCCGACGGATGGGCGAGCAAGGGCCTTGGGGCGATTCACAACCCCCGGGACGACGGATTTGCTCAGCTCCTCCTGCGATGATGGAATCCCCGAGAGGGGTTCGCCGTTTGCGACCGGCTGGGTCGCGGCGGCCACGGCTCGCCGTCGCCGCGTTCGCCCCCCTCCAGCCCCTTCCCCCGTCCGGACCGACGCCCGATGCCGACCCGCCGCTCCTCCACCCGCTCCTCGTCGCGGGAAATCGCTCGCCTCCGCCCGTTGCTGAACGCACTGGTTTGCCTCCTGCTGCTTGTCTGCCCAACGGTCGCGACCGCGGCGGTGGCCAAGCCGCCGGTTGGCTTCGGACTCCCGAACCTGCTTCCCAAAGCCGAGGCTGAGGAGGAGGCCCCCCGCTTCAACGACTCCCGCGATGTCGTCAAGTCGAGCGTCCTCCTCAGCAAGTCCCAGGTCCGACCGGGAGACGACCTCGTCCTCGCCGTGATCCTCGACATCGACTCCGAGCATCACCTCTGGCCGACCGCCGACGCGCCGCCGCCGAAGGACGCTCCCGAACTCCGCCCGATGGACGGCGCCGAGCTGACCGCGATCCGCTTCCCGCTGAAGGATGGCGCGAAGTCGCCGAAGGACATCATCCAGCCCGACGGACTGACCATCCATGTCGGGTTCATGCAGCTGCCTGAGGTCCATGCGGCCAACGCGAACGGCGGGCGCATCCCCGCGTTCGAGGGCCGGGCGATCTTCTTCGTGCCGATCACGGTGAAGGCGGACGCCGCGCCGGGCAAGCGGACGATCAAGCTCGCCGCCTACTTCCAGGCCTGCGACAAGAATCTCTGTCAGGCGCCCGCCGAGGCGGAGCTCACCGCCGAACTCGAGATCGTCGCGAGCGGCGCGGCCATCGCGTCGAGCGATCTCCATCCCGACTTCAAGGGATTCGACGCGACGATCATCCAGCGCATTCGCGCCGGCGAAGCGCCGCCCGAGATCGTGAAGTTCGATGTCTTCGGCACGGTCTTCCAGATCGACGCCCGCGGCGCCGGCTTCGCGCTGCTCCTGCTCGTCGCCGCGGCGGGCGGTCTTCTCCTGAACTTCACCCCCTGCGTCCTGCCGGTCATTCCGCTCAAGATCATGGGGCTTGCGAACAGCGCCGGCTCGCGCGGCCGCACCCTCTGGCTTGGCCTCGTCATGTCGCTCGGCGTCATCGCCTTCTGGATGGCGCTCGGCATCGCGGTCTCGAGCATCAAGGGCTTCACGAGCGCGAACCAGCTCTTCCAGTATCCGGCGGTCACTATCGGCATCGGCGTCGTGATCATCGCGATGGCCGTCGGCATGATGGGCCTCTTCTCCGTAGGCCTGCCGCAGTGGGTCTACATGGTGAATCCGAAGCATGAGTCGGCGACCGGCTCGTTCCTCTTCGGCATCATGACCGCGATCCTCTCGACCCCCTGCACCGCTCCTCTCATGGGCGCTGCGATCGCGTGGGCCGCGACCCGCGATGTCCCGACGGTGCTCAGCGTCTTCGCTGCGGTCGGCGTCGGCATGGCGTTGCCCTACGGCGTCCTTGCGGCGTTCCCTGCGTTGCTCAAGAAGATGCCGCGCACGGGACCGGCGAGCGAACTCATCAAGCAGGTGATGGGGCTTCTCCTCATCGCCGCCGGCTGCTTCTTCATCGGCTCCGGCTTCAGCGGCCTGCTGGTCACGCCGCCCGATCCGCCCTCGAAGCTCTACTGGTGGCTCGTCGCAGTCGCTGGCGTCGCGGCTGGCGGCTGGCTCGCCGCCCAGACCTTCCGCATCACGAAGGCCACCGGAAACCGCGTGGTCTTCGGCGGAATCGGTGTGGTGATCCTCGGCGTTTCCGTCCTTGTCGGCATCACCCAGACCTCGCCCGGCCCGATCAACTGGGTGTACTACACGCCCGAGCGGCTCGCCGAAGCGAAGGCCCGCGGCGATGTCGTCGTCATCGACTTCACCGCGGAATGGTGCCTCAACTGCAAGGCGCTCGAGTCGGCGGTGCTCAATCCGAACCAGGTCTCGTCGCTCCTCAACGGCAACGGCGTGACGCCGATGAAGGTCGATCTCACCGGCAACAACACCGCCGGCAACGAACTGCTGAAGGCCTTCGAACGGATCACGATTCCGCTCCTCGTCGTCCTCAAGCCGGACGGCACGGAGGTCTTCAAGTCCGACACCTACCAGCAGCAGCAGGTGATCGACGCTCTCCGCGACGCAAGCGGCGGTCGCATCGCCGCGGATGCCGCGCCGTCGCCGATCGTCCCCGCCGTGAACGCCGGTCAGACGCCGTGAGCGAGCTCGCCTACACGGTCGAGGCGCACTTCACCGATCCGGCCGTCGCGGCCGAATGGATCGCGTGGTTGCGGGACGGGCATCTCGCCGATGTCATGCGCGGCGGCGCCCTCGATGCGACGGTCGTTCGTCTCGATACACCTGGCGAGACTGGCGTCCTCTGCCGCGTGCACTATCGATTCGCATCGCGCGAATCCTTTGCCCGCTACGAGCGCGACTTCGCGCCGGCGCTCCGCGCCGAGGGGCTCGAACGCTTTCCGACCTCGCGCGGAATCACCTATCGGCGCTCGACGGGATTGATGGAGGTGCGGATCAGCGGCTAGAGGGCACGACGAGCGGCCAAAGCGGCGGAAGCGCGGCGCGATTGTCAGCGTCACGCACACGAGCGAGCCGATCATCGAGCGATCGCCGCTCGCGCTCCGAGAGCTGAACGAGCGGATCGAGCGCCCGCGCCGCGTCGACCGCGAGCGCCCGCTCCCACGCCGCTTCCGCCGCCTCGAAATCTCCGGCGGCTGCGGCCAGATCGCCATCAAGCGTCCAACGCCGGGTGCTGAACGGCTCGAGCTCGAGGGCGATCGCCGACGCGCGGCGGGCCGCCCCGAGCCGCTCGGAAAGCTGACCGTCCCCCGGAGGCGTGCCTCGCACCCGCTCCGCGAGCAGCTCGGCGCGCAGCGAAGTGAATCGCGGCATGCCCCAATGGACGCTCGCCCCTTCCACGAGCGCGAGCGCCTGCGCGAAGCTCACCGCTTCGACATCGAGGCCGGCTGCGCCGCGGGGCGTGCCCCGCGAGGCGAGCACGCACTGATCGATCGCGGCCCGCTCGGGCTGCCAGTTGGTCGGGAGCGCTTCCCGGGCCGCGAGGAGTCGCTCGGCCGCCCGCAGGCGCTTGGTTCGCTCGAACTGCGCGATGATCGCCTGCATCGCCGCGATCCGCTCGGCGGCATCGCCGCGGGCGCTCGCATCGCGGAGCGCGGCTGCGGTGTCAGCGTCAAGCAGCTCGGTCGCACGATCGAGAAAAGCCTCGATGGATTGCCCGCGGCGCATCGCGTCGCGCGCGACGGACCATTCGGTGCGAAGCGTCGCGACGGGCGCGAGCTCCGCGATCGCCTCGTCGACCAAGGCATCCTGGGCTCGCTGCGGAACGACGCCGAACGCCAGGAGCATCGCAGCGATGGACGCCGTGACGAGCGCTGCGATCGAGACGCGCCGCGGCGTCACGGACGAGCCGACGGCCGCGAGCGCCCCAAGCAGTCCGAGCGCGAGCGCGAACGCGACCACGAATCCCGGCTGGAAGGCGAGCATCTCAACCTGGGCCTGCGTGAGCAGTGCGAGTCCGGCGCCCCATGCGGCGATGGTGACGAAGCGAGGATCGCGCCGGGCCGCGGCGTGCACGGCGATGACCACCGCGAAGGCCCCCGCCGCCGACAGGAGCCGGACGATCCACCACCACGCGGAGAGGATCGTCGCTTCCGCGACGGCGCCGATCGCGAGCGGGATGAGGGCGACGCACGCTGCGGCGAGGAGGACCGGCCCGCGCGCGGGGTCGCCCCCCTGGGCGTCCCTCTCGGCGTCCTCTGACTCGACCCGCCGACTCCCGCCGAGCACCGCGGCGCCGACGAGCGCCATCCAGCCGATCGTCCACGGCCCGAGCGTCGCGAGCCAATCGATGAGCATCGCGTGCGCGCTCTGCACATCCTCCGGGCTGCGCTCGGGCTTCAGCCGCAGATACGCATCCTGAAATCCGTCGGGGCCGGTGCCCCACGGGAGCGTCTCGACGAATGCTCGCCCCGCGGCTTCGAGATACTGCGACCGAAAGAGGAGACTTCGCTCCCCGCCGAGCGCCGACTCCCCGAGAACGCCACGAAGCAGCGGCGCCGCGAGCGCGGCGAGGAGCAGCGCGCCCGCGATGAGCGTCGCTCGGGGCAGCGATCCGCGCCATGCGAGCACTCCGCCGACGACGAACGCGATCGCGGCCGCAGCGATCGCGCCTTTCGATCCGTTCGCGATGAGAAGCGCTCCGCAGGCGAGGAGACCGAGCACCGGGACGAGCGGGAGTTGCAGCGCGGGACGCTCGTGAGCTGCGTTCGCGGCGTTCACGGCGGCGCGGCGCGCTGCGAACGCCCGCAGCAGCGCGATGCCGCAGGCGACCGTTCCGAAGGCCATCGCCGCGCTGAAGATGTTCGAGAGGGCGAACCAACCGGTGGCCTCGGGCTGCGACAGGCGACGCTCGTAGTTGCGCGCGGCCGCTCCCTGCGGATCCCATCCGCGCTCGGCGAAGAACGCTGCCTTGTTCGCCTGAAAGGCTCGCAGCGTCTCACCATGCTCGATGAGGATCTGCTCCGCGCCGCGCAGCACGAGGGGCACGAGTCCGCCGAGGAGCCCCGCGAGGAGAATCGCCCGAAACGCCGGGGCGCGGGCGCGATGCGCTGCCGCGACGCCCGCGACCGCCGCGGCGAGCCAGGTCGCGCCGCGGAAGAGATCGAGGGCGTTCGACGAGCCATGCCAGGCGATCGGAATCGCCGGCAGGAGCGCGAGGAGGAGCAGGATGCCGGAAACGCGCCGGCCGGCACGGGCCTCGCCCGCAAAGATCAGCGCCGCGACGAGGAGGAGCGCGACATCAAGGAGCAGGCTGCCCGTCGGACCGAGCCCCGCATAGGAGGAGGGATTCAGGACCGGATCCGCGTCGAATCGGGTCTGCGGGACGATCGAGACGCTCATGCGGGCGGCGGCGATCGCCGCGAGCAGACCGGAAAGAAGTCCGGGGAGCAGAGCGGCTGATGACATCGACCGCGCGTGCTCACCCACCGCGGCGCTCCTCGTCCTCGCGCTTCCCGTGGACGGCCCGCTCGAGCGTCGCGATGACGATCAGCACGAGGAGCGTCTGACCACCGACCAGCGCCGCCTGCCAGGGCTTCAGCGTTCCGAGCACCACGCCGCCGATGCCGGTCACCGCGCCGAGCATCCAGAGCACCGCGACCGCCCGCGTCTTCGACAGGCCGAGCCGCACCAGCCGATGCGAGAAATGCTGGTGATCGCCGACGAGCGGCGACTTCCCCTGGGCGATGCGGATGGCGCTCACCGTGACGATGTCGTAGATCGGGATCGCAAGAATCACGATCGGCATGAAGACGCCGTACCACGCGCTTCCCAGGGCGAAACCCGGATCGCTCGTGTCCACAAAGGTCGTTCGCGCGGTGAGGGTCGCGAGCAGGAAGCCGATGACGAGCGATCCGCCGTCGCCCATGAAGATCCGCGCTGGCGGCCGGTTGTAGACGAGAAATCCGGCGAGCGAACCGGCGAGCAGCGCCATCTGGGCGGCGATGAACCACTGCTGGTTCACGATCGTCGCGGTCATCAGGAGGAGCGCGGCGATCGCCCCGAGACCGCCGGAGAGGCCGTCCATGTTGTCGAGGAAGTTCATCGCGTTCGTGATGAGCACGATCCACAGGACCGTCACGGTCACGCTCGCGATCATGCCCGGCACGCCCCACCAGGACTCGAGGAGGGCGAGAAGCCGGACATCGAAGAACACGCTGACCGCGACCGCGACGCCGACCTGGACACCGAGCTTGAGAAGCGGCCCGAGCGCCTTCCGGTCATCGACGAGTCCGAGGACATGGAGGATGAGCGCGCCGCCGAGAATCGCCCACGCGGTCGGCAACTGACTCGCCAATCGCTCGCTGAACGCGGCCGCCGGCGGAACGAGCCGGAAGAGATCATCCGGCCGCAGGGCGAGGATGAGGAGCCCCACGAGCATCGGCAGGGCGAAACCCCAGGTGATCGCGATGCCACCGATGTTCGGGATGCGCCGCAGCACCTTCACATGCCCCGCCGAGCCGGCGCTGTCGAGGGCCCCGACGCGGTGGCCGAGCCGAACGAGGGCGGCGGTCACCGGGCAGGCGACGGCGAAGCCAAGGGCGATGCAGGCAAGAACGAAGGGCGTCATGCGGAGCGGCGGGAAGCCTACCACTCCAGCGAGGCTTCGGCCCCTTCCGAACGCCTGCGGTACGCTTCGCCGATGCGTTCCGTGACCGTCTACTGCGCGTCCTCCACGGCTCTTGAGCCCCACTTCGCGAACGCCGCCCGCACCGTCGGGACCGAACTGGCCCGTCGCGGCCTGACGCTCGTCTATGGCGGCGGCTCGATCGGCCTGATGGGCGAAACCGCGCGAGCGGCGAAGGCCGCCGGCGGACGGGTCGAGGGGATCATCACGAGGCAACTGCTCGATCTCGAGCAGGGCTGGGCCGGCTGCGACGAGATGGTCGTGGTGGACTCGATGCGCGAGCGCAAGCGATTGCTCGAGGAGCGGGGCGACGCCTTCCTGATCCTGCCCGGCGGCCTCGGCACCTACGAGGAGTTTTTCGAAATACTCGTCGGCCGGTATCTGCAGAATCATGCGAAGCCGATCGCCGTCGTCAACGATCACGGCTACTACGACCCGATGATCGCGATGATCGACCACGGCATCGATCACAAGTTCATCCGCCCCGCGGTCAAGGACCTCATCGCCTTCGATGCCGACGCGACGCGGGCCCTCGATCGCCTGCTCGCGAAGCCCGCGTCGCAGCCCTCGCTCGCGGAGTGCATTCCGATGGGCGGCCGACGACAGACCTGACCCCGTTGAACGGAACGCCGAGGAAGGACACCCCATGGAACGACGCATCAATCGATCGCCTCTCCCGCACCTCGCCAGAGCGCTCGCCCCTTCGCTCGCGCTCGCCGCACTGACTGCATCGGCGTCGGCGGCGGCCAGCGACCCGCTTGCGGTCACGCCGCGCGGTGCGCTGCTGGCCGCCGGATCGACGACGATCGAGTTGACCGTCGAGACGCCGGTCGCGAGCGAGATTCGCTGGTCGCTCGGCAGCGCGCTCCCCTGGGAGCGCATGACTCCCGCGGGCACCGGCTCCGCCATGACGCATCTCGTCACCGTCGCCGGCCTCGACGCGAGCCCGCTGGTGGTCAACCAGATCCATCTGCGATCGAGTCACGCGCCAACGGCCTCCGTCGCCGTGTCGGCGCGGGCACTCACCGCTCCGAATCCCCCCTTTCCGCGCGTCGGCAATCTTTGGGGGTCGTGGAACTTCGCCTCTGGCGGCGACGAGGATCTCGCCGCGCACCGTCACGCGATCGACCTCTGGCTCGGGGCCCACTGGTCGGGGCAAGAGATCATCGAACTCCGCCGACGCAATCCGCATGTCCTCGTTCTGGCGTCGATGAACGCGGTCGAACCCTCCGTCGAGGTGCCGGATTCCTACTACCTCAAGGGCATCGACGGCGAGCGCATCGAAGTCTGGCCGGGCGCGTACCGTCTCAACCTCACCAAGCCGGAGGTCGTCGAGTTCCAGGCACAGCACGCGCTCTCGATCATCGAGGCGAGCGGTTGGATGCTCGACGGCATCTTTATCGACAATGTGTTCGCGAACGCGTCCTGGTTCACCGCGGACATCCACGGGAATCCGTTCTTTCCCGATGCTGACGAAGATGGCGTCGCAGACGATCCGGAAGCGCTCGACGCGGCGTGGCGAGCGGGTCTCGTCACGCAACTGAATCGGATACGCGAGCTGCTGCCAAACGCCATCCTCACCGGACACGCCCAGAACATCGGCGATCCGGTGATGGCCGCGACCTTCAACGGCACGAGCATCGGATTCGATCCGCCCTATGTCATCGAGGGCCGAACCCCGTTCGTGACGATGTGGAATCGCTATCGCGACTGGGAAACGCTCGCCAAGGCACCGCGCGTCACGATGGTCGAGTCGGCGGTGCCCGTCCAGATCGGCTACGGCTACGGATTCTCGCCGGTCGAGGCGATGCCCGCGGCGACGCTCGAGTTCGCCCGCACACATCATCGATACATGCGCTTCGGCCTCGCCTTCACCCTCATGGGCGATGGCTGGTTCGCCCACGAGGTTGGCGACACGCATCACGGCAACGCCTGGTGGTACGAGGAGCTCTCGGTGGATCTCGGCTATCCGCGCGGCCCGGCAACCCTCGCCCTTCCTGCGCCGCCTGGCGGATCGCTCGTCGAGAACGGCGACTTCACCGCGGGAATCGAGGGCTGGACGCTGTGGGCCGACGAGTCGGTCGGCGCGAGCGCATCCGTGGCGCCCGAGTCGGGCAGCGCACGCGTGGACATCGCGTCAGGCGCCGCGGATGGGTGGCGGATCGAACTCGCCCAGTGGAACCGCACGCTCGTCGGCGGCGCGAACTACGAGTTGCGGTTCCGGGCCCGCTCGAGCGCTGCCCGCTCCGTCGGCGTCGCTTCGCAGAAGGGTTCCCCGGACTGGCGCTCGTATGGGCTGAGCGGCACCGTCGAGCTGGACACGGCATGGCGATCGTTCGCCGTCCCGTTCACCGCAACCGAGAGCGTCGATGACGCCCGCATCCAGTTCTACCTCGGATCGGGCCCCGCCGGCGATCTCGGCCCCGCGACCATCTGGATCGACGATGTCGAGGTTGTGCCCGCCCCTCCGCATGTGCTGCGACGGGAGTTCGATCGGGGGCTCGTCCTCCTGAACGCGACGAACGAGCGACACACCGTCACGGTCGGAAGCGGGTGGAGACGCATCCAGGGCTCCACTTCGCCGCTCGTCGACCGCATCGCCGACGACTCGGGCGACGGCTTCACGACCACCGGCGTGTGGTCAACCGAGGAAGTCGATAGCGGCGAATGGAAGTCGAGCGGCCCCTATTTTCACGATTGGGCCGCGACATCGCGTTTCTCAACGAGCGGCACGGCAACCTGGACGCTCGACCTGCCCGCGCAAGACACCTACACGCTCTCGGCCTGGTGGCCGGCGGCGCCCGCGGCGAGCGGGTGGTCGAGCGGCGCCCGATACGAGGTGCTTGACGCAAGCGGCACCGTCGTGGCGTCGATCGAGCTTGACCAGCGGGCGAACGGCGATCGCTGGAACGAGATCGCCACCCTGCCCCTCGGACCGGGAGCGCGGGTTCGGATGACCGCCCAGAACGGCCTCTGCTGCGCCGACGCAATTCTGGTCCGCTCCAAGGCCAGATTCAACGACGGGCGTCCCGCGAGTTCGGTGACCCTCGATCCGATGGACGGCATCCTGCTCGAGCGCGATGACCTGCGTGTCCCCGCGTCAAGTGCGCCGCCGTCGTCGATCGCAGAGTGAGACGCCGCAGCCCGCAGGACCCGCGCTGCTGTTGACCGCCGTCGGCGAGGCATCGACACTACGCCGCGTGCCCGATCGCTCCGACAGCTCAGTCATCGGCCTGATCGCCGGCCAGGGGCAGTTGCCGATTCTGGTCGCACGCGGCATGCGTGCGGCCGGACGCCGCGTCGCCTGCATCGGTCTGCGCGACCAGTTCGAGCCGGCCCTGGTCGCCGAGTGCGATGAGTTTCGGCAGGCCGGCGTCATTCAGCTCGGCAAGTGGCTGCGGCTTGCCCGGAGGATGGGGATCAGCGACGCGGTGATGGTCGGACGGGTGAGCAAGGCCCGCATGCACGACCCGCTTCGCCTCCTCCGCCAACTCCCCGATTGGCGGGCGGCGATGCTCTGGTATCGTCGCCTCCGGCACGACAAGCGTTCGGGAACGCTCTTGACCGCCCTCGCCGAGGAACTCGCCGCGAACGGAGTGCGCCTCATCGATTCGACGACCTACATCCGCGACCATCTTGCGACCGCGGGGCCAATGGGCCGGGTTCGGCCGACCGCCCTGCAGGAGGGCGACATCGCCTTCGGATGGCCGCTGCTCGCCCAACTGCTCGAACTCGACATCGGGCAGTCGATGGCCGTCCGCGAGCGCGACACGATCGCCGTCGAGGCGGTCGAGGGCACCGACCGGATGATCGAGCGGGCGGGCGAACTCTGCCGGGCAAAGGGCTGGACGCTCCTGAAGAACGCCCGGCCGAGCCACGACATGCGAGCCGATGTGCCGACCGTCGGCGTGCAGACCGTCGAGCGCGTCGCCCGCTGCGGCGGCGGATGCATCGCCATCGGCGTCGGGCGCGTGATTCTCATCGATCGTCCCGCGGTGCTGGCGACGGCTGATCGGCTGGGTGTGGCGATTGTGGGCGTGCCGTGAGCGCGGCGAAGACCTTCGTCTCCCGCGCCGGCGAGAAGCTCGACGCGGCACTCGAGGCGTTTGCGATCGACTGTGCGGGGCTCCGCTGCGCTGACTTCGGCTGCAATGTCGGCGGCTTCGTCGACTGCCTCCTCCAGCGCGGCGCGGCGAGCGTGATCGCCGTCGACACCGGCTACGGAGCGCTCGCCTGGAAACTCCGCCAGGATCCTCGCGTCGAGGTGCGGGAGCGGACGAACGCCCTGCACGCCGAACCGCCATCGACGCCGGTTGACCTCATCAGCATCGACCTTGCCTGGACGCCGCAGCGCCTCGCGATCCCGGCGGCGCTCCGCTGGCTCGCGGCGGACGGCCGCATCCTCACCCTGATCAAGCCCCACTACGAGGTCGAGGGCGAGGAGAAGGGCTGGCTCGACCGCGGATTCCTGCCGCAGGAGAAGGCCCCGCTCGTCCTCGAACGCGTCCTCGCGTCGATGCCGGCGCTCGGCGTGCGCGTCCTCGGCTCGATCCAATCCCCGCTCGTCGGCGGCAAGTCCAGCAGGAAGCAAGGCGTGCCGGGGAACATCGAGTTCGTGGCGCTCGTGACGCGGTGAGCGACGACAGAACTACGGCATTCCGCACCAATCACCCAGAGAACCACAGAGGCACAGAGGGCACAGAGGGTGCACAGAGGAGAGGACAATGGGGCCAGTCGCTGGCACCGCAAGCGCGGCGAGCATAGGCCATCCCGCCTGCATTCCCGTCGTTGCGCCTGATCAGCATGCGCTCGCAGCGCCCGTCTCGGCGTCTCCTCTGTGCACCCCTCTGTGCCCGCCCCTTTCGGGTTGGGCCTCTGTGGTTCTCTGGCGTCTCGCACACGAACCAACCCTACCGTCGGGTATACTCCGGATCTCCCATGGCTGACCACGACGAGACGACTTCCAGCGAGGTTCCCGCGTTCGATCGCGTCTCCTCGATCGACATCGATCGAGAGCTGCATGAGTCCTACCTGACCTACGCGATGAGCACGATCATGGATCGTGCGCTGCCCGATGTGCGCGACGGGCTGAAGCCGAGTCAGCGACGCATCCTCGTCGCGCTCCACGACCTGAAGCTGAGCCCGGGGAAGAAGCACATCAAGTGCGCCAAGGTCTGCGGCGACACGAGCGGCAACTACCACCCGCACGGCGAGTCGGTCATCTATCCGACGCTCGTGAACATGGGGCAGGACTGGAAGACCCGCTACCTGCTCGTCGACAAGCAGGGCAACTTCGGTTCGATCGAGGGCGATCCGCCCGCCGCGATGCGATACACCGAAGCCCGCATGACGCACGCCACGATGGCGATGCTCGAGGACATCGACAAGGAGACGGTTGACTTCAAGCCCAACTACGACGACCGGCTCATGGAGCCGACGGTGCTTCCGGGCAAGCTGCCGAATCTGCTCGTGAACGGCTCGGCGGGCATCGCCGTCGGCATGGCGAGTTCGATGCCGCCGCACAACCTCCGCGAGGTCTGCCGGGCGATCGTCGCGGTCATCGACGATCCGAACCTGCCGATCGAGCGGCTGCTCGAGCTCGTGCCCGGCCCCGACTTCCCGACCGGCGGCACGATCTGCGGACGGCGCGGCGTCATCGAGGCCTACGCGACCGGCCGCGGACGGGTCGTGGTGCGCGGCAAGGTGCATCACGAGAAGGAGACGACCGGCAGCGGCAGCGGACGCGATGTCATCGTCATCGACGAGATCCCCTAC
The DNA here is from genome assembly GCA_964395845.1 of uncultured Isosphaeraceae bacterium. Taxonomy (GTDB): domain Bacteria; phylum Planctomycetota; class Phycisphaerae; order Phycisphaerales; family SM1A02; genus JAEUIT01. Next base: position 4,029 of record CAYNCG010000013.1, on the reverse strand, counting down.
CAGGTCGTCCAGAGCTCGCTCATCGAGAAGATCGTCGAGGCGAGCAAGGGCGGGCGGATCGAGGACATCTCCGATGTCCGCAACCACTCCGGCCGCGACGCCCGCACCCGGATCCGCGTCGTCCTCAAGAAGGGCGCCGACCCGGCCGTGGTCGAAAAGCAGCTCTACGAGTTCACGCCGCTCCAGTCGAGCTTCTCGATCATCAACATCGCGCTCGTGAACGGACAGCCGAAGACGCTGACCTTCCGACAGCTCGTGCAGTGCTACATCGACCACCGCAAGGAGGTCATTCGGCGCCGCACGCAGTACCTCCTCCGCCACGCGAAGCAGCAGGCCCACCGGCTCGAAGGCCTCATCTACGCCGTCTGCGACATCGACGAGGTCATCCGCATCATCCGCAGCTCGCGCACCCGCGAGGAGGCGATCGAGCGGCTGCAGGCCCGGGCATTCCGCATCGCCCCGGACCATCCGCGGGCGGCGATCGTTCCGCCGCGGCTCATCGAGCGGGCGAAGGGCGACGGCGTCATCCTCACGAGGGTGCAGGCCGAAGCCATCGGCGCCCTGCGGCTCATCCAGCTCGTCGGCCTCGAGATCGAGAAGCTCTCGGCGGAGCTGAACGGCCTCATTGATGAGATCGACGGCTACGAGCGCATTCTCGGCGACGAGCGGCTCGTCCTCGACATCGTCAAGGAAGACTGCATCGAGATCAGCGAGCGGCTCGGCGACGATCGGCGCACGACGATCGAGGAGAGCGAGGTCGAGGACTTCGCCCTCGAGGAGCTCATCCAGGAGCACCAGGTCGTCGTCACGATCTCGCACAACGGCTATGTGAAGCGCTTGCCGGTCGACACCTATCGCTCGCAGGCCCGCGGCGGCACCGGCATCAAGGGCTCGGAGACGACCGACGACGATTTCGTCGAGCAGCTTTTCGTGAGCTCGACGCACGACGACCTTCTCTGCTTCACGAACACCGGCCGCGTCTTCCGCATGAAGGTCTGGCAGATTCCGGAGCTCTCGCGGACCAGCCGCGGACGGGCGATCGTCAATCTGCTCGACCTGAAGGAGGGCGAGAAGATCCGGGCCTTCCTGCCGATCACCGACTTCGAGAAGAGCGAGGATTTCCTCCTCTTCGCCACCGCCGAAGGCAAGGTGAAGCGGACGAGCCTGAAGGACTACCGCAATGTGAACCGCTCCGGCATCATCGCCGTCGGCCTGAACGAGGGAGACCGCCTCGTCGGTGTCCTGCAGACGACCGGCGACGATCATGTCCTCCTCGCGACCGCGGGCGGCAAGGCGATTCGCTTCGAAGAGAGCGATGTCCGCGTCATGGGTCGCGCCGCCGCCGGCGTCAAGGGGATGGAGCTCGCCGAGGGCGACTCGGTCGTCGGCTGCGTGCGCTGCGTGGCGGGTGCCGATCTCCTCACCGTGACGCGCAACGGATACGGCAAGCGCACCGCGCTCGAGGAGTATCTCGTCCAGAGCGAGGATGGCTCGACCCGTCCTCAGGGACGCGGCGGGCTTGGCCGCATCGATATCCAAACCACCGAGCGGAACGGACCGGTCGTCGATGTGCGCGTCGTGACCGAGCGCGACAGTCTCATGTTCATCTCCTCGGGCGGCATGATGGTGCGCATCGCCGCGGCGGAGATCTCGAGGATCGGCCGCAACACCCAGGGGGTCCGGGTGGTCCGGCTGCGCGACGAGGATCAGCTCATCGCCACCGCAATCGTCGCCGAGGGTGAGGTCGCCGTGGAAGGCAGCGTGCCCGCACCGCCGAGCCCGGCCCCGCCGTCGACGCCGCCCTCCCCGCAGTCCTCCCCGCAGTCCTCCCCACAGCCGGAAAACGACCCGGGCGCCTGACGCGACAGCGCCCCTGCGGCTCTGCTCGGGCCGAGCGATGTCCTCTTTGTCCGAAGGCTCTGGTACGCTGCCTGCATGCCCCTGAACCGCTGGTCAGATGACATCGTCATCGTCGAGTTCGGCGACGAGCCGCAGTTCTCGGAGGACATCGCCGCCTTCACGCGGCTCCTCGAGGACGAGAAGGGACTCGAACCCTCAGCGGTCTTTGACCTCTCCGGGGTGAGCTACCTGAACAGCTCGAACATCGCCCAACTGCTCAAGCTGCGGAAGCAGATGCAGGCGGCTGGCCGACAGCTCCGCATCGCCGGCGTGACCGATTCGGTCTGGGGCCTTCTCATGACCGCAGGGCTCGACAAGATCATGAAGTTCACGCCCGATACCGCGACGGCGCTGGCGTCGCTGCAGCTTCAGCGCTGACCGACGGAGTCAACCGCGAGCGGATGCCGCCGGCGCACCGGGTCTCGATCGTCGCAGAGTGCCTTTGCCGAAGTCCACGCGGGGCCGCTACCATCGGACGCTCCGTGGACGCGTTTCCGGAACGCCCTCCCCCATCGCTGCAGCCGCTCGTGACCGCGGTGTCGGTATCCCTTGCGCTGCACACCATCGTGATCGCCTGGTCCACCTCGGTCTCGGTCGGCGTCGCCGGCTCGCCGCGAGGCGATGACTCGCCGGAGCGGGTCCTCATCATCGACATCCCACGCGAGCTGGAGCCGCCCCCGGCACCGGAGCCGCCGGCCCAACCGGAACCAAAGCCCGAACCAAAGCCCGAACCAGAACCGAAGCCGCCGCTCCCGACGGAGCCGCCGCCCCTCCAGCCACCGCCGCCTCCTCCGCCACCGCCTGAACGCGAGCTCTCGCTCGGCATCGATGATGGCGTTGAGTCGAGCCCGAACTGGATCGGGTACAGCGACTTCATGGAGCAGTTTGCGCCGCGCTCCGAGACGGAGCAGGCCGCGCGACAGCTCACGCCGAGCGGCGATGGCGGCCAGCCCGCCATCGCCCCGCCCATCGCGCCGCCAACGCCACCGGCCCCAGCCGAGCCGCCAGCGCAGACTCCGATCCAGCCGCTCACGCCGCCAGCCTCGGCCCCGGCCCTCCCCGCAGCAGCGTCACCGCCACCGCTGGCGCGGGCGACGCCGACGCCAGCGTTGGCCCCCGCGCCAGACGCGCCGCGTGAACCATCCGATCCGCCGGAGCGTCAACCCGAGGCGCCACAGCCATCGGCCTCCACACCGGTTTCGAAGCCGCCACTTCCGGCTGGCGTCACCACGATCCCGCCATCCGACCAGACGATTGGCGCGGCAGGCGTTCCAGCGACGGAGTCAACGACGGCACCCGCGTCGCCTTCCGAGCAGACGCCCACAGAGCCGGCGCCGGAAGCCCCAACCGCGTTCGAGGCGCTCCCACCGCTTCCACCGACGCCTGCGGAGCGCACAGCGGAGCAGCCGCCCCAGCCACCGGACGCGCCCCCGCCGTCGCCCGAGGGAACACCGGATGGTGCGCCGGACGCGAAGCCAACGGAGACGCCTGGCCCCGAGTCAGCCCCGACGCCGGAGCCGGCGCCCGAACCAACGCCAGAATCGACTCCCACGCCCGATTCCCAACCGACGCCCACACCGACACAGCCAACGCCACAGGTTCCGACGCCGCAGGCTCCCCCCTCCTCCTCGCTCGGACCGCCGAGCCGCAATCCGCAAGGGGATGGTGAGGTCACCGACAGCGAAAGCGACGCGACCAGCGTCGTCGCCGTTCCGCCGAGCGTGTGGCGCAACGGCCGACCGATCGCCGCGAAGGGTCTCACGATCAAGACCCGCAAGCCGCGCTTCACGATCCTCACCCTCGTGACGGCGAACCCGCGCAATCCCGTCGTGGAGGTGCAGTTCGATCGCGAGGGCAAGCCGGCGAGCTTCCGACTCGTCACCCGTTCCGGCTTCGAGGATATCGACGGGCCGGTGCTCGACGCCGTCGCCGGCTGGCGCGCCTCAGGCAAGCCGCTCGAGCAACTGAAGCCGCGCGAGCGCATCACCGTGCGGATCAAGCTGCTGCTTTCCGCGTGACGAGATACCCAGCTTTCTGCACGATTCGACCAGACTCACCACAGAGGACACAGAGAGCAGCATTCTGCACTATTCCGGACCGGCCGACAGTCCAGCCTGAAAACAAAAAAGA
>CAYNCG010000012.1:0-146151 GCA_964395845.1 uncultured Isosphaeraceae bacterium | reverse complement strand
AGCCGCGTCATGTGAAACGGGTTCGCCATCGGCTTCAGCCAGCCCTGCTCATCGGGCTTCAGGACCGTCCGCCGGGCTGCCGTCCGTGCCGGGAACGGTTGCGGCCGGTGCCGCGGGGCGTTCGTTGGTCGCGGGCGACGCTGCGGTTCACTCTCGGCTGCTGGCGACTCCCCGTGCGACGCCCCATCAGACCCTCTGTGTGGCATCTCATCGGGCACCCGTCCCGGATCGCGAAGCTCCCACGCCACACGCTCCACATCCTCTCTCTCGCCACGCGTCGCGAAGTCAGCCAATGCCAACCCATCTTCGCGAAGCGAGGCTCGATGCGACGCCTGGTGCCGACCGGCCGCGACGCGCTTCGAAAACGTCTCGTCGTCAAGGTCCGCCGCCGATCCCGGATCGCAGGGATAGACCGGCGTCCAAGACGCATGAACGAAGTTGCGGTCGAACGGCTCGGCCTGAGCCATGCTTCCAGCATCTTGGCCCGCCCTCTTGATCAGTCGCTTCATCCTCGTCGCGAGCGAGCCGCGCGTCCGCATCCCGAGCTCGTCCTCAAGCCCCGCATGCACCGCGTTGAGGAGGACATAGGTCGACTGCGTCAGCACCGCGGCGTCGTCGAGAGCCGTCGTCACGCCGTAGCGGCCCTGCCAGAAGTGGCCGGAGACCCGGTCCTCGCGGTTCCAACGCTTCGCCGTCCATTCCCTCCAGGCAGCGTGGTACGCCCCGAGGTTGGAGAGGCGCCGTCGAAGTTCCTCGATTTTCGGCTGCTTCTCGACGAGTGCGGCGATGGCCTCGTCGCTCGGTCCCTCGTTCTCCTCAAGGTCAGGCCTGCGTCCGGCGAGCGAGAGCGTGAGCCAGCGTCGAGCGACCTCCTCGGCGGTCCAGCACCACGCGAGCTCGGGGTGGACGCGGACCATGAGGTGAAGGTGGTTTCCCATCGGCTTGAACTCGATGAGATCGACGGCGAAGACGCAAGTCGAGAGGAAGGCGAGCCTTCGCTCAAGGAGCGCGACGCGGTCGCGCGACTCAAGCAGCCGCTCGCGTCGGACGCATCGTGAGTAGCAGTGGTAGATGCCGCTGATGTCCGCGGGGACGGTGTGCGATCGTGCGTATCCCATGGGATAACCCCCTCCTCTTGCTTCTGCTTCCCTGTGCCGGCGTGCGTCTCATGATGAGACGCGAAGAGCGCGATCCGCGCAATCGCGCGTCGGGCCGTGCCACGAGGGCGCCGCGAGGGTACCGCGCTTTTCAGGGCGGTCTCAATTGTCAGGGCAATTTGCTGCGAATTTGTAGAGGCCTGTCAATTGCGCGATCGGTCGCGACTGGTCGCGCATGCCGACAAGTTCTGCACGAGCTATCGCCGATCTGCTCAGAATGTTGCTCAGAATGTGGCTGTCCAAACTCCGGGGGGAGCGTCAGTGCGGGCGGCCGATGTGTGCCCAGTGGGCGAAGTATCCGCCGATGGCGGTTCCGCCGACGAGGATCGTCCGGCCACCCACGATGCGGTGCTCGACGGGCGGGGTCGGTGTCCCGAGCGGAAGGACGAGCATCGGACACGCCTGCACCTCCGGCCCGAGGATCTCGACGATCGCCGTTCGGGGCTTTGCGAAGCCGACGCGGCGGATGTCGAGCCGGGCTCGGAGTTGCGGGTACATCGCGAGCAGTCCCTCCACCTGGGCACAGTGGGGGCAGTACCAGGGCCCTTCGCCCATCGCTGGATCGAGGAAGTCAGGCTCGAGCAGGAAAAGCAGGGGACGCTCGCTCGCGGCCGCGGCCGGTTGCGCGGGGTCGAAATCCAGTTGCTTCAGGTACGCGGCGGTGCCGCCTCGCGGAATCGAAATGCTCTTCCATCGGGCCGGTCCGACCAGGATGCGCGCCGTCAGCACGATCTGTCCCTGGTGATAGGACATATGGGCGACGGCTCGGGTGAGCGCCTGGCTCACGCTGTGCGGAACCCCGCGGATCGTGATGACGAGATCGAGATCGGCGTCGGTCAGATCGCGGAGCGCCGTCTCGAGCGCGGACCAGCCCGCTCGCCATGTCGTGAACGCGGCCTCGTGCCCCGCGGCTCCCGGCGGAAAGTCGTCGACGAACTCCGCGTCGCGCGAGCGCCACGGCTTCTCGCCGTCGCTCGTCAGGAAATCGGTGAAGCGCGACGCGAGGTTGCCGCCGACATGCTTCATGACGATCGCGACGGAGTTCACATCGCCGTCGAGCGATCGGCGGAGCTGCTCGGCGTCCAGTTGGGCAATCGCCTGTTCTGATTCGCGGCGGATCTCGGCGAACTTCGTTCGGAATGCGTCGATGGTGGCGTGCTTCGCGGGGAGGTCGGACATCTCGACGCGGAGTGTACGACCGGAACGCAATCACTCACGCCACATCATCATGCGCCGCAAGCCAGCCGCTCCGCTCGCCGCGTCGGGCGCAGCCGCGCGTGGCGGTGTCGGCACTCGATGCGTCGCCGCGCCCGCGCATGCCACAGGTCGTGATGCGCGAGGCGATCGTGGCCGGTTCGAGGTCGCGGCCGGCTCGACGCGCCGGACGCGCTGCGATACCCGCCAAGGGAAGGCCGCTCCGCTCCGCCGAAGCCGCATCCTCCGGCGCATCCGGGCGGGCATGGTGCCCTGCGCAGCCGCCGCGTTCCGCTTCGGCGAGATAGCGGCGCATCTTGGTCAGGCCGCGGTGCTTCCAATTGTTGATGGTCGTGACGGTGACGCCGAGGCTCTGGGCGGCATGCTGATAGCTGCGACCTTCGCAGACGATCAGCCGCACCGCGCTGTGCTCATCCGAGCTCAGCAGGCCCATCGCGGCGTCGAGCAGCCGCGCGTCCAACGCCATCGGCAGCCCGGCGGGGGCGTGCTCCCAGTCCTCGCCGACTCCGCCAACGGAGCGCCCCTGGGCGGGGCCATGGCCGGCGCCAGTCCGCTCCTCAAGCAGCTCGCGCAGCCGGGTCGCCCGGGCGTATCGCCTCCGAAGGAGGTTGTGGGCGATCTTGATGAGGTAACTCGCCGTCATCGTGAGACGCTCCAGCTCCGGGTGCTGAAGCAAGCGCACGAACACCTCCTGGGCGAGGTCTTCCGCGACTTCCGGCGTCGTCGACTTCCGCAGGAACGCGTAGACGCGCTCGTAGAAGTCGTCGAAGAGTTGAAGGACCAGTTCGGCTCGAGTGCGTGGGACTTGCATGGGAGAAGGCTCCAGCCCCGACGCCTGACCGTCGGGGGGGTCTATCCCTGCTCGCCAAGGGCTCCGCCCAGAGGCGTGCGACTCGATGTCGATCCGGAGCGCCCGACCGCATTGGGCGTCCGCGGCATCGTCCTCGGAGGCCCTCGGTCGCTTCTTGTGGAGAAGCTGCCGAACCCCGCGAAGGCACGCATACAACCCCCGCGCAGACAAATCCTCTAGGGGGAAATCACCCAAATACCGCAAACCAACAGGACTCCCGGGGCAATTCCCATGGGAAATGGCCGCTTCTGTCCGGATCCGCCACCTCCGCGCCCCGTCATATGACCCAATGGAGACCTCTGGGTCGTGGATGCCACAGCGGATCGCGGGGGTGAATGCCCGACCCCACCAACACACCACGCGAGCACGACAAGAGCACGAAGAAGCGACGGGGTCCCATGCGGGTCCCACGCGGGTCCCAAGCGGGGCACGCGCCGACGCACGGCGACCGGAACCGCGTCGGGATCACCGGCGTCCATCCGACGAACCGATCGTCTGCGAGCGGGGGTGCCACGCGGACGCGTGCCTCGTTCCGGCATGGCTCGGAGGGGGCGTCTCGTCACTCTCGGCACGAAACGCAACTCTGTTCAACCCGACGGAGCGGGCGTCCTCTACACTGCAACGCTCGTCTTCAGGAGACATTGACTGATGCCCAGCCCGACGCAGCCCTCGACCACCGGTACCGGTGGAGCAGCCCAGCCCACCGCGAGCGGAACGATCACCGTCGTTGTTGCAGACGATCACGCGCTCATTCGCTCGGCGCTCGTCGGCGTGCTGAATGCCACGCCGGACATCCGGGTGCTTGGCGAGGCCGCGACGATGGAGGAAGCGCACGCCGAGTCGCTCGCCAAGTCGCCGCGCGTGCTCGTCCTCGATGTCGACATGCCCGGCAAGGACGCGTTCCAGCTCGTCACCGAGCTGCGCCGCGAGCGTCCGACCACCGATGTGCTCGTTCTCTCCGGCAGCGTGCAGGACCGACTCATCCAGTCGGCGCGGCAGGTCGGCGCGAAGGGCTATGTCGCGAAGATCGATCGGACCGACGCCGTGATCGAGGCGATTCGGTGCATCGCCCGCGGCCAGACCTACTTCTCCTCGACGGTGCAGACCCGCATCGTTCCGGAGGATGCGAAGCGGGCGGCCGGCGCCACGAAGGGTGAGCGGCTGAGCGATCGCGAGCTTGAGGTGCTGCGCTATGTCGGCCGCGGCTTCGCCAAGAAGCAGATCGCCGAGATGATGAACATCTCGGTGAAGACCGTCGACAAGCATGTCACCACGGTGATGGACAAGCTGGACATTCACGATCGCGTCGAGCTCGCTCGCTACGCGATTCGCGAAGGTCTCATCAGCGCATGACCCGTCGGTCAGGCGGACCTCCGTCCGACCCGCCGGGTGACGCCGCCCGGGGGGACGATGCGCGTTCGTCTGGCCTTCCGCGCATCGCCTACCGCGATGAGCGCACGGCGGTCATCGTCAAGCCTTTCGGGCAGTCGTCGGAAGGGGCCCCCGACGCTGCGCTCGAAGTCGCGCGCCGGGCGCTCGCGTGGCCCGAGGCACGACTTCCGCATCGGCTCGATCGGCTGACCCGCGGATTTCTCGTCATCGCCCGTGACGCGGAGAGCGTGGCGTGGCACAACGAGGCGATCCGGGCCCGCCGGTGGGTGAAGTGCTACATCGCCCGCCTGCATCCGCGCGGAGCGCGCGAGGGGCAGGCCGCCTCGCTCGTCGGCCGACACAAGGCCTATCTCCGACGCGTCGGGATGCGCTCGGAAGTAGTCCGCTCGGGTGGCGATCCTTCCTTCCTCGAGGTGCTCGCGGTCGCGCCGGCACCGCATCGTCCCGGGGAGACGCACGCGGCGATCCGCCTCGAAACCGGCCGATTTCATCAGATTCGGGTGATGCTCGCGGCGCTCGACGCCCCGCTCACGAGCGACCGGACCTACGGCGAACGAACGCCGGGCGAGCCGATGCTCGAGCACGCCCTCTGTTCGATACCGCTGCCGGGGCCTGCGCCGACGCGGACGCTCACGCTCTTCAACGCTCAGGATCCCGAGCGGGAGCCGGTCGATGCGTCGGTGCTCGCGGCGCTGGCCGAGCTGGCCGAGCTGGCCGGGGGTGCGGCAGTGGCCGATGCCGACGGCAGGGCGAGCGCGACGACCTGATCCGCCGAGAGTCCCTGCGACGCGCCGTTCACCCAGCGCGTCGCCCCAAGCCCGTCGGTGACGAGCTGGCTGACGCCGCGGCGGAACCGGCGGGTGGCGTCGGCGTCGAGGCGGGCGGCGATCGTGCCGGTCAGCTCCGCTGGCGTGAGGAGATCGGTGAAACCGTCGCTCCGGGCGAGCAGGGCGAGCGAACTGCCCTCGATCAGGAGCGTCGCATCCTCCTTGCCGAGATCGCCCTTCGGCCACGCGAAGCCGCCGCCGCCGTAGACGCCGACCTCGCCTTCGCTCACAACCACATAGCGGATCGTGAGGTTGCACGCGGTCGAATCGACGGGCGTTCGGCCGGGCAGGGGGATCCAGAGCAGCCGGCAGTGCATGAACTGGCCGTTGCGAACGCGCCCCGCGAGCAGGTCCTCCAGCGGAACATCGCTGAGATAGAACGAGTGGTCGGCCTCGTTGGCTGCGTACGCGCCGTGCGGCAGGATGCCGTCGAGGGCGAAGCGATCGGTCCCGAGGCCTTCAATCCGCACCTCTGCGCCGTCGGCCGGAAAGGTACTCTTCCACCAGCTCGAACAGCCGGTCGTGAGGGTCGCGCCGAGGGCGATGAGGAGGAGCGAGGCGCCCCTTCTGCAAGCCCGTCTGGCCCAAGCCGGGGCCGCGTGGCGGTCGAGCTGGCAGATGCTTCGATGCGCGTCGAGCGGAGGCATACGGCGGCGGAGCGTATCAGGTCTCGCTACGCAGCGATTCGGCCGCGGCCAAGAGCGCTCGCTGCTCGCCGTCCCGCAGGATCGAGGCCCGGTCGCGAATGCCCAAGAGCGCCAACGCATCCCGATCCACGATTGCCTGGAGCTCTCGCCGGGGGACGCTCGGAAGGGTCGTCCCGTGGACGAGGGTGTTGAGGCCGAAGAGGCGCTCCATGACCGCGGTCGGCGTATCGAAGGGGAAGCCGCTGGCGAAGAGGATGCGATCGAGGACGCCCAGGTCGGCCGCGGCGCTGATCCACCGATACGCGTCGATCGGGCGGCGAAGCGACGCGGCGCAGTGCGTGTAGGTGTGCGGGAACTTGGTGAGGAGGAGAAGCGTCTCCTCGACATACGGCGCGCCGAAGGAGGCGAAGACGATGCGGAGCGTCGGAAAGGAACGCAGCGCCTCGTCCCAGTGCGTCGGGCGGTCGTACTCGAGGATCGCCTCCTGCGGCATGGCGGTCGGGCGGCTCACGATGACCGGAAGCTGACGGTCAACGCATCGCTCCCACAATCGCATCGCCTGACTGTGCGTCGGTGGACAGCCCTGGAAGGACGGGCTGACGGTGATGCCGCTGAGACCGAGATCGATGGCCCGATCGACATCCTCGCGCCACGAGCGGGCGAGCGGGTCGATCCCGGCGAAGCCGACAAGTCGGTCGGGTCGGTTGCGCACGACCGCAGCGACGGCATCGTTGGGTGGCCGCGACGCGAGGCGCTCGGCCCGGAATCCGAGGACGAAGGCCCGATCGACCGGACGCGTGCCGACGGCGTGGGCGTCATCGCTCGCGTCGAGGGCCGTGAGGCGGTCAGCGGTCAGCCGACGCAACAATCCTCCGAGGATCGGTCCGAGATCATCGCGCGACGACCAGAGACGGGTATCGACATCGCAGATCATCGGACGCGAAGCCTATCAGCCCGTGGCGACCGCGCGGCGCTCCTCTCGCTACGCTGATCGCGTGGATCTTGCGACCCTGATCGATCATCTGCGTCGCGCCGAGACCTTCAGCGAGGTGGACCCCGGGGCTCTCCCCGTCGAGGTCGTCGAGACCCATGCCTCCGTGGTCCTCCTCCGTGGGGAGCGGGCGTGGAAACTGAAGAAGCCGGTGACCTTTCGGTTCCTCGACTTCTCGACGCTCGAACGCCGCCGCGTCGACTGCGAGGAGGAGTTGCGACTCAACCGACGGCTCCTGCCCGAGGTGTACCGTGGACTGGCGGCGGCCTGCCGAACGCCGGCGGGGGTGCGCGTGGTCCGGATCGCACCCGGCGGCGTCCTGCCCCGCAGCGCCGAGGTCCTCGAATGGATGATCGAGATGCGTCGCCTCCCGGCGGACGCGATGTTCGACCGGCTGCTTGACGAGGGGGATGTGTCGGAGGCCGAGGTCGAACGCTTCGCCGAGGATCTCGCCCGTTTTCACGCGTCGCCGGCGACGGCGCCCGCGGCGAGTGATGCCCTCGGCGTGCGCTTCGGCGATGTCGGCGTCCTTCGGCGGCGCATCGAGGACAACCTCGGCAATCTCGCTCGCGGCGCTGGCGCAGGGCCCGACCCGGCGCTGCGGTCCGGCTTCGTCGAATCGCTGCGCGACCAGACGCTTGCCGCCTTCGATGCGATCGCGCCCGAACTGGCGAGGCGATGCGAGGAGGGCCGCGTGCGCGACGGCCACGGCGACCTGCACGCCCGCAATGTGGTCAGGCTCGAGGGACGACTTCGGGCATTCGATTGTTTGGAATTCAATCCGAGCTATCGATGCGGCGATGTCGCTATGGAAATCGCGTTTCTCGCGATGGACCTCGATCATGCGGGGCACGCGCCGCTCGCCGAGCGATTCATCGCCCGCTACGCCGCGGCCTCCGGCGACGAGGCCTGCGTGCGCCTCAGCCGCTTCTTCCGGCTGCATTACGCCCTCGTGCGGGCGGCGGTCGAGGCGCTTCGGCTCGAGCAGGGGCTGGAGGGCGAGACGCGTGCACGCGTTCGATCAAGCGTCCGCACCTACGCGGCGCTCGCCGCCGGATATCTCCTCGCCGAGCGCAACGCCGGCGTGATGACGCTGCTGCTGTCGGGTCTGCCCGGCACGGGCAAGTCAACCCTCGCTCGGGCGCTCGGGCGGGCGCTCGGACAGCCGCTGCGGGCGACCATCGTCGGGAGTGACCGCACGCGCAAGGCGATCGCCGGGCTCGCCCCCGAGGAGCGTGGAGGGTCAGGGCTCTACGCCGCCAGCGTGAGCGAAGCGACCTATGCGGCCCTCGCCGACGCGATCCGCGCCGCGTCCGGCGCGATCATCGTCGACGCGGGACATCGGAAGCGCTCCCAGCGGGCGCTGACCGTCGGTGCTGCGGAAGCCCGGCGCGCTCCGTGGCTCCTGATCGAGGTGGTCGCGCCGCCGTCGGTGGCGCTCGAACGCATCCGCGCCCGCCTCACACGCGCGACGGAGAGCGATGCGACCGAACAGGTCTATGCGAGTGAGGGGGCGATCGCGGAGCCGGCGGACGAGCTGCCCGCGGAGCATCGCATCACGGTCAGCAGCGAGCGCCCGGATTGGGCTGACGAGGCGTGTTGTCGGGTGCTCGAGGCGCTTCTCGGCGAGCGGCCCGTGGTGCGTGACGCATCACGCTCCGCGCAGGCTACAGATGGGTGTACTTCACATTGCGGCCCCGGGACTTCTCGACCGGATAGCGGGCCTCGTTGATGGCGAGCTTGCGACGGACGGCGTCGGCCGGGTCGATGCCCAGGCGATCGGCGAGTTCGAGGGTGAGAATCAGGACATCGGCGATCTCCGCATCGACCTCGGCGCGGACCTCGGGGCGGTGGACGATCTCCTGCGAGTCCTGCTCGCTGATCCAGCGGAAGTGGGCAAGCAGCTCGCCGGCCTCGACCGCGATCGCGGCGGCGAGGTTCTTCGGGGCGTGGAACTGCTCCCACTCGCGGGCTTCGACGAAGGCCCTGATCTGGTCCTGCAGTTCGCGAAAAGTCGGCTGTTGCATGGTGAAGCGAGTGTACTGCAACGGCTCGGCCCGATGCGACGCCGCGTCGGTACGATCGTGGGCCCGGTCGGGGCTCATGGTCGGCATGCAATCGACACCCTCATCAACCCTTTCGCGCGAGGCGCTCGTCGAGCTGGAGGTGTGGCTCTGGGAGCGGGCGTTCGACCGCCGCTGCGCCGTCGAGGAGGTCGCCGAGTGGGTCGCCGACCTCTCTGACCTCTACACGGTCGAGCGCGGCGTGCTCGCCCGCGAGCAGGGAAGCCGGCAGCATCTCCTCGCGAAAAGCCTGTATTTCCTCGCCTCGGACGCTCCGAAGGTCACCATCGCGCTCGCCGAGTGTCGGGCCCGCGCGGGGAGTTTCAGCCGTGTCCGGCGCGTCGTCGATGTCGGGTGTGGCGTCGGAGCGACGAGCGTTGGAGCGCTTCTGGCGCTCGCGTCCGAAGGCCGAGGCGATGGTGCGATCGAACTGTGGGGGATCGACCGCGAGTCGAGCGTCCTTGCGATCTGGGCTCGTACCGTCGTCCGGATGGCGGAGATCCTCGGCGTCGAAGTCAGCGTGACGACGCGCGTCGGCGACCTTCGATCAGCGGCCACCGTCGCCGGCGGACTTCGTCCGTCGGATCTCGTCCTCTGTCAGACCGCGCTCAATGAGCTCCTCGCGGGACCGCAGACCGCGAACGCCGAGCCGCACCACGAGCAGGCGACGATCGATGTCGTTGCGTCGTGGGGCCGAGCGGCGCCGACCGTCATCATCGAGCCAGCGCTGCGGCTGACGACGCGGGCGCTGCAGCGCGTGCGCGATGCGATTGCGGTGCGCGACGGACTGCGCATCGTCGCCCCCTGTCCGCATGCCTTCGCCTGTCCGATGCTCGCCTCGCCGCGCGATTGGTGTCACGAGTCGCGCGTCGTGCAGCCGACGCCACAGGTCGCTCGCATCAACGCGATCACGCGACGGCGCGACGAGCGGCTTCTCTTCTCGATGCTGGCGCTCGAGCCGACGCCGAGCGATGGGCCGCGTCCGTCGGAGGACATCCTCTGGCGACTGGTCAGCGATCCGCTCGGAAGCCGCGGAAAGACCGAACGCTGGGTCTGCGGGAGTGACGGCCAACTCCGCATGGTCCGTGTGCTCGATCGCGAGCGATCGGAACGCAACGCCGCAATCGTCGAAGCCGAACGCGGCACGCTCGTTCGCCTGCCAGTGCTACCCGACCGAGACCGCCTCACGCCCACAACCGATGTGCGCGTGGTGGAACGGTGAGGGGTGAGTTATTCCGCGTGAACCCGCCAGAGAACCACAGAGGCACAGAGGACACAGAGGGCCACAGAGAAGGCGAAAAGAATGGGGCTGCGCACATTGGCTGAAGCGCGCAGCCCTCTTTTTCTCATTGTCTCTGTGGCCCTCTGTGTCCTCTGTGCCTCTGTGTTGAACGAACAACGCAGCGCGGGCCGCTCAGCTTCCCCACGCGCCGAGGAGGAGGGAGAGGTCGGAGGCCGTGATCGCCCCGTCCTGATCGATGTCCGCGAGGCAGTTCTGGCAGGGCCCCCAGGCGCCGAGGAGGACCGCGAGATCCGCCGAGTCCACCGTGCCGTCGAGATTGATGTCGCCCGGCTTCGGCTGCGGCGGCCCGATGCTCACCGCCGCGCCGGCATCGATGCGGCCGATGCCGAGGAGGCCCTCGTAAGCGGGATTGTCACCGTCGAGCGGAGCGCTCGTCGAGCCGATGGTGGCAAGCACCGTCGCCACAATCTGGCCGGTCGGCACCGTCGCGGTCGGCCATTGCGGATGTTGGGCTCGCACGAGTGCAATCGTTCCCGAGACCAGCGCCGTCGAGAGGCTCGTGCCTTCCCAGAAGGCGTAGCCGCCGCCCGGAACGGCGGAGACGATCGCTCTCGTCGGATCGGCGAGCCCGGATGCGAAGGTGAGCGTATCGCCCGGCGCGGAGAGCGCGAGCCGGTCGTTGTAGTTCGAGAAGGGGGCCTTCAGGTCGATCCAGTTGGTTGACGCGACGCCCACGACATGGTTGTCGCATGCCGGATACTCACGCGGCTTCTCGAGATTCTGGTTGCCCGCGGCAGCGACGATGGCGATGCCGAGTTGCTCCGCCTCGAACGCGGCGTCCTCCGCGCCCTGTCCCTTGTAGGTCGAACCGAGGCTCATGTTGATGACATCGACCCGCTGGTCGATCGCCCAGAACATCGCCTTCGTGATGCGGAAGAGGTCGCCGTAGCCGTCATCATCGAGCACCCGCACCGACAGGAGCTTCGCGTCGGGAGCGACACCCGCGATGAGGCCGGCGACGAAGGTGCCGTGTCCATGCATCTCCGCCGGATTGCCGTCGTTGTCGGAATCGACGCCATCGATGATCTCGACATTCGGCGAGAGCGTCCCGACAAGACTCAGGCCGCCTGGCAGTACGCGGCCGGCGAGCACCGGATGGGTCGCGTCGATGCCGGTGTCGAGCACCGCGACCACGGTGCCGTAGCCGCGGCTCGTCGCGTGCGCGAGATCGCGGCCGATGAGGTTGAAGGCGTACTGGTTCTCGTACTGATCGTTTCCGATGGTGAGCTGGCTGACCCAGAGGCTGTCGGTCTTGCCCTCGGCGGTCTGGGCGCCGTAGTTCAGTTCGCCCCAGAGGATCGTCTGGTTGGCGATGAGGGTCGCGAGCGTCGCCTCGACATCGGCGGTTCCCTGATTGCCGCTCAGGCCGTAGCTCAGGAGATGGATCTGGCGGCCGGGCACCTCATCGATCACGCGGACCGACTGGAACTGGCTGCCGAGCGCGGCGACGCACTGGGCAAGCTGGGCGGGACTCGCGACCCGTACGGTGACCTCGCCGGGGATGATCGGATCGCCACCGCCGCCGCCACCGCGATCGCCGGCCCACGCAAGGGTCGCGGCGCCGCTTGCGGCGAGGACCGCTGCGCAGAGCGCGGTCCATCGGCGACCCCGCGCTCGACAGTGCCCCGATCGCGTCGCGTTCGAGGGACCTGCTGCGGCAAGAGAAGCGTTGGGCGAGTTCTGGGGAAGCATGGGTGGCCGAGCGTCGCGAAGCACGGTGAGGGGACAGGAGGCGCGAAGGGGAGTCGGGGGGCGGCCTCACGGGCGAGGCCGTGAGCAGTCCGAACGGACATCCTGCGACCGGAATCGGGGAAGGCAAGTTCCGAGTCTGCCGTCCCCGGCTTATGGGGGGCTTATGGGGGGCTCTGGAGGTCCTCCGGGAGGAGGAGCGAAGGCAGGAGCTGCCGAAGCCGCTGGCCTGCCGCACCCTCCCCTCCGAGCGCGGCCGCCGCGGTACCCGAGCGAACTCCGGGCCTTCGAGCGGGCGGAGGGCGTTCCGTTCCGACAGATACACCCAATTCGCGACCAATCTCCTTCTCGCGCACACCCCACATCCGGCCCCCGGCACTCAGCCGCTTGCCCAGAGCGCCCAACCGCGCTGGACGACGACCAACCCACCGACGAGGAGGAGGAGGCACCCGAAGGCCCGACGAAGGGTGCGCTGGGAGAGCCGACCGCGGAACCAATCGCCGGCGAGGCTCCCGGCGAGCCCGACCGCAGCGAAGGCGGCCATGACCCCCACATCGATCGGCGGAGGTTGGCCCGTTGCTCCCACGCCCCAACCAAGGCTCGTTGCGAAGCCGATCGTGGCGTTGATGGTGATGATCGCCAGACTCGTTCCGACGGCGATCGACATCGGAAGACCGCGGAGGAGCGTCAGGACTGGGATCAGGAGAAAGCCGCCGCCGATCCCGACGAAGCCGGTGATGACGCCCAGAAGGACGCCTTGGAGGCTCCCCACAAGGAGTCGCTGCGCCGGTGGGAGTCGCTGCGCCGGTGGGAGTCGCTGCGTTGGCGAGCGAAGCGGCGGTTCGCGGGTGGCGTCGCCCTGGTCGTCGGACGAGCGGAGCATCAGGACCGCGGCCGTGAGCATGAGCGCGGCGAGCGCGAGCAGTTGGACGCCGCCGCTCACGAGATGGGCGAGGGCGCTCCCGCCAGCCGCGCCGAGGGCGCCGGGCGCTGCGAGGAGCAGCACGCTCGACCAATCGACCCGTCGGGCCCGTGCCGCCCGAGCGGCGCTGACGCCGGCGATCAGGCCGACGATCGCCAGCGACTCGACGATCGCGGCCCTCTCATCATGGCCGACGAGGTAGACGAGGATCGGTACGGTCAGAATCGCCCCGCCCGAGCCGAGCAGTCCGAGGCTGATGCCGACGACAAGCGCTCCAAGGCCAACCGCAATGCCTGCTCCGATGCCGATGTCGGCTCCGCTTGCTGCCGTGGCAAGGGGCGTCGACGCGAGCATCGCAAGCGCATCCGTGGTGAGCCTCACGATGGGCCGTCCGCGTTGGCAGTGGGGGCGGCGGGTGCAGTGGGGGCGTCCTCGCTCGCCTGGTCGATCGTGAGTTCGATGATGGCCCGCGGCGCATCGGCCGCGCCTCCGTCTGGCGCGGGCGCCTCAGGCTCGTCCTGAAGGGCCTGCACGCGGTCGACGGCGACCCCACCGCCACGGAGCGCGGCGACCACCGCATCGGCGCGGCGCTGGCGGAGAGCATCGAGCATCGAGGGCTCCCACGCGACCGTCGCGAGCAGGGCATCTTCCATCGCCTCGAAGGCTGGCTGGGGGGCGTCGCCAGAATCCTTCGCATCCGGCAGCTCCGCGTAGAGGACCCCAACCAGCCAGCGGTAGGTCGCCTGATCGAGCGATCCGCGGGCGCCGGCGAGGTTGCTGGCTCGCTTCGCCACGATCGCTCGGAGGAGCGCGAGACGCTGGGCCCGCTCATCGGCGGCTGCGGCGACCGCGCCGCGCACCGTGAGGGCCAACCCAGGTCGCTCGTTGAGGGCTTTCGCCAACAGATCGATGCGTCGCAAGCCCTCGCTGCCGATCGTGTCGCTGCCCGGATCGAAGGGGATCGTGGACAGGTCCACCTCGCCGCTCCCGGCAAGCGCGGACGCGAGGAGCTGGAAGGGAGCGGTGGCGATCTTCCCGATGAAGTTGAGGATGACTTGCACGATGAGGCCACCGAGCGAGAAGCTCGGATCGGTGGCATCGCCGGTGAAGGGGATCGTTCCCTTCACCTGGTTGTTCGTGTCGCGCATGACCGCGAGGGCGAAGTCGAGCGGAAGGCTCGGTGCCCCCGGGGCCTTCGAACGATCGCCGACGACCGGGTTGTCGAGCGTGAAATCAAGCGTGCCGCGGACCTGTCCGCGGTCCACGACGACGGGAATGCGGGTCGAGAGCCGACCGGCTTGCATCCGCCAACCGACCGCGCGGGCCGAGAGCGGATCGATCGGCGGCAGGGGCATGTCGCGGATCGCAAGCACCAGATCGGCCACCACCGGCCGGGCGAAGGGATCGAGGTTGCCCGTGATCGTCACATGACTCGAGCCGACGAGGCGGGCGCTCAGGTCGAGCGCCGGATCGCTTGTCGGGATGCCGGACGGCGCTGCCGGTGCAGCATCGCCGTCGCTTGAAATGTTGCGGAGGGTGACCGCAAGCTGATCGATCGTCACTTCACTCGCCCCACCGGTGTCGGCACCGTCCGCGGTGCCACGCAGCCGAACGACGCCATCCTTCAGCCGCAGCTCACCGACGCGAAGCGCCCAGGCGGTCGGCTCGCCTGCGGCCCCGTCCTCATCGCGTCCTTCGAGGAACGCCTGGATGCGGGCGCGTAATCGTCGGCCGCCATCGGGATCGCGATCGCCATCGGCAGCGGCAGCGGTCGCTCCGGCGCCATCGAGCGAACGCTCCAGCTCCGCGCCGTCGATCGCGAGGAGCGCCGCTTCGAGCACCCGCTCATCGCTGTGGACCGCAAGCGATGCGACCTCGACGCGGGGGATGCGAAGTCCCGAGGGTGATGCCGTGGGTGACGCCGTGGATGAAGCCGGCACGACCTCTCGCGCGTCGATCGCTTCGAGGACGAGCGTGCCCTCCGACGAGACCATCGGTCCTGCGGCATGCTCGGTCGCTGCGAGGCTCCCCTCGTAGCGGATGCGCTCACACGCGACGGCGATCGGACCCGCGAGATCCGCCGCGGCGCTCGCCCGCGTCGCAACGACGACGCCGGCAAAGGCGGCGTTCGCCGAACGGGCCGCCCCTCCGCTCGCCGCGTCCCGAGCGAGCCCCATCTGGAGCGAACCGTCCACCGTGAGAGCGCCAAGCGCTCCGCGGTGCTCCTCCTGCACCGTTGCGTCGGCGATCGCGACGCTGAGTTCGAGCGTGCTCGACGCTTCGCGCACCTCATCGACGCCCGAGGCTGCGGGAACAAGCAGCATGGTCGCGGAGCCCTTCACGCGCCCCTCGATCGAGGCGACGCCGAGGCTCACCGGCCGTTCGGCGTCCTGTCGCGCGGCGACGCCACGCATCGCCGGCGTGAGGTCGACGGTGACCGAGATGGCCGTGTCGCTCGGCGCAGCCTGGCCGTCGCGTCGGATCGCAAGCTCGACCGTCCCGTCCAGGGCACCTTCCGCAAGGTCGACGGCGATCGGGCCCTCTTCGGTTCGGGCCGACGCAGCGAGTCCGCGGGGCGCGAGCGATCCCTTGAAGCGAATCGACCGTTCCCGCTCCTCGAGGCCGATCGAGACATCTCCGGTGAGCTCGACGGACTGGGCGTCCAGCGCGAGCCGATCGGCGTTGGTCGCACCGGCCGGCGCCTCGCGGACGCGCGGTGCGGTCAGTGCGATCGTCGCGGCGCTGGTCACCGCGATGCGCGCGGCCCGAATGTCGCTCTCGATGGAACCATCGAAGCGAGCGCTCGCGGCGGCGAGGTCGACGCGCTCTCCCCCATCGGTCGTGCCCGGTCCCGCACCGATCGTCTGTCCGATCGCGGGCGTCTCCATCGTGGCGACGCCGGTGAGGGCGAGGGCCACGCGTCCATCCTCCTCGAGGGTGAGGGCGAAGTCGCCGTCGAAGCGGGCGCTTCCGTGGCTGAGCGCTCGCGTCGGCAGCGTCGCACCGGGGCTTCCCTCGGGTGCGGGGCCATCGCGGACGGCGAGTCGCATGGTGCTGCTCGACGCCTTCCAGCGCATGGCAATGGGGCGGGTGGGCGTATGTTCCAGTGTCATGCGTCCGGCTACGACCGCTTCGTCGATGGCCGCCCAGAGTTGCCGATCGACTGGCCGGTCGAGTGGCCGGTCGAGTTGCCGATTGGGCGCCGCAACGCCCCCGTCGTTCGACGATGCATCGGCGCTCACCCGGGCCTCGCCGCTCGCTGCGCCGATCGACGCGTCCCCCTCCCAGAGGACGGAGAGTGCTGGCGCCTTCGTCCCTCCGACGCCTATCCCAAGCCCGAGCCCGAGCGTCGCCTCGCCTTGGAGTGAGAGCCGTTCAGCGCGTCCTGCGAGCGGCGTCGGACCCTCGACGCGAAGATCGCCGCGCTCGATCCCAGCGCCACCCTTCCAGGTCAACGACCACTCCGCAGGAATGTCGGCGTCTCCGGCCGCGGTCGCGAGCGACCGGGGAAGCATGCGGCGGAGCGTTGCGGTTCCATCGATGGTCGCGGTGGCGAGACTTCCATCGACGCGCGTGGCTCGATCGCCGTCCACACCGAGGGCGATCCGATCGGTGCGCGCAGCCTCGACGGTCGCCCGTCCGGTCGCCCGCGCGACCCAGCTCTCGACGCTCGCGGCCCCATCGTCCGGCGGTGCCGGTTGCCCGCTCGCCCCCGGCTCGGGCGGACGCAGGGTGTGCTCGAAGGCGAGATCGCCCTCCCAGCGGGCCCGTCCCGACTCCGCCGTTCCATCGTCGAAGCCGAGGGTCACGAGCGTGGCGCGGCCGCAGGCGATGCGCTCCGCCGACAGCACCCCAGCCGCGCGGCCCTCGACCCGTCCGGCGACGGAGGCCCCCTCGCGCGTCAGCCGAACGGCTGCCGCAACCTCGCCCGACCACTCCGCATCGTCGAGTTCGAGGAGCCGCGCGTCGGTCGCCGTGTCCGCATCGCCCCGGACCCGCGCGGCCAGTCGATCCAAGGCGAGCAGGCCGTTCCAGGCGGCGTCGATCTGGTCCACCGAGGGCGTCGCCACGCGCAGCGAGCCGCGAGCCCTCAGGAGCCCCTCGTCGAGCGTCGAGCGAGGCAGCGGGTCGATCGGCACCAGCCGCAGGTAGGGAGCGAAGGGACGGAGATCGAGTCCCTCGGTCGAGAGCGCCACATCGAGCGTGCGACTCGGGACCGCGAGCGTGCCGCGGGCCGCACTCGGCGTGCCGTTCAGCGTGAGGGACGCATCGAACGGAACGACGAAGCCCTCGGCTGTGCGAATGGGGCCTGCGGTGAAGCGGGTCTCGGCGAGCGTCGCCCGCACCGGCTCATCGGTCGAACGATCCTCGGCGACGATGGTCAGCCCGGAGCCGATGCACTCCTCGAGAGCGACGCTCCATCCGTCGCTGCCGCCGAGCAGGTCGTCGAGGAGGAAACTCAACGAGGTCACGAACTGCTGCGTCGGATCGGCGATGCGCTGCAGCGTCTTGCGATCCGCAGTGCGATCCGCAGTGCGCTTCGCTGGCTTCGCGGGCGACCCGGCGCTCGGGGTGACAGCGGGGGCGCCATCCTCCGACGCCCGGATCATGCGCAGCAGATTGAGCCGCCCCTCGGCGTCGCGGTCGATGCGGAGTGCCCCCCCTTCGATGGCCACGCGCGTGACGAGCATGGTGCGGGCAAGGGCGTCGACCTCCATGCCCTCGACCTCGACGCTCGGAAGCGTCGCGAAGGTGCCCTCCGGACGGAGGATCTCGACATCGCGCAGGCTTGCGCGGGCGATCGAGGCCCGCACGACGGGGGGGAGCGGTGGCGGCGGCGGCGCGGCTGTGTCAACGGTCGAATTGCCGTTGCCCTCCTCTTCCGGTGCCGGTGCCGGCCGCTCGGTCGGAGCCAGGATGTAGTTCGCGAGGATCGTCGCCTCGCCCGCCCGCACCGTGGCGTCGGTGTAGCGCGTCGCGTAGGCCGCGACATTCGGGAGCGCGAGATCGCTGACGAGAAGGACGCCCTTCGACACCGGCGGATCGAGCGACAGCGTGCCTGTCCACTCGATCGTCGCGCCCGACTCGGTCGTCGCCTGGAAGCGGTGCATCGGTTCGCGCCCCGATCCGCCCGCCGTCGGCGTGGTGTCGAGATCCTCGACGCGGAAGCTCACCCCCGCGACATGGGAGCGCACCGGCGACGGGAAGGTCCGATCGTCGAGCGTGGCGCGGCCGTTGCGAATCTCGAATCCGCCGATGATGAGCCGCGGGATGCGGAAACCGTCTTCGTCATCCTCGTCATCCTCGTCATCCTCGTCGGGCGTCGCTCCGTCGGCTGGCGTCGGTCCGCGCAGGATGCGGGCGATGTTGAGCCCGAGCTCCGGGGCGTGGATCGCATCGATCGAAGGATCGGTGAGAACGATGTCGTTGAAGCGCCAGCCGGGCAGGACGAGCGAGCTGAGGGGATTGAAATCGACCTCCGCGGTCGTGCATCCGGCGGCGAGCTGCCCTTCGGGATCGGTGAGGACGATGCCGTCGACGCGGAGGTACCAAGTGTAGGGATTGAAGTACACCTCCGTGACGCTGAGGTCGCCGTCCAGCGAGCGGGCGATGCGCGGCACGACGATGCGCTCGGCGATCCAGGGCACCAGCAGGAAGCCGACGATGGGCTGCAGAATCGCAACGACGACGCCGAGGATCAGGAGCCTCCGAAGCGCCCGCTGCGTGCGCGGTCCGCGCCGCGCATACCACCGCCTCACCCGCGACCCCGTGGGCCTCGGCGCGTCGGTCGGCGGCGCATCGCTCGCAGCATCGGCCATAGAAGCGTGTTATAGCAGCCAGCTGTGAGCCGCTGCCGCGCGACGCGCGTTCGGCGCGCAGGCGCCGGGACTCACACGCCCCGATGGAGACGCAGAATGAGGTCGACCTCACCGACATCGATATCGAGGAACTGGGCGATTGCGATCGAATCCTGTCCGCGCGCCGCGGACTCCACAACCAGCCTGCGGATCTCCTCGCGCGATCGTCGGGGACCGGTGGACATCGTCGGCGCTGCCGGTGGCACAGGGCGCGTCTCGACGATGATCGGCGCCGACGGCGGAATGGGGATCGCCCGAGCCGTGAGCGACTCCACGCGCTCGGATGAACGAGTTCGCTTCGGGCGTTCGGGGTCGGTCGTTCCGCCACCGCGCCGCTCGAGTCGCTCCAGTCGCGCGACGCGCTCGGCCAGCGTCTCGAGCGCATCGCGCAGCAGCTCCTCGTGGGCGTCGATCGAGCTCGATGAGGCGATCGTCGAGGATCCGGCGATCGGCGTGTGGAGCGCTCGTCGCCGAGCCACAACCCATCCGCCGAGCAGGGCCCCCAAGAGCCCGACGATCAGCGTCCCACCGGCCACGAGGAATGCAACGAGCATTGGATCCATGGGTGGATTCCGCTCTGTGATCATCCGCCGCACGCCCCAATGGAGCAGGTATGGAGCGGGGGGCGGCCCGCTGTGCTGCGATAGCATGACGGCTTCCATGGGAGTTCGCATGGCGTGAATGACGCATCGGAAGAAATCGCCCAGACGAGCCACGCGCCATCGGCCGCCGAGCGGCTGATCACGGCGGTGCGGCGTCATCCGCTGACGGCAAAGATTGCGGGGCGGCTCTGCGATCGCTGCGAACTGAGCCCCATCGCACCTGCCCCGTCACGCTCGCGTGGGTCGATCATCGTCGGCTGTAGCGGCGGGGCCGATTCCGTCGCGCTTCTCCTTGTCCTGACGGGGCTTGCCCGCCAGCGACGGTTGTGTTGGCCGGAGCCGATCGCGGTCCCGATCGACCATGGGTTTCGACCCGAGGCAGCGGCGGAGTGCGCGGCCGTCGAGGCCCTCGCCGAGCAGCTTGGCATTGCGTGCGAGCGGCTCCGGATCCGGCCGGGCGAACGCCCGGGGAACGCGTCGGCGAACGCCCGAACCGATCGGCTCGGGGCCTTGCTCGAGGTGGCCCGGCGCCGGGGGGCTCAGTGGATCGCGCTTGGCCATCACGCCGACGATCGGGTTGAGACGCTTCTCCTCGGTGTCGCCGCTGGCCGGGGGCTTCGAGGCATGGCCCATCCCGCGTGGACCCGGCCGGCTGCGGAGGGCGAGTCGATTCGCATCATCCGACCGCTGCTCGACACGCCCAAGCGAGCCTGCACCGACCTCTGTGCGCAGCTCGGCGTCCCCGTCGCCCGCGATCCTGGGAATGACGACTTCCGACGAGCGCGAGGGTATCTGCGGACCTCCGTTCTCCCCGCGCTCACGGCGCGGTGGCCATCCCTCGCGATCAACGCATCCCATGCGGTCGATGAGGCTGCGCTCGCCGTCGCGTTCGTCGATCGCGCCGCACGGCGTCTGCTCCGCGACGCTGCGATCCCCATGGAATCGGCGGACGCGAAGGCGAGCCTCGTGCGCTGCTGGCAGCGCGATCCGCTTCTTCGCGCCGACGCGATCCTCCGCCGTTGGGCGCTCCGCAGCGCGGTGCTTCGCGCGACGCACGGCGAGAGCCGTCAGCGCGTCCACCGCGTGCCGCGGGCACTCTGGGAGCGCATCGCGCTCGCGGTCGGCGATGGGCGCCGATCGCGGAGGCGTTTCGATCTCTGGGGCGTGGGCACCATGATCGTCCGGGCCACGCGGGTTGAACTTCGGCTCCTCCCTGGCGCCGCGCGGCCGCCGAGGCCGGACTCGAACTGCGATGCTCTCGACGATTGAAGCTACGCTTCGGTCATGGCAGACGCCTCCGCCTCCCCGGACTTCAACGCTTCCACCTCGCCCCGCGCGACCCAAGCGCCGCAGACGGTCGTGCTCGTCGGTCACTGCACGCCGGACAGCGGCATGCTCCGCAGCGCGGTCGGACGCATCGCCCCCAACGCCCAGTTCGTGAGCGTCCAGCGTGAGGCAGCGCTCGCCGAGCACCTTCGAGGCGATCGACTGTGGCTCGTCAACCGCGCCCTCGATGGCGACTTCTCAGCGGAGGTTGGTCAGGCGATCATCGCCCGCGCAGCCCAGGCCGCGGATCCGCCTGTCCTCATGCTGGTTTCGAACATCGCCGAGGCGCAGCAGGAGGCCGTCGCCCTCGGCGCCATGCCGGGATTCGGGAAGTCCGCGCTCTACGCCCCCGAGACCGCCGCAGCGCTTCGCGCCGCGCTCGACCGCGCAGCCTCGAAGGTCTGAGCGCGTGGGGGAGCGAGCTCGTCCGCGCAGGAGGCGAAGCGACGCGGCGTGCACGCGCCGCTCACCGGCTGATGCAGTCGCGCCCTTCGAAGGCGTTCGCTTCGACGGCGCATTCCACCTCGCCGTCGTGGATGCGCACGACGGCTGGCGGCGTGACGCCCCAGGCGTGCGTCTCCGGGAGGCGGAGGCGTTGGCAGTTGGGGCAATTGATGTCCACCGGTTGGTCGGACGCTGCCATGATGACGCCAGGGGGCGGCGGGATCTCGATCGCGATGACCGGATCGTCGAGCGGACCGGTGAAGTACGCCTCGAAGAGCTCGTGGCATTGCCCACAGCGCGGGTTGTAGAAGACGAGGTAGACGGTGCCCTCGCGGACCAGGGCCGCGAGTTCGGGGAGAAATGCGTAGAGCCCCGTCTCGGCGAGTGAGCGTCCTTCCCAGGCCTCAAGCTCGAAGGTGATCATCTGCGCGCCGCCACTCGATCCAGCTCCCGTCGGCGTCTCTGCTTTCGTGCCGGCACCATCACCCTGACCTTGCGGAGCGGGCGACTGCTCAAACGCCGTCGCGCTCATCAGGGCCCGGGTCGAGCGAACGGGCACCTCCGCCGCGAGCCCAAGGGTCAGCGTGAGCGCTGCGATGCCACCGAGGAGATGCCACGCCACCGAGGTCCCACGCCGCGCCGTCGGTGCGCAGGCCCGCGGCGCGAGCCAGACGACGCAGCCGACGCCGACCGCGCAGACGACGATCGACGCGACCAGAACCGCCGCCGCTGCCGAGGAGGTCCCCGCGAGTGCGGCAGCGCCGCCGATCGAGGCGAGCCCCGCGAGGATCGCGAGACCGCCGCCCGCTGCGATCGCCCGCGGCGCGATTGCCGGCCAGAGGAGCGCGAGGAGCGCCGTCGCCGCGAAGATCGCACTCACCCAACGGGCCGCGTGATCGCCGTCCATGCCGCCGATGTCGCCGAGTCGAATGATCCAGGGCGGAAGTGCCGTCCCGGCGCGGAGCGGCAGGAACGCGAGGGTTG
Source organism: uncultured Isosphaeraceae bacterium (assembly GCA_964395845.1). Classification (GTDB taxonomy): domain Bacteria; phylum Planctomycetota; class Phycisphaerae; order Phycisphaerales; family SM1A02; genus JAEUIT01. Next base: position 123,881 of record CAYNCG010000012.1, on the reverse strand, counting down.
CGAGGAGCGCTGCCGCGACGATGCGGGTAGCGAGCGGCGAACCCCGCTGCGGGCTGGGCGGGGAGTCGGGCGCCTCCTCGGTCGTCATCACGGCGTCGCCTTCGTGCCCTTCGGCAGGACGGCCTTCACATCATCGGCGTTGTCGTTCTGGCTTCCGGCAAGCACATGCTGGACGACGCCATCCTTCGCGACGACGAGCACCGGCGTCTCGATCACATAGATCGGGCCGCCGACGAGGGCCGCCTTCGAGCAGGCGGTGCAGGGATTGTCGAGGGCATCGCCGGTCGAGTCGGGGATCGAGACGAGCAGCGTCGGCGCGGTGAGCTGGCCGCTGAAGTGGTCGGACAGAATCATCGCGCAGTGGTCGCAGTCCACGCGGTAGAAGAAGAGCACCACCTCGCCGTTCTGGAGATCGACGGGGATCGGCCGCTCGATGATGAGCGGAAGATCAAGCTCGTCGAGCCGCTTGCCCGGCCACTTGTCGAACTGCGGGGCGTAGTAGGCCTCGAGCTTCGCCGGCATGGGCGGGAAGGGCTTGGTCGCGGGCGCCACCGCGGGCGGGGCGGTCTGACCGGCGGGAGCGGCCGTCGGCATCGGCGCGAGCACCATGCCGGGGACAGCCTCACGCACGAGAGGCGCGCCGTCCGCACCGGGGAGCCACGCCCGCATCGTTGCGTCGAACGCGCCGGGCTTGTCGGCGTCCTTGCAGATCGCGGCGATCGTGCCATCGACGATCGTCATGATCATCGGCGTCTCGATCATGTAGTCGGGCCCCTTCGGCAACTCCCACTTCGTGCAGGCCGAGCAGGGATTGGAATGGGTCTTCCCGCCGGTCGAATCGGGCACCTTGATCGAATAGGTGGGATTCGCGACCTCGCCGGCGAAATGCTTGTTCATCACCTCGAAGCAGTGTTCGCAATTCTCGCGATAGAAGACGAAGGTCTTGCGGCCCTGCTGGATGTCGGCCGGCACCTGCTGGGCGAGGAGCCCGGCCACCGGCAGCGAGGCGAACGCGGTACCGATGGCCCGCTTGTCGAGGATCACATAGGTCGGGGCGAGTTTCGCCGGCATGGCGGGCCAGGCGACCGCAGGTGCGGCGGCTGGCGACACGGGTGGCGTCGCGTTGGGCGCCGCGGGCGTCGTTTCCTTCGCTCCGCCCGGCTGAGCGTCGCCTGCCTGCGGTTGGCCGGCATCGGCGACCGGCTGCGGCGGGGCGACGATGACCCGTTCCGGCTGCATGAAAACGACCACCGGGGCGACGACGAGCGAGGCGAGCGCCGCCGCGTTCGCGATCGTCGGTCCGGGGATGGTGCGGGCTCGCGGGCCCTGGGCGCAGACGAGGCAGCCGACGAGAAGGGCGAGATCGATCATGAAGGTCACGATGGTGGGAGGGGACCAGGCGCCGAAGCAGCCGCAGGGCTTGAGGAGCGAGGCGATGCCGTCTCGGGCGAAGGTCGCGCTCTGCACCTTCTCGGCGAGTTCGGCGATGAGGATCACGCAGAAGAGACTCAGGATCGCGATCGCCGTGATGCGGGCGAACTTCGGCACCAGCACCATGATCGCGACGAGGGCGAGTTCGACCGCCACGATGAGCTGCATGTTGAGCACGAGCCACTTCGCCGGATCAGCGCCGACCGTGCTGCCGATCGCGTTGATGACATCGCGCACCGGCGGGGGCAGCAGGTTCGGGTTGAGGTCGCTGAGCTTGAAGGCGGCGCCGGCGAGCAGCCACGCGGGAACCACGAAGCGACAGAGGATCGTGCCGACCCAAGGTCGCATGGAGGATGGAGCCGTCGTGGTGTCAGGAGGAGACATGGTGGGGGGCCGAAGGGGTGGTCGGGTTCGGAAGCGGCGACTCCAGGCGCTCGCAGATGGCGTGCAGAATCACCTGATGGGCCTCTTGGATCGCGGCGGAGTCGAGCCGCCCGCGGTCGTCGGCCGAGAGGCCGCCGCCAACGAGGATGACCTCGTCGCATTGCTCGCGCAGCGGGCCGCCGTCGCCTCCGGCGAGTCCGATCACGAACGCCCCCTTCCGGCGGGCGACCGCGGCCGCCCGCAGCAGATTCGGGCTCCGGCCGCTGGTCGTGAAAAGGACGAGCACATCGCTCGGCGTCAGGAGGGCCTCGCAGGGGCGGGCGAAGACTTCGTCGAAGCCGAAGTCGTTGGCGATACAGGTGAGGGCCGTCGGATCCGCCGTCAGGGCGATGGCCCGGAGGGGCGGGCGGTTCGATCGGTAGCGTCCGATCAGTTCCTCAGCGAGGTGCAACGCCTCGGCCGCAGAGCCGCCGTTCCCGGCGGTGTAGAGGGTTCCGCCTCGGGCCAGGCGTCCGGCGATGGTCTCGGCAATGCGATCGATGGTCGGTGCCGCCGCCCGCAGGGAGGTGACGGCAAGCATCGCCCGTTCGATCCGCGCTGCCGCCACGGCGGTGTTCGCGGCCGGCGTCGCGGAGGAGGTTGGAGCGGCGGAAGGCACGGTCATCGGTCGATTGGCCGCCAGTATATGGGTCCCGACCCACCCCGCCCGGTCGCCGACCCGCTGGCCGACCACTCCCTCGCGCTTCCTCACCGCCCCTCGCTCCCTCACCTCCCGGCATGAATCCGCGCCGCCGACGGGATCGAACGAGCCCGCGTGGACGCCTTCCGATCAGTTCTTACGAAGGCGAGCCGTTCTGGATCGCGGGGTCGCACGCGGGAGGGGAGTCGCGTCCCCGGCGTTCCCGCTGTCTCGTGGGTCTTCGTCCACGCCGACCAGCTCACCGACGAGGTCGGCCCGCTCGCCCAGCAGGATCCAGCCACCCTTGGCGTGATCCTCATCGAGAGCGACGAATGGCTTCGCCGCCGTCCCTATCACCGCCAGAAGCTCGCCACGCTGCTCCTCAACCAGCGGGCCTTTGCCATTGAGTGTGCCCAGCGGGGGATGCTCGTCCGGTACGAGTCGACGCCGCAGCCGGTCGTCGAGGCGCTGCGGCGGCTCGCCGATGAACTCTCGCCGCGATCGCCGCTCCTCATGATGGAGGCCGCGGAGCGGGAGATGCGGGCCGAACTCGATCCGCTCGTCCGCAGCGGGCGCGTGCGTGTCGTGCCGAATGCACTCTGGCTCACGACGCCCGACGACTTCGCGGCGTCGCTCGGCGGTTCGGACGACGACGCCTCGGATGCGGACGGCCGGGGTGATCGCAGCGTCCGGCCCACATACAGAATGGACCGGTTCTACCGGGTCGTCCGTCAGCGTTCCGGCATCCTGATGGAGCGGGGCAAGCCGGTGGGTGGCCGCTACTCCTTCGATGGCGAGAATCGCGAGCGCTGGGATGGCACGCCCGAGGCCCCGCGTCCGCCGCGGTACCGTCGCACACCGCTCCGCGACGAACTCGAGCATGAGATCCTCACCCGCTTCAGCGCCCATCCCGGCAAGCTCGATCTCGGAGCGATCCCGGTCACGCGAAGCGAGGTGGACCGCTCCTGGCGATGGGCTCTCGAAGCCTGCCTTCCGACCTTCGGTCCCTATGAAGACGCCATGAGCGTCCAGAGTCGCGGGCTCTTTCACACGCGGATCACGCCGGTCCTCAACATCGGTCGCCTTCGGCCGAAGCGGGTGCTCGACGACGCCATCGCCGCGGACATTCCGCTGGCCAGCAAGGAGGGGTTCGTTCGCCAACTCATCGGCTGGCGAGAGTTCGTCCGCCATGTGCACCGCGAAACCGATGGCTTCCGGGCTTTGGGCGGCGATCTGGGTGGCGATCCCGTCACCACGGTCGGCGACGGCGGCTTCGCCCGTTGGTCCGGGTCGCCCTGGAAGCGCGTCACGCCCCCCGCGGGAGTTGACGGCGGGGCGGCGCCCAACGCGCTCGACGCGACCACGCCGCTCCCGCCCGCCTACTGGGGACGCCAGAGCGGACTCGCCTGTCTCGACCGGGTCGTTGCCGATGTCTGGGCCGAGGGCTGGAGCCATCACATCACGCGGCTGATGATCCTCTCGAACATCGCCACGCTCCTCGGCGTCTCGCCACGCGAGCTGACCGACTGGTTCTGGGTCGCCTACGCCGACGCCTATGACTGGGTCGTTGAACCCAATGTGCTCGGCATGGGCACCTACGGCGTCGGCGACCTGGTGACGACGAAGCCCTATGTCAGCGGCAGCGCGTACATCCGTTCGATGAGCGACTTCTGCCCGGAGTGCGTCTTCGATCCCGAGGTCGACTGCCCGATCACGAATCTCTACTGGGAATTCCTGCGGCGAAGCGATGCTGCGCTCGCCGACAACCAGCGGATGAAGTTGCCGCTGGCGTCGGCGCGGAAGCGATCGAAGGAGAGCGTTGCCCGCGACCAACAGGTGTTCATCCATGTCCGCGATGTGCTCATCCGCGGCGAGCGACTGACGGCGCAGGGCGTTCGGCAGGTGGCGGGTCTCCCGCCGGTCGGCACCGCACAGGCGAAAGCGCGGGATGCCGCCTCCGGTCCACGCCTGGAGCCGAAGTCCGCCGGTGGGCGGGCCCCGGCCGCGACGCGAACGAGTAGCCTGTTCCCGTGAACGATCGGCCTTCGAACACCGGGACGGCGTCGGGTGCATCCTCGAGCGCATTCTCAGGCTCGGTTTCCTTCACCCGTCGCTCAGTCATTCCATGCTCACGCGAGGCGCTCGCAGCGTGGCACTTCCGCGCCGGCGCGCTTGAGCGGCTTGTCCCCGGTTGGTCGGGCGTTCGCGTCCTCCGCTCGCTGGAGGGGATGGTCGAAGGCGCCGAGGCGGAACTCTCGGTGCCGCTCGCAGCGGGCCTTCGCTCGCGCTGGCGGGCGGTGCACCAGGAGGTCGTGCCCGGTCGTCAGTTCGTCGATGTCGCCTTGAGCGGCCCCTTCGCCGCGTGGCGACATGTCCATCGCTTCCTCGACGCACCGCAGGCCCACGCCGGTCCCACCACCGACGCGTCGAGCGCGGCAGCCCTGCTCGAGGATGACATCCGCTTCCGCCTGCCGCTCGGTCCGCTCGGCTCGCTGGGCAAGGGGTTTGTGCTCGGCGACCTCGAGCGCACCTTCGCGTGGCGGCACACCCGTACCCGCAACGACCTGCGGAGGCATGGCGAGTGGCAGAGCGACGGTGCGGCGCCGCTTACCGTCGCGATCACCGGAGCGAGCGGGCTCGTCGGCCGGGCCCTCGCGGCGTTTCTGACGACGGGCGGGCATCGCGTGCTGCGCATCGGTCGCCGCGCCGAACGGCCCGATGACATCCGCTGGGATCCGCGTGCGGGAACGATCGATGTCGAGCGCCTCGAAGGCTGCGATGCGATCGTCCATCTTGCCGGTGAATCGATCGCCGGCCGCTGGAGCGCCGCGAAGCGCACCGCCATTCTCGAGAGTCGCGTCGCCGGCACCGATCTCATCGCCCGCACGATCGCGAGCCTGAAGCAGCCGCCGAAGGTCTTGGTCAGCGCCTCGGCGATCGGCATCTACGGCGATCAGCCACACGGCGAAGTCGATGAATCGAGCGCCCCGCTCGGTGGGGGCAGCGCGACGGGCTTCCTCGCCGATGTCTGCCGAGCGTGGGAGCGAGCCGCCGATCCAGCCCGCGCGGCCGGCATCCGCGTCGTCCATCCGCGCATCGGCATGGTGCTCGCGGCGGAGGGGGGCGCGCTCGCCCAGCTCGTGACGCCCTTTTCGCTCGGCGCCGGCGGTCCCGTCGGCGGCGGTGCCCAAGGGATGAGCTGGATCGCCCTCGACGATCTCCTTGGCGTGATGCTCGCGGCGATCCGATCGGAGCGGCTGAGCGGTCCCGTCAATGCCGTGGCCCCGGGCGCTGTGAGCAACCGGCAATTCGGTACGACCCTCGGGCGCGTTCTCCATCGGCCGGCGATCGCCCCGCTTCCGGCGCCTGCGGTACGCCTGCTCTTCGGCGCGATGGGCGAGGAACTGCTCCTCGCCGGAGCGTTCGTGCGCTCGTCCGCGCTCGCTGCCATCGGCTTCCGTTTCGATTGGCCCGAACTCGAAGGGGCCCTCCGCTTCGAGCTCGGTCGGCCGCCATTCGATGGTGTTTCGACATGACCTCGATCGTGCTCTTTCGACAGGATCTCCGCGTTGACGATCATGCGCCGCTCCTCGCCGCCGCGGAGCGCGGACCGATGCTGCCGCTCGTGATCTGGGCGCCGGAGGAAGAGGGCGCCTGGGCACCGGGCGGCGCCAGCCGATGGTGGCTGCACCATTCGCTCGCGTGGCTTGCGAAGCGGCTCGAGGGCATGGGAAGCAGACTGATCCTGCGCCGAGGTCCGGTGGCGAAGACGCTCGTCGAGGTCGCCCGAGCGTGCGGGGCCAAGGACATCCATGTCGAGCGGCGTTACGAGCCATTCGTCAACGATGATCGACTCGCCGACGCGCTCGCGAGCGAGGGTCTCACGCTCGTGCGTCATGAGGGCGCGCTCCTCTATCCGCTCGACGATCTGCGCACCGGCACGGGACGACCCTACCAGGTCTACACGCCTTTCTCGAAGGCGCTGAAACTCCAGGAACCTCCCGCTCGCCCGCGGCCGGCGCCCGCGCTCACCGCCCCTGACCGTTGGCCGGCGAGCGACGCTCTCGACGCGTGGAAACTGCTTCCCGAGATTCCGTGGGACGGCGGACTGCGGAGCCACTGGACGCCCGGAGGCGAGGGGGCGGCGGCGCAATTGAAGCGTTTTCTCTGCGATCCGATCGAGCGCTATGCCGAGGATCGGGAACGCCCGGATATCGACGGCAGCTCGCGCATCTCGCCCCATCTGCATTTCGGCGAGATCTCCGTGCGTCGCGTCTGGCATGCGGTCGGCGACGCGATCCGTCGGCGGAACGACACGGGGTTCACCAAGCACGCCGAGAAGTTCCGTTCGGAAGTGCTGTGGCGCGAGTTTGGCTACAACATTCTTCTTCATTTTCCGCATACCGATCTGCAGCCGCTCCGGGCCGAATATGCGATGTTCCCGTGGACCGACGATCCGAAAGCGCTCCGCGCCTGGAAGCGGGGGCGTACCGGCTATCCGATCGTCGACGCCGGCATGCGTCAGCTCTGGCACACCGGATGGATGCACAACCGGGTGCGCATGATCGTCGCGAGCTTTCTCGTGAAGCATCTCCTCCTGCCGTGGCAGGAGGGGGCCCGCTGGTTCTGGGAGACGCTCGTCGATGCGGATCTGGCGAACAATTCGCTCGGCTGGCAGTGGTCGGCCGGCAGCGGCGCGGACGCGGCTCCCTATTTCCGCATCTTCAATCCGATCCTCCAAGGCGAGAAGTTCGATCCGGAAGGGACCTATGTGCGCCGCTGGGTTCCCGAACTCGCTCGCGTGCCGAGCGCGTGGATCCACAAGCCGTGGGAAGCGCCGCCGCTCACGCTTGCCGGCGCCGGCGTCGAACTTGGAACGCACTATCCGAAGCCGATCGTCGATCACGGATTCGCCCGTGATCGAGCCCTCGAAGCGCTCGCGGCACTCTCGCTCCTGAAGGAGGAGGCATGATCGCGTCGATTGTCACCATGGTCGCCCTCAGCCTGCAGGGCGCTCCGTCGCCGGGAAGCCCCGTCGCCCCGCGCGTTGCCCCGCGCGTCACCCCGAGCGTTGACGCGCCCGTCTCGCGCGAGGCGATGGCCGCCGCCTACCTCCGCGTCGATGCCGCGTGGCGTGCCCGCCTCGCGAGCGGTGCGCTGTCGCCCGAGGCACGGCGCGACCTCAACCGTCGCTTCGACGGCGTCACGATGCTCTTCTTCGGCGGCCGATTCGCCGAGGCGATCCCGACGCTGAATGGCCTCGTCCTTGCGATGGCCGGCCAGGATGAGACCCTCTCGGACGCCCTGAACCAGATCTATGCGGTGGAGCCGCGGCTGCTCATCACGCCGCGCGAGGGCGAGCGAGCGCCGGCGATCTCGATTCATGCGACGCCGCTGGGCGAGACGAGTCCGGTGGATCCGGCGCGGACGCCGCTCAGCCTGCGCACGCCAAGCGGCGATCTGGTGCCGCTCGGCGATTGGACCGCGCCGGTGCCGTGGCCAGCCGCCTGCTCGGCGCCGGGCACCTACGCGTTGGTGCTCGAGACGCCACAACTCTCTGCGGTCGGACTCGAGCGAGGCGTCCCTCTCTCGACGATCACGCTGATGCCCGAACCTGCGAGTGCCGTGGCGGCCCGCATCGGGGAGCGGCTCACGGTGTTGGAGCGGGAGGGAGTGGGCAACGAGGGCGACCGGGCGAGTCTTCGTTCGCTGCTCGGCCTCCTCAAGGACGAGCTCGCGCCGGGGAAGAGCGCGTCGTTCCTCGCCGACCGCCATGCGCTCGGCGTGCGGGCGGCGATGGAGGTCGAGGCCATCGCAAGCGGTCGCTCGCCGTGGATCGGCTTCCGCGGCGAGGCCTGGCGGACGATCCGCGCGGTCGCGATTGATGTGCCCTGTCGCGTGTTGGTGCCGCGCTCGTTGCCGCCCGCAGGTGAGGGGAACGCAAAGCCTCCGCTCCTCATCGCCCTGCACGGCGCAGGCGGCGACGAAAGCATGTTCCTCGACGGCTATGGCGCGGGACTCCTGCGCGAACTCGCCGAGCGGCATGGACTCGTCGTGGTGACGCCGCTGACGACAGCCTTTGCCCCGACGCCGGTCGCCTTCGATGCGATCGTTGATGAGATGAGGCGCATCGCGGATATCGACATCAATCGGATCTTCGTCCTCGGCCACAGCATGGGGGCGATGGCCGCCTCGCGGGTCGCCGAGCTGCGGGCCGACCGGATCGCGGGCGTGGCGATGATCGCCGGTGGCGGCGAGCCTCGGCCGCGCGATCACGCGCCGCCCCCGACGCTCCTCGTCGCCGGCGGGCTCGATCCGCTCTTTTCGGTCGAGCGGATGGAACAGTTGGCGGCAGGTATGGGCGAGCGCTATGCGAAGCGAGGCGTCTCCTTCGCGTCGCGCACCTATCCCGACGACGGCCATACCTTCGTGGTGACGGCCGCGCTTCCCGATGTCGTCGCGTGGCTCGTCAGCCTTCCGCCTCTCGCGCCGCCCGCCGTCACTGAGTCCGCGACCGAATCCGCGACCGAATCCAAGGCCGCACCGCGGGAATCGCCGCAGCGCCCATGACCGCCCAGATCGCGACGACGAAGATCTGATTGCGGACGAGGTCCTCGCTTGCGGCGAGCGTCGAGAGAAATCCGATCGCAGGGCCGATCAGGTATCCGAGCCCGATGAGGGCCTCGTGCGTTCCGGCAGCGTCCACATCGGCGTGGCCGACGCGCATCGCGTAATAGATCGCGGCGTAATAGATGACGCCTTGGCCGAGACCAAAGAGGGCGAGGCCGACGACGAGCAACGGAAGCGTCGGCGCGAGCACCGCCACCGCGAAGCCCACCGCCATGAGGACGCCCGCCGCCCCGAGCGTCGCCCAGACGCCATGCCAGCGCTGTGTCTGCCACAGAACCGCCGCCGAGAGCAGTCGGCCGGCGAGCCAGGTCGCGGCGACCAGCGTGCGTTCCGTCTTGGTCAGGCCAAATGGCGCCGTGAGGAATGGCATGAGCGGGGCGAGCGCCGCGACGATGACATAGCTCACCGGCAGCAGAACGCGGGCCGCGGCGAGATGGTCGCGATAGCTCGCGGGAACCGGTTCCTCATCGTCGTGCAGGTGCGTCCCGGGGGCGCGGCCGAAGGCGACGAGCAACACCGCCGCGACGAGATTGACCGGAGCGATCGCGGCGATCGCGATCATCGGCAGGCCCGCGTCGAGGATCACGCCGGTCAGTGCGAGGGCGATCAGCGTCGAGCCCATCCACACGACATTCCACCAACCGATCGCCGAGCGCATCCGCTTCGCCGAGCGGCCCGCGGTGAGATAGCTCTCGATGATCGGCCACTGGAGCGCCGATGCCGCACTCACCGCGCAGGCGACGAACCAGAGCGCCGGCGACGAGGGACTGAAGAGAATGATCGGCGCGACGACGCCCTGCGCAAGGAGCACCAGCGCGAGCACGCTCCGCGGCGCGAGATGGCGTTCGAGGGCGCGAATGATCCGACCGGCGAGCCCGGCGGCGATGACATAGAAGAGACCTTGGACGATCGAGAGGGTGTAGGTCTCGACGCGGCCGTATCCGAAGGCAGCTTCGGCGACGAAGGAGAGGCCGTTCCACAGGATTCCCGTCCCGATCGAGAGCAGGAGCGAGACGAGGATGATCGGCCAAAGGGGCGTCGGCGCGGTCGGCTGGAGGGCTGGCGCTTCGGGAGACTCGGTCGTGGGAGGAGCGTGCACGGGGAGGGGAAGCCTACTGCGCCTGCCGTCGCCGGGCGTGCCCCCCGACCCCCGCCCGCGTTGACGAGAACGCCGTTCGTTTCTGCTATTCTTCCCGGTTCACCGTCGGCCCTTCGGGGATCACTTCCTCGGACGGGTCGCACCGGTCCACGTAGCTCAATTGGATAGAGCGTCGCCCTCCGAAGGCGAAGGTTGCAGGTTCGAGCCCCGCCGTGGACGTTGTCGGTTCCTGACTGGCAGCCCAACTGGACTCCTTTGTGGGATCCTGTCGCCGATGCAGATCAGCGAGTTTCAGCAGCTCATCCGCGACCGCTACTACGCGACCGATCGCGAGCGCGGCGTGCCGAAGACCTTCCTCTGGCTGACCGAGGAGATCGGCGAACTCGCCCACGCCCTCGCCCAGCGGGAGAAGGGCAAGGAAGATCGGGCGAACCTCGAAGAGGAGTTCGCCGATGTCCTCGCCTGGCTGACGACGATCGCCAATGTCTGCGAGATCGACCTCGAGGAGGCGATCCGTCGCAAGTACCTCGATGATGGCGGCCCGAAGGGGACCAAGTGAGCGCTCAGCCCGCCTCGGCCTGCGCGGTCTGCGCCTGGGAGGTTCGACCGCGGCCGGCGGGCGACCTCGTCGTCGTCGAGAGCGACCGGTGGATCGTCCGCCATCACATGCATCCCGCGCCGCTCGTCGGCTGGCTGCAACTCATCAGTCGACGACATGTGCAGGGGCCGGCGCACTTCGATCGCTCCGAGGCCACTGAGTTCGGAATCGCGCTGCACGAGGTCTCGTCAGCGCTTGAGCGATCGAGCGGTGCGCTACGGGTCTACGCGATCGCCTTCGGCGAAGGCTCACCGCATCTGCATGTGCATCTCGTGCCGCGGATGCCCGGCCGCGACGACACGGCGGCGTGGAAGGTCGCCGACTGGTACCGCGCGGTCGAGCGCGGCGAGCAGGCCGCGGCGGATCCAGCGCGCGTCGCGGCATTGATCGATGGCGTGCGAGCTGCACTGTCGGGTGGCTCGAGCGAGGTGGGCTGGAGCGGCCCGCGGGCGCCGTGATCCGGCGGAGAGGCGGAGGCCGCACTGGCTACAGCGCTGGCGTCAGCGCTGGCGAAACGCGCCGCCGGCAGTCGGTGAACTTTTGGCATGAGCAGACTGAGCGTTGGCTCGTCCACCAGTTCCTCAGAATGTCTTCAGAATGTGACTGTCCAAAGTGGGCCAAAATGGGCCCTTGCGAACAGTGCGGGAAGCTGAGACCGGAGCAACCCTCTGTCATCACGCTCCGCGCGGCGTGATCGTCTGCCTGATCGCTTCCCTGCGCGTTTCGAGGCGGGTGCGGGTTTCATCATGCCAGCAGCGTTCGATCGCCCGGTCGAGCGTGTCGCATGCCCGTCGAGGACGGCCGAGGGCGTATTGCGCTTCGGCCAGCGTTTCGAGAAGCTCCGCTGCCCCCCAGCTCCGCCAGCCACGGCACCGGCGGAGGACGCGTATCCCTTCGATCGGGTCGCCAGCATCGACGAACGCCCGGGCGAGGGCGACGCTGTCGATATCGCGTCGACGGCAGCGCTGGAGGATCAGTCCGACGAGATCGGCGTCCTTGGTCGCCTTCGCCGATGCGAGGAGGTGTCGAATGTGCTCCGACCGGAATGCCTCCGGGGAGGCGACGCGAATGAGTTCGCGGAGGAGCAGGGAAGTGAGGCGAGGCGGCGCCGGTGACGAGTCCCCTCGACGCATCCGAGCGGCGCGCCGCCGCTCGTGTGATGCGATCCAGCCGATGACCGAGCTGCGGGCGATGCGATCGCTCGTGGCGTCGCGGAGGGCTTGCACGAGCGCCGAAGGCTCCTCGTGTTGCTTGAGGAGCGACTCGAAAAGCAGGTAGTCGCGATCGTCCTGATCGTCGTACCAGTCGCTCGCGGTGAGCGGCTCGATCGGGGCGATGCCGTTCGGGGCAATGCGGCAGAGGGTCGCGAGGCGACGAAGGTACTCCTCCGTGGCCTGTTCGATGATTGGATCCGCCGCATGGCTGTAGAGTCGGAACGCCCAGAGGCGACCGTCGCGATCGAGCGCCACGATCCGACGAGCGATCGGTGCGCCGCGCGCGGAGCGCACCACAAGGACATGCTTGTTCGCATCGGCCGCAAGAACGACCGTCGAAAAGAAATTGGACGATTCAGGCCCGAGACAGGTGCCGAACCACGCGCCGATCTTCAGGATTTCAAGCGGATCGCGCTCGAAGTCGAGCGTGAGCGGTCCAAGCGACGGGTGCGCCAGCTCGGTTGGTCCGATGCCACGCAGCCAGCCATCGACATCCATCGGGTTGTCGCCGTTCCTCGCGGCCGCCCCGATCCAACGATCGTTCGCTGGATGTCGAAGCCAGCCTTCGTACCGCCCCGCTGCGTGGTCGGCGAGGAGAGTTCCGGCCAGCCGACGATACTGAGGGTCGAGACCGCCGATCGCTCGCAGGCAGCGGACGGTAAGGGGATCACGCATCCATGCATCCGGCGTCGCCATGCCGAGCATCCGGTCGAGCGACCGTTGACTCTCGCGATCGAGTGCCCTCTGCCACGCCTGCATGCGCAGCCGATGGGCGGTCATGCGAGCTCGGGTGAGGAATCTCGTTGCCCGCGCTGGCGTCAGGACCCGCTCCTCTTGAAGCCTCGCGCGCAGCGACTCGCAACGCCGAAGGAGATGCGCGGGGGCCGCATCTCCGGCGGCGGCGACCAGCTTCTCGACGATGGAGCGCTCCTCTTCGAGCGCGGCACGGGACGGGAACTCGCGAGCGTACTCCTCGGCCAAAGCCAGCCGCGCCGCAGGTTCCGTCGCCAGAAGGGAAGCGACCTGCTCCGCGATGCCCGCCTTCTCGCAGGCGCTGCGACACTCGTCGGGAGCGGCCGCCGCCGACGCACGGAGTTTGTCATCCACGGCGCTGAGGAGCTGCGGAACGGCCGCGCTGGCACGATGCGCGGCGATGATCGACTGGACGACAGACACCAGCGATGCAGCGTGATGTCGGCCCTCCTCGGAGAGAACGAGATCACCGAGCCACGCGCAGGGGATGGTCGTCAGATCGAACGCCTGACGCGACGGATCACTCTCGAGCGTCTCACGCCCCCGGCGCCCCGCCGCGATGCGCGTGCCGATCGCGGCGAATCGCTCGGGATCGGCGCGGGACATCGCCCAGGCCGCTCGCAGCCACTCGGCGGGACAGTCGGCTGCCGTCGGCGGCGCGGATGAGTCGTTGGGCTTGCTCGCGAGTCGGAGCGCGGCGTCGGCGCAGCGGGCCACGGTCGCAGGGTCGCTCAGAAAGCTGCAGAGGTCACCGAGGAGACCGACGACGCGCCACTCCCCGCGTTGCTTCGCTTCCGTCACGGCCTCGCCCAGCGCGTCGAATGCGGAAAGAAGCAGACCGGGAGCGATCGCACCGTCACGCGAGTAGCGCCACTCGCTCGCAAGGTCGCTGTCGGCAAGAGCCCATCGTCCGATCGACAGGGCCGTCTGGGAGCCGCGTGCGAGATAGTCGGCGCAGGCCCGTAGCCAGAGCGCGGGCGGAGCCTCATAGCCAAGCCACGCGTCGACGATCGTTCCGATCGGGGCGTTCGGACCCATCACCGCCTCGACTCGATCGAGGATCCGTTCCATTGCGGTGAGCTGATCCTCGGAGCAGCCGAGCGCAGTCCGGAGGAGGGGACCGAAATACCCATCACGCTCTTCGGGAACGGGCCTTCCGTGCACACGCGTCAGGATCGCGATCGCCCTCCAACGCGATCGCGCGGGCGTCTCGGCGATCGCAACAAAGTGGTCGAAGAGGGTGCGCCCGATCGCCGAGCGCTTGCCGTCGGTGCGCCACGCGGTGGGATCAGACCACACGGCGAAGAGCGGCCGCAGCGAGGCTGGGGTGTGGTCGGCGAGAAGATCGGCCCACTGGAGGAAGCGGGCGCACGCCAGAGCCGTTGGGAGCCCATCGGCAGGAGCGAACGCGGCGAGCGCCGCTTCGCAGGCGCTTCCGTGGCGACTGATGCGCTCGGCGTGGAGTGGCTCGAAGGCGCTCGCCCAAGCAGAGGCGCTCGCCCACGCACGCTGCTGGGCCCCTGAGGGCGCTCCCGTTCCAGTCGGTGGCAACGCGGGCAGTGGCTTGCCTGACTCGACACAGGCGACGAGCGCATCAAGTGTTGCCTGACTCCGCGCTTCCCACTCCGTGACCGGGCCGACGACATCCTTCCAGACGCGCGGAAAGGTCTTGGACAACGACGCGACGGCGATCGCAGCCTCGCGCAGGGTCTCAAGCGAGGGCATCGCCTGCGGGCTTGCGGGCACGAGCCCCTGGGGCGTGCCGTCGTAGCGCGGCACGGGCATCCAGCGCCACGCGCCGCCGCCGACACCCGCGACGCGCACGGGGAATCCGCGAAGGTGGCCGAACGCGGCGGCGAGATGGGTCTTCGCCGCACGCTGCCGGCGGGCGAGAGAATGGATCTTGGAGCGTTCGGGCTGCATCGGTGTGCAGGGTGCGATCGAGGGAGTCTGGCGGGCTCACCGCGGGCTATCCCTGCGAGCCGTTGTCGCAACGGGCACGGCGAAGCCAGCGTCGGATGGCGTCCGGCGCCCAGGTGTTCACGCAGCGATCGGCGGTGAGCCAGCCGCGCCGCGCGGTGAGGACGCCGAAGCGGGCGAAGTCGAGGTGATCGGGGTGATGGCTATCGCAGTTGATCGCGATGAGCGCGCCGCCATCGACGGCGGCGCGGACATGGGTGTCGCGCAGGTCGAGGCGCACGGGATTCGCGTTGATCTCGAGGGCGACATCATGTTCGCGGGCGGCCGCGACGAGCTCGTTGATCGCGATGTCGAGACCGGGTCGGCCGTTGATGATCCGTCCGGTCGGATGGCCGAGAATGCGCGTCGCCGGATGTTCGATCGCCCGGAGTAACCGCTTCATCGCGAGGGCCGGCTCCTGCTTCAGCGAGGCGTGCGGACTGGCGACAACGATATCGAGTTCAGCGAGGAGGTCGTCGTCGTAATCAAGCCGACCATCGATCAGGATGTCGACTTCACTGCCAGCAAGCACCTGCATCGTCGGATGGCGCTGGGCCGCCTCGCGCACCGCGCGGATGTGCTCGCGCAGCCGTTCGGGCGAGAGTCCGTTGGCCTGCACGCTCGAGCGCGAGTGGTCGGTGATCGCGATCGTGTGATGCCCCTTGGCCTTCGCCGCAAGAATCAGCTCGTCGATCGTCATCACGCCATCGCTCGCCCTCGTGTGGGCATGGAGCTCGGCCCGCAGGTCAGCTACCTCGATGAGTGTCGGGAGCGAGCGAGCCTCGGCGACGGTGACCTCGCCCCGATCCTCGCGCATTTCCGGTGGGACGAAGGCGAGCCCGAGCGCCGCAAAGACCTCCTCCTCGGTGGCAGAGACGATCGGAACAATGCCCCGGTGCTGCGGGGCATCCTTTCCGTCATCGGGAAAGAGGCCATATTCGTTCAGACGGAATCCCATCGAAATGGCCCGCTCGCGGAGCTTCACATTGTGCTCCTTGCTTCCTGTGAAGTACATGAGGGCAGCGCCGAAACTCGCCTGCGGAAGCGTGCGCAAGTCGATCTGGACGCCGCGCTCGGTCATGATGCTGGTCTTGGTCTCGCCCGAAACAAGCACTTTTGCCACGCCCGGCTGCTCCCGGAAGGCGGCGTGGGCCTTCGCAGGCTCGCGAGCCGCGCAGAGGATGTCGATGTCGCCGATCGTCTCGCGACCGCGACGGAGGCTGCCGGCGTAGGCGACGCGCTCGACCCCGTCCACGGCGCGCATGTGGGCGATGACGGACTCGGCGATGGTGAGCGCGTCACCGAGGCGGATGCGCCCGGCGCTCGCTTCGCTCAAGGCAATCGCCTCGGCGATGTTCTCGATTTTCTTCGCCCCGAAGCCCTTCATGCCCGCCAGCTCGCCGCTCGCGAGCTTCGCCTTCAGCGAGGCCTTGTCGACGACGCCCCGTTCCTTCCAGAGCTGGGCGATCGTCTTCGGTCCGAGCCCCGAGATGCCGAGGAGTTCGAGCAGTCCCGGCGGCACCTGGGCGCGCAGCTCGGCGAGCTCGGCGATGGCGCCGCTCTCGACGAACTCGCGAATCTTCGCGGCGCTCGACGCGCCGATCCCCTCGATCGCCTCCAGCGCACCGGGCGTGCCGACGAGATCCTTCGCGTCCGCGGCGAGCGCATCGAGCGCCCGGGCGACCTTCCGAAAGGCGATCACCTTGAAGGCGTTCGCGCCGAGGATCTCAAGAATCGACGCGAACTCCTCGAAGAGCTCGCTCAGTTCAGCGTTCGTAGCCATGCTCGGGCATGGTACCGGCTGGGGATTCGGCGTTCTGCCTTCAGGATTCGGCACCATTCCGCCAGAGAACCACAGAGGCCCAACCTGAAAGGGGCGGGCACAGAGGTAGCACAGAGAAGCCAATGGAAGGAGGGAATTCGTCGTACACGATCGCCGGCACAGGATGGAATCGACTTGGTTCGAGTCTTCACGCCTTACCTAGCGCTTGCGCTCCGCGAGTCCCTGTGGCACAGGCCCTTTCCATCAATGCGCGCAACCGGCCTGCTCTTTTGCCTTCTCTGTGCGCCCTCTGTGCCCTCCGTGCCTCTGTGGTTCTCTGGATGATTTGTGCAGAATCCTGATTCTCTGGGTGACTCGTGCAGAATCCTGCATGCTGCATCGATTCCCTCGTCACTACCCGACGTCCGCCAGGCCGAGCGCTTCGCCGTAGGTCGCCATGAGTTTCTTGCGGAGGAGCGCGTGCTCCGGTGCGGCGAGCGCGGGGTCGCGGGCGACGAGGGCACTCGCGTCGCGGCGGGCGTCGCGGAGGAGTTCGAGGTCGCGCATGAGATCGGCGACACGGAAGGGAGGCAGTCCCGACTGCCGGCTGCCGACCAGTTCGCCCGGTCCGCGGATCGCGAGGTCCATCTCGGCGATGCGGAAGCCGTCGTTGGTTTCGACCATCGCCTTCAGGCGCCGCTCCGCCTCGTGGGTGATCGGCTCGCCGATCAGGATGCAGGTGCCGGCGCGCGAGCCGCGCCCGATGCGGCCGCGCAACTGATGGAGCTGGGCGAGGCCGAAGCGCTCGGCGTGCTCGACGATCATCACCGTCGCTTCGGGGACATCGACGCCGACCTCGATCACCGTCGTCGCGACGATCGCGTCGAGCTCGCCGAGGCGGAAGCGGCGCATCACATCGTCCCGTTCCTCGCTCGAAAGCCGGCCGTGCATCGGCGCGAGGCGGAAACCGGCGAGCGGCCCCGCCTCGAGATGGGCGAGGTGGCTCGTCACATCGGTGAGGGCCTGGGCCGAGTCGTCGGCCTCGCCGGTGCCGCCGATCGCCGGCACGACGATGAAGGCTCTGGCTCCGGCGGCCAGTTGCGGAGCGAGCCAGCGGTAGACCTCACTCGCCGCCTGCGGCGTCACCCAGCGGGTTTCGACCGGTCCGCGCCCCGGCGGCATGTGCCGGATCGTCGAGACATCGAGATCGCCGAAGACGGTGAGGGCCAGCGTGCGCGGAATGGGCGTCGCGGTCATTACGAGCACATGGGGAGCGCGGAGGAGCGTCGCCGCCGGCGCGGGATTCGCGTCGGCCGGTGCCTGGTCGCGGAGTCGCGCCCGCTGGGCGACGCCGAAGCGATGCTGCTCGTCGATGATGACGACGGCGAGATTGCGAAAGCGAACGCCTTCACTCAAAAGCGCGTGGGTTCCGATGACGATATCGATATCACCTGCGGCGAGTCGATCGGCGATGGTGCGACGCTCCTTCGCCGAGCGGCCGCCGGTGAGCAGCTCGATGCGGACCTCGCTCGTCGCGAGCATCGCCCGCAGGCTCGCGACATGCTGCTCGGCGAGAATCTCGGTGGGCGCGAGAAGCGCGGCCTGCGCGCCGTGCGCGACGGCGAGGAGCATCGCGTAGGCGGCGACCGCCGTCTTGCCGCTGCCGACATCGCCCTGCAGCAGGCGGTTCATCGGCGTCGTCTGGGCGAGGTCGCCGGTGATCTCGCGAATGACGCTGTCCTGGTCGTCGGTGAGACGGAAGGGCAGGCGTCGGCGGATGCGCTCGTCAACCGTCGGACTCACCGGCAGGGCCATCGCCTGCGCGGTCTTGCGAAGATGCCATCGCTTGACCATCACGCCGAGTTGCAGCAGGAACAGCTCGTCGTAGGCAAGCCGGTGACGGGCCTCGGTGACCTCGGCGTCGGTCGTCGGGCGATGCATGCGGCGATAGCACTCGCCGAGCGGAAGGAGCGCCCGCTCCCGACGCAGCGACTCGGGCATGCTGTCCTGAATGAGCGGAACGACGCTGTCGAGAACGCCGGCGATCGCCCGCTCGATGCGCTGTGTGCCAAGCGCCTCGCTCGCCGGATAGATCGGCCGCAGCCGCCCTTCGAGCGGGGCGACGGCCTGTTCGCCGCCCTTGCCGTCATCGCCGTCGATGCCGGTGTCGATCGGCGTCCACTTCGGATTGACCATCTCGAGATAGCCGCGGAAACGCTTCGCTTCCCCTTGGACGAGTCCGCGCATGCCGGGATGAAGCTTCTGGCGCAGCCACGGGGCGTTGAACCAGACGAGGCGGACCCGTCCGCTGCCATCCTCAAGCGTGGCCTCGATGCGCGGTCGCGGACCGGGCTGCACGCGAAGGGCGGCGATCTCGCCGCGCACCGCGAGGACACCGGCGGACTTCGAGCCATCCGCGGCGGGGACCAGTCGATCCGCCTCGCCGATCGTGCCTTCCTCCAGATGACGCTCGAAGCGCATGGGCAGGTGCCGGATGAGATCGGCAACCGTGCGGATGCCGAGGTCATGAAACTGCATGCGGCCGCGCGGCCCGATGCCGGGCACGCTGCCGATGTCGGAGGTGAGTTTGAGCGGTCCGTCGTTCACGACGGCGCCGACTATAGTGGAGGCCATGGCGAGGCGGCAGATCCCATTCACCGATGCGATGCGGCTGTTCACGAGCGGTGGATCGGATGCGGGTTCCGCGTCCGGTGGAGGCCCGGGCAGGGGGGCTGGCGGCGATGGCGGGCGTCAGCAGCCCCCGGCGGAGAGCGTCTCGCAGTTGGCGGAGCGCATCAAGAGCGCGCTCGATGGCGTTGGCGGCCCGCTGCGCGTACGGGGCGAGCTCTCGAATGTGATCGACAAGGGACATTGGTATTTCTCGCTGAAGGATGACGAGGCGGTCATCGGTTGCGCCATGTGGCGGGAGGCCGCGGAGCGGGCGCGACGCTCCGGCTTCACGCTGCGCGACGGTGATGCCGTCGTGGTGACCGGCGCGCTGTCGTTTTATGCCAAGCAGGGACGCACGCAGCTCTATGTCACCTCGATCGAGCGCGAGGGGCAGGGCTCGCTCCAGGAGCGTTACGAGCGGCTGCGCCGGACGCTCGAGGCCCGCGGCTATTTTGACGATGATCGCAAGCTGCCGTTGCCCGCGTTTCCGAGGCGCATCGCGATCGTGACGAGCGCGACCGGCGCCGCGATGCATGACTGTCTCCGCACCGCGGCACATCGGGCGAAGGCCGTCGGCATCCTGCTCGTCGATGTGCGCGTGCAGGGGGATGGGGCGGCCGAACAGGTCGCGCGGGCGGTGCGGGCCCTCGATGCCCAGGCCGAGCGGCTCGGCATCGACGCGATTCTGGTCACCCGCGGCGGCGGTTCGATCGAGGATCTCTGGGCCTTCAACGAGGAGATCGTCGCGGACGCCGTCTTCGCCCGTCGCTCGGTGCCCATCGTCGCTGCGATCGGCCACGAGTCTGACACGACCATCATCGAGTTCGTCGCCGATCGCCGGGCCTCGACGCCCACGCAGGCGATCATGCTCCTGACGCCCGATGTCGCCGACCTGTCGGAGCAGCTCGCTTCGATGGGCGATCGTCTCTCGAGCGTGTTGCGCCGATCGGTGCGCACGCGGCGCGAGGTGCTCGCCCGCATCGAGCGCCATGCGTTTCTCCGTTCGCCGCTTGCCCCGATCGACGCCGCACGCGGTCGGCTCGGTGAGCTCGCGCGGCGTCTCGAGCGCACGGTCACGCGACGACTCGGCGGTGAACGCGATCTCCTCCGGCGGCTCGCCGGACGCTGCGTCGCCCTCCGCCCCGATCGGCGCATCGAGCGCGAGCGTGAGCGACTCGGCGAACGGCTACGCGGGCTCGAGCGAACGGTCGGCGACCGCCTGCGACGCGAGCGACTGCGCTTGGCGAGCGCGATGCGGCAGCTCGAGGCCGTTTCGCCGGAGCGGGTCCTCCAGCGCGGCTATTCCTACACCGAGACGGAGGCGGGTGAACTCCTGCGGTCGGTCGCTCAGGCCCCGCCGGGGACCGCGCTGCGAACCACCCTGGTCGATGGCGTCCTGCGAAGCGTGGTGAGCGGTTCGCCGGAGACCCCGGAGTTGCCGGGCGGCGTCCTGCCCGCGCGCGCCCCGAAGCGTCTGAAGCAGCATGAGGAGGGCGAGGGCAGGCTCTTCTGAGGTGCGTGCGGGTCTCGATCGAGAACCGACCGTCCGCCTCCGCGCGGCCGTTCGATCCAGTAGAGTGCGACCTTTCGGGTGCGACGGCAGGGGCCCGTCGCATGCCGCGGAACAGAAGGGGTGTGCGGGCACATGGGTGACACGACCGCTGGCAACGCATCGGATGGACCGCAGCCGGGACGGGGCGAGGCCAAGGGCGTCGCCGGACGCTCGCGTCGCGCGACCGGCGGGGCGGTCGATCCCGATCGGGCGCTCGACGCCGAGGTCGCCGCCCTGAGCTACGAGCAGGCGCTCGAAGCCCTCGAGACGATCATCGATCGCGTGGACCACGGTGAGATCGGCCTCGAGGCGACGCTTGCCGAGTATCGCCGCGGCAAGGCCCTCCTGCGGCGATGCCAGAGCGTGCTCGATACCGCCGAGCAGGAGATCAAGCGTCTCAGTCTCGCGGAACTCGAGGCCGCAGGCCAGGCGGAACGGGACGCTGACGCGGGGTCCGCCGCGCCGTGATCGAGCCGTTCGTCAGCATCTCGGAGGCGGCCCACGGAGCCGCGTGGGGCGGCTCCCTCGCCACCCTCGAACTGGTGGGGCGCATCGTCGCCTGCCTCTTCCTCTTCGCCTTCGGAGCCTGCGTCGGCAGCTTCCTGAATGTCGTCGTCTACCGGCTGCCGGCGGGGCTCTCCGTCGTGACGCCACCAAGCCGCTGCCCGACCTGCGGCGGGCGACTCTCCTGGCGCGAGAATCTTCCGGTGATCGGCTGGCTGCGACTGCGCGGACGATGTCGCTTCTGCGCCCAGCCGATCTCGATCCAGTATCCGCTCATCGAAGCCGCGATCGGCATCCTCTTCGTCATCGCGTATCTCTTCCTCTATGCGACGCCCGCGAGCGCCGATGCCCCGGCGTGGTCGCCGGCCGCCTGGGTGCTGCCGTGGTGGAAAGCCCAGGGATTCGCGTGGAGTTGGCCGATCTTCATCGCCCTGCTCGTCCTGCTCGCCGGACTCTTCGCCGCGACGGTCATCGACGCTCGGCACTTCATCATTCCGGGTGAGATCACCTGGACGATCGCCGGCGTCGGCCTCGCCGCCGCGTGCGTCCAGCCCTTCCTGCCGGTGAGCGGGCGGGCCCGCATGCTCGAACCGCCGGTGTACACGATCGAGAGCGTGACCGCGGGCGTCGCGATCGGCGGCATCATCGGGCTGGCGATCGCGACGCTCCTCGTCGCGTGGGGGATCCTGCCGCGCAGCTACGCCGACTATCACGAGCATGTGAAGAACGAGAACGACTTCCGAGCCTATCCCTTCGCGCGCCGCGAAACGCTCAAGGAGATCCTCTTCCTGGCCCCAACGGTCATCGGCGGCATCCTCGGCGGCGTGATCGCCGCCACGCTCGTCGAGTCCTCCGAACCGCTCGGCCGATCGGTCTACGGGCTCGTGACGACATCGCTCTTCGGATTCCTGATCGGCGGAGCGACCCTTTGGGCGGTGCGGGTCTTCGGCGGGCTCCTCTTCGGCAAGGAGGCGATGGGCCTTGGCGATGTGCACCTCCTCGCCGCCGTCGGGGCGGTGCTCGGCTGGCAGGCGGCCGTCTGGACCTTCATCCTCTGCCTGCCGCTCGCGATCGGCTACTCCGTCCTCGGGCTCTGCCTTCGCCCCTTCATCCGCCTTCCGTTCTGGGAGCTGCCGCTCGGGCCGCATCTGGCGATGGCCGCCGTGCTGACCTTCGTCGGCACCAAGGCCCTCAGGAGCCTCGATCCGATGCTCGGCGAGGGCTTCACGAACCTCTGGCTGGCCCTCCGGGGCGGGCTCGGGTGAGGGCATCCCGACGCGTGGGCGAACGCCTGCCGGTTCGACTTGCGTTTTTTCAGTGCAGCCCATGAAATGACGATGTGTCGCGACGCGACCGCCTGGCCGCTGGCCAGTCCGCGGGCGCTGTTCCTCCCCGTCCGCGACCCCACCAAGACGCACTCATCACGCAGATCGGTCCCCGAAAGGATCTCTTCTCACCATGCCTCGCCTGACGACAGCTTTCGCCGCCATCGGACTCCTCGCCGCCTCCGCATTCCTCACGGGTTGCAACTCGAAGGAGAAGGACGAGCTGGCGATGCTGAAGGACAAGAACTCCCAGCTTGAGACGGAGCTCGACACCACGAAGGGTGCCCTCGACGGGAGCGAAACCTCTCGTCGGGCCCTCGAGGAGGAGAACGCTCGTCTCCGCGCGGCCGCGGACGCCGCCGCTGCGTCGCAGCCGACCGGAGGTAGCGCTGGCGGCGGTCCGGAGCTCCCCAAGGACCTGCCCGCGGGTGTCGGCGCTCGCGTCGAAGGAAGCTCGGTGATTCTCGACATCCCCGGTGACATCCTCTTCGACAGCGGCAAGGCGACCCTCAAGAACGACGCGAAGAAGACGCTCGACGGCGTCGCCAAGAGCATCAAGGAGGCCTACCCGGGCAAGCGCATCTCCGTCGAGGGCTTCACCGACTCGGATCCGATCAAGAAGAGCAAGTGGAGCGACAACTGGGAGCTCGGCTACGAGCGGGCCCGCGCTGTCGGCAAGTACCTCGCGACGAAGGGCTTCTCGGAGTCGCAGTTCCGCTATGTGAGCTACGGCCCGACCGAGCCGAAGGGCTCGAAGAAGGAGTCGCGCCGGGTCGAGATCTCGATCATCGACGCCGGCTCGTAACGCAGCGTCTCGACGCTCCGTTCACCAGACGAAGCACGCCCCGCAGCCGCGCCGCATCAGCGGCGCCTGCGGGGCGTGTGCGTTGAGGGGAACACTCGCCGACGCGCGAACGACCCGCGATCAGAACTCGATCACGATGCCTTCGGCCTTCAGCTTCTCGGCGACGGCCTGAATCGCCTCGAGGGCTGCGCTGAGGTGTCGGGCGCTGTCGGAGAGATCCTTGTAGAGGGCCGGATCCTGGAGGAGTCGGCCGATCGTGCCCTCGCCGCGGGTCGCGGTCTGCAGGAGCCGGCGGACATCGCTCATCGCGCCTTGGGTCTCGTCGATGACGGGCAGCACCCGCGCGATGATCGCGTTGCGATCGGCGTCGAGGTTCATCGCGAAGCCGTTGATCGTGTTGACCGCATCGGTCGCCCGGAGGAAGAGTTCGTTGGCGTTGGCCAGGGCGGCGCGGACATCGCGTTCGATCGCCTCGTCGGAGAGCCACGCGCGGGCGAGGCGCATGGCGTCACGGGTGTCGACGAGCGTCTCGTTGAGCCGCACGACGGTCGTCCGAAGACTTGCCTCGCGGACTGCGGGATCGGCCTCGCCAGCCGCGCCCAGCGGCTGGACGAGTTCGTTCAGGTTCCGCCCGAGCGCGGTGTAGGTCTGGGCGAAGGTTCGGAAGTCCCCGAGCGAGTCGTCGAGCGAGCTCCGCAAGCTGGTGAGGCGCTCGTCGAGCGCGGCGATGAACTTGGCATCGATCGGCTGGTACTCGCCGACGAGGCGGACGGACCGGCTCGGGTCGCTCAGGTCATGGAAGCCGGCTGCGGACGGCGCTGCGGACGGGGTAGTTCGGTCGCCCGTGCCAGCCGCGGCCGACTGGGTCGGCTGCAGCTCGAGCTTGGCCCCCGAGCCCAGAAGCGACGCCTCGACCATCGGCGACGCGGAGAGCGGGATCGGCGTTGTGGCGTCCACGAGGACATGCACGAGGACCGGTCGCTCCGCGCTGGTCCGGTCGAGCTCGATCCGGTCGACGAGGCCGACGGGCACGCCGTGGAGCGTGACGAGGCTGCCTTTCCGGAGGCCACCAGCGGCGTTCAGGCTGACTTCGAGGGGGCTTCGGCTCTCGATGAAGCCGGTGAACTCGCCGAACAGGAGGAGCAGCGTGGCGAAGCCGCCGACTGCCACCGCACTGACGATGCCGATCGAGAAGTTCCGGACGGTCTCACGCATGGGAAGGAAGTGCATCGGCCGTTTCACGCTTCCAACTTGCCCGAAGCGTGGGGCAGCCAACCTCCCGGTGCGAGCGGCGGCGTGGTATCACTCCATTTCCGAGGAACCAACCCCGCTGCGGGGACGCCTGCGGAGCAGTCCCGACGGAGGGTGTATCGATGGCCTGGAGCGTCTACGGCAGCAGTTTCGGCGGATTGGGCGAGGGCGTCACCGGCAAGCCGGGGAGCGGGGTGGTGTCACTCGCCGACGATACGACCGCCGCCCTCGACGGCCTCATCGCACGGGCCCAGGCGGGTGATGTCACCGCCCAGCGGGACTATTGGAAGCTCGTCATGGAGCGGCCCTCCTGGTACTTCCTCTGCAACCCGGAGCACGCCAAGGCACTCATGGCGAAGCCTGAGGCGGAGCGGGGCAACGCATCGCCGCAGCCGCTCCTCTGGTCGATGAACGGCAAGACGATGGTCGGCGTCTTCACCTCCGAGGCCGCGGCGATGGAGACCCATCGCCAGATGCATCCGGCGGCGCCCGACGCGAAGCCCGAGGACATCCCCTCGGCGGCGCTTCTCTCGATGGCCGTGCCGGACGCGATCGGCTGGTTGTCGAACATCCCGGCCGACAAGGTGTCGGACATCGTCATCAACCGGCGGTCGAACACGACCGTCGCCCACATGCCGATCGCGATGCTGCCCGGCCTCTACGAGTGGTCAACCGACTCGATGCCCGATTCGCTGTGGGATGCGTTCATCCGAAGCGTCCAGACCGCGAACCAGCAGCAGGCGTGGGGCCGGCTGCGTCATCGCTTCACGCAGCTCCAGACCTGGTGGCTCCCCGCCGATCCGGGCGGTTCGAACACGCCGCTCGTGATCGTGGACAACGACAAGAAGTACCTCGTCATCGCCACGCACGCCGCCGCGGCGGAGCGTGCCTTCAAGACGATCGTGAAGGCCTCCGGCAACGCGGAGGTCCAGCCCCGCCTGGGCCCGCTTCCGAAGGCTCGGCTCCTGCAACTCCTGGACGCCCTCGCGAACGAGGCAAACGGCCCGAAGGATGTGGCGATCAACCTCGGCGGCAACACCGCCGTGATCGCGATGGACGAACTGGCGAAGCTTTTGCGGGCTTGACGACCAGAGAACCACAGAGGCACAGAGGACACAGAGGCTGCACAGAGGAGACAGGGATTCCGGGTGGTCGGATCGGACCACACGTAGCGAACGGGCAGAAGCAACATGGAGAAAAAGGGGCTGCGCGACTCGGACGAGTCGCGCAGCCCCTCATTTTCTCTTTGCCTTCTCTGTGCTACCTCTGTGTCCTCTGTGCCTCTGTGGTTCTCTGGTTCCCCCCCCCCGCCGTCAGTCGCAGGGGCCCCAGGCGCCGAGGAGGATCGCGAGGTCGTTCGACTCGACGATGCCGTCCTGGTTGAGGTCCGCCTGGGCCGGGCCGCGCACGCCCCAGTTGCCGAGGAGGCGGGCGAGGTCGCCGGGGCCGACGGTGTCGTCGCCGTCGAGATCGGCGTCACAATCCTGCACGACGACGCCGAGCGGGACGAGTTCGATCGGATCGATGTTGTTCCAGCCCGGGCCACTGTTCTCGATGGGATCGAAGTTCGTTCGGCTCGTCCGGAAGGAGAGGCGCCCGCCGACCGGGAGGTTGTGGAAGGGGCTCGTCGGGTCGATCGCGTAGCCACCGGCGGCGTTGAGCTTCACGACGCGGAGACCCGCTGGCGTGGACACATAGATCGTGCCGTCATCGCCGATGCTCAGCGCCTTCGGATCGACGATGCCCGAAATGCTGTAGCTCGTGAAGATCGGCGCCTGACCGTCGCCTGAGTCGATCACCCGATAGAGGAGATCGGTCGCGTCGCTCGAGAACCAGACGGCGCCATCCACCGGATTCACGGCAACCGATCCGTCGCCGGTGACCTGGTAGTTCGCCGGGAGAAGCCAGGTCGCGGTCGTCTGGAGGTTCTTGTTGTGCCGCGTGATCCGCTTGTTCAGGATGCTGAAGAGAATCACCTCGTCAGCGTCATCGTCGTAGGCAAGCGCATTCGGGATCGGGATCGAACTCGTCGCCGGGCCGGAGCCACCCTCCGCCGTGATGCAGTAGAGCTTCGAGCCGTCGTGGGCGTAGATCAGTCCGTCGCGACCGACGGCGAAGCGCTTGAGGTTGTTGAAGGAGGTCAGCGGCGACTGCACGCCGGTGTTGAGATCGACCCGCCGAAGCTGGGTGAGCGGGGCACCGGCGCCGACATTCACGATGACGAGCGCGTTGCTGCCGTCGGCGTCGATCATGAGATCGCTGACGCCGGTGATCTGCCCGAGCGAGTTCAGGTTGAAGCTGCTGTTGCCCAGTCCCTCCAGGGCGAAGGGAGCGACGACATTGAGATTCCAGTTGGTGCCACCGGTGTTCTGGAAGGTCATGAACCAGAGTGGCTTCAGCGTCATGAAGGTGTCGAGGATCCGGATCGTCGTGTCGCCCGGCTCGTAGTCGAGGGCATCCACGCTCCGCAGGTCGAAGATCGAGGGGCCGAACGCGACGGTGAGGGGCGTGACGGTGATCTCGCGGGTCGCGAACGGATCCTGCGTCGAGTTCGTCGGAACATCGGCGGGATCGCGGGCCCGAAGGGTCGTCGTCCCGCCGAGGGCTCGGGCTTCGTTCAGCGTGATCGCGTGGCCGCCGGTGCGATCGAGCAGCGGGGCGCCGAAGGAGGTTCCGATCACCGAGTAGCGGCCGTACGCGAAGGCGAGCACGGCCCCCTTCGTGCCGAGCTTCGCCATGGTGCTGGCCCGCGGGGTGTACTGCGAGTTCAGGTAGTAGAACGAGCTGGTCAGGAGCGGCGCCTCGTCGGCGATGAAGCTCAGCGTGCCGATCTTCCACTCCCCGCCGGTGCCCTCGATCGGATCGGTGGCCATGCGCATGCCGAGGTCGGTGATCCATGCCGACGCGTCGAGGTAGTTGCTCTGGAGCTGCCAGTTCGCTGCACCGGGCGAGAAGAAGGGAAAGCCGTGGTTCGCCGCGTAGGCGAAGAGGTTGAGGGTCGCCGTTGGGACGCAGAACATGCTGCCGTTGGCGGGGAGTCCACCGGCGCAGCACGTGTCGCGTCGCTGATCGATATCGGGCATGTGCAGGACCCGATAGTGGTAGAGCGAGGAGTTGATGTAGGTCTTCATCGTGATGTCCGCCGAGGCCGCAGCGGCGACGGCGAGGGCGAGCGATGAGGCAACGGAGGTCGTGATGGTGGTGCGCATGGCGTTGGTTCTCTCTGGAATGTGCCCACGAAGGCGCAGAACGCGAGGCGAGCCTTCGAAGAAAGAGCAGGTCTGACGAAATCGCCGCCAACAAAAAGCGGGGTGGACCCGGTCAAGGATCCACCCCGCAGCTTTCTGAACCCGAGATGCTCGGTTCGGCTCATCGGCCGCGACGCCAAGCCTTCAGCGGCCGGGCGGGACGCGTCCGATGGGGAACTTGCTTACGGGCAGGCGCCCCACGCCCCGAGGAGGGTCGCGAGGTCGCCGGCGTCGACGGTTCCGTTGCCGTCGAGGTCCGCAGCGCCGGTGCCGCCCCACGCCCCGAGGAGGGTCGCGAGGTCACCAGCGTCCACCGATCCGCTGTTGTCGAGGTCCCCGGTGCAGGCGGGCTCCGAGTAGTCGCAGTCGGTGTTCGGGAGACCAGGGGTATCGTCCGAGGTCGCCGGATCGAAGGTCCCGAGCGTCCAGACCGAGGTCGTCGGGCAGAACTTGATGTGGCTCGGGGCGAAGGTCCCGTCCGGTCCGACGATGGTCGTCGAGTAGACCCACTCCGAGCTCACCGGCGGCACGGCCGGATCGACAACGATCGCGACCGAGTCGATGACCGTGGCCCACGGCGTGGTGTCGAGGACGCCGTCGTTGTTGGTGTCGAGGTCGGCACCGACCGAGCCGGTCCAATCCCACACGAGCAGGTGGGTGAGGTTGTCGCCATTCTCGAGGTTGAAGCCGCTGGCGAGGGCCAGATCCGGCGTGGCTCCGCCGAGCGTGAAGGTGTTCTTCGCGACGAAGAAGAAGCCGTCGGCGGGAATCGTCTGACCGGCGAGGGAGATCGCCATCTCGACGACGCCCGAGCCCTGGGCAGCGCTGCCGTCACCGATGACGACATAGGTCACACCGGTGAGGTTCGTGCCAGCGGCACCGAGGATCTCGGTGTACTCGTCGTTGTCGGCCCCGGTCTGATCGCCGCGAATCTCGCTCAGGGTGACGGCGGGCGCCTGGGTCGCAAGGCAGGTCGCCTTGGCCTGGGTCACGCACGCCGCATCCCACGCGGTGTCGCAGCAGGTCGGATCGATGTCGCAGATCGCGTTGCAGCAATCGGCGTCGGAGCAACCACCCACGCGCGACGCGGTGAAGCAGTCGGCGAGGCTCGGGTTGCCGCACGGGTTCGGCGGCGGGCAGACGCCGTTCACGGTGCCGGGGGTGTCATTGGCGAGCGAATCGAAGAGACCGATGGTCCATTCGCCGGTCGGCTCGCACTTGTAGGCGTGCGAGGGCGGGAAGGAGCCATCGGGGCCGACGATGGTCGTCGCGTAGCCGCAGGCGACATCGGGGTTCGCGAGGACGATGCCGTCGATCACGCTCGACCACGGGGTGATGTCGAGCACGCAATCGTTGTTGGTGTCGAGATCCTGGCCGAGGAAGCCGTTGAAGTTCCAGACGATGAGGTGGGTGACGGTGTCACCATCCTCGAAGTTGATGCTGTCGCGGATGAGGTCCGGGTTGCCGCTGGTGAAGGTGCTGCGGGCAAGGAGGAAGAGGCCGTCCGCCGGGATCGAACCCGAGAGGAGGGAGACGCTCTCGACCACGCCGCTCGCATCGACGCCGTCGCCGATGACGACATAGGCGGCACCGGCGAGCGAGGTGCCGGGCTTGCCCTTGATCTCGACGAACTCGTCGTTGTCCGCGTTCGCCTGGCTGATGCGGACCTCGTTGATCGTCACCGAGGGAGCGGTGCCGCTCGCGCCGCAGAGGGTGGTCGCCTGGGTCGCACACTCGGCGTCCCAGCCGGTGGTGCAACACGCCGGATCTACGAGGCAGACCGCCTCGCAACACTCGACGATGTCGCAGCCAGCGCCGCTGTGGGCTTCGAAGCAGCTTCCGCCGCCGCCGCAGCTCGGGCAGGCGAAGTTCGCCGCGCCGGGCGAATCAACGCTCAGGCCCGGATCGAAGGCTCCGATCTTCCAGTCGCCGAAGGGATCGCAACGGTAGACATGGCTCGGCGAGAAGCCGCCGTCCGGCCCGAGGACCACGGGGCTGTAGACGAACTCGTTGGTGCCAGCGCCGGGGGTGCCGACGATGATCGCGACCGAGTCGGTCAGCTCCGTCCACGGGGTGACATCGAGGGTGCCGTCGTTGTTCGTATCGAGATCGGTCGTCGCCGTGCCGGTGTAGTCCTTCACCAGCAGGAAGGTGACATTGTCGCTGTTCTCGAAGTTGAGCGTCGTCGCGCCGGTCACGAAGTCCGGAATCGCGCCGCCGAGGGTGAAGGTCGGCTCCGCGACGAGGAGGAAGCCGTCGGCGGGAATGACGAGGCTCGAGAGATCGACGAGGGCTTCGACCTGACCGGAGCCGCCGGTGCCGTCACCGACCGCGAGGAAGGTGTAGCCGGCGAGCGAGGTGCCCGGTTCGCCGCTGATCTCGAAGTACTCGTCGTTGTCGGTGCTCGGCTGATCGACGCGCAGCTCGCTGATGCGAAGCGGGGCCGAGGTCGACGCGCACTCGGGGTTCGCGGCGCCGACGGTGTCGGTGCCGGCGGTCGTCTCTTCGCTCGCGATGACCCAGGTGGAGGGGTCGTTGTCGCAGGAGTAGACATGCAGCGGGACATTGCCGAGGGCGTCCGGGCCGACGACGGTGTCGCTGTAGATGAAGTCGGAGCTGAAGCCATCCGGATTCGGCACGATGACCAGGGCGACCGAGTCGAGGATCGACGACCACGGCAGGACCGGATCGAGCTCGCCGTTCAGGTCCTGGTCAACCGAGGTGCCGACCGGGGCGAAGAGGTCGGTCACGAGGAGGTGCGTGACATTGTCGGGATCCTCGAAGTTGAGGGTGGTCACGACATTCGCGGTGCCGAGCGCGGGGCTCAGCGTCGATTCGGCGATGACCAGACGGCCCGACGCGGGAATGACGACGCCGGTGAGGTTGACGACCGCCTCGATCACGCCGTTCTGAAGCGGCGGGGCGGCGGTGCTGTCGCCGATGACGACGTAGTAGACATTGCCGATCACCGTGCCCGGGGTGCCGCGGATCTCGACATACTCGT
This sequence comes from uncultured Isosphaeraceae bacterium, assembly GCA_964395845.1. Classification (GTDB taxonomy): domain Bacteria; phylum Planctomycetota; class Phycisphaerae; order Phycisphaerales; family SM1A02; genus JAEUIT01. The sequence goes on along the minus strand of CAYNCG010000012.1, from coordinate 93,013 downwards.
CGGTGTCAGGTCCGGGCTGTCCGGTGCGGATCTCGCTGATCGAGAGGCCGCCTCCGGCGAGAGCGGTGGAGGCGAGGAATGCCGCCAGGCTCGCGGAGGCGAGGGGGGCGAAACGACGGGTCATACGCGGTGCTCCTGAAGGATCGAAAGAGGGGCGGGTCGACGGTGGATCGAAGGATGGTCGCGTCGGCAGTCCGTGACCAGAGCGATCGACAGGCGCAGCGATCGCGCCGACAATCTCCTGGCCCCAAACCTGTGCACGCCGAAGCGAGTCTGGAGTGTACGCCGTCCCAGGGGCAGACAGAAGCGACTCCGCGCAAGCTTGGAGTTCTCTGACCTGACGCTCACACGCCGCACGCAGAACGGCACCGCCCGGCGTCCCAGCCCCAACCGAGTGGTTGACGCTGGAACGCCGGGCGGCGGTTTTCGTGACGCAGGGCTGTCAAGCCGGGCAAGCTGCGCGGGGGCGCGCGGCTGGCGTTGGCTCGTGAGCGGCCTGCCTCAGCCTTGGCCTTGGCCTCAGCCTTACTTGGTCGGCTCTTCCGGCTGACGGCTCGGCTGGACGGTGCGGGCCGCGGCCGGCGCCGGAGCGTCGATCGAGGTCACGCTGCCCCCCTCGGGAATGTCAGCGAGGTCGAAGGACATCGGGGTGAGGAAGACTTCGACCCGTCGGTTCTCGCGAGCGCCCTTCGGGCCGTTCACGACGATGGGACGGAACTCGCCATACCCGGCCACCTGGAAGCGGCCTGCCTTGACGCCGGCGCGGACGAACTCGTCGCGCACCGCGATCGCGCGGTGGGCCGAGAGATGGACATTCGTCGGGTGCTGGGCCTTCACGCGAACGATCGGCTGGTTGTCGGTGTGGCCGACGACCTTGACCTCAAGCGATGCGGCGTCCGGGCTGTTGAGGACCGGCGCGATCTTCCTGAGCACTTCGCTCGCCTTCGCGCTGAGCACGGCGGAGCCGGAGTCGAAGGTGACATCGCTCTTGAAGCGGAGCATGCCGCGCTTCGCATCGAACTCGAGCAGATCGGGATACTGGTTCGCGATGACCGTGAGGGCCTCGTTCACCGACTCCGAGAGCGGGCCCGTGTCGAGACCGTTGACGCGCTTCAGGAGTTCCTCGTAACGAGCCTGCAGCGCGGCGAGATCGCCGCCGCCGTTCCGCATCATGTCTTGGGCGAGCCGCAGGTCCTCGGCGGCCTTCGCGAGCTGAATGCGGAGGGCCTCCTCGTTCGCGCGGGAGGAGTCGAGATCGCCCTGGAGCGTCAGCACCTGCTGCTCCTTGCTCCGGTAGGCGGTCATGAGGTCGTCGTACTTCGACTGCGGGACGCAGCCGGTGAGGCCGATGAGGGCAAGACTCGACAGCGGGAGGAGGATGCGAGAGGGGGCCATTGGAGTGAAGTGCCTTGAGGGACTGCGCCGAGCGCCACAGCCGCCCGAACAAGAGGGGGGGGAGGTCCGCGCCGAACGCGAGGGGCAGCGAGCCGTCCGTTGGCTCGCCGCGGCGGTTGAGTCTATCGGATGAATCGCTTTGCGGTCGCCAGCTTGTCGGCATGCTCCCGCCAGCCGCAGCGTGTGACGGTCAGGACCGAAGGGCGCGTAGAAACCAGCCCGATGAGGCCGATACACTTGCCACCGCTGCGGGTGCGGTCGCGTCCGCCCCGCGTGCCGCCAGCCGCTCCCTGTCGATCTCCCCTCACACCCCCCCCATGCCGACCGGACAGTCCGAAACCGATTGGAAGGCGATGCTTGCGTCCGCAGGCCCCTATCCGCTGGAGGCCTTTGTCTTCGTGCGCGATGGGCTCAGCCACACCGTCGATCGGGTGCACCGCGAACGGGAAGCCGCCGACGCGGGTGTCGAGCCGACCGGCGGACCGAACGCCCAGGACGACGCCGGTGCCGCCCCCGGTGCCGCCGCCGGTCTCGGGGACGCCGGCCTGGGGGGCGGACTCGTCGGCGGTGAACAGGGGCCGCTGAGCGGTGAAGGTGGCGCCCTCATCGGCCGGATGCAGTCCGACTCGCGGCATGTGACCGGCCAGCAACTCTGCCTCGGACTGCGGGACTTCGCGATCAACCGGTATGGCATGATGGCTCCGGCGGTGCTGCGGGCCTGGAACCTGCGCTCGACCGACGACTTCGGCCGCATCGTCTTCGCCATGATCGAGCATGGCCTCATGAGCAAGACCGCTGAGGACTCGCTCGAGGACTTCCGGTCGGTCTACGACTTCGACGAGGCGTTCGCCCGCGACGAACTCGTCCGGCATGTCGGAACCGGGATGGGAATGGGATTGGGAACCCGCGGGTAATCGCGCGCCGCCCGGAACGCCGATACGCTGCCGCGCATGAGTGCAGCGACCCCGTCCGGCGACGCGCCCCGACCCGATCAGCCCCTGGCCAGCACCGCTGGCGGGAGCGTCGCCCCGCTCACGGCCCTTCACCTCTGGCAGATTCAGGGCGTGCGCGACGGACTCATGATCATCGTGATCGTCGCGCTGATCTGGTTTGGCTACTGGCTGCGCGATGTCACCGTCCCGCTCCTCATCGCTCTCGCCCTCGCCTATCTCTTTGAGCCGCTCGTCCGCCGACTCACGCAGTTTCGCGGCATCACCCGCACCGGCGCGGTCACGATCATCCTGCTGACCTTCGGCGTCTCGCTCACCGTGGCGATCACGCTCACCGCACCCTTCGCGATCGGCCAGACGGTGAGTCTCGTGAACCGCCTGCGCACCGGCGACTACGCGGGGCTCGGCGAACGGGTCATCGAGTATCTCCCCGAGCAATATCGCGAGGATCTGCGGGCGGCGATCGAGTGGCTGCCGAAGGACGCGTCGCCGGAGCCATCGGCAGGGGACGGCGATGGAGCCCCGGCGGGGGAAGCGACACCGGAGAGCGCGACGCCGGCGACGCATGGCGCGGACGCGGCGGTGAAGGATCCCCCCGTCTCCGAGAGCACCCGCTCCTTCGTCGTCGGCCCGGACGGAAGCGTCCAGAGCGAACCCGATCCGAAGGAACGGGAGGCGCGCGAAGCGCGCGAGGCCGAACGGCTGCGGGCCGCGGTGCGCGCCGAACTGGAAGCCCTTGGCTTCCATCCGGAAGCGATGGCGACCGACGGCGGCGGCGCCGACGCCGGACACGCCACCGGCGCTCCCTCGTGGCGCATGCTCGGAGCGCTCGGCTCGACCGCCGAGCGGATGACCGGGCTGTTCCTCGCGATCGTCCAGTACAGCCTGATCCTCTTCCTCATCCCGTTCTACTTCTGGTTCTTCAGCGTGAGCTATCCGACGATCCTCGAGTTCGGCCGTTCGCTCCTGCCGAAGAAGAACCGCGAGGAGACGCTTCATCTCATCGGCCTCATGGATCGCGCCGTCTCCGGGTTCGTTCGCGGGCGGATCGTGATCTGCGCGATCATGGGCCTGCTCTTCGCGATCGGCTGGCTCATCTGCGGCGTGCCCTACGCGATCACCATCGGGCTTTTCATCGGGGCGATCTCGCTCGTGCCCTACCTCGGCGGCATCGGCCTGCCGCTGGCCGTCGGCCTCCTGTTCTTCGACCAGTTGCAACTCGCCCCCGAGGCCCGCATGGCCTGGTGGGGGATGATCCTCTGGCCGACGCTCGTCTTCGTCATCGTCCAGTCGATCGAGGGCTATGTGCTCACGCCGCTCATCGCCGGCAAGGCGACGGACCTCGATCCGGTCACGATCGTCGTCGCGATCATCGCCGGCGGCTCGGTCGCCGGGGTCTACGGCATGCTGCTCGCGATTCCCTTCGCGGCCTGCGCGAAGATCATCGCCAAGCATCTCGTCCTGCCGCGGATCCGGGCGTGGAGTCGCGGCGAGGCGAGTGACCCGCTCCCGATCAAGTCGTGAGTGCGACGCTGCGCCGCCCATCTGCCACCATCCCCCGCACGATCCCGATCATGCAACTCGACGAACTCTTCCGCGACATTCCGCACCAAACCGCAGGCCCGCTGCCCCGCGGAACGATCGCACTCGTGACCGACGACTCTCGTGCGGTGTGCCCGGGAGCGCTCTTCGTCGCCCGGCCGGGGGCGACGGGATCCGCCGACGCGAGCCGCTTCGTCGCCGACGCGATCGCCCGCGGCGCGGTCGCAATCGTCGGCGACGCCTCCGTTCACCTGCCGGCCACCAGCGGCGTTGCACCGACGCTCATCCGCGTGGACGATCCGGCGCTTGCGACCGCGCTCCTCGCCGAGCGTTTCGCGGGCTCGCCGACCTCGCGGCTGCGGGTCATCGGCGTCACCGGAACGAACGGCAAGACGACGATCGCCCATCTCACGCAGCAACTCCTCGGCGACCCGCTTCGCGTCGGCGCGGGTGGCCCGCGCGTCGGACTCATCGGCACGGTCGAGATCGACGACGGCCACGCCCGCGTTCCCTCGACGCTCACCACGCCCGGTGCGGTGCAACTCGCCGAGCTCTTCGCCCGCATGGTCCGCAACGGCTGCACCCACGCGACGATGGAGGTCTCGAGCCACGCCCTCCATCAGCGCCGCGTCGGCGCGATCCGCTTCGCCTGCGGGATCTTCACCAACCTGACCGGCGATCACCTCGACTATCACGGCACGATGGAGCACTACGCGGCGGCCAAGGCGATGCTCTTCGCCTCGCTCGACCGCCAGGCCTTCGCGATCATCAACAAGGACGATCCCTGGCACCAGGCGATGTGCGTCGGCGACGCCCAGCGTCTCCTCTGCTCGGCGAGCGACCCGAAGGCCGACTGCCTTGCCACGATCGACGAGGTGCGGATCGACGGGATGCGGGTGCGCTTCGAGGGACCATGGGGCCGCTCCGCGCTGCTCCTCCCGCTTGTCGGGCGCCACAATGCGATGAACGCCCTTGAGGCGTTCGCCGCGGCGTGGACGCAGGGGGTCAGCGCAGCGGAGCTCGCAGCGCGGCTCGAGCGCTGCGAAGCGCCTCCCGGCCGGCTCGAGCCGGTCCCGCTCGCGGCCGAGGTCGGCGGCTTCTCCGTCCTCGTTGACTACGCCCACACCGACGACGCGCTCCTGAATGTCCTGACCGCGCTTCGCCCCGTCGTCCCGGCGGGAAGCTCGCTTCGCGTGCTGTTCGGTTGCGGCGGCGATCGCGATCGGACGAAGCGTCCGCGGATGGCGGGCGTCGCCTGCGCGCACGCCGATCAGGTGGTCGTGACGAGCGACAATCCCCGCACCGAGGATCCGCAGGCGATCGTCGCCGACATCCTGAAGGGGGTTCCGGCGGCAGCGGGCGGCAAGGTCCATGTCGAGGTCGATCGGGCCGCGGCGATCCGTTGGGTGGTCGCCCAAGGAAAGCCCGGCGACATCATCCTCATCGCCGGCAAGGGCCATGAGGACTATCAGATCGTCGGTACCGAGAAGCGTCACTTCGATGATCGCGAGCAGGCCCACGCCGCGCTGCACGCCCTCATCAGCACCGGAGGAGTCCGATGAGTTCGTTTCTGACCCCCGAGGTCATGCGGGTTGCGACCGGCGGCCGATGGCTCCGTCAGCCGTCGCCCGGTCTGACCCTCGAGGGAATCGCCCTCGACACCCGCGAACCGATGCCCGGCAAGGCCTTCGTGGCCTTGCGCGGCGAGCGCTTCGACGCCCATGATTTTGCCGCCGATGCGGTCGAGCGCGGGGCTGCGCTGCTGGTCCTCGAGCGGCTGCCCGACGCGGTCGCACCGCGCGTGCCCGCCCACATCGCGGTCCTCGAGGTCGCCGACACCAAGCGCGCCCTCGCCGATCTCGCCCGAGCGTGGCGGGCCGAGCTCACCGGAACGCGGGTGGTCGCGATCACCGGTTCGGCGGGGAAGACCACCACCCGCCGCCTCGTCGAGAGCGTCCTCGCGACGGAGCTCAGCGGCTCGGCGAGCCCGAAGAGCTTCAACAACGACATCGGCGTGCCCTTCACGATCCTCGCCGCCAAACGCGAGCATCGCTTCCTGGTCCTCGAGATCGGCATGAACCAACCGGGCGAGATCCTCGCCCTCGCGACGCTCGCCCGCCCGGACATCTCGGTCATCACCATGATCGGGCGGGCCCATCTCGAGGGCCTCGGCAGCGTCGAAGCGATCGCCCGCGAGAAGAGCGCGATCCTCGTGCCGCTCGACGATTCCGTCCCCGGCGCCGGTCCCCGACTCGGCATCGTCCACGGCGACAGTCCGACGCTCGAGCCGGCGATCCGGACCCGCGGCGTTCGGGCTCCGCTCCGCCGCTTCGGCCAGCGCGGTGCAGACCTCGACCTTCGGCTCACCGCCCGCACGCCGACCGCGCAGGGGCAGCGGATCGTCGTGAACGGCGCGCGCCACTTCGATCTCGCCCTTCCCGGCGAGCACAACGCGGTGAACGCCCTCGCGGCGATTGCGGTGGGCGACGCCTTCGGCATCAGCGAAGCCCACATCCGCGAGGGACTCGCCCGCGTCGAACCCGCTGCGATGCGGCTCGAGCGGGTGGAACGCGGCGGCGTCCGCTTCTTCAACGACGCCTACAACGCGAACCCCGACGCGATGGCCGCCTCGATCCGAGCGTTCGCCGAGCTGACGAGCGAGACCCCGGAGCGCCGCGTGCTCGTCCTCGGCGACATGCTCGAGCTCGGCGATCAGGCCGCGGCGCTGCACCGCGAGGTCGGAAGCGTCGCTGCGGCCGTCGCCCGCGCGACGCCCATCGCCCTCGTGATCGCCGTCGGCACGCAGGCCGCCGCGACCATCGAAGGCCTCCGGACAGAAGGCTTCGCGGGCGAGGCCCACGCCTTCGATCGCATCGACGAACGCACGCTCGCGAGCATCCAAACCGCCATCCGCCCCGGCGACCGCGTCCTCCTCAAGGGAAGCCGCGGCTCCCGCATGGAACGAGTGCTTGAGGCATTCGCCGACGCACCGCCGGTGCGAAGCTGAGGATCCTGCGGTCCAGTCCGCCAGAGAACCACAGAGGCACAGAGGGCACAGAGGTCGCACAGAGAAGGCAACCGAGTGAGGGCACTCGTCCTACGAGCCCGCACAAGCGTTGGTTGGGGTCTTGGGTCGGGGCTTTCCACCGCGCCCCGCGCTTGCGCTTCGCTCGTCCCTTTGGAACCGGCACGCTTCTATCGACTCGCGCGCAACATGGTTGCGCGTTCGCCTTCTCTGTGCATCCTCTGTGCCCTCTGTGCCTCTGTGGTTCTCTGGTTTCGTCCGCGAACCGCAACGCGTCAGGAGTTCAGGCCGGACTTTGTGTAGTTCCGCAGGCGCGGCTTTGACAGTCCCACCTGGACTTCCTCGAAGGAGAGGTCGCAGCGGCCGGTGGAGCCGTTGAACTTCGCGACGGTCGTCTTCAGGAAGTTGGCGTCGTCGCGCTGCTCGTAGTCGGTGCGGTAGTGGCTGCCGCGCGATTCCTTGCGGGCGATGCCGCCCTCGATGATCGCGTCGGCGAGGAGCACCATGTCCTGCACCGCTCGGGCGTAGGAGAGGTTCTGGTTCGTCCAGAGGCCCGAGTCGCTCAGCCGGATGCGGGCGGCGCGGTCGCGGAGTTCGGCGAGCTTCGCCCGAGCCTGCAGCAGGCGGCGCTCGTCCTTCACGACGGTCGAGGACTCGGTCATCTCGTCGCCGAGTTCCTTGCCGATCGCGTAGGGATTCTCGGTGCCGCTCGAGCGGATGAGGGATTCCTGACGCGACTCCTCGGCCGAGGCGTTGCCGTCGAACAGCGTCGCCGGCGCATCGGTCGCGTTGCCCTTCCGGTCACGGACATAGTTGGCGACGCTCACGCCGCAGAAGAGACCGTCGAAGATGCAGGAGAGCAGGGCGTTCGCGCCGAGGCGGTTCGCGCCGTGATACTGATAGTTCACCTCACCGAAGGCGTAGAGCCCGGTGATGTTGGTCATCATGTTGTTCGGCGCGCCGAGCTTCATGCCCTTCCCGTCGTCCTTCGCCGTATAGACGGTGTAGAGACCGCCCATCGAATAGTGCACGCCGGGGAAGATGCGCATCGGAAGCTCCGCCGGATCCTCGCCGACGAACTTGCGGTAGATCTCGATGATGCCGCCGAGCTTGCGCTCGAGATACTCGCGCCCGAGATGGGTCAGGTCGAGATAGACCTGCCGCTCGCCGCGGACGCCGAGACCATCCTTCACGCAGACATTGAAGATCTCGCGGGTGGCGATGTCGCGCGGCACGAGATTGCCGTACGCCGGATAGCGTTCCTCGAGGAAGTAATAGCGTTCCGCCTCGGGGATCTGTCGCGGATCGCGGTCGTCGCCCTTCTTCCGCGGCACCCAGACGCGGCCGCCCTCGCCGCGGGCCGATTCGCTCATGAGCCGCAGCTTGTCGGCGCCGGGAATAGCGGTCGGGTGGACCTGGATGAACTCGCCGTTGCCGTACCACGCGCCGAGCCGGTAGCAGCGGGCCGCGGCGGCGCCGGTGCACATCACCGAGTTGGTGCTCTTGCCGAAGACGAGGCCGCAGCCGCCCGTCGCCATGACCACCGCGTCGGCGCGGAAGGCGCGGATCTGCATCGTGCGGAGATCCTGGGCGACGATGCCCTGGCAGACGCCGGCGTCGTCGATGATCGGTCGGAGGAACTCCCAGTGCTCGTACTTCGTGACCTTGCCTTCGGCCTCGGCGCGGCGGCACTGTTCGTCGAGGGCGTAGATGAGTTGCTGGCCGGTCGTCGCCCCCGCGAAGTGGGTGCGCTTGTAGAGCGAGCCGCCGAAGAGCCGCAGGTCGCGCTGCCCTTCCGCGGTGCGGTTGAAGGGCACGCCCATGCGGTCGAGGAGATCGATGATCTTCGGGGCCCAGTGGGCCATCTCGTAGACCGGCGGCTGGTTGGCGAGGAAGTCGCCGCCGTAGACCGTCTCCTCGAAGTGTTCGAACTCCGAGTATCCCTGTTGCCGAGCGACCTCGTTGCAGGCGTTGATGCCGCCTTGAGCGCAGACCGAGTGGGAGCGCTTCACGGGCACCATCGAGAAGAGGTCGACCGCGAAGCCGGCCTCGGCGATGCGGATGCTGCCCGCAAGACCGGCCAGACCGCCACCAACCACAATCACGCGTCGCTTCGGATTCATGTCGTTCGCTTCGAGAGGGAGTGCCTGCCGGAGTCAGTCGGGGGGGAGCCCCGAAGGAGACGATCGACAGGAGACGGGAGAGAGAGGGGACGAGAGGGGAGCGGGAGCCGCTCGGTTCAGTTGGCCTTGGTGGCGTGGAGCTGCTGTTCGACGGTCTTCGCCTTCTCGATATCGAGGGTGGCGAAGCCGACCACCGCGGTGACGGCCGCGGCGCTCAGGCCGAGGCCGATGGCCGCACAGACATAGCCCCACCGACGCTGGGCCTGCACGCTGATCGTGAGTCCCCAGGTGATCGCCGCGGTCCAGAGGCCGTTGGCGAAGTGGAAGACGATCGCCAGCACGCTGACGAGGTAGAGGAGAGCGACCAGAAGCCCCGTCGTCCCGTTCTGGAAGTGATGGGCGGTCGTCGAGGAGGCGGCGTGCGGATCGAAGGAGGGGAGGAAGCCGCCGAACTCCATGCCGAACCGGAGGCTCAGGACATGGAGCACGATGAAGACAAAGGCGATGTAGCCGGTCAGCCGCTGGAGGCCGTATCGGACATTCCCCTGATACTTGTAGCGCTCCAGGTTCGACCGACCGGAGCGCGCGAAGTAGATCCCGAGGATCGCGTGGAAGAGAATCGGGATCCAGAGGACGAAGGCCTCGATGAAGATCAGGGCCGGCAGGCCGTGGATGAAGTCGACCTCGTGCTGGAAGGTCGCGACGCCCGCGCCTCCCGTCGGGAGGTCGGCGTACTTCTTGGCGTTCAGCACCGATCCCCAGACGATCGAGGAGTTCGTCGTGAGGTGCGGGATGAGAAAGAGTCCGATCGGCGCCACGCCGCTCAGCGAGTGGAGTCGCCGAAGCAGGTGGTAGTGACGATCGATGAAGCTCTGCCCGGACGCGGGGGCCGAGCCAGCGGCTGTTTCGGACATGCGGAAGGTGCCTCAGAACGGTCGTCCGAACGCTCCGCGAGAACGAGGATCGCGCCTCGACTCGCGGCTTCGGCGAGTCGGGGAGTATAGGGCGAACGGCGGCGAGGGACCGGCTCTTCGCATGCCTCCTGCCCAACCGGGCAGGGAGCCGCGCGACCGATACCACGATCGTCCGATCGTCAGGGGATTTCGATGGTCGGCTTCTTGCCGCCGGCGGGTCCCGGCGCACCGCCGCCAAGCGGATCGATCCGTCCGGCTATTCCCCCACCGAGCCCACCAGCCGAGGCTCCCGTCGCACCAGCCGCAGCCCGGGCGGCCATCTGCTGCTGGACCATCGTCGCGAGCTGCATGAAGCGGGCGCGGAGCTGACCAAGCACATTGGTGAGGTCTTCCGCCTCTTCCTTCGACAGGTTGCCCTTGGTCTTCTCCTCGAGCACGCCGAGCAGGTCGATCGCGAAGCGGCTCCCGGGCAGATCGATGATCACGCGTCCCTGTTCGTCGCCGTAGGCGCCGAGCCCCATGAGGGCCTGCGAAACGAGCACGCCGACGAGTCCCTTGAAGTCAGCAGGGGGGAACTCCTCGCTCGCTCCGGCTCGCTTACTTTCCATCTCGGCCTCGCGCTGGGCGAGGCGTTCCTTCTCCGCCTGCGCCTGCGCTTTCCAATCGCTGTCGATGTGGAGCTTCGGAGCGGCGGCGGACGGATCGTTCGGAGAGTTGGCCATGGGTCGAGCGCGCAAAGAGGGGGCAGAGACGGGACCGATCGAAGGCGAGACAAGCCGTAGGGTGGCCCGCGGCGATCGACCGGGAGTATAGGAACTCCCCCCTTCGACGCGCCCCAACGCCCACCCTCCCGACCGTTGCGCCCACCGGGGAGTACACTCCGCCCCGCGATGACGCACCAGCCCTGCTCAGCATCGGACGCTCGCCCCGGGACGCCATCGCGCTCGCGCCGTGAGGCGTTCCGGCGCCTGCTGGTGCAGCCATGGTGGCTCATTCCGATCGCCTGTCCGGTTGCCATCCCGATCGCGATCCCTCTTGCGGGTTGTACGAGCCTCGAAGCCGACCACACGAGCGTCCAGAGCGTTGGGGTCGAAGCGTTCTCAAAGGCCGCCCCGGAAGGCCTCAGGGCGAGTCGCCCAGGTCCGCGCACCGAGCTGGCGGCCGACGAGGGGATGGCCGACGCCACGACCAGCGACGCTGACTCGGATTCTGAGACGGAAAACGCTGCGACGACGACCGCCGCCGGCGCCGGCAATGCGAACGCCGGTGTTCCCGCATCGGCTGCGCCGTCGTCTGCCCCATCGGCGCCGCCCATCGGCACCGAGCAACGCTGGGTGGTCGACGCTCTGGTCGGGCAGATCAACGGACGCCCGATTTTCGCTGACGAGTTCTTTCAGCCGCTCGAGGCCCAGCTTGAGCGACTCGCGCAGGCGCCCGACCGGGCGCTCGCCCGGCGCCAGATGGTCGAGCTCGTCTCGCAGCGATTCACCGATTGGGTGAACAGCGAACTCGTCATCAGCGAGGCCGAGAGCTCGCTCACGCCGGAGCAGCAGCAGGGGCTCTTCGGCTGGCTAAAGACGATGCAGGAGGGCACGATCGCCGAGTACGCGGGCAGTCGCGAGGAAGCCCGCGAGCGGATGCGCGACGATCTCGGCATGGACATCGACGAGTTCGTCCAGCAGCGCCGCGATGCGGCGCTCGCCCAGTTTCTCCTCGACCGCAAGGTCAAGCCCCGCACCATCGTCTCCTGGCGCGACATCGAGCGCGAGTACGCCCGCCGGAGCAACGACTTCAATCCGCCGGCGATGCTCTCGATCGAGAGCATCGTGCTCGATAGCCGCGCCGACGGCGAGCGCATCGCCCAGGTGAAGGCATGGTCGGAAGCGGGGCGCGGCTTCGCCGAGATCGTGAAGGATCTCGGGCTCGAGAAGAAGGGCCTCGTGGTGCAGGTGCCGCTCGCCCCCGGACAGTCCGCCCAGGATGCGATCGCGGCGAGCGCCGACATCGCACCGGCGGTCAAGGAACGCCTCCGAGAGCTGTCGCCAGGGATGCTGAGCCAGCCGATCGAACGCGGCAACCGGGTCACTTGGCTTGCCATCGGCGAGGTCTCGCAGATGCCGGCGCGCTCCCTCTTCGATCCCGATGTCCAGATGCAGCTCAAGAACGAGCTCGACGCGATCCGCTCGACCGTGGAGCGCAGCCGCTACATCGGGCGACTCCGAAGCCGCTGGGTCTCGGACGACATCAAGCGCATCGAGGACCGCCTCCTCGTGATCGCGCTCGATCGCTACTTCCGCTGACCGGCGCCCCGCATGTCAAGCTCCCCCACCAAAGGACAAAGCGGGGAGCGTGATTACCGCCAGAGCCGCCACGGCGCCCGCGCGACCGGAGCGGTCGCCTGATCCGCAACGCGGCGTTCGCGCGCTTCGACCGCCTGGCGATAGTGGTCGCGCACGCGATCGTGGGCCGGCGTCGCGCCAAGGGTGACGATGATGACATCGATCCGCGGCACAAAGCCTCGCGCGGAGCCGAGCACCGGCTCGCGGGCGAGCCGCAGGGCCAGGCGCCGCAGCCGCCGACGCTTGCCCGCGTCGAGGTGGAGAAGGGGATCCAGGCCGTCCGCAGCGCCCGACTTCACCTCGACGAGCACCGCCCGGCCGGCGTCGTCGAGACAGACGAGATCGGCCTCGTCATGGCCGAGGCGCAGGTTCGTCGCGAGGATCTCCCATCCGAGCTCGCTGCAGTGGCGGAGCGCCGCCCGTTCGCCGCGATGGAACGGAAGGGACCGTCGTGGGAGAAACGGTTGGACGAGCGCAGCGACCCACCGCGCCGCCGAGCCTCCGCGAGCGACGATCCGACGCAGACCATCCCTAACGATGGACATGCGAGGCGGGACCGAGATGCAGCCGGTACTCGATCCGCGGCGTCGCGAACTCGTCGAGCATGCTGCGAATCGAGGCGGCATCACCATCGCTGATCGCTCGGCTACGGACATCGGCGGCAGCGTCGCGCTCGTCCGCACCGGCGGCGTGGGCGAGCGTCCGAAGGGAGAGGAGGGGACCGCCGAAGAGCGGCGCCGGCTCGAAGAGTCGGACCACCGAGGCGGAGGCTGCCGTCACGCCCGCCAAACGCTCTGCCTCGGCGATCGCGTCGTCGAGATAGCCGATCGCGTCGACGAGCCCGGCGACCTTCGCCTCTTCGGCGTTGAGCACCCGCCCATCGAGTGCGGCGCGCAGGGCGTCGGCATCGGCGACCTTCGCGGCTCGCCCCGACATGACGCGGTCCACGAAGATCGCGTAGGAGCGGTCGAGCAGTCCCTGGACGACGGCCTTGTCGCCATCGGTCCATGCGCGATAGATGTCGTTGGCATCATCCTTCCGGGGAGAGCCTGTCGCCACGATCGTCTCCGGTCGCACGCCGACCTTGTCCATGAGATCGCCGAAGGTCAGCACCGAGGCAATGACGCCGACCGAGCCAGTGGTTGCGGTGGGCTCGCAGACGATGTGGTCCGCCCCGCAGCTCACGAAAACGCCGCCTGACGCAGCCATGCCGCCGTAGCTGGCGACGACCGGGATGCCGGCGGACTTGAGGCGTTCTATTTCGCGCCAGATCCGATCGCTCGGGCTCACCGCGCCGCCCGGACTGTCAACGCGGAGCACCACCGCGCGAAAGCTCGGATCGCCCAGCACATGGCGGACGGCCCGCTCGACTTCCTCGCTGGTCGCCTCGTTGATCGCTCCCTCGACGCCGATGATCGCCACCCGCTCTGCAGGATCGCCTGACCGGAACTCGCTCTCGAGCGGCAACCCGGTTCCGCCTTGCGGAGCGAGCACCGCGATCGCTCCGAAGAGGAGACCGGCCACGAAGGCCGCACCGACGAAGCCGAGGGTGACGAGAAAGAGCACCGCGCTGCCGAAGCCACCGCGCTTCGCCACGACCTCCACCGTCGTGTGGTGGGCGAGCGGCGCCGGCTGGAGCGGCGTCTGCATCACGGGCGAAGCGTGCGGATCGGGCAGCGGAACAGGAGGCGGTCCGGAAGACATGGCCCGATGGTACCGACGCCATCGGCCTCGCGCATCCGACAGGCCCAAGATGCGCGCAGATCGCGCCCGTCAGCGCCGACCTGTCAACAACGCGGACCGACGGGCTATCAGCGCTTCACCTGCGGCTCGACCGTGAAATCGCAGTTCGCGAGAACGATCGTGCCAAGGCGGACGCTCACGATCTTGCGACCGACCGTGATGCGGTAGACCGCGTAGAGCTCGTGGTTTCCGGAGGAGGGCTGGAAGGGGAACTGACCGATGGTCTGGACGCCTTCCTTCGGCAGGGCAACCTCAACGCCATCCGACTGGATCCAGACATAGCCGACCGGCGTGTAGGTCGCGCCTTCCGAGTCGACGAGGAGGAGCGGGGCGTCCTCACCGGCCTCCTTGCGGAACTCCGAGCGGGAGTTCCAGACATCGACGCTGCTGTCGCCGCGCGAGATGTTGAGACGGAGGACCGTCGTCCCCTCGGCCGAGTAGATGCCCTTCACGCGGTTCGCGGGCGAGGGCGCCTTCCCACCCTTGGCGAAGTTGTCCTTGCCGAAGGTGAGGAAGTTCTCCGAGTGCTCCATGTTCCCGAGGGCGGTCACGCCGCCGATACCCGGGTTGATCGTGTAGTCGGCGACGAGGTCGCGCGGGCGGATCATCTTCTTGGTCGGATCCGTCAGCGGGACATCCGTGGCAACCGCCGCGTCGCTGCCGCGCATGACAAGCCGGATGTCCGGATCGTCGAAGTCACGCTGCTCCGGCGGCGTCGTCAGGGCGATCCGCAACCCCTTGATCTGGATGTAGGCCGGCGGATTGTTGAGCTGGGCGCCGCCGAGCTGGTCGGCGGGGAAGGCGAAGAAGAGCCGCGTCGCCTGCTGGCCGGGGACATTCGTCGCGAAGCTGGTGACATCGTCGAAGGGGTGGATGCTCATCCCGACGCCGACATCCGCAGGCTGGCTCCACTCGCTCGGGAAGGCCACGCGCGCCTCGCGGTTCTCACCGGCCGGGATGCGCTCGATGAGTCGCACCTGCGAGGCCGAGATGGACAGCACGCCGCCCGAGTCGGTTCCGGGCATGCCGAACTCGGTCTCGACGATCCACGCGCCCGGGGCACCGTTCGGATTCTTGTAGCCGGAGGAGTAGAAGAGACGGCGCACGCTGACGCCGTTGGGTTGGATCGAGGTGCGGGCCTTGCCGTTGGCGAAGGAGTCGCGCTGCAGGCCAAAGGCCATCTCGGCGAGGTCGGGATAGACGGTCCGCATCGAGGGACCGAACTCCGGCGCGAGCGCGCCAGCCGAAAGCGTCGCGTAGAACTGCTCGGTGATCGAGTGCATCGGCACCCAGAGCGCCTGGTTGTTGCGGTCGGGCTGGCCGCGGGCGTTCATCGTCCGGACGACGCCCTCAAAGCCCATGACATCCTTCGCCGACTGCACGAAGCCGCCGCCCAGGAGCACCATGCCCATCGTGAGCACGCCGCTCGCGATGCCGAAGACGCCGCCGAAGGCATAGTGCGCCCACTGCGGAAAGTTCAGGTTGTCAGGAACGAGCTTGTCGCAGGCCAGTCGCGTCAGGAAGAGGAAGAGCGCGAAGGGGGCCAGGAGCGCCACGCCCCATGCGTAGTGCACCATGAGGTTGCGCTCCAGCATGAGGATGGCCAGCGGCTCCCAGACCGCGAAGGCGAGCGCTCCCGCGACGACGACGCAGGCGAAGTGCAGCATCGCGCTGAAGAGCCCCTGATTCACCCACCAGTAGGCGATCAGGGCGACGAGCGCGATGAGGATGAGGTTGAAGGCGACGAACATCGGGAGGGGTTCTGTGCGTGAGGAACGGCCTCGTCGGCCGCGGTGGGAAATCGCTGGGAGGTGAGACGGGGCTTACGCCTTCGCGGCAGCCGCCTTGGGTGGCGGGAAGACCCGAATCAGCTCTTCGATGGTGGTGACGCCGGAACGCACCTTCTCCATCGCCGCTTCCTGGAGCTGGATGAGCTTGTGCTCGCGGCGGGCGTAGGCGTAGGCACTCTTGAAGTCGCCTTCGGCGAGCATCTGCCGCATCGTCTCGTCGATCAGCATGATCTCGAAGCAGGCGGTCTGGCCGAAGAAACCCGTGCCTTGGCAGACCGGGCAGTCCTCGACGCGGTTCTTGACCTGGACCTTGCCGTTGGCGCGGAAGAGGTTGACGCTCTTGCCCTGCGGCACGCCGAGACGCTTGAGGAGGTCGGGCGTTGGCTGAAGCGGCTGGCGGCAGGCCTCGCAGACCTTGCGGATGAGCCGCTGGTGGCTGACGCCAACGAGCCCCTTCGCCGCGGCCTTGAGGTCACCGACGGCCCGGAACCACTCCGAGACCGCGGCGCCGATCGACTCGGACGGGACCGCGACATAGATGAGCGGTCCGGCGATGCCAGGGTTCGAGGCGATGCGACCGGCGTTCGGATCCGTGACATCGGCGATGTACACGACATCGGGATCGCGTCGCAGGATCGACTGCAGGTTCGTCGCGAAGTCGACCGTCGGGTTCGCTGGATTGAACTGGGTGTGGTCAACGCCTTCGAGCTGCAGTTCGACGGTCTTCTCGAGCGTCTTGATGTTGCAGGTGTAGGCGTCGTGCCGGGAGAGGAAGCTGTAGGCGCTGGTGGTGAGCCCCTGACCGGGCAGCGCGGAGATCAGGAAGATGCCATGGCGCTTGCCGGCGTCGGCGAATCCGCGCATCGACTCGAGCTGCGGGGGCAGCAGGCCCAGGGTGTCGAACGGGACCTGAATCGACTTCGCGCGATCGAAATCGACGCGGA
The DNA here is from genome assembly GCA_964395845.1 of uncultured Isosphaeraceae bacterium. Taxonomy (GTDB): domain Bacteria; phylum Planctomycetota; class Phycisphaerae; order Phycisphaerales; family SM1A02; genus JAEUIT01. The sequence goes on along the minus strand of CAYNCG010000012.1, from coordinate 76,248 downwards.
GGGCGGGGCCGGCACTCGAGCCCCACACCGAGACGGTCGCGAGGACATCGCGGGTCGGACCGACCATCTTGACCTCGGCGGTCTGCCGGCGACGCCGGTCGTCGAGGTTGAGCCCGGACATCTTCTTCAGGTAGTCGATCGCCTCAACGGCGGCCTGCGGCGCGATCGGCTCGCCCTTGACGCGGACGCCGTCGATGGTGTGGAGCGGCACGAGGGGCTGCTGCGGGCCCGTCGCCGCGACATCGAGCCGGGAGACGCGCCGCGTGAGCGCCGGGAGGAGGAAGCTCTCCAGCGCCATGTGCACCGCGAGCTCAGGCGAGTCGCGCTGCGGCATCGGCTGGGGCTTGCCGCTCGGCGAGAAGAACTTGATCGCGGCCTCGGCGGTGGCCTTGCGGGCCTGACGCTCCGCCATCGACTTCTTGAGCCCATCCGAGACGAGCTGGAACTTCGCGTTCGCCGGAACCCGCTTGTCGCGGAACTGCCAGTAGCTCCACAGCGTGCCGAGCAGGATGAGGATCATCAGCGGCCAGCCGACCCAGAAGATCGGGATGGCGAGGGCGGCAATCAGTCCGATCGCACCACCGGCCACGAAGATCCCGTTCCAGAGCGCCACCGGGAGGAGGAAGCGCCGGGCGTCGGGCTCGACCTTGGAGGCGACCCACGCATAGGGGATCAGCGTCCCGAGCATGAGCACCGGCTTGATCCAGGAGACGAGCGAATAGGTCGTCACCTGTTGGGCCAGGAGGAGCGCGAGGGACGCGGGGCCGTCCCCCGACTGGGCCGCCACCAACGGCTCGGCCGCGGTGAGGAGCAGAGGACTGAGGAAGGAGGTGTCGATCATCGTGCGGCCGTTGGGCGGGTGCCGGGGTGCTGGTTCGCCTGAAGTGAGCGCGGCGAGTCAGGTGCGGGTCGGAAGCGGATCGGGGCGATGCGAGGGCACGGCTGGATCGTGCCCGCCTCGTTTGGACATGCCCGTTTGGACAAGCCCGTTTGGACCTACCAGTTAGGAAATGCCCTTGAGTCGCATCTTCAGCTCTTCGGGCTTCGGGGTCGCCTCGAGCGCGACCTTTGCGTGAATGTATTCCTGCTCCACCAGTCTCACAAGACTCGTGGTGAAGTCGACCATGCCTTCCTCGTGGCTCTGCTTGATGAGCTCGAGGAGTTCACCCTCGCGACCCTCGAGGATGAACTTCTGGACGGCGGGCGTATTCCTCAGGATCTCCAGCGCCGGGATGCGGGCGATGTTCTCGTGCAGCGTCGGGAGGAGCTTCTGATAGACGACCGCTCGGAGGTTGTACGCAAGAAGCTTGCGGATCTGGTCGCGTTCGCCCTCGGGAAAGAGGTCGTAGATACGGCCGAAGGTCTGCCAGGCGCTGGAGGCGTGGATCGTTCCGAAGACGAGGTGGCCCGTCTCGGCGGCGCGGATGGCGGCCTCGAAGGTCTCGTAGTCGCGCATTTCGCCGACCAGCACGACATCGGGGTTCTCGCGGACGAGGGCTCGGAGGGCCTCGTTGAAGTTCACGCAGTCGATGCCGACCTCGCGCTGATTGATGGTCGCCTTGTCGTCGTTGAAGATGTATTCGATCGGGTCCTCGATGGTGACGATGTGGACCCGCTTGCGCTCGTTGATGTACTGGAGCATCGCGGCGATCGAGGTCGACTTGCCCGATCCCGTGACGCCGGAGAAGAGAATGAGCCCCTGGGCGCTGAGGGCGACCTCGCCGAGGACCGGCGGCAGGTAGAGCTCCTCGAAGCGACGGATGTTGCTCGTGATGAGACGGGCCGCGATCGACGGCTTGCCGCGGGCCATGAAGATGTTGACGCGGAAGCGATTCCGGTCGTCGTAGTCGTACGCGAAGTCCATCGAGCCGTGCTTCGCGAAGTAGCCGTACTGGCGCTCGTCCAGGATGTCCTTGGCGATCTGGAACATCTGGTCCGTCGTCGTCGGCGGCGTCTCCAGCTTCTTGAGCGCGCCGCGGAGCCGGATCTTCGGGCTCGTCTCGCTCTTGCAGATGAGATCGCTTCCGCCGAAGCGGATCGTCGCGTCAAGGTAGCTGCGCCACAGCTTGTCGCCCTCTCCTTCGACCGTCCCGCGGTCGTGGTGAACGGGGGTGGCCATCAGCTCGGTTCGTTCCAAGGCAGTGCTCCGCGGGCGCTTGGCCCGCCAGACAGGGGGGTGCGAGAACCATCGACGGCAACGCGACGGTCGGTGCGAAGGCGGTCGCGGTCCGCGCGGCCCTCACAGGCCGAGCGGCTGTCCGCGCGACGAACGCACGCTGCGAAGATCCGCGACGAGCGTCGAGCATGACGACGCCGCAACCCTCCCGCCGGTTCGTTTCGCCGCCGTGCCGACTCCCTCGACGCCCATCTCGGAACCGTCGGGAAGTCAACACCGCTGGCGGAAAGGAGCATCACATGCCCACCTCCGCCAGAGTCCCAAGACGGTATCAGAATGCGAGGCGTCTCGCCCCTCCCTCGACGCATCCGCGCGCGAAGAATCACAACACGATGCGCGCCTCAGGGAAACGCCGATCGGTCGAATGCCCCGTCTTGCGGCCAGTCTTGCGGCCAGTCGTGTGACCAGTCTTGTGACCGACCTTTGACCAGTCTCCAACCCAGTCTCGAATCCAGTCTCGAACCCAGTCTCGTCCCCCCAGGATGGCGAGCGCTCCTGCTCGCGCCTCCGGTCGGGGGAGGGGGGTGAATGCAGGAGCGGCCTGCACGCGCCGCCGATCCCCGCGGCCCCCCGGGCGTTGACAAGTCCGCTTATCGAATGGGACACTCACCCGATGGAGCACAAGATTGTCCAGGACGGCGTCACCTTTGATGATGTTCTCCTGATTCCGGCGCTCTCGTCCGTCACGCCCGATCGGGCGGAGACCTCCACGCGCCTGACCCGATCGATTCGCCTGAACATCCCGCTCATCTCGGCGCCGATGGACACCGTCACGGAGTCCACGCTGGCGATCGCACTCGCCCAAGAGGGCGGGATCGGGATCATTCACAAGAACATGTCGCCGGTCCGGCAGGCCCGGGAGGTCGCGAAGGTCAAGCGGAGCGAGAACGGCGTCATCACCGACCCGGTCACCCTCTCCCCCGAGGACACGGTGAGCAAGGCCGCCGCCCTCATGGCCGAGCAGCATGTCTCGGGCTTTCCGGTGACCGCCGACGGCACCAGCCGCGGCGAGGTCGTCGGGATCCTCACCCGTCGCGACATGAAGTTCCTCGACAAGGCCCTCGAGGGACGCGACGGCTCGATGCGGGTCGGGGAGATGATGACCCGCGGCAACCTCGTGACCGCACCGCCGGACACGACGCTCGAGAGCGCCGAACGGCTCCTGAACCGGGCCCGCGTCGAGAAGCTCCTCCTCGTTGACGACAAGCGTCGGCTGAAGGGGCTCATCACGATGCGCGACATCGACAATGTGAAGAAGCACCCCAACGCCTGCCGTGACGAGCGCGGACGGCTGCGGGTCGGGGCCGCGGTCGGCGTCATGCAGCTCGACCGCGTCGCCGCCCTCGTCGAGGCCGAGGTCGATGTCATCGTCGTCGACACCGCACACGGACACAGCGAAAATGTCCTGCGAACGGTGCGGGAGATCCGCGAGCGGCATGACATCGACATCATCGCCGGCAATGTCGCCACCGAAGAGGGGGCCCAGGCCCTCATCGACGCCGGCGCGGACGCGGTCAAGGTCGGCATCGGACCGGGCTCGATCTGCACGACGCGCGTCGTCACCGGCGTGGGCATGCCGCAGGTGACCGCGATCATGAACGCGGTGCGGGCCGCCGAGCGGGCCGGGGTGCCGGTGATCGCCGATGGCGGCATCCGTCAGTCCGGCGACATCGCCAAGGCCCTCGCCTCGGGGGCCTCCTCGGTCATGCTCGGCTCGCTCTTCGCGGGCCTCGACGAAAGCCCCGGGGAACTCGTCCTCCACCGCGGCCGCCGCTTCAAGAGTTACCGCGGAATGGGCAGCGAGGGGGCGATGGCCGCCGGGTCGAGCGATCGCTACGGGCAGGGACAGATCCGCGACACGCGGAAGTTCGTGCCGGAGGGGGTCGAAGGTCGGGTTCCCTACCGCGGCCCGCTTGGGGATTTCGTCTACCAGATGGTCGGCGGCCTGCGGAGCGCGATGGGCTACTGCGGCTGCGCCACGATCGACGACTTCCGCCGCGATTCCCGCTTCGTCCGCGTCACCGCGGCGACGGTCGTCGAGAACCACCCGCACGACATCCAGATCACCAAGGAAAGCTCGAACTACACGCTGTTCCAGTCGGCCCAGGAGTAGCGCTCGGCCCGGTGGGTGGTGGACATCGGGTTTCGGTCGCAGGGTGCGGGGGGCTCCGCGGTCGCGAAAAAATCGCGTCCCTGCCTGCGAGGTCCTTCGGCTCGCTCCGCAGAGGTCGGTGACCGGGATGGCGTCGGCGTTCGTGTGACGCCGCCGCGTTCCGGTCGCAACCGACCTTTGGCATCCCCTCAGGGGACACGGAGACTGACCATGGAACGACAGCGTCACACCACGCTCAGGACCGCCGCCTCGCTCGCGGCGGCCATCGCACTCGCGGGTTCGGCGGCCTTCGCCCTGCCCCCAGCGAACGACGACTGCGCCAACGCCACGCCGATCACCGGGACCGGACCGTTCACCTTCGACCTCACCGAAGCGACGCTCGGCGTCAACGGCGTGGTCGCACCACAGTGCGACGGTCCGATCGCGGGGATCGGCAACGACGTCTGGTACTGCTGGACCTCGACCTGCAACGGGCTCGTCGAGTTCTCCACCTGCGGCGGCACGCAGGTCGACACGAAGATCCGGATCTACTCCGGCTGCACCTGTCCCTTCGATCTCGCGAATCCGATCTGCTGCAGCGACGACGACTGCGGCAAGCAGACCCGCGTGGTCTGCGATGTCGTCTGCGGCCAGACCTATCTCATTCAGGTGGGCACGAAGGCCCTCGGCGCTCCGGGCGGACCGGGCACCCTCACCATCACCTGCCTCGAGCAGGAGTGCCCGACCGGTGAGCCCGATCCGGCGGATTGCGACTGCTGCGGCGAGCGCCCGCCGCTCGTCCAGGGGCTTCCGACGCCGTTCAATCCCGGACTGCTCGCCGCGGCGACGAACTATCAGATCGAACCGAACCTGCCCGCGGTCTATCTCGTCGATCTCGGCAACCAAGGCGCGGCGCCGCTCGGCACCAACTGGAACACGCAGCGCTACTCCGCTCCCGACTGGACGATGGGCAAGCTCGGCGCGATCTTCGGCGTGACGATCGACGGCGGCGGCAATGTCTATGTCGCCCACACCTCGGTGTATGGCGGCGGCACGAACATCGATCCGCTCGGCTCGCTCGGCGGCGCCGGAAGCATCTACTTCCTGAACGGCACGACGGGTGCTGCCTCGGAACTCATCCGTCTGCCGAACAGCCTCGATCCGGCGATCGTCGCGACGAATCCCGATCAGGCCTATCCGGGCCTCGGCAATCTCACCTTCGGCTGCGACACCGGCCGCCTCTACGCGGCGAACCTCGAGGACGGTCGCATCTACTCGATCGATCCGGCCAATCCGCAGCTCGTCCGCGACACCTTCGACATCACCACGAATGTCGTCACCGGTCCGCTGCCCAACACCAACCTCGCCGAAACGGGCGACGCCCCCGGTTGGGTGCCGCTCCGCGAGCGACCCTACGCGGTGAAGGTCCATGGCGGTCGGCTCTACTACTCGGTCTGGAACTCGAGCGCCTTCTCCGGCGGCGCGCCGAACGAGATCTGGTCCATCGGCCTCACCGCAACCGGTGACTTCATCCCCAGCACGAAGCAGCTTGAGATCACGCTGCCCGCGCTGCCCGCGTCGCCGAACTCCAACCCCGTCGTCGACATCACCTTCGACGACCAGTGCTGCATGCTCGTCGCCGAACGCGGCATCACCGAGCTCTACACCTTCGCCCACAACTCGCGGGTCATGAAGTTCTGCCGCGACGCCGACGGCGGATGGGGACCGGCCTTCGACTACTCGATCGGCGATCTCTGCGTGTCGCCCTACAACAGCGCGGGCGGCGTCGGCTTCGAGCCGATCGCGAACAAGGTCTGGGCGCTCGGTGACGCGCTCAAGTTCTGCTCGAGCCCGATCGTGTACGGGCTGCAGGGACAGTCCTCCGCCGGCGATCCGGTCGGAAGCAGCATCCTCGTTGACCTCGACGGCGTCGTGGTGACGACCCAGAAGAACGAGCTCGGCTCGCTCGAGGTGAACTGCCTCCGCACCGAGAACTGCATGGAGGTCGCCACCGACGAGATCCTCTGCAAGGAGGACGGCTCCTTCAGTTGGACCTTCACCGTGACCAACCTGAGCGGCCAGGCCGCTGCGGTGCTGATCCTGCCCGACGCCGCCACCGCACCGAACGTGATTCCCTTCAATCCGCCGCTCGCCCACGGCAGTTCGACCCAGGTCACCATCACCATCGACGGTCCGCAGGCCGGTGAGGAGTTCTGCTTCGACATGATCCTCGGATCGGTCGAGGGTCAGGAGTGCTGCCACATCACGCACTGCATCGACCTGCCCGACTGCGAGTGCGCCCAGATCTCCGATGTCGAGCTCGTCGCGACGACGACCCCCGGCGTCTTCACGCTGAACTTCCAGATCACGAATCTCGAGAGCTGGAACATGGGACACCTGACGCTCTTCCCGAGCGGCACCACCGGGTCGGTCTCTCCCTCGCTCGTGAGCTTCGCCGGCGTGCCGCCCTTCGGCTCGCAGAACATCGGACCGATCACGGTCACCAGCGGCATGGGCCCCGGCGACGAGTTCTGCATCACGATCGGCCAGCACTCGACCAACTGGCTCAAGTGCTGCTTCATCGAGCTCTGCGTGACGGTGCCGAACCCCGCGCCGAGCTGCGATCCCGCCGACCTCAACTGCGACGGCGTGGTGGACGCGACCGATCTCGCCATCCTGCTCGGAGCGTGGGGCTCGGCCGGTCCCGGCGACCTGGACGGTGACGGCACGGTCAGCGCCGCCGACCTCGCCATCCTGCTCGGAGCGTGGGGGTCCTGAGCCCCGCGGCGGAGGGCTGAACGAGACGGGGAACATCGCTCGCCCCCCAGCGTTGCATCAGGTCGGTTGAACGCGGCCCCCGGGATCCACTCCCGGGGGCCGTGTCGTTGACACCGGCGGTCGGGATCCCGATGATGAACGATTCTCCCCAACCGGCCGGTGTGGCGGAACTGGCAGACGCGACGGATTCAAAATCCGTTTTCCCCGTAAAGGAAGTGCAGGTTCGATTCCTGTCACCGGCATTGAGAGCGATCGGCCCGGCGCATGCGGTGCACCGAATCCCGCCGCGCGGCGACGCGTGGGGCCGATGACCGAAACGACCATCAGAGGGAACGAGCGATGTGCGGCCACTGGAACGACTATCTCTGCACCATCGAGGATCGGCCCGCGCTGATTCTCGTGAACCTGGCTCTCGGAGCGGTCGCCCCGATGGAGGGGCTGCGCCGCCTCGTGACGGTGCGCATCCCGATGCGGATCCGCACCGCGGACGGACTCACGAGCGACGAGGAGTCCGAGACGCTCGACGCCCTCGAGTCGGCGATCGTCGAAGCGCTCGCGCCGCATGTGCATCTCACCGACCCCGATTCCCCCGAGGCGGAAGCGCCGCACATCGACGCGATCCTCGTCGGGCGGGTGATCTGCGGCGGCAACCGCGATCTGTTCTTCTACGCGACGAGCGGCGAGGATTGGGACGAGCGCATCGCGCCGATCATCGAGCCCTACCCGGGGTATGAGCTCGACATCGTTCTGGCCGACGATCCGGGATGGGAGGCGTATCTCTCCTTCCTCTTTCCATCGCCCAGAGACCTGCAGGGCATCTTCAATCGGGAGCAGTGCGAGCAGTTGGAGGAACTCGGCGATCCGCTCACCGCTCCGCGTCCGATCGAGCACTGGATCTCGCTCCCCACGGAGCAGGCCCGCGACGCCGCGCTCGCCGAGGTGACGAAGCTCGGATACGAGGTCCGCGGCGTCACGGTCGAGGAAAGCGAGGACGACGACCTCGATCTCGAGTTCGGAGAGTCGGGCATCGGCTCCGACGCGGGCGAGGGACAGCGCGTCCGCACCTTCTTCCGGCTCCATCTGGCCCACACCGATGTGCCGCACATCGAGCGCATCGAGGCCATCACCGGTCCGCTCTTCGATCTCGCGGAGCGTCTCGGCGGCGAATATGACGGCTGGCAGACATCGGTCGCAGACGCGACGCCCTGAAGCTGAGGGCGGCGCAGCACATCCGCCGCGGCAGGGATGAGGATTCCATGTGCGGACGATTCGTTCTGGCCATCTCCGGTGAGGCGATCGCGGCGTCGATGGGCGCTGCGCCGCTGCTTCCGGCGTTCGTCGAGGCGCTCGCCGCCTGGCAGCCGCGCTGGAACATCGCCCCGAGTTCCGTCATTCCGGTCGTGCGCGCCGCCTCCGAGGGGCGGCGCGAGCTGCTCCTCATGCGATGGGGACTCGTGCCCGCGTGGGCCAGCGATGCGACGATGGGTCAGCGGCTCACGAACGCCCGCGCCGACTCGATCGCCATCAAGCCGGCCTTCCGCGACGCATGGCGTCGGCGGCGATGTCTCATTCCGGCGACGGCGTGGTACGAATGGCAAGCCCAACCGGATGGTGGTCGCAAGCGACCCTATGCGTTCGCTTCCTCGAGCGGCGAGCCGCTCGCGCTCGCGGGCATCTGGGAGCACTGGGTGCGACGCGAGCGTCAGCGCGACGCGGCGCCCGTGGTGACGGAGCCATCGCTCTTCGATGCGCTGCCGCCGCATGCCGAGCGCGCGGACGCGGATGAGGATGCGATCCTCTCCATCGCGATCATCACGACCGAGGCGAACGCATGCGTGGGTTCCGTCCACGACCGGATGCCGGTTCTGATCGCTCCCGAGGATCGGGATCGCTGGCTGCACGCCACCGATGCACCGAGCGATCTCCTGCGCCCGGCTCCGGCGGATCACCTCCGTTCCTGGCCGGTCTCACTGACGGTGAGCGACGCACGCATCGACGCACCAGCCTGCCTCGCGCCGCTCGGGTGAGGCATCGTGCGAGGTCCCGTGATGCCGCAGGCCTCGCTGCACCAGACGCAGGCGAATCGTCGAAATCTGCAACTTCGCACTTGACGACTGCGATCCGATCGGTACCCTAACAAAAACCGATCTTCCATGTCGGTCGTGGAACGGACAGGGGGTCGAGGGGAGGGCTGTATCGCGCGCTGCCGTGTGGCATCGCGAACGCTGTGACCTGCGCGATGCGGCCCCGCTCTTTGGGAGGGACTTCATTCATGCACACATTCGAGTCTGATGATTCGGCCGCGCCGTTTGGCACGCCGGGAGCGCCGGAACAGATCAACCGTTCCGCACGCATGCGTTCGCTGCAGCAAGCGATCGCAGCCATCGAGTCCGGACAGCACGAGGCGAGGCGCCCACAGCCCCCGGCGCCGTGGGGACCAACGACCCCTGGGCCTGCGCATCTGGATCATGAAGCTCGGGGTCATGACGCTCGGCCCAACCACCCGACCAGCCTCTGTGGCACGCCCATCCGACGGCGCTTCGATCAACTCGCCTCGATCCGTCGAGCCGAGCTCGCACGCGAGGAGGCCATCGATGGGAGCCCCGATGGCGCCACGGACGACCACACCGTTCAGGAGTTCGTCCCCGAACAGCATCGCTCACCTGGCGATCCCGCGCGCGATCGCCCCGGCACGGCGCCGGATGAGGCCACGCGGCATACGCGAGCCCACACCCATGGCCAACCTGAGCCGGTACCGCATCATCAGACTGGCGATGCCGAGAGAGCACCATTGCCAGGCGGGCCTGCCCCCGCTCCTGACCCCACTCCTGCCCCCACGACACAATCGAACGACGCACGCCTCACCGCAGGTGCTGATGCGCTCATACCGACCGGCGACAGCGCGATCGATCGTCTCTTCGGTGGTGGATTGCCATGGCGCGGCGTCCACGAGTGGTACGGCCCCATGGTCGAGGGCTTGCATGCGGTCCGGACAGGCGCAACGGTGAAGAGGCCCGACGAGCCGCACGCATCCGAGAAAGGGCCAGAGCTCCTTCCCGTCGGAGCGGCTGTCGCATTCGCCCATCGGGTGCTGTCATTCGGCGACTCCGCCACCCCACGCTGGACCTCGCCGGGAGCAGGGGTGCTCTGGATCGGCCGACGCGTCTGGCCCCATCCCCGGGCTCTCATCCGAGGCGTTCGCGCCGGCTGGCGGGCGGCGTGGTGGCCACCATCATCTTCATGGTCGGCATCGCTGTCGGCATCGCTATCGGCTCGCGTGCCCAAGGCGTTGCATCGGTCGCAGCGCATGCTCGCCAGACACGATGCTGCGGCCGAGGCTTGCAACGGGCTCGAGCATGCGATCGATCACTCGCTCCTCGAGCGGTCCATGTTCGTGGATGCTCGCGAACACGACGAGCGACACGCTGATCCCGCATGCGTCATCTGGTGCATCGAACAGGCGCTGCACACGAGTGGCATCGCCATGGTGATCGCCGACGGAACGGGCTTCACGATGGCCGATACGCGTCGTCTCCATGTGGCGATGTTCCGTCGAGCGGCCCCGATGATTCTCTTGCTGCTCCGCCCCGCCTCGGAGTTGGCAACCCTGTCGGCCGCCCTGACCAGATGGCAGCTCAGGCCGAGCATGAGAGGCGAGGGGAGAGGCGAGGGCAGAGGCGAGGGGAAATGCGACGAAGAAAGTCAGGAGCGGGGCTGGTCCATGCGATGGGAGATGAGCCTCATGCGCTGCAAGGCCCATCTCCTCCACGGCGTGCTGCGCGAGGCGATTGCCGACCAGGCCTCGGGGGCTGATCCCCCGCGATCCTCACCATGTCGCCGGCTGCCGCCCGGGCCGGCGCTCGCCCGCGCCCACACCGAAGGGACATGGGAATCCGGTTGGAGACGAACCGGTGCCATGCACGCATCGTCGCGATCGCGCTCGTCTGGCGCGACGCTCCATACGCCGCCAGCATCGTCACCAGCATGAAGGAGAGAGGAGATGATGAGTCGTTCCACGATCTCGACATCGTCGCCCGCGCTGACGCAGGGCTGCCGCATTCTCTGCTGTGTCTTTCCATTCTGGTCGGTGGAGCGGCAGCGCCGTGATCGACAGCTCGCCGGCTCAGACGGGGCGAATCCATCCGACGAGCGCAGCGGGCAGGGACGGCGGGCGTCCGGCGAGCGATCACCGCAGGAGAGCCTTGACGCCTCTGGCGTCGCCGCCTGTCGATGGCGTCATCCGCGCACGATGTCGCGGGTGTGGGTTCCCGGTCCGCGAGCGACGGAGGCGCCTGGCCGCACGCCTGTTGATGCGCCGGGGCATCCGATCCTCGTCGTGCAGGCCAGTCGCGGCGTCCGGACGGTGATCGCCACCTGCCCGAACGGCCTGCGCGATGGCGTGCGCCCGGGCATGACGCTGGTGCAGGCCAAAGCCTCGCTGGTTGCGTGTGGCGACATCGTCGAGCCAGCGGGATCGGAGCGGGTGGCGCGCAGCCGATCGCAGCGCGAGCAGGACGGATCCATGCGTGCGTCACCGCCGCACGCCTCCTACCCGATCGGCAGATATCTGGATCACGCTCCCGCTCGAGGCAGCGGTGGCGGAGCGGATGGATCCGATCGCTCCAGCGCCTGCATCGTCGTCGAGCATGACCCACGCCGTGATGCGGAGGTGCTCCGGGCGCTGGCTGCCCGTCTGCTGATGCTCGTCCCTTCCGTTGCCTCGCGAACCGCATCCGATGCTGAGGAGGAGCGTGCCAACGGCTGCGATGCATCCCCCGACTGGCGCACGCCTGGTGAGGCCGTGCTGTGGGGCGATCTGACTGGCTGCGAGCGCATCCTTGCACAGCGATATGGCGGAGAGGAACCGTTTCTCGCCGCGCTCCAGCAGCGCTTGCAGCGGCGCGGATGGACGGTTCGCGTCGCCATCGGTCCGACTCCAGGCATCGGGTGGGCTGTCGCTCGCTACGCCCGATGCGCTGCAGGAGAACACCCCGTCGAGGATGCGCGGAGCGTGGGCCAGCACTCCGCTCGCATCATTCGGCCGGGTGAGGAGATCGAGGCGATTCGGAATCTGCCGATCGAGTGCCTGCGTCTGCGCCGGGAGGATGCTGCTGCCCTGCGCGAGGTGCAGGTTGAGCGGGTCGGACAGCTCTTGGACATCAGTCGAAGCGAGCTGGCAGAGCGTTTCGTGGGGGAACGAATCGGTACGGAACGCCGCACCGGCACGAGGTCCGCGGGCCGTCGTGCCGCTCGCATCGGGAGAGCGGGGGGGCATTCGCAGCGAGCCGATCGCCGCTCGTCCGAAGCAGGATCGGCAGCCATCTCCCACAGTGGAGGTGGAACGCGAGATGGAACTGGCCGTGGCAATGCCAATGCCGATGCCGATGCCGATGTCAATGGCTTTCAGCCCAGTGTGCAGGCTCGTGTGCGAGCTCGGACATCCTCATGCCCAGCGCTCGCCGTCCTGGCCCGCCTCGACCAGTGTCTTGGAACGCTGCCGGAGCCGCTCGTTCCTCTGCGCGTCCATCCGCCCTTTCGCGTCCGACACTGTTTCGACGGACCCGTGCAGCATCCCGACGCGATTGAACTCGTCACCGTCGATCTCATCGACCGCCTCTGTCGCTCGGTCAGGCGCTCGGAGCGAGGCATCAGCCGCATCCGCTGGACGGCCGAACGCGTCCATGGAAACCCGCTCGCCATCACCTTCGACCTTGGCGTTCCGACCCGTCAGCGCGATCAACTGTGGGCCCTGCTGCATCCGCATCTGGAGCGACTCCAGGCCGAGATGGGCGGCACCGATGGTGACCGTGCGCAGGTCGCGCGCAGCCGACGGCGCGCGACGCGCGACGGCCGTCAGGTCCGCCGATGGAGGGATCGGATCGCCCGCGGGGATGCGAATCCCCAGATCGCATCCATGGGCATCGACGCCATCACCTTGGAGGCGCCACGCACGGTTCCCGTGCCGCATCGTCAGCACATCGGCCTGGATTCGAAGGCCCTTCTGCAGCACACCGCCGTCACCGGCAGCATCACCGGCGGCGTCACCGGCGGCATCACCGCGCAGCGCCAGACTCGCTCGCCCACACTCGACGCGGATGCGCTGGCATGTGCCGATCGCCTCAGCGCCCGACTGGGCCGTCATCGCGTTCTCCGTGGGATGCACCATGGCTCGCACGAGCCGGAGCTGGCGTGGGGGAGAGCGCCATGGGATGGCACCGTTGATCGACCTTCTGGCCATACCGCCAAGGGATCACCTCACGCCGAGCACATGAGGCACATGGTCCACCTGTCGCAGGCTCCGCCTGCCGGCGATCGCCCACCATGGCTGCTTGAGCAACCCCATCCGATACGCATGATCGGCGGAACGCTCGGCGAGCAGCCCCCGTTCGCCAGTTCTCACGCTGCCGCCGGGCCCGAACGATGTCACACGGCGACCAGCAGCACCGACACGCTCTCGTTTTGCTGGTCCAATCGACTGTACCGCGTCGTTGACATCGATGGCTGGGAATGCATCGACAGCGCGTGGTGGGACAGCATCAGCCCCGCATCCATGCGAAGCCTGCGGCAGCAGACTCATCAGGCTCATCTGGCCCATCAGGCGGACACATGCTCCACGGCAGCGGACACGCCGATCCCAGAACTGCGTGCCACACGGCGCTGGTATTGCCGAGTCATCTGTGCAGACGGCTCCGTCTTCTGGATGTACCGCATCATGCCAATCGGCACGGACCATCCGGCCGAGATCGTGCGCGATCGAACCGCCGACACCGCCCATCCAACTGGCCATCCAGATCAATGGTGGCTCCACGGCGGCTGGTTCTAGCACGACAGCTTTCTGCACCATTCCACCAGAGAACCACAGAGGCACAGAGGACACAGCATTCTGCACTATTCCGCCAGAGAACCACAGAGGCGCAGAGGGCACAGAGGTAGCACAGAGAAGCCAATGGAAGGAGGGAATTCGTCGTACACAATCGCCGGCACAGGATGGAATTGACTTGGTTCGAGTCTTCACGCCTTACCTAGCGCTTGCGCTCCGCGAGTCCCTGTGGCACAGGCCCTTTCCATCAATGCGCGCGCAACCGGCCTGCCTTTTTGCCTTCTCTGTGCGCCCTCTGTGCCTCTGTGGTTCTCTGGATGATTTGTGCAGAATCCTGGGCCACAGAGAAGGCGATCATCGCTGAATCAAGCAGCAATTCGCATCAAAGGGCTTTGCCGGGGATGAGAAGAGTCCGAACACGCCGGGCTGCTCGACTTCTCGAATCGAACGGCGAAGGCCTGGCTCTCGCGGTGTATCGCTTGTCTGGGCCGCTTACCTCTGCTCCATATTCGTTGCCTTCTCTGTGGCCCTCTGTGTCCAGCTTTCTGCACTATTCGACCAAACTCACCACAGAGGACACAGAGAGCACAGAGGGGGCACAGAGAGGGGAAAACGAGGGTGTTTTGGGGTCGTGAGCGGCCATCCAACTTCGAGTCATGGTCGATCTCAGACCTCTACAGATGCGTGAGCGGGCAAACAAGCGAGCGAGAAGGAAATGCGCGCCTGAGGTGGATCACGGATGCTCCCGTCGCGTTCGATCCGACTTTTCCGCTCTGTGCCCCCTCTGTGGCCTCTGTGTCCTCTGTGGTGAATGAACGACGCGAATAGTGCAGAAGGCTGTGTCCTCTGTGCCTCTGTGTTGAACGAACGACACGAAGAGCTCAGAAAGCCGCGAGTTGAATCGTCACCGCGATGCCTGAACAGCCATTCAGCAAACCTCATCCGCATCCGTTCTCCGCCGGTGGCGAGAGGATGCCAGCGTCGTCCGAGGCCGCCGCTTCGGAGTCTGGTGCCGGGCTCCCGCCGCGATTGCATGGTCGCGCTGCGGCATCTGATCGCTATGTCGAGCTTGCCGTCACCAGCAACTTCTCCTTCCTGACCGGAGCGAGCCATCCGGATGAGCTCGTTGACCAGGCCGCACGCCTCGGATATCGCGCCATCGCGATCGCCGATCACTCGACGCTCGCGGGCATCGTGCGTGCCCATGTCGCAGCGCGGGAGCGGGGGATCGATCTCGTCGTCAGCAGTCGCGTATCGCTCTTTGTCGGCGACCCCGAGGATCGTCCGGTCGGCGCTGTCGCGTCGAGTGCCTTGCCAGAGCCGCACACCGCACCACAGATCGCGTCACGGGATGCGTCAGGCATGCAGGGGTTTCGGGCCGAGGCCCTTCTGGCACCGACATGCTCGCGTTCCTACGGTCATCTTTGCCGCATGCTGACGATCGGCAAGCGACGGGCCGCGAAGGGAGGCTGCCTGCTGACCCTCCACGACTTTCTCGATGCTGGCCTCGCGGTCCCCGGAGGCATGGTCTGCACGCTGCTGCCACCGCGGATCATCGATCACGCCTTCGTCCTGCTGGTCGAGGGCCTTCGTGATGCCTATGGCCACGCCGCCCGTGATCGCCTCTCCATCGCGATCCAGCGCACCGGCGATCCGGACGACGGGCTGCGCACCCAGCAACTCGTGGCCCTCTCCGAGTGGACGGGCGTACCGCTCGTCGCGATCAACGATGTCCATTACCACATCCCCGAACGCCGTCCGTTGCAGGACATCCTCACCTGTATCCGCCATGGCGTACCCATTCAGCAGGCTGGATATGCCCTCTTCCCGAACGCCGAGCGGTATCTGAAGCCGCCAGCGGCGATGGCCCGACTCTTCGCCGACCTCCCGGCCGCGGTGGAGCGGAGCGTCATCCTGGCCGAGCAGTGCGTCGGCCTGCCGTCCTCCTCGCCATCGCCATCGTCATCGGCGTCGTCGGCATCCTCGGCGGCATCGGCGGCGGCGGCATCGGCCAACGCTCCCGTTCGCAACCGAGGCTTCTCCCTCGATCAGCTCCGCTATCGCTATCCATCCGAGGTCGCGCCGCCCGGGGTGACCCCGACGGCGTACCTGCGCGAGCTCACCTACCGGGGCGCGGCCGAGCGATATCCCGCGAGCGGAAAGGGCGATGGCCTGCCCGAGCGCGTCCGCCGGCAGATCGAGCACGAACTCGCCCTCATCGCCGAACTCGCCTACGAGCCCTTCTTCCTGACGGTGCACGATCTCGTTCGCTTCGCCCGCTCGCGCGACATCCTCTGCCAAGGGCGCGGCGCAGCGGCCAACTCGGCGGTCTGCTACTGCCTCGGCATCACCGCGGTCGACCCGAATCGCATCGATGTCCTCTTCGAGCGGTTCGTCAGCAAGGAGCGCAACGAACCGCCGGACATCGATGTTGACTTTGAGCATGAGCGTCGCGAGGAGGTCATCCAGTATCTCTATCGCACCTATGGCCGCGATCGGGCGGCCCTGACCGCCGAGGTCATCTCCTATCGCGGCCGCAGCGCCGTGCGCGATGTGGGCAAGGCCCTTGGACTGTCGATGGACTGCGTCGACCGTCTCGCCGCATCCATCGACTGGTGGCAGGATGGGGCCATCGACGGCGATCGGCTGCGGGAGCTCGGGCTCGATCCGGCGGACCCGACCATGCGACGCCTCGCGGCCCTCACCGGCCAGATCCTCGGCTTCCCCCGTCATCTTTCCCAACATGTCGGAGGCTTCGTCATCACCGACGGCCCGCTCTGCGAGCTCGTGCCGATCGAGAACGCGGCCATGGCCGATCGCACCGTCATCGAATGGGACAAGGATGACATCGAGGCGATGGGCATGCTGAAGGTCGATGTCCTCGCGCTCGGCATGCTCACCTGCATCCGCAAGTCGATCGATCTCATCAACGAGGATCGCGCTGCCGTCGCCCGATCGGCCGAATCGCAGCCAACGCCTTCCACACCCACACTGCAGTTCCACACCGTTCCGGCCGAGGACCCGACGGTCTATGACATGATCTGCCGCGCCGATACGGTCGGCGTCTTCCAGATCGAGTCGCGGGCCCAGATGTCGATGCTGCCGAGGCTTCGGCCACGCTGCTTCTACGACCTTGTCATCGAAGTCGCGATCGTCCGTCCGGGACCGATCCAAGGCGACATGGTGCATCCGTATCTGCGCCGGCGCAATGGCGAGGAACCGATCACCTTTCCAGACGATGCCGTCCGTCGCGTGCTCGGCAAGACGCTCGGCGTACCGCTCTTTCAGGAGCAGGCGATGGCCTTGGCGATCGTCGCCGCAGGATTCACGCCAGGCGAGGCGGACCAGTTGCGACGGGCCATCGGAGCGTGGAAGCGGCGCGGCAATCGCCTCGCCGAGTTCGCCGCGAAGCTCGAGCAGGGGATGATCGCCCGCGGCTACACCCAACACTTCGCCCAGCAGGTCTTCCGTCAGATTCAGGGTTTCTCCGGCTACGGCTTCCCGGAATCGCACGCCGCATCCTTCGCCCTGCTCGTCTATGTGAGTTGCTGGCTCAAATGCCATCACCCCGCAGCCTTCGCGGCGGCGCTCCTCAACAGTCAGCCGATGGGGTTCTACGCCCCGGCCCAGATCATCCGCGATGTGATCGAACACGGGATCGAGGTCCGCGGTGTCGATGTCAACGCCAGTCACTGGGACTGCACGCTCGAGCGAACTCCCGAACGCACGCCAGAACGAGTTCCAGCGTGGCCGCTGGAGCAGATGCCAGGCGCCTTCTCGAGCGAGCTCTTCGCCCATCCGCCTCCGCTGGCATCACCGCTGGCATCACCGTTGCGATCACCAGAATCCCTCCGTCGCACGCCGCTTCGCATCAACTCCCGCGAACAGCGCGTGGCCCTGCAGGACCCGCTGCTCTGCTGTCCCGTCGGCAAGAGCGTTCGCAGGCAGGGGGCAGGCGACGGTGAAGGCGAAGGCGAGTCACAGCCCGCCTTGCGACTTGGCATGCGCCTCGTTCGTGGGCTCGGTGAGGCCGAGGGGCAGCGCATCGTCGAGGCTGTCCTGCGGGCCGGACCTTTCCGCACCATCCGCGAGCTCTGGCGGGCGAGCGGCGTGCGGGTCGCCTCGCTCCGACGCCTCGCCGCTGCGGACGCCTTCCATTCGATGGGGCTCGATCGCCAGCAGGCCCTCTGGCAGGTACGAGCCCTGCGCGATGCCCCGGCCCCGCTCTTCGAGCAGGCTGAAGAGAGCCTTCGTGCATCGCAGGAGCGCGATCGTGTGGCAATCCCCGTGTCGCATCCCTCGCTGTCCCTTGGGGCGACTCCCGCGCCCAGCCGCCTGCCGCCGGTTGCGCCGCTCGTCGCGGTCGCCCAGGACTACACCGCCATCGGCCTCTCGCTCAAGCGTCATCCGCTGGCCTGCCTCCGCGAGCGCCTCCGCACGCTGCACGCAGTCCCATGCGCCAGCCTGCGCGACGCCTGCCTGACGCCGCAGGGGACACTCCTCGCCGTCGCCGGCGTGGTCCTCGTCCGTCAGCGACCATCGACGGCCAAGGGCATCCTCTTCATGACCCTCGAGGATGAGAGCGGTATCGCCAACCTCATCATCCGCCCGAAGGTCTACGAGCGTTTCCGCCGCGCCGCTCGCATGAGCGTCATCCTCCTCGCCGCGGGGCGCGTCGAACGCAAGGGCGATGTCGTCCACCTGATCGTCCGCCGGCTACGGAACATCAGCGACCTCGCCGGCGAAGCCCGCGGCGCCGCGCATGCGCCCGCGGACGCAAGCATCGACATCGTCGTCCGCGAGTACCGGTGACGCAGCTCAGCGATGCACCACAGGATTCTGCACACATCATCCAGAGAACCACAGAGGCACAGAGGGCACGGAGGATGCACAGAGAAGAAAAAGAAGATGAGGCTGCGCGACTCGGCTGAGCTGCGCAGCCCCTTCCTCATTTCTTCTCTGTGGCCCTCTGTGTCCTCTGTGCCTCTGTGTTGAATCCGACCTACCCGAATCGCTGTGTTGAATCCGCCCCACCCGAGTTGCGTTCAGTACACGCTGTCGGGGAAGTAGTAGCCCTTCGCGTTGTCGGGGGTGATGAGCTCGACATCGATGAGCAGATGCTTCGGCATGAACTGGAGGACCTTGTCGCGCTGACCGTCGCGCAGGATGCCGACGGCGAGCTGGACGCCGGTCGCGATCATCGACGGGGGATAGGTGATGTTCGCCGGGTACATCGGATCCCGGTCCATCACCTTCTTCACGATCTCCTTCATGCCCGCGCCGCCGAGCATCCACATCTCCTTCTCGCGGCCCGCCTCGCGGATCGCCTGCTCGGCGCCGAGGGCCATGTCATCGTCGCTCGCCCAGACCGCATCGATCTTCGGACTGCGGACGAGCAGGGTTTCCATCACCTCGAGGGCCTTCTGGCGATTCCAGTTGCCGCTCGCCTGACCGACGATCTCGACGCCAGCGGCCTTGAAGACCTCGGTCGCGGCCGTCACGCGATCGGTGTTCACCGTGCAGGGGATGCCCTCCAGCACGATGATCTTCGGCTTCGCCGTTCCGCGACGCTTGAACTCGTCCACCATGAACTGCGCCGACTTCCGACCGAAGGCCTTGTTGTCGCCCTCGAGGAAGACATCGGCGACCGGCTCGAGGAAGCCGCGATCGACATTGACGACGAGAATCCCCTTGGACTTCGCATCCTTCGCGGTCGGCGTCAGCGGAGCGCTTTCGGTCGCGAGGATCACGAGCCCATCGACCCCCTTGACCATCATCGTCTCGAGGTCGCCGATCTGCTTCTCCGGGTTCTGGGCCGGCATGAGCATGAACTCGATCGAGGGATAGAGGGCCATCGCCTGCTTCGCCCACCAGATCACGCCCGCGGTCCAGCCGTGATCGGCGGCTGGCACGCTGATCCCGATCGTGACCTTCTTGGAGCTCGCGCTCGTCGCCGCGACGGCGGGAAGGGCGAAAGCGGACGCGGCGAGTGCGCCGAGGGACTGACGACGGGAGAGCGACATGCGGAACCTCGTGGCGAAAGATGGAGCGGATGAGAGGATCAGAGGAAGCCGAAGGACGAAACGGCCGCGCCGATCGCCTGGCGTCAGCGCCGTCCGCGCTGGATGAGCACGGCAAGGACGATGATGACGCCCTTCACGCACCCCTGCCAGTAGGCGGAGACATTCGCGACAACCAGCATGTTATTGATGATCGCGAGAATGAGAACGCCTAGGACTGTGCCCCAGACGCGCCCCCGTCCGCCGGCCATGCTCGTCCCGCCGATGACCACCGCCGCGATCGCATCGAGCTCCATCAGGAGTCCGAGCTGCGAGGAGCTCATCGAGTTGTTCCGAGCCGTCAGCATGAGCCCGGCCAGGGCGCTCAGGCCGCCCATCAGGACATAGGCCCCAAGCCGCACCCGCTCGACGGCGATCGCCGAGTAGCGGGCGGCGAGCTCGTTGCCGCCGACGGCGACGACATGCCGTCCGTAGCGGGTGAGCCGCAGGAGAATCTCGCCGGCGAGGGCGATCACCAGGAAGACGATGATGTTGTAGTTGAAGTTGAGCGGCGAGCCGCTCGAGGTGAGCGATCCCGGCAGCACCGGCACGCCGCCGCGGCCCACGGCGTTGAGGACGCCGGTGGCGTTCGCCCGCAGCTCGCCGCCATCGGCGAGGGCGAGGGTGATCGAGCGGTAGGCCGAAAGGCCGCCGAGCGTGGCGATGAACGCCGGAAGCCTGCCGAGCGTGACGAGCGTTCCGTTCAGGAGTCCACAGGCAACGCCGACGACCATCCCGGCGCCGCCGCCGGCGAGCGCCGCCGACACCTCGGACCATTCCGCCCCGAGACAGGCGTTCATCACCAGAATCCCGACCGCACCGGCGAGAGCCATGATGCTGCCCACGGAGAGGTCGATGCCTCCGACGACGATCACGAGCGTCATGCCGACCGCGACGATGCCCGTGGCGGCGTTCTGGTTCAGGATGTTCCGAAGGTTCTCCGGGCGGCGAAAGGTGTCCGCGTTCTCACCGATCGTCGCGCTCCAGAGGAAGAGGACGACGAAGGCGACGAGCACGCCATAGGACTCGAGAAAGCCGAGAAAGCGTTGCCACGGCGAGAGGCCGAGGGAGCGGGGGAGCGGAAGCGTTTCGGAAGTGCTCATCGTCGGTAGGGGACCTTCTCGGGTGCCAGGCGGCACAGGCTTCTCGGCGCTCCGCTGTGGAGGGTTGCGTTAGGCGCTTCGCTTTCCGGATTGCATCTCGACGCCCGCCGCGAGGAACATGATCCGCTCCTCGGTCATCGCGTCCGTCGAAGGGGCGTCGTCGCCCGCGGTCGCCCCAGCGTCCGCCTCATCGCCGACCTCACCCACCGTCCGGCCGAGCCGCATGACGGTGATGCGATGACAGAGTCCGATGAGTTCCGGCAGTTCGCTGGAGATCACGACGCAGGCGAGTCCCTGGGCGGCGAGCTCGGCGATGAGCCGGTACATCTCGCGCTTCGCGCCGAGATCGATGCCGCGGGTCGGCTCGTCGAGGATGAGCACCCTCGGCTTCGCGTCGAGCCACTTCGCCACGGCGAACTTCTGTTGGTTGCCGCCGGAGAGCGTCCGGATCGGGGCGTGCATGTCAGGACAGCGAATGGCCAGCCGATCGATCCAACCCTTCGCCGCGGCCCGCTCGCGCTCGGCGGAGGGAAACCAGCGACCGTAGCTGCCGAGATGCGCAAGCGTCACATTCTCGACGCAGCTCATCCCAAGATGCACGCCGCGTCCCTTCCGATCCTCGGAGACATAGGCGACGCCGGCTGCGAGGGCCTCGCGCGGGGTGCGAAATCGCACGAGCCGCCCCTCGACGAAGACGCTCCCGCGCGTTGCGTGCCGCAAGCCGACGACCGCCTCGGCCGACTCCGTGCGACCGCTGCCGACGAGCCCGGCGATGCCGACGATTTCGCCCGGCATCACGCGGAGGTTGACCTCCTCGACGATCGGAGGGACCTGCAGGCCGCGGAGTTCGAGCGCCGGCTGCGCCCCGGCGACGACGCGCGGCCGAAGCTTGTGCGGATAGACATCCGCCAGTTCGCGGCCGACCATGAGCGACGCGAGACTCGCCTCGGTCGCCTCGCGCGGTCCGACGGTCGTCACCAGCTTGCCGTCGCGGAGCACCGAGATGCGGGTGCAGAGGGCGAGCACCTCCGGCAGCAGGTGCGAGATGTAGACGACGCTCACGCCGCTCGCCGAGAGCCGACGAATGAGGGCGAAGAGGGCCTTCGTCTCGCGGGCCGAGAGGACCGCCGTCGGCTCGTCCATGATGAGGAAGCGGGCGTTGACGGCGAGGGCCTTGGCGATCTCGACAAGCTGCTGCTCGGCGACGGAGAGCGTCTCGACCCGGGCCCGCGGATCGATGCGGGCCCCGACATGGACGAGCAGCGACGCCGCCTGCGATTCCATCGAGCGGCGACGGACGAATCCGAGACGACGCGGTTCGCGGCCGAGGAAGATGTTCTCGGCGACGGTGAGCGATCCGACCAGGTTGAGCTCCTGATGGATCATCGCGATGCCCAGCGCATTCGCGTCAGCGACCGAATCGATCGTCACCGGCTTCCCGCCGACCAGGATCGAGCCGGTATCCGGCGCCTGCAGACCCGCGAGGATCTTCATGAGGGTCGACTTGCCGGCGCCGTTCTCGCCGACGAGGCCGTGGACCTCACCCCGACCGAAGCTGAGCGTCACGCCATCCAGGGCCCGCGTCGCCGGGAAATCCTTCACGATGTCACGCACCGCGACGGCGACCTCCGGAGGATCGATCGGGCGGGCGAGGATGGCCGTGCGCGGCATCGTCATCGGGTCCGGAAGATAGCGGAGGAACCCACGGCTCGTGGGCGCCGACAACCGCCGATCGATGGGGGTATCCTCCTCGCCCTCGCTCGCATCCGCCCATCGCCTCATGCGAGGCGATCGCCGAGCGTCCGGGAGAGTAGCTCAGCGGTCCAGAGCCAGCGACTCATAATCGCCGTGACGCGGGTTCGAATCCCGCCTCTCCCATTTTGGTCGACACGCATGCCGGCCGCGCGTCGAGCGCGGTCGGACGGCGTTCTCATCCGCCCAGCGCGCCGAGGACCAGCGTGAGATCCTCGATCTGCACGATGCCGTCGCAGTTCACATCGGCCTGGCAGCAGTCCTGATTCCACGCGGCGAGGACGCTCGCGACATCGCCCGAGTCGACGAGGCCATCCTGGTCGACATCCGGTGAGCCGACGAGGGTGCCGGTGAGCACGACGAACTCGCCCGGCTCGAGCGAGACGAAGAAGCGCTCGCCCATCCAGAGTCGGATGAAGGACTCGGGGCGATTCATCACCACGCTGTCGACGACGAAGGCCCGCGAGACCTCGGGGACATCATTCGCCGCGAAGGTCAGGACCTTCTCCCGAGCGGCCGCCGGAACCCGCCATTCGACCTGCACCTCACCCTCGATCGGCTGGAGGGTGGTGTTGATCGCCATGATCTCCCAGTGGAGCCCCTCATGGGAGGTGTCCAACTGCACAGCCAAGGCGGGAGGCTTCTCCCAAGTCACGGCTGGTTGGAGGGTTGGGTGTTCCACGAGGTGGCCAGTGTGCGGGAAAGGAGAGGGCAACTCAAGCGGGTTCGAGGCCGAAGCCGAACTTCAGATGAAATCCTGACGAGGGCCCTCCCGCCAACTGTCACCGATCCGAGGTTGCCAGATACATCCGAAGTCGCTCGGCGATCGCTCGGCCTGCGACGAAGCCGCTGGCCCACGCCCACTGAAAGTTGAAGCCGCCGATGCGACCGTCGACATCGCAGAGCTCCCCGACGATGTGCAGCCCGGGGCTCAATCGGCTTTCCATCGTCTCGAGCCGCAACTCCGAGAGCGGCACACCGCCGGCAGTCACTTCAGCGTGGGTGAAGCCACGATCGCCCGTCGGCTCCAGCGGCCAACCGGTGAGAAGCTGGGCAAGCCTCTGCCTCGAGACCTTCGGAACCTGCCGGAGGCTTGTCGTCGGATCGACGCCAGCGACCTCCGCCACAACGCGGATCAGTCGCTCCGGAATCCTGCCTCGGTAGAGCGAGAGGAGCGTCGCGCTGCCAGCGCTCGCCAGATCCTCATCGCACTGCTCGCGCCGAAGACCGGGGAGCACCGAGAGCTCGAGCCGCGTCCCGACCTCGACCCGGCGCTCCGCCGTCCAGTAGCGGCTGATGTCGAGGACGCTCGGGCCAGAGAGCCCGAAGTGCGTGCAGAGCGTCGAGTTCGTGAAGCGTTCCAGCACCTTGCCGCTCGGAGCGACAAGCCGCAACTCCGCCTCGAATGTCAAGCCGCTCAATGACCGCAACGGATGCCCCTCCGCGAGCAGGAGCGGCACGAGCGCCGGGAAAATCGGCTCGTGCAGCGCATGCCCGAAGCGGCGTGCGAAGGCGTAGCCGGCGCCGTCGGATCCGGACTTCGGCAGCGCCATCCCGCCCGTCGCGAGGACGCAGAAGCGACAGGCGATCGCTCCCCACGGCCCGATGACCCGAAAGCGGGGGGAGCGCTCGTCGGTCTCGTTCACGGCCAACGGCTCGATCCCCTCGACGCGCCGCGGATGTCGAATCGCAGCGCCCGCCGCCTCGACCGCGCGGAGGAGCGCATCAAGGACCGTCCGGGCGTCGTCGGTCGTCGGGAAGAGCTTGCCCGTCTCCTCGCGCTTCAGCGTCACGCCGCGCTCGGCGAAGAACGCAACCGTCTCCTCGACGCCGAATCGCCGGAGCACCTTGCGGATCGCAGGCCGCGTCGAGCCGGCGTAGGCCCGCTCGTCCACCGCGTGATGGGTCACATTGCAGCGGCCACCGCCGGCGACGAGGATCTTCGCGCCGAGCGTCCGCGCTCCGTCGAGGAGGATGACCCGGGCGCCGGGCCCGGCGTCGATCGACGCGGCCGTCATGAGTCCGGCCGCTCCGGCCCCGACGATGACGACATCGGCGAGCTCGTCGTCGTCGACACCTGAGTCCGGCGGCGGCCTCATGGCGCTGCGGGCGTCGATCCCGCGGCGGTCGCAGCGAGCTCAAGCGACATCGTGATCGGCGAGGCCTTCTCGGCGACGAAACTCAGCCCGATCGTCGCCTTCGGCTTGCCCTCCACGATGAACCGGAAGAAGCGCGAGCCACGGCCGGAGATGCCTTCCTCGACCTCGAGCGTCGCCGGCCGGTAGCGCTGTTCGCTCATCGCCCGATCGAATCGATTGCGCGGGAATCCGGCGGTGAGCACCTTGGCCCCGCTGAGCGTCAGCCGATCGGGCTGGCCGATCGCCTTCGACGCCGCCCGCTCGGTGCGGGTCGGGATGAGGCGATCGTTCGCGACCTCGACATCGATCTGCCAGAGGCCGTTCTCGCCGCCCGCCGGCGGGGCCGCGAGTTCGCTCACGGTCACGCCCGCGAACCGGAGCTTCGGCATCTGGGCCGCATGGAACATCGTGAAGGCGAAGTTCCGGTGGTGCTCCTCCTCGGCCATGAAGGGCGGGGGGATGCGCGAGCTGTACTTCGTCGAGCCGCCGACGAGAATCGTCCCGAGCGTCGGATGATCGACTTCCTTCAGGGGCGCTCGCGTCTGCCCGAAGAGGACGCTGTCGCGCCAGATGCGCGACTGCTCGTCGTTCGGACCGGAGCCGTTCTGCATGATGCGATTGTCGGTCCAGAGCTCATTGGTGAAACTCACGATGCCGAGGGTCTCGGCGAGATAGTTCACGAAGCCGCCGTGCACCGTGTAGAGATCCGACCAGATGACCATCTTGCGATAAAACGGCAGCATCGCCTCGCCCGCCGTCGCGATCGCGTCATAGGACGCCCGGTCGCGCTGACCGTAGGCGTTCTCGCGCTCCTGCGTGCCGGGACCGCGCAGGATCATGCCGCCGGTGTTGTGGTAGCTCTGTCCCGCGGCGATGTTCGGCCGCGCCTCGATGAACGCCGCCACGGCCTGCGACTCGGGCAGCGAGAGCGGATAGGTGCCCGCACCCTCCTGCACATGGTTCGGCTGCCAGCCGCCCGGCCAGTTGCGGTTCGGGTCGTAGCCGCCGGGACCATCCTCGTTGATCTGGCCGTCGCCGTCGTTGTCGATGCCCTCGCTGCCGGCCATGCTCCACTCGCCGCGCCGGACGATTCCCTCCGCCGTGACCTCGGGCGTCACCGGGATCATCGTGTTCGGATCGGTCTCGCTTCGCTTGTGCGTGCCGTTCGGATCGCGGCGCCACATCGAGGTGATCGAGCCGTCGCCGTCGAGATCGTCGGGGCCATCCTCGTCGGCGGTGCCGTC
Source organism: uncultured Isosphaeraceae bacterium (assembly GCA_964395845.1). GTDB lineage: Bacteria > Planctomycetota > Phycisphaerae > Phycisphaerales > SM1A02 > JAEUIT01. Next base: position 50,086 of record CAYNCG010000012.1, on the reverse strand, counting down.
GCGATCGTTGTCGGTCGGCTTCTGGCCGCCGCGGCTCGTGCTCGGCGTGTTGGCCTCACGGAACCAGAACGCCCGTCCGTCGGGATTGGCGATCGGAATGAGATAGAACGAACTCTCGTCCACGAGCTTCGTCAGGGCCGGCACCTGCCCGTAGGCCGAGAGGAGGTACCACGCGGTGTAGAGGACGACTTCCCCGGCCTGAATCTCATTGCCGTGGATGTTGCCGTCGATGTACATCGCCGGCTTCGCGCCGTGCGGCCCGGTCTTCGGATTGTTGATCGTGATCGCGTAGAGCGGTCGTCCCTGCACCGAGCGGCCGATCTCCTCCATCGAGGCGAGTTCGGGATAGGCCGCGACAAGCTTTCGGCAGAGTTCCACGAGCTCCGGCTCATCGTAATAGCGATTGAAGGCGATCTCGAACTTGGTATTGATCTGCTGCTGCGCAGTCGCCTGCGCCGCGAGCGGAGCGACGAGCGCGACGGCGGCGGCCGCACACCAGCGTCGGACGGAACGGAAAGCGATCATCGCGAGACCTCCTCACCGCGCACCACACCGTCGACGATCGTCACGGTCTGCACGCCATACTCGTTGTTGCCGATCGCGAGGGTGATCGCCTCGCCCGGCGCTGCCCGCACGATCCACTCGAGGCCGACGCGGGCGCCCGCGGCGAGGGAATCGATGCGGCGAACGCGCTCGCCGCTCACGATCCGATCGACGGGGGCCGAGAGCCTCGCGATGATCGGCTGGCGTTCGCGGGTCACGACGCCCATCGCGGTCTGCGTCGGCAGTCGCCCCTGATTCGTCACCGCGCTCTCGATGCGATAGAGCCCGTTCCCAAGCGTCGTCACGACCGGAGGCGTGACCGTCACCACCGGCAAACGCGAAGCGAGCTCGAGGACGAAGGCCGTCTGCTTCTCGGCGAGCGAGTCGAGCTCGGCCGCGGGCGCATTCAGCTTGAAGAGCGGATGGAAGCCGCCGACTTCGACCGTGCCGAACTGCGGATGATCGACCGTCGTCCAGGGCACGAAGCCCACGCCGCCGCGCATCCGATCGCTGTAGGCAAGCCACTCGGCTGCGTCGGGATCGCTCGCACCGGGGCTCCCGACGGCGGCCTGCGCTTGCGTGGCGGCGCCTGGAGCGCGTCCCGGGCCGCCACCACCGCGCCGCCCTCGGCCGCCACCACCAGGCGCTTGCTGGGCTTGTGGCGCCTGTTGGCCTGCTGCGGCAGGCACGGTCTGCAAACCCGCTGGATGGAGGAGGGCGTCATCCCAATCGCCTTCGTCTTCGGCGTTGGCGAGTGACGGTGGGGGCGATGTGGCGGGCGCCTCGGCGGGCTTCGCTTCTGGTGTGGCTTCTGGCTTCGCTTCTGGTTTCACGTCTGGCTTCGGCACATCCGGCCGTCCCCAGACGGTGCTCGCGACGCTCAGCAGGCCGCGATGATTCGCAAGCCAGAGGTAGAGCGTGCCCTCGTTGTCGGCGTTGCCCGCGCGGGCCTGCCCGGTCGTCTCGCGATAGAGCTTGCCGATCGCCTGATAGAGCTCGATGTCGCCCGCCGCGTAGACCAGCGGCGTTCGGCCGGTCGCATCGTTGTCGCGACCCTCGGGCACCTTCACGAGCGAGTCGTGCCGTCCGTAGGTGATCGCGGCGACGATCTCCGGATGGGCGATCACGAAATCGGCGATGGCCTTCGACTCCGGTTCCGACATCGCGTGCGGCCCGGCGTCGCGAGCGAGTTCCGCATATCGATGGGCGAAGTTGCGATTGAGGTCCACACCGCCGCGGGGATCTTCGGCAAAGCGGCCGTCGCCGTCCGCGTCGATCCCCTCGGGAAGGAGCAGATAGACCGGCGATGCGAGCGTGCCGCTTGCGCCCGCCGCGGCGACGCCAGCGTCCGGCGTCTTCAAGAGCCTGGGCTCGTTCGGATCGGCGATGAGCGTCGCGGCGAAGGGCGGTGCCGGATCCTTCACCCGCATCTCGGTGATGACGCCGTCGCCATTCAGGTCCCGCGGTCCATCCTCGTCCGCGCTGCCGTCGCGGTCGTCATCGACCGGCCGAAGCGTCCCGCGCTGCGCGGCGGCGCCGCCCAGCGTGGCCTCCAGCGCGTCGGGGTTCGCGCAGGGGAGGATCCAGATCGTCACGCGATCGAGCGTGGCCGCATGCTTCTCGCGCGTCTCCGCCCCGAGGAGCAACTTCGCGACGCGCACCGCGACCTCAGCGCCGGTCAGGTGCAGCCCGTCGAGGCCGGCGGTGATGAGGATGGCCGGCTTCGTGACCTGCCGATCCCGACCGATGCGCAGGGCGACGAGGTCGCGGCCCTCGCGGGAGCGGCCGATCGTCACGAGTTCCGCGTCGGTGCCCGCGAGCGCCCGCAGGTCGGCGAGGAGCGCATCGCTCCGTTGATATCCGTCAAGCAGGGAGCGGGCCGGCTGCGGCGTCGCCGCGGCGGCGGCCTGCGCGTCACCCGCTTGCGCGTTCGCTTCGGGTTTTGGGGCGGCGCCCGCCAGTGACGCGGCCGGCAGGGTGATGACCGAGGCGGCCAGAAGCGTTCGAACGCGGAGGCGAGATGGGTGCTTCATGCAATCAGAGTTCCAGCTTGAGACGGGCGTCGTCCATCGCGTACAGGCCGTAGATCCAACCGTCGGAAAGGAGCGGCGCCACATGCAGGATCCCCTCGACGCCGCCGAAGAGCAACCCGTGCCGGCGATTGATCGGGATCGACGATGAGAGGTTCACCTCAATCGCGTCGTAGGCCGACGGTGGCACGCCGATGCAGCAGCCGTCCCACTGGTTGTAGGTGACGAGGAGTTGTTGCACCTGCTGCACGATCAGCGGGAAGACGATGTAGCCTTCGATACGGACCCGCTTACCGTCGAGAAACGCGATCCGTTGCGGGATGTCGCGCATCTCGGCCCGCGGCTGATAGGTGTCCATCGCACTCGTGAGCAGTTCCCACGGCACGATGTAGGGATTCGCCTCCGTGCCGGCGCCGCGAATCTCCCAGGTGCCGTCCGCGACGATCGTGCCGTCAGGCTTTCGCACCAGCTCGCTCGGCTTCACCGTCGCGTTGGGAATCGTGCGATCGAGTCCGTCCTGCAGGCGCTCCCCCTCGACCGGCGTCCCGCGCGGCTTCGTCGGCTCCGATGCGATCGGCTTGGAGGCCTCTTCCGCGCGAGGCGTCGAGAGATCCTTGACGAGGTCCGCCGCCGCGTTGCCAGCGGTGTTGGTGGCCGTGTTGGTGGCCGGTTGCGGGCCCGGCGATCGCGCCGGCGCCGCCGCTTCCTCGACGAGCCGCTCGATCGCCGCCTCATCGATCGCGGCGTCCGTCGCCTTCGGATCCACGCGCGCACCGCGCGGCGGCTGGAACGCGATGACGATGGCGATGCCGGTGGCGACGGCGAGCAGGAGCCAGAACCATTTCATGGCGAAGTGGGGGGGAGCGCGGAGGATCAGGCGGACGGACGAAGAGTGTCGCCGACCGGCGTGCGATATGCCACCAGCGCGGGCAGAATACCGGCCATCGAGGCCAGAATCGTCGTGGCGACGGCGACGAGCAGGGCGCTGCGCGGCTCGACGGAGAGCCCCAACACCAGGCCGACCTGCTGCTTGAGAAGGCTCGCGGCGACCGCCGTGCCGACAGTGCTGATGAGGATGCCCGCCGCCGCGCCCAGCACGCCGAGGAGGGCGGATTCGGTGAGCACGAAGCCCATGATCCTCGTCCGACTGCACCCGAGCACCCGGAAGAGGGCGATCTGGCGGCGCCGTTCGTGCATCGAGTTGTAGAGCGCGACGAGGATCGAGATCGCACTCCCGACGAGAATCGCGATCGCCATCGCGACGAAGAGGACATCGACCCGCGAGACGATCGAGAGAAGCTTCTGGATCTCGTAGGCGGGATTCGCGACGGTGATCGTCGGATCGCGACGCAGCCGGTCGAACTCGCCCTGCATCGCGGTCGAGACATTCGAGCCCGGTCTCGTCGGCAGGCGGATGAGCAGTCCGGTGATGAGGCGATCCTCCTCGATCAGGTCCGCCTCGGTCAGCTTCGGACCATGGTGATGGCCGCCGCCGGCCTCTGACACCTCGCGCTCCTTGCGGTCATGGGCATGGAGGATCCAGCTCGAGGTGAGATCGCAGAAGAGGGCCCGATCATGCGCCGATCCGGTCGGGGCGAGGATCCCGACCACGGTGAACTCATATTCGGTGTGCACATGCCCGTGATCGCCAGCGCCATGCGTGAAGAGGAGCTTCGCTCCCATCCGCAGCCCCGTCTCGCGGGCCACATCGCTCCCGAGCACCGCCTCGAAGCTGCGCTCGAACGCTCGGCCTTGGGCGAAGCTCCACGGCTCCCCCTCGACCGGCTCGAACTTCGTGAAGAAGTCGGGCGTCGTCGCGAGCGTCGGGAACCCGCGATAGTTGTCCCCTTGCTGCATCGGCACGACCCACGACCAGGGGAAGCTGTCGCGGATCGCGACGAACTTCGCCTGCGACAGCGGACGCGCCGGAGCGCCGGCGTAGAAGATCGCGTTCAGCACCGAGGTGATCGGGCTCGCGTCGGCGCTCACCAGGAGATGGGCGTTGCCGCTCCCGCGCAGGAAGGCCCGACCGGCTGCGCTCTTCAGCGAGAGGAGCGTGAGGAGGAGCGCCACGGCGATCGCGACGGTGAGGATCGTCACCACCGTCGAGAAGAGCCGAATCCGCAGCGAGCGAAGGATGATCGTGAAGTCGTTCATCGAGCGACCTCCGCGCCGTCGCGTCGGGCGACGAGCGAGCCGAGGTCGACATGCCGCGAGAAGAGCGGCACGAGCGAGGGATCGTGACTCACGCAGAGGAGCGCCGCGCCCTGGTCGCGACAGGAGCTCCGGATCAGGGCGATCGCCCGCCGGGCGTTCTCGGGATCGAGGCTCGCGGTCGGCTCGTCGGCGAGGACAAGCGGCGGCTTGCACGCGAGGGCCCGGGCGACGGCGACGCGCTGCTGCTGGCCGACCGAGAGCCGCTCGACCGGTGCGTCACGCCGGTCCTGCGCAGGGTCGGTCTCCGAGCCTTCGGCCGGACCGAGTCCGAGCGAGGCGAGGAGCTCGTCGGCCCGAGCGCGATGCCCCGCCCCATGGAGACTGCCGCTCGGCGCGCCGAAGAGAAGGGCGAGCATCACATTCTCGCGGGCGGTGAAGCCGAGCGCGAGCTGGAAGGTCTGGAAGATCATCCCGATCGAGCGGCCGCGGAAGCGATCGCGCTCCGCTCCGCGAAGGGTGCCGATCGGCGTTCCCGCGACGCGGATCGCGTCCGCCGCGCCGACCGGCTCCAGCAGCCCGGCGATGAGCTGGAGGAGCGTGCTCTTCCCCGTCCCGCTGCCGCCGGTGAGGAGGAGGTCCTCGCCCGCGTCCAGTCGAAAGGAGGGGATGACGAGCTCGAAGCCGCTGTTCTCGCCGAAGCGGAAGCGAAGGTCGCGAACTTCAAGGGCGGGAGGGGAGCTTGCGGCGTTCATGCGGACAGATCGAAATGACGGGACAGGCGACCGGCGGCGCTGGGAAGCGACGCCAGTTCGGACTATAGCCCAGGGGGCGAACGCAGGCCCGCACCCCAAACGACAACGCACGCTGACCGCGTCATGCGCGGCAGCGTGCGTCGTCCTTCGCGCGGAGACAGCAGCCCGTGGCGAAAGTGCTTTGAGAGCGAGGATGAGCAGAAGGGCGGAGTTCGAGGAGGTGCAACGAAGCAGTATCCGCAGCGATACGAGCGAGTTGCGCCGACGAAGAAATCTGCCCTTCTGCTCATCCGCAGCCCAAATGACTTTCGCCACGGGCTGCCAGTCCCTTCCCTCCGAGGGGCCCGTCTCGTCGTCGCCTGATGTGCCGGCGGATGTGTCTGGATCGGCCCGCTTCTGCAACCGACATCCGCTGGCGTTGTCCTTCCGCGTCAAAGGGAGGCGAACGGGGTGTTTGCTTCCCCTCATCACCGCATGGGTGGCATCGTGGGGGGCAGCATGCGCGTCGGCCTGCGAGGACGATCAGTCGAGATCGTCCGAGGCTCCGAACTCGCGCTCCTCGCCTTCGCTCTCGCGACGGCGGCGCTCAGCCTCACGGTTGGACTGTTCGATCATCTTGCGGAGATAGGCGTTCTCGCGACGGGTCGCTTCGAGGTCGAAGATGAGGTACTTCACGCTGAGTCGGAGGTAATCAAGCGACTCCTGAAGCTCGGCGACCGACTTCGTGATCCGCTCCTTGCGGGCGGTGACCGCCTCAGCGGCGGCTCCGGCCTTCTCGCGCTCCGATTCCGGAAGGTCGCGGATGCGGTTCATGATCTCGGCCATCTTCTGCTGGAAGCTCATCTCGTCCATGGGTGCTCTTCTCGTTGGTCTCTGGATCCGCGAGCAAAGCCCCTGAGCTTCGCGGCGGATGGTTGTTGGTGGTGCCTCTCTCCGGGAATCAGGCATCACAAGGGGCGTGCCAAACGCGGCACGCGAGCGGTGCGAGAGGGCGTCCGAACGCCTCCGATGAGCTGGGCAGGGCGGTGCGGCCGATTTTCTTGACCGCGCCCACCCAGGTGGCCCGCCTGCTGGGCGGGATGTGCGGGGCGTCGCGTGCGCACCACGCTGCGTTGCGAAAACTCAACGCTCTGCGGGGCTTCGCCGCAACGGACGCCGCGAGGCCCCCTGCATCGCGGCTCGAAGCTGCGTCTGCAGCGCTGGGGGCAGCGCTGCGATCCGACGCTCGAGCACATCCGTCGATTCACTGGAGAGCCGCGCTTCCTGAGCGAGCCGCACGAGGGCGAGATCACGCTCAAAGGTCCAACGCTGGAAGAAGGCTTCGAGTTCGTGGCGGTTGAAGCGGGCGAGCGGATCGTCGAGTCCGCTTTGCGCGACGGCCCAGTCGATCAGCTTGCCGCCGGTCGGCTCGAAGCGGTAGAGGCCGAGAACGATCTCCAACCGCTTGGCGAAGGGGAGGAAGGGATCCGAGGCGCTCGCCGGCAGTCCGACCATCGCATCTTCGGGGCGCCGCTTCGCGATCGCCCCGAGCCAGCCGCCATCCTGGGCAGCTTCACGGGCGACCAGCGTTTCGTCCATAGACGCCCCAGCGGCGGGCATAGACGCCCCAGCGGCGGGCAGAGACGCCCCAGCCGCCGGCATCGGGGCCCGGCCCGGTGCCGCTTGGGTCGCCGCGCCGGCGCCGAGCGATTCGAGGTCCGCGATGCTCCGGAGCATCGTCTTCAACCCGGCGTTCGCGAACCGGATCCAGAGTCGCTGGTCGCGCGAGCCCTGCCGCGTGATGAGCTCGGTCTTGGTGACGCTTCCGACGCCCCACTCGGGGCGCTGGCGATGGCGCACCTTGTCGCCGACGGAGAGAAGTGGTGGGGAGTCGGACATGCGCGCGAGCGGGCCCGGCGGAGGGGGTGCCCGGGAGTCGGGCAGTGTAGGCTCCGCAGGCGGCGTCCTCCCCGAGGCCGGGCCCGTTTGCCCAACGCCCATCGAAAGAGAACTCATGCGCATCGCGTTTCTCGGCGACATCAACGGGGCCCCTGGCCGCACCGTCCTGCACCAGCGGCTCGGAGTGCTGCGCGAGCGATATCGCCCCGATTGCGTGATCGCGAATGCCGAGAACGCGAAGGCCGGCTCCGGCGTGACCCCCGAGCACTTTGCCCAGTTTCGCTCGATGGGAATCGACGGCTGCACCCTCGGCGATCATGCCTTTCGCGAGCCGAGAATCATCCCGCTGCTCGAGGCGCCGGACGCCCCGATCGCCCGACCGGCGAATCTCTCGCGAAAGGCTCCAGGGAAGCGGATCCTTCGCATCAGCCCGGCGGGCACGCGGACCCGCGACATCTGGGTCATTACGGTCCTTGGGCGCATCCACATGCCGCTCCCCGCCGATGATCCCTTCGCCGCCGTCGATGAGTTGCTGGCGACGATTCCCGAGCGACACCCGATCGTGATCGTCGAGGCCCACATGGAAGTGACGAGCGAGAAGATCGCTCTCGGCCACTACCTCGACGGGCGCGTCGCCGCCGTGCTCGGCACGCACACCCATGTGCCGACCGCGGACAACCGGATCCTCCGGGGCGGCACGGCCTTCATGACCGACCTGGGCATGTGTGGCCCCTACGACACGGTGATCGGACGCGACGCGGCGATGGTCGTGAAGGCGATGACGACCTCGCTGCACATTCCCTTCTCGATGGGCGAGGGGGGCGAGGCCCTGAGCGGCGCGCTCCTCGATCTCGACGAGGCCAGCGGGCGCGTCCGCTCAATCGAGCGGATCTGGCTCCCCCTCGCGGAGTGACGGTCGAGGCGCGGCAGGAGGGGGGCGAACCGATTTTCCCCTTGGATCCCGCCGGTTTCCGCCGTACACTCGCCGCGTCGAGTCGGAACAGCCGTTCCGGCCGACGGAGGAAAGGGAACCTCGTCATGTCGATCGCCTCTGTTCAAACCGCCCGTCGGGCGGTCCGTTCGTTCGGTGCGCCGATGATCGTCGCTCTCGCATTGGCCAGCCACGCGTCGGCCGCGATCTACACCGGCGGCGGTGGGGCGATCCCGGATGCGATCGAAACCGATGTCCCTGGGGTCGTGACCTTCACGATCACCGTCACCGACAGCGGCTTCGTGAGCGGCTTCAACGGGGTCCAGTTCACGAACCTCGCCCACAGCTTCATCGGCGACCTCTCCTGCGTGCTCACCGCACCGAACGGCCTCAGCGTCACGCTCTTTGATCGCGTCGGCAAGACGAACCCGGAGTTCGGCTTCGGCGACAGCTCGAATCTCCTCGGGAGCTACGCGTTCAAGGATGGCGGCTCGAACCTCTGGGCGGTCGCTGCGGCGCTGAACGGCTCGCAGATCGTTCCAGGCGGCCTCTACAGCGCCTCCGCGCCGCTCACCGGCGCCCCGATCTCGCTGCAGAACGCCTTCGCCGGCGTCTCCGCCCAAGGACAGTGGAAGGTCACCTTCAAGGACTTCGGCGTCGGCGAGGCCGGCTCCTTCAGCAACTGGTTCATGGACCTGACGCTCTCGCCGGTCCCCGGCCCAAGCGGCGCACTCCTGCTCCTCCTCGCCGGCACAACCGGCCGCCGCCGGCGTTGAATACGGGTTTGTGCGCTATCGCTCCAGAGAACCACAGAGGCACAGAGAGCCACAGAGAAGGCAAAATGAATCGGGCTTCGCGGCTCGTCTGAGTCGCGCAGCCCCTTTCATGCATCGTCTCTGTGGCCCTCTGTGTCCTCTGTGCCTCTGTGTTGAATCCGTCTCAACACGCAGTCAGCCGGCGCGGGAGGGTGGCCCCCACGCGCCGCCGCCGGGGGTTTCGATGCGGATCGCTTCGCCTGGCGCGCAGTCGACGGCGATGCGGCCCGGTAGGCGCTCGATGCGTCCGTCGGCGCGGATGAGCGCCTGATCGCCGCGCGCGCCATCGCCGCCGCCTGCGAGACCGTAGGGGGCCTCGACGCGATGTTCGGCGAGGATCGAGACCTGCGTCGGTTCGAGGAACTCGATCTCGCGCACGATGCCGTCACCACCGCGATGGTGGCCGGTGCCGCCGCTGCCGGTCCGGACGGCAAAGGTGCGCACGACCACCGGAGCGCGGCGCTCGAGAATCTCGGCGTCGGTGATCCGCGTGTTCGTCATGTGGGTGTGGACCGCGCTGCCGCCCGGGCCGCGCTCGGTCGCGCCGCTTCCGCCGGCGATCGTCTCGTAGGCGCCGTAGCGGGCATTGCCGAAGAGCAGGTTGTTCATCGTGCCTTGGCTCCCCGCAGCGAGTCCGAGGGCGCGGAGGAGCGCGTCGGTGACGCGTTGGCTCGTTTCCGTGTTGCCGGCGACGACCGGCGGCAGGCGGCTCGGATCGGTGACCAGCGCCCGGGCGGCGTGATCCCCCTCGTCGGGTGAGCCGACCGGATCGAGCAGCCCCCGCGGGACGATGAGTTCGACCGGCCTGAGCAGCCCTTCATTCATCGGAATCGGCTCGTCGACGAGGAGGCGGAGGGCGTACATCACCGCCGCCCGCACCACCGCGATCGGCGCGTTGGCGTTGCGCGGATGGAGTTCGCCGCTTCCCGTGAAGTCGATCCGCGCCCGACCGTCGCGCACCGTGACCCGCACGGCGATCGGCGTGCCGTCATCGAGACGCTCGACGACCGATGCGTCGGAATCGCCGCGGGCCCGCAGGGCGGCGGTGAGCGTTCGTGCGGTGCGGTCGAGGAGGGCCTCGGCGAGCGTCGCCAGACGCGGCGCGCCAAGCTCCTCGACCAGGGCTGCAAACATGCGATGTCCCTGTTCGTTCGCGGCGATCGCGGCCCGCAGATCGGCCAGATTCTCATCGACCGAACGCGACGGATGCGGGCTTTCCCGCAGGAGCCGCTCGATCGCGTCGAGGCGGTCGCGCCGCCCCGTCTCGGCCCCCTCGACGAGCAGCATCGGAGGAATGATGACTCCCTCTTCCGCGAGCGTTCGGGCGTCGGGCGGGAAAGACCCGGGGCGCGTGCCGCCGATCTCGGCATGATGGGCCCGATTGGCCAGGAAGGCGATCGGCGCCCGCGCATCACCCTCCCGAAACACCGGCGTGATGACGGTGACATCGGGCAGGTGCGAACCGCCGAAGGCCGGATGGTTGGTGATGGCGACATCGCCCGGCCGCAGGCGCAGGGCCCGATGGACGCCGCGCACGCAGACGCCCATCGCACCGAGATGCACCGGCAGGTGCGGGGCATTCTGGAGGAGGATGCCGCGGGCATCGAGGATCGCGCAGGAGAAGTCGAGGCGCTCTTTCACATTGGCGGAGATCGCCGTGCGACGCAGCGCTTCGCCCATCGCCGTCGCGATCGCCTCCAGGCGACAGGCGAAGAGATCGAGTTCGCCCGCCGCAGCGCGACGATCGGCGTTGCGGGTCCCCCGCGCCTGGGTCATGAGCCGATCGCCCGACGGCAGCTCCCGCACGCGCCAGCCGGCGGGGACAAACGCGGTCGCGCCGCCATCGACGAGAAGCTGGGGCCCGGCCCGTTCGTCCATCGCAGAACGACCGGCCTCCACCGGCTCGGCGGGCAATCGGTCCTCGAGTCGCGCCTGGACGCGGACCGATTCGACGACGAGCGGTCGGGCAGGGGGCGCGTAGCCGAAGATGCGGAGGAAGGCCGCGCCGAACGCGCTCGTGAGCGCGGCTTCGAGCTCGCTCCCGAGGTTCGCGTCGTCGGCAGCGAGCGCGCCGTCGATCGCCAGGTCGAGCGTCTGATCCTGTCCGTCGAGCCGCACAGCGGCGGTTCGGGCTGCGATGGTCGGAGCGACCGACGCCTCAAGCGCCGAGCATTCCGCGGCGATCGCCGCGAGCGCTTCCGACTCGGCCTCGGCCAGGGCGGCGCGCATTCGAGCACCGGCGCCGCCCAGCGGAGCGAGGATCGCCCGCGAGGCGAATCGCGTCGGCTTCGCGCCGAGGAGCCCGCGAGCGCTCAGGATGCCCGCATCGCGCGGGAGGAGGACGGTGCGAATGCCGAGTCGCTCGGCGACCGCTGCGGCATGCAAGCCGCCCGCGCCGCCGAAGGGGACCAAGGTGTGATCACGCGGATCGATCCCTTCGCGCATCGAGATCGCCTCGATGGCGCCGGCCATGCGTTCGTTGGCGAGATCGAGGAAGGCCTCGAGCAGGGATGGACGATCGAAGCGTTCGGTGCACTCGCGCTCGGCGCGGTCGAGCATCGACGCGAGCGCCCGCTCCGCTGCGCCGACATCGAGCGGCAGCGATGCCATCGTCCGATCGAGTCGGCCGAGCAGAAGGTGCACATCGGTCAGGGTCAGCGGCCCGCCCTGTCCGTAGCAGGCCGGGCCCGGATTGGCCTTCGCGCTCTCCGGTCCGACCCGAAGCTCGCCGCGCTGGATCGTGCAGATCGAACCGCCGCCCGCAGCGACCGTCTCGATCGCGAGCGAAGGTGCCGCAACCCGCGCGTCACCGACTTTCGTCTCGTAGCGGTACGCGAACGCACCGTCGTAGCGGGCGACATCGGCGCTCGTCCCGCCCATGTCGAGCCCGAGAAGCCGCTGGTGTCCGGTGCGCTCGGCGATCTCCGCCAGAGCGGCGACGCCACCCGCCGGACCGCTCAGCAGGCAATCGCGGGCGAGCGCTCGATCCGCCCGCTGCAGCCCACCGGCGCTCGTCATGACGAAGGTCGACTCGACCGGCACGCGACGGGCGACATGCTCGAGATAGCCGCGGAGGACCGGCGCGAGCATGGCGTGGACCACCGCCGTCTCGGTCCTGCTCAGGAAGCGGGGACTGTCGGAGAGCATCCCACCGACGGCGACATCGCGCCATCCGGCTGCGCGAATCGCCTCGGCCAAGCGCCGTTCATGCTCCGGCCGCGCCAGGCCATGCAGGAGGCTGATCGCCACGCTCGTGACGCCGGACGCGCGGAGCGCTCGGATGACCTTCTCGATCGCCCGATCGCCGAGTGCGGTCCGCACGCCGTCGCGCAGCATGCGCTCGTCAACGCCGATCACGGTCGACACGAGCGGCTCGCGTTCGGCGACCCGACGGGCGAAGAGCTCCGGACGACTCTGATCGCCGATGCGGAGGATGTCCTCGAACCCAGCGGTGACACAGAGCGCCGTCGGCGCGCCGGCCCGCTCGAGGAGCGCGTTCGTGCCGCGCGTGGTCGAGAGGCGCAGTTCCATCGGCGGCAGCGGATCGCCCGGCACCAGACCGAGCAGCACATGGACCGCGAGCATCGGAGCGTCGAGCGCCCCCCGGCCGTCGGCCGGCATGGGATGGGCCCGAAGCATGGTGCCTTCCGTCAGGGGCGGCGCGTCCGTGACGGCGTTCATCCCAGCGCGCCGAAGGTCGAGTCGCAGCGTGCCGTCAGCCTCGAGCAGGATCGCGCCGACGCTCGCCTCGCCGTGGGCGTCGGGAAGTCCGCTGATCCGCGCGTCGCGAAGGAAGCGAACCGGGTCCGGAAGCCAGCTTGGGACGCGTACCCGGAGTCGCTCGCCGGCGACGACGACGAGCGGCACCAGGCCATCGCTTGGCACCTTCGCCCGCCGCCAGCGGGGCCCATCCTGCGCCGCATGCGCCGCCCGAGCGGGCTCGATCGCGATGGCGTCCGTGAAGGTGCCGCCGGTATCGATCGCGATGCGCCACCGCGGGAGGGCGGGGGCCGTGGCCGGAGGAGTCGGGTCGTGAACGAGGTCGGTGGGCACGAGGCCGGGCATCCTACCGATGCCGCGAGCGGGCCTTTCCGCTGCGGGCGAGCCGGACCGCCCGCTATCCTGTTCCCTCATGAGCCTCTTCACCCGCACCGCGCTCCTTCGTCTCCTCGCCGCGCCGGCCGCCGCCGCTGCGATCATCAGCGTGATGGGGACCACCGGATGGTGCCCGCTCTGTTCGGCGATCACGAATTTCGTGGGAAGCGCCTGCACGCTGGAGGCGGACGCCTCGCCGGCGACCGCTCTCGGTCTCGCTGCCGACGAGACGAAGCCGAGCGCTCCGGCGCCGGAGCAACCCGCGGCGAAGCCTGTCGCGGGCCCGCTGCACGCCGCGATCTTCACCGACCTCGACGGCAAGCGCGTCGCCGTGGAGGAGGCGATCGGCAAGCCGATGGTGATTGAACTCTGGGCGACCTGGTGCGGTCCCTGCCGCACCCAGCGCAGGCTCATGCACACCCTCAGCGGCGAGTTCCCCGACATCATCTTCGTCGCCGCCTCCGCCGACGAGAAGGGGCCCCAGGTCGTGAAGGACTTCAAGCAGAAGGAGGAGGCGAACGAGAAGGCCAAGGAGACGACGAGCCCCTCGCGGGTGCGCGATCTGATGGCGACGCAGGAGTTTCGAGCCCTCGTCCGCAAGCGGCACACCGGGAACGCGATCCCGCAGACGATCTATGTCAGCGCGAAGGGCGAGATCATCGATGTGGCCGCCGGCGCCCAGAGCGAGAAGTTCATGCGGGCGGTCCTGAAGAACATGCAGAAGGCCGCCGCGAAGCAGCAGCAGCCCTCGGCGCCGGCAACGACCTCGTGACCCGCTTCCTCGTGGACGCCGCGTATCTCTCCGCCGCGCTCGTGACGAGCCCGGTGTGGGTCTATCGCATGGCCCGCAGCGGCAAGCTCCGCACCGACTGGGCCGCCCGCTTCGGACGGGTCGCCGATCCGCGGCCGCGCGGCGATCGTCCGAGGCTTCTCATTCACGCCGTCTCCGTCGGTGAGGTGAACGCCATTCGCCTCCTCGTCGACGCGATCCTCGCCGATCCGCTCGGCCCCGAAGTCGTCGTCGCCACCACGACCGACACCGGCTTCGCCCGAGCGAAGGCCCTCTTCGCCCAGAGCGACGCCGCGGCCGGAGCGCGCCGCGTGCAGGTCGTTCGCTATCCCTTCGACGCCTCGTGGGCGGTGCGCCGGTTCCTCGACGCGGTGCGCCCCGATCTCGTTGCCCTCGTCGAACTCGAGGTCTGGCCGAACTTCACCGCCGCGTGCGCCGCCCGCGGGATTCCCTGCGTCGTCGTGAACGGTCGGCTGAGCGAGCGGAGTTTCCGCCGCTATCGGCTGGCGCGGGCGATGGTCGCCCCCTCGTTTCGACGCCTGCTCGCGGTGAGCGCCCAGACCGACGCCTACGCAGAGCGCTTCACCGCACTTGGCGTCGCCCGCGGCAGCGTCTTCGTCGCCGGCACGATGAAGTGGGACACGGCGGAGATCGCCGATCGCGTCGCCGGCGCGGAGGATCTCGCCGATGCGCTCGGCATCGACCGCAGTCGCCCGCTCGTCGTCGCCGGTTCGACGGCGCCCGGGGAAGAGCGGATCATCGCCGACGCGTTGCCGCCCGATGCCCAACTTCTCATCGCCCCGCGCAAGCCGGAGTGGTTCGACGGCGTCGCCGCCGCGCTTCCCGGCGTCGTGCGCCGCAGCCGCGGCGAGCGAGGCAGTCCGAGCGGTCGCTTCCTGCTCGACACGATCGGCGAACTCCGCAAGGCCTACGCCCTCGCCGATCTCGTCGTCGTCGGACGAAGTTTCGGCACGCTGCACGGCTCCGACATGATGGAGCCGATCGCCCTCGGAAAGGCGACGCTCATCGGCCCGCGCTTCGGCGACTTCCGCGACATGATGGACGCCCTGCGCGAAGGCCAGGGCATCATCGAGACGACCGCCGAGCGACTTGGCGAGGACATCCGCCGCCTGCTCGCCGATCCTGCGGCCCGCGCTGCCCTCGCCGCCCGCGGCCGGGCGGTGATCCGCGCGCGGCAGGGGGCCACTCGCCGAAACGCCGAACTCCTCCTGTCGATGCTGCCGGCACCGCTCGCGAGCCCGGACGGCGCGCGGACCGCACCCGTGACGACGGCCACAACCCATGCGTGAGATGAGCCTTCTCGAGCAGATCTATCGCGGCAATCCGCTCCTGCCGGCGACGGTCACCGTGCCACCGGGCGATGACATGGCCGCGTTGCGCCTGCCCGCGGGCGACCTCCTCCTCGCGGTGGACCAGGTGATCGAAGGGGTTCACATCACCACCGAGACCGTCCACGACGACCCGGCCATCGTCGGTCGCAAGGCGGTCGCGCGGAATCTCAGCGATGTCGCCGCGATGGCCGCGCGACCGCTCGCGACGCTCGCATCGGTCGTCCTGCCCACCCACTACGGCGACGCCCAGGCGACGGCCCTGCTCGAAGGCGTGCGCGGGACCGCGCAGGTCTTCGGTGCCCCGCTCATCGGCGGCGACACCGCCGTGCATCGCGATCCGCGAGCGCCGCTCGTCCTCTCCGTGACCATCGCCGCAGCCCCGGCCTGGCCCGGCGCCCGGGTGGTCACCCGGCGGGGGGGGCGACCTGGAGACGGGCTCTTCGTCACCGGCGCGCTCGGCGGCAGCCTCGCTCCGGATGGCCGCGGTCGGCACCTCACCTTCGAGCCTCGCATCGAGTGCGCCGTCGCCCTCCTCGAACTCCTCGGCGAACGGCTCCACGCGATGCTCGACCTGAGCGACGGACTCGGCCGCGACGCAGCGCACCTCCTCGATGCGAACACCGCTGCGATCATCGAAGCGAACGAACTGCCGACGCACGACGGACTGCCGTGGCAGCGCGCCCTTGGGGACGGCGAGGACTATGAACTCCTCTTCGCAGCGGCCGGTCCGGTGCCGACGCGGTTGGCCGGCGTGCCGATCACGCGGATCGGTACGATCGTCGCGGCGGAGCCACGCAGCGGCGTCGCCGCGGGACGCGTCTGGATCCGAACTGGCATCCAAACTGGAATCCAAATTGGGACAACGGAGCCCCTGATCGATGCGTCGGCGTTCGGATGGGAACACCGCGGCGGCGATGGTGCAGGCACCGCGAAGGGACGCGAAGCGTGATGCGCACCTCGAGTTTCACAACCCACGATGAGGCGGACACGAGCCGACTGGGCGAATGTCTCGCGGCGGCGCTCGACGGACTCGACGGGGCGACGGTCATCGCCATCGAGGGCGAGCTGGGCGCCGGCAAGACGCGTTTCGTCCGCGGCCTCGCGTCGGGACTCGGCGTCGATCCGCTGGCGATCACGAGTCCGACCTTCGTGCTCGCGATCGAACACACCGGTGCCTTCGGCATGCGGCTCGCCCATCTCGACGCCTGGCGGATCCGTTCCGAGGAGGAACTGCACGCCCTCGGGTGGGACGAGATGCTCGGGCGATCGCACCTCGTCATCGCCGTCGAATGGGCGTCGCGCATCGCCCGGGCGTTGCCCGAAGCCCGGATCGAGGTGACCATCGAGCACGGCGCCGACGAGTCGCCCGAGGGAGACGCGACCGCTCGCACCATCACGATCGACGACACCCGCGACGGGGCCTGCGTCGATCGCCTCCATCGGGCTCTCTCGCTCTTCGTGCCGCGCGGCGCCGCCCGCGGTGACCGTTGCCGGACCTGCGGCAAGGCGATCACGAGCGACGCGCCGACCTTTCCGTTCTGCTCGTCGCGCTGCCGGTTGGCCGACCTCGGCCACTGGTTCGACGGCCGCTACGGCATCTCGCGCCCGATCGAGCGCGACGAGGAACTCATGGAGTAGCGCCCGGCGGCGATTCGCTCTCGGGCCCGTCGCCGGGACCTCGCGTCTCTTCGGGGCTGATCGCATAGATCTGGAAGCGATGGCCGACTGGCTGCCAACCGAGTTCGCGGCAGATGCGGTCTCGGAGGGCGACGAGCTCCGGACTGACGAACTCAATCAGCCGCCCGGTCTTCATGCAGACCATGAAGTCGCGCGGCGCCTTGCCGTAGATGAGCTGATAGTGCGCTTGCTTCGCGTCGAAGAGCGCCTGGGTGATGATGCCGGCCTCGAGGAGCAGATGGATCGTGCGGTAGATCGTGGCCTTCGAGACATCGTGACCCTCGCCGCGCATCTTGAGGAGGAGCTCCTCGGCCTCGAAGACATCATCGATCTCGATGATCGCGTTCAGGATGTCCGCCCGTTCCGGCGTGTACTTCAGGTCCTTGCTCTTGAGGAAGCGGCGGAAGACCGAGCAGAGCGGCGCCATCACCGGCATCGCACGCATGCCGCCGCCAACGGGGCCGGCGAGCGGGCTCGAGGCCGAGGCGACACCCAACGCCGGCTGCAGGTTGGGTGTGGGGTTGGGCCCCGGACTGGGCGTCGGATTGGGCGTCGGCTTGGGCGTCGTCACCGGCAGGGTCCTTCCCGCCAGATGCGATTTAACAGAACAGGCAACTCGGGCATACCCGAGGACCATACCATGCCCGCCGCTTCCGAGGCCAAGCCTCGCCGCGCCTTCCAGACGATGCAGCTCGACGCCAGGCTGCATCAACAGGTCACGATCGCTGCCGAGCGCCTCTCGCAGCGGAAGGGCTGCGAGGTGCATCGGGTCGACGTCGTCCGGTTCGCCGTCCGTGCCTATCTGCTCGAGCTGGGCTTCGCCGATCTCCTGGCGGGGGAGGGCGAGCGATGATCGCCGACGCTGCTCTGTCCGTCCTCGCGCTGGTCGGTGTGGCTCAGCTCTACGTCGCTCTGCGCGACCGTGAGGCTGTCGACCCTCCACCTGACTTCGACCCTGTCGGCTCGATCGAATCCGACGAGCTGAGCGAGCTGCGCATCAAGGCTCGCGCGTTCGACTCCATCGCGATCGCGGTCGAGAAAAGGCCCGACTCGGCGGACGATGCTGAGCGGCAATTGAAGGTTGTTACACGCGCCGTTATCGAGGCTAGCGTCGACGTGTGGCTCGCCGTCGACCCTAACGGGAAGGCGGTTGCCAGTTGACTCGCACCTATCACGACGCGCAGCCCGCTCGGCGAATCGACCCGAAGCTACCCGACGATCCGCCCCCGACTCCCGACGACCTGGTCCGCTCGCTCAACGCTCAGCTCGATGTCGCACGCGCTGAGGCGGCCGAGCTGCGGCGTCGCAACGACGCTCTACGGCTCGAGAATGATCGGCTCGAGCGAGAGGTCCGTCGGGCGTGCCGCTCGAAGGGCGGTCGCCGATGAGCGCGTCGAAATGGGTAACGCAGCGCGTCGACCCTGCCGACCTGCCGAAGATGCTCAAGGCGAACGGCTATACCGTCGAGCTGCGATCCGCTCCCGTTGCTGTCGCCTCGCTCTTTCCTGAGTCGATCGCTCTCCGCTTCTCCGAGCCTCGCTCGCTCCATTCGCTCGGCGACCTGTCGACGGATATCGACGTCGTTTTCATTCAGCAGGCGGTCTACGAGCATGCTCTCGTCTCTCGAGGCGGGAAGCTCCCAGGCTTCGCGACGATGGAATGGGTCAAGCGCGCGTTGTGGGGACCAGGCTCGACGGTGTTCCAGATTCACGGCCGCGGCGTTGACTACGGCGATCCGTCCGGGCGATGCCTTCATCTCTGGCGGCCGCTCTGGCCTTTCGAGGACGCCGAACGGCGAGCGGTCGAGACTGCATCGAGAGTCCTCGGTCGCGCCGTCTATCTCCCGCACCAGCGGACGCCTTCCAAGCGCTAGCTCGCCTCTCGCATCGTTAGGACGACGATACCAATGCACCCGACCACTACCGCGAGGCTCTTCGCATGAAGCGAGGCTCGCCCCTCTACCGCATGGTCCTTCGCGAGGACGTTCGCCTCGGCGGGATGATCGCCTATAAGCGGGCCGTCGCGCCCGTCGTCCTGCGGGCTGTCCTCGCTTCTCTGCTCTCTCACGCGAGCGCCTCCGGCCGCTGCTGGCCGTCTCACGCGACGATCGCCGAAGAGTCGGAGCTGAGCGAGGCGTCCGTCCGTCGGGCGCTCTCCGCTCTCGCCGCGGCCGATCTCCTCAAGCGACGGCGAAGGGCGTACAGCAAGGCCGACGCCTCCGGCGAGCGGACCACGGTCTATCAGCTCGACTGGCGGAAGCTCGAGGCGCTCGCGGGCATGGATACCGACGCGATAGAGAGGCGCTCCGACGGAGCGCCTCAGGCGCTCCCACGGAGCGCCGCAAGGCGCTCCCAGGGAACGGCAAACCATTCCGAAGAGAACCTAGGGCATGCACGCGCCGAAGCGGTGCCTGCCCAGGACGCAGCGCCCGACGACGACGACCGCGCTCCCGTCTCGTTCTCCGAGGCCATGCGGAAGCTCGCGGGCGAGGGCTACGACCTGGCTCGCTCGCTCAGCTCGCGCCACAGCGCCCGCTCGCTGGATCTCCACGCATGACCACGCGCTACCCGACCTTCCGCCACAACTGCCAGGCTCCATCGTTCAAGGCTCCCTCTAGCGAGAGTGAGGCCGAGCGAATCCGCAACTCGAGCAGGTGGAAGCGGACCAGCCGTCTCTACCGCCAGGTGCATCCGGTCTGCGAGCTGTGCCGCTCGAGGCTCAGCGTCGACGTTCACCACAAGATCCCGTTGCACGTTGACCCGAAGCAAGCGTTTCACTGGCGCAACCTGCAAGCGCTCTGCGCTCCCTGTCACCTCGGCGAGCATGGCGGCTCTGCCCCCTGGGGGGGTAACGACGGCGCGCGAGGTCGAGGCCCGCACATCCCCACGTACCTGCGGAAAAAAACGCAGGCGCTTCCGGCGTCAACCTCGAGCATCGACGCGAGCGACTTCACGCTATGACCGCCGCGCCCGTCAATCTCTTCGGCGAGCCTGAATCAGCTCGCCCGCGTTCCGCCCGCCGCTCGCCTGCGCTCCGCGGCGACCAGCTCGTCGACGCGCGACTCGATGCGAGCTGCACGCCATGCGCAGATGCCCGCGAAGATCGCGAGCAGTGCGCAGAGGACGACCAGCGCGAGAAGCGAGACGACGGCGAGGGTAGTGCTCATGACGGGCAGTATGCGCCCGCCGACGCCTCGACGGAAGGCCATGCGGCCTCGCTCGCCTTGGGCGACTACGAAGGCCCCGAGATACCGGACGGCTACGCCGACGGCGTACGCGAGCGCGTAGAGGGTTACGTTCAGTCCATCCTCGACGGCCGCGTCCGCGCCAACGCTCGGATTCGCCAGGCCGCCGAGCGATGGGTCCGGATGCTCGCCGACGAGCGCTTTCGCATGGATTGGACGGCGGCCGCCCGCGTCGTCTACTACCTCGAGACGCTCAAGCTCTCCGACGAGGGCGACTGCGTTCGCCTGATCGAGTGGCAAGTCTGGCACGCTTCCGCCTGCTACGGCCTGCGCTGGGCCGTCGACGGCCGTCGCGTGATCCGCTTCTCGGTGATCCAGGTCGGCCGCGGCGCTGGCAAGAGTACCTATTGCGGCGGCCTGGTCTGCTACGAGTTCCAGTACGGCGGCCGCGGCGCTCGCCAGTACGTGATCGCCAACAAGATCGACCAGGCCAAGGTCGTTTTCGGCGCGGCCGACAACGGCCTGCGCATGACCTACCCCGCGCTGCATGAGCTGGTGTCGCGACACAACCGATTCGTCGATCGCGAGCGCAACTGCGAGTTTTCCTACGCTGTCGCGAAGGACAAGACGCTCGACGGCCTCAAGCCTCGATTCTGGATCGGCGACGAGGCGAGCGAGTGGCGCGGGCGCTTCCTGACGAAGGTCACGACCGCGGCTAACAAGATGCCCGTCTGCCTGGGTGTTCTCGTCACGACGCCAGGCGACAACAAGGATCTAATCTACACCTCCGAGGTGATCGAGCTGGCGCACCGCGTGCTCGAGGGCGACGTCGACCTTCCCGCAAACTTCTACCTGCTCTTCGGCCTCGACGAAGAGGACGATCTCGCCGACGAGTCGGCCTGGTGGAAGGCCAACCCAGGCTTCCCGACCGTTCCGCCGCTCGTCTCGATTCGCGATGCCTGGCTCGAGATGCGCCTCTCGCCCGTCAAGCGCGCCGAGTTCGCCCGCTTCCACGGCGCACGCTTCTCGTCCGCGGCGAATCGCTGGCTCGATATGAGCTATTGGGACGAAGCGAGCGAGGCCGTCGACCTTTCCGCGCTTAAGGGCCGACCCGCATACCTCGGCCTCGATCTGTCGAAGGCGTTCGATCTCTGCGCCCTGGTCGCCGCGATTCCGCTCGACGACGGTCGCGTAGCGCTCTTCGGCCGCTACTGGTGGCCGGAACAATCGGCGCTCAATCGCGAGGTCGAGTGGTCGCTTCCGCTTCGCAAGTGGGCCTCTGAGGATCGGCTCAAGCTCACGCCAGGCAACTCGATCGCGTATCAGCCGATCCTCGACGAGCTGCTCGGCCTGCGCCGCGTCCTGGACGTCCGCAAGCTGCTATTCGATCCCTGGAATGCGGGCTACTTCGCGGAGACGCTCATCAACGACCACGGCTACCCCGCGGAGCAATACCGGCTCACCGATGCAAACTTCGTCCCCGGCTGCCAGGAGTTCCAGCAGCTCTGGGTGCGGCGCGCGTTCGTGCATGGCAACTGCCCGATACTTCGGCGCTGCTGCGCCGACGCGGGCGCGAAAGAGTTCAGCAACGGCTACGCCCGCATCGTCAAGAGTTCCAAGCGCGCCGTGATCGACGGCCTCGTCTCGACCGTCCTCGCTGTGCATGGCTGGTGTTCGATGCGATCGGAGCGAGGCAGTAGCTACGGCGCTGTCGCTCGCCAGGCCGCCGACGGCGAATCGCCCCCCGAAATTGTTATGTAGCGGCTGTGTAGTCGGCGCGAGAATCTCGCCCGCTACACAACGTCCGCGCGTTGACGCCTCGCCGCGGATCGTCATTGTTTCGGGCAAGCGATGCGACTCCTCTCCCAACTGTCCGGCCTGCTCGGCTTCTCTCAGCGTTCCGCGCTGACGCTGAACGACGTGCAGCTCGAGCTGCTCAAGGCGATGCAGACCGGCGTAACGACCGGCCTTTCGGTCGATGCCGCGATGACCGTCCCCGCGGTCTGGATGGGCGCGACGCTGCTCGCGAACGACGTCGCCAGGGCGCGGAAGTCCTCCGAGTCGCCGCTCGTCGCCGAGCTGCTCAAGCGCCCGAACGGTCGCCAGCCTGCGAGCGAGACTTTCCGCTCGCTCACGCTCCGCGCCGTCTGCCTGGGCAACGGCTATGCCCGCATCGTCCGCGACTCGTCGGGCATTCCGATCGGCCTCGTTCCGATCGACGTTACCTCGCTCGAGTGGAATCAGGACCGTACCGCGTTTCAGTACGTGCCGACCGTCGGCCCCAAGCTCGAACCGAGCGAGGTCTTCCACCTGCGCGCCCCTGGCTTCGACGGTATCGTCGGCCTCTCGCCGATTCGCACCTGCGGACCTTCGACTCAGCTTGCGATTCAGGCTATCGAGCTGGCTCTCGAGGTGTTCGGCAACGGCGGCCAGTCGAAGATCGCGGCCGTGGGTCCTGGTCCCTACAACGCCGATACCACGAAGCTGATCCTCAACGCCTACCAGGCGAACCACGTCGGCCCAGGCTCCGGCCGTCGTCCGCTGATCCTCTGGGACAATATGCAGGTCCACAAGATCGGCGCGACGCTCGATGATGCGCTCTGGGGCGAGGTGTCCGCGTTCAACGTCCAGGAGGTCGCGCGGATGCTCAGCGTTCCGTCGCCGCTTCTCGGCGACCCGAGTCCTGGTGCGTTCGGCCGCTTCGAGGATCTCGCCCGCGTCTACCTCTGGACGGGCCTGTCGCCCTGGCTCGACGCCTGGTCCGCTGAGGCCGAGTTCAAGCTCGGATTCGGCATCGACTTCGATACCAGTCGTCTCACGCTCCCGTCGCTGGCCGAGACTGCGACGTCGCTCCGCTCGTTCTACGAGTGCGGCATCCTCAACCGGAACGAATGCCGCGCCATCATCGACAAGCCTCCCGTCGCTGGCGGCGAGCAGTTCGCCCAGGCGCTGAACATCGCGACGGGCGGCGGCTCGAGCAACGCGGGTATCGACACCTCGCTCGAGGCGACCGGCTCATGATCTACCGCCGCGCTATCTCCGATCTCACCGTTGCCGAGCGCACCGTCTCGGGCCTCGCCATTCCCTACGAGCAGCGGTCGAGCCTCATCAGCGACCGCGACGGGATCTATAGCGAGACGATCGCCCGCGGCGCGTTCGACCGAGCGCTCGCCGCTCCCGCCCAGGTGTGGGCGTTCTATCACCACAACCCGACCGCTCACCTGCCGCTCGGCCGCCTGGGCGCGAATCTGTCGGTACGCGCGGCCGACGACGGCGTCCGCTTCGATCTCGAGCTGCCGAATACGACGCTCGGTAACGACGTCCTCGAGCTGATGCGGCTCGGAGTCCTCACCGGGGCTGTAAGCGCGTCCTACAACGCTCCGCCTTCCTCGCTCCGCTGGGAAGGCTCCGGCCTCGGTCGGCATCGCCGCGTCCTCGAGGCGACCTTCAAAGAGATTTCGATTGTGCCTGCGGGAGCGTTCCCCCAGGCAACCTCGCAGCTCCTCGTCTCCGGCGAGAAGTGGCGCGAGCGCAAGTGGCAAGCTCGAAAGGAAAGTCTGAACCATGGCTAAGCTCAAGGAAGTTCACGAAAGGCTCGAGGCTGCCCGCGCTGCGCAGCTCGCTGCGATCGCCCTCGCCGAGCGCGAGGGTTTCAGCAGCGGTGAGGCCGAGGAGGCCTTTCAGCGCGCCGAGACTGACATCACCGCGGCGCTCGCCGAGCTGCAAGCGGCGAAGACCTGGCAGCAGCGGCGAGACGCTCTCGTCGCTGGTTCCGGCGTCTCGCACGCCTTCGGCGTCGACCATGACTCGGAGCGCTCCGCGTTCTATGACCAGCTCCTGAACGCCTGCGCTACCGCCGATCCGACCTACGTGGGCTCGAGCGCCCGCGTCCTGACGACCACTACTACCGGCGTTTCCGTCCCGACGTTTTGGGAGAAGACGCTGGTCGAGAAGCGAGACGCTTTCACCTGGGTGACTGGCCTTTGCAACGTGATCGACGTTCCCGAGGGCGTCGGCGCTTTCAAGATCGGCAACGAGGCCGCGCTCCCGAGCATGGCCATGGTCGGGGAGAATCCCGGCTCTAACCAGGCGGCGTCGGATCCGACGTACAACCCGCAGATCGACGTCTCGCCGAAGGACATGCTCGTCAACACCGATCTTTCGGTCCAGGGCAAGCTCCGATCGATGCCGCTGCTCGACGCTCAGCTCACGCGACAGCTCGCGCGAGCTGAGGCTCAGAAGATCGAGCAGCAGGCGATCGCGGGCGACAACACCACGAACAACTGTAAGGGCCTCCAGAGCTGGATCGCCTCCGGCCAGATCGTCGAAACGACCGCGGCGATCTATGCCGCCAACTCCGGCGGCGCTGGCGTCGACAAGGTCAAGGACACTTTCGACAAGCTGCTCGAGCAGTACCGAGTCGGCGCTCGCACGACCTTCGTCGGTACTCCGACGTTCCTCAGCATCACCCGGAAGCTCAAGGATACCGTCGGCCGCTACTACTGGGCCGTCGGCGAGTGGAATCCCGACTTGCGGAAGTACAACCCGAGCGTCCTCCAGGATCGTCCGGCGTTCGAGTCGGCCGCGATGGTCCACGCTGTCGGCGCCTCGGCGAAGCCTGTCCTCATCTTCGGCGACTTCGAGTACGCCCATATCTACAAGTGGGCCAACTCGGGCATGCTGATCGACCCGTACACGAAGCGGCTTCAGCTCCTGGTCAACTTCTCGCGGCATCACTGCATGGACTTCGTCGTCTCCAATACCGACGCCTTCGCGGGCCTTCGGTTCACCGCGTAACACGCGCACCCGTCGCGCCGAACGCTCTACGGCGCGGCGGGCTTCCTCCCTCTCGTCCAGGCCTCACCGCCTGGGCGGGATTTCTTCTCTTCGCGGGCGGCCGTTCGCGCGAGTGTCGGCCGCCCGCCCCCTGAACAATGCGCCCGCTATCCCTCGACAACCTCAAGGCCGAGCTAAAGGTCGAAACCGACGACGACGACGCGCTCCTCACGACGCTGGTCGCTCGCGCCGTCGCGATCGTCGAGCGCATGACCGGTATGTGCCTCCGTCCCGTCGACGTGACGATCTCGCGCGAGGCGTTCGACTCGTTCCTGATCCCGCTCGCTCCGATTCGCAATATCGCGTCGGTCAAGTATCTCCAGGATTCGGACGGCTCCGAGCAGACGCTTCCCATCGCCAACTGGTACACGACCGACGTCGATTCGCCGTTCTCGACGCTGCGTTTCGTCGGCTCGCTCCCGACCGACGTGCGCCCTGGCACCGTCAAGGTGTACGTATCGGTCGGCGCTGACACTCTTCCCGAGGGCCTCGTCCCCGCGATCGTCGGCCTGGTCGGACACCTCTACAACAACCCCGAGGCTACGTCGGCGATTCGGCTCGAGGAAGTGCCGCTGTCGTTCCGCTACCTGATCCAGCTCTACCAGCGCCAGGGGGCCGCCCTGTGATCTCCGCTGGTCGACTTCGTCACACGGCGACGGTCCTGCGGGCCTCGTCCTCGAGCGTCCTGGGCGAGCCTACGGTCTACGCTTCGGTCGGCTCGCCGTTCCGCTGCGACTTCCGCGAATCCGCCGCGGCGCAGTCCGTCCAGGCGGGCGGCGCAGTGACCGTGAAGAGTTCGGAGATTCGCACGCGCTGGTCGACCTGGCTCGACCGCGACGTCCGCGTCACCGATCGGCTCAGCGTCGCCGTCAACGGAACGACGCGCATCGTGAGCGTCGAGTCGTTCCTGAACCTCAACCAGGCGAATCGCGTCGCCGTCGCTACCGTCCTCGAGGTCGAGCAATGATCGAGGCCGCGCTCAAACACACGATCGACGCCGCGGTCGGCCTCTCCGCTCTCGTCGGGACCAAGCGGTTTTGGGGCGATCGGCAGCAGGGGAACGAAGTGCCCGCGCTCGTCTATCGCTGCATGCCGTCTCGCGACGTGACCGCCTCCGGCTCGCTTCGCGAGACTGTCGTCGAGCTGATCGGCCTCGCGAACACCGCGCCCGACTCCGACGCGATCGCCGAGGCCGCGGCTACGGCGCTCTTCGACGCGACCCTCAACTCAAACGTCGGCTCGACGTCGCATCGTTACGTCGGCTTCACGCGCACCACGAAAGAGACGCTCGAGCCTGTCCCAGGCGAGGGCGAGGCTCGCCAGGACGCGCAGACCACCGTCTCTCTTACGCTTCTCTACAGGTGAATCCATGGCTGGAATGAGCGTTACCTCCTCGATGAAGATTGGCGGCTCTCTCGCTCAGCTCGTCGAGGTCATCGAATGCACGGCGACCGAGTCGCGCGACGTCGTCGAGCTTCCGCGGGCGAAGCTGCTCTCGGCGACCAACTACTACGGCACCTGGCGGGCCTCCGGCTCCGTCTCGCTCGTTTTCGACAAGGCCGACCAGACGCTCATCGAGGACCAGATCGCCGCGGCTGGCGCTTCGATCGCCGTGTCGATTACCTGGCTCTCCGGCGCTGTCTGGTCGGGTAGTGCGAAGTTCTCCGACTTCGCGATCACGTTCAGCAACGGGCAGTATGTCCAGGCGACCGCTAACTGGACGTCCGACGGTCCCTGGTCGATCAACGGCCGCAATACCGAGACGCTGGTCACCTCATGAGTACCTATTCCGACATTCACCACGCGATCGACCAGGCTCGAGGCTCTCCGCTCGAGGTCCGCTATCGCGACGTTACCGTCCTGGTTCGGCGTCCGACCTGGGCCGAGCTGCTCCGCGGCGGCAAGCTCGACGAGCTGGTCGAGCGTCACTGCATGGACGCCGACGGCTGTCGGCTTTTCGGGGCCTCCGAGCTGGACACTCTGCCCGCCGATCTCGCCGTCCTCCTCGACGAAGCTATCGCCCAGGTCTATCGAGAGGCCGCAAACCCTCCGCGACCGTGCGCGCCGTCGTCCGGCTCGCGCGGGCCTTCGGACTGAGTCCTCACCAGCTCCTCGACTCGCCCGCCAGTTGGGCGACGTCCCTCGACCCTCGCCTTCCCGGCTTCGACGACGCGGTCGAGCGCCTCGCTCGCCGCAAGGCTGAGACTCTCACGCATGCGACTCGCTAAGCGCTCCAATTCCCGCCGCTCGAGCGCCTCGCGCTCGGTCGGCCGCTCCGCTCCTGGCGGCTCGTCGCTCTTTACCGTCAAGGTCGACGCCGCGGACCTGCGGAAGATCACCGAGGCGCTCGAGCGGCTTCCCAGGGAGACGCGGAAGCGGATCTACGTCGCGACGTTCCGGAAGTGGTCGAAACTCGTCGTCGGAACGGCTGGGCCTCTGCTGCCGAAGCGTACGGGTCGCTTGCGCCGCTCCCTCGGCGTCCGCGTGCGTCGATACCGCAATACGGTTTGGGCGGCCGTCGGCGGCCGCGTCCAGCGTCGGAGCGGCCGACGGCTCGACCGGCTCCAGGCGAAGAAGGAAAGACTCGGCCGCGACTACCTGGGCGCGGGCTGGCGCATGCACCTGGCCGAGCGCGGCTTCACGCCTGGCGGCATCGCCAAGTCCGGCCGACGCCGCGGGCAGTCGACCAAAGCGAAGAGTCGCGTACCGGGGACCGGCGCTATCTACAAGGCTGGCGTCCTGCACGCTGGCCGACTTCGAGGCATGGTCGAGGATGCTGTCGCCGAGTCCATTCGGGAGGTGAGGCTATGAGTCGGATCTCTCGCGTCAACGTCGACGTCACCGCGACGACGGGGAACCTCGAGGCGGGCATGAAGCGCGCCGAGCGCTCCGTCGACGGCTTCGCCCAGCGCGTCGAGGGCATGAAAGGCGGCCTCGAGAAGCTCCGAGGCGTTCTTTCCCTGGGCGCTGGCGGCTTCGGCGTCGTCGGCGCGGTGAGTTCGGCGCTCAGCGTCGTCGATCGCACCGTGAATAGCTTGGCGTCCGCCTCCGAGCGAGCTGTCGCCGCTCTCGAGTCGCTCCGCAAGGACGGGACGCCTCTCGCGTCCTCCGGCCTCTCGCCGACGACTGCGGCCTCGCTTGCCGCGTTCGCTCCCGCTGCGAAGGATCTTCAACAGCGCGGCTCGGCCTCGGCGCTGAGCGACACTTTCCTCGGCGAGGCGAGTCGAGGGGCTGGCTCTCAGTCTGCGCTCGCTTCCGCCGTCTCCGTCGCTCGCGGCGCTGTGGCTGGATACGGCTCGGCCGCGAATCAGCTTCTGTCGAGTCGCTCGTCGCAACTCTTCGCCTCCGGCCCCGACAACTCGCTCGGATCGCCCGCCGTCGCGCTCGAGCGAATGAGTACCGACATCGGCCTCGCGATCGGCGAGGCGATCGCGCCCGACGCGCAGGCTCGCGACATCTCAAACGTGCGGGCGATCCTCGAGGCCGTCGGCGATTCGCAGTTCCGTCAACTCTTCGGCGGCCTCGGCCGAGGTGCTCGCTAATGCCCGTCTCCTACACCGTGACGTACGTCGACCACCTGGACCAGGGCGGGGTCGCATCTCAGACCACGCTCGCCAGGATCTACACCGTCCAGGCGAACGACGGCGGCGTCCTCTACAAGCTCGGCACCGACGACTTCGAGGCGCTCCAGGCCGCGGGCGTCCTCCCGAAGAAGGGAGCGCCCGCATTCGGCACGTTCTCGACGGCGACCGTGCGCCAGACGCTTCGCTTCCGACGTTTCCAGGTGTCGGAGAAGGCCGGTACGTTGACCGTCGTCGCTTCGGCCTCTACGCGATACTGCTTCGATCCGGACTATCCGACGGGGGGGACGCCTGGCGGCGTGTGGCTCCCCGTCCTGGGCGCGTTCGTGTCCGGGCAGATGCAGGTCAAGGTCTATCGCGAGCTGAGCGGCGCCACCTATCCCGCCGACCCGTTCTCGCTCCCAGGCACCGATATCGGCTCGACGTCCATCGACGAGCGCGGCGAGCCTCGCGACGTCCTGGTGCCAGGCGGCGAGCTGGTCGTCACGACGACGCTCGACACTTACCAGGTGAGCAAGGGCGTGACCTGGACGGATGCGCAAGCGTTCGTCGGCTATCTCAACTCTCAGCCTTTCCTCGGCTGGCCGAAGGGGACGCTTCTCTGCACCGAGTACGCCGACCCTCACATCGAGGACGAATATTTCGAGTCGACGCTTCGCTTCCGCTACTCGCCGATCTACCACCTCGAGCAGCTCGCCGACCTTGATCCAAACGGCGGCGTCAAGCTCGATAGCGACGGCCGCGCGACGTCGGTCAAGTGGGGGCGAGGCGACAGTAGCTCGGTCGACTTCAACGCGATTTGGGGGACGCCAGGGGCGCTCGCCGACTTCCGCAAACACCGGGCCGAGAAGGGCCAGTACGTCTACCCATGAGCGTCCTACTCGAGCGAACGATCCGCACGTGCGAGCAGCTCCGGGCGAATCCCGTCGGCCTCTCGTCGCTCCAGGCTGGGCGCACCGAGCGTCGGCAGCGGCTTCGCTTGCCCGCGAAGATCACCAGCTCGACCGCTATCGGCGGCGCGACCTTCCGCTGGCTCTACGAGTTCCAGGAGTGCGAGATTACGCCGAGCAACGTCTTCCAGCTCAAGAGCGACGGCCTTACCGGCGAGGCGCTCAACCTGGCCGAGGGCGACAACAACGCGACCACCGTCGCGAACGGCGTGCTAGTCGCCAACCTTCCGGGCAGCTTCGAGCCTAAGCCTCTCACCGGATACGTCTGGCTCGAGGCCTGGGTCCGTACCGACGGCTCGCTTGTCTGGCTCATCACCAAAGCGCTCATCGACGGGGAATGCACATGACCACTATCGCACCGTCCGAACCCGTCAACGTCTCGAAGTTCGTCGGCGAGTCCGTCGCCTTCTCGTTCACCGTCACCGAGGGCGTCGGCGGGCCTGCCGTCGATATCTCGGGCTGGGGCCTCGTCTGCGACGGGAGCTACGTCGACGACGCGCCCGACGCCGCGCCCGCGTTCTCTCGCACCGTCGGCGCGGGGATCACGCTCGGCGCTACCGGCTCCGGCGAGGTGAACATCCCGACGACCGGCCTCGAGGCTGGCGTCCTAAATTACTCGCTCCGCGCACCGTCGGCGGCTGACAAGCCTGTCCTGTTTCATGGTCGCCTCACGCTCAAGGATCTCCCAGGATGACTACGCCCATACTGGTTAGCGTCACCGTCGAGGCGATCGTCGTTAGCGTCGTCATCGCCAGCTCGAGCGGAAGCGGGGGGGCCGTCTCGTCGGTGTTCGGTCGCACCGGCACAGTCGACGCCCAGGCCGACGATTACGCCGCGAGCCAGATCCAGGACGATTCGTCCTGGGGAGCTGGCGACGTCGCGACGGCGCTCGACGACATTGCGGGAGAGGTCGCGCGTATTCGTCCGGCGACGTTCACCGCGGGAACCAACAACGACACTACTCCGGCGCTCGGCGCTGAGACGCTCTACACGACCACGACGACGAGCTGCACGGTTCCCGCTGGCGCTCAGGTCGTCGAGATGGAGGGCGCGGGCGCGGGCGGCGGCGGCGCGTCGGGCAATACCGCGACGACGGGCGCGGCGCTTGGCGGCCAGGCCGGCCAGGCCGGCCAGGGCGGGCGAGTCGTCTACTCGCTCGCCGAGTTGGGCTGGACGGCTGGGTCGACGACGTTCTCGGTATTCATCGGCGCTGCTGGTCCTGGCGGCGCGGGCAAGCCTGGCAACGCGACGGCGAACGGCAACGACGGCTCGCCTGGCGGCTCGACGACGCTCGTAGCGCTCGCGACGACGGTCGTTACCTTTCCGGGCGGCTATGGCGGCGGCGCGGGTGTGCGGTCGTACGGCGCGTTTGCGTCCTTCTGCGGGTTCCGCTCCGGCTTGCCTGGCTTGGCTGGCTTGTCGTCGGGAACCGTTACGGGCGGCTCTGGCGGCGGCGGGAAGTTTGGCGGCGGCGGCGGCGGCGGCGGCGCTGGCGTCACCAGCGGCGGCGGCACCGGCTCGGGCGGTGCTGGCGGCACTGGAAGCTCTGACGACTGCTCAGACTCGCTCGGCGGCGGCGGCGCTGCGGGCGGCGCTGGCGCGGACGGCTCCCAAGCTGCCGACACTGGCTCGGGCGGCCGCGGCGGCGGCGGCGGCGGCGGATCCGGCAACGCCGGGAACGCGGGCGACGGCGCGGACGGCCGTCGAGCTGGCGGCGGCGGCGGCGGCGGCGCGCTCCGCTCGACGAATGCCTCGCACAGCTCCGGCGACGGCGGCGACGGCGGCGACGGCTATCTCAAACTGAGGTTCTATTGATGCGCTTCGCAGTTCTCGAGGGCGGCTCGACCGTTACCAACGTCCTCCGCGTCTCCGGCGCGGCTCCGCTCGACGTCGACGGCGTCCTGCTCGAGTCTCCGGCGCACGACCAGGTCGGGATCGGCTGGTCGTTCGACGGCGTCTCGTTCTCGCCTCCGGCCGCCGTCGGCGAGGCTCGCAGCTTTACGCCGCTCGAGCTGATCGGCCCTGGCGGCCTTCTCACCGATGCGGAGAAGGCCGCGATATTCGCCGCGGCTGCCCAGTCGATCGCCGTCAACGTCTGGCTACTGACGCTAGCGTCCGCTGAGCGGATCGTCGTCGACGACCCTCGCACGATCCAGGGCTTTCAGTTTGCGATCGACCAAGGGCTTCTGTCCGCTGAGCGAGTAAGCGAGCTGCTCGCATGACTCTCGCTAACGCCGATCTCTTCACCCTCGGCCTCGCGATCGCTGGGACGCTTATCTGCGCTCTCGGCTCGTCGCTCTTCGGCCTTTTCTGCTGGGTCGCTACTCGCCTGGTCCGCGCCGTCGACCGTCTCACGCAGCGCGTCGAGGCGGTCGAGCTCGAGCAGGCTCGTTTGCGTACCGAGTTCACTCTCACCAGGGATAACGAATGACCACCTCTCGCCCGTTCCTCGCTGCCGTTCTCGTCGTTGTTCTCTCGCTCGTCCTCGCCTCGAGTGCGTGCGATACCCTCCCGTTCGCGCCCGCCGAACGAGCGGCTGCCGTCGACCTTTCCGCTGATCGAATCGAGGGTCTCGAGCAGCTCGAGCGGGAAGTCCTCGAGTCTCCCGACGCGCCCGACGGCCTGCACGCCCAGGTCGTCGAGCGGCTCCTCGAGGCTCGCGAGCAGGGCGAGCAGCTCCAGCAGCTCTTCGCCAGGATGGACCAGGCCGAGGCCGAGACGAAGGTCGTTACCGATTCGATCGGCGCGGCCGTCGGCCTAACGCCGCTTCCCGCCTGGGGCGCGACGCTCCTCTCGCTCGTCGGCGGCGCTCTCGGCACTTGGGCGGCCGTAGGTAAGGACGTTCGCGTCGGTCGTCAGCTCGTTCGCGCGATCGATCAGGCGAAGGGCGAGGACGCGAAGCTCGCCGAGGCGCTCAAGGCCGCGCGCACCTCCATTCGTGCGGGCCTCGATCTCGCCGTCGCCAAGCGAATCGACGAGCTGAGGCTATGACCGGCTATCACCGCGCGGCCTGCGACGACTGCTGCGACGTCGGCGACTGCGCTTGCGGCGTCTCGGCCGTGACCGTCACTTTCGACGGCGAGATATCCGTCGGCTTCGGCTGCGACTGCGAGGACGATCCGTCCCTGTGGGCGAAAGCCACGCTCACCGCGGCGGGTGTCGCGATCGTCTGCACCCAGGACGTCGGCGCGTTCGGCTGCCCGTACCGCGGCGACGTCGAGCTGTCGGTCCCTATCACCGATTGCGACGACGTCGCGACGGCGCATACGCTCAAGCTCACGCTGTCCGCGACCGTGATCGCGGTCACTTTGCCGAGTCGAGGCACCTGGAAGGTGTCGCTATCCGTGCGGATGCTCGTCGACTTCTCGAGCTACAGCCGATGCGGCTTCGGCGATACCGGCATCATGAATGCCGTGTATGTGGCGGCGACTGGGCCGACGACCTGCCCGCCCGAAGAGACGTACGCGCTCGACTCGCTCTGGTCGACCTGCATACCGGCCGCGGACGCTGGGCCGTTCTGCCAGGGCGTCGGCGGTCTTCCCGCTTCGCCGTTCATCTTTGACCTTGACCCGGGAAGCGTCACCGTCTCGTGAGTCGTTGCGGCCACTACGACGGCGTCCGCTGCACGCTCGGCCGCTTCGGCGGCCGTCCGTCCCTCGGAACCTGCCGAGCGGCCTGCGAGGCGTATAGCGGCCCTCGAGCGGCCGCGGTCCTGGTCGTCTCGGCACCCAGGCGAGCGGCTCCCGTTGCGCGATGTCGGAGCTGCTCGCCCGGCTGGCTCCGCTTCGGCTGGATTCCCGCCCGGATGGCCGACTTTGGCTACGTCGTCCGCGTCAATTACGCGCGGCGTCCCCGTCAATTCGCCAGTCGACCATAACTCCCGCTTGATTGTGTAGTGCGTCGCTACACAATCACCGTCCTATGTGGTGCATCTTCAAAGCCAACGGGGGCCAGTGGCAGACCTGTACCTTCGGCTCTCACGCCTGGAATACCGCGGGCTGGCGTACGCAAGTGTCGCCGCGGCGTGCTCTTGCGGAGCGGCGGGCTATGGATTTGAACCGGGCCGACCGGGCAAGGCTGGCAAATTGCGGGGTTCGGGGTACAGTGGCCGATATACAGCCTGCTGCCGAGTCGCCTGTCGACCGTTCGCGCGAGCGGTTTTACGTAACAGGCATTATGAGACCTTGACCCGGTCGGCGGCCCGTGCGGAAGGGGCCGCGTCGGTCTGCTGTTCGGGGGTCACCTGATCGCCCAGCTCGAGGTTGAAGGCGTCATGCACCGTTTGGAGTGCCCGCTGGCCATGCTCCTTCGGCACGATGCAGCTGATCTTGATCTCGCTTGTCGTGATGTTGTGGATCGGCACCTGGGCCTCACCCAACGCCCGGAACATCCGGCTCGCGACGCCGGTGTGGCTCTTCATGCCCGTCCCGACCGCCGAGACCTTCGCGAGGCCGATCTCGATCGCCAACTCGCCGGTCCCGAGCTGATCGAGCACCTGCGACGCGGCGATCTTCACATCCGCCAGGTCCGCGTGGTCAACCGTGAACGAGATCGACGCCATGTCGCCGAACTCGGTCTGGACGATGTCGTCGACCATGATGCTGGCCTTGGCGATGCGATCGAAGATCTGGGCCTGCACGCCGACATGGTTCGGAATGCGGCGCAGGCTGACGCGACCGAGATCGGGCTTGAGGGCCGCGCCGACGACGACGATGTCTTCCATACGCTTGTTCTCCCCGAGCTGGCTGCCGTGCATCTCTCGCGCGGACCGCTCGTCCGTGATCATGGTTCCGGTGTCCGGCTTCTGGCTGTGCCGCACATGAATCGGAACGCCGTACTTTTCGCCGAACATCACCGCCCGGGCGTGCATGACGCCGGCGCCGAGCGCGGCGAGCTCGAGCATTTCCTCGTAACTGATCGCCTTGAGCTTGGCGGCGTTCTTCACGATCCGCGGGTCGGCCGTGTAGACGCCATCGACATCGGTGAAGATGTCGCAG
Organism: uncultured Isosphaeraceae bacterium; assembly: GCA_964395845.1. Classification (GTDB taxonomy): domain Bacteria; phylum Planctomycetota; class Phycisphaerae; order Phycisphaerales; family SM1A02; genus JAEUIT01. The sequence continues at coordinate 15,518 of CAYNCG010000012.1, read as the reverse complement.
TAGCCGCCGTCCTTCGCGACCTCAAGGGCCGCCGCGAGGGCGACCGCGGTCGTGTCCGAACCGCCGCGTCCAAGGGTCGTGATGTCGCCGTTCGGCGCCGTACCCTGAAACCCGCAGACGACCGGCACGCGCCCAAGGGCGAACTCCTGTCGCATGCGCACCGCGTCGATCGCCGTGATCCGGGCCCGGCGATGGGCATCGTTGGTCCGGATGCCGACTTGGCCGCCGGTGAGCGAGATCGCCGGCACGCCGAGCTTCTGGAGGGCCATCGCCATGAGCGCGACCGAGACCTGCTCGCCGGTCGCCATGAGCATGTCCATCTCGCGGCGATCGGGCTCCGGGGTGATCGACTCGGCCAAGGCGATGAGATCGTCGGTCGTGTCGCCCATGGCGCTCACCACGACGACGACATCGTGCCCGGCGGCCCGCGTCTCGGCGACGCGTTTGGCGCAGCGCAGGATGCGCTGTGCGTCGCCGACACTCGAACCGCCGAACTTCTGAACGATCGTGGCCATAAGGGGAAGCCGCCCGAACTGCCCGCGGGCGTTCGCTCGCGGCGCGTCCACGCGTGCGAACGACGCGTCCGGCCGAGTACGCTTCTCGGCCGAGACATGCCATCCGACGGGCACGTCAGTGTACCGCGCCTCGCGAGCCCGCGCCCCGCGCCGACGCTTGGCGTACCCTTCTCTTTCCTCCTCGCATGACCCGCACACCCGACCACGCATCGCTCCTCCGCAGCCCGCAGCGCAGCGCATGCCATCTCGCGTTCCTCGTGTCGGCGCTCCTGCCGACGCTCGCCACGAGCAACCTGGCCGGCGCAGGACAGGTCACGCCGCCGGCCACACCATCGGTCACACCATCGGCCACACCGCCGGCGGGCACGGCGGGCCGCACCAGTTGGAAGGATGTCGATCCCGCGGCGATCGGACCGGTGCGCCCCCTGCTCGTCGATCGCCCCGATTTGCGCGTGCCGGCGACGATCCATGCGCCGGTGGATGGCGTTGCGGTCGGCAGCCCGAGCTTCGTCGTCGCACTCTCGGCCACGCCACACGCCGCGTTCCTTGCCGCACGCGAGGGTCGGATCGAACTTCGCACCTTCGACTGCACGACCGCGGCGATCTCGGAGCCGATCACGACCATCGCGATCCAGCGCCCACCGACGACCTTCGATGAGGGCCCGGACGGCGCAAGCGTCATTCTGCGCGCCGAACCCGACACGCCGATTCTGATCTACGAGATGCCGAGCGGCCGGCTGCGGGCGACGATCGACGGCGACCTCGCCGGTCGCGGCGACGCCTTCGTCCTCGACGACCGTTCGCTTGTCGTCGTGACCGCCGACGGCACGATTCGCCGCTTCAGCCTCGTCGATGGCGCCCATCTCGGCACCGTGCAGGGTCCGGCGATGTCAGCCTTCGCGGTGGTGCGCGGCCAGATCCTCGGGATCACCTTCCGCGATCCGCCGAGCCCGCCAGGCACCCCGAACACCCGCTCGATGGTCGTCGCCTCCGTCGAGGCCGCGAGCGGCAAGGAAACGGGACGGGCGAAGCTTCCCGCCGGCCCGGCCGCGTGGTCGCGCCTCGCTCCGGTCGTCGCGTTCGTCGAGACGCCCGCTGGATGGAAGGCGATCCGCACGCTCGATCCGGTCACGCTCGCCGAGCGCGGACGCGTTGAGATCACGCCGAACATCTCGAGCTCAGCCCTTGGCGTCGAGCTGTCCGCCGACGGCACGCGTCTCTTCATGACCGAGTATCTGACGCAGACCGTCCTCACCTGGGATCCGGCGACCGGAGCGACCGTCGCCGTGCGTGGACCGGAGCTCGGCGGATGCCTGCACGCCGATGTCACGAACACCGGCAACCGCATGGTCGCGATCGTCGGGCCGTGGAAGGACGGCGTCCTGCTCGCGGATGCGTTTCAGGTCTTTGACGCCACGGCGAACCCTGCGCGCGGCAGCGCACCCGCGAACGCCGTCCCTAGCTCAGCCGCACCGACGGCGCCAGCCGGCTGACGGAATGCCCCAACAGAAGCGGCGGGCGAGGAGATGATCGATCAGATCGTTCGCCCGCACCGCGCCGTCGCGCCGTTCGCGCAACAGGCAGATGAGTTCGCAGGCCGCGCGACGAGCAATGCCGGCGCGTTGAGCGCCGGCGGCGTCACGCACCGAGAGAACCAGCCGCTCGACGCCGGTCAGCGCTGTGGCGAGCACCTGGATCGTGATCATGAGTTCGGGGTTGCCTCCGAGGCGGCCACAGCCCCACCAGCCGCCGTGGATCTCGACGGGAACGCCGTCGCTCTCCGCCACGGTCGCACCCCACGCGCCGACCGCGGTGAGGAGCGCGGCGCGGATCTCCTCCTCCCAGTAGGGCCCGACGCCCGGCGGCGGCGCGGCTGCCGCGACGAGATGCGAGCGCCGCTCCGGCCCATCGTGGCCTGGCATGGACAGCGGGACGCCGACGGCGAGACAGGGCGTCGCCAATCCGCCCATCGTCACGAGTAGCGGCTCCTTCGCGGCCGCGCGGGCCGCGATCGCGGCGCAGAACGCCGGATGATGGGCAAGAATCGTCTCCGCCTGGGTCCGCGTGCTGCTGCCGCCACACCGACGCAACCCATCATCCGGCGGAGCGAGAGCATCCCGGTCGGCGAAGAGAAGCGTCCATCGCCGCTCGCGCATCGCCTCGTCCGGGCTCTCGGACGCTCGCAGCGGATCCCAGAGTTCGGGCCGGATCTCGATCCGTTCGGCCAGCGACGCTGGGAATGACCAGGAAGTCCCCCGAAGATCCCACTCCGCCGGGAGACCAAGGATGCGATAGCGCGCGATGCGCATCGCGGCCGGCCCGCTCCCGCCGACCGGCGAGCGCCAGCCGCCGAGTCGTTCGATGACGGGGTCCTGTTCCGAGGCGCGGGACATGCGGCCGAAAGATCGGTCCGCCCGCGCCGAGGCTGGAGCGGCGCAGCGCGAATGCGAACGCCGAACGGACGATGCGCGCCCATCTGCTCCGCCCTGCGTCCGCAACTGTCGTTGACGCGTCGCGCGATGTCGCATTTGCGACATGCAAGCAGCATCGGTCGCTCGGAAGACGCCTAGCGTTCGAGCTGCAAACCCCCGCTTACGCCTGCGCCGTCTCGCGATCGCGCTCGGCGCGTTCCGCTCGCTTGCGGGCGTTCTCTTCGAGAATTCTTTTGCGAATGCGAACGCTGGTCGGCGTGATCTCGACGAGTTCATCCGACTCGATGTACTCGATCGCCGACTCGAGGCTGTAGATGCGGGCGGCCTTGAGGACGATCGTCGCTTCCTTGCTCGTCTCGCGGAAGTTCGTGAGCTGCTTCAGGCGCGTCGCGTTCACGACGAGATCGTTGTCGCGATTGTGTTCGCCCACGATCTGCCCCGTGTACACCTGCTCGCCGGGTCGCACGAACATCACCCCGCGATCGGCGAGTCCTTCGATCGCGTGCGAGGTGACGCGGCCGGCCTCCATGGCGATCATGACCCCATTCTGGCGCTTCTTCAGCTCGCCGCGGCGCGGCTTGTAGGCCGAGAAAGTGTGATGCATGACCGCGTCGCCGCCCGTCGCGTTGAGCATGCGCGTCCGGAGGCCGATGAGGCCGCGTGCGGGAATCTCCGCCTCGATGTGCATGCGCTCGCCGCGGGCCTCCATGGTGAGGATCTCCGCGCCGCGGGCGCCGAGGAGTTCGAGCGCGCCGCCCATGCCCGTGCTCTCGACATCGAGCGAGAGCCGCTCGAAGGGCTCGCAGATGACGCCGTCGATCTCACGCTCGATCACTTCCGGCTTGCCGACGGTGAGTTCATAGCCCTCGCGTCGCATGTTCTCGAGGAGGACGCCAAGATGGAGCAATCCTCGGCCGCTGACATGGAACTCGTCGGAGGTGTCGCCCTGGCTCACCCGCAGCGCGACATTCGACTGGAGTTCCTTCTCGAGGCGCTCCCAGATCTGGCGGCTGGTGACGAACTTGCCTTCCTGTCCGCCGAAGGGACCGTCGTTGATGCGGAAGACCATGTGGAGCGTCGGCTCGTCCACCTTCACGCGCGGCAGCGGACGGGGGCGCTCGAGATCGGCGATCGTGTCGCCGATGTCGATGTCCGCGATGCCCTCGACCGCGCAGAGGTCCCCTGCCTCGATCCGCTCGACCTCACGGCGACCGAGCCCCTCGAAGCGGTTCACCTTCTGCACGCGGACGCGCTTCACGCCGCCATCCGACTTGCAGACGCCGACCTGCTGGCCGCTCGCGAGCACGCCCGCGAAGACCCGGCCGATGGCGATGCGGCCGACATACTCCGACCAGTCGAGACTCGTCACGAGCATCTGGAGCGGCGCGGTCGCGTCGTCCTTCGGCGCGGGGACGCGGTCAACGATCGTCTGGAAGAGATCGTCCACGCCGCGCGACTGGTCGTTCAGGTCGCGCGACGCCCAGCCCTGTCGGCCGGAGGCGTAGATGATCGGGAAATCGAGGGCCTCGTCGGGCGCGCCGAGATCGACGAGCAGATCGAAGACCTCGTTGATGACGGCGTCGATGCGGGCGTCGGGACGATCGCACTTGTTCACCACGACGATCGGGCGGAGCCCGAGCTCGAGGGCCTTCGACAGCACGAACCGCGTCTGCGGCATCGGGCCCTCGGCCGCGTCGACGAGCAGCAGGCAGCCGTCGGCCATGCGGAGGACGCGTTCCACCTCACCGCCGAAGTCGGCGTGGCCCGGCGTATCGATGATGTTGACGCGGTAGACCTCGCCGCGTCGCGGCCCTTCGCGCAGCGTGTAGGTCACGGCGCAGTTCTTCGCCAGGATCGTGATGCCTCGCTCGCGCTCGAGCGGGTTCGAGTCGAGCACGCAGTCCTGTCCGCCCTCGGTGAACTTGATGACCCCCGACTGCTGGAGCATCGCGTCCACCATGGTGGTCTTGCCGTGGTCGACATGGGCGATGATGGCAACGTTGCGGTGGCGAATGTCGGTCGGGGAAGCCATTGGAGGAGGGTGTGGGTGAGAGACCGGCAAGGAGACCGCGCGGGCGGACACGCCCGTTGGGAAAGCCCCGAAGCGTACCTGAAACCCCCCTTCCGCGGAAGTCGCCCCGTTCCCTCGCGGCGTGGGATCAGAAAAGCGTCAGATATCCGACGACCATCACCGCGATGTCGACGATCGCGTGGCTCACATACGCCGGCCAGAGCGAGCCAGCACGCCGGTAGAGCCATGACCAGAAGAGACCGCCGACGAAAATGCCGGTGCAGGCCAGCAGGGTCATGAGCGGCGGGAGGTAGTGGGCGAGCACGATGATGTGATGCAGCGTGAAGGCGAACGCGGAGAGCAGGAGGACCGCGGCGGCGCGAGCACGCCCGGTTGCGGGAAGGAGCGCGTCGAACCGGGTCGTGATGAACCAACGGAACACATATTCCTCAAGCAATGCGTTCACGAAGGAAAGCCATGCCGCGGCAAGGATGAACCGCGTCGGTTCGGCGAGGCCGTTCTCCGTCAGGATCGTTCGAAATCGATCGAGGTCGAAGGCGGAGTCGCCGATCGCGAGCCAGAGGAGGAGGATCGCGGCGCTCACCAGCAGGCCGAATCCGATGCCGGCTCCCCAGCCGCGGCGGGACGGCCGCGAGAGGCTCCATGGTTCGCCGTCCACGAACCGGCTCCACAGCGCCGGCGTCAGGTAGAGGACCGCCTTGCCGAGGGCGTAGATCGCGAGACCGATCGGCCCGGGAACGAGCCAGAAGGATGCGAGCGCACCGATCGAGGGCGCTGGAATGACGAGGGCAAGCGCGCAGGCCGCGCTCCTGCGGCTGATTCGCCCGTTGGGCGTGGGCATGCGGTCATGCTAGCAACGCCTTCGGCAGGCGGAGCCGCGCTCGGCGATCCGCTATTCTTCCGCCATGATCGCATCCGACCGACTCCGGGCCCTGATCGCCGAAGAGCTTCCCGCCGCGATTGCGTGCCGTCGGGATCTGCACATGCATCCGGAGATCGGCTACGAGGAGCGGCGCACGGCGGATGTCATCCGCGGCCATCTCACGCAGTCCGGCGTCCCCTTTCGCGGCGGTCTCGCCGGCGGCACCGGCACGCTCGCCCATCTCGCCGGAAGGAACACGGCGAGTGCGATCGCCCTGCGCGCCGACATCGACGCCCTGCCGATCGACGAGGAGGGCACGCAGGCATGGCGTTCGACGATCCCCGGGCGCATGCACGCCTGCGGCCACGACGGTCACACCACGATTCTCCTCACCACCGCCCGCGTCCTTGCCCGCATCGCGAAGGAGTCGGGTTTGCCGCGCTCCGTCACGCTGCTCTTCCAGCCTGCCGAAGAGGGCGGCGCCGGCGGCCGCCGCATGTGCGAGGACGGCTGTCTCGACGGAACGGTGATCGGGCCGAAGGTCGAGCGGATCTACGGCCTGCACGGCTGGCCGTCGCTCGATGTCGGCACCGTCGGCACGCGACCGGGACCGCTTTTCGCCTGTTCCGATCGGCTTGAGATCATCGTGCGCGGCGAGGGTGCGCACGCCGCCTTCCCCCACTACTCGCGTGACCCGATCGTCGCCGGCGCGGCCATCGTCACCGCGCTGCAGTCGATTCTCGGCCGCAATGTCGATCCGCTCGAGCCCGCCGTCGTGAGCGTCACGACCTTCCACGGCGGCAGCGCGATGAATGTCATCCCGCCGAGCGTGACGCTGACGGGCACCGCGCGGGCCCTCTCCGCCGCGACCCGCGATCTCGTCGAACGACGGATCGGCGAGATCAGCCGTGCCGTCGCCGAGGCCCACGGATGCACCGCCCAGGCGACCTATACCCGCGGCTATCCGGTCACGGCGAACGACGAGGCGGAGACCGCTCGCTTCAATCGCCTTGCGACCCGCGTGCTCGGCGCCGCTCGGAACCAGCCGCTCGAGCGTCCGGTCATGGGCGGCGAGGACTTCAGCTTCTACGCCGAGCGCGTCCCGGCCTGCTTCTTCGCCCTTGGCCTCCGCAAGCCGGGTGGCGCGATGCCGGCGCTCCATCATCCGCTGTTTGATTTCAACGATGATGCGATCCCGCTCGGGGTGGAGATGTTCTGCAGGCTCGCCCTCGACGAGGAGGCCGCCTGACCGCGCGGCGAGCCGAACGACTGCCCACGCGCGTCGCGGCGCTCGTGGCCCTCTCCCTCGCAGCGCTCAGCCCCGCGCGGGAGCCGCACGCGAACACCTGTCGCGTCATCGATCTCGGCATCCTCTGGGACCGAGCGGAGCTCGAACGCCGCTTCGGGTCCGACGCCTTCGCCGCCGAACGGTTCACCCAGTCGCTCGTCACCGCAGCGAGCGCTGTGACCGCCCAATCGCTCGATCTGCGCGTGCGGCTCCGCACGCTGGCCCTCGACGCATCCGATGCCGCCCACGCCACGGGCGCCGAGGATCTGCGCCGAGGCACGATTGACCTTCTCCTCGTCCTCGGACCGCGCTCCGCCGGCGTTACCGAACCGTCGAGCGCCTCGCTCTGTTCGGAGGAGGCGACCGGGCGCATCGCCCTCGCGGAGGATGGCGACGAGGCAAGCATTGCCTTGGCGCTCGTCGAAGCGATCGCGATCGCGGCGGGTGCGAGCGGAACGCCGCTCGATGACGGACGCTTGCGCGACGAGTCGATCGCCGACATCTGGTCCCATCTCGACCGGCTCGATCGCTCGCTTCTCGGCGGTGCGGAGAGCGGCGCGTGGGCCGCGTCCGATCACCTCGTCCTCGCGCCTGGCGCACTCCATCGCATGCGACCGATCGAGAACGACGACGCGACCAACTGCGGTCCCCTCGCACTCGTCGGCATGGACGATCGCAGCGATCGCGGGCTTCCGATCACGCGTGGCGAGGACGCCGATGGCCAGCCCATCGCATGGATCTGGATGCCGCCTGGGGCGGATGGCACCGACACGACGCGCTATCGCCTGACGCACGCCCATCTGGCGGACGAGGAGGGCGGCGCGGCCGAACGCCCGGTGGAGGGAACGATCACGATGCGCGTGCCGACCGTCGACCTGAACGGCGACGGGCGCGTGGACCGGACCGATATTGCGTTGCTGCTTGACCGCTGGGGGAGCGCCGATCCCTTGGCGCGTCGCGGTGACCTCGACGGGAGCGGCAACATCGACGCCCCGGACCTCGGGCTTCTCCTTGGATCGGTCGAGGTCCTCGAGCGCGGCTCGTAGGGCATCTTCGGGATTGCCCCAAGCCCGGATCCGGTCCACACTTGCGGCATGCTCCTCAGCCTCGCCGCGCCGACCTCCATCGCCCTTCTCATCGGACTTGTTCTTCCCTCCGCCGAACGGGCGAACGGCCCGGCCCGCCAGGCGCCGGAGCGCGCGAAGGCGACGCTGACCCCGACCGCGACCCTCCCCGCCGGCTCGGTCGCCATCCCCGCCGAAATCCTGACGGCGTTGCGCGATGAGTTCGCGCCGACGCTCGATCTCCCGCTCCCGGAAGGCGGATCGCTCCGCGTGCACTGCGAGCCGCAGACGACGCTCGCCCCGGACGCCCGCGTGGTGGTCGCGAGTCGGGACCGCAGCGGCGTCGTCACCGAAGCGGTGATCGCCCCTTCGTTCCGCTCCTTCGCGCTCCGCATCGATGGTCGCACCGATGCGAAGGGGGCGCTGACCCTCATCGAGGATGCCGAGGGCATGACGCTCGGCGGCTTCGTCAGCCTGCCCGAGCGGACGCTTTGGGTCTCGAATGGCCCGCGGGCCCGCGGCCTCACGCCGCTCCTCTTCGATGCCGCGATGACCGACCCGGCGCTCCTGCCGCCTCCCGGCTCGCTCTGCGCTGCCGACCAGATCGCCCATCCACCCGTCTCCGGGGGCGAGCCGCAGGGTGGCGTCGCTGGCGGATCGCCGAACGCCTGCCGTGAGGTGGACATCGCGATCGACACCGACTGGGAGTTCACGGCGAATCTCTTCAACGGCAACACGAACGCGGCGGCCGCCTACGCCCTCGCCCTCACCGCGGCGACGAGCGAGATCTACACCGACGACCTGAATGTGCGCCTCCGGGTCAGCTATCTCCGGCTCTGGACCGGTGCCAACGGCGCGAGCGATCCGTGGGATCAGACCTCGACCACGAATCAGCTTTTTCAATATCGCGATTACTGGGTCGCCAACGAGTCGGGCGTGGCCCGCGATCTCGGCCATTTCCTGTCGGGGCGCGGGCTCGGCGGCGGCGTCGCCTGGCTCCCCGGTCTCTGCGGCGGCGATTTTGCCTTCGGACTGAGCGCGAACCTCGGCGGCGGCTTTCCCTATCCGCTGCTCGACAACAGCGGCGCGAACTGGGACATCATGGTGTACGCCCATGAGCTTGGACATAATTTCGGCTCGCCGCATACGCATAGCTACGAGCCCCCGCTCGACGGCTGCGGCAACGGCGACTGCTCCGCCGCGAACACCGGCACGATCATGAGCTACTGCCACCTCTGCTCGGGTGGCCTCACGAATGTCGCGCTCTCCTTCCATCCGGGCAACATCGCGACGATGAGCGATTTCCTCAGTTCGACCGCCTGCGACTTCAGCGGCGGCGCCCAGCCGGCCTCGGCGATGGATGATGTGGTCACGGCCGGCGCGGGCAGCGTCGCGATCGTCGATCCGCTCTTCAACGATCTGCGGGTCAACTGCGAGGCGATCTCGATCGCCTCCTTCGACGCGACGACCGTGCAGGGCGCTGCGGTGACGCTCGTGCCGGCGCCTCCGGGCGGACGCCCGACCTTCTCCGTGGCGATCCCGATCGGCGCCGCGACCGACGACACCTTCACCTACACGATCACCGACGAGCTCGGCTCGACCGACACGGCGACCGTCACCATCGATGTGCTGCCGCTCCTGCCGGCGACGCCCGTCGTGGGCACGACCGCGAAGATCGATGTCGACTACTACGCGCTCTCGCTGCCGAGCGTCCTCCCGGATTTCTCGACGCTCACCCCCTACCTCTCGGGCATCGTGACCCAGGTCAACTTCGCCTCCACCGGCGGCGCGTTCGCCTCGAGCGGCCGCAACGACGAGGTCGGCGCCGTCTTCACCGGCTGGCTGGATGTGCCGACCACCGGCTTCTACACCCTCTTCGTCGAGTCCGACGACGGCTCGCGGCTCTTCATCGACGGCACGCAGGTGGTCGACAACGACGGCCTCCACGGCATGGTCGAGCGCTCCGGGGTCGTCGGGCTCGAGGCCGGCAAGCACGCCTTCCGCGTCGAGTTCTTCGAGAACGGCGGCGGAGCGGGCGTCATCGCCCGTTGGCAGGGTCCGGGAATCCCGAAGCAGGTCATCCCGGGGGCGAACCTCTCCCGCGGCGGCACGGTCGTCGGACCGGATCTCGACGGCAGCGGCACGGTGGACGCCTCGGATCTCGCGATCCTGCTCGGTGCCTGGGGCGGCAGCGACCCCACCAAGGACCTGAACGCCGACGGCACGATCGACGCCGCCGACCTTGCGATTCTGCTCGGTGCCTGGGGCTGATCGCGGCCCCGGCGGACCCCGCTCGGACGCGTCTTGCGGTCCCTGACGGCTCTCGCTACAGTGCCCGGCTCGTCTCGTCGAAGGTCACCCCTTCGCGAGCGACCGTGTTGGCATCGCCGTTCCGTCCCTGAGCGGACAGGGCGGCGATGCGAGACATCCCAGACCGCACGCACTACTGCGCCGCATCGCGAGCCAAAGGCCGGCCCGATGCACGCCGGTTCCTTCGGGCGCCGGGGCGCGGTGGGAGGTAGGAAACACCATGGCCGCGAAGAAGGTCACCAAGCAATTCAAGATCATGGCACCGGGTGGCAAGGCCACTCCGGCGCCGCCGATCGGTCCCGCGCTCGGCGCCAACGGCGTCAACCCGGGTCAGTTCATCACGCAGTTCAACGAGCGCACCAAGGAGTTCCAAGGGCGCGTCGTCGGCTGCGTGATCACCGTGTACTCGGACCGCTCGTTCGAGTTCGAAATCAAGACCTCCCCCGCCTCGGTGCTCATCGCGAGCGCCCTGAAGATCGAGAAGGGCTCGGGCACGCCGAACACCAACAAGGTCGGCAAGCTCACCAAGGCCCAGCTCAAGAAGATTGCGGAAGAGAAGATCAAGGACCTCAACACCACCAGTGTTGAGGCCGCGATGCGCACCATTGCTGGCACTGCCCGTTCCATGGGCGTGACCATTGAGGAGTAACCCCCCGATGCCACGACCAATCAGCAAGCGCACCCAGGCCAACATGAAGATCGCCACCGAGGCCGTTCAGGACCCGGCGACCGCGATCAAGACCGTCAAGGGCTTCAAGAAGGCGAAGTTCGACGAGACCGTGAATGTCGTCGTCCACCTCGGGATCGACCCGAAGCAGGCCGACCAGATCATCCGCGGTTCCGTCTCCCTTCCCCACGGCATCGGCCGCTCCGCCCGCGTCATCTGCTTCTGCCCCTCCGACAAGGTGGCGATCGCGAAGCAGAACGGCGCGATCGAGGCCGGCGCCGAGGAGCTCGTCGCCAAGATCGAGGCCGGATGGTTCGACTTCGATGTCGCCATCGCCAGCCCCGACATGATGCGCGTCGTCAGCCGGCTCGGTAAGGTCCTCGGTCCGAAGGGCCTCATGCCCTCGCCGAAGGCCGGCACCGTGACCCCTGACATCGCCGCGGCGGTGAAGGAATACTCCGCCGGCAAGCAGGAGTACCGCAATGACGACGGCGGCAATGTGCACGCCGTCATTGGCAAGATGAGCTTCTCCGATGTCGCACTTCGCGAGAACCTCGAGGCGTTCATCGCCGTGATCCAGAAGATCCGGCCGGCGTCCGCCAAGGGCACCTACATCAAGAAGTGCGTCGTCGCCGGTTGCATGTCGCCCGGCGTGCAGGTGGCCGTCTGATCGCTTCGGCGAACCCGGCCAGGCCTGAACCCCACCAGAATCCAAAGGCTTCACACCCATGAGCAAGCCCATCAAGGACATGATCATCGCCGAGTACCGAAAGCGGTTCGGCGACATCACCGGAGGCATCGTCGTCGAGATGCGTAGTCTCGAGGCCACCGCCAACAACAGGATGCGTACCGCGTTCCGCCAGAAGGGCGTGCGCGTCACCGTTCTGAAGAACTCCCTCGCCCGCAAGGCCTTCGAGGGCGGCCCGCTTGAGCCGCTCGGCAAGGCCCTCGCCGGCCCGAGCGCCCTCATCTACGGTGATGCGACGGTTGTCGACATCGCCCGCGAGGTCGTCAAGGCCGCGGGCGAGATCAAGGAACTCCAGCTCAAGGCCGCCGTCCTCGACGGCGAGTACTTCGACGGCCCCGCCGGCGTCGATCGCCTGAGCAAGTTCCCGACCAAGGACGAGGCGATCGCGAAGGTCGTCAGCATCGTGCTCGCTCCCGCCGGCAAGGTCGTTGCCGCGGCGAAGAGCCCGGGCTCGAAGATCCTTGGCATCGTCAAGGAGATTCAGGAGCGTCTCGAGAAGGGCGAAGCCATCTCCGCGAAGGCGTGATTGGCCCGTTCGTTCGATTTCGTCTCCCTCGTCACTCACTCTCACTCACTCACTCACTCACATCCTGTGCGGCGACTGGCTCGCATTGCGAGTTAAAGGTCCGGGTGTTCCGGCCCCTCTCCCCGCAGGAATGACCGCAGGAAAGGTTCCATAGCAATGAGCGATACCAAGACTTTCGACAGCAAGATCACCAGCCTCGGCGACAGCATCGCTGCCCTCACCCTCAAGGAGGCTGTTGACCTCGCTGATTACATGAAGGACAAGTACGGCATCGAGCCCGCCGCGGGCGGCGCCGTCGTCATGGCTGGTGGTGGTGGCGGCGCTGCCGCTCCGGCCGCTGCGGCCCAGACCGAGTTCGATGTCGTCCTCAAGGACGCCGGTGCGAACAAGATCCAGGTCATCAAGGTCGTCCGCGACGCGACCGGCCTCGGCCTCAAGGAGGCCAAGGACCTCGTCGACGCCGGCAACAAGACCGTCAAGGAGAAGCTCTCGAAGGAAGACGCCGACAAGCTCAAGACTGCTCTTGAGGGCGCTGGCGCCAAGGTCGAGATCAAGTAAGCCGGTCGTCACGCGACTCGCGTGACTTCCACGCAGCATCCAACGGGCCGCTCCTCTCACGAGGGGCGGCCCGTTGTCGTTGGCCCGTTGTGCCTGCCCCGTTCGCGTGCGTGCGTTCCGCGCTCGGGCTGCACTCCATGTCGCCCAGCTTCCCACGCGTCAGGTCCGCAAAGTCGCGCGCTGTCCGCTTGCGTCCGCTCGATGAATCGCCTCATCGGGCGAATCCCTACGACCGGAGCGAGCAGGCGAAGAATCTTTCATGAGCTTCGCTGCTCGCCCCTTGATCCGACGCGAGCAGTCGGTAGTCTCCCCTTTGCTGGCTCATAAGGCCAGTGTTCCGAGACTTTTCAGAGAGAGACCGTCGGGATCGCACGCCCCACTCGGGGACGCGCGTCAACGGCGAGATCCGGGAGATTGATCCGTGGCCAGCCCCCTGTCGCGCGCCGCCCGCGCGGTGATCGTCTGTTGCATCGCCTGCCTCACCCTTGGTCTTGGCGAGCGGGCGTTCGCGCAGGCCGCGGATCTCTTCATCTCCGAGTACATCGAGGGGTCCTCGAACAACAAGGCAATCGAGATCTACAACGGGACCGGGGCGGCCGTGAATCTCGGTACGGGCGGCTACAAGCTCCTCCAGTATTCGAACGGGTCGAGCACCCCTGGCCTCACGCTGAACCTGACCGGCACCATCGCGGCGGGCGATGTCTTCGTCGTCGCGAACACCAGCTCGAACGCCACGATCCTCGCCGCAGCGGACCTGACGAACGGTAGCCTCAACTTCAACGGCGATGACGCCATCGTCCTCGTGAAGGGCGCCAGCAACACCGTCGTCGACGCGTTCGGTCAGGTCGGCTTCGATCCCGGCACCGAGTGGGGCACGGGACTGACCTCGACCGCCGACAACACGCTCGTGCGGAAGTCAACCATCTGCGCCGGCGATCTCGTCTCGAACAACGCCTTCGACCCGAGCGTCGAGTGGGACGGCTTCGCCGTCGACACCTTCTCGAATCTCGGTTCGCACACCGCCGATTGCGGCGGCGGCGCGACCTTCGCGTGCTCGATCACCCCCGCCTCGCCGCAGTCGCTCAGTGTCGGCGACGACGCATTTTTTACCTACACGCTCGTCCAGAACCCGGGCTCGATCCCGGTTGTCGGCGCGTCTGTGACGCTGACCGTCACCAGTGGCCCGAACGCCGGCGCGACCGATGCCGGCACGACCGATGCAAACGGCCAGGTCCTGCTCGCCTATACGAGTAACGGCACCGCCGGTACGGATGCCGTCAGCATCTCCGCCGCGACCACTCCGTCGGCAACCGTTTGCACGACCTCCGTCCAATGGACCGCGGTCGTGACCAGCGTGCCCGTCACCATCAACGAAGTCGACGCCGATCAGGCCGGTACCGACACGGCGGAGTTCATCGAGCTCTACGACGGCGGCGTCGGCAACACGCCGCTCGACGGCCTGGTCCTCGTCTTCGTGAACGGCAACGGCGATGTGAGCTACGGCGCCTTCGATCTCGACGGCAAGTCGACGAACGCCTCGGGCTACTTCGTCCTCGGCAACGCCGCGGTCACCAGCAGCCTGCCCACCGCGAACGCGCTCACCTTCTCCGACAACAGCCTGCAGAACGGCGAGGACGCGGTCGCTCTCTACACCGGCAGCGCCTCCGATTTCCCGAACGGCACCGCCCTCACGCTCGTCGGCTTGCGCGACGCGCTCGTCTACGACACCGACGATGCCGACGACGCTGGTCTCCTCACCCTGCTGAACGCCGGTCAGCCGCAGATCAACGAGAACGGCGGTGGCAACGGAAGTCTCCACAGCCTGCAGCGCTGCCCGAACGGCGCCGGCGGCCTGCGCAACTCCTCCACCTTCACCGCTTCGGCGCCCACCGCCTTCGCGCCCAACAGCTACACGAATGTGGCAACCGGCCTGACCGGACCGACTGCGGCCTGCATCGGCCAGTCGATCACGCTGAGCGGCACCGTCGGCGCCGATGAGTCGATCGAGTGGCGGAGCGGCACGATCGCCGGCCCCGTCGTCGGCACCGGCACCTCGATCACGATTCCCTTCGACGGTTCCTCGGCGTATTTCGCGGTCGTCATCCAGCCGACTTCCGGCTGCGTGAGTAGCGCGACGCCGGCGTCGATCGCGGTCGCGACCAATCCCGATGTCACCTGGTATCTCGACGCCGACGGCGACGGAGCCGGTGATCCGGCCAGCACGCTCCTCGCGTGCACGCAGCCGGTCGGCTATGTCGCGAACCCCAACGACGGTTGCCCCTCTGACCCCGCGAAGATCGCTGCGGGCGCGTGCGGCTGCGGTGTTGCCGACACCGACACCGACGCTGACGGCACGCCCGACTGCAACGACGGATGCCCCACCGATCCGCTCAAGATCGCGCCCGGCACCTGCGGTTGCGGCGTCGCCGACACCGACACCGACGCTGACGGCACGCCTGACTGCAACGACGGCTGCCCGACCGATCCGCTGAAGATCGCCCCCGGCACCTGCGGCT